>CAVRDY010000008.1:0-553051 GCA_963719935.1 uncultured Actinomycetes bacterium | reverse complement strand
GCGATTCCGGCAACTCGTCGAACGCCTCCGGCGAGACCGACAACTCACCTCCATACGCCGGCGAGTGATTCACCCACCCGACCACACGACACCGAGATCGGCGAGCGCGACCCTCACCACCCCGCCGCCCCGCAGCACACGATCGAGCAAGGCAACCAACCGACAACAGCGCCCACAGGCCACAGGGGCGCCGGAGCCCAATGACCTTCGGGCTGGCAACCGAAGGTCGACGGCGACCGGCGCCGCACGGGTTGCATCGCTGCAGGTCAGAGACTCGCCCCGGACGCCAACTGGGTCGACGTCCGCCCCCGGTGTGTAGAAGAAGTGTAGAAGTCGGCCTATACAAGCAAGAGGCCGGTTGCTGTCGCAACCGGCCTGAGCTGCACTTATAGGTGGTGGCGGGGGCAGGATTTGAACCTGCGACCTTCGGGTTATGAGCCCGACGAGCTACCAGACTGCTCCACCCCGCGGCGTGGACGACAAGATAGCAACAGGCGGGTCAACACCCAAGTCGGTTCGGTCGACACTCAGGGCTGGAGACGGGCGTCGAGTCGGCGGCTGGCGATGCGCAGACCTGCCACGCCCATGGCTGCCAGGTAGGCCACGTTGAGGAGCTGGTGCCAGCCCACGCCACCGAGGACGAGGGACCGTTCCAACTCGACACCCTGGTAGAGGGGAGTCAGTCGCACGACGGCCTGGACGGTCCCGGGGTACCGGTCGAGGGGAAAGAACGTGGCCGAGAACAGGAACATCGGCATGATCGCCAGGTTCACGAGGTCGAAGTCGACCCAGCTGCGCATGAACGTGGCCCCGGCCAGTCCGGCACCCGCGAAGGCAAGGCCGATCAACACGGCCGCCGGAAGCGCGAGCAGGCCCCACCAGGACTCGATGAGCCCCAGGGCCAGCATTGCCAGCACGAAAGCCCCGGCGTAGGCGACGCCGCGGCTGAGCGACCACGCCACTTCCCCCACCGCGATGTCGCGCGGGCGCAGGGGGGTCGCGAGGACGGCGTCGTAGGTCTTCACGTACTCGAACTTCACGAAGAAGTTGAACGTGGTGTCCAGGATCGAGCCGTTCATGGCCGAAGCGGCCAGCAGCCCGGGGGCGACGAACGCCTCGTAGGTGACCGGGCCGTTGGGGCCGGCCAGGTCCCCCACGAGCGCACCCACGCCGATTCCGATCGAGAACAGGTACAGAGCCGGTTCGACGAAGCCGGCCAGGTACATCGGCCAAAGGGTCCGGTAGGCGGTGGCATTGCGCTCGAACAGGCGGGCCGGGCCCCGCACGGCGATACCTCCGGGCAGGTACCGGGCCCACATCGCCCGCCTCCCGCGGTCAGTCGCCGGCATCGTGGTGCTCACGAGACCAACCGCCCGGCATAGGTACGGGCACCGACGAGGAAGAACCCGAACACGATCATGACGAGGACAGCCACGTGGCCCAGCACGGCCAGGGTGTCGCCGCTGCCCGTTGTGGCCGCCCGGGCCACCTCCACCCCGTGGAACAGCGGCGAGAGGACGGCCAGGGGTTGCACTCCGTCAGGCAGTTCCTCGATCGGAAAGAAGGTCCCCGAGAAGAGGAACAGCGGCGTCACCCCGAGGCGCATGATCAGTGAGAACGACACGTCACTCTCCCGCGTGGCCACGAACGCCGCGACGGGGGCGCAGAAGGCCAACGCCGTGAGCACTGCAACCGGCACGGCGCACACGGCCCATGGCGAGTCGATCGCGCCCAGGGACGCGGCCACGGTTACGAAGATGGTCGCCTGCATCACCACCCGCATCCCCACCCAGGTGAGGTGGCCGGCCAACACCTCGGCCGGCCGCAGTGGGGAACTGACCATGGCGTGGTAGGTGCGGGTCCACTTCATTCCCGTCATCACCGGCCAGAGGGCCTCGGCGGTTCCGGTCACCATTGCGCTGGCCACGAGGAGCCCCGGCGTGACGAACGCCAAGTAGTCCAGGCCCTCGACGTCGGCGGTCTGCTCGTCGACCAGACCTCCCAGGCCGAGGCCCATGGCACCCAGGAACATCACGGGGCCGAGCACGCCCGAGAAGGCCGACGCCCGCCAGAGCCGCTTGTAGATGCGCAGCTCCCGCTCGACGTAGTAGCCGACCATCGTGGGCCGGACCGCCACGTTCACTCGACCAGGGTGCGGCCGGTGAGGTGGAGGAACACGTCCTCCAGGGTGCTCCGGCGCACCAGGACCTGCGACGGCTGGGTCTCGTCGCCGCTCAGGAACTCGACCGCCGCGTCGCCGTCGTCGGTGTACACGAGGATCCGTTGGCTGAGGGCCTCCACCCGGTGCTCGGAACCCTCCAGCCGGGCCAGGGCCCGCGTCCGGTTCTCCTCGGACACGAAACGCAGCTCGACCACCTCACGTGTGGAGTGGCGGGCGATGAGCTCGGCGGGCGAACCCAGGGCGACGATGCGGGCACCGTCCATGATGACCAGGCGGTCACAGAGCAGCTCGGCCTCGTCCATGTAGTGGGTGGTGAGCACCATCGGCACCCCCTGGTCCTTCAGGGAGAAGAGTCGCTCCCAGACGAGGTGCCGGGCCTGGGGGTCCAGCCCGGTGGTCGGCTCGTCGAGCAGCAGCAGGTCCGGATCGTTCACGAGGGCCCGGGCTATCGACAGGCGACGCTTCATCCCTCCCGACAGCGGGTCGACGCGGTCGTCGCGGCGGTCGGTCAACTGCACGAACTCGAGCAGCTCCGTCGCTTTGGCCCTGATCTCCCTGCGGGGGATCCCGAAGTAGCGGCCGTAGACGATGAGGTTGTCATGGACGCTCAACTCGGCGTCGAGGCTGTCGAGCTGGGGCACCACCCCCAGACGGGCCCGGATCTCCGAGCCCCGGGTGACGGGATCCTGACCGAGAACCCGCAGCCCGCCTTCGGTCGGACGCGACACGCAGGCGATCATCCGCATGGTGGTCGTCTTGCCGGCGCCGTTGGGGCCCAGGAACCCGAAGAACTCGCCGGCTTGGACACTCACGTCGATGTGGTCGACCGCCACGAAGTCGTCGAAGTACTTCGTGAGGCCCGTGGCCTCCACTACCGGTTCGGGCACGGATCCGCACCGTAGCGGTGCGCACGCGTCCCACACGGACCAGATATCTCGTACCTGTCCCGTTGAACTCGCGTTGCTCCTAGGCTCGCGGTCATGGCTGACACGGGACCTGAGATCATCGACCCCCACCACCACCTGTGGGGCCCCGACTTCATGGGCGGCATGGCAGGCTCCTACCTGCTCGACGACCTCCGGGCAGACACCGCCACCGTCGCGGGGCTGGCGGGCACCATGTTCATGGAGTGCAGTGCCGGCTACCGCCCCGACGGGCCCGACCACCTCAAGCCGGTCGGCGAGACCGAGTTCGTCACCGCGGTCGCCGAGGCCAGCGACGCCACCCCCGGGCCGCCCATCCTGGGAATCGTGGCCCACGCCGACCTGACCCTCCCCGAAGAGGTCCTCGACGAGGTGCTCGACGCCCACGAACAGGCCTCGGGGGGCCGCTTCCGTGGCATCCGCGACGCCCTGGCCAGCGCCCCCGAAGGGGTGGCACTGGCGATCCCCGGCGGCGCCGAGGCTGGCCGCGCCGCCAACCCCTCCTTCCGGCGTGGCGTGGCCCACCTCGGGCAGCGAGGCCTCACCTACGACACGTGGCAGTACCACACCCAGCTCCCCGAGCTCGTCGAGCTGGCCCGTGCCGTTCCCGGAACCACGATCGTGTGCGACCACCTCTCGACGCCCCTCGGTGTCGGCCCCTGGCAGGGACGCCAGGACGAGGTCTTCGATGCCTGGCGCCCCGGCATCGCCGAGCTGGCCCGGTGCGAGAACGTGGTCATGAAGCTGGGCGGTCTGGCCATGCCTGACAACGGGATGTTCCCCATCACAGCCAGCGGTGATCCCTCCCGGCCCGACGTCGACGCGTTCGTGTCCGTCCAGGGTCGCTGGTACCTGCACGTGCTCGACTGCTTCGGCGCCGACCGCTGCATGTTCGAGTCGAACTACCCGGTGGACAAGATGTGCGTCGACTACCCGGTGATCTGGGAGGCGTTCGCCCGCCTCACCGAGGGGTTCGACGCCGGCGAACGTGCGGCTGTGTTCGCCGGGACCGCCCGGCGCGTCTACCGGCTCTGATCCGAGCCGTATCCATGGTCGACATGACGGACTCGGGCCCTCTCCGGCTGCGTTTCGAGACCTCCGCACCCGATCACCATCACCTGCCCCCCGCCACAGCCGAGGTGACCGTGCTCGGCCGTTCCAACGTCGGCAAGTCCTCGCTGATCAACGCCCTGGCCAGCGCCAAGGCCACCAGCGCCAGGGCCACAGGAACCAAGGCGGGCGGCAAGGGAGGCGGCAAGGGCGATGCCATCGTGTCCAAGACCCCCGGAAGGACCCGGCTGCTCAACTACTTCAGGATCGGCCCGGGCACCGGCATCGTCGACTGCCCCGGCTACGGCTACGCCTCGGCCTCCAAGCGCGAACGCGCGGCCTGGCAGGCCATGGTCGACGACTACCTCCTCGGCCGCGAGGCCCTGACGATGGCCATGCTGCTCATCGACGGCGAGATAGGCCCCACCCCTCTCGACACCGACCGTCTCGACTGGCTGCGCCAGCACCAGGTACCCCACACGGTGGTGGCGACCAAGCACGACAAGGTCAAGTCCTCGCGTCGTGAGAAGCGCAAACGCGAGCTGGCTGCCGGCTGCCAGCTGGAACGGCAGGACATCGTGTGGGTCAGCACCCGCACCGGCGTCGGCATCGACCGTCTACGCGACCTCGTGCGTCTGTGGCTCCAGTGACCGTGCTCCACAGGAACCACTGCGCTCCCGGGACCCGCTGCACGCCCGGTACCCACTGCACCCACCGGGCAGCTCCTGTGCCGCCCGGTGGGTAGGGAGCCCTCCCTACGGGCAGTTGTTGCCGGCGGGTAGCCCGGCGAAACGGGCGGCCAGGAAGTTCACGGCCCCCGGATACCCCTCGACCATGCCCAGCACGTGCTCGGCCAGGGGGTGCACGACCCAGGTGACGTCGGCTCCTGCTGCGCACCACTGCGCCCGCAGGTCCTCGGCGGGGGAGAAGGGGACCATCTCGTCGAAGAGGGCGTGGAACTGGTAGACGGGCACCTGGGGTGCGGTCGTACCCAATGTGGAGCGTCCCAGGCGGTCCTGCCAGATCGGCGTGCCGAGCGGGTTGGTGGTGGTGAAGTCGTCGATGCTGCGGAAGGCCGTCGAGAAGATCGTCAGGATCCCGTCGAAGGAAGCGATGCACGTGTCCTGGTTGTCGTTGTACAGCGCCAGCCCCTCGGCGTTCAGGTAGCTGGGCAGGTCGAGCTCGGGGAAGGCGGCGTCGTTGCCGATGGCTGCCAGGAACGCCAACGCCGAGAACAGCGTGCCGTCGAGGAACTCGCCCGTGGCCACCAGATCCGCAGGCACACCACCGGCGGCTGCTCCGACGACGTCGAGCTCGGGAGCGTAGGTACCGGCCAGCTCTGCGGCCCATCCCGCTGACGCTCCACCCTGGCTGTAGCCCATGAGCCCGACCGGACTGTCGGCGTCGAGACCTGCGCCGGGCACCTGCTGGGCGGCCCGGGCCAGGTTCAACAGGGCCTTGCCCTGTGAGGGACCAACCATGTACGTGTGCTGGCCCGGTGTGCCGAGGCCCTCGTAGTCGGCAACCGCCACAGCCCATCCCCTCGCCAGGAGGCCCTCGACGAAGAGGCCCTCGTAGTCGGTGCCGTTGGCCAGGGTGCTGGACGGGGCGCACTGGTCACCCAGACCCCGTGTGCCCGGAGCGTACGAGACGATGGGCCGCTCGCCCGAGCCCAACCAGGGCAAGGTCGGCACGATGAGGGTGCCCGTCACGTCGATGGGGCCGCCGTGGATGTCTTCGCTGCGGTACAGGATCCGCCAGGTGTCGGTGAAGGCGACAGGGAGGTGCAGGAGCGGATCGAGGGTGAAGCGCGAGTCCTCCACGGTCAACACGTCGCCGGGTGCGACCGACGGCGGTGGTGGGTCGGGAGGAGGAACGGGAGGCAGCGGCTTGCACGCACTGAGCAACAAGACGACGCCGGCCAGCAGCAGTACCGCCGCTCGCCGACGCCGGGGTGTGGCGCCTTCGATCATCCCTCGTACTCCTCCTGCGGGGCGACCGACAGCCACCCCGCCTCCAAACGCATTTCGCCGTGATGATCGTCACAGATATCCGGCAGGGCGTCAAGAACATTGTCGACTCTATGCCGGAAATATGCTCACGCTTGCGGGAGCGCTCCGCGGCACCCATATGCTCACCCCCCATGGCCAGACCCCCCGGCCGCCCCCGCAGCCAGCCCGTCGAGGTGCAACGCCGGGCCGTGCTCGACGCGGCCCGCACCCTCATCGCCAACTCGGGCTATGAGGCCACCACCATCGCAGCGGTAGCCGAGGCCAGCTGCTGTTCCCGGTCCTCGGTGTACGACCTCATGGGCGACAAGGCCGAGCTGTTCGCCGCGGTCATCGACGACGTGGCCTCCGAGATCATCGCCGAATCCGAGAGCCACTTCGCCGCCTACGACGAAGACCCGGACCGACCCCTCGATCAGGCCATCCGCAGCGACATCCGCTTCGCCGTCGACTCGATCGCCGGCGACACCGTCCGCCTGGCACTGATACGCGAGGCCGACCGCCACCATTCAGACGCCGCCCGGCGAGGGAGACGAGCCGTGGAGGACGCCCTGGCCGGCGCCTATTCCCGCCGGTCCCGCCAGTTCGGCACAGGCCGCGGTGAGAGCTCCCAGGTGTTGGCCAGCACGATCGTCGGCGCCGTAGAGGCCCTGGTGTCACACGCCTCGGCCGAACCGGGCTGGCCCACCGAACTGGTCATCGACTGGCTCACCCACTTCGTGCTCGGCGGGATCCTCGGGGTCGAATCCCACGGCCGGGACACCATCGAGGCCTTCGACCGCCGCACCGATGGCCGCACCGCAGGGCGCAGCCAGCTCGGGTACTCCCAGCTGACGCACAGCACCCAGGGCGCACCGCTCCGCAATTCCGGGGGACAGGCGGCCGGGGTATGGGCGACAATCCAGCCATGGAAGGGCACCGACCACCACCGGGTCTGGCCCGGGCCCGGGCCGACCTGGACGCCGGGCGCCGGTGGAAGGCGCGTGACCGCCTCCAGGGCCTGGTTCGCGCCCGTCCCGACGACCCAGAGGTCCTCGACCTGCTCGGCCAGGTGCTCTTCGACATGGGCGACCTGCCCGCCGCCGGTCGCTACTGGTACCTGTGCGAACGCGACGATGACCCGGCACGCCGGGCCCGTGAGGCCTTCGAGGCCCGCTGGGGTGACCACGCCTCACGCGCCCGCCAGCTTCCCGTCTACGCCCCCCTCGCCGCCTACCCCCCGACCGTGCAGACCCGCGTCCGCGACCTCGTCCCGTTGCTTCCCAGCCGAGCCCCCAACTCGACGGGCCCATCCGACGTGACCCCGGGCTGGAAGGCGAAGCTGTTTGGTGTCGTCGTGCTCGTCCTCACCGTGGGCGTATGGCTCGTCGGCCTCGTGGTTCTGGTGGCCCTGGCGATCAGCTGGGCGGTGTGAGCCCTCCCAGCACCTCTTCCATCAGAGCGGTGCGCGAAGGCATGCCGGGGATGTTCTCGGCCGCCTGGGGGTTGGCGCGCTCGGCGATCATGCCCCAGCGGTCGATGGCGAGGTCCAGGAAGTCCTGTTGGGGTAGCACCCAGAAGCGCTCCTCGCTGACCGCCGACAGCACCGCATCGGCCACCGCTGCGGGGGTGAGGCCCTCGGCGACAGCCCGCGACAGGTGCCCACCCAGGAGCGCGAACTGCATGCCCGGCTCGGGACGTTCACCCAGCGACTCGGGCCAGTTGCGGTCGGCCTCGAGGATCTGGGTGGCCACCCAGCCCGGGCACAGCACGCTGACACCCACCGGGATGCCCACCGAGGCCATGTCCAGGTAGAGGTCCTCGGACATGGCCACCACGGCGTGCTTGGAGGCGTCATAGGCGGCACCCAGCCCGGGGAGCAGGCCGGCGATCGACGAGGTGTTCACGATGTGCCCCCCGCCCCCGTTGATCAGGTGCGGCAGGAAGGCCCGGATCCCGTAGAGGACGCCCCAGAAGTTGACGCCCATCACCCATTCCCAGGTGCTCATCGGCCCCAACCACGGATCGGACTTGGGTGCCACCCCGGCGTTGTTGCACAACACGTTCACGCCCCCGAAGCGGTCCATCGTCGCCGATGCCAGGGCCTCCACCTGGGCCTGGTCGGACACGTCGGTTCGTTGCGTGAGCACCTCTATCCCCCGACCCGTCAGATCGGCCGCCACCTCGGCCATGGCGTCGTCGTCGACGTCGGCCACCACCAGGCGCATCCCTGCCGAGGCGAAGCTGTCCACCAGGGCTCGGCCGATACCACTGGCCCCACCGGTCACCACCGCCACCTGGCCCGCTTCGATCTGCACGCTGGTCACCTTCCCGCTCCGGCCCGTCGGTTCCGTCCGGCTGGGCGCGAGTGTGCCACAGGCCTCGACCGGGACCCGCCGGCATGGTGCGTTCGGGTACGGCTGGCGGGTTTGGTGTGCAAGAACCGACCGTTTCGGTGGGGTCGTGCGCACCATTCGCCCCGGCATGGCGCGGCGAGGGCGGCGGCGTGCCGGGGTCTGGCGGGTTTGGTGTGCAAGAACCGACCGTTTCGGTGGGGTCGTGCGCACCATTCGCCCCGGCGGCGCCCGGGCGGCGGCGGGCCCGGCCGGCAGCGAGCGCGAACCGAGGCAGGCGAACCGGACCGGGCGCTGAGGGAGCGGACTCAGACGGCGACGAGTTGGAGGGCGGCGTCGACCGCGATGGCCGCCCGGCGCCCGTCGGCGACCGCCTCCACCACCGTCCCACCGCTGCGGGCCAGATCGCCGGTGACGAACACGGCCCGGGCTCCGAGGCGGCCCACGCCTCGCTCGTCACCGTCACGGGACGAGGTGAGCGCCGCGAGCACATCTGTGGCCAGTCCGTCCTGGGCCTCCTGGCCGACCGCCACCAGCACCCGGTCGGCGTCGACCACCCGTTCTTCGGAGTGGTCGAGCACAGGGACCATCACACCGTCGCGGCGTTCCAGGCCCGTGCAGCCCACGAACCGGACCCCGCCGGCCACCAGGCCCACCGGAGCCCAGCCGGGTTGGATCTCGATCCCCCGGGATGCCAGCTCGGCTACCTCGCTGGCCAGCGCCGGCATCTTCTCGGCGGGTTCGGGACAGAGCACCGCCACACCGGCGGCGCCCTGGGCGGCCGCGGTGAGCGCGGCGTCACAGGCCACGCTCCCCCCGCCGATCACCACCACCTGTCGGCCGGACATCGTGGCCGACCCTTGACGGGCGGCCCGGAGCTCCGCCAGGGCGTCGCGCACCTCGGGCCCTCCGTCCTCTGCTTCGACGGCCAGGTGACGACCCTCGGCCAGACCGGGAGCCACCACCACCGCGTCGAAACCGGCTTCGAGGTCGGCCAGGCGCACAGCCCCAGCCCCCGCCCCCGCCCCTGCCCCCGCCCCCGCCCCTGCCCCGGAACCAGCCCCGGCGCTGTCCGGCCCGGCGGTGACCTCGGTACCCAGATGCCAGATGATCCGGCCCCTCCCCAGTCCCTCGACCTCGCGGGCCACCGTGGCCGCGTCGAGGCGGAAAGCGGGAATCGCCTGATCCAACAGGCCACCGGGCGTCTCGGCACGGTCGAAGATCTCGACATGGTGGCCGGACCGGACCAGGAAGTGTGCGGCGGCAAGACCCGCGGGGCCAGCCCCCACTACCGCCACCCGCCGGCCCGAATCCTGGGCCACCGGGCCCCAACCCTCGTCGCCGGGCACCTGGCGGCACACCCAGCCGTGAAGGTCGGCGATGCGCACCGGACCGTCGTCGTAGGAGCGTCGCGTGCACACGGCCTCGCAGAACCGCTCGGCGGGGCACACCTCTCCGCAAACCTCTGACAGCGGGTTCGACTCGCGCACCGTGGCTGCGGCACCGGCCAGGTTGCCGGCCTCGATGCGACGCAGGAAACCGGGGATGTCGATCTCTGCCGGGCAGGCCCGCATGCACGGAGCGTCCTCGCACAGCTGGCATTCGTGGGCCAGCCGACGCGCCACGGCCACGTCGAGATCGACGCCGTCAGCGGGTGGGGGAGTCCAGGGCTTGCCCCCGGTGTAGTGCACCCGCTGGTGCTCGAAGTGGCGGGGGACGAACTCCTCCATGCCCAGGTCTCTCAGCACCATGTTGGCCGCACCGATCCCCGACGATGTCGACGCCACCACCCCCTCGCCCATGACCGTCGAGTCACCGCAGAGGTAGAGATGCTCCCAGTCGCTTCGGGCCCGGGGCCTCTCCAGCATGTGCCGGCCCAGTGACGGCTTCGGTCCCCCCAGGTTGCCCCAGTTGCGCAGCGTGTAGCGCTCGACGGTGGTTGGGGTTCCGATCTCCATGACCCGGATGGCCGAACGCAGCCCGGGCAGCACCCGCTCCATGCGGTCGAGCAGGTCCTCGGTCTCGGCGGCCTTGAGGGCCTCGTAGTCTTCGCTGCGGTAGCCGGGTTCCCAGGGACTGGGCCAGCGTGTCCGGTTGGGGGACACCACGGTCATGGCATGGGTGCCCGGTGGGCACCGGGCCGGGTCCTCGATCGAGGGAAGCTCGATGTTGAAGTTGCCCTCTCCCTCGAAGCCGGTGGCATCGGCCACGATCATCTCGACGTGGCCGAAATCGGCGGGGATCACCGAGGCGTCCAGACCCAGGTAGGCGACCAGGAAGCTGAAGGTGGGTTCGAAGGTGTGGGCCCACTCCATCCGTTCGGGATCGATGTGCTCGGCTCCGACCAGCCCGCCGTAGAGGTTCCACACGGTGGCGTTGGAGACCACCGCTCCCGCTCTGATCTCGGTTCCGTCCGCCAGGCGCACCCCCCGGGCCACACCGTCGTGTATCAGGATCTCCTCGACCCGCTGGCGGTAGAGCAGTTGGCCGCCGTTGTCCTCGATGGCCCGCTCCAACAGGTTGGACAGCATCTGGGGGGTGTCGGCCGCGTAGCAGGATCCCCCGGCGTGGTTGTCGATGAACATGATGGCGGTGATGATGGCGGGGGTCTCGGCCAGGTCACACGACGTGAAGGTGGCGGCCACGATGTCGAAGAAGTTGATGAGACCCGGGTCCGACACGTACTCGTCGACATAGGAGCGCGAGTCGCGCGAGATGAGCTCGGCGGCCCGGGCGATGCCTGCGGGGTCGGCGTCGGGGTTGATGCCCGACCGGCCCCGGATCACCTCGGAGGGAGGCACGATCTCCACCAGGTCCCCACCCATCACCGCGTCGTAGACCAGGGCCATGTCGGCCCACAAGGCGCGGATTCCCGCCTCTTCGCCCGGATAGCGGTCGCACAGCTCGACCAGGAACCGCTCCTGGTCGCGCCAGAAGGTGATCACTCCGCCGTCGGCGAAGCGCATCCGGTACACGTAGTCGTGGCGGATCATGTCGATGTCGGCCCCCAGCTCGTTCATCACGAACCGGTGCGGGTTGTAGCCCGTCTCCTCGAACCCGTAGAGAAGCTCGGGACCCACGTCGAAGGTGAAGCCTTCCCGGCGCAGCGCCGTGCAGCACCCGCCGGGGAGGTAGTGGTGCTCGACCACCAGGGTGGACAGGCCCCGCTTGGCCAGCAGCGCCCCGGCGGTGAGCCCGCCGATGCCCGCCCCGACCACGACCACGTCGTAGTCGTCGCGGATCATGGTGTTCGGGAAGAAACGCATGGGCGTCACCATCTCCTCTCGCCGACCGATGACCGGGCGGCATCTCCTCTCGCCGACCGATGACCGGGCGGCATCTCCTCTCGCCGACCGATGACCGGCCGACCGTCCTCTCGGCGACCGGCGACCGGCTACCGGCGACCGGCTACCGGCCTCCGTCCTCTCGGCCCGAATTGGTTAGTGACACTAATGCATAGTCCCGGGGGGACGTCGCCGGTCCGGGCGCTAGCGTCGGCGACCATGGTCGATGACCCCACCAGGTACCTGAACCTCGCCGGATCCGAAGTCACGATCCCCCGCCTGGGGGTGGGCACCTGGGCCTGGGGGGACCGCACGACATGGGGCATGGGCGGCTATGACACCGACTTCGATCTGGGCTCCATCACCGCCGCGTGGGAGGCCAGCATCGATGCCGGGGTCACCTTCTTCGACACCGCCGAGGTGTACGGCGACGGAGAGAGCGAGCGCATCATCGGTCGTCTCATGGCCGACTGCGACCCGGCCACCCGTGAGCGCGTGACCATCGCCACCAAGTTCATGCCCATGCCCTGGAAGGTGCGGGTGACCAGCAAGCTGATGTCGTCGTTGCGGGCCAGCCTCGACCGTCTCGGCCTCCCTGCCGTCGACCTGTACCAGATCCACGGACCTGTCAGCCTGCGGGGCCACGCGGCCCTGGCCGAGGCCCTGGCCACCGCCCACGCGGCCGGCCTGGTCCGGGCCGTGGGTGTGTCCAACTACTCGGCCCGCGAGACCCGTGCCATCGACGCCCGAGCTGCGCCGCCGCGGCCTGCGCCTGGCCACCAACCAGGTCGAGTGCTCGCTGCTGCGCCGCAAGCCCGAGACCGGCGGCCTGCTGGCGACCTGTGCCGAGTTGGGCGTGGTGGTGCTGGCCTACTCACCGCTGGGTCAGGGGCGCCTCACCGGCAAGTACACCGCTTCCTCACCACCCCCGGGGCGTCGTAGCTTCTCGGCCCACCCGATGGCCCGGGTCGAAGAAGTGGTCGCCCTGGCCCGCCGCATCGGCGAGACCCACGATCGGACGCCAGCCCAGGTGGCGCTCAACTGGCTGATCGCCAAGGGCACCGTGCCCATCCCCGGAGCCAAGAACGCTGAGCAGGCCGGCGCCAACGCCGGCGCCCTGGGCTGGTCGCTCACCGACGGCGACGTGGCCGCCCTCGACGCGGCCGCCCTCGATCACAAGGGTGGGATCCAGTCCCGCATCTGGCAGCACGGCTGAGGCGATCTGGCCCAGACGACACACCGAGAGACGAGGAGAAGCCGCCATGCGCTTCGAGAACAAGGTGGCCGTCGTGGTCGGCGCCGGCCAGACCCCGGGCACCACCATCGGCAACGGTCGGGCGACGTCGCTGCTCCTGGCCCGGGAAGGCGCAGCGGTTCTGGCCGTCGACCGCGACCTGGCCTCAGCGGAGGAGACCGTGACCATGATCGCCGCCGAAGGTGGGATGGCCAGCGCCCTGCATGCCGACGTCACCGTGGAGGAGGACTGCGCCGGCATCGTTGACGCCGCCCGGGAACGACACGGACGCATCGACGTGCTGGTCAACAACGTGGGCATCGGCACCGGTGACACCTCGGCCACCGCTCTCGAACCGCGACGCCTGGGACCTGATCCACGACGTCAACCTCAAGGGCATGTGGCTCACCTGCAAGCACGTCCTCCCGATGATGAAGGACCAGGGTTCGGGCGTCGGTGGTCAACATCTCCTCGATCGCATCGATATGCGCCACCCCCTACCTGGCCTACAAGACCTCCAAGGCCGGGGTGAACGCCCTCACCCTCCAGCTGGCCGCCGCCTACGCACGCCGCGGGATCCGCGTCAACGCCGTGCTCCCCGGGCTCATGGACACACCCATGGCCATCGAAGGGATGAGCGCAGCCATCGGTATGGACCCCGACGAGCTCAGGGTCTTGCGGGACGGCCTGGTCCCACTCGGAGGCAAGCAGGGGACCGCCTGGGACGTGGCCCACGCCGTGGCCTTCCTGGCCTCCGACGACGCCCGCTTCGTCAGCGGCGCACTGCTACCCGTCGACGGCGCTCAACACACCCGCGTGGGTTGACTCGCCTCCGGTGAGGGATCGCAATGCCTCCGGTGAGGGATCGCGCAGCTCAGGCGTAGGTGCGGGCCAGCTCGAGCACCCGCGCACCCCGCTCGCCTCGCACCTCTAGGTCCGCGTCGGCACCGGCGGTGCGTCGGGCGGCCACCCGGCACCAGGTTCCCGCCGGGCCCCTGACCTGGACCTCGGAGTCGTCGTCACCGAAGTCCCAGCGATCGCCTTCCGGGCCCTCCAGGCGCAGTGCGACCGTGGGGGCCTCCTCGCCGGCGCTGGCGAAGGCATAGGGAAGGCTCCGCCAGGCCAGTCGGGCCACGAAGCGCAGGCGCTCGGTGTCGAGGGACGGCCGACCCAGGGGCTCGCGTATGTCCATGCCGTGGATCCAGTGTTCCGACAGGCGGGTGGCCGCCAGGGTCCGGGCGGCCAGGGGCACCGAGATCCACGGCACACGCTGTCCCGGTTCGGCCGCCGAGAAGCGTTCGAGCACCCCGGTGTGAGCGGCCCGCCATCGAGCCAGCACCACTGCGGGCGCGGCGCGCTCGGCGACCACCGCCGCCCCGACCAACTCGTCGACCGCGCCGTCACCCGCCCCGGACAGGTGGTCCAGGTAGTGGGCGTAGGGTGCGCTGGCGTCGCCGTGGTCGAAGGCGGCGATCACGCCCTCCTCGGACTGGGCAAGGTGCAACACCACGTCGGCCACCGACCAGCCGGCACACGCAGAGGGATGGGCCCAGTCCCCGGCCGACAGACTCCCGAGCAGTTCGTCCAGCTCCTGGGCCTCGGCGGCGAAGGCAGTCACCTCTTCGATCACCTCCGACACGGTAGTCACCGTGCCGGACCGAGTCTGCTGTGCGTTCATGGTCACAGCGCACCGTTCAGCAGTCGACTGCAGCCCGCAGTGCCTCGCACGCCTCGGTGAGGCGCACCTGGTCGAGCGTGCACTGCCGCTCGACCAGGTAGGCCTTCGCCACCACACGCAGGTTGTCGAAGCTCGCTACGCAATCGGTCGGCATGCCGTCGCTCGTACCCAGTCGCAGTTCGGTCGGGATGTCGCGGATCGTCCGCGTCACGGGCGCTGCGAGCACGCTTTGCAGAACGGGGATCGCAGCTGTCCTCGTCATCACGAGGAAGGGCCGACGCCCGACGTCTTCGAACTCTCCCCACCAGACCTCGCCTCGCCTCGGCTGTGTCACCACGGCTCCTCGGCGATGGCGTTGCGAAGCGACGCGATCGCCGCTGCCGTCTCGGCGTCGGTCGGGGGCGTGCGCTGGTAGCCCTCCACGATCGAACGGTCATCCCGGCGCCGTCGATCGAGCTCCGCGAGCGCCTCTATCCCGGCACGTACGGCGGCGGCTCGAGTCGCGTAGACACCGCGGTCCACGAGATCATCGAGGACCTCGAGCTGTTCGGTCGGGAGGCGTACAGCGATCTGCTCGGTGGCCATGGGGCTGGAGCATACCGTCCCGGTATGCGATACGGTATGCAGTACGGTATGCAGGTGGCCTGCAGCTCGGCATGCTCGTATTCGATGGTTGCGCCGGCTTCTAAACCGGTGGCGACCACCTGGTGCCGTTCGAGGCGGTGAGAACATGGATGCCGATGGTCTCTCGGTGGCACACATCGAGGAGGTGAGGGTTGGAGGTGGCGAGGCGCGCGTCGAGGTTCCGAGTGACCTCGGCTGCGATGCAGTCAGCGAGGCTCACCGCGCAGAGTGTGCGGTGGTAGTGGCGCGCTCGGAGCAGTCCGGCGGCGGCCGCGGTCGTTGAGCCGAGATCCACGGGATCGAGCAGGTCGAGTTGTGCAAGGTCGAGCGCAGTCTCATCCTCGTCTGCGCCCACGATGCGGATCAGGTGGTCGAGCACCTCGGCGACGCCCACCACTGTGAGAGCGCATGGGACCCGGGCTCGGAGCAGCGAGCTGACCTCGGGCGCTGCGGCCTCGGCCTTGAGGAAGGCGAGGACAGCGTAGGCATCGAGGACGATCAACGGCGCCGCTCGTGGGCGTCACCGTCTCGGCGGGCTTGTCGACGGGCACGCTCGGTATCTGGTCCACGCCCGCGGTACTTGCCCTCGAGATCTCCGACCGGATCTTCCACCAGCGGCCTCATGACGATGCGGTCGCCAAGGTCGACGACGACCACGCGACGCGCCTTCCAACGGGAGCGTGCCGCAGCTGGAATGGACACCTGTCCGTTGCGTGAGATCGTCATCACGTGGCGCGCTGCGGTCATCCCCGCATTGTATGGGTACTACTCACTGTTGTATGGCCCGAGTGAGCGTTCGCCCGAATCCATGCCGTGGCGAGCGGAAGGATCAGATGGGGTATCGGCTCGTCTTCAGGAGCGTTCCCAGGCTCGAGGGTCCAGGAAGGAGGCCGTCCGGTCCAACGCCAGGCCCGCAGCGTCAGGGGCGAACGCGGACTCGGCGGACTCGGCGAACCAGTGGCCGGTGTCAGGGTACTCGTGGCTGGTGTAGCGCAAGCCGCGTTGGATGATCGCCCGCTCCATGGAGCGCCGCGCCGAGGCCGACACGAAGGGGTCGGTGTCGGCGAAGTGGGCGAGCACCGGCGCGGTCGCGTCGGAGAAGTCCCCCGCCCGGGCGGCGTAGTAGAGAACCACAGCAGCGACTGGTGGGTCGGGGTGCTGGGCAAGCCAGACAGCCCAATGGCCCCCCATCGAGAACCCGATGACCGCAGGAGGCTCGTCCCGGGCATCTCCGAGATCGGACAGCTCTCGGAGGTTCCGTCGCAGCTGCTTGTAGACGGGCTCACCACGGCGGGCCCGCAGCTGCCGAGCGTCAGCCTCCGTCCGGGCGATGTGACCGTCGTAGAGATCGGGGCAGCCCACGAGGAACCCTCTCGAGGCGAGCTCATCGGCGAACGCGGTGAACGACGTCGTCAGACCCCACCACGAGTGGATCACGAGGACCGCCCGGCCGAAGCCACGGTTCGGAAGGGCGACGTACGCCAGGTCACCGTCGTCTTTGCCGCTCACCAGCTGGCCTCCCGTAGGGCCTTCGGGATCACGGTCCGGCCCTTCGGTCCGACACAGCGAGACATCTTGCGGAGCATGACCCTGCCGGACCTGTTCTCAGGCTGTGCCGCGCCCGCCGTGGCGATACCAACCGATGATCGCATCCGCCTCGACCGGGTCCATGGTCAGCAGCAACCGCGTGGCGTCGGGCACGTCGCTGACCACCTCGAGAACGTCGCTCGCCCTCGCCTTCCACCAGCCGTGCGGCTTGCGCAGGTACCAGACCTCACGTAGCCCGTGGCGCCGGAAGCGCCCGGCGTAGAGCACGCCGGGCATCCCGGTGCCCCCGCTGCGCCAGGCGCCCCCAGGGTCCTGGTAGTCGGGGTGGAACGTGACCGAGGTGATGCGGTCGCGGGGGATGGTCACGACGCTGCGCAGTGTCAACCAGCGCTCCCAGCCTTCGAAGCGCAGGGTCAGCGCGCCGTTGGTGTGCAACTCCATGGAGACAGTCTGGTCGCTCACGACGTGGATCGCTGGCCTCAGCAGAGGGGAACCGCCAGCCGGTCATGTGGAGCCGATGACGATTTCCACCACGGCCTCGAAGGGTGGGTCGTGGCCGTCGTCGGTGCTGACCGTCAGGGTAGGAAGGTCGAAGTCCGTTCTCATCCGTTCGGTCAGGACCTGTGCTCGGCCGATCGCCCCGATCGCGTGGTCGTCGACGGTGGCGTAGCCGAGCACGTCGAGCACCGGTCTGCGGTTGATCAGCCGGTCCCGGCGGTGGAGGCTCTCGAAGCGCTCGAGTGAGCGTTCGCAGTGGGTGACGATCACCACGCAGTCACCGGTGGTCGTGATCCGGTCGAGGTCGCCCGGACGATCGGTGGGCAGCACGTACTCGGCGATGCAACTCACGCCGAGCGATGTCGTCGCCTCGAGCATGGCCAGGAACACCTCGACCGATGCAGCGGGCGAGGGAACCACGCCAGGCTCGGCGGTCCATCCGCCTGCGCTGAAGACGAGGCCGCGGCGCACCTGGTCGCGTGCCAGGAACGGAAGTTGGAGGGCTCGGGGCAGCCTCGACGCGAGGCGTGGTCTTACCGCTTCCCGGCGCGCCCGTGACCAGGACGACACGGGGTCGCCGTCGAGAATCGGAGCCGAGCACCACACCCAGAGCCTTCCACGCCGACAGCTGCCTCCGGCTGTGTGCCGAGCCCCGCGCCGACATGTCAGCGCCGAGGCGACCGACCCGGCCGACCCCGCCGACCCCGCCGACCCCGCCGACCCGGCCCGAGGCCGGTCCCCTGGTCTTCTTGAGTTAGTGGTATTAAGCTATCCGTGCAGGCCACGGCCACCCCAGGGGGACACCCATGATCACCACGCTGCGCACCCACTTCGGCCTCCGAGCCTGGTGGGGCGCGCTGATGATGCACAGCGAGATGCGACACCTCGGCGGCATCGTCGACGAGACCCTCCTGCCGATCCTGCGCCTGGTCTCCGACGACCCCGAGGTCGCCAGCCGCGAGTGGGCCGACGTGGTGGCACAGCGCCGGCCGATCCGGTGGTGGTCCACCCCCTACCAGCGATGGGAACGCACCTACGGCAACTTCGTGCGCGAGCTGGACTGGGCCTACCGCGAGCTGCGCCACCACCTGGCCGCACCTGACTTCGAAGCCCTGGTGATCGACGCCCAGAACGCCCGGATGGAGGCCTGGGTGGGCTGGTCCAAGCGGCTGTTGGCCCGCAGCCGGTCCCGCAACCCCGCGCCCGACCGCCCGCTCCGAACCGGTGGGGGCCTGCGCCCCCTGCCCGACGGCCCGGCCAAGCGCATCACCGAGGCGTCCATGGCCGCCATGTGGCCCATCGTGGGTGAAATAGAGGTCCTCGGTGTCGAGGACGGCGTGCTGGTCTGCCACATACCCGACTGCGCCATGCACAACGTCGTGAGCGCCACCGAACCCCAGACCGACGCCTGCCTCTATGGCTGCAAGCTGGCCTGCGAGGCCTTCCTGGGCCCGGGCGACCCCATGACCCTTCACTTCGAACCCAACCTGCCCGCCTTCGACTGCACCATGCGTGTGGCCACCGACGGGCGTTCCGCCGACCCGGCCCGCAGAGGAGTACCCGCATGAGCGACACCACCACCCAGGGGATCACCACACGAGAGAACCCGACCCAACAGAACTCGACCCAGCAGCTCACCACCCACAAGAGCTTCTGTCGTTTCTGCCACGTCTTCTGCGGGGTCGAGGTCGACGTGGTCGACGGGCGGGCCGTCGCCCTCCGCGGCGACCCCGACAACGAAGCCTCGCGGGGCTACACGTGCATGAAGGGCCGGGCCGAGCTGGAACGGCTCTACCATCCCGACCGGCTCCTGGGTGCCCAACTGCGCGGCGACGACGGGGCCCTGCACCCCGCCGGCACCGCCGAGGCCCTCGACGAGGTGGCCCGCCGACTCGCAGCCATCATGGCCGAGCACGGTCCCGACTCGGTGGCCGTCTACACCGGCTGTGGCGGGCACCGCAGCGCCGCCGGTGGCCCCTGGTTCGTGCGCCGCTGGCTCGACGCTCTCGGATCGCGCCGCATGTACACCAACTTCACCATCGACTCACCCTCGATGATCGTGGCCGCCACCCGCCTGTTCGGTGCGGCCATGCCACTGATGCTGCTCGACATCGAGCATGCCGACGTCGCCATGTTCGTGGGCACCAACCCCTTGACCTCCCACTTCGTGTCCATGCCCCAACCCGACCCCCGCCGGCGCCTCAACGAAGCCCGGCGGCGGGGAATGCGCCTCATCGTGATCGACCCCCGCCGCTCCGAGGTGGCCCGCCTGGCAGACCACCACCTCCAGGTGCGACCCGGTGAGGACGCCACGCTGCTGGCCGGCATGATCCGCACCATCATCACCGAGAACCTCGTGGACCGCGACTACCTGGCCGCCCACGCCCGGGGCCTCGACGCGCTGGCCGCCGCGGTGGCGCCCTTCGATCCCGACTACGTGGCCGAACGCACCGGGGTCGACGCCGCCGAGACCGCCGCGGCCGCCCGCACCTTCGCCACCGCCCCCACCGGTGGGGTCACCACCGGCACCGGCCTTCACATGGCCCGCCACCAGAACCTGTCCACCCAACTGGCGATGACCTTCAACGTGCTGTGCGGCCGCTATGACCGTCGGGGCGGCATGACCCGCCACGCCGGTGCGGTCAACGCTCCCGTCCCCGAGCTGGACGAACCGGTCACGATGCCGGTGTACGACCCGCCCAAGGCCCGCATCCGCGACATCGCCGGCTCGTTCAACTGGCTGGGCTTCTTCGAGGAGCTGCCCACCGCCACCCTCACCGACGAGATCCTCACCCCCGGCGACGACCAGGTCCGCGCCCTCATCGTGCACGGCGGTAACCCGGCTCTGGTCTTCGCCGACGCCGAATCCACCGGCAAGGCCCTCGACAGCCTCGAGCTGCTGGTTGTCAACGACCTGTTCATGACCGCCACCGCCCGGCGGGCCGACGCCGTGTTCGCCATGGCCCACCCCTTCGAGCGCCCGGACATCCCCCGGCTGGGCGACGGCACGTTCCCCTTCGCCTTCAGCCAGTACACCCCGGCCCTCGTGGAGCCACCCGAGGGGGTGCTGGAGGACTGGGAGATGTTCTGGGAGCTGGCCGACCGCCTCGACCTCGAGTGGGACCTGCCCGGGCTCACCCCGGGTGTAAGACCCACCACCGACGAGCTCATCGCCGCCCTCAACCCCGACAGCCGCGTCCCTTTCTCCGAGATCCGCCCCCATCAGGGCGGGCACCGCTTCGGTGAGGTAGATCCGCTGGTGGGCGGGATCGTGGGCATCCTCACCGGCCATCCCGCCAACCCCATGGCCTTGGACCACCCCGAGGTGCTGGCCGAGTTGGCCGAGGTGAGGGGCGAGCCGGTACTGGGTGGAGGCGGGTTCACCGAAGGTGAAGAGCACGGTTTCCGCATGATCACCTACCGCATGAAAGAGGCGTACTGCACCCAGGGTCAGAACCTGCCGTCCCTGGCCCGCCGCCGGGACCACAACCCAGTGCTCATGAACCCTGCCGACCTTGTCACCCTGGGGATCACCGATGGCTCGATGGTCGCCCTCGACAGCGGCTACGGGCGTGTCGAGGGGCAGGTCGAGGCCAGCGAGGACGTGGCCCCCGGGGTGGTGGCCTGTGCCTTCGGTTGGGGCGGCCCCGAGAACGGGGGCACCAACGTGCAGTACCTCATCCCCGACGACGTGCGCTACGACCCCGTCACCGGCCTGGCCCAGCAGAGCGCTGTTCCTATAGACGTCATCCCCCTGCACTGAGCCCCCCCGACCGCTAGTTTGCTCCTACGCAACTGCGGGGGTGAGCCATGGTCGGGGACGGACAACAGCAGACCCGGCAGGAGTTCGGGCAGCAGGCCGGGCAGCAGGTCGGTTCTGGGCGCCGCCGCTTCCTGGCCGGTGTGGTCGGCACGACCGGTCTGGTGGTGCTGGCAGGCTGTGGCTGGGACGACGAGGCCGGAGACGAGGCTGGCGACCGGCGCTCAGGTGACGGTGCCGGCGGGGGCCGCCACGCGGCCACGGGGCTCCCGGCGTCGGTGGCCGTGGCCGCCACCCGCTGGGCCCAGGACCCCTGGGCGCAGGGCTCCTACTCGTTCCTCGGTCCCCGATCCTCGCCCGACCAACGCGTCGCCCTGGGTTCGGGAATCGACGGGCAGCTGTGGCTGGCCGGCGAGGCAACTGCCACTGACTTCCCTGCCACCGTCCACGGCGCCCTGCTGTCGGGTCGGCGGGCTGCCGCCGAGTTGTCCGAACACCACCGGCCCGGCACCACCGTGGTCGTGGTGGGAGCGGGAGCGTCGGGGCTGGCCGCGGCCCGGGCTCTGGTCGACGAGGGCTACGAGGTGGTCGTGGTCGAGGCCCGCGAACGGATCGGAGGTCGCGTGTGGTCCACCGAGATCGGCGGTGCGACCGTCGACCTCGGCGCCTCCTGGATTGAGGGCATGGACGGCAACCCGATCATGTTGCTAGTCGACGAGGCCGGGGCCGAGGTTGCGGTCACCGACGGCGAGGCCGCGGTGGTTCGTGGCCGTGACGGCGAGATCATCCCCGACGAAGACCTGGAGGGGCCCTTCGATGAGGACGAGATCGAAGAAGTGCTGAGCGAGCTGGAGGCTGAGGGGAAGATCGACGAGACCACCACCCTGGCCGAGGCCGTCGAGCTCGGATGGGGAGACGAAGACCCCGACCTGGTGGACTTCGCGGTGACCGCCCTGTTCGAGCACGAGTTCGCGGCCGACGCCGAGGAACTGGCGGTCGGGGCCATCGTGGAAGGGGACGCCTACGGAGGGGACGAAGCCGTGCTCCCCGGCGGCTACCTCCGCCTGCTCGAGGTTCTCACCGCCGGTCTGGACATCCGCCTCTCCACGCCCGTCAGCGCGGTGGCCCGCCACGAAGGTGGGGTCACCGTCACTACCGCGGACGACGACGTCGAAGCCGATGCCGTCATCGTCACGGTGCCCCTGGGAGTGCTCAAGGCAGATGTGATCGCCTTCGACCCGCCCCTGCCGGCGGGGCACCTGGAAGCCATCGACCGACTCGGCTTCGGCCTCGTGGACAAGGTGGTCCTCGTGTTCAACGAGGTCTTCTGGGATGACATGGCCCACTTCGTGGGCCATGTCCCCGAACGGCGGGGCTACTTCGTGGACTGGATCAACTACCTGCCCCTGGTGGGTAGGGAGATGCTGGTGGCGGCCAACTCCGGCTCGGTGGCCCGGGCCCTGGAGGATCTGAGCCAAGAAGAGGTAATCGATCAGGCCATGGCCGCGCTGGCCGCCATGTACCCCTGAGCGCCGTGTACCGCTGAGCGCCGTGTACCGCTGAGCGCCGTGTCCACCGTCTCATGTACCGCTGAGCACAACTAGCCTCGGGGAATGCATCGGACTTCGAGATCAGTGGCCCTGACCCTCGTGATGGCTCTGTCGGTTCTCGCGTGCGGGAGTGGTGATGACGATGGTCGCGCCGACTCCGCTGACCCCTCGACGTCAATGGGCACCGGCTCACCGACGCAGGGAACCGACCCGGCTGACACCGACGGCGACACTGGAGACACCGACGGGAACACCGACACCGCCCCGAGCGCCGCAGACGTGCCGGCTGGCTACGAGGGCTACGTGAGTGACCAGTACGCGCAGGGCCGCACCTGGTTGTGCCACCCAGACGATGCCGACGAGAACGTCTGCCTCCGTGACCTGGACACCACTGTGGTCGCCGCTGACGGCACCCTCACCGTCGAAGCCCACCAACGCGCCGCCGACCCGTCGGTCGACTGCTTCTACGTGTACCCCACCATCTCGATGGACCCCGGTGCCAACAGCGACTACGAGCCCTCGGAGACTGCCGAGATCCGCACCATCCTCAACCAGGCGGCCCGCCTCGGCTCGACCTGTGAGATCTACGCCCCCGTCTACCGCCAACGCACCCTGACGGCGTTGCTCGGTGCCGAAGCCGACCCGTCGACCCGCGACCTCGCCTATGGCGACGTTCTCGACGCATGGAAGCACTACGTGGCCAACCACAACCAGGGGAGAGGGGTGATCCTGGTGGGCCACTCGCAGGGGGCGGGCCTTCTGGCCCGCCTGCTGGCCGAAGAGATCGAAGGCGAGCCTCTGCTCGCCGACCGGCTGGTGGCCGCCTACCTCCTGGGAGCGAGCATCGCTGTCCCCGAGGGCGAAGACGTAGGCGGCACGTTCACCTCCACACCCTTGTGCCGCCAGTCCGACCAGACGGGTTGTGTGGTCACCTACGCCAGCTTCCGCTCGACCGCGACCCCGCCGGCCAACAGCTTCTTCGGCCGTCCCCGCGACGGAGCCGAGGGGCAGGTGGCGGCCTGCACGAACCCGGCAGCGCTCGACGGCGGGACGGCCGAGCTGTCGCCCTACGTGTCCATGGACGACGCCCAGCCCTTCGCTGACGCCACCGACCCCCGCGCCGCCGACATCACCACCCCGTGGGTGACCTACCCGGGCCTGCTGTCGGCACAGTGTGTGATGCGGGACGGGTTCTCGTACCTGGAGGTCACCGTGCAGGCAGACCCCGCCGACCCCCGCACCGACGACATCGGCGGCGATCTCACACCCGAGTGGGGCCTGCACCTGGTGGACGCCAACCTGGCCATGGGTGATCTGGAGTTGCTGGCCGCCTCCCAGGCAGAAGCCTTCGCTGGCGGGAACTGAGCCGCTCCTCTGACACCGGGGTGCCCGCTGCGGCCAGCAGCGCCCGAGCCGACCACCGCCTAACATGCAGGGCGCACCATCTGGTAGCGCCCGGGTGGTGGGGAGTGACGGTGGCCGAGAGCACGACACCACAGCGTCTGGCCGGGGGAGATGAAGGCGAGAGGACCCAGGCCGTCGCGCCTCTCCCTGCCCTTCTGGACGACGCCGAGGCACTGCTGGGCACCATCGTCGGCAACACCAGCACGGGCTACGTCATCGTCGACATCAGTGGCACCATCCGCTGGGTCAGCCCTTCGACAAGCGACCTGCTCGGCCATCGAAGAGAAGTCCTGGTGGGGCGCCACGCCCTGGCCCTGGTGCATCCCGACGACCTGGCAGTAGCCACCAGGTCGTTGGATCGCATCACCTCGGGTGTGACCGAAGGGCTGCCCCTGGTCGTGCGAGTTCGCCACGCCGACGGTGGATGGCGTTGGGTGGAGACCCTCACCCGCTGGATCGACGATCCGGCCACGCACGGAGCGTTCTTCAGCCTCCACGACGTCACCCGGCGGGTCGAGGCCGAGTCCCAACTGCGCTCCAGCGAGGCGCTGTTCCGCACCGTCATGCAGAACAGCTACGACGTGGTGGCCCTCGTCGACCGGGAAGCCACCATCGGCTGGGTCACGCCGAACTCGGTGCGGCTTCTCGGCTGGACTCCCGAGGACGTCGTGGGCACCAACGGGCTGGACCTGGTCCATCCCGACGACCTCGAGCTGATGCTGAAGGAGCTGGGCGAGTTCGCCTCCGGGGTCGGGGTTCCCCGGCCCACCACCATCAAGATGCGCCACAAGGACGGGTCCTGGCACCACGTCGAGCTGGTGGGCACCGATCTGCTGGAAACCCCCGAGGTCTCCGCCATCGCCCTGGCGCTCCGCGGGGCCGACGACCGGGTGGCCGCCGAGCAGGAGCGCCTGCGCCTGCTGGAGGTCTTCGAGTTGACCGGTGACCTGGTGGGCATCGTGGACGCCAACGGGACTGTCGCCTACCTGAACCGCGCAGCTCGCGACTTCCTGGGTCTCGAGGGCACCGCCCCGGTGAGCGATGCCGCCGTGCGGGTCCGCTTCACAGAGACCAGCCGTCGACGCGTCGAACACGAGGTGGCGCCGGCCCTCGACGCCTCCGGAGCCTGGGCCGGAGAGCTGGAGGCGCTGCGGGCTGACGGGGCCCTCGTGCCGATCCTCGGCCAGGTGGTGGCGCACCGGGACCCTGGGGGTGGTGTGACCTACACCTCGGGGGTGTTCCGTGACATCTCCGAGCGCAAGGCCATGGAGCAACGCCTCGAGCACGAAGCCACCCACGACCCTCTCACCGGGCTCCCCAACCGCACGCTGCTGCTCGACCGGATGGGTGTGGCTCTGGCCCGGGCCCGACGCAGGGGCAGTGACGTGGCCGTGCTGTTCTGCGACCTCGACCACTTCAAGGTGATCAACGACAGCCTGGGGCACTCCGCCGGCGACCAGGTGCTGGCCGCGCTGTCCCGCCGCTTGGAGGCCCAGCTGCGGCCGGGTGACACCATCAGTCGCTTCGGCGGAGACGAGTTCGTCGTTCTCTGCGAGGACCTCGAACATGTCGATGATGCCATCGCCATCGCCCAACGGGTCGACCTGGCGGTCCGTGGCGGAGTGCTGTTGGAAGGCGGGGAGGTACACGTAGGGGTGTCGGTGGGCATCGCCCTGGCCCCCGGGGGAAGAGGCGATCCCGAAGCGCTCATCCGAGATGCCGACGCCGCCATGTACGAAGCCAAGGCTGCGGGACGGGGTCGCTACCAGGTCTTCGCCCCCGACCTGTGGGAGGCGGCGGTGGACCGCCTGACCCTCGAGCAGGCACTGCGCCGAGCCCTCGACGCCGGAGAGTTCGCGCTGCACTACCAACCCATCGTCGATCTGCGTGACGGGTCGGTCCATGCCGTCGAAGCGCTGCTGCGTTGGCAGCATCCCCAGAGCGGCCTGCTGCTGCCCGGGAGCTTCCTGGGGGTTGCCGAGGACTGTGGGCTCATCGTGGCCCTCGGGGCGTGGGTCCTGACTCAGGCCTGTGGGCAGCTCCGGGCGTGGGAGTCCGAGGTCCCATCGGCTGACCTGAACCTTGCCGTGAACCTGTCGGGTCGGCAACTGGCCCACCCGAGGTTGGTGGACCAGCTCGTCGACATCATCGAATCGAGCGGAGTCGATCCCACCCACGTGGAGTTGGAGATCACAGAACGGGCGCTAATGGACGATCCCGTTCATGCCCGCCTGATGCTGGACCGCCTCTGCAAGGCAGGGGTTCACCTGTCTGTCGACGACTTCGGCAGCGGGGACTCGTCGCTCAGCCACCTCAAGTACCTGCCCGTGGACGGTCTCAAGGTCAACCGGAGCTTCGTGGAAGGCGTGGACACCGATCCGAACGACAGCGCAATCGTTTCAGCGGTGGTCCACCTCGCCCACGCCCTGGGGCTCGAGGCCACGGCCGAAGGGGTCGAGACCGAGAGCCAGCGCGAGGCCCTGGTTGCCTTGGGCTGCGACAGGGCCCAGGGCTTCCACCTGGGGTTCCCGACGGGCGACGGAGCCGAGCTCCTCCGCCAGATCCGCCTCGGTGCGGCGACCTAGACACGCAGAGTGGGATCTGCGTGCAATATGGGCCGGAAGACCCATATTCCTGGTTGACAAAGCCAGCCTCCGTGTCAATATCGGGCGGTGACCTGAGTCACGGCCCAGCAAGGCGGGATGGGAGTCCGTCAACAGCGGCCGGCACCTCGTGGCGAGGGGGCCACCGCGCACAACCTGGGAGGGTCCTTCCTCAATGTCCATTCCACTTCGATGTCGCGCGCCCCGGCGCCGGCGCCTGCCCCTGGTCCTGGCCTTCTGTGCCGTGATCACCTCGATCGCCTTCGTCGGGCCCGGTCCCGCCGAAGCTGACCCCACCTCGTGTGAGAAGCCCGAGGGAGCCTTCACCACGTTCACGGCCTCGTTCTCCAACGGGACGATGCAACTGGCAAGCGCCACCGCCACCGGCCTGTCCGCAGAGGCCTGTGGCTCGGTGGCTCTGGTTCCCGGGCAGGGATTCGTGTCCACCGTGCAGCCCGACAACATCGCCTTCGGGCAGGTGAGCGTCAAGCTGTCGTTCCTGCGGCTCCCGGCAACCGTGACCGTCAACGAGCCCATCGTCGGACCGGTCAAGATCGCCAGGGGCTTCGTCAGTGCCGACGTCACCCTTCCGGCCAGCATCACCGCCAGCACGCGGCTCCTGGGTTTCGAGTGCGGAATCGGGCCCATCACCCCGAGCCTCACCACCGGAGCCTCCGGAGCACTCACCGGCACGACCTTCACCGGCAGTCTGGCCGAGGGCTACACGGGTCGGGTCGTGGCCAACGACTTCGCGGTTCCGGCCATCCAGCCCTCTAGCCGCTGCCCGTGGCTGATCGCCAAGTTGTCCAACCTGCTCGTGGGCCTGCCCGCCGATCCCGGCGAGGCGTCAATCGAGATGGACGGCACGATGAAGATCGGTTGACGCCGTGCTGAAGATCGGTTGACGCCGTGCTGAAGATCGGCCCGCACCCTGCGACGGGCCCACCTCCATGGGGGGTGGGCCCGTCGCGCGAGTGGAGTGTCGTCAGGTGATGATGCCGGTCAGGATGTTGTACCGGAAGATGAACGCGGCCATGGCCTGGCGGGTGATGCTGCGGGCAGGCCGGAACGTGCCGTCGTCGAAGCCGGCGGCGAGGCCCATGTCGACCAACCAGTCGATCTCTCCGCAGAACGGATGATCGGCGGGGACGTCTGGGAACTCGTCGACCGTGCATGCCGGGTCGTCGCCTCGGGGTGATCCGGTGAAGCGGTAGAGGAAGGCGGACATGGCCTGGCGGCTGATGGCCTGATCGGGTCGGAAGGTGCCGTCGGCGTAGCCCGTGGCGATGCCCTCGGCCTTCATCCATGCGATCTCACCGCAGAAGGTGTCGTCGACGGGTACGTCGGGGAAGGGCCTGATCGTGCAGGTGGGGTCGATGCCGTTCACGGCTCCGTCGAGGCGGTAGATGAACGCGGCCATGGCCTGGCGGGTCACCTCCCGCGTGGGCCGGTAGGTGCCGTCGCTGTAGCCGAAGGCGATGCCGTTGTCGGCCATCCACTTGATCTCCGGGCAGAACGGGTGGTCCTTGTCGACGTCGGTGAAGGCATCGATGTCACACGAGGTCCGTGTGCGGGCCAGGTTCGAGGGCTCCGACCAGGGACCGAAGCCGATGGCGTTGCGGGCCCGAACCTCGAAGGTGTAGTCGGTGTTGTTCAACAGACCGAACACGATCTTCACCAGGGGGTCGGTCAGCGAGGCCACCGATGTGGCCCCCGTCTCTATCACCCGCACCTCGTAGTCGAGGATCGCCGAACCACCGTCGGAAGTCGGCGGTTCCCAGGCCACGCGTGCGTTCTCGTCGCCACCGATGGCGCTCACGTCCAGGGGTGGCCCCGGCACGGTCGGCCCCACCTCGATGGACACGGTCGCCACGTTGGACAGCGCCCGCACGCGCGGGGCGACGCCCCGCCTCCACCGTCAACGTCGTCGGCCTGCCAGGTGAAGCTGTCCGGGCCGATGTAGCCGTCGTCGGGTGTGTAGGTGACGGTCCCGTCCGGCCATCCCGTCACGGTCCCGTGGGAAGGTGGCGGTGACGACCGCGAACCGCCAGGTGATCACCGTCGACGTCGGTGGCCGTCGAGGACCATCATCGGCGGGTGTCTGGTAGGGAACGTCCACGCTCTGGTCGGTGGCCACCGGTGGGTCGTTGACGGGGGTCACTTCGATGACCGCGTAGGCGGACCGCCGAGTTCAGTGCCGTCATCGACCCGGAAGCCGACGGTGTCGTAGCCGATGTAGTTCGCCCCGGGTGTGTAGGTGACGGTGCCGTCCGGAGCCGACGGGGCCGATGGTGCCGTAGCTCGGGGCTTTCATGACGTCGTAGGTGAGGTCGCCCCCGGCTGGGTACGGTGTCGGCCTCCAGGGTCACGACGACCGGGGTGTCCTCGGGGTGGTCATCGGGTTGTTCGGTCGCTGCCGGCGGCCGGGGCACGGTGGTCCACGCGGTGAGGTCGCGGAGCACGCGCGTTCTCACCGGTCGAGCACCGGATCAGGGTGCTCTCCACCTTCAGGTAGCGGCCCGGGGTCGACGCTCGGGAGCTCGCCGTTCTCGACCGGTACGTACAGGCCGGTGAAGCGTGATCCCGTCCTCGCTGGTGGCGGTCCGGGCACGGGATCTTGGAGTCACACGGCGTGATCTCTTCCCAGGCGACCGCTGCCCAGGTGTTGGCGGCCTCGCCGCTGTCGAAGGTCGCCGTCCATGTTCCGCTCTGGGGCGATCCCGGTCAGCGTCGAGCCGGTCATGTCGCTGTAGTTGTAGAGAAGGCCGCCCAGGTAGGGCGGAGGTGAAGACGACCGCACCCGTCGGGGTCTCACCGTCAGCGCCGACCGGGCCGGCGTCGGGATCGATCTTGCGACACCGTGCCGCGTAGTAGTTGGTGACCCACACGAAGCCGGCGGCATCGACCGCGACGCCGGTCGGGCCCGTCCCTGCGACCAGTTCGACGTTGCCGACGAAGGTCCCGTCGTTCTTGAGGTGCCGACGACGTAGTGGTCGTACAGGACGAGCTGGCCACCCAGATGTCGCCGTTCTCGGTCCGCGGCGCAGCCCTGGGCGTAGTAGGTGCCGTGGCTGAATGCTGCCGAAGAGCGTGCCGTCGGGGGCGTACTTCTTGATGGCGTCCCAGCCGAAAGCATGGTGTTCCACACGTTGCCGAGCGGGTCGATGCACAGCCCGTAGGAGTCATCGCTCCATCCAGTCCAGGTGCCCCCGTTGGGTCCCGACAGCGGCCCGGCGGTGTCCCACCGCAGCATGGGGCCGAGCCGACCAGATGACCCCGTTGGGATCGATGAGGCCGCCGTACCCGCCGTAGCCGACCGGGCCCTCGGTGCGGACGATCGCGCCGGTGTCTCCCGTCGATCAGATCGAAGACTCCGGCTGCCGGTCCCGCTGACCCAGACGTCGTTGTCGGCGTTGACCGACACGTGGCGGGTGCCCGTAGGACGAGACGCTGCACGTAGTGGAGGATGCACTCGTCAGCGGCGGTCTGCGACCCCGCCCTCGGTGTCGACCCCGCCAGCGTTGTCCCAGTCCTTGACATCGTCGAGGCCGGTGGAGGTGTCGATGACGCCGTTGTCGTTGCGGTCCTCGCACTGGCCGTTCTCGACCAAGCCGATCTTCACCACGCTGTTGCCGTCGCGGTTGGTGGCCCACACGCTGCCGTTCAGGTCGACGGTGGTGCGTGACGGGTTCTTAGGGCTGACCGGCCGGTGATGTCCGGTACTCGCCGATGATGGCGTTGGTGTCGGTGTCGAACTTGACGATCGTGCCCTTCGAGGAGACTGCGACCCACAGTCGGGCAAACGGCGGTGACCTCGTCCTTGATCGTGACGTCGTTGGGGCCGGCCTGCTCGACGTTGAACGAGTCGCCGACGGCGAAGTCGGTCTCGTTGGTCCAGGTCTCGCTCTCGACGGGCCCGTCGGTGACGAGCACGGTGAGGGTGGCGCTGGCGATGGCGCCCCCGTCGTCGCCGATCGTGTACGGCACGCTGGCCACACCGCTGAACCCGACAGGTGCGTTGTAGTGGACCTCACCGCCGGCGCCCATGAAGGCGCTGCCGACCGACGGGATGCCCAGGGCCACGACGGAGAGGGAGTCCCCTTCGAGGTCGGTGTCGTTGGCCAGCACGTCCATGACAGCAGTGGCGCCGTTGTCGGTGGCCACGGACTCGTCGATTGCGACGGGTGGGTCGTTGAGGGCGATGACGGTCAGGGTGGCGGTGGCGACGGCGGAGTCGACCCCGCTGCCGTTCACCTTGTAGGTGAAGCTGTCGGGCCCGGCGTACTCGGCGTTGGGTGTGTAGACGACCCGGCGCCCCGCCACGGTGCTGAGGGTGCCGTTGGTCGGCGGGGTGACGACGGTGTAGGTGAGGAGGCTGTCGGGGTCGTGTCCGATCATGGCCGACCTTGGTGGGGGTGTCTTCGGGGATGGTGGCCGCCACGTCGTCGGCCGACGGGGGATCGTCAACGGGTGTCACGGTGATGTCGACGGTCGCCGGCGCCGAGGCCGACGTGCCGTCGAAGGCGATGCCAGGTGAAGGAGTCGGTCCCGGTGAAGTTGTTCGACGGGGTGTAGGTCGCTGTGCCCGCGGCATCGATGGCGACGACGCCGAAGTCGGGGTCCTCGAGCACGGTGAAGGTCAGGTCATCCGCCGTCGGGATCGGTGACGGCAAGGGGGAGGGTGGCCGGCGTGTCCTCGGGGGTCGACGGTGAGCTGACCGGTGGCGACGACGGGGTCGTCGACCGGCAGGACCTCGACGATGACGGTCGCCGGCGGGGACGTAGTCGCCTCCGGCAGTCACCTGGTAGGTGAAGGTCGAACGTTCCGCTGGCGTCGGCGGGCGGGGTGAAGGTGACCTTGTTGCCGGTGATCGCGCCGAGCGAACCGGCGCCCGGCGGTGTCACGACGGCGTAGGTGAGCGGGTCGGCGTCGGGGTCGACGCCGTTGAAGGTGACCTCGACCGGCGCGTCCTCGTCGGTCACGATCGGCCACATCTGCCGCCACGGGCAGGTCGGCCACCGGCGTGATCGAGACGGTGACGGTGGCCGGAGTCGGAGTCGAACTCGGCGTCACTCGCCCGGAAGGTGAAGGTGACGTGCCCGTCTGGTCGGGGGTGGGGGTGAAGGTGACCTTGTTGCCGTACGACCGGACCGAGGGAGCCCGTGGCGGGAGGGCGTCACGATCTCGTAGGTCATCGCGTCGTTCTCGGGATCGACGGCCGGCAGGGTGATCTCGACCGGCGTGTCCTCGAGTGCGCCCACGGCCGCGTTGCGGGCGACCGGGGCGTCGTTGACGATGGCGTCGGAGGTGGCGGGATCGCAGTCGTCGTCGATGCCGTTGCCCTGCTCCTCGAAGCGCGGCCGGGTTGATGGCGGCGTCGGTGTCGTCGCAGTCGACGTTGGCATGCCAACCGTCGGTGTCGGTGTCCGGGGCCAGCACGGTCGGCACCCAGTCGACGGATCTGGTGACGTCTTGCCGTCGGAGACCGAGGCCCGCACCGTGTGGCCGCCGATGTCATCGGCGGCGAACGGGCCGAACTCCTGGGTGAGGTCCGGTGCCGGCCTCGACGCCGTCGATGTACCACTGCACGGTGGTGGGGTCGCTGTCGGTGACCGCGACCGAGAAGGTCTTGGTGGCACCCACCGCGACGTCGAGGGTCTCGGGCGGGTTGGCCGGCGTCGGCGTGATGACCGGCGCGGCGTTGGTGTCGGTCGACGTCGATCTCGCGTAGCCGGTGTCCTCGTTGCCGTCGGCGTCGCGCACCGAACAGCCCACGATGCGTGTGCCCCTGCCTCGGGAGCGGTGACGGTGGGGGTGGTGCCGGTGGCGTCATCGAACGCGCCGTCGAGGTCGAGAGTCCCACTCGTAGGCGGTCAGGCCGTCGGGGGTGGACCCGCTGCCGTCGAGGATCGACGGTTGCGCCGGCAGCGGCCGAGTATGGGCCGCCGGCGTCGGCGGTCGGGAGCCGCCGGGGACGGCGGGGTTCGCCAGGAGCGTGGCGATGATGCCGTCGAGATCTGCGGCGAGGGTGTCGAACCCGGCAGTGGTGGACGCCTCGGCGCCAGCTGGTCGTCGATGGCCTCGAGCAGATCGGCCCGCGGGTTCTCGGACGTCGGGTAGTGTCGGCGTAGGTGGCCGCGGAGGTCGTCGATCTCGGTGTCGGACAGTCCGACGGAGCGCAGGTAGGCCGCCTCCTCTTCGGGGGTGAAGCCGACCGCGCACGATGCGATCGACGAGGGTGCCCGAACGCGTCGGCGGTCGCGTCGATGTCGGTGCGGATCGGCCGCGACGGCTGCGGCGAAGGCCTTGGAGGGCGGTGGTCCGAGCGGCATGCGCTCGGTCGACAAAGTGGCGTACTCGCGGGCTGCCCGGGCCTGGGACAGGGCCCACTGGGGATCGTCGGCGGCGTCGGCGCCCTGGTAGCGCTCGACGGCGTGCAGGAGCGCCTCGGTGAGCGCCTCGTCGACCGCGACGACGTTGCCGACGTCGACCCAGGCTGTCCTCGACCGGGTCACCGCCCTCGGGAATCGATGAGGTCGGATCCCAGGACAGGAACGGTGAGCTGCTCGAAGGCCGGGTCGGGCGGATCGGCCGCGAGACCCTCGAAGCGACGCGTGTAGTCCTCGGCGACGTCGACGGCCGCCACCTTGGGGTCGACCAGGCCGAAGGTCGGTGTCGATCCCGTCGATTAGGGCTCCCTTCAGCTTGTCGAGTGCCCTGCGAGATCGCACAGCTGATCAGACCGCCTGCGACGCAGGTGATGCTGTCCGTAGGCCTCGGACAGCTCAGGTAGAGGCCTTGTAGGTGTTCATCATGGTGCGCCAGGCTGGCGGCCTGCTGGCCGGCGGTGCCCTTGAAGGCGATGACCGAGGGTCGATCGGGGGGCAGCTCGCCGGGCGGGAACACGACGGGATGGCGTCGCGAACGTCGCGTCGACCTCGGCGTCGAACGTGCCGTCCTGGCACTCGTCGAAGACCATGCCGTAGTCGCCGGGGCCGAGCTTCCCGCGGGTGCTGTCACCGCGATCGTCTCGTCGATGATCCCGCCTCCCCAGGTGCCGAACACGACGTTCACGCCGCCCGACACATCGCTGAGCGCTCCACCGGCTCCCGGGGCACCGCTCACGACATAGACGTCGGCGACCGGATAGAAGGTGTCGCACTGGTAGGCGATGGTCCCCAGGTAGATCTGGATCACCGAGTTGGGCCCGTAGGTCCCCTCGCCGGAACCGCTGTCACTCAGCCACATGAACTGGCCGAGGTCGGCCCCCGCCGGGGTGGCCGGCGCCACGACAGCGGCTGTGGAGGCCAGCAGTGCCGTAACCAGCGCAACTGCCACCACACGAACCGATCCAACCGAACCGCAGCGTCGTGTCATGTCGAACTCCCTGCTCGAGGCCGCCTGAGGCGCCGAACAATAGATCCGTCGGGCTTCTCGGGGCCAGGGGCAACCGAGCGCCGGTACCGTGAACCAGGTGACCCGCCCCTCCGAACCCGGAACCGATCCGGAAGAGCCGCTTGCCCTGAGTGTGGACGGCCACCGGTTGAGCGTCACCCATCCTTCCAAGGCGCTCTTCCCCGGCGGTGAGACCAAGGCCGACGTGGTCAGCTACTACCAGCGCATGGCCGAACCGGTGCTGGCCGCGATGGGCGGGCGGCCGGTGCTGCTCGAACGTCACCCCGACGGTGTGGGGGGCACATCGTTCTTCCAGAAGCGCATACCTGCGAGCGCCCCCGACTGGTTGGTGACCACCACCGTGTCCACGCCCAACGGCACGCGCAGCCGGGCCCTGGTGATCGCCGACCTGGCCCACGTGGTGTGGGCCGTCAACCTCGGCTGCCTGGGCTTCCACGTGTGGCCTTACCGCGCCGCGGCGCCTGACCACGTCGACGAGTTGCGCATCGACCTGGACCCCCAGCCCGGTGTCGACTTCACCATGGTCAGGGCGGCGGCGCGAGCTGTGCACGATCTGCTCGCCGAGTTGGGTCTGGTGGGCTGGCCCAAGACCACCGGGTCGCGGGGGATCCACGTGTACGTGACCCTCGAGCCGCGTTGGGATGCCACCGAGGTGAGGGCGGCGGCGGTGGCCCTGGCCAGAGAGCTGGAACGCCGCCATCCCGACCTGTGCACAGCGGCGTGGTGGAAGGAGGAACGGGGCCGGCGGGTGTTCGTGGACTACAACCAGAACGCCCCCCACAAGACGGTGTTCGGTGCGTGGTCGGTGCGAGCCCGCCCGGGGGCACCGGTTTCGACACCCTTCGCCTGGGAGGATTTGGACCAGATCGATCCCGGACGCCTGACCCTGGGTTCCGTCCCCGGGCTCGTCGAGGAGTCGCGGGATCCCTGGGCCCGACGCGAGGAGAATCCCCAGTCGATCGAGACGCTGTTGGGTTGGTTCCGCCGCGACCTCGATGCGGGGCTAATGGACGCTCCCTGGCCTCCCGTGTACCCCAAGCAACCTCACGAGCCTCCCCGGGTCGCCCCCAGCCGGGCTCGGCGCCACTGACCCCCCAAGGGGGGGACTGCTGGTCCGGTACCGTCGGTGGATGCGAGTCGCTATCCCACTCCGGGTCCTGGTGGCAGCGGTGGCGGTCGGGGTGCTGCTCGTCAGCTCCTGCTCATCGCAGCAGACCGGCACAGGTCCGGCCAGCACAGGTCCCGCCGGTACAGGTCCCGCCAGCACGGCCGCCCCGACCACCGGCACGACCGGACCGTCCACCGGACCGACGCCTGCCGCCGACGACCTCCCCGCCCACCTCCAGGTGGCCCGCCAGGGACCTCCTCGCATAGTCGACGACCAGGGACGCCAGGTGCTGCTGCGGGGCGTGAACCTCAACAGCCTCGGCGAGTACCACCAGGCCGACCCCGAACTGGCCCCGACCATCCCCCTCAGCGGCGACGACTGGGACGAGATGGCCTCCCTCGGCTTCTCGGCGGTACGACTCATCGTTTCGTGGTCGCGGCTCGAACCCGAGCCGGGCGTCCTCGATCCTGGCTACGTGGCCGACATCCACGCGGCCCTCGACGAGGCCGAGGCGCGGGGGATAGCGGTGATCCTCGACATGCATCAGGACGCCTGGAGCGCCACCTTGGCCACTCCGGACGGATACACGTGCCCCGAGGGGCTGGAACCGGCCATCGGCTGGGACGGTGCTCCGGCGTGGGCCACCCTCTCCGACGGGGCCGAGACCTGCCGCAACCCGGGCAGTCGCGAGTCGGCCCTTGCGGTGCGCACCGCCTTCCAGTCCTTCTACGACGACCGCGATGGCATCCGCACGGCGCTGGCCCAGACCTGGGGACGCCTCGCCACCGAGGTGGCCGACCGGCCCGTCGTCGCGGGATACGACCTGTTCAACGAACCCAACGGCGTGGAGGACCTGGCCGTCCAGCAACCCAAGTACACGGCGTTCCTCGACGACACGATCGCCGCCATCCGGGCCGGTGAGGCGGCCAACCCCGACGGGTTCGCCCACCTGCTCTTCGTGGAGCCGATCGTGCTGTGGCCCTTGCCGAGCTCGTCGCCTGCTCCTGGCTTCACCGAAGATCCCGACGTCGTCTTCGCTCCTCACAACTACTGGGAAGCCATCTCGCAGGGGTTGTTCACCATCGAAGAGGGTTTCGACCTGGACCAGCGGGGAGCTGACGCTCTCGGCGTGCCCTTCTGGGTCGGTGAGTACGGGTGGTGGGACACCGGGGAGGAGACCTTGGCCCGGCTGCGCCGGTACGCCGCTGCCGAGGATGCGGCCCGGGTGGGGGGCGCCTGGTGGCAGTGGCGCCAGGCATGCGGGGATCCCCACTCCGTCGGCCACCCCGGAGGCGACCCGGGCGACCAGATCCACCTGAACACGATGCGGTGCCCCTCGGGGGAGGACGCCGGGGTCACCGGAGCCTTCGCCACCGTGCTGTCCCGGGCCTACCCGTGTGCTGCGCCGGGGTACCTGACCGAGCTGTCCAGCGATCCCGACGCCCGTACCCTCACCCTCACCGGCCGCGCCGAGGATGCGACCGGCGGTGCTCCCCTGGTGGTGTGGGTGCCCGCAGGCGGAGCCGGCGAACCCGGAGCCGGCGAACCCGGAATCGGAGGAACGGGTATCGGGGCTGTGGAGTTGCGCGAGGTCTCCGGGGGCTGGCTGGTCGAGGTGGAGGTGGGTTGTGAGTACCACCTCGAGATCGACGGCACGACCAGCCGGAGCGGACCTGTCGACCCGTGTTGAGCGCCACCGGGAACGGCGATGGAGCCATGTGGGCGGATGCCGGGCCGGGCGGTGACCGAGGCGCTCTCCGGTAGCCTGCCCCGAGCCGCGAACAGCTCCCCCACCCGTGCCCGCACTCCTCGCCCTCCACGCCTCCATTGCCCTTCTGGTCGTGTCGGCCGGACCCCGCTTGGGCCGGCGGGTGTTCTGGCTGGCCCTGGCGGCGCCGTTGACCACCACGGTCTGGGCCGCCACCCAGACCGGCGGGGTGATCGACGGCTCGACCCCCACCGCAGACCTCACGTGGGTTCCCGGCCTAGGGCTGGACCTCGACCTGAGGCTCACCGCCATGGGCCTCTTGATGACCTGGCTGATCGGTGGGGTGGGGGCGCTGGTCATGGTGTACGCCTCTGGCTACTTCGGCGACGACCAACCGGGGCTGGGACGCTTCGCAGCGACGTTGGTGGTATTCGCCGGAGCCATGTGCGGGATCGTGTGGTCCGACAACCTGCTGGGCCTATTCGTGTTCTGGGAGATGACCTCGGTCTGCTCCTACCTGCTCATCGGCTTCGACGACCGCAGCGAAACGGCCCGGAACTCCGCGCTGCAGGCCCTGCTCATCACGGGGTCCGGTGGTCTGGCCCTCCTGGCCGGTGTCGTGCTCATCGCCACCGAGGCGGGTACCACGTCGCTGTCGGCGATCGTTGCCGATCCGCCCTCGGGGGGTGCGGTCACCGCCGGGGTGGTGCTCGTCCTGGTGGGTGCCGCCACCAAGTCGGCGCTCGTGCCTTTCCACGGCTGGCTTCCCGGTGCCATGGCCGCGCCCACACCGGTCAGCGCTTACCTGCATTCGGCCACGATGGTCAAGGCCGGTGTGTACCTGGTGGCGGTGCTCTCGCCTGCCTTCGCCGACGTGGGCCCCTGGCGTCCCCTCACCGTGGGTCTGGGTGGCGTCACGATGGTGTGGGGTGCCTACCAGTCGCTGCGCCGTGACGACCTGAAGCTGATCATGGCCTACGGGACGATTGCCGCCCTGGGGTTGATGATCGCCCTGTTCGGGTTGGGTGGGACGAAGACCACCTTCGCGGCCGTGGGGGTGCTCGTGGCCCACGCGGTCTACAAGGCGTGCCTGTTCATGGTCGTCGGGATCGTCGACCACGCAGCCGCACACCCGTGACGTCCACCGCCTGACCGGTGTCGGTCGCGCTCTTCCCCGCCACCGCCCTCACCGCCGCCCTCGCCGGACTGTCGATGGCGGCGGTGCCGGCCACGCTGGGCTTCGTCACCAAGGAAGCCGCCCTGGAAGGACTCCTCGGCGCGGATCGCATCGGAAGCCGACCGTCGTGCTCGTGGCTCTGCTGGCGTTCTCGGCCCTCACCGCGGCCGCTGTCTGGCAGGTTCTGGCAGGGGCGTTCACCTCAGGCCCGGCCGGATCCCCCGATCCGGCCGAGCCGCCGATCGACCCGGCCGACCTGCACCCAGCCGCCCCTACAACTGTCGCCCCCGCGGCGCTCCTGGCCGCTGCCGGTCTGGTGCTCGGGGCGCTGCCCGGCCTGGTCGACCCGCTCGTGGCGTGCCGCGGCCCGCACCCTCGAACCCGCCGCCGGGTCGTACCATCTGCACGCCTTCGCGGGGTTCAACACCGCGCTCGCCCTGTCGGCGTCGGCCCTGGCCGCGGGAGTGCTGCTGGTGGCCGCCGCCGGTCCGGTGGCCCGCATCCAGAGCCGGCTCCGCGCCGGACCCTCCGCCGGCGAGTCCTTCCGGTCGGTGCTGGCCGCGTTGTTGCGGACGGCCAACGCAGTGGCAGGAACCGTGCAGTCGGGCAGCCTCCCCGTCTACCTGGCCACGATCCTCCTGGCCATGGCGACGGTGACTGGAGTGATCCTGATCCCCGTTGCACATGCCCGAGCGTTGGGTCTGGGCCGAGTCCCGCTCCAGGCTCTGGGCGCAGTCGCGGTGATGGCCGGAGCGGCCGGGGTGGTCCTCATCCAGAGCCGCTTCGCAGCCACCCTGGCGCTCGGTGCCGTCGGGTACGCCATGGCTGTCCTGTTCGTCGCCTACGACGCCCCGGACCTGGCGCTCACCCAGTTCCTGGTCGAGACCGTGGTCGTCGTGGCGTTCGTGCTCGTCCTCCGCAAGCTGCCAGAGGAGTTCCGCTCCGTGCCCTGGAGGGGCCGCCAGGTGCTCCGCGTCGTCACCTCCGCAGCCGTGGGTCTGGTCGTGTTCGCCTTCCTGCTCGCCACCGGAGGCCCGGGCCCCGACGCACCACCGACGAACTGGTGGCCGTGGCCGCGCCACAGGGTGGTGGCAAGAACGTGGTCAACGTGATCCTCACCGACATCCGGGCCCTGGACACCCTGGGTGAGCTTGCGGTGGTGGCCACGGCGGTACTCGGCATGCTGTCCCTGACGGTGCTGGCCCCCCCGCTCACGACCCGCCGCAAGACCGCCGTCCCGCCCGACGCCGGCCCGCCCGACGCCACCCACCCCGACGCCACCCACCCCGACGCCACCCCGAGCCCGCCCCCGTCGCGGCTCGGCGAGCGCAGCTCGGTCGTGCTCGACACCGCGGTGCGGGCCACCGTGCCATTGGTCCTGGCCTTCTCCCTGTTCCTGTTGCTCTCGGGCCACAACGCCCCCGGCGGCGGGTTCATCGGAGGGCTGGTGGCGGGGGCGGGCCTGGTGCTGCGCACCGTGGCCCGTCCCGGGCAGCCTCCCTTCCGTTGGGAGCGCGTCCACCTGCTCGTGGGCGGGGGCTCGCCCTCGCTGCGGTGGTGGCCATCTCCGGGTGGTACGGAGGGGGCCAGCTGCTCGATCAGCGCGTCGCCACCTGGCAGGTGCCTCTCTTCGGGACGGTGAAGGCCACCGGCGCCCTGCCCTTCGACGTGGGCGTGTACGCCGTCGTGGTGGGCTCGGTCGCGGCGATCCTCCAGGGTCTGGGCCGCCCCCGCTCGGCCGAGCCGGATCCCGGGGTCGTCCGATGATCCTGGTCCTGGCCGTTGCCGCCGCCGCGCTGTTCTCGGCGGGCACCTACCTGTTGCTGCAACGACGCCTCACCCGCATTCTCCTCGGCCTGGCTCTCCTGGGTCACGGTTCGGTTCTGGCGCTGCTGGTAGCCGGGGGTCGGACCGGCGAACCCGCCTTCAGCGATGGTGGCGAATCGGGGCACTTCAGCGATCCCCTGGTCCAGGCCCTGGCTCTCACCGCCATCGTCATCACCTTCGCAGTGACCGTGTTCCTCCTCGCCCTGGCCAACCGCAGCTGGGAGATCACCGGTGACGACGAGGTTCAAGACGACGCCGAGGACCGCCGCGTGGCCGCCCTCACCGGTGTCGAGGCCCTCGGCGAGCACTTCGAGATGGAGCCCGACGAGCGCGAGTTCGGGGAGGATCAGTGAGGATCCTGGTCGGGCTCCCCGTCGTGATCCCGGTCCTGGGTGCCGCCCTTTGCGTGTTGGTCGGGCAGTGGCGTTCCGTCCAGCGGGTCCTGGCGGTGACCGCCGTGACCTCGGCGCTGGCAGCCGCCGGGTTCCTCCTGGCCGAGACCCGCGACGGTGACATCGTGGTGGCGAGGATCGGTGGCTGGTCTCCGGAGGTGGGCATCACCCTGGTCGTCGACCTCCTGGCCGCCCTTCTGCTCACCGTGGCGCTGGCCACCGTTCTCGTCGTTCTCGTCTACAGCATGGGCCAGGGAGGCGTCGAAACGCGACAGCGCCGTGGTCCACCCCACCTACCTGGTGCTCACCGCCGGTGTGGCGCCTCGCTTTCTGCACCGGCGACCTGTTCACCCTGTTCGTGGCCTTCGAGATGCTGCTGATCGCCAGCTACGTGCTGCTCACCCTCGGCGGGTCGTGCCGATCAGGTCCGCGAACGGAATGACCTATGTGGTCATCAACCTGCTGGCCTCGACCCTGTTCATCGCCGCGGTGGCCTTCGTCTACGCAGCCTGCGGCACCGTCAACCTGGCCGAGCTCGCAGAGCGGTTCCCGGCCCTCGACCACGAGTCCGCCTGGCCCTCGGCCTGCTGCTGGTAGTGACCTTCGGCATCAAGGCCGCGCTGTTTCCCCTGTTCTCCTGGTTGCCCGACGCCTACCCGGCAGCCCCTACATCGGTGACCGCCGTCTTCGCAGGCCTGCTCACCAAGATCGGCGTGTACGCCCTGATCCGCACCACCACCTTGCTCGACCTGGACGAGTTGGGAGGGTTCCTGCTGGTGGTTGCCGGCCTCACCATGGTGGCGGGTGTGTTGGGGGCCATCGCCCAGAGCGACGTCAAGCGGATCCTCAGCTTCCACATCGTGAGTCAGATCGGGTACATGGTCATGGGCCTGGGGTTGTTCAGCGTGGCCGGACTGGCGGGCGCCATCCTCTTCATCGTCCACCAGATCCCGGTTAAGACATCCCTGTTCCTGGTCGGAGGCCTGATCGAGCAGAAGGAAGGCACCGGGATCCTCGATCGGGTCGGTGGTCTGGTGCGTACCACCCCGGCCGTGGCCGCGCTCTTCGGGCTGGCCGCGCTCAGCCTGGCCGGCCTGCCACCCTTCTCGGGCTTCGTGGCCAAGCTGGCCCTCGTCGAGGCCGGGATGGACACGAGGGCCTACCTCATCGTGGCGGTGAGTCTGGTGGGAAGTGTCCTCACCCTGTTCTCGATGACCAAGATCTGGAGTGGGGTGTTCTGGGGTGAGGCCAAACATCCCCTGCCGTCAGCGGCGCGGCCTGTCCCCGGTCCTGCAACGGTGCGGATCACCACCGGTGCCACCGTCGTCGCCGTCGCCGGGACCCTCGCCGTCGCCCTGGGTGCCGGCGTGCTCTACGACTGGAGTCTGCTGGCCGCCGACCAGGTGCTGGATCCCGGCGTCTACGTGGAGGCGGTCGGCTCGTGATCCGCCGTCTCAGCCCCTACGCCCTCACCTGGTGCGCGGTAACACTCACCTGGTCGCTCTTGTGGGGTGAGTGGTCGCTCGGCACCGGGCTCGCCGGGGCACTGGTGGCCAGCGTGGTCATGGTTGCTGTCGGCCCGGGTCGAGTGCCCGCGGGCGCGTTCCGGCCCTGGGCGGTTCTCCACCTGGGGGTCCACCTGGCCTGGAGCCTGGTCAAGGCCACGGCCCTCGTGGCCTGGGAGGTGGTCACCCCGAGCAATCGGATCGTGGAGGGCATCATCGCCGTCCCCCTGCCCTCGGCCACCCCGGTCGTGTTGACGGTCGTCACCAACGCCATAGGGCTTACTCCGGGAACCGTCGTGGTCGAGGTCGAGGAAGACCCCTGCGTCCTCTACGTGCACGTCCTGCACCTGATCGACATCGAACAGGTTCGGGCCGAGTTGAGGCATCTGGAGGCTCTGGCGTTGCGGGCGTTCGGACCCCGGTCCGCTCTTGAAGCAGCCGCCCGCCTCGACGAGGAGGCCCACCGGTGAGCACCATGCTGGGCGCATCACTGGCAGCCCTCGGCCTGGCCGGCGTGCTGGCACTGGCTCGGGTGCTTCGGCCCGGTTCGCTGGCCGATCGGGTGCTGGGACTCGACTTCTTCGTCACCACCGTTGCCACCGGGATCGTGGTGGGCGCCGTCGTGCGGGGTACGACCGTGTTCGTTCCCATCGTGGTGGTGGTGGCGCTGTTGGCCTTCGTGGCCACCGTCACCGTGGCCCGCTACATCGAGCACAGAGGCGCATCGTGACCACCTTCGGCGAGGTGTTGATCCTCACCGGGAGCGTCCTCGTGGCCGTCTCGGCGGTGGGGTTGCACCGCTTCGACAGCGTCTTCGCCCGGTTGCACGCCGCGGGCAAGGCCACTTCGCTCGGGTTCCTCCTGGTGGCGGCAGGCGCGCTGACGACCGAGCTTCCGGGGCGCACTGCGGGCGAGTTGGCCTTGGCCGGGCTGTTGTTGCTGCTCACCACGCCGGTGGGGGTGCACATGCTGGCCCGAGCCGCATACCGCTCCGGTGGCCAACTGGCACCGGACACCGTGACCGATGAGCTGTCCGACGCCGGCCGGGACGGGGCCGCGAGCCCAGGACGCGGGTCAGTTCGCTCTGATGGCGGCTAGGGCCCGGGTGTGGTGCTCCTTGGCCCTGAACTGCGAGTTGAAGACCTCCCGGACCACACCATCGGGATCGATCACATAGGTGACCCTTCCGGGGAGCACACCCATGGTGCGACCGACGCCGTAGGCCTTGCGTAGCGCGCCGTCGGTGTCGCTGGCCAGGGTGAAGGGCAGCCCATGCTTGTCGGAGAAGGTCCGGTGCGAGTCGAGGGAGTCACCGCTCACGCCGATGACCACGGCCCCGGCGTCTGTGAAGTCCTCGTAGGAGTCACGGAAGGTGCAGGCCTCGGCCGTGCAACCGGGGGTGTTGTCGGCGGGATAGAAGTAGACGACGACCCAGGCGCCCCGATGGTCGGCCAGGCGGACAGGCCCGTCGGTCCCCGGCAGGTCGAAGTCGGGTGCGTGGTCACCTACAGCGAGCTTGGCCATGACCTGTTCAAGGTCAACAGACGGGTGACTATTCCGTGCTTGCTGGCTCTTCGCCCTGGGGGGCTCATCGCTGTGCGGTCGGGGCCCCTGCCCCAACCGGGCCTGCGGCTCTTCGCCCTGGGGGGCTCATCGCTGTGCGGTCGGGGCCCCTGCCCCAACCGGGCCTGCTGGCTCTTCGCCCTGGGGGGCTCATCGCTGTGCGGTCGGGGCCCCTGCCCCAACCGGGCCTGCTGGCTCTTCGCCCTGGGGGGCTCATCGCTGTGCGGTCGGGGCCCCTGCCCCAACCGGGCTTGCTGGCTCTTCGCCCTGGGGGGCTCATCGCTGTGCGGTCGGGGCCCCTGCCCCAACCGGGCTTGCTGGCTCTTCGCCCTGGGGGGCTCATCGCTGTGCGGTCGGGGCCCCTGCCCCAACCGGGCTTGCTGGCTCTTCGCCTTGGGGGCTCATCGCTGTGCGGTCGGGGCCCCTGCCCCAACCGGGCTTGCTGGCTCTTCGCCCTGGGGGGCTCATCGCTGTGCGGTCGGGGCCCCTGCCCCAACCGGGCCTGCTGGCTCTTCGCCCTGGGGGGCTCATCGCTGTGCGGTCGGGGCTCAGCGCGGAACCTGTGACCAGGGGAGCTCCTTGTCGACCCGGGGTTCACCGGGAAGGCCCAGCACACGCTCACCCAGGATGTTCCTCTGGATCTCAGAGGTTCCGCCCTCGATCGAGTTGGCACGCGAGCGCATGAACATCTTGCGGCTGGTGCCGGGACCTCCGACCAGCCCGATCACATCGGAGCGGCGCATCTGGTAGTCGTAGTCGGCCAGGGCCGACGCGCCCAGCAGGTCGACGCACAACTCGTAGATCCGCTGGTTCACCTCGGCGAAGGCCAGCTTGGCGATGGAACCCTCGGGGCCGGGGTTGCCCGCCCGGCGGTTGGCGCCCGCCCGCTGGTTGGTGAGGCGCAGCACCTCGGCTTCGATCCACAGGCGCATGAGGCGGTCCTTGGTGGCCGGGTCCCGGATGGTCGCCTCCTCCTGCCAGAGGCGCACGGCCTCGGCGATGGCTCCCGAACCACGTGCGGGTGGGGCGGTGCCGCCCCCGATGGTGATCCGTTCGTTCATGAGCGTGGTCATGGATGCCCGCCAACCCTCACCGACCCCGCCGATGCGGTCCTGGTCGGGGATCCGCACGTCGGTGAGGTAGACCTCGTTGAACTCGGCCTCACCGGTCATCTGGCGCAGCGGACGGACCTCGACCCCCGTGGCGTGCATGTCGAGGGCGAAGTAGGTGAGCCCCTTGTGCTTGGGGGCCTCGGGATCGGTGCGGGTCACCAGCATCCCCCGGTCAGCGATGTGGGCCAGGGTGTTCCACACCTTCTGGCCGTTCACGACCCACTCGTCGCCGTCACGCTCGGCCCGGCAGGCCAGCCCGGCCAGATCCGACCCGGCCCCGGGCTCGGAGAAGAGCTGGCACCAGGCATCTTCGCCCGTGAACATGGGCCGCAACAGGCGCGCCCGCAGAGCGTCGTCGCCGTGGGTGACCACCGTCGGGCCGGCCATGGCCAGACCGAAGAAGTGCCGGTGGTCGGGATCTGGAGCGCCGGCCTGACGCAACCGGCGATCGACGTCGCGCTGGAGGTTCGGGGGGACATCCAGGCCACCCCAGCCCGAGGGGAAGTGCACCCAGGCCAGGCCCAGGTCGTACTGGCGGCCGCGTAGCTCGACCGGGTCGGCGGTGGCCGGGTCGAGTTCGGCCAGCAGCTGGTCGAGTCGTTCCTGGACGAGGGCCGCGGGATCGCTCATGCCCGGAGGTTCTACCACCGACCCCCCGTACACTCCACCGCCATGAGCGCCTACGACCACGACATCGCTGCCCTCGACGGCACCCCCGACCAGCTGCGACCACAGGCAGGGAAGCTGTCACTGGTGGTCAACGTGGCCTCCCGTTGCGGGCTCACGCCTCAGTACGAGGGACTGGTCCGTCTCCACCGGACCTACGGTGATCGCGGCTTCTCGGTCCTCGGCCTCCCCTGCAACCAGTTCCTCGAGCAGGAACCAGGAACACCCGAGGAGATCGCGACGTTCTGTTCCACCACCTACGGGGTGGACTTCCCGCTCTTCGAGAAGATCGAGGTGAACGGCGAGGGCCGCCACGCCCTGTACGACCAGCTCACCGAGACGGCCGACGACGAGGGTTACATCGGCGACATCCGTTGGAACTTCGAGAAGTTCCTGATCTCGCCCGAGGGCGAGATCTTGGCCCGCTTCGCCCCCACCACCGAACCCGAGGCTCCCGAGGTGGTTGCCGCCGTCGAGGCCAATCTCCCGTCCTGATCCCCGCCCTCTCCTGCGTTCTTTGACCGATACTGAGCGATTATCGCTCAGTATCGGTCAAAGTCGTGATGGCCGGGGCGGGGCGGCCACCGGGGAGAGATGAAATGATCGCGGTGGCCGTCGGGGCGTGGTCGCCGTTGGTTCTTGGTGCCGTTGAGCCCGTTCAAAGTCTGGTGCGGGATCCGAGGGACCGGGGAGTGTTGCTTCGAGCACGAACCCCAGATTCTGAATCGCCCCTGGTTCCCCTCCGACGGCCCCTGAGCTGAAGGAGGAAGATTATGAGACGGATCCATGATCGGGTCGCTGGGCTTGATGTCCATCGAGACTCGGTGGCGGCGTGTGTCGAGTTGTTCGACGGCACGTCGGTGGAGATCGACAAGGCGTCGTTCTCGACGACCGCGGCCGGGGTGCGAAACCTTGGCGGGTGGCTCGCCGAACGAGAGGTTGAGCTGGTGGTGATGGAGGCCACCGGCGTGTACTGGCGGCCGGTCTTCTACGGGTTGGAGGACCGTTTCGACGAGTTGTGGCTGGTGAACGCGTATCACGTCAAGAACGTGCCGGGACGCAAGACCGACATGTCTGACGCGGAGTGGCTCGCTGATGTGGCCGCCCATGGGATGGTCCGCCCGAGTTTGGTGCCGTCGCCTGAGATCCGGGGGCTGCGGGAGTTGACCCGCTACCGCAAGACCCAGATCCGGGCTCGGGGCCAAGAGATCCAACGACTCGAGAAGCTGCTCCAAGACGCGGGCATCAAGTTGACGTCGGTGGCGTCGAAGGTGTGGTCCCAGTCGAGCCGGGCGATGGTCGAGATGCTCATCTCGGGTGAACGCGACCCCGTGGTGCTCGCTGAGCTGGCGAAGGGTCGGATGCGTCCCAAGATCCCTGCTCTGGTCGAAGCGCTCGAGAGCCGCTGGGTGGCTCATCACAGCGCAGTAGCCCGCCGGATCCTGACCCACATCGACTTTCTTGACGAAACGATCGACGCGTTGACCGGTGAGATCGTGGAGCGTGTAGCCCCTTTCCGTTCAGCGGTGGACCTGTTGATCACCATCCCCGGCGTCAGTGAGCTCACCGCGCAGACGATCATCGCCGAGACCGGCGTTGACATGTCCCGGTTCCCCACCGCCGGGCATCTCGCCGCGTGGGCAGGAGTCGCTCCCGCGTCACACGAGTCGGCCGGCAAACGCCGACCCGCAGGCACCCGCCACGGCTCCCGTCACCTACGCGAGGCACTGATCGAGGCTGCCCGGGCAGCGGCGCGCACCAAGACACGTTCTTGTCGGCCCGCTACAGCCGGATCGCCCGCCGGCGAGGACCGAACAAGGCAGCCGTCGCGATCGCGCACAGCATCTTGGTGTCGGCATGGCACATGCTCTCCACCGGTGAGGTCTACCAGGAACTCGGCGGCGACTACTACGACAAGAAGAAGGACCCCGCTCGCGAAGTTCAGCGCCGCGTCGCCGAACTCGAAGCGGCAGGTTACGCGGTCACCCTCACACCCGCCGCCTGACACAACCCGAATCAACTCAGCGAGAACGACCACCGATCGGTCGCGGCGCCCAACTTCGCCCAACTCAGACCTTCATTTCACCCCAGAACCGTCAGGGAGAGGTGGTGGGCGAGGTCTCGGCGGTTGCAGTGGTGGGCGACGTCTCGTCGGTCGCGGTGGTGGGCGCGGTGGTGGGTGGTGCGTCGGCGGGCGCGGTGGTGGGCGCAGTGGCGGGCGGCACCGTCGTGGATGTGGTCACAGTGACACCCGCCTCGTCGAGGGCGTCGTCGAACACCTGCTGTGCCTCCTCCACCTTGTCCTGGTACCCGCCCAGGTCGCCCTCGGCGAGCGCCTCCTCGGCCTCGGCGAAGAGCGCGGCCACCTCGGCCAGGAGCTCGTCCAGGGTTGGGTCCTCGCCATCTCCCGGATCGCCGGGATCGCCGGGATCGCCGACCTCCACGCTTCGCCCGAAGATCTCCTCGATGGCCTCGACCGCGTCTGCGTCGACCACCTCGCCGTCCTCGTCACTGAACAGCTTCACCAGGGCGCCCTCCAGCGTCCCGTCGATCACGACCCGCTCACCCAGGACCAGGATCACGCTCTGGAGCTGAGGGACGGGCGAATCACCGGCCGCCTTCACGTAGAGGGGCCGCACGTACAACAGCGAGTCCTCGACGGGAACCAGCAGCAGGTTGCCCAGGATGGCCTGTGATCCCTGCTGGTTGAGCTGGGTCAGAAGCGTGGCGATCACGGGGTCCTGGAAGATCGAGGCGGCCACCAGGGCGGGGCCGTTGATGGCTTCGTCCAGGTCATAGACGACCAGTTGGCCGTAGGCGTCGGGGTCGCTCTTGGCCACCATGAAGGAGGTGAGGAGCTTCTGTTCGTCCCGGCGGGAGGCCCGGACGAAGGGACGCATCGACACGAAGTCCTCGTCATCCTCTCCGGGAAGGCGCATCTGGAGGTAGTAGGGGGGGATGCGCCCCTCGCGGCGGATGATCTCCTCGCCCTGGGTGTTGGTGACCGGAGGTGCCTCGAGGTTCGACGTGCCCGTGGGAACTGCCGTGCCCGGGTCCTGGGCCACCTCCCAGCCGTCGGTCTGGCTGTAGAAGGCGGTCGGGTCGCTGATGTGGTAGCGGCCCCACATCGTGGTCTGCACGCGGAACAGGTCGTCGGGATAGCGCAGGTGGTTCTCCAGGATCTCGGGGAGATCCTCGCGGTCGGCGAAGAGCGAGGGGAACGCCTGACGGTAGGCGCGTGTGATGGGGTCCGAGTCGTCGAGCACGTAGAGGACCACGTCCCCGTCGTAGGCGTCCACCACGGCCACCACCGAGTTGCGGACGTAGTTGAAGCTGTGACGCAGCCCGCTGTCGACGGGCAACACGTCGGTTTCGGCTCGCTGGGCGTAGGGGTACAGCGAGGTGGTGGCGTAGCCCTGCACGACGTAGTTGACACGGCCGTCCACCACCACGGGGTAGGGATCGGCGTCGAAGCTGAAGAAGGGGGCCACCTTCTCGACCCGCTCCTGGACGTCACGCACGTAGATCACCCGTGAATCGGCGGTCACGAAGTCGGAGATGAGCGGGTCGATCTCGCCGAAGCGCAGTGCGAACGCGGCCCGGCGGGCGAACCCGCCCAGCCCTGTTCCGCTGGCTGCGACCCCGCCGGTTCCCTCGTAGGCCCGGTAGACCTCCTGGCCCTGCTCGTCCACGTAGTCGATCTCGTCGCGACGGGTGCCGACCAGGGCGTAGCCCCCGAGGTCCTCACCGACGTAGAGCTGGGGCTGGTCGAGCTCGACGGGTACGCCCTCATCGACGTGGACGGGCAGGTCGCGTACCAGGAACTCGGGTTCGCCGTTGTCGGTGACCTCGCTGGTGGGAGCGAGGGCCAGTCCGTATCCATGGGTGTAGGCGGTGTGCTGGCCCTCCCAGGAGCTCACCGGGATTCCGCCCACGTTCAGCTCACGAGTTCCGAGAACGGCCATCGTCATCTCGGCTTCTCCGTCCCCACGGCTGATCGGGTAGCGGTCGACGTCGAGTCCGGCGAAGCGGTAGAAGCCTCGGCCCGCCTGGAGGCGTTGGAAGGTCTGAAGCACCACGGAGGGATCCAGCAGCCGCAGATTGCGGATGGTGGCGGCGTTGGCCCGCAGATCATCCGCGGTGATCTGCTCGTCGTAGGCGAAGGGACGAGCCTCCAGGTCGGTGTCGGGCACCATCCCCAGAGCCACCCGTGTGGCCTCGATGTTGCGCTCGATGTAGGGCGCCTCCTTGGCCGACTCCTCGGGCTCGACGGTGAAGCGTTGCACGAACGCCGGGTAAGCGGTGCCCACCACCAGCGCCGCGAAGGCCCAGAGCCCCAGTGCCACCACCGGGAGCACCCAGCCGCGACGCCAGATGTTCACCAGGAACAGCAGGCATGCCGCCACCGAGATGTACAGAAGGAGATCGAGGGCCGGGAGCTTGGCGTTGAGGTCGGCGTAACCGGCGCCGTCGATGACCCCCCGGCCCGAGTACACCAGCTCGTAGCGCTGCAACCAGTAGTCAGCGGCCTTGACCAGAGCAGCCAGGGCCAGCAGTACCGACAGGTGTGTCTTCACCTGAGGAGTCACCCGCTGGAAGGGGGCCTGGGGTCGGATTCCGCCGTTCAGGTAGTGAGCCACGGCGATGATGAATCCCACGATCACCAGTGACACGAACAGCCACTCGACCACGAACGAGAGGAAGGGGAGCTGAAAGACGTAGAACCCGATGTCGAGGCCGAACTGAGGGTCGTCACTCCCGAACTGCTGGCCGTGGCGGAACAGGATGAAGGACTGCCACTCGCTTCCCGCACTGGCGCCGAACAGCACACCCAGGCCCAGTGCCACCGCCGCCCGGGTCAATCCGGCCCGCCGGCCCATCAGCTCGCGGTACCGCTCCAGCATCAGTTCGTCTGGTCCCGCCGGGACGAAACGGGGAGCCAGCCGGTCGGCCAGGGTGAGGTTCACGAAGACGAGCAGGAAGAAGACGAGGGTGAAGGCCGCCACCAGAGTCAGCTGGGCGCCGAGCACGCCGACGAACACCTCTTCCCGGTCGAGCGCTTCGTACCACAGGTAGTCGGTCCAGAACCCGGCGATGCCCCGCAGCGAGGTGACCAGCAGGAAGAGCACCACCAGGACGACGATGAGCAGTATTCGGCCCCGGTTCGAGCCGCGCGGCCGCCGCGGACCAAGGTCATCGGGGACACGCATCGGGCTCAGGTTAGTGGTGGTGCCGCCCCCCGGGACATCACGGGACAGCAGCCTGACCGCTGGGCCGCGTACCGGTCCCCGCCGGCCGGCAGGCCCGGGTGGGGGTCAGCGGGGCAGGCCGGCTCCCGGCGCCGGGTCCACTGCGCCCGCCTCCACCGCACCGGTTCCGGCTTCGTCGCCGCCCGCCCCGACCGTCTCGAACACGTCGGAGCCGGCCCTGATCCGGGCGAACAGTGATGCCACCACCTCTGGGTCGTGCTCGTCCCCGGCGTCCAGGCTGGCTTCGATGCCCTCGACGGCCAGGGGTCCGGCCTGCTCCACCTGCCGGCGGGCAACCGAGGCGGCCTCACGCGCGCCCTCCGACGCCCCCGCCACCAGCGCGTCCACGTCCTGGAACGCCAGTTGTGCTCGGGACAGCACCTCGGACAGGTGCTCGTGTCCGGCGTGGAGCTGTTCGAGCTGGATCCGGGCCCGGTGACGCCTGTCGGCCAGGTCGTCGAGCACCTGACGGCGCAGCTGCTGTGCGTCGGCCACGAGTTGGGAGGCCTCGTCGGAGGCTTCCCGGATCTGGTCGGCGGCTTCAGCTTCCGCTACTGCCACCATCTGTGTGGCTTCGGCCTCGGCGGTCGTGACGAGCTCGGACGCCTCTGCCTGCGCTGCGGCCACGAGTGCTCCCGCCTCGGCCTCGGCGGTCGTGACGAGCTCGGAGGCTTCTGCCCGCGCTGCGGCCACGAGCTCTGCGGCCTCCCCTTCGGCGCGGGAGCGTAGGACGTCGGCGGACGCCAGCGCCTGGGTGTGGGTCACCTCGGCCTCCGCTCGGGCTGACGCCAGCAGGTCGTCGGCCTCGACACCGGCCCGCACCCTCACCTGCTCGGCAGCTGCCCGCGCCGACTGCAGGACCTGCACCGTCTCCTCACCCACCAGCCTCACCAACTCGGCGGGCTCGATGTCCTCCAGGCTCGGGGGCGCAGGCGGAGGTGGGGCGGGGGGAGGGGTGTCGCGCATCCGCTGGAGAGCCTCACGGGTGCGCCGCTCGGCATCGCTCAGGCGCAGCTCGAGATCCAGCTCACGCTCCTCGGCGGCGCGCAGCTCGTCGGCCACCTGAACCAGGTAGGCCTGAACCTCCATGGGGTCGTATCCGCGGAAGGCGGTCTCGAAGTTCTTGCGGGTGACGGTGTCGGGATCGAGGGCCACGGCCGGGAGCCTAGGTGACGGGCCGGGCCCGGGGCCACGGGACCCGCGGCCCCGGCCGTCGCGGTGTCAACCACCCAGTGCTGTCTGGGCGCTGGACTGGAGAGCGGCCGTGTCGGCACCCACCTGCTCCAAAGCTCCCAACGCCTCTTCGAGGGTGTCGACGGCCACCACCGTCATCGGTCCGGCCGCGGACGTGGCCTCGTCGTACTCGGCCGTCGGGACGAGGAAGAGGTCGACCCCGGCCCGTCGCGCCGCCACCGTCTTCTGTTCGACCCCGCCCACGGGCCCCACGGTGCCGTCGATGTTGATGGTGCCGGTGGTGGCCACCAGCGAGCCTGCGGTCAGGTCCTCAGGGGTGAGCACGTCGAGCACGGCCAGGGTCATGGCCAGTCCCGCCGACGGCCCACCCACGTCACCGGTGTCCAACTCGACAGTGAAGGGGAAGTCGAACTCGATCGCATCGGTACCGACGATTCCCAGGATCGCCTTGCTGGGATCCTCGCTGCGGGCTCCGAGGGAGACCGTCAGAGCGATTTGCTCGACGCCGCCGTCACCCGCCGATCCGCCAGGCTCATCGGGCGCGCCGCTGTCTGAGCCGTGCTCCGCGGGAGGATCGTCCTCGGGTTCGTCACCGGGTTCGTCCCTGGTGGGACGTTCCACCTCGAGGCTGATCTCGTCGCCCGGGGCATGGGTGGCGATTGCGTCCACCACCTGGGCCCAGTTGTCGATCTCCTCGCCGTCGATCCCGACGATGATGTCACCCACCTCCAGCACGCCTGCCGCCGGCAGGTTGGGATCCACCTCCAGCACCCGGGCCCCCAGGGCCACGGTCACCTCGTAGCCCAGGGTCTCCAGGGCCACCGCGGTGGCCAACTGCTTGGAGTCCTGCATGAACTGGAGTTGGCGGGAGCGGTTCTCGTCGGGGGTGTCGTCACCCAGGATCAGGTCCTCGTCGACGACGTCCACCGCGGGGTCCAGCCATCCGAAGAACGCTTCCAGCGCCGAGGTTCTCTGACTGGACAGCGAGACGGTAGTGAAGCCGATCTGGCCTTCTGAGGTGAAGGTCTCGGCGCCCTCGACCTCCACCAACTCCTCGGTGGGCCACACCGATCCGGGGGAGATCATGACGTAGGGGACCGTCCACAGGGCTGCGACCGCAGCAGTCGCTCCCACGACTGCGCCCAAGGTGGCCAGCACCACCCAGAGGGCGAGCCGGTGGCGCCGCCACTGGGGAGCGGGCGGTAGTGTGGTGGGTCCTGTGACGGCCTTGATCATCGCCTTGGTGGTGCTGGTTCTCATCGCGATTGCGATCGTGCTCAGGCTACTTATCGCTGAGCTGTCCAAGCCTGCCACGGCACAGGTGAAAACCCGCAGCAAGCCCGCGCCGGCAACGGCGTCAGCGGCTGTTCCTGCCGCCGTGCTGGTGGCTTCCTCGGCCCCGCCGGTGTCCCCGACGCCCGCCGTGCACCTCGAAGCGCCGGTGCCTGCCGAGGATGCAGTCGCCGGCCGGGGCGGCACCACCGTCCTCGACCGACCCCGGCCCCAAGCCCCTGGACATGGCGCACCCCGGCCCGCCGCACCCAGCCGGGGCCGAAGCCGGCGGGCCCGCATGCGCGACGTGGTTCAGCGGGGCGAGGGAGTGCGGATCTCGCCTTGGCGCCGCCTGCGCTCCGCGGTGTCGCTGGTGGTGATCGTGAGCCTGCTGGGTGCGGGGGTGGCCGCCCTCATCGGCGGCGCAGCGGTCTTCATCGCATTCAGCCTCGAGCAGGCCATCAACTGACGGTGACGGCTTCACGGCGCGCCGACCGGGTGCGGGCCGTGGTGCTGGCCGGTCACCGGGGCGACCACAACGCAGCCCGAGCCGCCCTGGTCGACCCTGACACCCAGGTTCGGGTGGCCGGCCTGGGGGCGCTGCACCGGTTGGGGGCACTCACCGTCGACGATCTGCATCGGGCCGCTTCCGACCCGGACCGCGCCGTGCGGAGCCGGGTCGCTGAGCTCGCTGCGGGCGCCGAGTACCCAGCCGATGTCGGGGCCCTGGTGGTTCGCCTGCTGGGCGACCCCGACCCCGCGGTCACAGAAGTCGCAGCCTGGGCTGCCGGGGAGCGTCAGCCACCACCCGAGGGGGCGGTTGAGGCCCTGGATGTGTTGGTGCGCTCGCATCCGGATCCGCTGTGCCGGGAGGCCGCGGTAGCGGCCCTCGGCGCCATCGGTGATCCCGCCGGGCTCCCCGCGGTTCTGGCCGCGCTCGAGGATCGGGTCACCGTCCGGCGCAGGGCGGTGCTCGCTCTGGCACCCTTCGATGATCCTCTGGTGGAGGAGGCGCTGGCCCGTCACCGAACCGACCGCGACTGGCAGGTACGCCAGGCCGCGGACGATCTCTGCACCCCGGATCCCTGACGGTTCCCGTGCGGCGGTCGGGGCCCGGGCCCCGACGTGCGTCGCGATGAGCCCCTTGGGGCGAAGAGCCGACCGGCTCAGCCCGGGGCGAACTGGCTGGACTTCCCCTCGAAGCTGAGTAGCTCGTCGTCGAGATCCCAGTACTCGCCGTTGTAGGTGCCGATGTACATGGACTCGATGGGGTAGGGGTCGTCCACGCCGTCGGTGGTGACCGTGATGCCCGGTAGCAGCAGCCCGGCTTCGAGCCCATCGATGTGGTAGGCGGTGTTCATGACCGCCTCCCGGGTGAGCTCGGGCGCGGTCTCCAGTGCGTGGGCCAGCACCGCCCCCGACGTCCAACCGAATCCGACGATGCCGTTGGCCAGCTGGTCGTCGCTCAACCCGGCTTCCTTGCCCTTCTCCTGGAACTCGACCATGGCAGGGTCGCTGTCCCACTGGGGGTCAGCCGGGTCCTTCAGGTAGAAGGCCGAGATCACCCCGTCGGCAGAGCCCGGAGGGGCCAGACCCACCAGGGTGGAGGAGGTGCAGGTGGCCGAGATGTAGGTGAGAGGCTCCCAACCGCTCTGCTCGGCCAGTGCACCCAGGGCACTCGGGCAGGCCAGGGCAGTGGTGCCCAGAACCAGGGCGTCGGCGCCCGAGTCGGCCAGGCTGGTGAGCTGGCTGGTCACGTCCGCTCCGGACGGGTCGTAGGTGGTGTCGGCCACCATCGTGATTCCCGTGCCCTCGATGAGCTCACCGAAGGCGTCGAAGTAGCCCTTCCCGAAGTCGTCGTTCTGGTACAGGAAGGCCACCTTGGCTTCGGGTTGGTTGGCCTCGAGGTAGGTGACCCAGGCCGCCATCTCGACCGGGTAGGCCGGGATGATGCCTATGGTCCAGGGCGACTCGGCGGGACGGCTCATCAGCTGAGAGCCGGTGGCGGTGAACAGGTTGGGTACGCAAGCTGCGTTCTGTTGAGGCTGGATCCCCAGGTTGTTGGGTGTTCCCACGACGCTGTAGAGGGCGAAGACGCCGTCCTCGTCGACCAGGCTCTGGTAGTTGCGGGTGGTGTTGGCCGGCTGGTACTCGTCGTCCTTGGAGATCACCTCGATGGAACGACCCACGATGCCCCCGGCGGCGTTGACCGTGTCGAACTGGGCCTGCCAGCCCGCGGCGATCTCCGCGAAGGCGGCGAACAGACCTGACCGTGGGAAGCTGGAGCCCAGGGTGATGGTGCTGTCGGTGACCCCGGGGGACGCCTCGTAGCCGTCGCAGTTGTCGGTGGTCGCGGGGCCGGCGGCCTGGTCGTCGTCGTCACCTCCGCCACCTCCGCCACCGCCGGTCGTTTCGCTTCCGCCGCCTCCCGTGTCGGTGCCGCCGCCTTCGTCGTCATCGCGGCCGCAGGCCCCGGCCACCAGGGCCAGGGTCAGCAGCGCCACCAGCAGGCTTCGCCAGGTGCGGAACGGTCTCATTTGCTGCCTCCTCGTTGGACGTGAACAGGGATCGGGCCGCCTGTGGCTCCTCCCCCAAGAAACAAGCTCGGTTCATGGCACGAATGCCGTCGACTCCCCCTCGAAGCTGACGAGTTCGTCTTCGAGATCCCAGTATTCACCGTTGAAGGACCCGACATACATCGACTCGATCAGGTGCGGGTCCTCCACGCCGTTGGTGGTCACTTTGATACCGGGCAGGAGGAGGCCCACCTCGAGCCCGTCGATGTGGTAGGCGGTGTTCATCACATCCAGGCGGGTCACCTCTGGGGCCGTCTCGATTGTGTGGGCCAGTACCTCGGCGATCATCCACCCGTAGGCCACGATGCCGTTGTCGAGCTGCTCGCCAGAGAGCCCCGCAGCCGCCCCCTGCTCCAAGAACTCGACCATGGCCGGGTCATCGTCCCACTGGGGATCTGCAGGGTCCTTCAGGTAGAAGGCCGACATCACTCCATCGCCGGAACCGGGCGGTGCCAGGCCCATCAGTGCCCCCGAGGTGCAGGTGGCGGAGATGTAGGTGAGTGGATCCCAGCCGGCCTGCTCGGCCAGAGCCCCCAGTGAGCCGGGGCACGCCAGTGATGCGACGGCGAGCACAAGGGTGTCTGCTCCAGAACTGGCCAGGTCTGTCATCTGCCCGCTCACGTCGAGGTTGTCGGGGGTGTAAGTCGACTCGGCCACCACCGAGATGTCGGTTCCTTCGGTCAGGCCTCGGAAGGTGTCGATGTAAGCGCTACCGAAGTCGTCGTCCTGGTACAAGAACGCTACCTGGGCATCGGGGTCGTCGCGCTTGAGCACCTCCGTGAACACGGCCATCTCCAAGGGGTAACTGGGGATGGAACCGATCGTCCAGGGGTACTCCGAAGGAACGGCCAGCAGTTGTGAGCCCGTGGCGGCGAACAGGTTGGGCACACAGGCGGCGTTCTGCTGTGGCTGGATCCCGAGGTTGTTCGGGGTGCCAAGCAGGCTGAAGAGCGCGAACACCCCCTCTTCGTCGACGAGCCGCTGGTAGTTCCTGGCCGTGTTGGCAGGCTGGTACTCATCGTCGAGTTCGACGACCTCCACTTGGCGACCAGCCACGCCGCCCGTGTCGTTGAGAACCTCGAGGTGCGCACGCCAGCCGTCAGCGATCGCACCCAGAGCTGAGAACAGCCCCGAGACCGGGTAGCTGGTGCCCAGGGTGATGGTGCTGTCGGTAACCCCGGGGGAGGCCTCGTAGCCATCGCAGCCGTCGCTGGAGGCAGGTCCGGTAACCCCTTCTTCGCCACTTCCCGTGGTGGTGCCACTGGATTCGGTGCTACCGCCGACGGTGGTGTCGCTGCTCCCGCCTCCATCCTCGTCGTCTTCTCGCCCACAGGCCCCGGCCACCAAGGCAAGGGCGAGCAGTGCGATGAGCAGGCGGTTGAAGGTGCACAACGAGGTCATGGATTGCTTCCTGGGTCAGACGCTCTGGGTTCCCTTCCCACAGGAATCCCCGAGGTCGAAGGGGACGACGGTGGATCGGACGGAGCGGGTCCTCGCTCAGCTCCCGGTGCCGAAGTGCGCAGCCTACGCCATGCCCGCCGTGCTCCGCCGACGATCCCGTCGGGCATGACCATGAGCAGGGCGATGAGCCCGGCGCCGAAGATCACGGGGGCCAGCTCCTCGGTGTACTCCTTGATCTCCTCGTTGAGGTAGAAGACGGCCGCCGCGCCCACCAGGGGCCCCTCGATGGTGGCCACTCCTCCCACCACCGCCATCACCAGGAGGCGGATCGACAACTGGATGTCGTAGTCGCCCGGGGTCACCACCGGGATCACGGTGGTGGCCAGCGCCCCCCCCAGGCCGGCCAAGAGGGCGCTCGCGCCGAAGACCAGCACCTTGTAGGCGGCCAGGTGGACACCCAGCACCTCGGCCGCCACCTCGTTATCCCGGATGGACACCAGGGCCCGCCCGACCCGGCTGCGCACCAGGTTGCGCACCAGGATCAGGGCGGTGACCAGGAAGGCGAGGCAGACCAGGTAGACCCACTGGGCGTCGGCCAGTCCGGTCCACTCCGGGGCGCGGAAGCGGTACACGAACAGGTTCTTGCCCTGTGAACCCCCGGTGACGTCGTCGAAGCGTCGTACGAGTTGGGGGAACAGGACGGCCAGGCCCAAGGTGGCCAGGGCCAGGGCCGCTCCCCGGATGCGCAGGGCGGGTAGGCCCACGAGGCAGCCCGCCAGGAAGGACAGCACCGCTCCCGCCGCGATGGCCAGGAACCAGGGGGCAGCCCGGTCCGCCACCAGGATGGCCGTGGTGTAGGCGCCGATGCCCATGAAGGCGCCATGCCCCACCGAGATCTGGCCCGAGAACCCCGTGAGCAATGCCAGGCCCATGGCGCCCAGGGCGAAGGTCATGACTGTGGCCAGGCGGATGAGCTCGGGATCGTTCACGTTGAAGGGCACCGCCACGGCCACAACCACGGCGGCCACGGCCACGACCGACGGCAACCGCTTCGACCGGTGGGGGGCGCTCATACCCGGGTCACCTCGGCCTTGCCGAACAACCCCTGGGGACGGACCAGGAGCACCACCAGGATCAGGACGAAGGCCGGTGCCACCGAGAGGTCCGGCCCTATCAGGTCCACGTACTGGGCGCTCAGCTCCTTGACCAGGGCGATGATCATCCCGCCCACCACCGCTCCCACGGGACTGTCGAAGCCTCCCAGAGTGGCTGCCGCGAAGGCGAACACCAGGGTGCCCACCATGACGTTGGGGTCGAAGCTGTTGCTGGGAACCGTTGCCACCTGGAGGACGCCGGCCACCGCACCCAGTGCCGCAGCCAGACCCCAGCCGATCATGAGCATCGTCCCCACCGGTACCCCCACCAGCTCGGCCGACTCAGGGTTGGACGCCACGGACCGCATCCCCAGACCGAGCTTGGTGCGCTGGAACAGCAGCCACAGGGCGACCAGCTCGAGGGCCAGCACCGCCACCGCCCCAACCGTGGTGGCCGTCACCTGGACCCCGGCCAGCTCCCAGCTGTCGGAGGGGAACGGGTTGGTCAGCTGCTTGCCCTGGCGGTTCCACAGATAGCCGGCCAGGCCGTTCAATCCCAGGAAGAGCCCGATGGTCACGATCACCACAGCCAGCGGGTCACGCTGGGCGCTGCCCACCGGGCGGATCAACAGGCGCTCCACCGCAGCCCCCAGCACGAAGCTGGCACCGACCCCGCCCAGAACCGCTGCGCCTATGGGCAGCCCCCACTCGCTGGCCTGCCACACCAGGAAGATCGAGAACATGGCCATCTCGCCCTGGGCGAAGTTCAAGATCCGCGAGGTGCGGTAGACGATCACGATGGCCAGGGCCAGCGAGGCGTAGACGGCCCCCGCCTCCAAGGCTATGAGGATGGTGGTCCCGAACTTGGTCACGTCAGTACCCCAGGTACGCCTTGCGTACCGCGTCGTCGGATCGGAGTTGGGCGGCGGTCCCGGTGGCCACGATCCGGCCCGTCTCCAGCACGTAGCCCCGGGTTGCGATCTTGAGGGCCAGGTTGGCGTTCTGCTCGACCACCAGCATGGTGGTGCCTTCCTCCCGGTTGATACGGCCCAGCTGGGTGAAGAGCTCCTGGGTCACCTTCGGCGCCAGACCCAGAGAGGGTTCGTCGAGCAGCAGCAGGCGTGGCCGGGACATGAGGGCGCGTGCGATGGCCAGCATCTGCTGCTCGCCGCCACTCATCGCACCTGCCTGTTGCGCGTGGCGTTCTCCCAGCCTGGGGAACAGCTCGAACCAGCGGTCGAGGTCGGCCCGCACCTCGGCGTCGCGGCGGGCGTAGGCGCCGAGACGCAGGTTCTCTTCCACCGTCAGGTCGACGAAGGTACCCCGACCCTGGGGGACGTGGGCCATGCCCCGGCGAACCACCTGGTCGGCCCGCCGGCCCAGCAGCGGTTCACCGGCGAAGCTCACCTGGCCCGAGGCGGAGATCATCCCGCACAACGCCCGCAGCGTGGTGGTCTTGCCGGCACCGTTGGCGCCCAGGATCACCCCGACCTCGCCTTCGTCGACGGTGAAGTCCAGGCCGTAGAGGACCTGAACGGGGCCGTACCCGCCGGCCAGGTCGTGGACTTCCAGGAGGGCCTTCACTCGCCACCCCCCAGATAGGCCTCGATCACGGTGGGATCGTTCTGCACCTCAGCCGGTGTTCCCTCCGCGATCTTGGTGCCGAAGTCGAGCACCACGACCCGGTCCGAGATGGACATCACCATGGCCATGTGATGTTCCACCAGCAGCAAGGTGAGGTCGTACTCCTCCTTCAGCTCCCGCACGAGTTCGGCCAGCTCGTCGACCTCGGCGTGGGTAAGACCGGTGGCCGGCTCGTCGAGCATCAGCAGGCGCGGCCGGGCGGCCAGGGCCCGGGCGAGCTCGAGACGCTTGAGCGTGCCGTACGGAAGGCCTGCCGCGGGACGGTGAGCGACGGCCCCCAGCCCCAGGCGTTCCAGCAGCGCGCCGGCATCGTCGCGCAGCTCACGTTCCAGGCGGCGCACCGGTGGCCAGCGCACGATCGCGGTGGCGAAGTTGACCCGGCCGAGGCGGGCGTGGGCTCCCACCATCACGTTCTCCAGCACCGACAGGCCGGGCACCAGCGCCAGGTTCTGGAATGTGCGGGTGATCCCGAGGGCGGCGATGCGGTGCGCCGGGACCCCGAGTACATCGGTGCCGCCCTCGTAGAGCAGCCGGCCGTGGGTAGGCTGGTAGAGGCGGCTCACGACGTTGAACAACGTCGTCTTTCCCGCACCGTTGGGGCCTATGAGCGCTGTGATGCTGTCGGCTTCGACATCGAAGCTCAACGAGTCCAGGGCCACGACGCCGCCGAAGCGGACCCCGATGTCCTCGACGCGCAGAAGCGCTTCGCCCTTGTCCATTGCGGTCACGCTAGTTCCTGGTGTCCGACCGTGGGCCCGACCGCCGGAACTGGGCGCCTTGTGCTCAGCCTTGTGCTCAGCCTTGCGCCGCCATGAACATGCCCTTGAGTGCCTGGTAGCTCTCCAGGCACTGGCCGGCACCGAGGACCACGCACTCCAGGGGGGTGTCAACCAGATGGACCGGAATCCCGGTCTCGGCCGAGATGGCCTGGTCCATGCCCAACAGCATCCCCCCGCCGCCCACCAGGTGCATCCCGCGCACGATCAGGTCCTGGGCCAACTCGGGCGGCGCGTCGGCCAGGCAGTCGATCACCGAGGCAACGATGGCTCCCACCACCTCGGCGATGGCCTGGCGGACCTCTTCGGGCGACAGGATCACCGTCTTGGGAAGGCCGGTGGTCAGGTCGCGACCTCTCACCTGTGCCCGGTAGGGGCCCGCGACCGGCCATGCCGATCCCACCGACACCTTGATCTCTTCGGCGGTGCGCTCACCCACGGCGATTCCGTACTCGCGGCGGATGAAGGTCTGGACGGCGGCGTCGATGTCGAACGAGCCGACCCGGATGGCTCTCATGGCCACCACGCCACCCAGGGCGATCAGCGCGGTCTCGCTTGTCCCACCCCCGATGTCGACGACCATGTTGGCCACCGGCTGGTGCACGGGAAGGCCCGCCCCGATGGCCGCAGCCATGGGCTGCTCGATGAGCTGGGCGTCGGCAGCCCCCGCCCGGCGAGTGGCCTCGATGACCGCACGCTGTTCCACCGCGGTGATGGCCGAGGGGACGCAGACCACCACCCGGGGTCGGTTGAAGCGCGAGATGCCCACGCGGTGCAGGAGCAGGCGGATCATCCGCTGGGTGATCTCGAAGTCCGTGATGGCGCCCTGTCGCAACGGTCTCACCGCCACGATGTACCCGGGGGTGCGGCCGATCATCTGCCAGGCCTCGTGACCCATGGCCAGGACCTCGGAAGTCTTCGAGTTGAGGGCGATGACCGACGGTTCGTCCAGCACGATCCCCTCGCCGCGGGCGTAGACGAGCGTGTTGGCCGTTCCCAGGTCTATGGCGAGATCGCGAGCCACGGGGAGCTCAGCGGCGTCGGGGACGGCGCGGGCCGGGCTGGGGCGACGGCCGGGCCTGAGCCAGGGCTTCCATGTTGCGTGAGAACTCGGTGATGCCCGAATCCCAGGTGGTGGGCTTGCGGGTCCGCAGCCAGTAGACCAGCGAGCCGATCAGGCTCAGGCCCACGGCCACCACGAGGAAGACCAACCCGCTCACGACGCGGGCTCCTCCACGCCGGCGGGATGGGCCCAGTCGACCCCTGCGGCGTGGTGCTCACGCTTCCAGATGGGGGCGTCGGCCTTCAGCGCCTCGATGCAGAAGCGCGCCGCCTCGAACGCCTCGGCCCGGTGCGGGGCGGCGACGGCAACGATCACGGCCGTCTCGGTCAGCTCCAGCGGGCCGGTTCGGTGCAGCACCGCGATCCGGCCGGCGGAGGGCCAGTGGGCGCGAGCCCCGTCCACCACACGACCGAAGGCGGGGACGGCTTGGGACTCGTACGCCTCGTACTCGAGAAGGGTCACACCCTCACGACCTTCGCTGTGGTCACGGGCCGTGCCCGAGAACACCACGACCGCCCCGCAGTCAGGTGCCAGGACCCACTCGTAGGCCGCCGCCAGGGGCAGTGCCTCGGTGCTGAGTGCGCACCAGCGATCCTCGGAGGCGGGGGGTGGCTGCATCGCGTCTCATGCTACGGGCATCGATGAGCCATGGGAAAAGGGGGCGCGGACCACCCGGGGGATCCCGTCGCTACTCTCGCACGGGTGAGTTGGCCCGGCGACGCACACGACGAGGACCCCCGCGAGCGCTCGCGCCGCCCACTCCCGCCCGACGATCGCGTCTGGCGGCATCCCTCAGAGCTGGGCCGGTTCGCCTCGGATGACGCCCCGGCGGCGACCGGATCCGGGTGGCCGGCTCCGGTCTCGTCGCGGCCCGCCCTCAGGGCGTCGAGGTCGGCTTCCTCGACGTTGGCCCTGTCCTTCGTGGCGGGCGTGCTGGTGGGCGCGGGGGTGCTGATCCTGGTCACGGCCAGCAGCCACGACCGCCAGGTGGTCGTGGTCGAACGGGTGATGGAGGCCGGTGGGGCAAGCGAACCCACTGAGTTGGCCCAAGGGGTTCTGGGCTCGCTCGTGCAGGTACAGGTGACCACCTCCGGAGGCCGGCGCGTGGCGACCGGGGTCTTCTTCCGGGACGACGGCCACCTGCTTACGACAGCGACTGCTGTAGCCGATGCCACCGAGCTAGGTGCAGCATTCGACGATGGGCGCACGTTGCCAGCGGTCCTGGTGGGGGCCGACCCGGCCAGCGACGTCGCCGTCCTGCGGGTCACAGGAGCCACGGGAGTACCCGCCACCCTGGGGCTGGCCGGTGACCTCGAAGCCGGCGAGCGGGTCATCGTCGCCAGTGCCGGCACGGCCAGCCAGGCCCCGGTCGTGACCCAGGGGGTGGTCCGAACCCGAGGGGTGACCCTGACCGGACCCGAAGGACCGCTCTACGGCCTGCTGGCCACGTCCCACCCGCGTGGTGAGGTCGATCCGGGCGGGGTGCTGGTCGACCAGAGGGGAGCGGTGGTCGCGCTGGCCACCAGTCGCACCGGGGTCCCCGACGTGTCGGTCTCCGGTGGCGGTGTGCTAGCGGTACCCATCGAACTGGCTCGCGCCGTGGCCGACGACCTCGTCCGTGAGGGGGCAAGCGATCACCCCTGGTTGGGGGTCCGGGCGACAGGCGTCGGGGCCGAAGCGGGGGCTTCGTTCCTCCCGGCGGCGGTACGCGCCGCCGGTTCGAGTGCCGTCGCGGGGGCCGAGGTGGTCGAGGTGGCCACCGGGAGCCCGGCCCAGAACGCCGGGCTCAGAGAAGGGGACGTCATCCGGACCGTCGACGGGACCTCGGTAGGGTCCATGGGTGAGTTGGCGGTGCAGGTCCGCCGGCGCGCGCCAGGGGAGGTAGTGCAGATCCTCTACGAGCGCGACGGTGCGGTCTCCACTTCCGCGGCCACGCTGGCTCCGTGGACGGAGGGGGCCCCGGGAGTCTGATCCAACGTCGCAGCGCCACCACGGCGAGGACCACGACGGTGACACAGAGGGTCGCGACTGCTCCCAGAGCGAGGTGCTGTCGCCGCCGGGGCGTCAAGGTGGCGAGTGGACCGGCCTTCACTCCGGCCACGAAGGCTTCCTCGTTGGTCAAGCGGGGGACCCAGCCCTGGGCACAGAGCCGGTCGTTGGCCACCACCCAGGGGTGCACCGTGTAGGGAAGCACCTCGGGTGGGGTCGGTGTGAGGCCGAGACTCCAGCGCAGGGTCGCCAGGCGGGCCGCCCAACGCCCAGGCAGTCGGATCCGTGAGGTGGGTGGTGCCAGTAGGCGGAGCTGGTCGGCGGGGATCCAGCCGTGGGGGGCGACGTTGAAGGCTCCGTCGAGCCGTTGCCGGCGGGCCAGGTCCACCGCTGCGGCCAGGTCGTCGAGGTGTACGAACTGGGCGGGTGGATCGGAGCCGCCGAACTGAACGGCACCGGTCTGCCACAACGAGGACCCCATCCACGACGTCGTGTCCTCTCCGACGGCCAGACAGGGTCGCAACACGGCCACCGGCGTGTCGGGGTGTTCTGGACGCCATGCCTCAACCAGTTGCTCCACCTCGGCCTTGCGTACCGCCATCGTCAGGTCGGGAAGGGGACGCAGCGGTGCATCCTCGGTGAGCGGAACCGGGTTGTCCGGCCACGCCCCGTAAACCATGGCCGTGGAGAGAACGACCACCGTGGACACCCCCATCGCCCCGGCGGTGTCCAGCACCGCCCGGGTGGTCTCGACGTCGACCCCCGAGGTCCCGGTTCCGTCCAGCTCGGGCCCTGTCGAGGGACCCAGGAGCACGAGGGCGTCCACACCGTCGAGCACGCCCTTGAGCTCGGTCGCATCGGTGGTGGGCACCTCGTCCATTCGCAGCAGACGGGTGACGGTGGGATCGGCCGCCACCAGGTGGCAGACCCGGCGGCCCAGGGGCCCGCGGGCACCGGTAACGGCCACGACGCTCATGGGGAGCTTTCGAGGAACGGGAGCAACATGCGCCTACGATGCCCTGGTGAGCGATTCCGGTCCAGCGGGACCTGACGATCCCACCCCGAACCCGTTCCAGGGGGTCCCCTTCTGGGGTGACCTGGCAGGGATGATGCGCAACCTGGCGGGCCAGGGCGACGCCCGCTGGGATGCCGCCCGCCAATGGGCCCAGGCCATCGCGACCGGCGGCACCTCCGAACCCAATGTGGACCCGGCCGAACGGATCCGCCTGGAGGAACTGGCACGCGTGGCCGAGCTGCACGTGGGTCATGCCACCGGCCTACCCACGGCCCGCGCCGGTGGCGGTCTGCGGGTAACTGCGGTCTCGAAGCGGGCGTGGGCCAGCAGCACCCTCGACGCCTGGCGTCCGCTGATCGCACATCTCACGGACAGCCTGGCTGCGTCCGACTCCCCAGAATCGCTCAGCACCCCCGAGTTCGGGGAACCCCCCGCCGGGGACCCCCTCGCCATGTTCGGCCCATTGCTCGAGGCCATGATGCCCATGGTGGCCGGGATGACTGCCGGCTCGATGGTGGGGAATCTCGCGCACCGCGCGTTCGGGCCCTACGTGCTGCCCATCCCCCGTCCCGGTGACGAGTTGGGGATCCTCGTCGAGAACGTGGATCGGTTCGGCACCGACTGGAGCCTGCCGGCCGACGACCTCCGTCTGTGGATCTGCCTCCACGAGATCGCCCACCACACCGTGCTGGGCGTGGCCCACGTGCGCCGACGCCTCGACACCCTGCTCGTCGGCTATCTCTCCTCATTCGAGCGTGACACCACTTCTCTGGAGCAGCGCCTCGGCCATCTCGACCCCGAGACCTTCGATCTCAGCCAGGGACCCGCCGCCCTGCTCGGAGATCCCGAACTGCTGCTGGGCGCCATCCGTTCGCAGGCCCAACTCGATTTGCTCCCCCAGCTCCAGTCGATCGTGGCGGTGGTCGTGGGCTGCGTGGACCACTTCGTGGAAGCGAGCGGACGGGGCCTCTTGCCCTCCTTTGACGCCATCGTCGAAGCACTCCACCGCCACCGGGTCGAGGCGTCGCCCGCCGACCGGTTCGTCGAGCACCTCCTGGGTGTCGAGCTGTCCCCTTCCACCTACGAGCGGGGGCAGAGCTTCGTGGCCGGAGTCGTCGAGAGGGCCGGGCCCGAGGCCCTGGCTCGGCTCTGGCGCAGCGAGCGGGAGCTCCCCACCCCGGCCGAGGTGGATGCCCCCGGTCTGTGGCTGGCCCGCATCGATCTTCCGTCCTGACCAGCGGCTCTCCCTCAGTAGCCGGGGTGCCATTCCAGGTCGGGTCCGTCGCTGTAGACGTCGTCGTTGGCGCCTGCGCCGGTGTCGGCTGCCGGTGTCTGTGCTGCCGGTGTCTGTGCTGCCGGTGTCTGTGCTGCTGGTGTCGTGCTGCTGGTGGTCGGAACCTGGTCACGGTCGGGCGACGGGTCGGGGGCCGCCCACCTCGCCGGCCGCGCGGGTTCGGCGGCGCACCCCCGGCGGGCCGCCACGCTCCCGCTGCCGGGGTGTCCGCCGGTGATCCTCCGGGAGTCGACCCGTCCCCGGCTAGGTCGAGGTCGAGGTCGAGGTCGAAGCCGAGGTCACGATCCAGAGCGAGGTCAGTGGCGCGCTGCTGGCGTCGGAGCCCTCGGAGGAAGGCGGCGGCTCTCATCGATGCCGACCGCACGCCCATGGCGTAGGACACCGACCCGAACGCGGTACAGGCCGCGATCATCACGAAGCCGAAGCGGGCAGGGATCTGGAGTGCCACCGGGATCAAGGCGCCGATCACCCACAGCAGCTGGAAGCGTGGTCTCGAACCGTGCGAAGGACCGACCCCGGTTCGCGTCGGGGGCGTCCCGCTGGACGATCGCGTCGAAGGCCTGCTTGCCCGCCGACGACCCGGCACCGACCGCGAAGGACATGACGGCAGCCACCACGAGCCCGCCTGTGAAGGCGGCTCCCAGGCCCAGCACGGTGGTGGCGATGCAGGACCGAGATCAGGATGTACTCCTCCCGGGCGAGGCGTCGCAGGCGGGGCGCAGCCGCGGCTCCAACCAGGAATCCGACCTGGGCGGTCGCGGCCACCACTCCCAACTTCCAGGCCTCGTCGTCCTTGAGGTCGAATGCCAGAAGGAAGGCGAGGAAGCCGACGACGCCCCGCAGCAGGCCCATGGCCGAGGCCGCCAGGAGGATCCCCGCGCCGCGTAGCTCCTGTTTCTCGATGTCGTCGGCGGGACTGGACGCAACCGCCCGCGTTGGGCAGGCGGACGGCTACCACGGCACTGGCCACGAACACCGCCGTGGCCAGGCCCACGACCCACTCCGAGCCCCCGAACCGCCAGAAGATCGCCCCGGGAACGGCAGCCACGACGACGGCCAGCCCTGACAGCAGCGAGAGTTTGGAGTTCGCCTCCACCAACTCGGCGTCGTTGTGCACCGTGGTGGGGACCAGAGCGCTCTTGGCGATGGTGTAGCTCTTGCCCAGTACGAGCATGGCGAAGGCCAACGGGTAGAACGCGAGGTTGTCGAAGTTCCACACCAGCGACAGGCTCACCAGGGCCCGACCCAGACAGCTGGCCAGGATCATGCCCCTTCGACCTCCTCGCATGCGGTCGAGGGTGGGTCCGATCAAGGGGGCTGCCACCGCGAAGGGGGCGATGGTCAGCAACAGGGTGAGGGCCACCTTGAGGCGAGCGTCGTCGAGGTCCGTATCGAAGAACACGGTGCCTGCCAGCCCCATGGTGAACAGCGCGTCGCCTGCGATGGACAGCACATGGGTGCGTGCCAGGCGGGTGAACGGAGACACCACGAACACGGCGCGAGCCTGCTCGAACGGCATGGAGCCTCCGCTCGGGTCAGACCTCTGCACGGGACCATGCTACGGGCGCCGGGCCTACAGCCCGGGCGCATGCTACGGGCGCCGGGCCTACAGCCCGGGCGCATGCTACGGGCGCCGGGCCTACAGCCCGGGCGCACTCACCGGCGGCGGGTGGGATCCTCGTACTTGTACCCCAGGCCCCGGATGGTCACGATCCGTTCGGGTCTGCCGGGATCGGATTCCACCTTGGACCGCAGCCGCTTGATGTGTACGTCGAGGGTCTTGGTGTCGCCCACGTAATCGTGGCCCCATACCCGGTCGATGAGCGTGTCGCGTGTGAGGACCCGCCCGGCGTTGTCCATGAGCAGAGTCAGCAACTCGAACTCCTTGAGCGGGAGGCTGACCTCGTCGTCGCGGACGTAGACCTCGTGGCGTGCGGGGTCGAGGCGGACGTCGCCCACCTCGATGACATCCCCGGGAGCGGTCGTCGCCAGCCGCTCCGACGGCGAGCGTCGTAGGACCGCGCGCATGCGGGCCACCAGTTCGCGGAGGCGATAGGGCTTGGTGACATAGTCGTCGGCCCCCACCTCCAGGCCTACCACCGTGTCGATCTCGGCGGACTTCGCCGTGACCATGATGATCGGGACCTGGGATCGGGAACGGATCTCACGGCAGACATCGATACCCGAGACCTTGGGCAGCATGACGTCGAGGAGCACCAGGTCGGGGGGATCCAGAGTCGAACTGGTCGAGGGCCTCGGCGCCGTCGCGGGCAACCGTTACCCGGAAGCCCTCGCGCTTCAGCCCGATGGTGAGGGCATCGATGAAGGAGTCCTCGTCCTCGACCACCAGCACAGACGTCTGGGGCTTGGTCATCTCAGCTCGCTTCTGCGGTGTCGAGCGGCACGGGACCGACCGATGCCGTGGGGATCCTGAGGGTGAAGACCGAGCCTTCACCCAGGCGGGAGTCCACCTGGACCTCCCCGCCGTGGTTGGTGGCGACGTGGCGCACGATGGCAAGACCCAGCCCGGTTCCACCGGTCTGACGGCTGCGGGCCTGATCGACCCGGTAGAAGCGCTCGAAGATGCGGGCAACGTCAGAGGGGGGGATCCCGATGCCGTGGTCGCGGACCGACAGCGCCACGTCCACGCCGTCGGTCGTTGCGCTGACCTCGACCTCGGAGTCCGGGTCGGAGTACTTCACGGCGTTGTCCAGCAGGTTGTACAGAGCCGACACCAGTTGGCGGCGGTCTCCGTGGATGGCCAGACGGGCCGGGGCTCGCGTACCGACACGGCGATGCGGCGTTGTTCGGCCGCGGGCCGGATGCGTTCGGCCGCCTCGGCCATGACCAGTCCGGCCGCCACCGCCTCGCGCTCGGGTAGCTCTTCGGACTCGATTCGGCTGAGGGTCAGCAGGTCTTCGATGGTCCGCGACACCCGGTCGGTCTCTGCCAGCATCCGATGCGCCAGGCGGGCCCGGATATCGGCGTCGTCCTCCCCCAGGAGTGTCTCGGCCAGCAGCCCGAGCGCGCCGATGGGGGTGCGCAGCTCGTGGGAGATGTTGGCCACGAAGTCGCGTCGTACCGCATCCAGGCGGCGCCGCTCGCTGATGTCCTCGATCACGACCAGGACTCCGGTCGCGACCGTCTGGACCCGGCTCTCACCGCTCTGTGCCGCCGTGCCCGCTGCCGACGGGCTCTGTGTCGTCGGGTTCTCGTTGCCCCGCCGCCCCAGAGGGACCCCTGAGATCACGAGGGTCCGGCGGGGAGGTCCGAACAGGTCGAGGGTGCGGTTCCCGGGTAGACCCCGGGTGGCGTCGTCGAGAACTTCTCCGACGGCGGCATCGATCAGAGCGTCGGTATGGCGTCCCCGGGCGATGGCTTCGGCCACCGGGTTCCGGTAGACGACGCGGCCCTTCGCGTCGGCCAGCACCACGCCCTGGGGGATGGCGGCCAGGGCGTGATCGAAACGTCGGAGAGCAGCGTCGCGCTCGGCCGATCGGCGGGTGTTGCGTTCGACGGCACGCATCAACAGGATCGTGGCACCGTCGCGTGGGGTCGCTTCGGCGGTGGGGTCGATACGGTGGATCGCTCGGCGGATCATCCGATCGTTGCGGCGGAGGCGCAACATCGCTGTCGTGGCCACCACGGTGGCCACGACACTCACGGTGAGCACCGCTAGGAGCACCGCGGCGGTGCCGCTCACCCCTGCTCCCGCTCCCGGCGCATGCGATCGCGGGCCATGCCGGTGTGTTCGGGGAGCCAACCCGTGACCATGTACACCACACGTTCGCCGATGTTCACCGCGTGGTCGCCGATGCGCTCGTAGTAGCGGCCGACCAGGGCCAGCTGCACAGCTGCCTGGAGCTCGAGCTGACCACCGCTGCGGTCCTCGAAGATGGCCTGGATGTAGTCGGCGTGGAGCTCGTCGAGGCGGTCGTCGATGTCGTCCAGGGCTGCAGCCAGGCTCTCGTTCCCGTCGGCGTAGGCGTCGATCGACAGGCGGGTCAAGCGCAGGGCCTCGTCGCTCATGCGCTGGATGAAGCCGGCCAGGACGGGGCTGAGCTCAGCGCCGTAGATGCGTCGGGCACCCTTGCAGATGTTGACGGCCAGATCGGCGTCGCGCTCCAGTTCGGAGGTCAGGCGGATGGCGGTGATGATGGCCCGTAGGTCGCTGGCCATGGGTTGCTGGAGGGCGAGGATCTGGTAGCACTCCTCCTCGATTCGCACCGCCAACTCGTCCACGCCGTCGTCGTCCTCGATCAGTCGACGGGCGGCGTCGAGGTCGCCGGAGAGCAGGGCTTCTGTGCCTCGCGGGATGAACTCGGCCACCATGGCCCCCAACTGGACGATCTCGTCGCGGACGCCGTCCAGCTGGTGGTGGAAGGTGCGGCGGGTGTCCTCGTGGCCCGAGGGCTCGGCCTCCGGGGCAGACGGGGCGTAATCAGGGTCGGTCATCAGTGCACCTCCGCGGCCAGGAATCGGGGTTTTCCAGTGATCGGGTAGCGCATGCGCTCGAGGTGATGGTCCACCTCGATGCCCATCAGCTCCACCTGGAGCCGAAGCTGCTCGGTGTAGCGGTGCCGGAGGGGTTCACCCGGTGAGAACATGGTCGCCACCGGTCAGCCGAACCGGCCCGTGACGTAGTTCTCCGTCCGCTCGTCGGAGGGGTTCGAGAAGATCTTCTCGGTGGCGTCGTACTCCACCAGCAGGCCGGTACGGGTGTCGCCGGTTGTCGTCGGCTTGTCCACCTCGGTGGTGAAGAAGGCCGTGCGGTCGCTGACCCGGGCCGCCTGCTGCATGTTGTGGGTGACGATGACGATCGTGTACTCGTCCTTGAGCTCCTGCATCAGGTCCTCGATGCGTCCGGTGGCGATCGGGTCGAGCGCCGAACAGGGCTCGTCCATCAGCACCACGTCGGGCTCGACGGCGATCGCCCGGGCGATGCACAGCCGCTGCTGCTGGCCGCCCGACAGCCCCATGGCCGACTGTCCTTGAGGCGGTCCTTGACCTCGTCCCACAGGGCGGCGCGGCCGCAGCGACTGCTCGACGATGTCGTCCAGGTCCCCCTTGCACGCCGGCGATCCGGGGCCCGAAGGCGACGTTGTCGTAGATCGACTTGGGGAACGGGTTGGGCTTCTGGAACACCATCCCGATGCGTCGCCGCACCTCGACCGCGATCGACCCGGGGGTCGTAGAGGTCGACCCCGTGGTAGAGGATCTGGCCCTCGACCCGGGCGACCTCGACGAGGTCGTTCATCCGGTTGAAGCAGCGCAGCACGGTGGTCTTGCCGCACCCCGACGGGCCGATGAAGGCGGTGATCTCCTGCTGGCGGACTTGCAGCGTCACGTCGCGCACTGCCCGGAACTGGCCGTAGAAGACGCTGAGGTCGCGGACATCGAACACTGAGTCGGTGGCGTCGTTCAGGGCTGAGGGCTTTGCCGATGAGATCTGGTCGATCGGCCACTGGAGCGGTGTCGACGGTGGGACCGGTCATAGGTGCCTCTTCTTGTCGTAGTGGTTGCGCAGCATGATGGCCGCCGGCGTTGGCGGTGAGCACGACCGCCAACATCACCAGGATGGCCGCCGAGGTGTTGGCCCTCCACTCGTCACCTGGCAGTTTGGCCCACGAGAAGGCCAGGTTGGGCAGTGCGGTGAAGGGCCCCTGCAGATCGTCAAGGAGCGATGCGTCCGAAGCTGAGGCGAAGAAGCCGGTCTGGGCGCCCACCAAGACCAGGGGGGCGGCTTCTCCCAGGGCGCGGGCCAGCGAGAGCACGGTGCCGGTCAAGATGCCCGGTGCGGCGTAGGGCAGCACGTGGCTGCGGATCACCTCCCACTGGGTCGCCCCGACCCCATAGCCCGCCTCGCGGATGCGAGTCGGGGACGGCCCGCAGCGCCTCGGCCGCGGTGATGATCACGATGGGCAGCACCAGTACGGCCAGCGTCAGGCCCCCGGCGATGACCGAGCGCCCGCCGGTGAAGACCCCCGATGGACTTGACGAAGATGGTGAGTCCGAGGATCCCGTAGACGATCGACGGCACTCCGGCCAGATTGCGGATGTTCACATTGATGAAGCGGGTCAAGCGGTTGTCGCGGGCGTACTCCTCGATGTAGACGGCGGCTGCTATTCCCAGAGGGAAGGCCAGCACGGCGACGAATCCAGCGATCATGAACGATCCCTGGATGGCCTGCCACACCCCGGCCTGGGTCGGGATCACCAGAGGTGCCCGAGGTCAGGAACCGAACGGGGTCGTCGGCGATCACCGAGTACCCGTCGCCCACCACCGTCACCAGGAGCACCGCCAGGAAGCTGAGGGAGACGAGCAGGCAGGCCAACAGCGAGTAGCGGAAAGCGATCCCCGCCATGTCGGATCGTCGGCCCATCAACGCCGTCTCCACCTGCCGGGTGGTCGAATCCGAGATCAGGGCCACGTTGATCGCCTCAATACCTCTGGCGAACCCGGCAGACGAAGCGCTCGGCGACCGACGTTGAGGATCAGGGTGATGAAGAAGAGGAGCGAGCCCACCAAGAACAGGCTCTGGAAGGCAAGGCTGGCACTCCGGCCACCTGGTCGGTGCCGATGGCCAGAGCGGCCATCGCGGCGGTCATGGTCTGGCCGGGTTCGGTGACGCTCCAGGAGAAGATGCGCACCGCCCGTTGCGCCGGCGGCGATCGCCACCACCATCGTCTCTCCGATGGCCCGCGAGATGCGCCACGATGGCCGCAGCCACCAGACCGGAGACAGCGGCGGGCACCACCACACGCAGGGTCGTCGTCATCGGGCGGGCTCCCACCCCCGCCGATGCTTCCCGGAGAGCGTTGGGGACCGAGCGGAGGGCGTCCTCGGCGATGGAGGCCACCAGGGGCACCACCAGGATCCCCACCCCGATGCCAGCGGCCAGCACGGTGAACTGGGGGGCGTCGGTGAAGAGCCTCTGCACGAGGTCGGGGGCGATGACGGTCAGAGCGAAGAAGCCCAGCACCACGCTGGGGATGCCGGCCAGCACCTCGATGACAGGCTTCAGCAGGCGCCGCGTGCGGGGATTGGCATACTCGGCGAGATAGATGGCCGCGCCCAGCCCCAGCGGGAAGGCGATGACCATTGCCACCACCGTCACGAGCAGGCTTCCCACCAGGAGGGTGCGCAGGTCGTAGAGGTCGCGGCGGGGGAACCACCCGATTCCGCCCCAGAGGCTGCCCAGGTTGTCCTCGGCCATCAGGCCATCGAGGAAGTTCCAGGTCTCGCGGGCCAGGGAGAACACGATCAGGACACTGACGAGCACTGAGGTGAAGGCGGCTGCGAAGAAGATCCGCCGCATGACTGTCTCGCGGCGGCGCCGCCGGGAGGTGGTCTGCAGGTCGGTGACCTCGAGGGCCACGGCGCCGGAATGCGCCTCGAGTAGCGCAGCGTCAACGCGGCTCATCGTGCTGAACCACGGCTGGAGGAGGGTGGCATCGTCGTCGCGGATGGTCTCTTCGGCGGCATGGTAGGGGTCCGTGGCCGGGTGCGGTGAAGGGGAGCAGCTCGGGATCAGTCCTCGCGTGTTCCGGTCTCGCGTGCCTCCCACACACCACCGGTCTCTGCCCAGGCGTCGTCGGTGAGCTGCACGTAGCCGGCCTCGGCCACCTTGGCCAACCCGCTGTCGGAGAGGTAGAAGTCGACGAAGGAAGCCAGAGACTCGTTCTCGGCGGCCTTGGCCGAGTTCACGTAGATGAACAGGTCACGGGCCAGCGGGTACTCGCCGGTGGCGATGGCGTCGGGGTCGGGCGACACGCAGGTGCCTTCCTCGTCGGCAATGGGGATGGCCCGCATGGCGTCCTGCTCGTTGACGTAGAAGGCGAAACCGACCCAGCCGAAGGAGCTCTCGGAGCCTTCGATCCCCTCGACGATCACGTTGTCGTTGGGCGAGGAGGTGTAGTCGGGACGGGTGGTGGCGTCCTGGCCCCGTTCGTCGGCGATGTCCTCGATGGTGAGCTCGACGAAGGAGTCGAAGGTGCCGGACTCTTCACCGGGTGCGGTGATGTCGAGCGGGGCATCGGGGAACTCGGTGTAGGCCGATCCCACCTCGGCGGCCAGGCCGTTGGCGTCGCTCCAGTTGGAGAAGCCGGTGGACTCGGGACCGACGAGAGCGTAGATCGCCGCGCTGTCCAGGCACTCGACGGCCGTGTTGGCCGGGTTGGTGAGCACGCTGAGGCCGTCGATGCCCACCTTCAACTCGATGAACTCGATGCCGGAGTCGGCGCAGGCCGTGGCCTCCTCTTCCTTGATGGGTCGGGAGGCGTCGGAGATGTCGGTCTGACCGGAGCAGAAGAGCCCGAAGCCGTCTCCGGTGCCGGGTCCGTCGACCGAGATACCCACGGCGTCGTTCTCGGCTTTGAAGGCTTCTGCCACCAGAGAGCTGATGGGCTCGACGGTGGAGGAGCCTGAGATGGTGATCTGACCGGACGGCCCGTCGCCGGTATCTCTGTCGACACAGGCGGCCGTCACCAGGGAGAAGACGGCTAGCAGGGCCGGCAACCAGGCCCAGCGTCGGTTCTCGGACATCGGGATCGCTCCCTCCTTGGGACGGTATCCCGCCCCTCGCTGACAGTTGTCACCGAGACCCTAGGGAGGCCGGGTTGCAGGCCTAGGTGCATCAGGTGAACGGGAGGTGAACCCGAGCCCAACGTTTGTCGGCCCTGCTCCGGTCTCGGTGCCTGGTGGGTCTGTGGAGGGGTTCCGAGGATGGACCCGAGGTGTACAAAAGTCTTCGCGTCAGGATCTGGCCAAGGCCGCGAAGTCCTCGAGGACACGTCGGTCTCGTGGGTAGGTGAGCAGGCTGGAGGCTGCGGTCAGGTCCACCCAGCGGATGGCGTCCACCTCGTCGTTGGGGGAGAAATCTCCGCTGCGCACCTGCATCTCCCAGTAGCGAACGACCTTGTCGCGCCCACGGCCATCGACGTAGGTGCAACGCGGGAGCTCTCGGCCCAACTCGACGACATAGCCGGTCTCCTCGGCCACCTCCCGGCGGGCACACGCGGTGTCTGACTCGCCGGGATCACACTTGCCCTTCGGGAAGGACCAGTCGTCGTAGCGTGGGCGGTGGACCAACAACACCTCGAGGCCGGCGTCCTTCCTTCGCCGCCACAGGACCCCGCCGGCAGCCCGGACCAACCGGCTCACGGGCCGGCCGTCTCAGAAGTCCCGCCCGCCAACCCGGCCCGGCCCGGCAGCCCGATCCGCCCCAGCAATCCCAACGCCCGCTCCAGCTTGGGAAGCGGCGGTTCGGCCAGGGCTCCGGCAGCTGCCAGCACGGACCCCACGGATCTGGCCACCTCGTCACCCTCCCGGGCGTCGAGGGTGGGCGCCACCTCCACCTCGACCTCACGGAAGCGGGCGACGCCCTGGCTGTTGTCGGTCACCTCGACCTCGTCGTCGGTGACGGTGGCCAACCGACGGCCACTCGCCGTGAGCAGCAGCGAGTGCCGGACCGTGTGCAGACGCGCGACGGGTACCAGCGGGTCTCCCGCCGTCTCGCCTACCACCTGAGCGCTCACCTGAGGTGGGACCTGCGCCGGCCCCTGGTCCGGTAGGTCTGTGTGCCCGGCCACCGCCAGGTTCGACTCGCTGCGGCGCAGCATGGCTCCCGGACCCGGGGAGGCGTCGTCGCCAGGACCCGTGGGGTGGGGGAGGGGATGCTTGACCGTCCAGGATCCCGACGTGTCGCCCCGGCGGAAGCGCACCGTGATGCCCCGGCCCAGCAGGGCCAGATCCGCCGTGTCGTAGTAGGTGGCGTCGAGGTGCTCGTGGCCCTCGTCCTGGACCACCAGACCCGGTAGGCATCCCGTCAGGTCGGGGAGCTCGAAGGATGCCGGAACCACGAACTTGGCTTCGGACTCGTCGAGAGGCCGTGCGGTGAACTCCACCTGTCAGTTCTCGGTGGAGCGGGTCATCGCCAACTCCTGGAGTCGCAGGTGGGTGTCCACGCCCTGTGTGCCCAGGACCCGTCGCCAGGCGCAGTCGGGCCCCAGGGTCCAGGCCAGCCTGTCGTCGGCCAGGTTGACCGCCAGCAGCTCACCCAGGCGCTCCTGTAGCTCTGGGGCCTCCACCGGCACCAGGGCTTCGACGCGACGGTCCAGGTTGCGGGGCATGAGGTCGGCCGAGCCGATGTAGTAGGCGGGGCTCCCCGGTCCGGCTCCGTTGGCGAAGTGGTAGATGCGGGAGTGCTCCAGGTAGCGGCCGATGATGGAGCGCACCCTGATGTTCTCGGACAGGCCCGGAACACCGGGGCGAAGGCCACAGATGCCGCGAATGACCAGGTCGACGGGGATGCCGGCGGCGGAGGCCTCGTACAGCAGGTCGATCATGGCGGGATCGACCAGGCTGTTCATCTTCATGATGATCCGGCCTGCTTCGGGTCCGGCGGCGATCTCACCCCTGATCAACCGCTCTATACCGGGGCGCAGGTGGTGAGGCGCCACCAGGAGCCGCTCGTAGGCCACCTCGCGCCCGTACCCGGTGAGGTAGTTGAACAGGTGGGCCAGGTCGGATCCGAGGACCGGGTCGGCCGAGAGCAGGCCCAGATCCTCGTAGAGGTTGGCGGTCTTGGGGTTGTAGTTGCCCGTACCGATGTGGCAGTAGCGGCGGATCCCTTCGGCCTGCTCGCGAACCACCAGGGTGGTCTTGGTGTGGATCTTCAGGCCGGGGATCCCGTAGGCGACGTGCACCCCGGCCTTCTCCAGCTCTTTGGCCCACTCGATGTTGGCCGCCTCGTCGAAGCGGGCCTTCAGTTCCACGAGGACCGCCACCTGCTTGCCCCGCTCGGCGGCACGGATCAGGGACCGGACGATGGGGCTGTCCCCCGAGGTGCGGTAGATCGTGGTCTTGATGGCCAGGACGCCGGGGTCGACTGAAGCCTGGCGCAGGAACTCCTGGGTGGTGTCGGCGAAGGAGGTGTACGGATGGTGCACCAGCAGGTCGCCCTTGGACAGCACCGCGAACAAGTCGACGGGCTCGTCGCCCTTGGGGATCCGGACGGGCACGGTGGGCTTCCAGGTGGGGTCCTTGAGGTCGGGTCGGTCCAGCGAGTGGACCGACCACAGCCCGCCCAGGTCGAGGGGCCCGATGCGTTGGTAGACGTCGTCTTCGTCCACATCGAGCTCGCGTACCAGCAGGTCGCGCACCTCCGGGGACATGGTGGCGTCCACCTCGAGTCGTACGGCCCGACCGAAACGGCGGCGCCGGACCTCCATCTCGACGGCCTCCAGCAGGTCTTCTGCTTCTTCCTCTTCCAGGGTCAGGTCGGCGTTGCGGGTCACCCGGAAGGGATGGTGCCCGGTGATCTCCATGCCCGAGAAGAGCCGGTTCAGCTCGGAGGCGATGACCTGCTCGAGAGGGACGAAGCGCTCACCGTCGGGCATGACCACGAAGCGGGGCAGGATCGACGGGACCTTGACCCGGGCGAACTGGCGCTCTCCTGTCGTCGGGTCAGCCAGGGTCACGGCCAGGTTCAAGGAGAGGTCGCTGATGTATGGGAAGGGATGGCCCGGATCGACCGCCAACGGTGTCAGAACGGGGAAGATCCGCTCTTCGAAGGTCTCCTCCAGGTACTTGCTGTCGTCCTCGTCGCAGTCGGCCAGCCCGCTGAACACGATGCCCACGTCACCCAGAGCCGGCACCAGATGGTCGAGGAACACAGCTTCGGCCCGGCTGGTCCAGCGTTCGACGGTGTCACGGATGGCCAGCAGCTGGTGGGCCGGTGATCGGCCGTCGGGACCTGGTTGGTTGACCTTGGCGGCCACCTGGTCCTTGAGTCCCGCCACTCGCACCTGGAAGAACTCGTCGAGATTCTGGCTGAAGATGGCGAGGAACTTGACCCTTTCCAGCAGCGGAACATCAGGGTCCTCGGCCAGAGCCAGCACCCGGGCGTTGAAGTCGAGCCAGCTCAGCTCGCGGTTGAGGTAGCGGGCGCCTTCATCGTCGGGCTCCCCGTGGGCGACGAGGATCAGCTGCTCGGACGCCAGGGGATCGACCATGGGACCATCGTAGGGTCAGGATCCCTCGTCTTCTTCGGGGTAGCCCAGATCCCAGTCGAGGGAGATGAGTTCGCGCTCGGCGTCGCGCTGGACGCGCTCACGATTGCGCCGGAACTGGGGGTCGTGGGGCGGCAGGAGGGTGAGGCGGGCCATGGTGCGGGTTCTGAAGTCGTCGACCACGCCGCGGTCACCGAAGTCCGCTCGGATCTCCCAGTGCGGAGCGACCGGTCCCAGGTAGATGATGGTGGCGTGAGCCACGGGGGGGAGCTGTTCGGCTTCGGGAGCGGCATCGGACATGGCGCAACACTCTAGCTGCCCGGGGGGCTGCGCCCCCACGCTCCCTCGCTGGCGCTCGGGATGCTCCCCATCGCCGGCGGGCTCCCTGGCGGTCGCGCCGTGCCTACCCGACCACCATTGAAGTGCCCCGAGATGAACGGGAGATGACCGGGAGGCAGCCTCCAGTGGGCCATGAGGCAGCGACCACGGGAACCTCTCCAGACCGGTCGTCATCGGATCTCGACTGGTCCTTGACTCCGCCTTTCGCTCTGCGCCTGTAAGCCTGGGGCCACGGGTCGGGTGCCCGCCGGGGCCACCGTCGGGAACCACCGGTGCCCGGGGATCGTCTGAGGAGCCGATGAGCGAGATCGACAACGACTGGATGGCCCAGGGAGAGTGCCGCAACCACCCGCCCGAGGTGTTCTTCCCCAGCGACGGTGTGGGAGTGGAGGTGGCCAAGAGGATCTGTGCCAACTGCGCTGAGCAACACCGCTGCCTGGAGTACGCCCTGGAGCACCGTATCGACCACGGCGTGTGGGGGGGGACCAGCGAACGCCAGCGTCGCAGGATCCTGAAGGCCCGGCGCCTCACCACCGGCACCCTGGTCTGATCACCGGTAGCCGGTGAGCTACTCCAGGCCCACCCGGCGGCGGATCCTCTGGTACCAGGACGTCGACCCTGGGTCCGGCAGGTCAGCGACGAGGTCCAGGGCCACCTCCGCGGGGTCGGCGGTGACCAGCGTGTACACCAGGTCACCGTCGGGGACCACCACGACCGCACGGGATCCGCTGGCCTCCACTCCGGGTACACCCCCGACCGCGTCCACGGTGCCGACCCAGGCACGGGTCCCGCCCACGTCGCGCACCTCGCCGCCGTCGGGAAGCCGGTCCCAGTCCAAGGAGCCCTCCTGCTGGAACAGCGAGACGGCGACCCCCTCGGAGCGGTAGAGCGCCTGGATCACTCCCTCTCCCTTGTCGTAGGCCACGACCCGTTCGAAGCTCGCCGCCAACTCCTCGGGAAGCACGTAGGGAGGCGCCAGGTCGTCGCCGGTCCCGTCGAGCACCTCGACGGGCTCCAGGGTGGGCAGCAGCTCGGGGTCGGTGGCTGCCACCTCGTGCTGGCGAACGAAGTCGTCGACGGGGGGAACCACCTGAGGGAGCGCCACGCTGGCCACCACGATCAGCAGGATGATCCACAGCGCAGCGATCCCCGCCAGGGCCACGGCCCCGAAGCGCAGGGGACTCGCCTGCTGTGACGTGGAGACCAGCTGGTCCAGGAAGCCCCTTGGAGGCTCGACGATACCGAGGTCGCGTACGAGCGACCGAGCGGCCATCACCTCGGCGAGCTCGCGGTCGCAGCGGTCGCAGGTGCTGAGGTGGGCCCGGGCCGCGCCTTCCTCGGCGGGCAGGAGCTCGCCGTCGAGCAGGGCGCTCACCCGCCAGCCGAGGTGCCCCTCGGCAGAGGTGAGCCGTTCGGGGCCCTCGCCCCGCCCCTCAGGAGGGACCGGAGCAGTCATCGCAGCTTCTCCCGCAGAATCGATCGGCCGCGATGGATCCGGCTCCGCACCGTCCCGATGGGAATCGTGAGCGCGTCAGCGATCTCGTCGTAGCTGAAGCCGACGACATCGCACAGAACGACCACCGCCCGGAAGTCCTCGGGGAGGCTACGCAGCGCCGACTGGACCTCGTCGGGGAGTCGGGAGCGATCGAGCGCCTCGTCGGCGGAGGGGGCACCTTCGAGGGTCCGGTCGGCGTCCTCGGGCAGGGCCTCGACCGGTCGGCGTCGCCGTCGGCGGACCTCGTCCAGGAACACGTTGGTGACGATCCGGCTGAGCCAGCCCTCCAGGGAACCGGGCTCGTAGGTCTGGAGGCCCCGCCGCACCCGCAGCAGCGTCTCCTGGACAAGGTCCTGGGCTTCGTCGTGGTTGCCTGCGAGGCGGAACGCGACGTTGTAGATGAACCGCCCGTGCTCGCGGGCGACCTCTTCCCAGGTCGGTACCCCAGGACCATCGCGTCCCTCCGGCTGGTTGTCGCCTCGCCGCCTCACTGCATCAAACGCCCAGGGCGAGACGAAGGTTCCGGCGAAGCGCCGCGTTCCCCTGGCGGTGCACGCCCCGACCTTACCCGCGGGCTACCGTCCCACCTTCGTGTTGGAGTGCGTGGTCAACATCAGCGAGGGAAGGCGACCCGAGGTGGTGGACGCCATCGCCCGCGTGGCGGGCCAGGACCTGCTCGACGTGCACCGGGACCCCGACCACAACCGGGCGGTACTGACCCTCGTGGGTACAGCCGCTCCCCGGGCCGTGGCACACGCCGCGGTCGCCGGTCTCGACCTCTCGTTCCACACCGGGGTCCACCCCCGGATGGGAGTGGTCGACGTGGTTCCCTTCGTGCCTCTCGAGGGCAGCACGATGGCCGAGGCGGTGGCCGCCCGGGACGCCTTCGCACACTGGGTGGGCACCGAGTTGGGCGTACCCGCCTTCTGCTACGGGCGCGAGCGGACCTTGCCCGAGGTACGCCGGCGGGCTTTCGTCGACCTTGCGCCCGACGCCGGCCCGGCCCTTGCTCACCCCCGGGCCGGGGCGGTGGCCGTGGGGGCTCGCCAGGTGCTCGTGGCCTACAACCTGGTGTTGGCAGGCGAAGACCTGGCGCTCGCCCGCACCATCGCCAGAGCGGTGCGCGGCCCCTCGGTGCGCGCCCTGGGCCTGGCGGTCACCGGGGGGGTGCAGGTCTCGATGAACCTCGTGGATCCCGAGCGGTGCGGACCGGCCGAGGTGTACGACCTTGTGGCCGGCCAGGCGGCGGTGTCCCGAGCCGAACTCGTTGGTCTGGTTCCGGCATCGGTTGTGGATGCCACCGATCCCGAGCGGTGGGACCAGTTGGATCTCGACCCGGCCCGAACGATCGAAGCCCGGCTCGGGACACGTCGTCCCGGCCGGGCCTGATCAATGGCAGTCCGAAAGTGCCCGCGCGAGGCGGGCACTTTCACGTTGCTGGCTGGCTCTTCGCCCCGAGGGGCTCATCGCCATGCGGTCGGGGCCCCTGCCCCAACCGCTGAGGCTGTGCCTGCGGCGCACAGCTCGCCCTGGCGGCGGTGTCAGCCGACGCTGACCGCGGCGGCCTGGGCTCGGGCCAGCGAGCGCTGCCGACGGATGCGTCGCCGCTCACGCTCGCTCATGCCGCCCCAGATGCCGAACTTCTCGCCGTTGGCCAGGGCGTACTCGAGGCAGTCGTCGCGTACGACACACCCTCGACACACCTCCTTGGCTTCGCGGGTGGACGCACCCCGCTCAGGGAAGAACAGGTCGGGATCGACCCCCAGGCAGTTGGCGAGGTCCTGCCAGGCCTTGTCGATCTCTCCGGTGGATGGGTTCATGTGGTTGCCTCCTCGGTCCCCGCCCGTGTGGTGGAGCCACGTCTCCGGTGCATTCCCGGAGCACGCCGCCCGTGCGCCCCTCGAGCTGCGGTCGTGTCCCGGACACTGCGGTGCCTCTACCACACCTGTAATTACAATGCTGTGATCATCCCCCCTCAGGCACCCCTTGCGCAAGGGGAGAACGAAAAAACCTGCGAGCCCCGAGTGTCAGGCGGTTCGCCGGCCCCTCAGCAGGCGGCGCTTGTGCTCGATGAAGTCGACCAGGACGTAGTCACCCAGCGTCTCGGGGGTGGTGAAGAACGCGCGTCCCTGGTTGAGCGCGGTGAGTTGTTCCACGAAGCGTCGCAGTGCCGGGTCGGGGTCGAGCATGAAGGTGTTGATGCGGATCTGCTCACGCGTGCAGCGGACCACCTCGCGCAGGGTCGCCTCCACGGTCTCACGCACGGGCGGGTAGTGGAAGGAGACGTCGCCGGAGGCGGTGATGTGGGCCGTGGGCTCGCCGTCGGTGATCATGATGATCTGCTTGGTGCCCGTCTGGCGGGCCAGCATCCGGCGGCTGAGCACGAAGGCGTGCTGCATGTTCGTGCCGTAGACGAAGTCCCAGGACACCTGGGGCAGCTGCTCGGGCCGTAGCTCGCGGGCCACCTCGCTGAAGGTCACGATCCCCAGGTAGTCGCGCGGGTACTGGGTCGATATGAGCGCGTGCAGTGCCATCGCCACCTTCTTGGCGGGCAGGAAGTTCTCTCGCATGGGCATCGAGAGCGACAGGTCGAGCATCAGCACGGTGGCCGAACGCACCAGCTGCTCGGTGCCTTCGATCTCGAAGTCCTCGGGGGTGAGGGTCACCGGCGTCCCGCCACCCCGCCTCGTGAGCGCGTTGCGGACGGTGCGCTCGATGTGCAGGTTGAAGGGGTCGCCGAACTCGTAGGCCTTGGTGGTGTACTCGCGCTCGTGGCCGGTGCCCGTCCGGGCCAGCTCGTGGCGACCGATGCGGTCGACGGTGAGCTGCCGGAAGAGGTCGGCCAGGGCGTTCTGCCCGATGCGTCGCATGCCTCTGGCGGTCAGCTCGAAGCTGCCCTCGCGCTGCTCGATGAGCCCGGCGTCCTCCAGCTGGCGGGCCAGTTGGGCCAGGCGGTCCAAGCTGTCGGCCACGTCGTCGCCGAGGAGCTGGCGGGCCCGTTCCACGTCGACCTCGGCGAGCGCTCCCGGGCTTGCCGAGTTGCGCAGCATCTGCTCGAGCTGGTCGAGGTCGCCCAGTTCGGCGAACAGCTCAGCGGCATCGGCACTCCCGAGGGGATCCTGGCCCTTGAAGTCGTAGCGGCGTTCCCACCCGGCCTCGGGGAACAGTCCCCGCAGGTTCTCGCCCAGCTGGTCCACCTGCCAGCGCAGGTCCATGTCCTCGAGCAGCGACTCGGCCAGGCTCTGGAGCTGGGCCCGCTGCTCGGGTGTCATCGAAGCCAACATGGCCTGCGCGGCCGCCATCCGGCGGGCCATGACCTCGAGAAGCTCGTCCAGGGTGCCCGGCTGCTCTGGGAAGAAGTCGCCGTAGCGGTCCATGAACCCCTCGAAGTCGGGCTCCTCGCCCCGGGCCCGGGCCTCGAGCATGGCGTTGAGCTCGGCCAGCATGTCCTTCATCCGCTGGAGCTGGCCCTCGTCCATCGCCCCCACCTGGCCCGCCACCTCGTCCACGTAGCGCTGCATCAGCTGGGCGCGGAGGCGGTCCATGAGCTCTTCGAAGCGCTGGCGGGCCTCGGCCGAGGTGAATTCGTAGTTCTGGAGCTCGCGTACCTGGCCCGCCAGGTCGTGGGGCAGCATGTCGAGCTGGAATTGCCGGTCCGTGGTCACCTGGTCGGTGATCTCACGTCGGCGCTCGTCGCCCGAGGACCGGGCCTGGTCGGCCAGGTCCTCCAAAGCCCGGCGCTCGGTGTCCACCACGGCCCGCAGCTCGTCGGCGATCTCGTCGTAGACCCCGCCCAGGTCGTACTGGTCGAGGCGCTCGCGCCGCCGCCGCCGCAGCTCCTCGAGCATCTGGCGCAAGCCCTGGACCCGCTCTCCGTCGGGTAGCTCGAAGCCCGACTGGAGCATCCGGCGGAGGGCGGCGTTGACGTCGCCGTGGTAGAGCAGGTCGTCGGTCAGCTCGGCGAGGAGGGCGTCGGCATCGAGCTCGAAGGGCGGTCGGGTGCCATCCCATCGTGAGTAGGCCCACATGGACGTCACGGTAGCGGCCTCTCGGGAGCAGGCGTCGGCTCGGCCTCCTACAATGCCCCGCCGTGACCCTCTCGGCCGCTCTCGGCGCACTCGTGGTCTCCGCCTTGACCGTGGGGGCCGCCGCTGTACTGCGCTGGCCGCGAATCGACCAGGAGCAGGTCCGGACCCGAAGGATGGGGCGCCTGGCCGACGAGGCCGGGTGGTCTTTCAGCCCCGAGGACGTCTTCGACTACGGGGCCATGTCCTTCGCCCTGTTCTCCTGGCGGACGGGACGGGCCGGCAACGTCCTGGTGGGCGAGACCGCCGACCACCAGCCGGTGTGCACCTTCGACTTCGGGGCCCTGGCGCCCCCCGGTGGCGCCCCGGCCCGGTTCACCTGTGTCATCACCGACATCGGAGGGGCCTGGCCCCGCCTGGTGGTACAACCACGCGATCGTGCCCTGCGCTGGCCCGCCCTCGACGTGACCCTCATGGACCGACTCCACCCTGTCGAGGCCCATGACGGATTCCGCATCTGGACCGACGACGAGTTCTTCGCCCATACCTTCCTGGACAGCCCGCTCGGCGACTGGTTGAGCGACGACTGGCCCGAAGCCCAGTTCGAGATCTCCGGTGGGCTGCTCCTGGTGTGGTTCCCGCGCCGCCCCCCGCGCCGCATCCACGAGTGTCTGCTGGCCAGCGATGCCCTGCGCTCACGGATTCCCGGCGAGGTGTGGGCCCACTACCCCGCAGACCACGGTGAGTTCGGCTGACCCGACCTCTCGCTGATGGCTCTTCCCGACGGGTTCTGGTGGGGGACCGCCGCATCCTCCACCCAGACCGAAGGTGCCGCCCCGCGCTCGGACTGGGCCCGATGGGAGAGCCTGGGTCGGGCGCCCGCTTCGGGCACCGGCAACGGCTTCTCGACTGCCTACCCCGAGGACTTCGCGGCCTTCGCCGAGCACGGCCTCACCCACCACCGGCTCTCGATCGAGTGGGCTCGCATCGAACCCGAAGAGGGACGGCGCGATCCCGAGGCGATCGAGCATGTCCACCGGGTCCTGACCGAAGCCCGCCAGGCGGGAGTGTTCGTTTGGGTGTGCCTCCACCACTTCACCCTGCCCGGCTGGTTCTCCGACGACATGGGGGGCTTCCTGGACGAGCGGGCCCGCCGTTACCACTGGGCCCGTCACGTCGACTTCGTGGCCGAGACCTTTGGTGACCTGGTGTCGGGGTGGAAGCCTGTCAACGAACCGCTGGCCTACGCCGCGGCGGGGTGGTTGCTGGGCGCCAATCCACCCGGGCGAACTGACCTGGGGGCCTTCCTCGAAGCGCTCGAGGCCACGCACCTGGCGAACCACGAGGCGTGGAGGCTGTTGCGCTCGGGAGACCAGCCCGTGGCCACGATCCACAACCTGAGCCCGTTGTTCCCCGTCGACGGCACGACCGAGACGGCCCGTACCGCCGGACTGGTCGACGAGGTCACCTGGGGATGCTGGATCAGGGCGATGCGCGAAGGAGTCCTACAGGTCCCCGGTCGTGCCCCCATCGAAGACGAGTCCTTCGTGGATGCCTTCGACCTCCTGGGCTTCTCCTACTACGCGGCCCGCAGTGTCGCGGCCGACGGAACCCTCGGTCCCTACCCGGCCCAGGGACGGCGCAACCCCCTGGGTGACGTGGCCTTCCCGGACGGGCTGCGCCTGGTGCTGGACCGGCTGGCCTCCGAGCTTGCGGGTCGGGACCTGCTGATCGCCGAGTGCGGCTGGGGCACCGATGCCACCCGTCCCGAGGAAGACGAGTGGCGGGTCGAGTACCTCGGCTCCTGCCTGGCCCACACCGCCGAGGCGATCGCAGACGGGCTCCCCGTGAAGGGGTTCTTCCACTGGACCGGCGTTGACAACTACGAGTGGAGCCACGGTTATGACGCCCAGTTCGGTCTGTTCGACCGTGCCAGGCGCGCCAAGGCCAGCGCCGCACTGGCCGGCCGCTGGGCCCTGGGGCAGCCTCTGAGCTGAGGTGGGACTCGGGTGGTCAGCCTCGGGAGCGGAAGGTGGCCCTGGATCCGACGGAGTCCTTGTTGAGCCGCTTGGAGAGGTGGAGGCCGTCGAGGACGAACTCCACTGCTGCAGCAACCGCTGCGGGGGACTCGTCGCCTCCCACCAGGGCCTCGACGGGTGGGGCTAGCCCCGGTAGTTCGCTGACCAGCCGCGCGTAGTCCGCCGAGGCCACGTCGTCTCCGGCGGCCACGGTGCGGCCGTCCTCGAAGGCGTCCACCACCGGCCTCAGCAGCTCGGGGGGGACCCGCTCCCGGAACACGGCGAGCACCGCAGCGTTACGGAGGTGGTCGAGGATCTGTCCCTCCCGGCCCTCTTCGAGGGCCTCGATCTCGATCTTGCCCAACGTGGAGGATGCCAGGGCATCCAGGTCGCACACTCGGGGGACGACGTGCGATTCGCCCAGGGCGAGGGCCCGCCGGGTGGCGTTGGCCACCATCGTCTCCTGGTTGGCCACCGTCAGGCGGACCGACACCCCAGAACGCTGGCTGACGTGAGCGCTCCCCCGGGCCTGCTGGGACAGCTCGGCCACCACCTCGGCCATGTAGGGCGGGACGGACACCTCCAGACCCTCGGCCGTGAGCGGCCGTGACTCTTGTCCGGCGATGGTCACCTCGATGTCGGTGGTCATCGGGTAGTGGGTTCGGATCTGGGCACCGAATCGGTCCTTGAGGGGGGTGATGATGCGACCGCGGTTCGTGTAGTCCTCGGGGTTGGCCGACGCCACCAGCAGGAGGTCGAGGGGAAGGCGGATCTTGTACCCCCGCACCTGGACGTCGCGCTCCTCCAACACGTTGAGCAGACCCACCTGGATCCGCTCGGCCAGATCCGGGAGCTCGTTGATGGCGAAGATGCCTCGGTTGGTGCGGGGCACCAGGCCGTAGTGGAGGGTCAGCTCGTCGGACAGGTAGCGGCCCTCGGCGACCTTGATGGGATCCACCTCGCCTATCAGGTCGGCTATGGAGGTGTCGGGCGTGGCCAGCTTCTCGCCGAAGCGCTCTTCGCGGTGCACCCAGGAGATGGGTGTGGCGTCGCCCTCGGCATCGATCAACTCGCGGGCCGCGGCGGACACCGGCTGGTAGGGGTCGTCGTTGATCTCCGATCCCGCCACCACCGGGAGCCACTCGTCGAGGAGGCCGACGAGTGAGCGGATCATCCGTGTCTTGGCCTGCCCACGCTCGCCCAGGAAGATGATGTCGTGGCCTGCCAGCAGCGCGTTCTCCAGCTGTGGGAGCACCGTCTGCTCGTAGCCCAGGACGCCCGGAAACAGGGCTTGGCCGGCGCGGATGCGGGCTACGGCGTTGTGCCGGATCTCGTCTTTGACGGGCACCGACACCCAGCCGGACGCGCGCAGATCACCCAGAGAAGAAGGTCTTGACATGACCGTCACCATACCGGGGCCAACCCTCAGTTGAGCCAGTGCCGCGTCGGGTCCTGGCTGGCCATTGCCACCCGTCCCTCCTGCCGCTTCAAGGTGGCCGCCCACAGCTCGTCGGGGGTGTCGGTGAGCGCATCGGTGGGCTCGGGCTCGAGCAGGAACCACGCCCCCCCGGCCAGCTCCCGGTCCAGTTGTCCTGGGCCCCAGCCCGAGTAGCCGGAGAAGAAGCGGACACGGTCGATCCCGCTGGAGGTGTCCGGGTCCTGGGAGAGGTCGAGCACACCCACATCACCTACGACCGGGGCGAAGGATGGGCAGGGTCCCTCGGCGGTGCGCCGGGCCAGGACCAGAACTGCGCCCTGGCCTACCGGCCCTCCCAGGAACACCATCGGCGGGTCGGCTGCCCGGCCCGCCCAGGCGGGGACGGCTTCGGCCACGGCGATGGGTGTGGGCCGGTTCAGCACGACTCCCATGGCCCCTTCCGCGGTGTGCTCGAGAACCAGCAGTACGGTCCTGTCGAAGCTCAGGTTGCTCATGGCGGGGGACGAGATCAGGAGACGTCCCGCGGCAAGCGGAGGTGCGTCATCTGAGGGCGGCGGGGAATTGGCCATATGCCCATGGTGGCTCACGGTCCAGGGCTCCGCACGGGCACCGAACACCCGCGCGCCCGAGCGGGTTCAAGGTTCCCGACGAGATGACCGATGGGTAGGAAACGGGCGAGTGGCGTGCGCGGAGGGACGTCGGCATGTGCCGACACACCCTTGGTCGGACCCATGGGCCCTCGAGGTCGCTCCGGTGCAAGCCCGGCGACCGTGACACAATGGCGAGCCACAACAGGATCCCGACAGACGAGGGGTTGGGGATCATCATCACCCGAAAGGAAGACCCACGGTGAGCAGCGGTGCCGATGCACCGCTAGGTCCGGGGTGGTGGGCGCGCCTCCGACGGCCGCTACTACCCCCCCGAGCTGGCGCCCGGTGCCGCTGGGAGGTCCGGGGCTCCTGACGCTCCCGAGGCCCCACAGGGCGGGGCTCGAGGTTCCGGGCAGGCCTCGTCACCGAAGAAGGACTCGTCACCGAAGAAGGACTCGTCACCGAAGAAGAAGGTGGTGAAGAAGGTGGCGGCCAAGCGCGCCGGAGGAGCGGCAGCCGGTCCGCGCAAGAGGGTCGTGAAGAAGGTGGCCCGACCTCCCGCGCCCAAGTTCGAGGCTGCGGAACCCGAGGGTGAGGAGCCAGAACCCAGAGGCGAGGAGGACGGCACTCCGCGCCGGTCGGGCCAGATGAAGTTCACGGCCCACGCTCCGGCCTCGGACCAGATCGTGGCCCGCCGCATCCAGTCCAAGGAGCAGCTCGTCCTGCTCTCAGACGCCCGCCAGGGTGCTGCGCTGCGGGCGTTGTCCAGTCTGGGGATCTCCCAGCCCGAGTTGGTCGGCGTGGGGGCGCGCAGCCTGGACGCCCGCTCCGCCCCACAGACCGGCCCGCTGGCACCGACAACTGCTCCAACCGAGGAGCCACCCTCAGCGCCCCCGGTCACCCCGCCCGAACCCGAGATCACGACTGCTCGGGCTGGCCCCGTGGCACGGGCCCAGCCCGCCGTTGCCACACCGGCGCAGCCCTCCACCACACCACCGGCAGGAGCTCCCACACCGGCCCCCGAGCCGATGCCCCCGACCCAGGAGGCACCACCGGCTGTCAAGCCGCCACCTGTGGCACCTCCGCCTGTGGCGTCCCCTCCTGTGGAACCTCTCCCGGTCCCGGTCGGCGAGTCCGATGCGGCGCCCGCCGAGCCGGACGCGGCTGGTGATGATGGCCCGATCACCCCCCACCAACCGTTGCGAGGTCCCACACCCCTTGCTGCACCAATGGGTACAGACGTGCCCTTCATGGAGGTGAAGGGCTCGGCGCTGGGGTCGGACCTCGACCGGATCGGTGAGCGCATCCTGATCTTCGCCGACCGCGTCGAGCTGCGGGACCGCTCGAACGCGGTGCGCCAGACCATCCACTACGACCAGCTCGACGAAGTGGAGGTGCAGAAGAAGCTCATGGGTCCGACGCTCACGGTGACCAGCGCCCTGGGGGCTTCTATCTCGGTGAAGGCGTTGCGGTCTCCCGAGTTCGCTTCGGGTGCCAAGGCGATGATCGACAAGCACGCGGCCCGCTTTCGCGAGGGCGGCGGGCCCGGAGACAAGGCCGCCCCCGATCTCTCCACTCCGGTGCCCAGCGCTTCCCCGCGCGCGCCAGCGCCGCCGGAGACGGTTACGGCTCCATCTCCCCCGCTCACCTTGCCGGAGGATCCGTCCCCTGTCACCAGCGGGTGGAAGGGCGGCGCGCAGGGAGCGGGCACCCACCACACCGTGCTCATCGCCATGCTGGAAGAGCTGCACGACTCGGGCATCCTCTCCGATGATGAGCTCGAATCCAAGCGTGCGCTCATCGAACGCGGTCCCGCAACCTGACAGCTGCGATCTAACATCGCGACGTCCGGTGATCCTGGAAGGATGCCCCATGAGCGACGACGGGACACACGAGCCGACCCGGCTCAAAGCCCTGGTGTGCGCAGCTGATGCACTGGTGCGTCAGGCCGCCGGAGCCGCAACCACTCACGGTGGCTACGAGCTCGTGGGGGAGGTGTCCAGCGGGCCGGATGCCCTGGAGTTGTCCCGGCTGGTTGCCCCGGACCTCGTGGTCATCGACGACCTCCTCACGGGCCGACGCGGTGTGGACTGGATCCCGGATCTGCTCGATGAGCACCCGACCGCCGCCGTTCTGCTCATCGCCAACGACCCCGGCATCCGCGACCGAGCCATGGCAGAAGGCGCTTTCGGGGTGATCTACCGCACTGCGTTGAGCGAGCTGGAAGGAGCCCTGCGCCGGGCTCGGGCCTGGCTGGAAGACCCCGAGCTCCGCCAGCCTGGCGAGCGCCGGACAGGCCGAGACCGCCGCCACGACCAGGACTGGACCAAGGTCACCTCTGAGCGGCGCGCCGGCATCGACCGGCGGCACCACCTTGACCAGGGCGTCTGAACTCCCCCGCCTCGCCCGAAGTAGCGTGATCGGCACCGTGTCCGCGAGCTACCGAGCCCATGTGGGCGATGCACTGGAGGTCCTCGCTGAAGGGCTGGCGCCCTTTGTCGACCAACGGATGGCGGCGCACTTCATCGACGAGGACTGGATCGTGGTGGCAGCCACCCGCCTGGGCCGTCGTGAACCCGTCCTTGCTTCCCCCACGGACCCACAGTTCCAACTCGAGGTGATGGTGCGCTGGTGGGGTCCGGTGTTCGCTCCGGCACTCTCCAAGGACACGCGCGACACGGTGCAGGAGCTACGGCGGGCCCGCAACGACTGGGCCCACATCGACGACACCCATCCCATCGACGCCGGCTATGCCCGGCGCATCCACGCGATGGCCGAGGATCTGCTCGAAGAGATCGGCTCCCCGCTCAGCGACCGCATGCGAGACCTGCTCGAAGGGCTCGAGCGCGAGTCGATCCGCGAGCAGGCCGCAGAGCAGGGGATCGGCGAAGAAGAGGTGCTGCTCTTGCGGCTCACCCAGCTCCAGTCCGAGCGAGAGGAACTGAGCGGACAACTGGCCGAAGCCCAGGCTCAGGCTGCATCTGCCACCGGTCATCAACGGGCTGTGGCCCGCCAACTCGCGGAGTTGCAGGCCCAATACGCTGCCGTCTCGGGCCTGCGCGAGCGCTACCGACAGCTCCAGGGCGAGCTCGACGAGGCTCGACGCACCGGTGAGCAGCGCGCTGACGACGTGACCGCCATCTCGAGCCAGTTGACCGCCACCGAGCAGGCGCTGGGCCAACTACAGGATCAGGCAGCCCACCTCCACCAGGAGTTGGGGGCCACCCGAGAGGCTCTCCACCATCTGGACCCGGTCGACACCGAGATCGGTCGCCGGTGGATCTGGCTGGTGGCGACGCTGATCCTCGTCCTTGGAGTCGTCATCATCCTGGCCTTCGTGGAAGGGGCAAGCTCGTGACCCCAAGCCGGAGTCTGGGGCTCCTGGTCGTCGTTTCTGTGCTAGCGCTGGCGACCTCCTGCACCGATGAGGGCTCCACATCTGACTCCAGCGAAGAGGCCAGCCCAGCGATATGGTCGCCCAGCTCGCTCGGGTCGCCCGGTCCGCTGGGGTCGCCCACCACCACATCGAACCCTTGGTCGGAACTACCCCAACCCTCGGCCACCATTCAGCCACCGATCACACTCACACCTGAACCCGTGATGGCGGGCACCGACCATGCCTGTCCTTCTGAGGTCTATGGCACTCCGGAGCACGAGGCCCTCTGCAGGGTGCTGGCCATGGCCGAGGTGCCTGTTGCGGGGCCCGCCGCCGACTTCTGCACCCTCGTGGTCACGCCTCCATATGGGCTGATCGACCGGCGCCTCTGGACCGACACGGCCTCGATGGAGGAGGCGACCCGCTTCCTCACCGAGTTGCGGGCCGTCTCGCCCCCCGCAGTGGCCACCGTAACCGGGGAGATGCTCGAAGCCAGCAGTGAGCTCTCGGAGCTCCTTCGCCGACGGGACCTCGGTGAGGTGACCGATCGAGATGTCGAGGTGTTCCTGACCACCCCACGCCAGGGCGACCCGGAGTTGATCCCCGACTGGCTCGCCCAGGTCATGGAGATCTGCGGGCTGACGCTGCCACCGAATAGTAGCCAGCCGGTCAGCCGGCGCCCGCCTGCATGAGCTTGCTGACCCGCTCGCTGGCCTCGATGCAGCCTTCGACCAGTTCGTAGACCACGTCGCGGGTCTTGCGGACCTTGTCGAGGCGCCCCACGATCTGTCCCACCGGGTTGAAACCCACGGCCTGTGCCTTGTCGGCGTAGCGGGCGTGACGGGCCACCATCTCGCCGGTGACCATGAACTGGAGGGGCATGCCCAGTGGTGCGGGGGTGTCGGGCCGCTCCCAGGCTTCGGTCCAGTCGTTGCGCAACATCCGGCAGGGCTTGCCCGTCCAGGACCGGGATCGCACCGTGTCCCGAGTGGTGGCCTCCAGGTAGGCCTGCATCTGGGCCGGTGGGATGTCGGCCTCCTCCACGGTGAGCCACAGCGAGCCGGTCCACACCCCTTGGGCACCCAGCGCCAGAGCCGCGGCCACCTGGCGGCCGTTGCCGATGCCCCCCGCGGCCAGCACCGGGGTGGGGGCGACCGCGTCGATCACCTCGGGCCAGAGCACCATCGACCCGACCTCACCGGTGTGGCCTCCGCCCTCGGTGCCCTGCGCGATGACGATGTCCACCCCTGCCTCGGCATGCTTGCGGGCCTGGTGGGCCGAGCCGCACAGCGCTGCCACCAGGCGCCCGTGCGCGTGGATGTCGTCGAGCACCTCGGGAGGTGGGGTTCCCAGCGCGTTGGCGATGAGGCGGACCTTGTCGTGGCTGAGTGCCACCTCGATCTGGGGCATGGCGGTGGCCAGTGTCCACCCGAGGAGCGAGGGTGCTTCGGTGTCCTCGGGCAGGTCGGGCACACCGTGGTCGGCGTATAGCTGGCGGGCGAAGTCCCGGGCTTCGTCGGGGATCATGGCTTCCAGGTCGGCTTGGAGCTTGTCGGCATCGAGCTCGCCCATCCCCTCGTAGCGACCAGGGATGACCGTGTCGACACCGTAGGGGTGGTCACCCACGTGCTCGTCGATCCAGTCCAGCTCGACGGCGAGCTGTTCGGGGCTGAACCCGACGGCTCCCAGGACGCCGAGGCCGCCGGCGTTGGACACCGCGGCCACCACGTCTCGGCAGTGGGTGAAGGCGAAGATAGGGAACTCGATTCCGAGTCGGTCACAGAGCTCGGTGTGCATGGCGATCTCCTCTGGGTCGGTGCGGGGCGGTGTCAGTTCGGGGCGGTGTCAGCGGGGCGGGTCGAGATGGGCAGGGTCGACATCGGCGCGGTCGGGGGCTTCACCGAAGAGCAGGTCGAGGCCGGCTTCGGCGAGGGAGTCGGGCACGGCGGCGGGGTCCAGGCGGCGTTGCAGCTCGAGGCCCAGCAGCAGCCCCAGCACCAAGGTGGCCACCTGCTCGCCGGAAAGCGGTAGGGGCGCGGCCGATGGGTCGGCCCACTGCTCGAAGGCCTCACCCATGGCCCGGCGACCCGCGGCGTAGCGTCGGGCCAGGTGGCGTCCCAGCTGGGGGTCACGAGCCGCCTGGAGGGCCAGCTCGTGCTCGAGCAGGAGCCAGTGTTCGGCTCCCTCGCCTCCGGGGCGGGCAACGACCTGGGCCCAGATGGCGGACCGGCGCTGGGCTCCGGTGGTGGCGGAATCGAGGTCGTCCTCGATGAGGGTGGCGGCCCGCTGTCCCCACTCGTCGACGAGCGCCAACAACAGGCCCTCTTTGCCTCCGAAATGGGCGTAGACCGAACCCGAGGTGCGCTCGGCGGCGTCGGCCACCGCATCGGTGGAAGTGGCGTGGAACCCACGGCGAGCGAACAGGTCGGAGGCGGCGGCCAGGAGCCGGGTACGGGTCTCGGTCTTGCGTTGCTCCTGTGTCCGCGCCATAGATATCTCGGACAGAATATATATCTTGATCTATCTATACAAGTTCGGCCTTCCCGGGTGACGCGCCCCGGGAAAGGGTGCACGCCACTACGGTGCGGCCATGCGTCCACCGCTCAGACTCGCCCTCGCCACGGTCCTGCTGGCGGTGATCGCGACGCTCTCGGCTTGCGGAGACTCAGAAGAAGGGACCGATGGCTCGGGTCCTGGAGCTGGTGACCCAGACCCGTCCCCGGCCGAGGGAACGGGAGGCGACCAGGATCAGTTCGAGTTCGGGGCAGGGGTGGTGGCCGAGGGGGTCGATCCGACCGGTGAGCCGGCGGCCGGAGGCGAACTGATCTACGGCCTGGGGGCGGAGACCGACGGATGGAATCCCACCCGCAACGCCTGGGGCCCCGAGGGCGTCCTCATCGCGTTGTCCGTCTATGACCCGCTGGCCGCCTTCGACGCCGAGGGTGTCGCCCAGCCGTTCCTGGCCCAGTCCATCGAGCCCAGCGACGACTTCACCGACTGGACCATCACCCTGCGTCCCGGAGTCACCTTCCACAACGGCGACCCCCTCACCGCCGCCGCGGTCGAGACCGTCCTCGAAGGTCACCGCGACTCCCCCCTGTCCGCCCCCGCGCTGGGGCCCCTCGAAGACGTGGAGGTCACAGACGACCTCGTCGCCGTGGTGCACCTGTCGAGCCCGTGGGTGAGCTTCCCCACGATCCTCACCGCGCAACTCGGCGTCGTCCCCCACCCGAGCGTCATAACCGAGAACCGCAACGACGATCCGGTCGGGACCGGGCCCTTCCAGATGGTGGAGTGGTTGCCCGACAGCCGGTTCGTGGCCGAGCGCAACGACGCCTACTGGCAGGAGGGCCTTCCCTACCTGGACCGGATCGAGTTCCGGCCCATCGTGGACGACACCAGCCGCAAGGCCGCCTTCGAGGCCCGCGACCTCGACATGTTCAGCGGCGCCGCGCCGGCCGATGTCCGAGCATTCGAGGCCCAGGCCGGAGACGGCGACGACGTGCAGTTCTTCGCCGACCGGGGCGAGAACGAGGAGGGGTTCGTGATGATGAACCTGGAGGCCCCTCCCTTCGATGACCTGAGGGTGCGCCAGGCGCTGGCCTACGCCACCGACGCCGAGACGTACAACGCCGTGATCGACGACGGCGTGCTGCGCATTGCCAGGGGGCCCTTCGTCCCCGAGAACCCCTTCTACGTCGAGACCGACTTCCCCGGCTACGACCCTGACCGGGCCCGGGAACTGCTGGCCGAGGTGACTGCCGAGACCGGCGAGCCCGTCGCCTTCACCCTGGACAACACGCCGGACGACTTCAGCCGCCAGCAGTCGGCGATCCTGGAGGAGATGTGGAGGGGTGTGGGCTTCGAGGTGTCCCTCGAGTTCGTCGATCAGACCACCTACATCCTCGACGCGCTGGCCGGCGACTACCAGGCCAACGCATGGCGCCAGTTCGGCGCTCCCGATCCTGACGCCGACTACCAGTGGTGGCACTCGACCTCGTCCCTGAACTTCGCCCGCGTGAAGGATCCCCAGATCGACGAGGCCCTGGACAGCGGCCGCCAGAGCGCCGACGCCACCGAGCGCCAGGCGGCCTACGCCACCCTCCAGGAGCGCTTCACCGCGCTGGTGCCCTACATCTGGCTGGCTCACGTCGAGTGGGGCATCGTGGCTCACCCCTGGGTCCAGGGCATCCCCAGTGGACCGCTGCCCGACGGCTCCGAGTCCAAGCCGTTCGTCACCGGCACCCACCGCGTCGCCCACCTCTGGGTGGACGAGGGCAACCGCTAGCTCATCGAGGTCTGTACCCCCGAGAGTGTGCTCGGCCCTGCCGGGAGGTCGGTCTAGCTCGGTCTGGCCGGTCTAGCTCCGGGCCGAGCGAACCCGCTCCAGGGTCAGGCAGTGCCACCGGCCACCCCCGGTGGCGGGAGCGCTCGCCTCAGCAGCAAGGGTCATTGCGGCGTCGGCTGTAGTGCAAGCTCGGAGCACGTCACCTCGTTGGTCGGCCAGCAGACCGGAGAGAACCAGATGGCCACCGGGTCCGGTCCGGGCCACGAGGGCGGAGGCCAGGTCGACCAGGACGGGTCCCAAGATGTTGGCCAGCACCACTTCGGCGGTCACGTCGAGGTCGGCCACCGGTGTGGTGGAAGCCTCCACCCGGTCGGTCACCCCGTTGCGCGCAGCGTTGGCCCGGGTGACCCCGACCGCCTCGGCGTCGATGTCGACGGCCACGACGCGCTCTGCTCCCGACAGCACCGCGACCACCCCCAGGACCCCGCTACCGCAGCCGACATCGACCACCGTCACCCCCGCCACGTCCAGGGCTTGGAGAGCGGCCAGCATCAGGCGGGTGGTGGCGTGTCCGCCCTGTCCGAACGAGCGACCCGGGTCGAGAGGAACGACCAGGGTGTCCGGCGGTGGTGGCTCGGAGGCGAAGGGATCCTCCCAGGGTGGGTGCACGACCACCCGACCCACCCGAACCGGGCGGGCGAAGGGTCTCCACGCGTCGAGCCAGCCATCGTGTTGGGCATCGAAGAGCCGGGCCGGGCCGAAAGCTGCGATCCGGGCCATCAGGGCCTCGGTCGCTGCAGTTGACGGGTCTGCCAAGCCTGCCACCAGGCGCCGGCGGCCTGCGTCGAGATCCACCTCGAACACGCCGGTCACCCCGTGCTGCCAGAGGAGGGCCGAGACGGCCTCGGAGTCGACCCCGTCCACATCCACCTGGATGCACGTGGACTGGGTCACTGCGATGCGAGAGCGGGTGTCACCTGGGTCAGGAACGGCGCCACAGCCGCCACCACCTCGGCGGGACGCTCCTCGTGGGGGTTGTGCCCGGCCTCGCCGACCAGCACCAGCTTCGCCCCGGGGATCTTGTCGGCCAGGTGATCCGCCACACCCGGGGGCACCACACGGTCGTTGCGACCCGTGAGCACCAGAGTGGGCACCTGGAGCTGGCCGACGCGCTCGTGCAGGTCGCCCGCTTCGGCCAGGCGGGCCGCCTCCCACACCGTCTCGACCCAGGCCGGCGTGCCGACCGTCGCCTGGTACGCGGCCAGGATCTCGGGGTGCACCGAGGTGGGGTCCTGGTGGGTCATGGTCAGGAACCGTCGCCAGGTCCGGGGAACCACCGCAGCGGTCAGCTGCCGTGCCCGTGCGTTGAGTCCGGGTCGTCGGGCGAGAGCCAGGAACCCGGGGGGTGGTTCCAGGATGGCGGCGATGGCAGCGTCGATGAGCACCAGGCCCACCACTCGGTCCGGTGCCGCCAGGGCCACCTCGGCGGCCACGGCACCCCCGGCGCTGTGCCCCACCAGCACGAGGGGGCCCAGGTCCAGGCGATCGGCGAGCTGTAGCCACATCGCCGCCTCGCCGGCAGGATCCAGTGCTCGCCGCCGGGCCTGGTCGCCGGGCGGTAGCGGTGAGTCGCCCCAACCGGGCCGGTCGGGCACCAGCACCCGGTACCGTTCGGCCAGGGCGGGGGCGACCATGGCCCAACTGGCCCGATTGGCGGAGAAGCCGTGCAGCAGCACCAGGCAGGGACTCCCGTCGCCCTCGTCGTCGAAGGCGACGGTGACGCCGTCCACGTCGATGACCTTCATGGTTCGGGAGCGTAGGCGACCTGCGGCTGCCCGGCGGGACCGCAGCCAGCGGCCGGTCTGGCGCCAGTCGAACTCGACGGCACCGGCGGCCACAGCACTGGCGCGCCGTTCGGGGGGAAGGTCGTAGTGGACCCGCCAGGCCGGTCCGCGGGGGCGGTGCGCCCACTCCGGGCGCAGCCCGATCGAGATGGCGAAGCGGTCCAACTCTTGGGGATCGTCCGCGAACAGGTGGCACCATGACAGCCCATGGACCCGCATGTGTGGGGCCAGGCGGTGGGCCGGGTGCTCACGGAGCGGATCGACGTAGACCGCCATCTGACCATCCTGGTCTCTGGACGCGGATCTGCCCACCCGGGGTGGTGCCGCCCCGCTGTGGCGTGATGAGAGGTGACGTGGCCCCAGGGCCGAGCGGCGGAAGGCTCTGCCGTTCACGCCTCAGCCAGCGCGCCGAGCGCGGTCAGATGGGATGCAGGAGTACGTTTCTCAGGATGCGCTTCGAGTTCGACGCCGAGGTGTGGCTGCACACCGGTGAGGCTGCATGGCACTTCGCCACCTTGCCCACAGAAGTCTCCGACGAGATTGACGACCTCACCGTCGGGCGGCAACGGGGTTTCGGTTCGGTTCCCGTGCGAGTCACGACCGGTGCCACGACCTGGACGACGTCGATCTTCCCCGACACGAAGCGGGGCTCGTTCATCCTGCCGGTCAAGAAGCCGGTGCGGGTGGCCGAGGGCATCGAGGCCGGCGACACCGTCCAGTTGGCCCTCGAGGTCCGCATCGACGAACTCGACTAGTAGTCGGATCGCCGATACCAGACTTGGCCGGCGGTGGGATCCGGCCGTCCTGGTTCGCTGGCGCCCCCGGCATGATTCGAACATGCGACACACGGTTTAGGAAACCGTTGCTCTATCCCCTGAGCTACGAGGGCGGGGCCGGGAGAAAACGTGGGAGAAAACCCCGGCTGACGGGAGTCTAGGAGTCGGTGGTGGTCGGGTCGGTCCCGCGATTCGGCCGCATCGGCGGCCTGTGGGCCGTGCTCGACCCCGAGCGCGCCGGTTGAGGGGTCGGTGGACGCGAGAGGTTCGCCTCGCTGGGTGGGGAGGCGTTGGTTCAGGCGGCGAGGGCCTGGACTCGTCGTTTCCGATGTTCGTGGAGGGCGATCGCGTTGACGGTGAGGGCGAACCCCAACAGGTTGACGGTCTGTCGGGCGTGGCCGATCGAGTGGGCCCGGCCGAGCCACATCGAGTCGTCGAGATATCGGTTGATGCTCTCCGCGTCGTTTCGGCGCGGGTAGAGCCGGGCGAAGTCGGGATCGTCGGGTGGGATGGGTCGGACGTTCTCCGTCCGGTTCAGGCCGCGGTTCTCGTCGTCGGCGTTGTTGTGGAGCCGGACGGTGATCTGTCCGCCGCCGGCCCAGTCGGGGAGGCGGTGGTCGTTGTACCAGCGGAACTTGCCGTTCTTGGCTTGTTTCCGGTGGGTGCGGATCCGGGGGAGTGCAACGAAGTCGAGGGTGCCGTCGGCGAGGAGGCGTCCGATGCCGACCGAACCGCCGCGGGCGTAGAGGTCGAGGCGTTGGGTTGTGCCGTCGGGTCCGGTGATGGTCTTGGTCTCGAGGTGGACGGACTTCTCTTCGCGTTGCTCGGCCGGGTCACGTCGGGCCTTATTGTTGCCCTTCTTCTTGGCGGTGACCTTGTTGATGGAGTGCCAACCCAGGTCGCGCAGGAGCCTCTGGTGGTGCTTACCGCGTAGGGCGGTGTCGTAGATCACGCCGTGGGCCCCGGCGCACAGGGGTGCGAGGCGTTCGAAGCAGGCCATGGCCGAGGCGGCTTCGCCGCCGGGTGTGGAGACCCAGTCGATGTCGAGGATGATCCGGCCTCGGACGTCGGTGGTACGGGCGGCGACGAGGACGAACTTGGTGCCCCAGGCGGCCTCGCCGGTCCCTTCCCAATGCAGGCCGGCATCGTGTTCGGCCCGGCGACGGATGAGTTCGCCGGTGGCCTTGTCGAGTCGGGTGTCTCCGGGCTTGGCCTTGAAGAGCGGTGCGATGACCTTCCCGTCGGCGTAGAGGAGACGGGACAAGTCGGGATGGGTCCACGACCCCGGCCCGTCGGGATCGAGCAGCCCGAGCTCGAGGGCCTGGCGGGCAGCGAGGTCCCGGTGCCGGTCAGCGAGCGTCTTGAGGACGGTGGGGTCGGTGAGGTAGCGGTTGCGGCCGTAGAGGTAGTGGTGCCGTCGCATCGGCCGGACCGGCAGGTGATGGTCTGGCCGGTCGGGGAACCGCGTTCGGACGGTGCGGCGGACGAGTTGCCAGACGAGTGGGTGGGCGAGTTCGGCTTCGACCGACCGCGCCGAGCCGAAGACCGACAAAAGCGCTTCCCACATGATGAGGGTCCAGGCCGGGTAGTCGCGGGGTCGGCCGCCGGCTTGCGGGTCGGGGGTGGGAACGAGGTCGCCGAGTTCGTAGATGGCCGGGTTGGCCAGGATGGCTTCGACCTTCTCGAGCGACGAGAGACCCTCGGGCTCGGCCACCTACCCGACCAGATCAGCGGCGGTGTCGGTCCAGTCCCACTCGATCATCCGCGCCGCTCGATCCAGGCTCCGCACCCCGAGACGTCGAGCGACCTCCTCGATCCGCCCCGACTTGTCGAGGACCTGACGGCCGGCCCAGGCCACGACCGATGAAGGGCGCACGTCGGGTTCGGCGGCGAGGCCGGCCCGTCGAAGCGTGTCGCCGATCGCCACACACGCAGCGGCCTGGCGGTGGTAATCCGAACCCTCCCGGCCCGCGTAGGCCAGCGGATGGTCAGCGTCTGCGGCGAGTGCACGGATCCTGCGGTCCAGTTGGATCACGGCCCACTCCGAGAGCGGCACCGACCGCGGGACGGTTCGTGGGCTCCCCGCGATCCACAGGCGGGAAGCCTCGAGGTCGACATCGCCGATACGCACATGGCCCAGCTCTGCCGAGCGGACCGACGACTCGGCCAAGGCCCACGCGGCGGGGAGTCGGGTCGACGTGAGCGTGTGGAGCGAAGAGGCTCGGCACACCTCGACCTCGTCCGTCGTCAGTGGCCGGGTCTTGAGACTCGACCGGGGCGGCAGTGCCAGGTCGAGGGTCGGGTCCGACTCCACCAGACCCATGGCGCGGGCCGTCCGGAACAGAAGACGTAGCCCGGACCGGCGGAGGTGCATGGTCGCTGGCGCCGGATCGCCCTGGGAGGTTGGAGCGGCGACGAACCCAGCCGCATGACCCTCCTGAACCTCAGCGAGCGCGTCAAGCCCGATCCCCGTCTCGCAGTACGAGCAGAACTGCTCGATCAGCTCCGTTGTTCTCGGCAACGACTGAGCCGCGAGGAGCCCGTCCACTTCGAGCGCCTCGATGATCAGCGCCCCCTCTCGACGAAGCGTGATCGGGGTTGGGGGCGCGAGCGTGTCGGTAGTGTTTGCCATGTCGGGGCCTCCATAGGGTTCCGGCCGGGCCCCGGGACGTTCCAGCGTCGCCGGGGCCACTTAGTGTTGTGTAGTCACAACTATAGCGGAGGTGGCGGGTGGTGTCACTGCCCGTTCGTAGGATTGGGCGATGGCACCGGAGGTGGACACCGACGATCTGATCGGGGCAGCAGAGGTCGCGGAGATCCTCGGGCTCTCTAGCGCTAACAGCGTCTCGACCTACCGGGCCCGATACGACGACTTCCCGGACCCGGTGGTGGTGCTGGAGAAGAGCCGGATCACCCTCTGGATTCGCGAGGACATCGCGAGCTGGAACCAGGGCCGGTCAAGGAAGAGGGGAAGGCCACGCCGCCGCTGATGTGACCGTGGGCATCGCCTGGATAGTCGAGTCCTGTGGTTCCCTGCTTCTGTGCTCTCGTTAGCGTTCGGGCGCCGGATCTGCGGGAAGCGCATCCTGAAGCCGGCGGGCGACCGCTCTCACCACTGGCGACCGGTAGAGCTGTGGACGGCCCGGCATACTTAGGCGCACCTTGATTGCTTCCCGTAGGAGGCGGTCGGCAGTGTGAAACATCGGTCCGTTGTAGGCCGATCCCGCCTTGTTGTAGCTGAGCTCTGGAGGGACCACGTCGCCGTGAATGATGGCGTTCCTTGCGCGGCCGAACGAGTGGAACCAGTGCTCGAGATCTGTACCCCCGACCTCCTTCCCCTTCCCGTTCAAGTAGGTCCAGTTCTCGGCCTCGGTTTGTGACCACAGAATGTCGGCATCTCCGAGGTCGCTATCGACGCCCGCCTCGAACAGCTCTCTCAGTCGCCGTCCTGCGCCAGGTGTGGAGCTGTCGCCAGTCAGGGCCTCGAAGCCGGTCTTGAGGAAGATCAGGCGGTCGGTGTGCATGATCGAGGTAGTGTTCCGCCAGGCCTTCGAAAGCCACCCGATCGCCTGCCCAACCCGGCGCCCATCATCGCCCTCAATCTTGTCGTCCTTCCCGCTGACGACCTGATGTATCGAGGAGATCAGTTGCTGATCGAGACTCACGCCTGCGAGGGGGATTCGCAGCTCCGAAGGTGGAGTGACGTGTAGGTCTTCGCCGATCTGGTAGCCACCGGCCAGAGTTCGGACGATGGCGCCCGTCTCCAGGGCAACGAAGCCGTGGCCTGTATCAATCGGCCAGATCTGAATCTCGGAGTTGTCGGTGGTCATGACCTTCCACGACAGCCATGAGCCCGCCGCGATCTCCTGACTCCAGGTTGGGTTGGCGTCAAGAACCGAGAAGTCGACGGCGCGTTGGAGAGAGAGCAGAGCCTCGGAATCCAGACCTCCTGACATAGGAAGGCGCGCACTTCGCTGACCAGCGGGTATCCACCAGTTCGGGTCGTCGGGGTGAGATAATGTCTTCGGAGTGATCGGAGATTCTGGGAGGTCTGGGGATGGCGTTGGCAGCGAGCAGACAGGGCGCGATACAGCCGCTTCCGCTGGCTCCGGGCGCCTCGGTTCCAGTAGCCGATGGTGTGGCGTTTCTAGAGGACGACGAGGGCAACGGCTCGGTGTTCTTGTGGGGGATGGCGGCGTGGAGTTGGGGCGCGGGTGACCGTGTGGCCCGCAGGCTGGCGGCGGTGCAGCTCGTCGAGTCCAAGGCGGCCAGGCAACGCCAGGTGGCTGCCGCTTTCGGCGTGAACGAGGACACGTTGATCATCTGGCGCGGCGAGTACAAGGCGAAGGGCACCGCAGGGCTGGTCGGCCGTCGGCTGGGTCCGAAGGGACCGTCGAAGCTCACCGACGCCAAGCGGGCCGAGATCCAGGCGTTGCGCGGTCAGGGGCTTGCGTTGCTAGCGGTAGCTGAGCGCACGGGAGTGTCGACTGACACCGTGCGCCGGGCCTTGACCGGGCCACCGGCGTCGGCACCGACACCGAAGGCCGCTGAGCCCTCGGGTGTATCCGAGCTCGAGCCTCTCGCTCGTCCCGCTGATCGCAGCGCTGAACGCCAGGCGGCTCGTGCCGGTGCGCTCACCGAGGCGCCGCCGGTGATCTGTGAGGGCGCGTCGTTGCCGCTCGCGGGCGCGCTCATCATCTTGCCGGCGGTCGTCGCGACGGGTCTGCTCGGCTGCTCGGAGCGGGTCTACAGCACCGGTCGAGCAGCGTTCTACGGGCTGCGCTCGCTGGTCCTGTCGGTCGTGTTCGTGTGCCTGCTGGGCGAACCACGCGCCGAAGGACTCACCCGTGTCGACCCGACCGACGTCGGGCGACTGCTCGGCCTCGACCGGGCACCTGAGGTCAAGACCATGCGTCGGCGCATGGATGAGCTCGCACAGCTCGGTCGCGCCGACCGTTTCATCGACGCGCTGGCACGACACCATCTCGACACCCACGCCGAGACCGCTGGGATCTTCTATGTAGACGGCCACGTACGCGCCTACCACGGCGCCGCAGAGGTCCCCAAAGCCCATGTGGCACGTATCCGCCTCGCCATGCACGCCGAGGTCGACACCTGGGTCTGCGACCGAAACGGCGACGGCGTGCTCGTGTGGTCCACCCCGCCGGGCGCTTCACTGGTCGGTGAGCTACGCACAGTCGTGGCCAAGATCCGAGACCTGGTCGGCGCCACCGCCCACCCGACGATCTGCTTTGATCGTGGCGGCTGGTCCCCGAAACTGTTCGCGGAACTCACCCTGGCGGGCTTTGACATCCTCACCTACCGCAAGGGCGACAAGACCAACGAACCCCGCCGAGCGTTCACCGAGCACGTCTACCTCGACGACACCGGACACGAGCACCGCTACCTGCTCGCGGACCGCAACGTGCGCATCGCCTACGACAGCGGCCGACGGCGCTTCGCCTGCCGACAGATCACCCGCCTCGACCCCGCCAGCGGCCACCAAACCCAGATCCTCACCACCCGCACCGACCCCGACCCCGCCCCCGTGGCCCACGCCATGTTCAACCGTTGGAGCCAGGAGAACTTCTTCCGCTACATGCGCACCCACTACGCCCTCGACGCCCTCGACACCTACGCCACCATCGACGACGACCCCGACCGGCTCGTGCCGAACCCGGCCCGACGCGACGCGGACCGGCTACTGCGCGACGCACGACGACAGCTCCGCGACTGCGAGGCAGCCGAGGGCAAGGCCTCCATCAACGGCCGCCGCCCCAGCCCTGAGCTCCTCAACGCCTTCGCCGCAGCCCGCGCCGAAGTCGACGGCCTCGCTCACACGACCAAAGCAATCCCCGCCAAGGTCCCCCTCGGCGAAGTGCGACCCGACGCGGTACGCCTCGCCCCCGAACGCAAACGCATCCACGACGCCATCCGCATGGCCAGCTACAACGCCGAGTCCGCCCTCGCCCGCCTCCTCGCCCCCCACTACGCCCGAGCCGGCGACGAAGCCCGCAGCCTGCTCCGCGAAGCCTTCCGAACCCCCGCTGACCTCAAGGTGGTCGGCGACGAACTCCACGTGCGGCTCTCCCCGCTCTCAGCACCCCGGCGCACACGCGCCATCGCCGGTCTCTGCAACGAGCTCACCGCCACCAAGACCCTCTACCCCGGAACCAAGCTCACCCTCGTCTACTCGGTCAACGAACACCGATGACTCCGCAGAGATGATCGCTCTATGTCAGGAGGTCTGGAATCAACGACGTTGTGCAATGCTGCCCCCTGTCGTAGGGGACACACGGGAGTGAGGGTATGGGCATGCTGAGACGAGTCTTTGGTGGGTGTGTTTTGGCGCGGCCGCGGCGGGTAGCCGGCGGGGCGACACCGGTTGTCGGCCTGGTGGTGGCGGCGTTGGTGGGTTCGTTGTTGGCGATCGCGCCCCCGTTGTCGGTGGGGGCGGCAGAGTCGGGGTTGTTTTCGGATGGGACCGAGTTGGCGGTGGATATTGCGTCGCCGGTGGATGGGTCGTCGGCGCCGGGTGGGGCGGTGACGTTGGCGGGGACGGCCCGGGTGGGTGGTGGGGAGACGGTGGCGGATACGTCGGTGGTGGTGGTGTTTGACCGGTCGGTGTCCGTGGGTTGGTCGTCGGGTGTGGACTGTGATGGTGACGGGTCGGTGGACTCGATTTTGGTGTGTGAGAAGGCGGGTATCCGCGATTTCTTGGCGGCTGCGGACGAGGTGGGGTCGGTGGCGGAGGCGGCGGTTATCCAGTTCGGGAACAGCGCGTCGTTGTTGGATGCCCGCCCGGATGTGGTTGGGGTGCAGGCGTTCACTGAGCCGATGGCGGATCGTGATGGTGATGGCATCCCGGATTTGTTCGAGGTGTTGATCCCGGTGCGTGCGGGTGGGGGCACGAACTATGAGCGGGCGATCAATTTGGCGTGTTCGACGTTGGCGGGTTCGTCCCAGCCGAACAAGTACGTGGTGTTCATGTCTGATGGCCGGTCGACGGCGGGGGCGGCGCCGCGTGACCGTTTGCCGTGTGTGGGCCAGTCGGGGGTGGGCTTCCATACGTTCGCGGTGGGTGAGGGGGTGTCGTGTGCCACGTTGGGTGAGGGCAACCGGGGGTCGCTCCAAGAGATGGCCGACATCACCGGCGCGACGTGCACGAATGTCACCGACCCGTCGGATCTGCGGGGCCTGTTGGAGGATCTGGTCCGCCCCGAGATCACCGGTCTGTCGTTGTCGATCAACGGTGGCACCCCGATCGACCTGGCCGCCGACACCACCCCGCCGCTGCCCGCGCCGGGCCCCCAAGAGGTCGGGTTCGAACGGCTGGTGTCAGGTCTGGAAGGCCCGGTCGATGAGTTGTGTGTGACCGCAACCGGCTGGCGGGGTACCGAGACCCTCGAGGTGACTGATTGTGTCGAGGTCGGCTCGAACCAGGCACCGGTCGCGGATGCCGGCGACGACTTCGAGGTGGGTGAGGGCGGGGTGGTGACCGTGGATGGTTCCGGGTCCCACGACCCGGACGGCGACCCGCTCACCTACACGTGGACCCTCGTCGAACAGGACGGCCCTCCGGTCGTGTTGACTGCGACGTCGACACCGACCTTGGCGTTCCAGGCTGCCGATGACGGCACGTACGTGTTCGAGTTGGCGGTGTCCGATGGCCGCGTCACCGACACCGATCGGGTGACGGTGACGGTCACCAACATCGCGCCGAGTGTGGTGGTGTCGACCGAGGGCGCGGCTGAGGGTGGGGTCGCGTTGTTGACTGCGACGTTCACCGACCCGGGGTTTGTGGACACCCATACCGCGACCGTTGATTGGGGTGACGGCACCCCACCCGAGGTGGTGCCGGTGGCTGCGCAGGGGACGGGGTGGGGGACGGTGGTCGCCTCCCACATCTACACCGGCGGGGGCGGCTATCAGGCGACGGTCACGGTGACCGACGACGACGGCGGGACCTTGACGGCGTCCGAGTCGACGGTTGAGGTGACCGCGCCGTTGGCGGTGTGGGCCAACCACCACGGCGGAACCAAGACCCTGTGGGTGTCGGGTTCGAACACGACCATCGGTGGCCGGGCCCACACCAACGGTGAGCTGCGGGTAACCGGCTCCAACAAGACCTTCACCGGGCCGACCACCTACACGGCCGGAACCCATATCACCGGGTCGAACAACACGTTCACCCCACCCGCCACCCAAACCCCGACCGCTGACCCACCGGTCGTGTTGGACCTCGACGACTACCAGCCGGGCGGCCGCGCCGCGGTCGATGCCGGCACCGCGTACTTCGATATGTCGGCGGCGTGCGGGAACAAGTGGCAGCCCACAGGCCCGTTGACCCCAGGCCTGTACTGGGTGCCGTGTGATGTGAAGGTGTCGGGCTCCCAGTTCACCGCCGGCGCAGTCACGATCGCCGCTGCCGGGGAGATCCATGTGGCCGGGTCGTCCCAACAGTTCTTCGAACCGTTCATCGACGGTGCCCTGTTCATCTCCGGTAAGACCGGCAACAACGTCATCCAGGTGTCGGGTTCGCAGTCTCTGTTCACCGGGTACCTCCACGCCCTGGCCGGCGAGATCCAGATCACCGGGTCGGGCCACCGGTTCTACTGCGGGCTGGTAGCCGACACCATCAAGATCTCCGGGTCCGGCACCCAGGTGACCGCAGCCGACTGTGCCCGCCCAGCGCGCACCACCGCAGACCCGTCGCTTGTACCCGCGCTCAGCGTCGACGTCGCCCAGGCACCCGTCGAAGTGTTCGGTGGCCAGGACCTGATCGACGACATCGCGGTCACCAACGACGGCGCCATCGTGTTGATCCCGGGGATCGTCGGCATCCAGAACCTCGGCACCACCCCCACCGCCGTCACGACGGGGACCGTGGGGGTCGAACGTTTCGATCTCGCCACCGGCGCCTGGGTGGCGTTGGATGCGCCGATATCGGTTGTGGCCCGACCGAACGCGTCGGCCGGGGTCACCTACCCGACCGACGGCGGCTTCGCCGGCACCCAGCTGGCGGGAGGCGCCTACGCGACGTGGGCGGTCCAGACCCAAGCGATGCTCACCCCCGCACAAGTCGACGCATTGTTGGACGAAGCCGTGACGGGTGGGGTGCGGGTCGCCGCCGACTTGGCGACGGACCCGGCGGTGCCGGTGCGTCAACTCGCCCGGTTCTCGGCCGATGTCGCCCCCGCCCTGCGCACCCAGGGCGCAACCATCAACGACGTCGAAGTCACCGTCATCACCGCCGACGGGACCGCCGAGGTGGTCACCGCCACCGACGAACCCGCACTCGGGTCGCTCACCCCAGGTGCGACCGCCGCCCTCACCGACGCGTCGACCGTCCCGGTGGTCGATCCGCCCGGGGTCACCGAAACCGCGGCCGCCTACGCCGCCCGCCTGGCTGCTCTGGATGACACCGGTTTGACGGCGATCGGGTTCGCGGCCGGCACTGGTGGGGTCGGGCTGATCGTCGCCCCCCAAGCCACCGCCACCTCCACCCGCCGGGTCCCCGCCGTCGCCCCGACCATGGTCGGCCCCGACACGGCCACCGCCGGCGACGACATCGGCTGGCTTCTGAACGCAACCAACCACGGATCAACACCCGCCGAAACGATCACTGTCTCGGGTGACATCGACGGCGACCCCGCCACCGTCGACGGCATCCCCGCCACCCTGCCGGCGGGTGGGATCGCGGCGGGCACGATGACCACCACCCTCCCCGCCGACCAGCCACCCGGGGATCTCGACGCCGCGACCACCTACACGTGGGCCGATCAGGCCGGCAACACCTACGGGCCCATCACCGTCGACACCACCACCACCATCGGCACCGCCGCAACCCTGCGGGCCTCCCTGGCCGACAGCGTGTTCGTGGACGCGGACAACAACGGCCTGCCCTCACCCGGTGACACCATCGCCTACACGGCCACCGTCACCAACCAAGGCGACCAGCCCGCCACCGACACCACCCTCACCATCCCCATCGACCCCAACAGCACCCTCGTCGCCGGGTCCGTCACCACCAACACCGGCACCATCATCTCGGGTAACACACCCGGTGACATCGTCGTCGGTGTCGACATCGGTGAGATCGCCGCGCACACCTCCGCCGAGATCGCCTTCCAGGTCACCGTCGCGGATCCGATGCCCGCCGGGATCTCCAAGCTCACCACCCAAGGCACCATCACCTCCACCGTCCCCGGCGGAACCCAACTGACCGATGACCCGGGGGTGTTCGGCACCGACAACCCGACCGTCACCCAACTGGTCCTCCCCAACCCCGCCCTCGACGTCACCCTGGCCGACACCCTCGCGATCGATCCCGACGGTGACGGCCCCACCGCCGGTGACACCCTCCGCTACCAAACCACCATCCTCTCCGTTGGCAACACTGCGGTCACCGACACCGACCTCACCCTCGAACCCGCAGCCAACACCACCCTGGACGCCGGTTCGGTCACCACCGACACCGGCACCGTCACCACCGGCAACAACCCCGGTGACACCACCATCGCCGTCGACCTCGGGTCGCTTGCGGCCGGGGCGGAAGCAATCATCACGTTTGATGTGGTCATTGCCGACCCGCTCCCCGGCGGGGTGACCTCGGTGGCCAACCAGGCCACCGTCGGTGCCACCAACCTTCCCGACCCGGTCCTGTCAGATGACCCGGCCACCCCGGCTTTCGGGGACCCGACCTCCACGACACTCGGATCCGGGACTGGTGGTCAGACCAACACCGGGCCGGCCATCGACTGCACCCCCGCCGACGGGACCACCATCACCGAACCCACCACCATCACCTGTGACACCACCCCCCGCCCCGACACCGAAACCACCGACTGGGAGATCGTCGCCCGACGCACAGACGGCGAGCGCGAACACCCCATCGCCACCGGCACCGGCGACAACCCCGAAGGCACCATCGACCCGACCAAGTTGCCCAACGGCACCTGGATCATCGAGGTCACCGTCGAAGACGACGACAACGGCACGTCGGTCGTCGAGATCGGTGTGGTCGTCGAGGGCCAGTTGAAGTTGGGTCGCTACCACATCACCTACCAAGACCTCGCCGTCCCCGTCGGCGGGATCCCCATCCAGGTGCTGCGCACCTACGACACCCTCAACCGCACCATCGACGGCGACTACGGCCACGGCTGGTCTCTGGATGTCTCCGATTTCCGGGTCGACGTCCACCGGCCGTTAGGCGAAGACGGGTGGGAGCAATACCAGTGCGGCGGCGGGTTCATCATCGTCAACTACTGCTTCACCACCACCCGCACCCACTACGTCACCGTCACCTGGCCCGACGGACACGTCGAAACGTTCGACTTCACCCCCCAAGGCCTCTCCTCGTTCTACGGGGCCGGCGCCATCGCCCGCTACACCCCACGCCCCTCCGCGACCTCCGAGCTGCGACCCGTCGCAGGGGACACCAACCTCGGCTGGACCGGCACCGGGGACCTGTGGGACGACCCGTTCACGCCCGGCGACGTCTATGACCCGCAACGGTTCGTGCTCGTCGCCAAAGACGGCACCCGCTACACCCTCGACCGCACCGACGGCCTCATCGAAGCCCGGGACCGCAACAACAACACCGTCACCATCGACGACGACGGCATCCACAGCTCCCTCGGGCCGTCCATCGACTTCGACCGCGACACCGACGGGCGCATCACCACCATCACCGGCCCCGACGGCCACCCCATCACCTACGACTACACCACCCAAGGTGACCTCGACGCGGTCACCGACCAGAACAACCACACCACCTCCTTCGAGTACGTCGACCATGCGTTGACCCGCATCGTCGACCCGCTCGGCAACCCGTTCCAACGCCTCGAGTACGACACCGACGGCCGGCTGGTTGCGATCATCGACGCCAACGGGAACCGCACCGAGGTCACCGTGGACGTCAACGCGAGGACGCAGACGGTGCTTTCGCCCGACGGGCTCCAGACCACCATCTCGACCTTCGACGAACGAGGCAACCAGACGACCGTCGACGAGATCTTCGACGGCGATCACCACGTCTCGGCATGGGAGTACAGTACCGACGGCCGGGACCTGATCACCTCGCGTACCGACCCCAACGGCCACACCTGGACCGCCGGCTATGACGCCGACGCCAACCTCACCCGATTCGAGGACGCAATCGGGGCTCAGGTCGAGACGGCGTACGACCAGCACGGCAGACCTACCATGCTGGTGGATGCCCTGGGGGAGGTCACCACATACAGCTACGACACGCGCGGCAGGTTGGTCAGCATTACTGATCCGACTGGGGCGGAGCGCACCTTTGGCTATGACAGTCGCGGCAACCAGATAGCCGAATCTGATGGGCTCGGACGTACCACGACATGGGAGCACTCGCCTGAGGGCCGAACAACCAGACGCATTGATCCCTCAGGGGCTGCTACGTCGTACGCCTATGACAGCGCTGGCCGGGTCGTGTCAATGAGTGCAGCCGCGGTTGATGGCATCGCCTCAGTCACGACATACACCTATGACCTCAATGGGAAACCGACATCTGTACAGAATCCATTAGATCAAACAACCATCTACGGATACGACGCGGCAGACCGGCTCACAGAAATGACGGACCCGAGCGGCGCAACAACCACCTACGAGTACGACCCGATGGGCAACGTCACAACGATCGTCGACGCCGCCGGCTACTCGACATCGCTCACCTACACCGCTCGGAACAGCCTCGCGTCGCGTACCGATCCAGCCACCGACGCAACACCCTACGGTGCGACGACCTCCTACGACTATGACGGTGCTGGCCGGCTCGTCGCTATGACCGACCCGATGGGGGGAGTCAGGTCCTACGGCTACGACCCAGCGGGTCGTCGAACATCCATAACAGCGCCCGATCGAGGGACCACGCTCATCACCTACGACGCAAATGGTCGCGAGACCACGCGCACGAACGGGGTCGGCGAAACCGAGCATCGCAGCTACGACCTAGCGGGACGAGTCGCGGACACCACCGACCCACTCGGGCGAGTCACAAGCCGTACCTACGACCCCCGCGGAATGTTGGTCGCCACTACCGCACCAGACGGTACGGCGACAACCTTCGCTCATGACGCCGCCCGACAACTCATAGCCGTCACCGATGCCGCGGGAGGCCGCACCGAGTACGGCTACGACCCCAACGGCAACCTGACACAGGTCACCGATCCTCTCGGTCGAACCTCGACCTCGTCGCACGACGAGCGTGGCCGACTTGTGGCGTCGACCAACGCTGCCGGCGACTCTCTCACATACGCCTATGACGCCGCAGACCAACTGGTCTTAATTGAGGACGGCGCTGGCGTGCACACCACCATCGACTACGACGTCCGCGGTCTCCCGCGCACGCTCACCGATGCACTCGGCAACACTGTCAACTGGACCTACGATGACTTGGGCCGGCTAGCTACCGAAACCAACCCCACGGGTGCAACCACACGGTACGACTACGACACGAACGGGCAATCTCACTCAGATGACCGACGAGCTCGGTGGGCACGTCGACTTCGAATACGATCCGCTCGGACGACAAACGACGGTTCGGGACCCCAACGGTGCGACCCGCACCGTTGGGTACAACTTGTCCGGAGACGTCATCTCCAGCGCCGACGCGTTGTTGCGAACCACGACCTCAACCTACGACCAGGCCGGTCGCCTACAGTCGACTACCGACCCTCGTGGCCTCATCACGACGTACGGCTACGACGCCGCAGGTCAACTCGTTCACGAAGGTCGTCCAGAGGGACTCGTGACCTATAGCTACGACGCCGCGGGCCGACGGGCTGCGTTCAGCGACCCCACGGGCGTGACGTCACTTACGCGGGATGGCGTCGGCCGCATCACCTCTGTCACGTCTCCCTCCGGAAACCTCTCCTACACCTGGGACCTAGCCGGTCAGCTCACCGCGACAGCGCGACCCGACGGTACCGTCTCGCAGACCTACGACGCCGCGGGGCGAATCAGCACAATCAGCGAACCAACCGGCACGGTCACGCAGGTCGAATGGCGAGGCGATGACCAGCTCGCCACCCTTATGCGACCCAATGGGGTTACCACGACCTACGACTACGACACAGCGGGCCGTCTAGTCGGCGTGCACCACGACGGACCTACAGGTTCACTTGTGGACTACACGAGCGAGCTTGACGCAAACGGCAACCGCACCAGCCTCACAATCGACGACGGAACCAACCCCCGAACCGAAACCTACGAACTCGACGTACTCGACCGACTCCTGTCGGTCACGGGGCCGGACGGAACTACCGAGCAGTATGAGTACGACGCCGCTGGAAACATCACGACTTCGGTGCTCGACAACCACACACCGGTCACCACAACCTTTGAATACGACGCCGCCCAACAGCTGATCTCACGAACAAGCGGAGGGCTGGAGACCACCTACCAGTACGACGCCGCCGGCAACACCGTCAGCTCAGATGGCCCCGAGGGCACGGCTACCTACCAGTGGGACTCCCAGAGCCAACTCGTGCGCACGACAACCTCAGCCGCAGACATCGAGTATCGCTACAGCGCAGACGGGGTTCGCACCGAAGTCGACGGCACCCCCCAACTCTGGGACCGCGTCTCTGGTGGGCTACCCGTTCTCGTCGACGACGGAACGAGCACGTACGTTCACGGACCAGACGGTGTCCTGACCGGCACCTCCGGGGGAGTTGTGCTCTCGCCTCTCGCCGACCCGCTGGGAAGCTTCCGCACCTTCACCAATGACCAAGGAGTCATCGCAGGAACAACCACTTACAGCGCACACGGCGAAGCGGCCACGTCAGGGACAGTGCTCCCGTTCGGATATACCGGAGAGCTACTGGACGAGACCGGGCTGCAGTACCTACGTGCCCGTTCCTACGACCCCCAACTCGGCCGATTCCTCTCACCCGACACCCTTCAACCGAGCGGGCAAGGTACCGGTGGATGGAACCAATACACCTACGTCCGCAACAACCCCACGACCTACGTCGACCCAACCGGGCACCTGGATACCGGGGGGGCACTGAAGACGCAACCGCCCCTTCCAACCAGAACACCACCGCCGACGGTGACGACACGGCAACGAAGCAGCGGAGACGGCATCGCGGGCTACGCCGCCTTGGTAGCCGCCGCGGTCGCAGGGAGCTGGTTCCTCGTACGCGGAGGCTCGTACATTCGCGTCGCACTCGGCGCCACAAGCTGCCTCCAAGGCAGTGGGTCACACTGCTTCGGCACCGTAGACACAGACCCCCGTCTCGAGACCGAGACCGAAACCGAGCCCGACGACCTCCCAGTCCAGATCAAGACCCGCCCAACCCAACTCGGCCCCTGCGACGCTGACGTCGACTACCTCATCAACCGGGCAGACTTCCTTCACCTACAACATGACGTCAACAACCCGAAGGGTCCTTGGGCGATCGACACGACCGGCGATCAGCAACCGCACTCGCTTGCATTTCGCAGAAGTACCACAGCCGTTGTTCGGGGCGAAAGCCTGCTCTTCTTGGGGCTCTGTTACGACGTCGTGGGCGGCAGCGGCAACGAGCGCCTGCGCAACTACATTCGAAGAGAGCTATTGCCATTCGAGGCTGAGTCTTTCCTCACTGCGAAACACGCCGAGATCACAGCCCTCGGGGGGGCGTCTGCGCTGCTGCTTCGCCCACTAGCTCTCGGATCGAGCCGACCAATCTGCGGAAACTGCCAGCACGACATCTACACAACCTACGGAGGCCAGTTGGCCGGCACAAAGGGATGGATCTGGGTCAGTGACTGATCCGTACCAGTTCGAGCGAAACGGTTGGCCCCTTGGCGACCGACTCCTGCACTTCGCGACCGACCTAACCGCAACCCAACAACTCGCTACCTGCGCCGCAGGCTGCGAGACGTTGATACCGCCGCTTCGCTACTTCAGCCTCGAACGCCCCTTCCTAGTGGTGAGCGAGACCGAGTTCGACGCAATCGACAACCTTCTCAACGAAGTGTGGCGGCTAGTGGCGGACCCGAGAACCCCGTCGCCCCTCCGCGATCTACTCGCAGATGTCGACCCGGAGCAAGGCTTTGACCTGGGCGTGCTTGCCCCCGTCGGCGTCCCGGTGCCTTGGGAGCGGGAGATCGATGGGGATGAGAGTCCGGGTGCGATTGCGGAACATGCAGGGATAGCAGTCTGCGCCGCCACCTGGTCACTGCTCGGGTACGACGCCGAGGTAACGAAGGCTGGCCTCCAAGCGGTGGTGCTGTTCGCAGACCAGCTGGACGCTCTTCTGGTCCCCGGACCTCGAGGCGACGACGATGAGGCAGGAGCTATCTACATGGTCGAGGCTGTCATGGATCTCATCACCAGGGTCCCTGAGCCGTATCACATAGCAGGCGCAGAGAAGGTGCGATCCGGAGCAAGACAGATCGCCACCGAACTGATGGAATGGGTCCTTGCCTTGGACCCGGTGTGGCAGCAACGCCTCTCGACGAGGTGAGCAGGATTCTCGCTTGAACCGTGCATCGACGCTTTTCGACTGCGCTTCCCATGGCACATGGATGGCACATCCACCGTCGTCCGATCCCGTCCGGAGCAGTGTGCGGGTTCGGGAAGGTGCTGGTCAGGCGTCCGGAGCGGTCCGAGATCGTCCCGTCCAGACCCCGTTACTCTGATTTTTTCCCAAGCTGAGAACGCGGGTTCGATTCCCGTCACCCGCTCCACCACAAAGGCCCAGGTCAGCGGGGGTGCCGGGTCTGTTGAGCGGCCGCTGTCGCGCCGGATCTTGGTGCGATTCGGTGCAATTCTCGGACCGGTCCGCGTCGTGTGCGGCTCCCGTCGCCTGTGTTCCCAAGGGTTTCGTGCGGGTGGGTTTGGTGCGATTCGGGTGCGATTCCAGACCTCCTGACATAGGAAGGCGCGCACTTCGCTGACCAGCGGGTATCCACCAGTTCGGGTCGTCGGGGTGAGAGAATGTCTTCGGAGTGATCGGAGATTCTGGGAGGTCTGGGGATGGCGTTGGCAGCGAGCAGACAGGGCGCGATACAGCCGCTTCCGCTGGCTCCGGGCGCCTCGGTTCCAGTAGCCGATGGTGTGGCGTTTCTAGAGGACGACGAGGGCAACGGCTCGGTGTTCTTGTGGGGGATGGCGGCGTGGAGTTGGGGCGCGGGTGACCGTGTGGCCCGCAGGCTGGCGGCGGTGCAGCTCGTCGAGTCCAAGGCGGCCAGGCAACGCCAGGTGGCTGCCGCTTTCGGCGTGAACGAGGACACGTTGATCATCTGGCGCGGCGAGTACAAGGCGAAGGGCACCGCAGGGCTGGTCGGCCGTCGGCTGGGTCCGAAGGGACCGTCGAAGCTCACCGACGCCAAGCGGGCCGAGATCCAGGCGTTGCGCGGTCAGGGGCTTGCGTTGCTAGCGGTAGCTGAGCGCACGGGAGTGTCGACTGACACCGTGCGCCGGGCCTTGACCGGGCCACCGGCGTCGGCACCGACACCGAAGGCCGCTGAGCCCTCGGGTGTATCCGAGCTCGAGCCTCTCGCTCGTCCCGCTGATCGCAGCGCTGAACGCCAGGCGGCTCGTGCCGGTGCGCTCACCGAGGCGCCGCCGGTGATCTGTGAGGGCGCGTCGTTGCCGCTCGCGGGTGCGCTCATCATCTTGCCGGCGGTCGTCGCGACGGGTCTGCTCGGCTGCTCGGAGCGGGTCTACAGCACCGGTCGAGCAGCGTTCTACGGGCTGCGCTCGCTGGTCCTGTCGGTCGTGTTCGCGTGCCTGCTGGGCGAACCACACGCTGAAGGACTCACCCGTGTCGACCCGACCGACGTCGGGCGACTGCTCGGCCTCGACCGGGCACCTGAGGTCAAGACCATGCGTCGGCGCATGGATGAGCTCGCACAGCTCGGTCGCGCCGACCGTTTCATCGACGCGCTGGCACGACACCATCTCGACACCCACGCCGAGACCGCTGGGATCTTCTATGTAGACGGCCACGTACGCGCCTACCACGGCGCCGCAGAGGTCCCCAAAGCCCATGTGGCACGTATCCGCCTCGCCATGCACGCCGAGGTCGACACCTGGGTCTGCGACCGAAACGGCGACGGCGTGCTCGTGTGGTCCACCCCGCCGGGCGCTTCACTGGTCGGTGAGCTACGCACAGTCGTGGCCAAGATCCGAGACCTGGTCGGCGCCACCGCCCACCCGACGATCTGCTTTGATCGTGGCGGCTGGTCCCCGAAACTGTTCGCGGAACTCACCCTGGCGGGCTTTGACATCCTCACCTACCGCAAGGGCGACAAGACCAACGAACCCCGCCGAGCGTTCACCGAGCACGTCTACCTCGACGACACCGGACACGAGCACCGCTACCTGCTCGCGGACCGCAACGTGCGCATCGCCTACGACAGCGGCCGACGGCGCTTCGCCTGCCGACAGATCACCCGCCTCGACCCCGCCAGCGGCCACCAAACCCAGATCCTCACCACCCGCACCGACCCCGACCCCGCCCCCGTGGCCCACGCCATGTTCAACCGTTGGAGCCAGGAGAACTTCTTCCGCTACATGCGCACCCACTACGCCCTCGACGCCCTCGACACCTACGCCACCATCGACGACGACCCCGACCGGCTCGTGCCGAACCCGGCCCGACGCGACGCGGACCGGCTACTGCGCGACGCACGACGACAGCTCCGCGACTGCGAGGCAGCCGAGGGCAAGGCCTCCATCAACGGCCGCCGCCCCAGCCCTGAGCTCCTCAACGCCTTCGCCGCAGCCCGCGCCGAAGTCGACGGCCTCGCTCACACGACCAAAGCAATCCCCGCCAAGGTCCCCCTCGGCGAAGTGCGACCCGACGCGGTACGCCTCGCCCCCGAACGCAAACGCATCCACGACGCCATCCGCATGGCCAGCTACAACGCCGAGTCCGCCCTCGCCCGCCTCCTCGCCCCCCACTACGCCCGAGCCGGCGACGAAGCCCGCAGCCTGCTCCGCGAAGCCTTCCGAACCCCCGCTGACCTCAAGGTGGTCGGCGACGAACTCCACGTGCGGCTCTCCCCGCTCTCAGCACCCCGGCGCACACGCGCCATCGCCGGTCTCTGCAACGAGCTCACCGCCACCAAGACCCTCTACCCCGGAACCAAGCTCACCCTCGTCTACTCGGTCAACGAACACCGATGACTCCGCAGAGATGATCGCTCTATGTCAGGAGGTCTGGAATCGGGCGCGGCCCCGCCGCATCCGAGGCTTCGATGTACGACAAGGGTGGGCTGCTCGATCGGCTCATCCCGAGGCGCCGCGAATGCTGCCACGAATAGCCGGCTCAGCTGTTCGAAGCGTTCGGTGGCCCAGGTCCCTTCGTAGTCATCGATCGAGGTAAGCGGTGAACACTGGATCGCGCGAGGTCGCGTCGGGTGAGCCGTTGGCGGGTCGGGTTCGCCGTCCGGGGGCGGGGCGGCCGTCGGTGTTGTCGAAGGACCCGACGGTGCTCACCGATCTGGATGATCTGGTGGAGCCCGAAGCCAAGGGCGACCCGATGTGCCCGCTGCGGTGGACGACCAAGTCGTTGCAGAAGCTGTCTGACGCGCTCGCCGAGGCGGGGCATGAGATCTCGACTGCGACGGTGGCTGAGTTGTTGCGGTACATGGACTACCGGCTCCAGCGGCCTTCCAAGCAGGTCGAGGGCAAACAGCACCCGGATCGTGATGGCCAGTTCCGCTACATCGCCCGAGTGGTCAGCGAGTTCTGCGACGCCGGCCAACCGGCGGTGTCGGTCGACACGAAGAAGAAGGAGCTGGTCGGGAACCACATCAACGGTGGTGTCGAGTACGCCCCCTCGGGTGAACCGGTGCGCGTCGAAGTCCATGACTTCCCCGATCCCGAGGTGGGCAAGGCGATCCCCTACGGGGTGTATGACCTCGCCGCGAACAACGCGTGGGTGTCGGTCGGCGACGATCACGACACCGCGGAGTTCGCGGTCGCGACGATCGGCCGGTGGTGGCGCACCATGGGTGCGCCCACCTACCCCGACGCCACCCGACTGTGCATCACCGCGGACGCCGGCGGCTCCAACGGCTACCGCAGCCGACTGTTCAAACGCGAGCTCGCCCTCCTCGCCGCCGAGACCGGGATCGACATCACCGTGTTGCACTTCCCGCCCGGGACCTCGAAGTGGAACAAGATCGAACATCGACTGTTCTCCCAGATCACCATGAACTGGCGAGGCCGACCACTGCTCTCCCACGAGGTCGTCGTGCAACTCATCGCCGCAACGACCACCCGCACCGGACTCACCGTCAGAGCCGGACTCGATCAGAACTACTACCCGACCGGCATCAAGATCACCGACAACGAGCTCAAAGCCCTCCCCATCCACCCCCACGACTGGCACGGCCAATGGAACTACACCATAACGGCCAACTAATTCTCTCGTGGCCCCTAAGCAGCCAGTCGCCCACTTCAACGGGCTCCTGCAGGCAAAGGTAGGGGCGAACACCAGCCTCGGGAGAGCTGTGTCGTCGCGATCGCTCATAGCCTCGACGCTACTGAAGGCCGCTGCTGGCACTTCTCCGAGTTTCAAGGGATCTACTGGTCGGGACGGCCGTTTCCGGTGCTTGCCGCTGGCCCGGCCCTTGGCGACAAGGGCTGACGGAAGAACCCCAACCAGGCGTCACGTCGTCCGCGTACAATCGCCCGGATGATCAAAGGGGAAGGGATTCGGTGCCGGCTGGAACATCTGCGGAGCTGCTGAAGCACATCGCCGGCGGCGCGCAGGTGGTCGTCCGCGACGAGGAGTGGCTCGTTCGGTCCGTTCAGCACACCCCCTCTGACGGGCTGATGGTCCGCTGTCTCGGAACGTCGTCGCTGGTGCGGGACACGGAGGCGACATTCTTCACCAACCTCGACGTCATCCAGCCGCTCCGGCCCGAGGAGACCAGGCTCATCGACGACGATTCGCCGAACTACCGACGATCGCGTCTCTATCTCGACGCGATCATGCGAAAGACGCCGGTGCCCTCTACGGATACCGACCTCGCCGTCGCCGGCCGGCAGCTGCTCGACCGGCTGGAGTACCAGCGCCGGGCGGTTCGCAAAGCACTCACCAACCTCCAACCGCGAGTCTTGATCGCCGATGCCGTGGGCCTTGGCAAGACGCTGGAGGTCGGGCTCCTCCTGTCCGAGCTGATTCGGCGGGGGCGGGGCGAGCGGATCCTCGTGGTCACGCCTCGTCACATCCTCGAGCAGTTCCAGCACGAGCTCTGGACCCGCTTCGCGATTCCGCTGGTCCGCCTCGACTCCGAGGGAATCCAGCGAGTGCGGCGGAAGATCCCGGCGAATCGAAACCCGTTCACCTACTACCGGCGCGTGATCATCTCGATCGACACGCTCAAGAACGCCGGCCGCTACCGGCACCACCTCGAAGGCATCCACTGGGACGCCGTGGTGATCGACGAGTGCCACAACCTCGTGAATCGGGGAACCCTCAACAACCAGCTGGCCCGGGTCCTTGCACCTCGTACCGAGGCGCTGCTCCTGACGTCAGCTACTCCGCATAATGGCGATCCCGAGAGCTTCGCCGAGCTGATCCGTCTCCTCGACCCGACGGCCATCGCTGATCCCAACAACGTCGACCCCAAGGACATCGAGCACCTCTACATCCGAAGGCACAAGGCCCACGAGGAAGTGGCCGCCGAGGTCGGCAGCCAGTGGGCGGATCGCCTTCCTCCACGGCCGGTGCCGGTTACGCCGGACCCGACCGAGGCCCGGGTCTTCGCCGAGCTCGCCGACACCTGGACGCACCCGGAGGACGGCTCGGCCCCGATCAGCGGGCGTGGCGCCAGCCTCTTCCCTTGGACGCTGTTCAAGGCCGCTCTCTCCTCACATCGGGCGTTGGCCCAGACCGTGCGCAACCGCCGTTCGACGCTCGAGGGCGCCGATGGTGAGCTGGCCGACCGGAGTCGCCAGGCCGAGTACGACGCCCTCGGAGAGCTCGGTGACCTGGCAGAGTCGGTCGACGAGCCGAACGCGGCGAAGCTCGTCACTCTCGTCGAACACCTGAAGGAGATCGGCGTCGGCCCCCGGAAGGACATGCGGGTCGTGGTCTTCAGCGAGCGCATCGCAACGCTTGACTGGCTCTACGAAGCGGTGCCCGAGTTATTGGGCCTCGATGCCACGAAGCACGTCCGTCGTCTTCACGGTGGCCTCGCTGACGTCAAGCAGATGGAGGTCATCGAGGAGTTCGGCCTCGGCGACTCGAAGGTCCGTCTGTTGTTCACCGGTGACATGGCCTCGGAGGGCGTGAACCTGCATCGGCAGTGTCATCACCTGATCCACTTCGACCTCCCGTGGTCCCTGATCACCATCGAGCAGCGCAACGGCCGGATCGACCGCTACGGCCAGGAACACTCGCCCGACATCCGAGCGCTCGTAGTCCAACCGAATCACTCGAAGATGACCGGGGACGTGCGAATTCTCTCGAAACTGCTGGCCCGCGAGGACGAAGCCCATCGCGCGTTTGGTGAGTCCGGATCGCTGCTCGGACTGCACGCAGCCGACGCGGAGGAGACGGCGATCACCAAAGCTCTCCGCGACGGCGTCGATGTCGATGAGGTGATCCCGGAAGAGCCAGAGGGAGCCTTCGATCTGATGGCTCTCCTGAGCGGCGGCACCGGCCTGGACCCGGTCGCCGAGCGGAACCCGCCCTCGCTCTTCAGCTCCGACCACGCCTTCGTCCTGGAGGCGATCGAGAGCGCGTACGCCGACCCCGCATCTATGGAGATTCGGACGGACGAGGCCGATTCGTCCTTCCTGTCGTTGACACCGCCGGCAGATCTGATACGGCGATTCTCCGCCCTACCCCAGAGCTACCTGACCGAGCAGAAGCTGGTCGATCGTGTCCTGATCACCGCCGACCCGGTTGTCGCCAACCGGAAGCTCGATGAAGCCCGGCAGTCAGAGACCTCCCAGTGGCCCGAGGTCGGCTACCTGTCTCCCCTTCACCCGATGGTCGATTGGCTCGTCGACAAGGTGCTCGTCGGTATCGGAAGGAATCAGGCGCCGGTGATCGTCGCCAACGTCAAGGAGCCGACGTTCTGCGTTCAAGGCGTGTGGTCGAACGGCCGTGGCCGGCCGCAGCTGGTGGAGTGGCTCGCCGTGTCCGTCCAGAGCGGGGCGAGCTACGAGATCGCCGAGCTCTTCGACGTGTTCGAGTCGGCCGGAGTCGGCCCCGGGATGCCGAACCCCGGCGTGTCGACGGATCCGCTCCTCCTGGAGGCAGCGGTCCCGGGAGCGGTGGAAGCAGCTCGCGAAGAGTTGCTCACTCGGAGAGCTACCCATGACGCGCAGGTCGACGCCATTCTCGAGGGCCCGAGATCCAGACTCGACCTGTGGGTGGACCGAACTGGCCAACTCGCCCTCGAGCTCGATCTGGCGCCCCGCACGAAACAGGAGCGTCGGATCGCCGAGGTTCGAGACGCCACCAGCCGCCTTATCGATTCTCTTCGAACGACCGGTGACCCGATGATTCGAGTCCTTGCCGTTCTCACGCCCGTCGGAGGCGCAGGATGACCTTCGACAGCATCACCAACAGGGCCGAGTTCTTCTCCGACCACTACCTCGACGCCCGTCTATCGTCCGATCTCAAGGACCTGCGCAAGCTGTGGACCGAGGCAGAAGGCCGCGATCGGCACACGGCGCGCATGGGTCTTCGAGGCTGCAAGCGCGAGTTCTTCAACGCCAGAGCGGCAGCGGTGGAGGCGTCTCCGGCCCGACGACAGGACGCGGTTCGCGAACTGAACGACGTTGTCCTTGCGGCGCTGGGTTTCGACGCCTCACGGAGCGAACTCTCACTGGCGCGAAACGACGATACGGACGAGGTCGTTGCCCTGGTAGGGGCGAGTGTCGAGACACCCACGGGCCTGCTGCTGGTGGCACTCGACGTCGAGCTGGCCTCGAACGTGGACGAGTTGTTCGACACAGCGAACGATGAGGACGGCGCCGGACAGCTTCTGGCGCCACTAACCCTGGAGAACGGAAACGTCGCTGTCGCTTCCGCCGCCGATGCGCCGGGCGCCTTGTTCTCACTCGACGATCCCCCGAGGTTCGTACTCCTGTGCGCCGGGACCACACTTCTCCTGGCCGAGCGAGCCAAGTGGGCTGAAGGCCGGTTCCTGGCCGTCGATCTCGACGCCGCACTCGAACGCTCCGACACCGCCGCCAACGGCGAGCTCGAAACGATCTGTGCACTCTTCAGTGCCGATGCCCTGGTCCCGGGGCACCTCGCCGAGGACGAGACTGCTGCGGCGTTCTTCGACGAGATCGAGGAGAGCTCCACCAAACATGCCGTCGGAGTCTCGAAGGAGCTTCGCGAAGGTATGCGGCGGTCCGTCGAGATCCTTGCGAACGAGGTGATCGAGCAGCGTCTCAATCGACGGCTCGGGGTCTACGAAGGTGAGAACCGGGTCGACCCGACCCTCCTCACCCGACAGTGCCTGCGGTGGCTCTACCGCGTAATCGTCCTGCTCTATGCGGAGTCCCGGCCGGAGCTTGGCATCCTGCCGGTCAACGACGACGCCTACCTTGCCGGCTACAGCCTCGACCGCCTCCGCGAGCTTGTACTGGTCGATCTCGAGGACGATCACGCTCGAACCGGCACCCACTTCGACACGTCCCTGCGGCTCCTGTTCGAACTCGTCAACAGCGGCTACCACGCGGAGGGCGCCGAGCAGGCGCTGCTCTTCGACCTCGATCAACTTGGCGATGAACGCACCCGAACCGCTGAGGATTATCTCCAGCTCCCGGGCCTCGATGCGACGATCTTCGACCCGGAGTCGACCGACCTTCTCGACAGCGTGCCCCTTCGGAACGAAGCCCTTCAGCGAGTGCTCGCTCACCTGATGCTCAATCGGGACTCCGGTCGGGCAAGCGATCAGCGTGGGTTCATCTCCTATGCGCAGCTGGGCATCAACCAGCTCGGCGCGGTGTACGAGGGCTTGATGGCGTACACGGGGTTCTTCGCCAAGGAGGACCTCTTCGAAGTCGCCAAGCACGGTGATCCCTCAGACGGCACCTGGATGGTTCCCGTTGACCAGGCTGACGAGTACCCCGACGACGTGTTCGTCATTGGGGAGGATCCGCTGACCGGGCGGGAAGAGCGGATCCGTCACCCGCGTGGCAGCTTCGTCTACCGGCTTGCCGGCCGTGACCGCCAGCGCTCGGCCAGTTACTACACACCAGAGGTCCTCACGTCGTGTGTGGTCCGTCATGCCTTGGCTGAGCTTCTCGGGACTGATGACTACGCCCGGGAGCCGGGTGGATCGGCTGGGATCACCGAGGCCCGCCAGATCTTGGACCTCACGATCTGCGAGCCGGCGCTTGGCTCGGGAGCATTCCTCAACGAAGCGATCAACCAGCTCTCCGCTGTATACCTGAAGCGACGACAGGCAGAGCTCGGCGAGACGCTCGACGCCGACCGGTATCAGCGGGAGCTCCAGAAGGTGAAGGCACACTTCGCCCTCCACCAGAGCTACGGCGTGGATCTCAACGCGACTGCCGTCGAGCTTGCCGAGGTCAGCCTCTGGCTGAACTGCATGTATCCCGGGCTGAAGGCGCCCTGGTTCGGGCTCCAGCTCCGCCGGGGCAACAGTCTCATAGGGTGTCGCCGCGCGACCTGGCGAGTCGACCAGCTGAAGGACAAGGTCTGGGCGAAGGCCAAGGCTTCCAACGCGATCCCGCCGGTCGACCGACCGCTCGCCGAGGCACTCGATGACGACGAGATTCACCACTTCCTCCTTCCCGGTCACGGTTGGGGAGCAGCCGGCAGGCGCAAGGAGGCCAAAGAGCTAGCTGCTGATGACGCATCGGCCTTGCGCGAGTGGCAGAAGGCCATCCTCAATGCCCCCTCTGTCAGAGACCGCGAGCGGCTTCTTGCACTCGCTGGCGGAGCGGAGCGGCTGTGGGTGGAGGCAACTGGGGTGTTGGAGGCGCTCTCGACCCGGATGCGTCGCTCTCTGGGACTCTACGGAGTTGACGATGGCGAGCGGGCCCCGTCAGACGACAGGAGGACGGCCGAGGCGATCCTGAGCAACCCAGACTCTGCGCTGGGCCGGCTACGACTCGTGATGGACGCTTGGGTGGGGCTCTGGTTCTGGCCCCTCACGGATGATGTCTCTCCCCCGACCTGGAACCAGTGGCTCGTCGTGGTTGAGGCGGTGGTGGGCCCAGAGCCAGCTGAGCCGATCGGCCAACTGGACCTCTTCGACGACCTGGCGGCGATCGAGGACCTGGAGCGCCGGCGAGCACAGGGACGGACGCCAACGAGCGAGATCCTCGAGGTCAACCCGTGGCTGGCGAAGGCCAACGCCCTGGCCCAGCAAGAAGGCGCATGGCATTGGGAGTTGGAGATGGCGGTGGCTTATCGACAAGGGGGGTTCGATCTCCAGGTGGGTAATCCGCCCTGGGTGCGACCGATATGGCAGGACGACATCACACTTGCCGAGTGGGACCCGTGGTGGGGCGTAGTTGACAAGGTGCCTGAGCAAGAACGAAATCAGCGGCGCCTAAATGACTTAGCCACAGCCGATGTGCAGTCATCCTACCTGCGGGAGGTTGCTTCGCATGAGGGCCTGAACGAGTCGGTCGGCTCGGTTCAGCTCTGGCCAGTGCTAGCCGGCCTTCAGACCAATCTATACATGGTCTTCATGGACTCTGTATGGCGCCACATGACGAATCGTGGTGCTGCCGGGATGTTGCATCCTGAGAGTCACTACGTGGATCCAAAGGCAGCGTCTCTGCGCGAGGGGAGCTATGAGCGCCTCCGTCGTCACTGGCAGTTCTTTAACGGGCTCCTCCTCTTTGATGAGGTTCACGATCAGGCTGCCTTTGGAGTGAACGTCTATGGCCCGCCGGGTCCGGTCGCATTCATGCAGATGGGTGTACTTCAACACCCAAGGACGGTTGATGAGTCACTGATTCACGATGGGGTGGGAGCACCCCCAACTCCACAACATCCTTCGGGTGGATGGAACCTTCGGCCACACCGGGACCGACTCTCAACTATCACACCTGTCGTCTTGTCAGAATGGGCTGACTTGTTCGATGAGCCCGGAGTGCCGCCAACCCAGGCTCGCCTACTCCGGCCGGTTGGCCTCCAAGATCTTGAAGCCCTGTCCGTGCTCGCTGACCAGACGAATCGGCTGGCGGACCATCAGTATCACTGGACATCGGGGTGGCATGAGAAGGGTGCAAAGACTGACGGTACGATCCGCTGGGAGACATCTGTTCCCACTGTGTGGAGTGATGTAATTCTGCAGGGACCCCATTTCAGTGTTGCCACGCCATTGTCTCAGGAGCCAAACGACCCCTGCCGCCATAGACAGGACTACAGCAGGTTGTCGCTAGAGGACTTGCCCGAATGCTTCGTCCCGCGAACCAACTATCACCGCGCCTGCGACCGCGAGGCCTACGTGGCAGGGCTCAATCATTGGAACGGAACGCCACACACGGAGTATGCGCGGGTTGCCTACCGGGAAATGACTCATCCCAGCCTTGAGCGCTCGCTTCACCCTGCGCTGATTCCTCCGGGTCCAGCAAACGTCGGAACGGTGGTGGTTGTCGCGCTCGGTACTGACGAGGAGACTGCCGCTTGGGCAGGCCTGCTGGCCTCGCTCCCGTATGACTACTTCGTGAAGGTCTCGGGCTCAGGCCATGTCAAGGACTACATCGCTCGAAGGATGCCCTGGCCCTTTCCTCATGCCCTCCAACCGTCTCTAGTGCACCGAGCCCTCCGCCTGAACTGCCTGACCTCGGACTACTCGCCGCTCTGGGAGGAGCTCTATGACCCGGCCTGGGTGTCCGATCGTTGGACCGATCTAGATCTCCATAGAGTTGTACTAGGTGGGATTGAGCCCACATGGACCCTGGCCACGCCTCTGCGTCGGGACCTTGAGCGCAGGTTAGGGTCCCCACCGAACAAGTCGCTACGTTCTGGCCGCGTCCGCGCTGGTCAAGGATCCAGCGGTCTCGCGAGTCGATTCTGCGGCGCCCTTGCCCTCGTCGAACTAGATGCGCTGGCCGCGGTCATGCTGGAACTCACGGCTGAACAACTGTGCGCCATGTATCGCACGCAGTTCGCGGTGCTGCGGAAGTATCGAGGACCGCGATGGCGTTCGACTCCGAGGGCCGGAAGATCTGCAAGCACCACCAGTCGGCTGGCTTCCGCCAAGCCCAGCTCCAACAGGAAGCCAAGGACGGGGCGAGGGCTCCGCACTGGAAGAGCGTCTGGAAGATGTTCGAGCAGTGGGAAGAGGACCCTGACTCTGTCGATTGGGAGGACCAGTTCTTCCCGCCGTTCACTCGTCCGGATCGTGAAGCGGAGATGACGCAGGCGTACAACGAGTTCCAGCGTCGGTTGGATGCGGGGGAGTACGGGTGATTCCTTCGCTCGTCGTCGGGGAGATCCGACGAGCACTCGTTGACTACCTCGCCGCGACGTTCTCGTTGGCTGACGATCAGGTCCGGGAGGAGCTGGCCGAGTTCCTTACGGACAACCGGCGGGGGATATTCCGGGGGCCGTACCTGCGGGTGCGCACACCATTTCGGGCCGTGGGCGAGGAGTGGTCCTCCCCGCTTGGCTGGCTGCCGGACTGGTTCGTTCCCTACCAGCATCAGGCAGCGGCATTTGAGCGTCTCTCCACGGTTGCAGACCGAAGCTCCGCAGCCGACACTCGTCACAACCGGTACCGGCTCGGGCAAGACCGAGTGCTTCCAGCTTCCGATTCTCGATCACTGTGCCGCGCCGAGCGCGATGCCGGGGTGAAGGGGATCAAGGCGCTCATCCTGTATCCGATGAATGCTCTGGCCTCCGACCAGGCCGGGCGTCTCGCTGACCTGATCGCCACCGAGTCACGCCTGGCAGGGATCACCGCTGGGCTCTACGTGGGTGAGAACGGGTCGCACTCGTCGATGAGTGCCGACCATCTGATCGATGACCGCTACGCGCTGCGGGCATCGCCGCCGGACATCTTGTTGACGAACTACAAGATGCTCGACTTCCTCCTCCTGCGGCGGGAGGACCACGAGCTCTGGGCCAGCAACAAGCCCGACACCTTGCGGTATCTGGTGTTGGACGAGTTCCACACCTACGACGGCGCCCAGGGCACTGATGTCGCGATGTTGTTGCGTCGCCTCGGGGCGACCCTCGGTATGGCCGGGCCGAACGGCCCGCTGGGCTCCGCGGCGCCGGTGGCGACCTCGGCCACGATGAGCAGCGACCGGTCAGGTGAGGCTGATCTCCTGGAGTTCGCCGGCAAGGTGTTCGGGGTTGACTTCGACGCCGAGTCGGTGATCGGCGAGACCCGCCAGACGGTCGATGAGGCCTGTGGGCCGGTCGACTACGACCTTCCGCATCCCTTCGATCGAGGATGTGCTCGAGGTCGAGGAGGGTGACAGCAGCGTGCTTGCCTCGGTGTTCTGCACCCCGGTTGGCGAAACGGCCGCCGTCATGCCGACCGACCCGGTCGAGTTGGGTTCGGTTCTCCTGTCCGCACCCGCTCACCCGGGCCGTCTTGAGCGCCGTCGGCGAACGGGCCAGATCTCTCGACGAGACCATCACCGAAGTGGTTGCCCGGGCACCGGACTGGGGAAGGGTGGCGCAACGCGATCCAGCTCAGGTGGCCGAGGTGATCAGCCGGTACGTGTCACTGCTCTCGGTCGCCCGTCACCGTCTGGGCGAGCCGCGAGGTTCCGCTTCTCTCGGTCGAGGTTCAGCTCTGGGTCCGCGAGGTGTCTCGCCTTCTCTGTGCGGTGGACGAGATACCGAGCTTCCGATGGGCAGACAGCCCCGCGGCGGCGTCTCTCGGTGGAACGGATCGACCCGACGAGCGGGTTACGGCACTCGAGTTGCCAGCGGTCTACTGCCGTCGCTGTGGCCAGGCCGGATGGATGGGCCTGGCGTCGGAGATCCGGCCCTCGTTGTCCGCTGGACCGGCGGCCATCTACCGGGCCGCGTTCGACCGGTCACCGATGGTTCGGGTGCTGTTGCGGTCCCACGATGAGGATCCCGGATCCGTTCATTTTGATCCGCTGTTGCGAGGCGTCGCCCCAGAACCGGCACCGCACACGATCCCCGTACACATGACACCGGACGGAGAGGCGGCCAAGAAGCAGACCTGCCCGGCTTGTGGCGAGCGCGACACCATCCGGTTCCTCGGCCTGGCGGTGGCGTCGCTGGCGTCGGTGTCCATCAACACCATCTTCGGGTCGACCCATGTCGAGCCCGAGGAACGCAAGCTCCTCGCCTTCACCGACTCGGTACAGGACGCCTCCCACCGAGCGTCGTTCTTCGCCGGCCGCAGCCACCGCTTCAACCTGCGGTCGCTCATGTCGGCGGCCCTGCGGGATGCGGGTGACGAGGGAATCAGCCTCGCCGACCTCGGCGACCTGTTGATGGCACGAGGCCGACAACACCCCACGCCCGTTACGGGCTCGTCCCGCCGGACCTCGCCCGAGACCGAGCCATCCGATCGGTGTGGTCCGATTCACCCGAACCGAGGGCGAGCTCGATGTGCTCGCACGGCGGGTCGGGTTCGAGGTCGATCTCGAGTTCGGGCTCCGGTCACGGGTCGGTCGCACCCTCGAACAATCGGTCGCCGCGGCCGCGGCATTCCCTGGGTCGACCTCGACGAGTGCGCCGACCTGGCTCTCGAAGCCGTCGCGAGACGTGCTGGCCGACCCGCCTGACTCTGCCGTTGCCAGCGTAGACGCCTACCTGCTCGGGCTGTTGCGACCGGCTGCGCGGGCAGCGGCGCGATCTTCCACGGCCTCTTGGACCCCTTCGTCGCCGAAGGCGGCGCGCCAGTGGTTCAGATCTGGGGCGGTCGCCCCGACGGCCTTCCGCCGTTCACACCCGGCCAGGGTCGGCCGGTGTTCGTCATCCGATGCTGCCCGGACCGAGTTCGACTCGCTGGCGCGCACTGGCCACGACACCCACCTGGTATGTCGACTGGGCGATGCGGTCCTTGGGAGTGGATCCGGCCCAGGCGCGTCGACGTCAACGTTCAGGTGATGAAGACCCTCGCCGACGCCACCGACGTCGTCCGGTCTGCAGAACAGCACCGGCGGCCAACGCGTCTACGGCCTCGACCGTCGAGCGGTCCGGGCTTACGATATCCCCTCGACCGACGACGACGTTGGCCCGTCGGTGATGAAGCTGCGACCTGTGCGGCACCGCGTCGACGGTGCCCCCGGCCATGGTCGATCGCTGGTTCGACGTTCCGTGCCGCCGGTACCGCTGCCCGGGCCACCTCCGCCCGCAGGAGATGGCCGACGACGGGTACTACCGGCGCTTCTACCGACAAGGCCGCACCCGCCGGGTCGTCACCGAGGAACACACCGGTCTGTTGAGCCGCCGCGACCGAGAGGCCGTCGAGACTGCCTTCAAAGCAGGCACCGCTCCGGATGCGCCGAACGTGCTGACGGCCACCCCGACCCTCGAGATGGGCATCGACATCGGCGACCTCTCCGCGGTGATGCTCACCTCGGTGCCGCGCAACCCGGCCTCCTACATCCAACGGGTGGGCCGGGCAGGTCGGGCGACCGGCAACGCGCTGGTGACCACCTTCGTGCGCAGCGACACCCACGGCCTCTACTACCTGGCCGAGCCCGAAGCCATGCTCGCCGGCGTCGTACGTCCCCCCAACTGCTACCTCGAAGCCACCGAGACACTCGAGCGCCAGTACGTCGCCTACCTGATGGACCGCATCGCCGACGGCGCCCTCGATGCGCCCGCTGTCCACGATCCGCATCGGCGACCTCATGAAGACCGCCTTCGACGCCGACGGCCTGTTCCGAGTGCTCATCGACGCCTCGATCAGCGAACCCGCCCACGTCGAGCCGTTCCTCGACCTGTTCGGGACCCACCTCGGCGACAACGCGGTCCAGCGCTGCGTGCCTTCGCCGGCGGGGGATCGAACCACGCCTGAAGGACGCCGTCGACGACTGGTTCGACCACCTCCGAGAGCTCGACCTGCGACCGCGACCGTCTCAACCGATCGATCGAGAAGCTCGAGGAGATCGCCAGCCGAAGCGAAGAGGACGAGGAAGAGCTGCGTTCCCTGCAGGGCCAGCGATGCGCTGTCGTGCAGCTCCTGCGAGAGCCACCGCAACGAGTACCCCTCAGCGCCCTCGAACGCCTGGGTGTCCTGCCGAACTACACGCTCGTCGGCGACACGGTCGACCCTCTCGGCCACTCTGTGGTCGGAAGGACGGCGACGACTTCCGCACCGAAGTCGTTCAACTACGCCCGGTCCGGGCCGCGTCGCCATCCGCGAGTTCGCTCCCGGCAACAGCTTCTACGCCGGCGGACACCGCCACTTCGTCGACGCCCTCGAGATCGGCGCCGCCCAAGAGCCCCTCTACGAACGCTGGCGCATCTGCCCCGAATGCGCCTATGCCGACATCGAACCCGCCGGCGATCCACCCACCTCCTGTCCGCGGTGTGCGCGGTGCCGGCATCGCCGACACCGGGGCCCGTTACTGGGTGCTTCGCCTCCGCACCGCACTCGCCTCCGGCTCCGAGGAGAACGCACGGGTCTTCGACGAGAACGACGACCGCAAACGCGAGTCCTACGACATGGTCACCCTCGTCGACCCCGACCCGACCGAGATCAGCGGCGCCTGGCTGCTGCCCGCCCACACCTTCGGCGCCGAACTGTGCACCCGCACCCGACTCCGCACCTTCAACCTCGGCCTGGCCGAGAAGGCCGGAGACAAGCGACCCATCGCCGGCCAGGAACACCACGTCGCCACACTTCACGGTCTGTCGTCACTGCGGCTCCGTGACGGACGTCCGCGACGACCGAAAGGGCGCCCAGCCCGAGCGGCTCCACCAGGGCTGGTGCAAGGTCCGCTCCGGATCCCAGTCGCCGCGCAGTGGGATCCCCTCATCCTCCTCCACGAACTCACCACCGAAGCCATCCGCTTCATCGTCCCGGTGTCCATGTTCGAAGTCGACGAACGACTCGCCAGCTTCAAGGCAGCCCTCCTCCTCGGCATCCGAGCACGACTCGGCGGCGACCCCGACCACCTAACCGTCACCACCGCCGACAGCCCCAACACCACCGGCCAAGGCCGACGCCGATTCCTCGTCCTCTACGACCAGGTCCCCGGCGGCACCGGCTACCTCAGCCCACTCGCCGACCCCGAACAGATCCACGAACTTCTCATCGCCGCCCGCGAACAGATCGCCCGATGCCCCTGCCGACACGAAGGCCGCCCGGCTTGTCACCGCTGCCTACTCGGCGTCGTCGACCGCTGGGAATACGACCTCGTCCGACGAGACCTCGCCAAACAACTCCTCGACGACCTTCTGGAGGAGTGGGAACCGAAGTCAGTCGCCACCGTCTCAGACGCCAGCATCGCCCTCGTCGAGGAATCCGAGCTCGAACGGCGCTTCAGAGTCGCCTTGCGTGAATGGGCCGAACACGACCCGACCGGCACCGTCGACTACCGCCGCGTGCCCGGCCACGGCCGCTACGAAGCCTTCGAGCTCACGTTCACCAGCGGCGCCGATGTCATCCGCTATCGCATCGACGAGCAACAAGGCCTCTCCACCTCACCAAGCACCTGGCCCGACTTCCTCATCAAGCGCATGGACACCTCGGCCCCCGACGTAGCCATCTACCTCGACGGGTACGAGTTCCATGCCTCGACGAACCACAACAACATCGCTGACGACTCCCGCAAACGCCATGGCGTGCGCTCGTCCGGGCGACTCGTCTGGAATCTCTCCTGGTACGACGTCGAGGCCTTCCACGACGCCGTCACGGCTGACCCACCACACCCACCACCCAACCGGGCCTTGCTCGACGCCAAAGCGAAGGGCATCGCCAACTCGATCCAGCATCGCGCGGAGCGGCCGATTCGACGTCGGTCGAGTCCAACAGAACCCCGTCAGTCTGCTTCTCGACTACCTCGCCAACCCCGATCTCGGGGACTGGCAACGGGTCGTCGTCTCGACCGTCGGCGGGATTGCCGGCGCCGGCGGCATCGAACCCGTTGATGGACCCGGGCTCGCCGCCGTTCTCGATGCCAGCTTGGCGGGCCAGACAACCGAGGCCCCGGAACCCGAAGCCGAACCGGTAGCCGACCTGGGCCGGTACGTGACCTTGGAAGGCCTAGAGCTGGTGGTGGTCCTCGATGCATCGGACCGCAACGCCGAACGTTGGACCGCCATCGCCGCACTTCCTGACAGCCACGAGGCTCTCTCAGCGGGGGCGCACAAGGCGCGGTGGTCCGACTGGCTGGCCTGGGCCAACCTGCTGCAGTTCCTGGGCCTGCCAGAAGACAGCCGAGGTGCCGTCATCTCCGGCACCTCCCAAGCAGACACGACCGACCACGACGACCTCTGGCTCCGTTTCCTCGCCGGCGACGAATCGGTGCCCGCTCCCGCCGTCGCGGGATCCGCTACGACGGCCCAGGCCGAACCGAGCGAGGATGAACTCGAGGAGCTTGACCTCATGGACGACGAGGTCCGTCAGCTCGTCGAACAAGTCCTCGAACCCGATGGCCCCCAGCTCATTGCCGGCTTCGAGGCCGACGACGGACACCCGGTCGAAGCGGCCTGGCCAGACCGTAAGGTCGGTGTCCTGCTCGACGGAGACACCCCACCCGACGGCTGGGATGCGCGACCAGTAGGAGACTGGACTGCTGATGAACTCTCGACCGCCCTACGCGAGGTGAACTGATGGCAACACTCGCGCTCGCACGTGAGCTTCTCGGCGACTACTCCAAGCTCGACTCCGTCGTACAGAAGCGTGTCCAAGACCTGGCGGAGAAGTGCCGACAGCTTTCCCTGTCCGAGCTCAACCAGCTCAAAGGGACGCACCTCGAGACGTACAAGGGACAGAAAGACCCGCGTGCTCGAACCATTCGCCTCGGTGACAACCACCGGGGGATAGCCCTCGTTCCTGAAGGCTCCGAGAAGATCGTCCTCGTAGGTGTAATGACCCACCAGGCCGCCGACCACTGGATGACCAACAACGAGTTCAAGGTCAACGTCGCCACCGGAGCACTCGAAGTCGTCAACGCCGGCGCAATCACCGAATCTGCCGAGGCACTCACCACCGCTCCAGAGGCCGAGGCGCTGGAATCCGCCAAGCTGTTTGATCACCGCAAGGAGAAGGACTTCAAGCAACTCGGCATCAACGAGGACCTGATCCCAACCCTCCGGATTCTCGACAGCGAGGAACAACTCGAGGGTCTTCTCTCCGTCCTGCCCGGTGGACAGGCCGAGGCGTTGATACTCCTCACCGGAGACGACTCGGTTGAACACATCTACGCCTCGATCGCACCGAGCACCGAACCCGACCAGATCGATCCCGAGGACCTGGCCGCCGCCGTCGAAGCCCCGGCCTCCCGAGCCGCCTTCCACGTCATCACCGAGGAGAACGAGCTCGCCGAGATGCTGGCCGCACCACTCGCCCAGTGGCGCACCTATCTCCACCCAACCCAGCACGAAGCGGCCTACAAACCCGTGTACAACGGCCCGGCGCGCGTCACCGGCGGAGCTGGAACCGGCAAGACCGTCGTGGCCATGCACCGGGCGCGAGCGCTAGCCGACCAACTGGAAGACCGGTCCGGCAAGCCCATCCTCTTCACCACCTACACCCGCAACCTCGCCCAAGCGATCGAACGCGATCTCAAGCTCCTGGGCGGAAGCGAACTCCTCGAAGTCGTCGAAGTCCTCAACCTCGACCGCCTCGCCCACCAGGTCGTCACCAGCGCCGAAGGGGCACGCCCCAACATCGTCGACGGCCACCACGTGCGCTCCCTGCTCGACGAGATCGTCCTCGAACTCGCACTCGAAGACGACATCACCCCCACGTTCGTCGAACAGGAGTGGGAACAGGTTGTCCTCGCCCAGGACCTCGACGCCCGCGACGCCTACTTCCGAGCCTCACGAGCCGGACGAGGCGTCCGGCTCGACCGCAAGGGCCGCGCCAAAGTCTGGAAGGCCATCGAAGCGCTCACCCGTCGCCTGGCCGACCGAAATGAACGCACCTACGCCCAGGTGGCCGCCGCGGCAGCCGGCTACCTCCAACAAGAACCCGTCAAGCCCTACCGGCACATCGTCGTCGACGAGGGCCAAGACCTCACCGAGAGCCAGTGGCGCCTCCTCCGAGTCGCCGTTCCCGAAGGGCCCAACGATCTCTTCATCGCCGGCGACTCACACCAACGCATCTACGGACGCCGGAGCTCCCTCGGCAAGCTCGGCATCAACATTGTCGGGCGTTCGCGAAAGCTCAAGATCAACTACCGGACCACCCGCCAGATCCTCCGCTGGTCGCTCGCGCTTCTCGGCGAGGTGGACTTCGACGACCTCGACGAAGGCCAGGACCACCAGGACTTCGCCGGCTACCACAGCTATCTCGACGGACCCGCTCCAACGTGTGAGGCGTTCAACTCCAAGGGCGACATGGTGGCCGCAATCGCCCAACAGGCCAAGCAATGGATCGAGGCCGGGGTCGCAGAAAACGACATCGGCATAGCGTCGAGAAGCAAGAGCATCCACGACGGCATCGAGGAAGCCCTCCGCTCAGCAGGTGTCGCGGCCCAACAACTCGGCTCGGACCTACGCGCCCCCAGCGGGGTCGCGATCGGCACGATGCACCGGATGAAGGGCCTGGAGTACCGCTGCATGGCCGTTGTCGACCTCGGCCTCGACGAGATGCCCCTTCCCCGAGCTGTCACACCCAAGACCGACGATCCCGTGCAGCACGAGGCAGACATCCGCAGGGAGCAATGCCTTCTCTACGTAGCCTGCACCCGGGCAAGGGACGATCTCTGGGTGGCCTGGTCGGGCAAGGCCAGCACCTTGCTCGAACCGGTTGTCGACGCATAGGTCGAAAGGACAGCGATGGAGGGGGAGCAAGAGCGCGATTGGTCGTCGCTGATCGGTGAGCAGCCGTCGGCAGAGATCCTGGAGCCACTGGAGGGTCCGTGGGCTCTCGTCGAACACGCTGCAACCGGCGACAAGGCCTCCAAGCAGCGACAGATGGAGGACTGGGAAGACCTTGGCGCCTCCGAACAACGCGTGCGCCAGGAGTACACCGGGCGATACCCGATCGAACTCCTTCAGAACGCCCACGACGCCTGTTCCGAGAAGGGCATTCGAGGGCAAGTCTGGTTCCGAATCACGGAAACGGCGCTACTGGTGGCCAACCAGGGCCAGGCCAGGAGTCCGGTCGCCGCGGCCTCACTCGGGTAGTCGCCGGTCGAGCGATCGAGCGCCCGGCTGGTCGCGATGAGTTGGGTGATGCCGGCCTCCAACAACTCCACGTCGAGGGCGGCGAGGCTCGGTGCAAGCACCGAGTTGCGGCCGGCGTGGACCCATGAGGCGCCGAGGTCGACTGCCGCGCCTTCGACATCGACGGTGTGTGTGCGCCCGCCGATACGGTCGCGGCCTTCGACCACGGTCACATCGACGCCGCTGAGATGTAGCGAGCGGGCCACCGTGAGGCCGGCCATTCCGGCACCGACGACGATGACCTTCTCGACCGTGCCCGGAGGGGCGGTCGGGATGGTGTCGGTTCCGCCGTCGGCCCAGAGCTGGATGTCCCGCGCTGGTTCGGCCACTTCGGAGGTGATCGCCGGTGCATCGGTGCTCGTCCTGTTCGTGTCGGATCCCGTGCTCGTCGTCGAACCGGTACCGACAGGATCGGCGCCGTCGTCGCTGGTGCAGGACACGGACACGAGGACGCCTCCGGCGAGCATCAGGACCGACCGTCGGGTCCAGACCGGGGTGGCGCGATCCTGCTTGTCCATGGTGTCCATGATGTCGCAGACCTGGGCCAAGGCGACGATCACGCGTTGGGGTGGCAGCCATGCCTCGTTACCAATTCGCCCGTTTTCGTTACGAGCCACCGATGCGCACCACGTCGGACCTGCTCAAATGAGGTTTTCTACCGGCCCAACGAGGGCGGGCGATGGCGAAAACGCGGCGCGAAACCTCGTCCATCCACCACGGTGAGCAGCGTAGTGGTGGGCCTGTCGTGCTCTCGGGGTCGAATGGCGCTCGAGCGGACCGCAGGGTGAAGGGATGCGCCGGGAGCCCTCATGAATCACTGTCCAAAGTGCGACGCGATCCAGTTCCCCCGATGACGGCTCCACTCCCGTGGAGACCACCGATGCCGGCACCGGTGGCACCGGTGGCATCTTCCGGTTCGAGTCGGCCGACGAGGCCGCCGCCACGGTGGAGACGCTGCTCAACGGCGAACCACTCGACGGAACCGAGGCCGACGTCGCCTGGATCAGCAGGATTCCGGTGACCGACGCCTTCGGCTACATCCTCGCCGGTTCGGTCGATGATGTGCTGATCGTCGTGCAAGCCCAGAGCGTCCCGGGCCAGAGCGATCCGGCAACCCAGGTGGCCACGCTGAACAGCATGATCTCGGCACTCCAACCCGCTTAGTACCGCGCGGGCTCCTCGTGTTGCGCGGGCGCGGGGGATCGGAGCCCGGGGACTCGGGGCCAGGGGACGTGAACCCCTGGGCCATGATGACCCGATGACCGTCGATCCGATCCCCCCCGTCCCCGCCGAGGAGGTTCCCGCCTGGCACCGGCACGCCGACGTGGTGGTGGTGGGCTCAGGCATCGCAGGCACCTGCGCGGCCATCGAGGCCGCCGAGGCCGGCGCCGAGGTCTTGGTGGTCGAGCGCGCCGGGGCCGCCGGAGGAACCTCGGCAGCATCGGGAGGCATCCTCTACCTCGGGGGAGGCACGGCCACCCAGCGTGCCTGCGGGTTCGAGGACAGCCCCGAGGCCATGGCCACCTTCCTGATGGCGGCGTGCGGGCCCGGGGCCGACGAGGCCAAGGTGCGGGCCTACTGCGAGGGGTCGGTGGCACATCACGACTGGCTCGTCGCCCACGGGGTCCCCTTCGAGCCGGCCTTCTGTGACGAACCCAACCGGGAGCCGGAGGGCATCGAGGGCCTCCAGTTCTCCGGTGGTGAGGACACCTGGCCCTTTGTTGATCTGACCCCGCCGGTGCCCCGCGGCCACTGTCCGGCCTACCCCGACACGGCAGGAGTGTTCCTCATGGAGCACCTGGCCGCCGCCCGGGACCATGCCGGCGCCCACCTGGTCGTCGACTCCCGGGTCGAACGCCTGGTGGTGGATGCCACCGGCGCGGTGGTCGGCGTGGCCGCTCGCGAGGCGGGCACGTGGCGCTACCTGGGGGCGCGCCGCGGCGTCGTGCTGGCCGGTGGGGGCTTCATCGCCAACGACGAGATGCTGCGCCACTGGTGTCCCGAGGTGCTGCGGGCCGATCCGCTGTGGCGCATAGGTACCGACGCCGACGACGGTCGGGTGATCCGCATGGCCCAGGGTGCGGGTGCGGCCGCGGAGAGGATGGACGCCTTCGAGTGCTCCTTGCCCATCGGACCCCCCCACCGCATGGCCCGGGGGGTGCTGGTCAACGGGTCCGGCGAGCGCTTCATCAACGAGGACACCTACACGGGGCGGATCGGTCTGGCCGCGCTGGTGGACCAGGAGGGCGAGGTGTTCATGATCGTGGACGAGTCCGTCTTCGAGGTGAACCTGGTGGGGATGCGCTACTCGTGGGTGGCGGGCACCGCAGAGGAGTTGGCCGCCGAGATCGATCTGCCGCCCGAGACGCTGGCAGCCACCCTGGAGGAGTACAACGCGGACGCGACCGCAGGCGTGGACCGCCGGTTCCACAAGCTGGCGCCCTGGTTGGTGCCTTTGCAGCCGCCCTACGGGGCGGTAGACCTACGCGCCGGTTCCGGCACCATCTACGCCACGTTCACCCTCGGTGGCATCGCCACCGATCCGGACTCCCGGGTGCTGGGGGACGACGGTCGCCCTGTCACCGGGCTGTGGGCGGCGGGCCGATGCACTGCGGGTCTGGCCGCTGGGGGCTACGCAAGCGGCATCTCCCTGGGGGACGCCTCGTTCTTCGGTCGCCGCGCCGGCCTGTTCGCCGCCCAGCCGGCAGCCGGTCAAAGAAGCAGAAGTGGGTGCCAGGCAAGCGCCCCGTGTCGGGGCCAATCGACGACTCACCTGGGCCAGGGTCAGGCGACGACTCCGAGGTCACGTGCGGCGGACACCGAACGGCGGGTCACCGAACGCGGCGGATACCCCGCCGCCGCGCGCTCCTCTTCGGACTCACCGCCCCAGTAGCCGTTCTCGCCCCGCGTGCGAGCCCACCGGCGGCACTCTTCCAGCACCGGGCAGACGGCGCAGTAGCGACCAGCCAGCTCCTCTCGACGGACCCGAGCTTCGGGTCGCTCGTTGGGCGGACCGAAGAAGATGCTGGTGCGACCGCGGCACTTGGCCTGCTCGCTCCAGTCGATGTCGGCGGAGGATGGGAATGCCTCTTGATCCATGGGCGCTGCCCTCCGGTTCGGAGGATGATCCCCATTATTAGCGCCAATTATCCGGAACGGAAACCCCTATGAAGACAGAACCTCGGGACCACCACCCAGCGTGACTTCGGATCAGCCCAGAGCCGCCTCCTGGGGCAGGTCCTCGCCGTTGGCCAGGGCCTCGAACACAGCGATGGCCTGGGGGGCCTTGGGGGCGAAGGCATCGCCACCCAGCCGGCGGGCGTGGTCGGCACCGGTCACCGCAGCACCCCCCAGGACCACGGCGGTGTCGGTGGCGGCGCGTACGGCCCGAACCGCGGCACGCACCCCCCGATCGTTACCCAGGGTGGTGGCCCCGATGCCGACGCCCACGAGGCGCTCGGACCCCGCCGCCGCCTCCGCGAACGACTCGGCGGGCACGTTGGCCCCCATGTCGACGACGGCGAAGCCACGGGAGCGCAGCAGGTCACCGAGGAGAGCCACCGGCACACCATGGTCGTCACCGGGTGGCGCTCCGAGGACGACGGTCCCGCGGCTGCGTCCCCGCCGGCGCATGCGCGGCCCCATACGGCCGATGAGACGCAGCACGACAGCGGAAGCCTGGTGCTCCTCGCCCACCGAGACCGTACCGGCAGCCCAGCGATCCCCCACCTCCTCCATCGCTGGCGCCAGCAGGTCGAGGTAGACCTGCTCGGGATCCAACCCGGCGGTCATGGCCTGCTCCACGATCGTCCAGGTTCCCGGCTCGTCCCCTGCGATCAGTCGCTCGACCAGGCGTCCCCGGTAGTCGGTGGTGCCCTTCCGACGACGCGGTGGCACCGCATCGTCGCCGACGCGGGTGAACGCCTCCACGTCGGCGAGGTCGACGCGCCACTCCGCACCGACCTTGCGCGCCGGTAGCCGGCCGGTGCGCACATAGCGGTAGGCGGTCATGTAGTGGACGCCGAGGCGCTCGGCTGCTTCCTGGAGTGTGATCAGTTCTGTCGACATTTAGTGCTGATCGTAGGCCCCTGGGGCCGTCCAAGCCTCGCTCATCTGCCACAACCAGCCGGCCAGCTCCGGGGTGGCCACGGGGTTGACCGGCGCCGGGGCACAGTTCTCGTAGTAGCCACCGCTGTGGCCCTCCAGCTCGGCGGCGGTGGCGCACCACAGCGAAGTGGCGGCCCCCTGTTCGGTGGTGAGCATGCGGCGAGTGAGAAGGGGTCGCACCGGCCAGGGCACCCTGCGCCAGATGTCGGAGGCGACGACCCCGGGGTGCAGGGCGTGCACCCCCACCTCGGCGGCGGGGACACGGCGGGCCAGCTCCTGGGTGAAGAGCACGTTGGCCAGCTTGGACACCTCGTACTCGCGCATTCCCGTGAGGGTGCGGGTGGGTCGGCGCAGGCGAGCCTCGTCGATCCCTCGGGCGGCAAGGTGCGAGCCGGACGAGACCACCACGACCCGGGCCGGCGCGGCGGCCCGCAGGAGGGGCAGCAACGAGGTGACGAACAGGAAGTGACCCAGGTGGTTGGTGCCGAAGGCGAGCTCGAAGCCCTGGGCGGTGAGTCCCCGCTGTCCGGCCAACCCGGCGTTGGCCACCAGCACGGCGATGGGGTCGCCTCGGGCCACCAGCGCTTTGGCGGCGGCCCGGACCGACTCCAGGTCGGCCAGGTCCAGGGGCAGGTGCTCCAGGTCGTCGTTGCCCGTGCGCCGTGCCAGCTCGGCGATGACCGGCTGGGTGCGCTCGGCTGACCGGCAGGCCAGCACCACCCGTGCTCCCCGGGCAGCCAACCCTTCGGCGGTGACCCGGCCGATACCCGTGTTGGCTCCGGTTACCACGCAGGTGCATCCGTCCAGTTGGTGCGTGTCGACGTCCATGCGCCCACCCTAGGTGCGGGGCCGGGGGTCCAGATGAGGCATCGTGGAGCCGTGCCCGACCCCGCACCCCGGCTGCCGACATTCCTGGTGATAGGAGCCCAGAAGGCGGGCACCACCGCGCTCCACCAGTACCTCCGCGCCCATCCCGACGTGTTCATGTCCCGGCCCAAGGAGCTGCGCTTCTTCGTCGCGGGTGCCAACTGGGACCGAGGCCTGGGGTGGTACGCGGATCACTTCGCCGGCGCGGGGACCGCACCGCGGTGGGGGAGAGCTCACCGGACTACGCCCGGGCCACCGTGCACCCCGGTGTCCCCGAACGCGTCGTCTCGGTGCTGCCCGAGGTGCGACTGCTGTACATGGTCCGCAACCCCCTGGCCCGTATCCGGTCCGCCTACCAGCACGCTCTGGCCCACGGAGCCGAGCGCCGCCCCATCGACCAGGCGGTGCTGGCCGAACCCCACTACATCGACGACAGCCGCTACTCCTTCCAGCTCAGCCGGTACCTCGACCACCTCGACCGCGATCGGGTGCTCGTCGTGGACAACGACGACCTCCGCCACCGCCGGCCGGAGACCCTGGCGGCGGTGGCGGGGTTCGTGGGCGTCGACCCCGACGGCTTCCGCTGGTCACGGGTGGAACGTGACGTCTACACCTCCGAGGGGCGCACGGTCCCCCACCGGGCGGTCGCGGTCGCGGGCCGCTCGGGATGGATGACCCCCCTGCGCCGGGTGGTGCCACCGTCGTGGCGCACCCGGGTGAGGGCCCGCACGTCGCGCCCGGTGCGTCCCGACGAGCTCGTGTTGGCTCCCGAGGTGGTCGAGGCGCTGTGGTCCCGGCTGGCCGAGGACGTGGCCGGGCTGGTCCCCTGGGTGCCAGGCGCCGCCCATTGGGGTCCCGGCGCCCGCGATGGGTAGCGTCGGGCGACCCGTTCCACCGACCCGGGAGGCGCCCGGTGACCACCCCCGATCCCGCCCGAGTGCCCGTCATACTGGGCACCGGCCAGGCCATCGAGCGCGACGACCCCGTCACCTCCCGTGACCTCATGGAGCGCGCCGCCTGGCGGGCCCTAGACGACGCCGCGGGGGTGGGACCCCACCTCGATGAGGTGGTGGTGGTCAAGGTACTCAGCGACGACTTCCCCCGACCCGCGGCCGCGGTGGCGCGGCGACTGGGGCTCGGTGAGGTGCGCCGTGCGGTCACCGTGGTGGGGGGCAACCACCCCACGTGGCTGGTCACCCGGGCCGCGGAGGCCATCGCCGCCGGTCAGCTGTCGGCCACCTTGCTGGTGGGAGCCGAGGCCGCGGCGTCAGCCAAGCGGGGTGACCCCGGAACCGATCCCGACGCCGACCTGCGTGACGGAGCCCCCGACGAGGTGCTGGGAGTCGACGCCCTCGGTTTCGGCCCCGCCGAGCGGGCCATCTCGCTGTACCTGCCCATCCACGTCTACCCGATGTTCGAATCGGTGATGGCCGCCGAGGCCGGCCGCAGCTTCGCCGAGCAGCGCCGGTTCGTGTCCGAGTTCATGGCCCGAGCCACCCAGGTGGCCGCCGCCCACCCCTACGCCTGGTTCCCCGAGGCGGCCACCGCCGACGAGCTGGCCGCCTCCAGCGACGCCAACCGGTTGGTGGCCGAGCCCTACACCAAACGGCTCAACGCCATCCTGGCCGTCGACCAGGCCGCCGCGGTCGTGGTGACCTCGCTGGCCGTGGCCCGCCAGCTCGGCCTCGAGGACCAGGCCGTCTACGTGTGGTCAGGAGCGGACGCCACCGAGGTGTGGTGCCCGGTGCAGCGCCCGCACCTGGGGCGCTCCGAAGGCATCGCTGCGGCCGGCACCGCGGCGATGGGCGCCGCCGGCGTGGGCATCGACGACATGGCCCACCTCGACCTGTACTCGTGCTTCCCCTGCCGCGGTCGAAGCCGGAGCCGACGCGCTCGGCGTGGCCCTCGACGACCCCAGAGGCCTCACGGTCACCGGGGGACTCGCCTACTTCGGAGGGCCGGGCAACAACTACACGATGCACTCGTTGGCCACCACCACCGAACTCCTCCGTGAGGGTGGAGGGCTGGGGTTGTGCACCGGGCTCGGCTGGTTCACCACCAAGCACTCCGTGAGCATCCTGGGCGCCACTCCCCCATCCGAAGGCTTCCGGCGGGGAGACACAACCGCGGCCCAGGCATCCATCGACGCCGGAGCGCTACCCGTCGCCGAGGGCGAAGAGGCACTGGGGGCTGCCACGGTGGCGGCGGCCACGGTGGTCTATGACCGCGACGGCACACCTTCGGGGGCGCCGGTGTTCGCTCAACGGGACGACGGCCGCCGGGTGGCGGCCCGGGCCCACCCCGACACACTCGCCACCCTGGCCGGCGTGTCGCTGGTCGGCTCTCGCATCGAGGTGGTCGGCGGCGACCCACCCACCTACGTCGTGGCGGAGTCGTCGTGACCGGAGTCGTCGTGACCGGGGAACCGTGACCACCCTGCACGAGTTCCTCGGGGCCGAATCCACCGGCGACGGCCTGCGGGCCGAGGTGCGCCGCGACCTGTACGGCGCCTACGAAGGGGCGTTCGGAGGTCTGGTGGCCGCCTTCGCTCTGAGCGCCGCCCGCGAGGTGGCGCCGGGGCGCCGGCCGGTGGGCCTCGACACCCGGTTCCTGACCGGCCTGGCCGCAGGCAGCGTGCACGCCGAGGCCAACATCCGCCGGGCCGGGCGCACGCTGACCGTCGTCGACGTCGACGTGCTGGATCCCAACGGGAGCCTGGCCGCAACGGCCACCGCCTCCTTCGTCGACCCCGAGACCCTGTTCGACTTCGACGACGACGCCATGGTCCGCCCGGGGGCTTCGGTGGCCTACGCCGAAGCCTCACCGTTCCAGTTGCGGCGCAGCGACGTCCCCGTGGTCGGCACGTTGGGTCCCCGAGTGTCGCTCACCGACGCCGCCCTGGTGGCCACCGTGCTGCAAGTGCCCTGGGACGAGGCGGGCACTGCCCCCGAAGCGGCCTGCCTGGTGGCCGACATGGCCGTGGCCCCTCCCGTGGCACGCGAGCTGCGGGGCGAGTGGGTTCCCCATCCCAACCCGGACCTGTCCCTGCGCTTCACTGCAACCGACGTCGGTCCCGAAGTGGCCGGTGTGGCCCGCCTGGAACGGGTGGCGGCGGGGGTGGCCGCCGTACGCCTCGAGGTGTTCTCGGGGGTCGAGCTGCTCGCGGTGGGCTGCTCGTCGGTCGTACTCTTGGGCATGGGGGCCCGCGACCCCGGAGGTCGGTAGCGCCTCCAGTAGCAGGGTTCGGGAAACATCCGTTTCGACACCGTGAACCTGGTGGGATGAGGGAGATGATGATGCGATCCCGGCTGCTGGCTATCTCGGTTGCGGTGCTGGTGGCGGCGCTGGCTGCCTGTTCGGGGGGTGAGGAGGTGGCTACCACCGAAGGCAACGCGGTGGCTTCCGGTGATCTCACCCCGTGCGTCGATGACGGCACTGACGAGAACGGCGACGGTGCCATGGACATCCAAGACGCCTACTTCGGCTTCGGCGAGTCCCGCCGCTGGTACGAGGTATCAGGCGTTCTGGTTCGGGAGGCGGTTCCCAAAGAGGAGTCCCCCGAGATCCAATCTCTTGTTGCCCTGTATGTGTCGAGCCCTGCTGTGGTGATCGAGGCACAGGAAGCTGCCGTGGTTGGTGATCCGGCTGCTGTCGCCCCTCGCGAGTTCGTCACTTCCGAGAGTATGGGCCTGCCTCTGGCTGCGGCAGCCGACGCTGGTTACCGGACCCTGCTCTCGGATCGGGGCTCCGGCGTGTGGGGGGTGGCGGTGTCGTCGGCAGGTGAGGTGGTCTTCTTGGGAAACTGCTACGACCGGGTCTATGGGGGCGTGTTCGCGGAGATGTTGGCGAGCGAGGTTGCGGTGGCGGCCGGAGTGGGCAGCGAGGAAGAGCTGCTTATGGCGTTGATCAGCGGTGAGCTGGACGCCCAGGCCATCGTGGAGGAGATCGCCGCGCGAGATGACCCGCCGTCGTGGGCGAACCTCTCGGCGCGCCAGCGCCAGATCCATGAGGGTGACACTCCCGAGGAGGTCATCGATGGTTTGGAGCCGTTGACGATCCGTGTCCAGGTGCCCGAGGACTGGTTGGCCCAGGGTCCGGTGCTGTGCCCGTGGTTGGAGTTGGGCTGGATGGACTGCCTCGCGCTGAGTCCGACCAACGTCGTCGAGGGTGGCGTGTTGGAGCTCGACGTGTACCGCAAGCCGGGCGCGGGCATCGAGTTGTGGCTCTTCGAGGAAGCTCCCCAGGCGCTGCCGGGCGCGGGCGTCCAGGTGGGGACCTTGGAGCGGGCCAGTGTGGAGTCGGGTGTGGTGACCGTGGCCACCGACGAGGACCTCGCGGAGGTCCTGAGCGCGGCGGACGCCCAGGATGCGTTCGTGGTGGTGCCCTGAGGGCGGGCTCAGCGCGGACAGGACCCCATCTCACCAGACCCGAGCGTGTTCGATCCCTGAGCACCGGCCACCTGGTCGGGGTCGCGCAACACCAGACGGACGCCCAGCTCGGTCTCCACCGACAGCGACTCGGCCAGCTCTTCGATGACGTCGACCACCAGCTCGTCGTCGTCGCCGTAGAGGCTCCGCAGCAGGGAGGGCGCCCACACGGCGACCCCGGCCACCTCGCCTACCGCCTCGGCGTCGGGGCCGGCCCAGTGGTTCTCGTACAGGAACGGGGCGGTGGACTCACAGCACCCCGTGCCCAAGGTGATCGACAGCTCGCCCGAGCGCCGCGACCGCATGGCCTCGACCACCTCGACGGCCCGGGGGGTGGCGGTGACACGCACGACGCGACGCTCGGATTCCGTTGGGTGGCGGGGTTCAGATGCCGTTGGACAACAGGGCGTAGTGGAAGTGGTTGTCGCGCCCGGCCGTCTCGGGGTTGACGTGGACGTGCTTGACCTGGCGGTAGGCCTCGAACCCGAAGGTGCCCGAGCTCACGCCCGATGCCCGGACTGCTTGTAGCCACCGAAGGGCCGCTCGGGGCTGATCAGGTGGTAGTCGTTGATCCACACGGTGCCGGTGCGCATCCGGTCGGCCACCGCCTTGGCCCGCTCGAGGTCGCCGCTCTGCACCCCGCCGGCCAGACCGTAGATCGAGTCGTTGGCGATGGCCACGGCCTCGTCGTCGGTGTCGAAGGGGATGACGCGACAGCACCGGGCCGAAGATCTCCTCCTGGGCGATCTTGGCCTTGTTGTCGACGTCGGCGAAGATCGTGGGCTGGTAGAAGGCGTCGGGGTCGAGGCCGTCGGGCAGGCCGTCGGGCTTGGAGCCACCGACGATGGGCTCGCCCACCTCGTCGCGACCGACGGCCACGTAGCGCTCGACGGTCTCGACCTGGCTGCGGGACACGAGGGGGCCGAGGTCGGTCATCATGTCCATCTGGTCGCCGAGCACGATCTTGCCGGCCCGGTCGGCCAGCATGCGAGACGAACTCGTCGTAGATGCTGCGCTGCACCAGGGCCCGGGTGCCCGACTCGCACACCTGGCCGCCGTGGAAGAACGTGCCCCACAGCACCGCGCCGGCGGCCAGGTCCAGGTCGGCGTCGTCGAGCACGATGTTGGCCGACTTGCCGCCCAGCTCGAGGGTCACGGGCTTCACCGTGCCCGAGGCCAGTTGCATGATGCGGGCACCGACCTCGGTGCGAGCCGGTGAAGGCGACCTTGTCGACGAGCGGGTGGGAGGCCAGCTCCTCGCCCACGGTGCCGCCGGGACCGGTCGACCACGTTGACCACGCCGGGGGGCAGGTCGGCCTCGGCGATCAGCTCGGCCAGCCGCAGGGCGCTGAGCGAGGTGAACGAGGCCGGCTTGAGCACCGAGCAGTTGCCCGCGGCGATGGCCGGGGCGATCTTCCAGCCGGCCATGATCAGCGGGAAGTTCCAGGGGATGATCCCCGTGCACACGCCGATGGGCTCGTACTGGAGGTAGTTCTCCGACACCGGGAAGGGCGAGCCGGGGACGTCTTCGAATGCGGGACGCTCCTCGGCCATGCGGGCGAACCAGCGGAAGGCGTTGGAGCAGCCCGACACGTCGGCCATCTGGGCCTTGCGGATCGTGCCGCCCCCGTCGCGGGCCTCGATCTCGGCCAGCTCGGCTGCGTTGGCGTCGATCAGGTCGGCGATCTGGATGCACTTGGCGGCCCGCTCGGCGCCCGACAGGCGGGGCCAGGGACCGTCGTCGAAGGCGGCGCGGGCGGCGGCGATGGCGGCCTCTGCGTCGGCCCGGTCACCCTTGGGGACCTCAGCGATGGCTTCGCCGCTGGCCGGGTTGACGGTGGTGAAGGTCTCGCCCGAGGCGGCCTCCACGAACTCGCCGTTGATGAACATCTTGACGTCGGCCATGGCGAACGTCCCCCTCTTGCTCTGCTCGGTGGGCCGCCCCGGGCGGGGTGGCGTGGCTGGTGCAGGGCACGGTAGCCGCCGTTGCGCCCGCTTCCCACACGTCTGATGGGCCGTCAGATCCGATGGCGGCTACGGTTCCCGCCAGAACCGGACCCGGAGGACACCGCCATGGGCGACACCTGCAAGTACCTGCTGGACGAGGACCGCATCCCCACCCACTGGTACAACCTGATCCCAGACCTGCCGTCGCCGCCCCCGCCCCCGCTGCACCCGGGCACCCACCAGCCCGTGGGTCCCGACGACCTGGCCCCGCTGTTCCCGATGGCGCTCATCCTCCAGGAGGTCAGCGGCGACTCGCGCATCGAGATCCCCGACGAGGTACGCGACGTCTACCGGCTGTGGCGACCCACCCCTCTGTACCGGGCGCGCCGCCTCGAGCAGGCCCTGGGCACCCCGGCCAAGCTCTACTACAAGTACGAGGGCGTGAGCCCCGCGGGTTCCCACAAGCCCAACACCGCCGTCCCCCAGGCCTACTACAACGCCCAGGAGGGCATCCGCCGGCTCACCACCGAGACCGGCGCCGGCCAGTGGGGCACAGCCCTGGCGTTCGCCTCGTCGTTGTTCGACCTCGAGTGCGAGGTCTGGCAGGTGCGGGCGTCCTATGACCAGAAGCCCTACCGGCGATCGATGATGCAGGTGTTCGGGGCCACCGTGCACGCCAGCCCCTCCGAGGTCACCCAGGCCGGTCGCAGGCCATGCTCGAAGCAGACCCCGACAGCCCCGGTTCGTTGGGCATGGCCATCAGCGAGGCCGTCGAGGTGGCGGCCACCAACGACGACACCCGCTACTGCCTGGGGTCGGTGCTCAACCACGTGCTGTTGCACCAGACCGTGATCGGCGAGGAGGCCATCGAGCAACTGGCCCTGGCCGGCGACACCCCGGACCTGATCGTCGGCTGCATCGGCGGCGGGTCGAACTTCGCCGGGCTCACCTTCCCGTTCCTGCGGGAGAAGCTGGCCGGGCGTATGGACGTGACCGTGCGGGCCGTCGAGCCTGCGGCATGCCCCACCGTCACCCGGGGCGTGTACGCCTACGACTTCGGTGACACCGCCGGCATGACACCGCTCATGAAGATGCACACCCTGGGCCACGACTTCGTCCCCGACCCGATCCACGCCGGCGGTCTGCGCTACCACGGGATGTCCCCGGTGATCTCCCACCTCTACGAGTTGGGCCTCATCGAGGCGGTGGCCAAGCCCCAGACCGAGTGCTTCGCCGCCGGGGTGCGCTTCGCCCGCTCCGAGGGCATCGTGCCCGCGCCCGAGCCCACCCACGCCCTTGCCGCCATGGTGGACGAAGCGCTGCGCTGCAAGGAGACCGGCGAGGAGAAGGTCATCCTCACCGCGCTGTGCGGGCACGGCCTGTTCGACCTGGCCTCCTACGACAAGTACCTGGCCGGCGAGGTCGAGGACTTCGAGTACCCCCAGGAGCGCATCGAGGCGGCCCTCACCCGCATCCCCGTCCTCGACGGCTGAGGCCGGCCGGGTCTTTGGGCCGGGTCGTCCCGGGGGTCTTTGGGCCGGGCCTTCCGGCCGGGTCTCGGGGCAAGCTCGTCCGGGCGTCTCGGGATGCGGCTACCCTCACCGCCGGGCGGAGGTTCCTCGAGGAGCCCCGGTGCGTGTAACCATCCTGCCCGCCTTCCCCCTGCCTGAGGTCTCCGGCGCGTTCGACCACCTGCGTGCCTGGTCGCGCGGGATCCGGCGCGCCCGACGGCTCTACCGGGCCACACCGCCTGCGCTTCGGCGCCCCGAAGCGGCACTGAAGGCTGCTCTGGTGATCGCCGTGGTCTGGTTCGCGGTGCTCTTCGCCGCCCTGGGTGTCCTCACGGGTCGCGTCGGGTACCTCTTGGCCCTCCTGGTCGGGATCTCGGGGGGAGCCCTGGTGGTGCGGGGCCGGATTGCACCTGCAGCGTGGGGCCTCGGGGCAATGCTCGTCATCGGCCAGGCCGTCACCCTGATCGCGCTGGTGTGAGAGGGTGATGGGATGATCGAAGGATCCGGACCAGATGACCCGACCGGCATGCCTGGTGTCGGACGAGGTCGCCTCGCTGGCCGGGTGGCGTTGGTGACCGGCGCCGGCTCGGGCATCGGGGCTGCCTCGGCGCGCGCTCTGGCCGCGGCGGGCGCGTCGGTGGTGGTGGCCGACATCGACGACGCGACCGCGGCCGACACGGTGGCGACGATCCAGTCCGAGGGTGGGGTGGCCGTGGCCCGACACTGCGACGTGTCGGTGGCCGAGCAGTGCGAGGCCGCGGTCGGCGGGGCCCTGGAGCTCTTCGGTCGCCTCGACGTGCTGCACGCCAACGCCGGGGTCTCGCTGCCCTTCGCCGACGGGTTCAGCCCGCTGGTGGATCCGGCAACCTGGGACAAGGTGATCGGCATCAACCTGTCCGGGGTGTTCTACTGCTGCCACTTCGCCATCCCGGCCATGGCCCGCAACGGCGGGGGCTCCATCATCACCACCGCGTCGTCGATGGCGGTGCTGCCCCTCGGCGGCCAGGACGCCTACGCCGCCTCCAAGGCCGGCGTGGCAGGCCTCACCCGATCCCTGGCCCCCAACTGCGCCACGGTGGGGATCCGGGTCAACGCCATCTGCCCCGGCTACGTCGAGACGCCGCTCACCGGGGTGCTGCACGGCAGCGACGACCTGTCCGCCGCTTTCGCCGGCGGGCACGCCGATCCGGGCTGGCAGACACCCGAGGAGATCGCCGAGGTGGTCGTGTTCCTGGCCACCGATGCCTCCCGTGCCTTCACAGGCGCGGTTCTGACCTGTGACCGCGGGTGGGTTCAGTTCAAACAGCCCGAGGCCATCCGCGCCATCCAGACCCAACTGGCCCGCACCGTGCTCGACGCACCCTGACTGCGACGCCCCGGTACACGACGCGCCCGGAGTGCCCAGGCCCGGTGCACGCCCCTCGTGGCGGGCCGGCTCGGGGGTGTCAGGGGTTGACCTGGGCGGCCAGGAACTGGGCGTACACGTCGGCTCCCAGCGGGGTGAGATGGGTCTGGTCGGACACGAAGTACTCGGGGTGGTCGGCGCTGAGGCCGTGCCAGTCGGCAACACGGGCGTTGGTGAAGCGTTCCACCCCGGCGACGATGGTGCCGTTCACCTCGTCCTGCCAACGCTGGTTGACCCGGGTGGTGAAGAAGACGACCCGGTCCACACCGGCCAGTGCCTCCATGAGCTCGTCGAACTGCTCCGTGGTGAAGTGCCCGTTGTTGCCCAGATGCACGAGCACCGTGCTGGGCAGGCCCACGTGGTCGCGGTAGTAGCGGGCCGCCCACACGCCGTCCTCGAAGGGGCGGGAGACCACCGCGTCCACGGTGATCTGTCCTTCGAACTCGCCGGTGAGAGAGGCGGCAGCGCCGAGCATCACCGAGTCGCCGAGAGCCAGTACCGCCGGGTAGGTGGGCGCCGTCGTGGCCGGTGCTGTCGTGGTCACGGTGCTCGGTGTCGGTGCCGCCGTGGTGGTGGGACCGGCAGTTCCGGCACCAGCACCCCCGGGTGATTCGGAGGGGACGGTGGGTGAGGTGGTGGTGCCGACGACGGTGACAGGTCCACTTGGGGGGACTTCGAGGGGCCGCCCCGTGTCGGTGTCGTAGCCCGCGGCCCCCGCGACCAACTGGGATGGCGGTGGGCGTTCTGCGGAGACCACGGCGACGCCCAACAGCCCAACCAGCACCGTGGCGGCGGCCGCTCCCATGAGCGTTCCGGGGGTGAACCCCAAGCCGCCCGCGGGTCGGGCCTGCCAGCGGGCCCAGCCGCGCTCGAGCGCACCCCGGCGCACGGGCAGCTCGACGAAGCGGTAGGAGAGCTCCGCGGCCAGGGCGGTGAGACCCAGGCGCACCGCCAACAGCCCGGGACCGTCCAGGCCGACATCCACGCCGGGCCGGGTCACCATGAACACCGGCCAGTGCCACAGGTAGACGCCATAGGAGCGCAACCCGAGCCACAACAGCGCCGGCCGGCCCAGGACCCGACCCAGCCGGGCCGCCGGGTGGGCGACGACGGCCAGGACCACCGCGGTCAGCAGGGCCACGTGCAGGAAGCCGCCGCGGTACAGGGACGGGTCGAACTCGTCGACCACCAGGAACTGGCGGACCAACAGGACCAGGGCCACCACGCCGATTCCGTCGAGCAGCGCCGGTGCCCGCCGTCCCACCTGGCTCCGGAGGCGCTGGGGGTGCCACACCAGCGCCAGGGCGGCACCCACCAGGAGGCCGGCCAGACGGGTGTCGGTGCCGTAGTAGACGCGGGAGGGGTCGCCGCCGGGTTCGAAGAGCACCCACATCAGCGCGGTCGATGCGGCGATCCCAGCAGCTACGGCCACCAGCAGGCGGCGTCGCCCCAACGCGCCCAGCCCGGCCACGAAAACGACGGGCCACAGCAGGTAGAACTGCTCCTCGACAGCCAGCGACCACAGGTGGCGGAACAGCGAAGGTCGGGCGAAGGCGGCGAAGTAGGACTGGTCCGAGAAGATCAGGTACCAGTTGGTGACGTAGCTCAACGAGGCCAGGGCGTCGGCGCGCAGTCCCGCCACCTCGTCGGGCAGGAAGACCACGGCGTAGGCCAACCAGAAGCCGAGCACCAGCAAGACGGCAGGGAGCAGGCGCCGGGCCCGGCGCCACCAGAAGCGCCGCAGCGACACCTGGCCCGCGCTGGCCCGCTCGGTGAGCAGAAGGGCGGTGATCAGGTAGCCGCTGATCACCAGGAACACGTCGACACCCAGGAACCCGCCGGGGACGCCTTCCCAGTTGGCGTGGTAGGCGAGCACCGCCAGCACTGCCAGGGCCCGCAACGCGTCGATACCGGGCAGGTAATGCAGCCGAGCCGGGTGTCGGGCGGTGGTGACGTCGACGGTCATCGACTCGGTGGGCTCCCCGGGCGGCTGATGGGTGAGATTGTCCCCTGGTGACGCGTGAAACCAAGGGATGGTCCGATCGTTGCCCCCACCGCGACGTAGCTGCCGCGGCCGCCCAGGCTCCCGTGACCGCTGCCAGTCTGCCCGCTGGCGGCGATGGCTGCCAAGCAGAACGAGGTGCTTCTGCCCAGCGAGACCAATGTGATCCGCTACGGTGCGCCAGTGCCTGCCGAGTCGCCCGCCCCGCTGGTCATCGAGGGCCACGTCGCACAGACGGTGGAATGCGCCGACCGCGACGGCCCGCTGGCACCACTGCTGGACGCCGCAGGGCCGCGCACCGGGGCCGACCACGCCACGGTGCACGGGACGGACGGCGACTACTGCGTATGCCTCCCTTTGGCCGACCTGCGTGCAGCCACCATCGAGGCGGGCCGCCTGACCCTGGCCGCTTCCGCGCCCCAGGCCTGGGCGGTCCGGGACGTGGCGCGGATCGAGATCACCGTCGGCCCCCGCGCTGACAACGCGGGCAGTTGTGCATCCGAGAAGGGCTGACCGGGCGAAGAGAGCACATGCCGCTCGCTCTGCTGGCTCGTGCACCGGCCCCGGTGCCGGCACCAGCTGCTGGCCTCGCACCGGTCCCGGAGTTCGCACCTGCTGCGCTCCCGGCGGTGCGGGCCACGCGCTCTGGGTACGATGCGCCGATGCCCCAGCCCGGAGACCTGGCTCCCGACCTGGACGAGCAGGAGGTGGCCGAGTCCTTCCAGAGGGGTGAGGATGCCGCGCTGAGGGCCGCCTACGACCGCTGGGGAGCGATGGTGTACTCCTTCTGCCGGAGAACCCTCATCGACCCCTTGGCAGCCGAAGACGCAGCCCAGGAGACCTTCGTGGCTGCATGGCGCTACCGGCAGCGCTTCGATCCCGGCCGCGGTTCGCTCCCCGGATGGCTCATGGGAATAGCCCGCAACAAGGCCCACGACACCCAGCGACGCCTCGCCCGAACTCCCCGCCCGGTCGAGGAGCAGCCCGGCGGGATGCCCGGGGCCGACGAACCCGCCGACCTCGACCAGGTCTCTGACAGGCTCCTGCTGGCCGACGCGCTGGAGCGTCTTCCCGAACGGGCGAGGGTGATGATCGAGATGGCCTTCTTCGAGGATCTGACCCACGCCCAGATCGCCGAGCGCTGCGGTATGCCCCTGGGCACGGTCAAGAGCGACATCCGCCGCGGCCTGGAACGTCTGCGCCGCCACCTCGACCAGGGGGAGGAGTGATGAGTGCTGACACCCTCTTCGAGGATCCCGCCGAACAGGAGGCCTTCTCCCGGTTGCGGTCCGTCGCCCGCGAGCTCTCGGCGGAAGATCTGACCCTGGATGAGCCACCGGCTTCGCTGTGGGAACGGATCAAGGCCGAGGCAGGAGAAGCCGAAGGCGCGAGGCAGCCACTCGCCGAACGCGAGGCTGCGCCCGTCGTCGACCTGCGGGATGCCCGCCGCCGACGACGGCCCCGTGGCACCTGGGTGTTCGGCCTGGCCGCGGCGGTGGTGGCGGGCGTCTTCGTCGGCGTCTGGGCCCTCGTCGGATCCGATGACGACGTGATGGGCACCGCCCAGCTGGCCGCACTGGGCGATCGTGGGGCGGGAACCGCCGAGTTGGTGGACGAGGACGGGCGCATGGTGCTCCACGTCGATCTCGACGACGTCGAAGCACCCGAGGGCGGCTACCTCGAGCTCTGGTTGATCCAGTCGACCGAACCGCTACGCCTCATCTCGCTGGGGCCGGTGAACTCCTCGGGCAGCTACGAGGTACCCGCCGGTGTCGATCCGGCCGACTTCCCGGTGGTCGACGTGTCACGCGAGCCCCTGGACGGCAACGCCGACCACTCCGGTGACAGCGTCGTGCGCGGCCCCCTCGACCTGGCCTGATCCCGATCCGGCGGCCGAGCAGCCGGCGGGTGAGGTACTCGATGGGTCGAGTGCCAGACGGGTGAGGTGCTCCATGGGTCGAGTGCCAGAGGGGTCAGGTGCTCGACCCGTCGGTGGTTGCTTCGGCGAAGGAGACGGTCAGGGCCACCTCGTCGGTGCCACGTACCACCGACACCTCCAGCCGGTCCCCCGCAGCGTCGAGGGCGGCATAGAGGTCATCGACGGTGACGACGGCCCGGTCTCCGGCGGACACGATCAGGTCACCTTCGGACATCCCGGCCCGGTCGGCGGCCATGCCCGCCTCGACGGATCGCACCAGCAGGCCGTCGCGTTCGGGGAGGCCCACCGAGCGCCGCAGCTTTCGGGCCACGTGTGTGGGCGCCAGGGCGACACCCAGTTGGCGGGCACCGGGGACCTTCCCTGAGGCCAACGCCTCGACCCGGCGACGCAACTCGGCATCGGTGGGGAGGGCGAGGTAGAACCCGTCGCCGGCGCGGTTGGTGTTGAGTCCGGCCAGGCGACCGTGGCTGTCAAGCACCGGGCTGCCCGACGAACGGGACGGGAGCGGCGCGGTGTGCTCGAGGCTGCCGTCGATGCGACGACCGCGCGGCCCACGGAAGGCCCGCTCGGTCGCCGAAACCGTTCCCCAGGTCGTGCGCGTCACCCCACCGGCACCCCGGCTGACCGTGAACGCGACGGAGCCCACCTCGAGGACGCCTGGCGCCCACTCCAGAGCCGGGGCCGAACCGGTGTCGACTGCTATCACGGCCACATCGCCGTCGAGGTCAGCGCCCAGCACCTCGCCGCGGTCCTGGCGACCATCGGCGAAGGTGACGGTCACCTGGGGGCCCCGGAGGTTGTGGGCGTTGGTCAGGATCTGGCCCTGGGCGATGACCACGCCGTTGCCCCGGCCGCCGCCGCGTCCACGCGGACCACGGCCGTTCCCACGCGGTCGGCGACCCGGCGCGTCGTGTCGGCCAGCGCGGCCAGGAGTGCGTGACTGCCGGAGTCCGCTGTGGGTTCAGTGGCGCTGTCAGGGGTGTCGCCCGGGGCGTCGTTGAGGGTGTCGGCATCATTCATGAGGGCTCCCGAGGGGCTGGAGAGATCAGATAGCGGATAGTCACTAGCAACTAACTAGTGAGAGAGAGTACAGGATCTTCGCCCGGATCCCAACCAGCTGCGACACTGGACCCATGACCGGGCCTCTGGAAGCCGCCGCCCGGGTGGTGGGTGACCGTTGGAACCTGCTGATCTGCGACGCCCTGGCAGCCGGCCCGCTGCGCTTCGCGGACCTCCAGCGGCAGGTGAGCGGGGTCTCGGCCACCGTGCTGTCCCGCCGGCTCCGCGACCTGGAGGGCGACGGGCTGCTGGTGGCCGAGCCCTACAGCCAGCGCCCACTCCGTCACCGCTACCGGCTCACCGACCGGGGACGGGGACTGGCACCCGCGCTGGCCGCGCTGGCCCGCTGGGGGGAGGACCTGCTCGACGCCGACCCAGCCATGGTGACAGCCACCTCCGAGGACAGGCTCGGCGACGGGTTGGGCGACGGGTTGGGCGACGGGTTCGACGACCAGGCACCGGAGCGGGACGGCGGCTCGACCGGAGTCGGTGACACGGGCGGCGGCGCTACCGGAGTCGGCGACTCACTCGGCGACGACCTGGCGGGCGAGGACCTGCGTTACGCCTGAGCTGAGGCGGGGCCAGGGGAGCCGAGGGCCCGGCCCTGGCGGCCTTGCCAGCACGAGTCCAACTCGTCCAGCACGTGGTGGACGGCCGTGAAGCCGGCGAAGTGCCCGGCGCCAGGGCACAGGAACAGCTGCGAGTCGGGAATGCGGTCCGCCTGGTGCTGGGCGTGGTTCAGCGGCACGATCGGATCGGCGTCTCCCGCCCAGAAACGGCAGGGGACGGTGATGTCGGCGAGGGAGAACCCCCAGTGGCGGGCGAACAGGTTCATGTCGAACACCGGTCCCCGCAGATCCGAGTCGAGGGCCTGGATCAGGTCCTGGATGAACATGGCCGCCATCTCCGGTCGCTCGAACACGGGACGGTCGGCGCGGGGACCGAGTCGCATGTAGGTCCACAGTGCCTGGCGGGCCACGGGGCGCAACGCCCGCAGCGCGGTGGCCAGGCCCCAACCCAGGGCACCCTGGGTGGGACCCAGGACCGGGGCCATCAGGGCCAGCAGCCGGGTGTGGCTGGGCACCGCGTCGGGACCGGCGGTGGGACCAAGGCCTCCCAGCACGGCCGCGGCCCTCACCCGGTGGGGTAGGTCGTGGGCGCAGGCCAGCACGTACGGTCCGCCCCCCGAGAGCCCCACGACGGCGAAGTGCTCGATACCCAGGGCGTCGGCGAAGGCCTCCACGTCGCCGGCGATGTCACGGACCCGCCGGTACAGGTAGCGCGACGAGGCCCCGTTCCCCGGGCGTTCGAGAGTGACGATGCGGAACCCCCGTGCGTGACCTTCGGGCTCGACCTCGGGGGGTACCTGCAGGCGCGCGCCCGGTGTTCCCTGGAACCAGACCACGGCGTCGCCTTCGGGATGCCCGAAGGTGGCATAGCCGAGCTTCCTCCCGCCAGGCAGGCGCACCGCGCCCTGATCGATCGGTTCCGCCGGACGATCCATGGCCGACCACTCTTCCACGGCCGGCGTGTCGCGTGCGAGGCTGGTGGCATGCAGCCGGTCGAAGAACCCGCCCCTGTCATCTCCACCGGCTCGGGCAACCGCGGTCGCCTGATCCTCGCCGCAGGCATCCTGGCCATGGGGTTGGTGGGCTTGGCGGTCGTCATCGTGGCCGGCGGAGCGGACAGCGGAGATGAAGGCGAGAGCAGAGCGCGCCTGGCGGTGGAGTCGGGTTTCGACGCGGAACTGCCTGGCGGGTTGGACCCGGCCGGACCCCAGACCGAGGGCGCAGCCGGTGAACCCTCTCAGCGTCCCTCTCCCACGCAGGAGGCCTCTCCCACGCAGGGGGCCTCGGTCACGCCGGATCCCACTCCCACCACCACGGCGGCCTTCGAGGGCAGCCTGTTGCTCGACGGCCCCGAACCTCTGCTCGACGACCTGGCTTCGGTGCTCGGCGCAGGGGTGGAGTTGACCCAGCTTGTCGTCTATCCCACCTACGCCATGGTGACCTACCGCTCGCCCGACGAGCCGGCCAACCTGGACCGCATCCTCTGGCGGGAGGGCGCCTTCGACGCTCCCGACCCAGAGGGTTTCGCCGACGAGGAAGCAGATGCGCTCTTCACCATGGAGGGTGTGGCCCTCGACCAGCTACCGGGCCTGGCCCGCCAGGCGCTCGACGGCTTCGCTCTCGACGGGGGTGAGGTCACCCACGCCATCGTTGACCGCTTCACGTTCCTCGACGACGGAGCGGTGGCCATCCGGGTATACGTGAGCCACCCCGAGCGAGGCGGGGGCGGCTACCTGGTGGCCCGGGCCGACGGCACCTTCGTCGAGCTGGTCGGCTGAACCCAGAGCGGGGTCAGAAGATCGAGTAGCCGCCGTCGACCACGACGGTGTCACCGGTGTGGAAGACAAGGGCAGGGTCGGCCAGGAAGGCGGCCACCGCTCCCATGTCGGAGGGCAGGCCCCAGCGTCGCACCGGGGTTCGCGCCGTGGTGTTCTGCACGAACTTCTCCCAACCCTTGAGCGGAGCGGTCATGTCGGTCTCGGTCCAGCCGGGCATCAACACGTTGGCGCGGATCCGGTGGCGGGCCAACTCGACGGCCATTCCCCGCACCAGGGCCCCGATGCCCGCCTTGGACGCGGCGTAGGCCTCGTTGGCCGGCGCGCCGTGGATGGCCGATACCGAACTGACCGCCACCAGCGACCCGCCCTCGCCCCGCTCGATCATGTGCCGGGCCGCCTCGCGCAGGGTCAGGAACACGCCGTCCAGGTTGACTGCCATCACCGCTCGCCACTGCTCGAGGGACAGGGTGTGGACCGGACCGGCCAGCCCCATCCCGGCGTTGGCCACGACGATGTCGACCTTGCCGAAGGACTCGACCGCCTCGGCGAAGCGGTCGACCACCTGGCCTTCGTCGGCCACGTCACAGCTCCACGCCTCGGCACGCCGACCCGTGGTGGACAAGTGATCCAGCGCCGCCCGGTTCTTGGCCTCGTTGCGTCCCCAGATGGCGACGTCGGAACCTGCGGCAGCCAGCGCCTCGGCGATGCCGAGCCCGATACCCCCGTTGCCGCCGGTGACCAGTGCCACCCTGCCGCTCAGATCGAAGGAGGGAGCGTCGGTCACGCCGGTGCTTTGCCCCGGGCCGGGGCGAAGGCACCCCAGAGCGCACCAACGACGACGCCCAGGAACACCACCGCCAATGGGAGGACGGTTCCCAGAGCGATGGTCTGGCGACCGATGAGCACCAGGGCCAGGCCCAGGCCCACCCCGATCCCCCAGATGGCTCCGCGTATGGGATGCCGGCGAACGGTGGGCTGGGGAGCGACTGCTGTCGGCGCTGCTGCCGGGCCTGTCGGAGCGGACGGTGGCGGAGATGTCGGTGGCGGAGATGTCGGTGGCGGCGCACCGGTCGGTGGCGGAACCGTGGGAGGTGGAGCACCAGTCGGTGGCGGTGCGCCGGTCGGCGGCGGAACCGTGGGAGGTGGAGCACCAGTCGGTGGCGGCGCACCGGTCGGTGGCGGAACCGTGGGTGGCGGTGCGCCGGTCGGTGGAGGAACCGGCGGCTGGGGCGGCCCCGACGCCGCGCCTGAGCCGGGACCCGGCTGAGGATCCGCAGAAGGGTCCGACGGGGGGCCGGCTGGGGATGGGGTGTCGCTCATCGGTCCTCCTAGGCCCGCCATGTCCGTGCGGGCCGGGCGTTGAAGAAGAGGCCCAGGCCGCTGAGCAGCATGATCACGAGTCCGGCGCCCTCGAAGGCGGGGAAGCCGCCGACTGTCGCCCAGTAGCCCGAGCCGTCGCACCTGAAGCCGCCGTCTGCGTTCATCCTCGCATCCATGTAGAACAGGGCGTTGACCTTGGCGGGACCCGGAAGGCTGCTGGCCATGTCCACAGAGCCGGCATTGCGGTTCTCGCCTTCGGGATTGTCGTCCCCGCCGGCGTCCACACTGAGCCCGAGGGTCCGGATCCACCAGGTGTGGTTGATGGGCGGAGGGTCGGCCCGGCCGCCGTACACCACCCATCCGTTCACGTGGACCTGGTAGGGATCGGCGGCAGTGAAGGCCTGGCCTCCGTCGATCAGGTCGACGGGGGGACCGGCATCGTCGAAGTCGGCTGCTGCATCGATGAGGTTGCCCTCGTCATCGAAGGACAGCGCCACACCCATGCATGGCCCGGTCAGCTTCGAGTCGCCCCCGTCGGGGAGTGGCTCATCCTCGGCGGCGGTCACCAGCCCCTCGAACACGGGCTCGCCCGGTGGGAGGTCGAGGTCGCCAGCCTCTCCGATCAGGCTGGCAGGGTCACCGTCGATACCCATCTCGGCCATCAGTGCGGCGATCTCTGCGTCCAACTCCTCCGTGAGGACCGCTTCGTCACCGGAGGTCGCGTCGTCGCCCGAGTCCTCTTCGGTGGCGTCGTCGTCCTCCTGGCCCCAACCCGTCGAAGGCAAGGTCAGGATCGCCGCCCCCACCAGAAGGCCGGTGGCCAGCAGCACCGTTCGTCGTACCATTCCGGGCTCCCTTCGCCGAACCCGACGCTAGCAGTCAGTCCGCGGGCCGGGGCGGTCCTGCCAGTCGACCCAGGGCACACCGGAGGCGGCCACGTACGCCGACACCGCGGTTCCCACGGTGGGGAAGAAGCGACCGGCTCCCATGCGATCCGCGAGCCCGTAGGCCACCAGGCGATCCCTGACGGGTCCCTTCAGTTCCGCGAAGGCGAGTTCCACGTCCCGAGCCTCCAACTCGTCGACCAGGTCCGAGAGGACGGTGGCCGCCGAGGTGTCCACGTCGGTGATCGGTTCGGCGGCAACCACCACCCAGCGCACCCGCTCGGGCGCCTCCTCCAGCAGTCGTCGCAACCGCCGCGCGAAGTGGTCGGCGTTGGCGAAGAACAGAGGCGCGTCGAAGCGGTAGAGCAGGAGCCCCGGGATGTGGTGGGCTTCGGGGTGGCGGGCCCGGTCGTGGTAGCCCTTGCGCCCCTCGATGCGGCCCAGGACGGCGTCGTGGGGCCGCCACGTGTGCCTGACCACGTTGGCCAGCGAGATCACGACCGCCACGCCGATTCCTTCCAGGGGACCCAGCACCACCACCGCAGCCAGCGAGGCCGTCCCCAGCAGCCACTCCGAGCGACGCAGCCGCCAGAGGCGGTGGAACCCGGCCACGTCCACGAAGCCCGCCACCGCAGCGATCACCACCGCAGCCAGGGCGGCCTCGGGGAGGTCGGCCACCAGGGAGGTGCCGGCCGCCATCAGGAAGGCCACCAGCGCCGCTGCCACCAGGCCCGCCACCTGGGTGTGCGCTCCACTGGCCCGGGCCACCGCGGTGCGGCTCGTACTGGCACTCGTGGGGAACCCTCCGAAACCTCCGGTGGCCAGGTTGGCCACCCCGAGGGCGATCACCTCGCGATCGGCGTCCACGTCACCGCCGGGGACGGCGGGGTCCGACCCCTGACGCTCACGCTGGGCCACCGATCGAGAGAGAGCTCCGGTGTCGGCCATGGCCACCAGGGCGATACCCAGCGAAGCCGCAACGATGCGGCCCAGGTCGCCCGCTTCCAACTCGGGCCAGGCCGGGGCGGGAAGGCCGGTGGGCAGCTGGCCGATCACGGCCAGACCCTCACCGCTCAGATCCCATACGGCGCTGACGACGGTGGCGCCCACTACGGCAACGAGAACACCCGGTGCCCGTGGCACCCAGTGACCGAGCCCGGCGATGGTGACCACACAGGCAGCGGCCACGACGGCGGGGAGGATGTCGACGCCGTCGTCGGCCAGCGCATCGACGATGCCGGTGACCTGGCCGATGAAGGTCGTGGCATCCACCTCCAGGCCGAGGGTGGCAGGGAGTTGCTCGGCGATGACGATCACGGCCAGCCCGGCCAGGTAGCCGAGGCGGACCGGCTCTGAGAGCAGCTCTGCGAGGGTGCCCGCCCGGGCCAACCCGGCGGCCACGCACCAGACACCGACCGCCAACGCCAGCGCGCTGCCCACGGCCACGGCCTCTCCGTCGGTGGCTGCCAACGGGACGACTGCGGTCGCGATGAGCGGCGCCAGTGAGGAGTCGGGCCCGAGCACCAGACGCGGCGAAGGTCCCACCAGGGCGTAGGCCACCAGCCCGACGACCGTCGTGGCCAGTCCCGCCACCAGCGGTAGGTGGGCCGCCTCGGCATAACCCATGCCGACGGGAACCAGGAGGGCGGCCAGCACCACGCCGGCACCGACGTCGGCTCGCAGCCACGACCGCTGGTAGCGACGTGCCGTGTCGAGTCCCGGCAGCCAGGCTGTCACCCCCACGATGCTGTCACCCCCGGCAGGCTGTCACCACCGGTGGGCATGCGCCCGTGGCCGGGGTGCCAGGCGCACCCTCAGCCCGAGTGGCGGGCCACCTCGAGCAGCAGGCGGCGTTCGGCGGCGGAGAGCACCGAGCGGGTGGTCAGAGCGGCGTCGGGGTTGACCGACACCGAGGTGATCCCGAAGCGAACGAGGTGCTCGGCGAACTCCGGGCGGTTCGAGGGGGCCTGCCCGCACAGCGACGAGGTGATCCCGGCTTCGTCGCAGGCCTCGATGATGCGACGGATGGCGTCCAGCACCGCCTCGTCGGCCTCGTCGAACAGCTCGGCACACACCTCGGTGTCGCGGTCGACGCCGAGCACGAGCTGGGTCAGGTCGTTGGATCCGATCGACACGCCGTCGATCCCGAGCGCTGCGTACTCGGGGATCCGGTACACGACCGACGGCACCTCGGCCATGACCCAACGCGTGCAGGCCGCGCTGGCGGCCCGAGCGGGCTCGTGTCGATGAGCTCGAGGCACGCCTCGAGCTCCCAGCGGGTGCGAACGAAGGGGATCATCACGTGCAGGTTCGGGGTCTGCTCGCGCACCCGGGCCAGGGTCTCGAGCTCGAGGGCGAACACCTCAGGGTCGCGGACGTACCGGTAGCAGCCCCGGTACCCGATCATGGGGTTCTCTTCGTGGGGCTCGTACTCGTCACCGCCGGCCAGGGCCCGGAACTCGTTGGTCCGGAAGTCAGTCGTCCGGTACACGACGGGACGGGGAGCGAAGGGACGGGTGACCTGCAGCAGAGAGTCGCCATGCGGGCCACGAACTCATCGGCTCGCCCGTCGGCCAGGAGCTTCTTGGGATGCACGCCGTCGAGGGCGTCGGTGATCATGAACTCGGCCCGCAGCAGACCGACTCCGTCGACGGGAAGGGCGGCCGCCTCGGCGGCGCGAGAAGCGATGGCCACGTTGACGTAGAGCTTGGTGGCCAGGGGCTCGACGGCCTGGACCTGAACCGGCGCGGCCGCAGCGGCCGGGCTCGCCGAACTGTTGGCAGCGGAACCGTCGGGGACCGCGGCGTGGTCACCGGCCAGGACCACCCCCTGGCTGCCGTCGACGGTGACCACCGCACCCGGATCGAGGGTGGCTGTGCCGTCGTGGGTGCCGACCACGCAGGGGATGCCCAGCTCGCGACTGACGATGGCGGCATGGCAGGTCATCCCCCCGCCGTCGGTGACCAGCGCGACGGCTCGACGCATCGTGGGCACCCAGTCCGGGCTGGTCATCGTGGCCACCAGCACTTCGCCGTCCACGAGGTCGGCGCCTTCGTCGGGGCTGGCCAGCACGCGTACCCGGCCCACGACCCTTCCCGGCGAAGCTCCCAGACCCTTGGCCACCACGACGGGCTCGGAGTCGGTGCGGTCGTGGAGGGTGGTGATGGGCCGCGTCTGGACGAGGAACATCTCGCCGGCCGCGTCGATGGCCCACTCCATGTCCTGGGGATTCCCGTAGTGGTGCTCGACCCGGACCCCGACGTCGGCCAGGGTCAAAACCTGCTCGTCGGTGAGCACGCGCCTGGCGCCCTCGTCGGTGTCGAGGGGCACCACCACGTCATGGCCGTCGGTTCCTCTGACGATCTGGTGGGCCTGGGTGCCCTCGTGCACCGACAGCACCCGGCGCTCCGAGCGCGACACGGTGTAGGTGTCCACCTCGACCTGGCCTCCCACGACCACCTCACCCAGCCCGAAGGCGCCCTCGATGACGATCCGGTCGTGATCCTCGCTGGCCGGGTCCACCGTGAACATGACCCCTGACGCCACGCTGGCGACCATGCGCTGCACCACCACGGCGATGGCGGGCTCGTCGTCCAAGTGATGTCCCGCGGCGGTAGGACACGACCCGCTCACCGTAGAGGGACGCCCAGCAGTCCACGATGCGGGTGATCAACTCGTCGTCGCCCTCGACGTTGGTGAAGGTCTCGTTCATCCCCGCGAAGGACGTGTCGGCCGCGTCCTCGGCGGTGGCCGACGAGCGCACCGCCACCGGTCCGCCTCCCAGTGACCGGTAGGCGTCGAGCACCGAGGCCCGGACCTCTGCGGGCATGCCGGCCTGGTGCACCAGGCGCTGTGCCTCGGCCGACGCCGCCTCCAGAGCGGACGGGTCACGGGTGTCGAGTTCGGCGACCAGATCGGTGAGCGTGGCGCGTACCCCGCGGCGTCCATGGCGTGCAGGTAGGCGGGGGCGCAGACCACGAAACCGGGGGGCACGGGCAGGCCGGCTGCAGTCAGCTCGCCCAGGTTGGCCCCCTTGCCCCCCACGAGGAGCACGTCTCCCCTTCCCAGCTGGTCGAAGCGCCGGGTCAGCACCGGGAGATCCCCACCCTCGGGCAGTGCAGACGCTGTCGGGCTCGCCGGGTCTGTCGGGTCCGCTCGGTCCATGGTGCTGGCCTCTCTTCGGGGGGTGCCGTGCTTCGGGGGGCGTGCTCGGGTACTTGGCGTGTCCAGGAGTGGTGCCGTCGAAGGTAGCGGTCGCCTGCAGGAATGACGAGTGCCGATGGTCAGCAGATGCGGGGCAGTTGGTCGCCGGTCAGCACCAGCAGGGGGCGCGTGGCTCCGAGGGCGGTCCGTAGGCGTACCGAACCGACGCCCCGGGTCGCGGGTGCTCCCGCTGCTTCACCCGACGTGGTTCCTGGGGTACCGGTACGAGTGGTGACGGTGCCCACGACGGCCGCATGGGCTCCAAGGGGATGGGCCCTGAGCGCGGCCAGTGCCGCGTCCGCGTCGGGGCCGGCGACCACGGCCACGCACACCCCTTCGTTGGCCACGTAGAGGGGATCCAGGCCCAGCGTGGCGCAGGCCGCCCGTACCCCGTCGAGGACCGGCACCGCCGTCTCCTCGACGGTGACGGTGACCCCGCTGGCGTCGGCCAGCTCGTTGAGAACCGTGGCCAACCCGCCCCGGGTGGCGTCACGCAGGGCCCGCACGGGGGCGGCGGCCAGCAGTCCCGCCACCAGCTCGGTGAGGGGCGCCGTGTCGGAAACCACGTCGGTGTCGAAGGCCACGCCGGCCCGCCGGGACAGCACCGCCACGCCGTGGCTCCCGACCGGTCCCGACACCAGCACGACGTCGCCGGGGCGGAGACCGTCGGGGGACAGCTCCACGCCGACGGGCACGACGCCGATGCCGCTGGTGACCACGAACAGGCCGTCGGCGGCGCCCCGCTCGACGACCTTGGTGTCGCCGGCCACCAGGCGAACGCCGGCCTCGTGGGCCGCCCGGGCCATCGATGCCGCCACCGTGCCCAGCTGGTCGAAGGGAAGGCCCTCTTCCAGGACGAAGGCCGCCGAGAGGGCCAGGGGCCGGGCCCCCACCATGGCAAGGTCGTTGACCGTGCCGTGCACGCTGAGGGCCCCGATGTCGGCTCCTGGGAAGAACGCCGGCTGGACGACGAAGGCGTCGGTGGTGAAGGCCACGCGCACTCCCTCCACCTCGACCACTGCGGCATCGCCGAGGCGAGCCAGCTCCTGGTCGGCGAACAGGGGCAGGAAGAGATCGCGGACCAGCTCGGCGCTGAGCCGGCCGCCGCTGCCGTGACCGAGCTGGATGCGAGCCCCAGGCGGTAGGGGCAGGGGGCAGGAGGGGACGAAGTCGTCGCTCATGGCCCACCTGCCACCCGGGGATCGGGGAGCCGGCCCGCGGCGTGGTAGGCGGCACATGCCCCCTCGGTGGACACCATGGGGGCGCCCAGGGGGTGCTCGGGGGTGCAGTCCGTGGCGAAGGCCGGGCACTCGTCGGGACGGAGGCGGCCCCGCAGCACGAGGCCGGCCTGGCAGCGGCTGTCGTCGTCGACGGCGGGGTCGACACCCATCTCGGCGCCCGGCCAGCGCAGGGCGGCGTCGAAGGCGGCGTAGCGGTCGCGCAACCGCAACCCCGAACGCTCCAGGGTCCCGATGCCCCGCCAGGCCCGGTCGCAGGGCTCCATGACCTCGGCCACGACCGCCTGGGCCGCGGGGTTGCCGTCTCGGCGAGCCGAGCGGGCGTACTGGTTCTCGACGTCGTGGCGACCGGCCTCGAGCTGGTCGACCAGCATCGCCACGCCCTCGAGGAGGTCGACAGGTTCGAATCCGCAGACCACCACCGGCACGCGGCAGTCACGGGCGATGGGCTCGTAGTCTGCCCATCCCATGACCGTGCACACGTGACCCGGTCCGAGGAAGCCCTGGACCCGGTTCCCCGGGGAGGTCAGCACGGCCAGCATCGCCGGAGGGACCAGGACGTGGGCCACCAGCACCGCGAAGTTGGTGAGACCCAGCCGGGCCGCCTGGGCCACCGCGGTGGCGTTGGCGGGTGCTGTGGTCTCGAAGCCCACGGCGAAGAAGACCACGGTGCGGTCGGGGTGTTCGGCGGCCAGGGTGAGGGCATCGAGGGGCGAGTACACGATGCGCACGTCGGCTCCCGCGGCCCGGGCGCGGAGAAGGTCGTCCGAGGATCCCGGCACCCGCAGCATGTCGCCGAAGGAGGCCAGGATGATCTCGGGCCGGCGGGCCAGCGCGATGGCGTGGTCGATGATCCCCACGGGGGTCACACACACCGGGCAGCCGGGTCCGTGCACCAGGGTCAGCTCGTCGGGCAGCAGCTGGTCGAGGCCCTGGCGGATGAGGGTGTGGGTCTGGCCGCCGCACACCTCCATGACTGTCCATGGACGGGTCACGCTCGAGCGGATGCGTTCCAGGAGCGCGCGGGCCACGCGAGGGTCGTGGTACTCGTCGAGGAACTTCACGTGCCGGTCCCCTGGGGTCCGCGGATCTCCTCGAGGGGATCTTCGAGCATCGCTTCGAGCAGGGACCACGTCCGGGCCGCTTCCTCCTCGTCGACGACGGCGATGGCGAAGCCCACGTGCACCACCACGTGGTCGTCGACGCCGGCCTCGGGCACGTAGGCCAGGCAGATGTCCCGGCGGACGCCGCCGAAGTCGACGGTCCCGGTGGGCAGAGCGGCCGACGTGTCGATGGCCACGATCCGGCCAGGTACCCCGAGGCACATGTCAGGCCCGCTCCCCTTGGCCCGGCAGGGGCGACACGCGCCCGGCCAGGACTGCATCGGCCACGACGGCCTGACCCAGGGCGAGGCCGCCGTCTCCGGGCGGGACAGCCCGGGGCCAGTGCACCGCGCAGCCCCGTGCTTCCAGGCCCTCGACGACCCCGGCCAGCAGCAGCCGGTTGGCCCACACCCCGCCCCCGAGGGCCACGGGCATGGATCCCAGGGTCTGAGCCAGCTCGGTCACGGCCTCGATGATGGCCGCTGTCAGAGCCCGATGGAAGCCCGACGCCACCGCAGCCACCGGTGCACCCTCCGCGAGGAGGACCACAACACGGGCGACGAGGGGGGCCGGGTCGATGATCAGGGTCCCAAAGGCGGTCGTGAGGGTGGGGATCTGGCCTCCCAGTTCGGCGGCGACGGTGTCGGCGCGCCGGTCGTCGACGGCTCCAGCGGCCGCCTGCTCGAGCAGTTGGGCGGGCTGTCCCTCGTAGCTGGGGCGCCGTCCTCGACCGCACAAGGCGGCCACGGCATCGAAGAGCCGACCCGCCGAGGAGGTCACCCCAAGACCAGCCGTACTGCCCGCACCGCCCGCACCGGCTGCGCCGCTGGCACCAGAACCGGTGAGCGTTGCCAGGAAGGCTTCGGGTCCGGCGCCGCCCAGCAGCACGCTGGGCGACCGGTCACGGGGATCCAGGCCGAGCAGATCGGTGGCCTCGCCGAGCACGCCTGCGACCGCGGCGTGGGCCAGGGCCATGCGGGCCGGGTGGCGCACCGCCAGGTCTCCTCCGGGAAGGGGAACCGGTCGCAGGTGCCCCACGCGCCGGGCCTGGGCCCCTTCGACCAGCAGCACCTCGCCCCCCCAGGCGGTGCCGTCGTCACCGAGGCCGAATCCGTCCAGGGCGACGCCAAGCACCGGTCCGTCGATGCCGTGCTCGGCGGCAGTGGCCACGATGTGGGCGTGGTGGTGGCCCACCGCCACCCGGGGGAGGTCCCAGCGGTCGGCAAGCTGCTCGGCCAGCCGGGTGGCCACCAGATCGGGGTGCCGGTCGTGGGCCAGGGCCTCGGGGCGGAGCCCGAAGAGGTCCAGTTGGCGTTCTACCGTCTGGTGCCATGCGGCGATGGTGGCGTCGTCGTCCAGGTCACCGACGTGGGCCGACAACCACGCGTCGGTACCGGAGGTGACGCAGCAGGCGTTCTGGAGGTCGGCTCCCGTGGCCAGCACGCAGGCGCGGGTCGGGTGACCCAACACGATGGGCTCGGGCGCATACCCCCGGGCCCGCCGCAACAGGGTGGGCCCGCGCGGACCGGCCACCGCGACGGAGTCGTCGTAGCGGGCCAGGATGGGGCGGTCGTGGCCCAGGAACGCGTCGGCGATCCCACCCAGGGCCGCCACGGCTTCCGCGTCGTCGACGGCGATGGGCTCCTCGCTGCGGTTGCCGCTGGTCAGCACGATCGGAAGACCGGTTGCGCGGGCCAGGAGGCGGTGGAGGGGCGAGGCGGGCAGCACGATCCCCTGGCGTCGATGTCCGGGGGCCACCGAAGGGGCCACGCGTCCCCGGTCGGCCACGAGCACGATGGGGGCCGCGGGCGATGCCAGGAGGGTCTCCTCGTCGGGGGTGGGGTCGGTCCAGGCGCGGGCGGCGTCCAGGTCGGCCACCATCACCGCCAGAGGCTTGTCGGGCCGGCCCTTGCGGAGTCGTAGCCGGCGGACGGTGGCTTCGTCGGTGGCGTCGCAGGCCAGTTGCCAGCCGCCCACTCCCTTGACGGCGACCACGGCACCGGCGCGCAGCAGGTCGGCGGCGGCAGAGACCGCGTCACGCTCACCGCCGGGGTCGGGCGTCAGAGTGGAGCCCGGGCCGCAGACCGGGCAGGCGGTGGCTTCGGCGTGGAACCTCCGGTCGGCGGGGTCGATGTACTCGGCGGCACAGGGAGGGCACAGCGGGAAGCCCGCGAGTGCGGTGCGGGGGCGGTCCCAGGGGAGGGATGCGATGACGGTGAAGCGGGGACCGCAGTCGGTGCAGTTGAGGAACGGATACCCGTGGCGGCGGTCCCCCGGGTCGTCCTGTTCGGCACAGCAGTCCGGGCAAGGAGCCCGATCGGGGGGGACCCGCCGTCGCGGCGGGCCACCGCCGGCCGCACCGGTCGCACCGGTCGCACCGGTCGCACCGGTCGCGTCGGTCGCGTCGGTCGCACCGGCCGGGTCTGTCGCAGAGGAGCTGTCGAGGATCGAGAAGTCGGCGGCACCCTCGGGTGCCACCGGGTGCAGGGCCACGCGTTCGACCCGGGAGGCGACAGGGGAGTCTGCCTGCAGCGCAGCCACGAAGGCCTCGATGCGGTCGCCGTCGGCACCCTCGAGGTGGATCTCCACGGGTCCTCCGGTGTTGCGGACCCAACCGGCGAACCCCAGTTCGCGGGCGAGGTGCCACACGAAGGGCCGGAAGCCGACGCCCTGCACGACCCCTTCCACCACGACGCGCCAGGCGACGGCCGGAGCGGGGGCAACTGAGAGGTCGGCGAGCACGGCGTCGACCACGCCGGGCACGGTGGCCGCCACCACATCCGAAAGGCCTGGGCCCTGCCCCAGATCGGCGGCATCCACGGCGTGCACCACCAGGCGTTCGGGCAGCCGACCGAGGGCCCGGCCCAGGGCCACCGCCTCTTCCACGCCGAGGGCGTGGGAGCTGGCTCGGCCCGTTCCCCCGGGCAGGGGATCCACACCCACCTCGACCCGGTGCCGGGTCCCCGCGGGAGCGCCCGAGCAGGCTGCGTCCACCACGACGGCCACCTCTGCGCCGTCCCAGGCCTCGATGACCCGGGCCGGCTCGCCGTCGAGCACCACCAGCTCGATCGCCGAACCGCTCGGCGCGCCGGCTGCGCCTGCGGTCTCGCCTTCACCCGGTTCCCCGTCTTCTTTGCGGTCTCGGCCCCCGGCCGGGCCGAGCCCGAGCCGGAGCCGGCAGGCTTCGACCACAGCGGCACCGATCCCGTCGTCCCTACGGAACGTGTTGCCCAGCCCCAGCAGGACCCGGCGGCCCGCGGGCCGGCTCAGTGCTGCTCCACGGTCAGGTCCAGGAAGTGCGTCGCGCAGGAGATGCACGGGTCGTAGTTGCGGATGGCCATCTCGCACTGGCGGGTGAGCTCGTCGTGGTCGAGGTGGAGGTGGTCCTCCACGAAGTGGGCCAGGTCGTGCTCGACGCTGGCCTGGTTCTGCGAGGTGGGCGGGATCATGCGGGCGTCGAGGATTGTGCCTTCAGCATCCAGTTCGTAGCGGTGCACCAGGATGCCCCGCGGCGCCTCGGTCACCCCCCAACCCACGCCGGCGCGGGGCTCGACCTCCACCGCGGGTCGGTCGGGTTCGGTGTAGCCGGCGATCAGGCCCAGCGCCTCGTCGCAGGCGTGGACCACCTCGACGGCGCGCACCACGATGCTGCGGAACGGGTTGCGGACCTCACTCTCGAGGCCGACCTCGGCAGCCACCTCCCGGGCGGCAGGAGCGAGCAGGTGGCCGTGGAGGTTGTAGCGGGCCAAGGGGCCCACCAGGTAGTGCCGCCCGTCGAGCAGGTGGGCGTGCAGGGCGGTGGAATGGGCGACGTGGGTCTCGCTGACGTGCGCGTCGAAGTCCTCCACGGCGAAGTCCGATCCGTCGGTGGAGACCAGGCGACCCGAGAGCACGGCGTACTCGTCGGGATGGGACAGGGCCACCATCGTGTGGTCCTGGGTGAGGTCGGGCACCTCGAAGCCGGCCACCGCCCGCACGGTGTCCATCGCCAGATCCCGGGCCTCCTCCAGAGACGGAACCAGGCGCGCCAACTCCCGGCGGGTCGGGGTGCGGTAGAAGCCGCCGAGGCGGACGTTGACGGGGTGTACCGCCCGCCCGCCGATCACCTCCACCAACTCGTTGCCGATCTGCTTGAGGCGCAGGCCGGCCTGGACCAGGTCACGGTGGTCCTCGGCCAGGGCGATGGCGCTCTCGTAACCCAGGAAGTCGGGAGCGTGCAGCAGGTAGATGTGCAGCGTGTGGCTCTCGATCCACTCGCCGCAGTACAGGAGGCGGCGCAGGTCGCGCAGCGGACCGCTGACCTCCACCCCGCAGGCCGCTTCCAGCGCTGCGCAGGCGCTCATCTGGTAGGCCACCGGACAGATGCCGCACACCCGGGCGGTGATGTCGGGGGGCTCTGTGTAGTGGCGCCCCCGGAGGAACCCCTCGAAGAAGCGCGGCGGCTCGTAGATGCGCAGCTGCACGTCGGTGACGCTCCCGTCGCGGGTCTGCACCCACATGGCCCCTTCGCCCTCCACCCGGGCCAGGGCGTCTACCCGCAGCGTCCGATTGGCTGGTGCCCGGTGCGTCACTGGTGCCCCTCTGTGGTCGTGCCGGCGTCGCGGAAGGCCGGAGCCTCGGCGTTGAACGTGCGGTAGGCACGCCTGATGGTCACCGGGCTCATGCCGCAGGACAACAACGTGGGCTCCAGGGCCGCGGTGTCGGGGGTCTCGGCCGGGCCGAAGCAGCCGTAGCAGCCGCGATGGTAGGTCGGGCACAGGGCACCGCACCCGGCGTGGGTCACCGGCCCCAGGCAAGGGGTGCCGTGGGCGACGGTGACGCAGACGTTGCCCCGGAACTTGCACTCGACGCACACGCTGTAGGAGGGAATCGAGGGGCGGCGGCCGACGAGGAAGGCGTTGATCACCTCCAGGAGCTGTCGCCGGTCGATCGGACAGCCCCGCAGCTCGAAGTCGACGGGGACGTGGTCGGCGATGGCGGTGGAGGTGTCGAGTGTGGCGATGTAGCGCGGATGGGCGTAGACGACCCCGAGGTACTCGCGTACGTCGGCGTTGTTGCGCAGGGCCTGGATACCGCCGGCGGTGGCGCAGGCGCCGATGGTGACCAACGTGGCGGACTGGGCGCGGATGGCCCGGATGCGTTCGGCGTCTTCGGCAGTGGTGATCGAACCCTCCACCAGCGAGAGGTCGTAGGGGCCTTCGATCGTGGCCCGGCTGGCCTCGAGGAAGTACGCGATGCGGATCCGCCCGGCGACCGAGAGCAGCTCGTCCTCGCAGTCCAGGAGCGTGAGCTGGCAGCCGTCGCAGGAGGCGAACTTCCACACGGCCAGCGAGGGGCGTTCGGCACTCAAGACCGGTACCTCATCGCTCGCGCACCCCGAGCAGGGCCTCGGCTCGCGACCAGGGGAGCACAGGGCCTTCCCGGCACACGAAGACCGGGCCCAGCTGGCAGTGGCCGCACTGGGCTGTTCCGCAGGTCATGGTGCGCTCCAAGGACACCATGATCCCCTCGGATCGCACACCGCGCTCGACCAGGGCCCGGGCGGCGAAGCGCATCATGACCTCGGGACCGCAGACGAAAGCGGTGGTCGTGGCGGGGTCCACCTCGGCTCGGTTCACCAGGGTCGTGACGACACCCACCTCGCCGTGCCAGGACGCCGGGGCGGCGTCGACGGTCACGCGTACCTCCAGGTCGAAGCGTCCACGCCAGTCGGCCAACTCGGCTGCATAGAGCAGGTCTTCGGGAGTTCGTGCGCCGACCGAGCACCACCACCCGCCCGTAGCGGTCCCGGTCGGCGAGGACCTTGGTCACCACCGGCCGGAGAGGAGCCAGCCCTATGCCTCCGGCCACCACCACCACGTCACCGTCGGTGGCCTCCTCGATCCCCCAGGCCGTCCCGAAGGGCCCGCGCACGCCCAGCACCTCCCCGGGGAGGGCAGCACACAGTGCCCGGGTCACCGCACCGACGGCGCGGATGGTGTGGCGCTGGCGGCCGGACGGGTCGGGGGTCTCGGCCAGGGAGATGGGGACCTCACCGACACCGGGGGCCCACAGCATGCAGAACTGGCCGGGGCGCATCGGACCCAGGGGAGCGTCGACCGGGACCAGTTCGATGGTGACCGTGTCCGCCAACTCCTCGTAGCGCCCGGCCACCCGGTAGCGGGCAGGGATCATGGTTGGTACAGGTCGAGGAGCTGGACCCGGGCATCCTGAAGTGCGCCGATCACCACCTGGGCGATGCGGCCCATCAACCGGTAACCGAGACTGTGGTCCTGCTCGCACTTCTGGCGCAGGCAGGCGCCGTCGACGGCCACGGCGCTGACCTCTTCGAGGGCGCGGGCATCGGAGCGCCAGCGGTAGGGGGGGAACAGCCACGACCAACCGACGAGGCCGCCGGGGCCCACCGTGGACACGGTCAGCCCTGCACGAGCGGGGTGATTGATCTCGATGGCCACCCGGCCGCTACGGACAAGGTAGAAGGTGTCGGCCGGATCACCTTCCCGCAGGAGCAATGCACCCGCACCGAAGTGCACGTTCCGCGCACATCCGGCCATGAGCTCCTGGTCTGACGAGGGCAACCCTGCCAGCGCAGGGTGCTCGCCGATCAGCTGGGCGATGCTGCGCATGGTCATGATGTCGCCCCCTCGGGGTCGCCAGGTTCGGGATAGGCAGGTTCGGGATCGGCGGGTTCGGGATCGGCGGGTTCGGGATCGGCAACGCTCAACGCGGCCAGCTCCTCGGTGACGTCGATGCCCACCGGGCACCAGGTGATGCAACGTCCGCAGCCCACGCATCCCGATTCGCCGAACTGGTCGTGCCAGGTCCCGAACTTGTGGGTGAGCCACTGGCGGTAGCGCGACCGGGCCGAGGAACGGACAGGGCCGCCGTGCAGTTCGGAGTGGGCGAGGGAGAAGCACGAATCCCACCGGCGCCACCGTTCGGCGTGGTCGCCCTCCAGGTCGGTGACGTCCTCCACGGTGGAGCAGAAGCAGGTTGGGCAGACCATGGTGCAGTTGGCGCAGGTCAGGCACCGGGCAGCCACATCGTCCCACCGGGGGTGCTCCAGGGTGGCGGCCAGGCGTCCGGGCAGGTCGGCGGTGTCTACCCTGCGGGTGATGGACGCGGCCGCGGCGTCGGTGCGGGCCCGGGCCCGGGCCAGGTCTTCGTCTCGGGCGGGGTGGTTGGGTATGGCGGCGATCAGCGCAGCTCCAGCCGAAGAGCCGACCTCGACCAGGAAGCTCCCTGGGGTGGCTTGCGGGTCGCGCAGCTCTGTGAGGGCCAGGTCGAAGCCCTCCTCCGCCACGGGTCCGCTTCCCATGGAGGTGCAGAAGCAGGTGGCGGCGGGGTCGGTGCACTGGGCCACCACCACCACCGTGGAGCCCAGCCGGTCGCGGTAGAGGGGGTCGGGATGGTTGCCGACGGCCAGGACCCGGGCCTGCACCCCGATGGCCGCCAGGTCACAGGGCCTGATGCCCACCAGGGCCACGGGCTCCTCTTCGGGAGGCGCCTCCACCACGAAGCCGTCCAGGGCGTCGAGACGGGTCCGGACCGACAGGTGACGAGCCGGGAAGTAGTGGCTCTTGGCCGACGACGGCCCCACCGCGTGGGCGAAGACCGCGTCGTCGGGGCGGTCCACCAGCCGGTAGCTGCCCGGCGCCTGCTCGTCGCTCCAGCCGCCGGCAGATCGGCGGTGGAGTCCACCTCGCCGAGCACCACGGCTCCGTCGCGCACGGTGGGGCCGATGACCCGCCGCTCGTCGGCCAGAACCGCCAAGAGGCGGTCCAGGCCGTCGCGGTCCACCACGACCGGCGGGGGAAGGGACGCCTCGGGCACATGGCCAGTGTGGCCGACGACACCGGTGCGTCGGGAGGGCCCTTGGTCAGAACCGATAGCCCGAACCGCCAATCCGTTGCCCGGGCGCCCGCGATGATCGGGTCAGGGGCGTCGGCCCAGGCGGTTGAGTAGCCGGGTCTGGTCGTCGGCTCCGGGTTCGGCTTCGATGGGCGGCGCGAAGTAGTCGGGTAGGTTCGCCAGCATCGGGACCCAGGCCTCGCTGTAGGCCAACGCAGCGGCCACCAGGTCGGGGTCGAGAGCTTCGTCCCCACCGGTGGCCCGGGCCAGGTCCCACGCGTGCACCACCAGGTCTGTGCCAAGCTGGCGGGTGTACTCGTCGCCGGGAGTGGGACCCATCGAAAGCGCACAGATCTGGTCCATGGCGCCGGGCGCGGTCACCACAGCCACCGCCGGGGTGACTGCCCGATCCCACGCCCCGACGGGATCCTCCCCGAGGATGTCGCCGGCGAAACGCTCGCCGACCTGCTCTGGGCTGTGACCGGCGAAGAGCTCGGGGATCCACAACAGCTCTTCGACCACGTGGCGGGTGAGGGCACGCACGTCCCAGAGGGTGCAGGGAGTGGGTTGGTCCCAGGCGTCGGCGGGCACCTGGTGGAGGAGACGGCCGAAGCGGTCGGCGGCCCGAGCGAATGTGGTGGGTTCGTCGGACACGGTCACGGTCATGGTCACCTCTCCTCGGAAGGAATGCTCCTGATCCGGCTGGCCGGCTGGTAATTGGGTCCTGCGGTCTCGTCGACGCGACCCAGCAGGATCTCGCAGGGGGGTTCGGCGATCTCCGCGAACCGCCGGGCCCGATCCGGGCCCACGGCCCGCCAGGGTGTGGTGGTGAACCGGTTGGTTCGGTCCTCGAGATCCTGGCGCAGCGCGATGCCGGCGGGGGTCACGGTACGACCCCGGGCCAGGCCGCGGGCCTCGAGGGACGCCCAGGCCGCATCGATCTCGGGGGCGGAGTTGCCTCGCGAGGTGGGGATCCAGTCGGGCTCGTAGCCCAGCCAGGCGTTGTGCAGGATCCCCGCCTCGACACCGTCGAGGCCTTCGCTGACCAGAAGCGCCCAGTGGGTGTCACCCCGCCACTCCCTCAGGCAGTTGACCGCGTGCCACATCGACAGCACCGGGTCCTCGGGGCGCGGCAGGCTGCGGTGTGCCGCGGCGAACACCCGTCCGTCGATGGGGCACGCCTCCACGGCATCCCACAACCACGGCCCCATCTCGACGAGGGCGTCGAGGTGATCGGCCACGTGGGTGTTCGAGACCCTCGAACACGGCGGCGTCCCGTGCCGCCCAGACCGCCTCGGGGGTGGTGTTCTGGCGCACCAGGTCGAGGGCCAGGTGTATTCCGGCGGGGCTGATCGAGAAGAAAGCGGCGGTGACCGCGTCGGGCCCGGCGGGGATGAGGGGCGCGGCCCGAGCCGCGATGTAGCCGAGGGGGCCGGGGAGCCCCAACGCGCCCAGGCGCTCCAGGGCGCCCGGGTCCCAGAAGATCCAACCGATGAACGTCTGGACCGAGCGGGCGTTGCGTTCGGTGATCGCCACCCAGTCGTCGATGTCCCCGGCGGGATCGTGCACCTCGATGCCCCTCTCGTCCCGTGGCCGCGCCCGCGACAGCACTGTCCAGGCTCTGACGACGCTCTGACGACGCAAGGACAGGGTACCGACCGGCTGGCGCTCTGGGTGTCGGGATCGGTCGAGGATCAGTCGTCGGGGAGTCCACGACCTTCCGGCTCCGAGTACGCTCACCGGGCATAGCAGAAAGGCCGGCAGGCGCAACAGGAGGGGTGGGGCAGTTGCACTCGCGCTGCTCGTGGGCGCGGTCGCCTGCTCGGGCGGCGAAAACACGGCTGGCGAAAACACGGCTGGCGAAAACACGGCTGGCGAAAACACGGCTGGCAAGGACAGTGCGAACGGCGACGAGAGTGCCGGCGCACCGTGCTCTGTGATCGGCGGTCTCGGGTCCGATGTCGATCGGGTACCCACTGTCCGCACTGCCGGGCCGGCCGCGAACGTGGACGACGGTGTGCCCCGTGTCCTCTTGTTCACCCGAACCGAGGGGTTCCGGCACGGCTCCATCGATGATGCGCTCGCCTACTTCTCCACGCTCCACGCCAGTGGCGTCCTCGACGTGTCGGCAACCGAGGAGACGGATCCCTTCACCGCCGAAGGACTCGCCGAGTTCGACGTCGTGGCCTTCGTGAACACCACCGGTGACGTCCTGGACAACCAGCACCAGGACGCGCTGGTCTCGTGGCTCGAGGCCGGAGGGGCCTTCGTCGGGGTTCACTCGGCAACCGACACCGAACATGGGTGGCCCTGGTTCGCGGAGATGATCGGCGCCAGGTTCGTCTCGCACCCGCCGTGGCTGCAGAACGTGACCATCACCGTCGAAGACCGCAACCACCCCGCCACCGAGCATCTCGAGGCGACCTTCGACTTCCTCGACGAGCACTACAACTACGACAGGTCACCTCGCGATGGAGCGGAGGTCCTACTCACCCTGGATGAGGCGACGGCGGTCTCCCTCGAAGGGGAGCCCGTCACCGAGTTCAGCCACCACGGGGACCACCCGGTTTCGTGGACGCGCCAGCAGGGATCGGGTCGCGTCTTCTACACCAACCTCGGCCACGACCCCAGGACCTGGGAAGACCCACGGTTCCAGGGTCACCTTCTCGGCGGCCTGCGATGGGCACTGGAGAGTGAGCGGTGGCGCCGAGAAGTGATCACCGAGGACGTCGAAGGCGCGGTGGCGCTACGGGTGGCACCGTCGGGACACGTCATGTGGATCGAGCGCCCGGGTGACGTGCACCTCTGGGATCCGACCACAGGCCTGATACACGATGTGGCCAGCCTCGACGCGAAAGTGCAAGGCGAAGGGGGACTCATCGGGATCGAGCTCGCACCCGACGTGGCCACCACGGGTGACGTGTACCTGTACTGGACACGCGAACGCCCCGACGGCGACCTCGAGAACGTCGTTGCCCGCTACCACCTCGATGACCGCTGCCGCCTCGACACGAACGAGGGCACAGACCTGCTGACCGTGCCGAACGACGGCCCCGGCCACCAGGGTGGCGACCTCCTGTTCCATCCTGACGGATCGCTGCTCGTGGCGACCGGGGACAACACCGTCGCCACCGACTATGCAGCGATCGACGACGGCCGCCCCCTCGGACAACAGGGCTCCCCCCTCCGCACCAGCGGGGAGACCGCCGACGCCCGCCGCACGGCCGGTGATCCCACCGACCTGCGCGGCGCCATCCTCCGCATCGAGGTGGACGGCACGGCGGCCGCCGGCAACCTGGCCGACACGGGCGTCGAAGCGGCCCCTGAGGTCTTCGTCACCGGAGTACGCAACCCATTCCGCCTGGCGGTGGAACCCGGCAGCGGCGCACTGTGGTGGGGAGATGTCGGCCCCGACGCGATCTTCGACGGGGATCCCGGGCCGCGGGGGTTCGACGAGCTGAACCGGGTCAACGAACCCGGCGACGCTGGTTGGCCCACATGCATCGCCGACCTCGCCTACAACCGATTCGACCCGACGACCGGAGAGTTCGGCCCGCCCTACGACTGCGGTGACCGAGTCGTACCCGTGCTCTCCTACGACTACACCACACTCGGCGACCCTGCCCTCGGCCTCGGCGTCCGCGCAACCCCCGAGGGCGTCCAGGAGCTCGGACGCTCCGTGATGGCTGGGCCGTTCATCACCGGCGACGACGGCCCGGCGGGCGCCGGGCGCACCGGGCTGGTCATCCACGACTTCTCACGCAGCCTGATCCTGGTGGTCAGCCTCACCGACGCCGGCGAAGTCCTCGACCTCGACCGACTCGTCCCCTGGGTGGGCATCACCAGTCCTGTCGATGTGGAGCTGGCCCCCGACGGCGCGCTCTACGTCCTCGAGTACGGCGACTATGCCCGGACGCAGGGGGTGCCGGCCCTGACCCGCATCGAGCGGTCGGCCGACGGTACGTTTCCCGACTTCCCCGCAGCGCGTCGGGCGACGACAGCCCCCGACCAGGCCATGGGTGCAGACGGGCTGTTCCAACTGCACTGCGCGGTCTGTCATGGCGGCGACGGGAGCGGCGGAGTCGGTCCGTCGCTGGTCGGTGTCGACGAGCGGCTCACAGTCGAGGAGATGCGCGCCGTGGTCACCGACGGCCGCGGGGGCATGCCGGCATTCCGTTACACCCTCGACGAGGACGAGTTCGCCGAGATCCTCGACCACGTCCGTGGCGGCCTCGCGGGTGGCTGACCGCCTGGCCCGGTGTGGACGACGACAGCGACCGGGCTCCTCCGCGAGCGGGGGGCAACCTCACTCGATAGGGTGACACACACCTCGGTCGACCAGGCGGAGTCCAGGTCCTCTACCCTCCCCTCGTGACCGGATCCGAAGACCTCGGCCGTCGACGCTTCCTCTCGGTGATGGTCGCCGGGCTGGGAGCGGGTGTGCTCGGCTCGTGTTCCTCGAAGGACGCGTCGGCGCCCGGCACCACCCGAACCCCCTCGACGGGGGGTGCCCTGTCTCCGACGACGATCTCGTCGAGTACAACCCGACCGAGCAGCGCACCGGCATCGCGGCGCCGTTCCGACCGCCGGAGGGGCAGGTGTACCTGATCGCCGGGCAGACAGCCGGAGGCCCTCGGAGGACAGGGGCCGGACGGCCCGGCGAACGGCTACCTCGACCGCGTCGACGTCGCTCCCGGTCGGGGATCACCCGCTACCACGGCTTCCGGCCGCCTCCGGGTGAAGCTCCGTATGCAGCGTTCCTCGGACCCCTATCCGCTGCTCGACTCGCCGGCGGCTGGAGAACTCGCTGCTGCACCTGTCGATCAACTGGGGCGAGGGGGATCGCCCTCGAGACGGTCTCGGCAGACCGAGGTCGGGATCCTCGAACGGGGACTTCGACTGGTACATCGATGCCATGGCCGACTGGATGCGACGCGTTGGGTCGGCCGGTCATCCTGCGGCTGGGCTACGAGTTCGATCGTCCGATCCTCCAGCTGGCGACGCAGGAGCACTACGCCGACGTCTTCCGCTACGTGGTCGACCAGCTGCGCGATCGGGACGTCCCGCCGTTCGCCACGGCGTGGGCGTCGGCCAACCTGACCGCTCGATCCCGGACGTCCCGGTGACCCCGTTCGACTTCGACGCCTGGTATCCCGGCGACGACCACGTCGACTGGTTCGGCTACTCGATGTGGTTCCCGAGCCAGCCGGATCGCCAGATGATGGAGCAGGCCCGCGCCCGCAACAAGCCGTTCATCCTGGCCGAGACCACCCCGGTGCAGTCCAACGTCGGCGACCTGACCGTCCACCCCGGCTTCGACCCCGAGGGCCGGCTGGTGACCCTCGATGAGCTCTGGACGAGCTGGTGGCAGCCGATGATCGACTTCTGCCGACGACAACGTCGACGTCATCGGCGCCTGGCACTACATCGCCAACGACTGGGCTGCCGAGGATCCCTACTGGTCCTCGTTCCCGTTCTTCGCCCACTCCGACGGACGTCTCTGGTCCAACGACGAGATGCTCCGCCGGTGGAACGAGGCCATGGCCGACGACCTGTTCGTCACCCCGAGGCCCGGCCTCTTCGCCTGACCAAGGGAGTCCGCACCTCGGTGCCGTCGACGGTGAGCGGTCTGCTCCACGAGAATGCGAGGTCCCCCTCACCCGGCGCCGACCAGCTCACCTCGAAGCCGATCTCAAGCGCGGCGACTTCCACCGGGGATGACACCGGGCCCCAGCCGTCCCTTGCCCTGATCGTCACCGGCATCGTCGTAGTCGCCATCTGCGTGGCCATGGGCGCCATCCGTCTGTTGGACAACAACCTGCGCGACCGAGCGCTGACTGCGACCGCCACGGGGTAGCCCTATTGGTCCGGGCCCGGTCAGTCGCAGCCGGCAATCTCGATCCTCACGTCGGAGACATCGGCCTCGGGCAGGTCGAGGTCGCACACGTCGACCGTCTCGTCGCGGGCGACGTAGCGGTCCATCCAGGCCAAGGTCGACCTCCAGACGGCGTCTCCGGGTCCGATGCAGGCGTGGTCGGTGCCGTGGTTGATCAGCACGTAGGCCTTCGGGAGGTCCGGTTCGAGGCTGTCGTAGAAGCGTTCGGAGTGGTTCCAGTTCTGGGCGATCGTGTCGCCCTCACAGGCGATGATCAACGTCGGGCTCTCGACGGCGGAGAAGTCCTTGCCGGGCGTGTTGTAGGGCACCATGGCGATCACCGCGGCCAGTGAGTCGTCGGCGGCCGCGAAGCGCAGCGCGCCGCCCCCACCCATCGAGATGCCCCGGACCGCCACCCGGTCGGGATCGACGAACGTCGCGACCTCGCTGCCGGTGACGAGATAGTCGCGGGCGGCTTCGAGTTGTTCGGCCCTCGACCCCATGAGGTCGAGAGGGCTGTTGGTGTCGATCGACAGCACGATGTAGCCCGCGTCGGCCAGGATCCGGTCGAGCCAGTGCGACCCCGCGTTGTCGTTGGTCCAGCCCGGCACCGCCACCAGGGCCGGATACTGCTGACCGGGCACCAGGGTCTCGGGCGTGAAGAGGGTCCCGCCACCGAATCCGTGACCGGCCGCCAACTCGGTCTCCGTGAACAGAAGTGCGTCCTCGTCGGCGGTGTAGGTGCGGGGGTGACAGGCCGCCGCGACCAACACGAGGACGAACAGGGCGGCAACGTGAGCCGAGACCTTCCGGGTGCGCATCTCGGGGTTCCTCTCCAGAGCAACGGTCTACTGTACGGTCCATCGAGTAGTTATTAGATGGGTCGTACAGTAGGCAGCGCTAGTGGACGATGTCAACAGTAAGAACGGGTAGCCTTCGGGGGTGAAGCCACGGACCCGCCTCGCCCCCGACGACAGGAGAAGCCAGCTCCTCGACGTGGCGGGTCGCCTGGTCACCGAAGCCGGGCTCGACGCGTTCACGATGGAACGACTGGCCCAAGCCGCCGATGTCTCGACGTCACTTCTCTACAACTACTTCAGCTCACGCGCCGAGCTGCTCTCGGCCTTGTTGCACAGGGAGTACGAGAGGCGCAGCGAGGTCCTGGACGCATTCGTGGACACAGCCGAGACCTTCGAAGACCTGGTGCGCATCCTCGTCGGTCTCCGGTTCCTCCGCGAGAGCGAGGGACGCCTCGTCGACACCCTGCTGACCGACCCCGACCTCGCGGCCACCGTGGCCGAGACCCGCGAGCACCGTCTGGACCTCGAGACCGAGATGCTGACCCGGCGCTTCGACCGGGAAGCCGACTTCGACGCCGAACAGATCCAGGCCCTCGTCACGGCCGGCGACGCCGTCGCCGCCGCACTCGCTGCCCGCGCCCACAACACCGACGGCGACTCCGGACAACTCGTCGACTTCGCGGTCGCCTTCATCCTGGGCGGACTCACCGCCACCGCCGACCTCGTGGCCGACGAGGCCGACCGGGATCGAGCGCAACAACGCGGGTGACCCGTCGCGCACCGCGACCAGGCCGGCGGCCGTCCCCTTCGGGGGGGGGCGTGTTCGGCCCACCCGCCGACGTCATCCTGGCGGTCGACCAGGGGGCCGGTTACTGCCCGCACGTCGGCCACCGGAGTGACGCCGCTGCTGACCGGCGGGCTGCTCGACCTCCGAACCGGAAGCCTCGTCGGACCTCTGGCGTGCCGCTCGGCCGCTCAGCTCTCGACAGATCTGCTGCTCACCTCGGCCGCGGCGATCGACCCTCACGCCGGTGCCCTCGAGCCAACACTCGAGGAAGCCGAGGTGAAGCAGATCATCGCGGCGCAGGCCGGAGCGGTCGTGCTGCTCAGGCCAGACCCGAACGAAGGGCCGACCGATCACCGGACGTCCAGGCACAGCGTCGAGGTACGGAGCCATCGAATCGGCCCACGCATCAACAGGCACCTCGACGATTCGATGTGGTTGGGCCGGGCGTACTCGATCGGCCACGCCCGCCAACACGTGATCAAGGTGTGTTGGTGCTCACTTCGAGTCGCCGGACCGCCTCGATCGAGGACTCACCGGCGGCCAGCGGGCCCGTGTCGCCCAAGTGGATCAGGCCGCCACCCATCTCCAGCGCTCCGTGGACGACGCAGAAGCAGAACCCGGTGTCATCGTTGTCGGTCGGGCCGAGGTGGCTCATGGTCAGGGTGCGCCCGGTCACCCACTCGCCCTCCGTGCTCAGCGAGACGGGCTGTCCCACCCAACCGTGCACGGTGTCTTCCAGGCTGTCCTCCGAGGGCCAGAACGGGGTCCACTGCCCGGCGGCGAGGGTGATCCCGGTCCGCTCGTCCACCCGGTCGCGATCGGGCAGGTACACATGGTCCAGGTCCTTCAACGGGTGGGGTGACGGCCATGAGGTGAGGACGAACCCGCCGATCAGGCAGTAGGTGTCGACGAACGGGGGGTTGCCGTCACCGTTCCGCAGCTGCATCACCCGGTCGATCCAAGGGTCTTGGGCAGGCAGCTCGTACCCCAGACGGAGCGCCACCGGCGCACGCGTCCCGTCGTCGGACAGCCAGTCGTCGTGGCAGTGGTCGCCCGCGTGCTCCGACAGCAGGCCGAGGCCCATGTCCGCAAGCTTCACCAACGGCGACTCGAACACGACGCGCAGCCCGGCGTCGGTGAGCTCGTACTCGATGGGCGCGAACTCGTCGTCGAATCCCACACCGCTGGTCTCGTTGCAGATCACCCACCACGGGATGCCTGGATTCTCGTAGTCGATGGCCTCGTCGTGGGCGTACTGGTCGCAGGGCCCGCCCAAACAGGTCGTCCCGTCTCCCTCGTCGGGCGTGGTGTTGGGGAACTCGATGTGCTCGGCCCCCTGGTAGGAGGTGGGCCAAGAGCCGTCGCCACGTTCGCCCACGACGAACTGGTTCACCGGGCGAGCGTCGTCCTCGCGGAGGGCGAGGTCGGGCCCGGCCTCCGTCTCGACGATCCACCACAGTCCGTTCATCTTGCCGACGAAGCCGGTCTGGTCGATCCAGGCCACATAGTGATCGGCGACCACCACAAGGTCTTCCGAGCGCGGCCCGTCGTTGGCACTGTCGGCGAATCCGAGGCCGTCAAGGGCCTCGATGGCGAGGGCTCTGCGACGGTCAAGATCCCGATCCGTCAGCTCCACAAGCGTCGGCCGGTCAGCCGGCCACGGCAGCAGCGTCGTCGGGGGCACGGTCTCGGGGGATTGGTCGTTGGCCTCCTCTGCGTTTGAGCAGGCGCCGACCGCAAGCAACAGGACGGCGACCGCGCCAACCGCGAGCGACCGTGCCGGAGGGCACGCTCCCCGGAGCCTCGATCCGGCGGGCACGTCCGCCACCGTAAAGTGCCGCCAGCAGCGTCCGTTCACGGGACCGGGAACGGATCTCGCCGGTTCGTCAACGCGTCAGCGGCTGGTCTGCCGGGTCATTCGGCGGCCGCGACGACTGTCTGCACATAGGCGACGAGATGCTCGTCGTGCAGAGCGGCGGGAAACGCTTCCCGGTATCTCTCGACCGCGGCTTCGGCGTTCTCGAACGAGCAGCGAGGCCAGAGCTTCACCATGTCCTCGTGATCGATGGTGTCCCGCAAGCCGTGCAGCGCGAGGTACGAACCCCCCACGACGACCAGGTCACGACGTTCCGCGGGCTCGCGGCTCAGGGGAGCGTCGACTGCTTCGAGTGCGGCAACAATCTCGCCGCGGTCAAGCGGCCGACCGGTCGCCACGCCACAGGTTCCCTTCTGCGAGCAGGATGCAGCGGGCCCGGAACTGTGCTGGTGCCTCAGCCTCCTCGAGCGCAGCTCGACGGGTTGTCGTCTCGGCCCGCCAGGGCTCGCCGAGCGGTGTGACCTCGGCGGTCCACCTCGGCCGAGCCACTCCGGCGTCGTCACTGATCTTTTCAGCGATCGCAGCCACCAGGTTGTCGATCCGATCGTTTCCGGTTCGGGCCGGTGGATCGATGATCGCTTCGATGCCGTCGGGTCCTAGCCGGCTGGTCCAGTCGACGAAGGCTCGCAGCGACGTCCAGTCCGCGCCGTCGCTGTTGACGCGCCCCGAGGCGACGAGCTCAGCCAGCGAGGGCGTTGGAAGGGACCCTGTCGCGACGACGAGACGACGATGCGTCGCGCCGACTATTCGGGCGAGCATGGTCAAGGTTGGATCCGTTCGGTTCGACTCGATTCGGGCGATCGTCGATCTAGTGCAGCCAGCTCGGCGGGCCAGCTCCTCTTGTGAGAGGTTTGCGTCCCGGCGAAGCCTCTTGATCAACGCTGCCGCCGATTCCATGGCCTTGTAGCATATATGAGTCAGTGGATCGCCGGAGTCGTCGGGCCCGGTCGCCGTCCCCGGATAGGACCAGGTCAGTCGGAGTGAGTCGCATCGGCTCGGAACGGAGTTCGCCGAATCGGTAACTCTCGCGACCCAAGGCGTGGGCAACCACCACCCCACCACGGACACCAACCGCCAACGCGTTCGCCGTGGGTGCGGCTGGACAGCCTGGAACGAGAATCAGGGCGACTTGAAGTCCGTCACAATCTCTGCGGCGACGTCCAGGTAGAAGGTCTCGGGCAGGTCTCCGTAGCCCTCATAGACGAAGTCGCCCTCGGTGCGGGGTGTAGCCGGCTCGATCTGGGTGCCCTCATGCCACTCGTTGAAGGAGGTGATCGAGAGAATCCCAGGGTCGTGGGCGGTGGCGAGTTCGTACATCTCCCAGAAGTGATCGCCCTCGCGGCGATCTCTGGTGCCCGCTGCGTTCCACGGTCGGATGCGCTCATCGAGGTAGCCCGGAGAGATCGACGGGAAGAACGGGATGTCATGCGCTTCCGCACGGCGGGCGTAATCGGGTACGCGTTCGGGGTCGACGGTGATCCCGGTGACGACGTAGTTGTATGCGCCGTCAAAGCCCGCCGGCCCCACGAGCTCGATGAAGTTGGGGATCCCTACGTCAGCGATCAGTGCCGCGTCGTAGTCGGTGCCGCGGATCGTGGCCCCGCCCTCGGGAAGGAGGACCTCCGCCCATGGGTCCGAGCCCACACGGAACTGATTGGTCGTCTGATCGAGTCGAAATGGATCGAACGTGTACAGGAGTGGCCGACCCTCGAAGTGCGCGCTGCGGTAGAAGCCGGGGTGCTGCCCGTAGGTCTCGACGAGGTACCGGATCCCGTCGTGGATCTCGGCCGCCGTCTCGTAGATCGGTTCGATGATGACTGTCACCGCGAGCCCCTCGTCGTGGGCAACCTCAAGTATCAGCGGCAGTTGTACATCGCCGTCACCGCCGGGCCCCCACCACGACACCATGACGACGTCGATCCCCACGCCGGCGATCTGTTCCATGTGCGTCCGGACGACCTGTGGGTCGTTGCTGCTGTAGAGCCCGAGCGACGGATAGAAGTCGGCTCCGATCTCCGTCGGGGCCTCAAGGAAATCCCCGGTGGTCCCGACGTTGAGGTTGCCGATGACCGGGTGGCTCCAGTGGATCCACTCGCCGTCGACCTCGGGATTGCCGTACCACGGGTAGTAGGAGAGGAGATATGGACCTCGGGCCTCGGCTCATCGTCAGCCCCGGGTTCATCGTCACCTGGGACCGGGTCACTGCTGGACTCCGGCTCGGTCGAAGTCGAGGCTGTTGGATCCGGCTGCTCGACCGTCGACTCAGAACTCGACGAACATGCAACTCCTGCCAGCAGAGCGGACACGCCAAGAGCCGTAACGATTCGCGACCTCATTCAAGATTCCCCATTCATCGCCGAGCGAGAGACGTAACGATCCTCCGACCTCCTCGGCTTCGCCCTCTGCGTGAACTCCATCGCTCTCCACGAGCACCGGAAACGACGAGACCAGGCCCTCGCCGCCCGACATCCGCCTCCAGGAATCGAATCCATAGAGGCCGGCCCCGCCCTCGTTGGCGTTGCGCGAAACCCTCCTGACCTGGGGAGCAAGGTGGGGCTCGGGAACGGATTGCCGCGATCTGGGAACGCGTGCTCGAACGGTCCGCTGGCGTCCATCCCCGCAGGCCGTCAGTCCAGGACGCGGAACGACTCGAAGTACCGGGGGACGTCGATGAGTTCGGTCACGCCGGAAACGTTCAGTGAGAAATACTCGGAGCCGGCGGCAACGACGAGGTTCTCGACGGAGATCCCATTGTTCGCCGATCCGAACGAGATCGACGGGTACCCAGCTGTCTCGCCACGCTCCTCGTGCGGTTCGCCCGGGGCGGACTCAAGGAATTCCTCAAGGGCCAGGGCGAACATCGCTTCCGTGTCCTCGGCGGGAACCCTCGCCGGGTCTACCGGTTCGAGGTGCGACAGTACGTAGCGCTGGTTCTCGTCATAACTGAGGTAGTCGGTCTCTCGCATGGGCACGCCGTCCGCGTCGAACTCGTGCACCTCGACAGTCGGATCACTCGGGAGTTCGACCGAGAAGTCATCTCCCGGGTGCGTGTAGACGATCCAAGAATCAGCAGCGCTCGTCGTTGCAGAGCTGTCATCTGGTTCGCTCGATTCGGGTGTGGCCTGTGTCGTCGCGGCGGCCGTGTCCCGATCGGAGTTCTCGTCCGAGTCGCTCTCGCCGAACGGACCGATGCCGGCGACCACCGCGCCCACAAGCACGATCGCGACGACGATCGCGACGCCGATGAGCAGCGTTGGCTGCGTTCGCGTCGGCTCGGTCACGGCCGTCCTGTCCCGGGCCGTCGCGTCGGCCGCGTGGCTTACGTCGGACGGCCCACCGTCGAACCCGCAGATGAGGCAACGAGTCCAGTGGGGTTGGTAGATCGCGTCACACTTCGGACAGTGATTCATGAGGGCTCCCGGCGCATCCGCTCAGCCTACGGTCCGCTCGAGCGCCATTCGACGTCGAGATGAACCACCCTGGGTTCCTCGGAGGCTCAGGGGTGCCAGTTGGTCTCGAACTCGGCTGGTGGGATGTCGTGACAGTCGGCGACCGTGCCGATCGAGGGTCGGGCGCCGATCTCATCGAGACGTTCGGTGAACCGCACCGACGTGAACTGGCTGCCCGCGTCAGAGTGGGTGACCAGGCCGACCAGCCGGCGGCCGCCCCGCGACCGTCGGGCCATCTCGAGGGCATCGAGGACCATTTCGGTGCGCATGTTCGACGCGACCCGCCAGCCCACGATTCGGCGACTGAACGCGTCGACGATGAAGCACACGTAGGCCATCCCGGACCGGGTCGGCACGTAGGTCAGGTCGGTTACCCACAAGGCGTCTGGTCGGTCCGCGGTGAAGTTCCGGTTGACCAGGTCCGGGGCGCGAGACGCGTCAGGGTCAGCGACTGTCGTGAAGACCTTCTTGCGTCGCCGGGAGATGCCCTCGATCCCCAGCTCACGCATCAGGCGGGCCACCTGGTCACGGCCGATGTCGTGGCCGGCGCGGCGAGCGGCCTTCCACAGCTTGTGGGCCCCGTAGACCTTGCGGTTCGTGACCCACAACGCCATCAGCACCCCCATCATCACGGTGTCACGCACCGCTCTCGCAGACGGGGCTACCTCGCGGTGCTTGTGGTCGTAGTAGGTGCTCGACGCCACTGGACCCGTCGCCGGACACTAGCTACTTCGACCTGAAATAGTCGGTGGCGCGAGTTGCCGATTCGTCGGGTGGCTGGCTGTGGCTCGGTCGGTGGCTTCGTGTGGTATCGACTCGTCCGTCGGTTCGTGGCGGTCGGGTGGTGCCTCTCGGGTCTGTGGCCGCAGCGACGTCGATCGCGGTGCTCGGTCGTCTCGGTCGTGTGCCTGGTTGAGGTGAGCGGCCGCGGCGCCGTCCTGTGCTGGGGCCGGCGCGCTGGTGGTTGGTTCGTTTTCTGCGGCGGGGTGGTCGATGTCGCGGCCGAGGGTGTCGAGGGCGTGGGTGGCGAGCATGACGGCCACAGCGAGAGCGAGCAGGAGGAGGGTCACGTGGTGAGTCTGGCGATCTTGGTGAGGTTGTGGGCGAGGACACCGTGGCCGACCCAGGTGCGAGCTCCGGTGTGGCCGATCAGGCGGGTTCGGCGTAGCCCGTAGTCGCGTTTGAGTGAGCTGATCCGGCCTTCGCTGCCGGTGCGCCACTTCACGAGCGCGATGAACGGGTCGCTGATCTGGAGGCCGGCGCGGGCGACGCCGGGCTTGCCCGCCCGTGGGATCGCGACGGTGTCGACACCGAGTTCGCTGAGTGCCTTGTCGATCTTGGCGAACCCGTAGCCCCGGTCGGCGGTGACCGCGGTGGGTGCGGCTCCGGCGCGTGCTTTGATGCGGGCGATCGCTGGCTCGAGCTGTTCGGCGTCATGGGGGTTGCCCATCTCGACGGTGTGATCGAGCACGAGCCCGTCGACGTTGTCGACGATCTGGGCCTTGTAGCCGAACTCGACGGGGCGACCGAGGCGGCCCTTGCGGATCGGTCGGGCGTCGGGTTCGTGCAACGACACCAGGCGAGTCGCGCCGTCGGGCATCTCACCCGCGATCCGCCGGCGGGTCTGGTCGATGACCTGGTTCGTGGTGGCGGTCAACGCCTCCAGATCGTCGATCAGGCGGGCCAGTCGCCCCGCCTTGGGGGTGTCGGGGTGCGACGCCAACCACCGGCGGGCGTTGAGAACGACACGTTCGGTTTCGGACGCGGTCGCGTCGGCGAGGTCGGCGACTCCGCCGGTGATGCGCAACACCTCGTCTTTGGCTTCCCCGGACCGGCGCCGCAGCCACGCTCCGATCGAGTGCGCGTGGGCCTGCGCGTCGGCGCTGCGATCAACCACCACGGTGCGTGCCGCCGCCCCCGTCGCCTGGATCCGTGCGGCGAGCCGGGCCAGCCGTGCGACAGCGCGGGTCAACAAGCTCGAGTCGGTCGGGTACTTGATGTCGGCCTCGATCACCGTGGTGTCGGCCCGTACCCGTTCGAGGTTCACGACGTCGGCTTCGTGGGCCTTGATCAGCAGCGTCTCGTTCAGCTGGTCGACGACGTCGGGCCCGCAACGTTTGGTGATCTTCATCAGCGTCGTCGGGTGCGGCGCCCGCTCCCCGAGAGGCACCCGACAGAACCGGCGCCACGAGATCGAGTCGTTCACTTCCGCGCACAACGGCTCATAGCCCAACGAGTAGCGGTGCTTGAGGAACATCATCCTCAGATACGTCTCGATCGGGATCGAGGGCCGCCCGAACGTCGCGTCGAAGTGGGCACGGAACGGCTCGAAGAACCGCTCATCGGACAACAGCCGATCAACCGCCTCCAGATCGCCCGGCAACACCAGGCACTCCGCTGGCAGGATCGCCTCCCACAACGTGGGCTGCGCGTTTACCGTTCTCAACACGATGGCCTCGATCCGTACTAGTCCTACGGGTCGAGGTCATCATCCCACCATCCGCAACCAAACGCGAGCACCTATCCGCTACTTCTTCAGGTCGAAGTAGCTAGTGTCCGCGGCGCCGGTTCGTCACCGACTCATCTCAGTGGCTCTGGGGGGCCCGGGTGGCGGCCCGGTAGGCGGCCAGGGTGCGTTCCCGGGAGGCGGCGTGATCCACGATCGGCTCGGGGTAGGCCTCGCCCGACCCGAGGGGCAGCGCACCCTCCCCGGCAGGATTCCCACGCCAGGGTTCGTGGAGGCTCCTCCCCGCCAGGCCGCCCAGTTCGGGAACCCAGGTTCTGATCCAGGTCCCCTCCGCAGCGTGGGTACGGCTCTGGGTGACGGGATTGAATATGCGGAACCAGGGCGCGGCGTCCGGCCCGGTGCCCGCCACCCACTGCCAGTTTCCCACGTTCTGGGCCACGTCCCCGTCGGTCAGCCAGTACCGCATCCACTTCTCTCCCCGGCGCCAGTCCACCAAGAGGTCCTTCACCAGGAACGAGGCCACGATCATGCGCGCCCGGTTGTGCATCCAGCCCGTGGCTCGCAGTTGGCGCATGGCCGCATCCACCACCGGGTAGCCGGTACGTCCCTCGCACCACGCTGTGAAGCCGTCGGGGTCGTCCCTCCAGGCGATGTCGTCGTAGGCGGGCTTCTGAGCCCGACGCACCATCGTGGGTCGATCAGAGAGCAGGTGCGCGTACCAGTCTCGCCAGGCCAGCTGACGCACGAAGGCGGCCCGCCCGGGCGAATGGGTGCCCACCACCTCGATCACGCGGCGGGGTGACAGAGTGCCGAAGTGCAGGTCGGCGGACAGGCCCGAGGTGGCGTCGATGTCGATGCGGTCCCGGACCTCCAGGTAGTCGTCGGCCCGCTCGGCGAAGGCCGCCAGCCGTGCTGTGGCAGCGGTGGGCCCGCCCAGCATCGGGGCCGGAGCTTCGGCCTCGGGTATCGGCTCGCCGGCCTCGCCGGCATCGGCGGCCAGCGGGGCCGTCCCGGGCTCGGGCCAGGGCTCCCAGGGAGTTGTGTCCCAGCGGCGGAAGAAGGGCGTGAAGACCTGGGACAGCGTGCCCTTGGCGGTGCGCACCGCTCCGGGTGGGTGCACCAGGTGACCCCAGCTGGCGTGCACCTGCACCCCGGCCTCGGTGAGGTCCGCCTGTACCGCCTTGTCACGGGAGCGAGCGCCGGGTGCGACGTCCTCGTTCCAGTAGACGACGTCGGCGCCGACCTCTCGGGCTTCTGCCGGCAGGAGGCGGCGGGGGTCACCCCGGCGGACCCGCAGGCGCCCGCCGATGGCGGCGAGCTCGTCGTCGAGTGCGGCCACGTGTGCGAGGTACTGAGCCCGGCGGTGCGGGCCGGCAGCATCGAGGATGTGCTCGTCGATCACCACCAGGCACACGACCTCGGTGTGGGCGGCCGTGGCGGCGGCCAGCGCCGGGTTGTCCTCCAGGCGCAGGTCGCGACGGAACCACACCAGCGCTCGCCCCGAGGGCTTCATCGCCGGAACCCGGTCATGCGAGCGGGCGCCCGAAGGGGAGCTCGTCGCGCCAGGAGCCGAGGAACGCCTCGGCCCGCAGGCATGCCCCGAGGAAGGGACCCTCGGGGTGGTCCACGATCTCGCCGACCGCTCCCAGCAGGCCCACCGAAGCCGACGCCCGGATACCTTCCAGGCTGGCGTCCTCGCCAGGCCACATGGCGAACAGGGGCCCAGCGGTGGTCACGAAGTCGGGAAGCACCACGGTGCCCGCCCGGGCCAGGGTGGCCAGGGCCCGGGCGGTCACGGGCACCGGACCGGTGGGTACCACCCGGCCCACCGCCATGGCGGCGGCGAGGTGGTGGTCGATCACCCCGGCCCGGGATCCGACGAAGAGGATGTCGGCGTCCTGGGCCCAGAGGGCCGACAGCTCCTGGCGGGGAACGTCGAGGTGGTCGATCAGCTCGGACCCGTGCTCGCGCCAGGCCTGGGTCAGCATGGGGGCAGCCAGACCTCGGCCGTCGGTGGCGGCACCGGCCGAGGTGGCCACCGCCACCACCCGGCCGCCCCGGTCATAGACGGCCCGGGCCAGCTCGGGGCCTGCGTCGTCGAATCCTTCGATCACCACCGCCCGGCCATCCAAACCTCCCGAAGCGTCGGCGCAGAGGACGGCCCCGAGGCCACGCAGGGCTGCCCGATGCTCCCAGAAGAGCGGGCTGCGATCGTCGGCGTCGACAAGGGCGGAAACTTCGGTGGTCTCCACGCCCCGTCCCGGTTCGAGGCGCAGCGAACCGTCCGCGGCGTGGGGAGAGATCTCGGTGGCGAATGCCCCCAGTGCCTCTGCTCGGGAATCGGGGGCCGTGTTCACACCCGCGGAGGCTCCGCCCAGGCGGTGCTCGAAGGTGGCCAGGGTGTAGGTCCACGATCGGGCCAGCAGCCCGGCGCCGTCGCGCAACACCTTGGGTGCGGCCCGGACCTGACCCAAGGCGGGTACTTCGTCGCCCAGGTCGAGGACCACGAACGCGTCGGTGCTGTCGCAGGAGAGGATGGACATCGTGCCATTGTGCCTCGCGCAGGCCTGGCTCCCGACCGGTCTGCGCCGCGCCAGCGCCGGCCCACCAGCGGGAAGGGGCTAGCGGGCCAGCACGACCCGGTCGCGCCCGGCTGCCTTGGCTTCCAGCAGGGCACGGTCGGCCATGGCCACGACCCCGTCGAAATCCTCGGCCTGGTGGCTCTCGGCCAGACCGAAGCTGACGGTGAACCAGGGCACCATGCCCGGCTCCAGAGCCTGGGCCAGTCGTTGGCGTACACGTTCGACGACGTCGGCGGCCTCGGCCAGGTCGACATCGGGGATCACCACGACGAACTCCTCGCCGCCGTAGCGGCAGACGACGTCGTTGGGTCGCACTGTGTCACGCAGCACCCGGGCGAAGAGCCGCAGGGCCCGGTCGCCGGTCTCGTGACCGTGGGTGTCGTTCAAGGCCTTGAAGCGGTCGAGGTCACCGAACGCGACCACATAGGGCGTGCCTCTCTCCACCAGCGCCCGGGAGGCCACGTCCAGGCTGCGCCGGTTGAGCAGACCGGTGAGGGGGTCGCTGCGGGCCTGGGCCTCGCGCTCGTGCATGGCCCGGATCAGCGACAGGCGGTTCCCAAGGCGATCGGCGATCAACTCCAGGTAGGCACGCTCCTCCTCGTCGAGGGGCCTCGGGCTTACGAGGGCCTGCCCGCCTTCGGAGGGTTGCCTGCGTCCGATGGAAGCGTCACTGCCGACGACCGCGTGGAGCACTCCCACGGCCTTCCCGGCGATGGCCACCGGTACGCACACGGCGGCGCATCCACCGCCCCGGCTGCGCAGGTGCGGGCAGGTGTCGAGGGCGTCGCCGGAGGGGAAGACCTTCGTCTCCGACCCCTGGGCGGAGGGGCAGCCCGCAGGCCCGGTGACCGGGCAGCGGGGAGCATCGGTGGCGCCGGGTACGTCGAACACCTCGATGAACCCGTCGTCGAGGGAGTCGGCCAGCAGTAGTTGAGCGGTCGGCCGGGGCACGCTCATCTCGAGGGCGCCCACCACGATGCGGTGGGCCTCGGGTTCCTCCTGGGCCATACCGAGAGCGCGCTGGAGACGGGCCTCGAGCTCGTTGCGACGTGCCTGACGGGCGCGCTCGGCGGATACGACCGCCTGCTGGCGTTCGTGCTCGGCGGCGGTGCGGTAGCTGACGGCGAAGAGCATCCCGCCGACCACGAACGCGGCGGCCAGCAGAACCAGGACCTCGCGCCGTGCCCGCTCGAGGCCGCCGGCCCCTTCGGCCAGCCGGGCGTCGATCAGGGGCGCGTAGCAGTCGTCGATGATCTGGGTGGCTACCGCTCGCTGGATCTCCTGCACCTCGACCAGCCGGCGGAAGGCTTCGGCCGCGAGGATCTCCTCGACGCTGTACTGGTCGGGGCTGACCAGGGTGAGCCCGACCGGGCCCACCAGCTCGTCGAGCTCGGCCTTGGCCGCGTCGAAGTCGGCCTGCAGGTCGGCCTCGGCCACACCGCCGCCGCAGTCCAGGTCCAGGGCTCGTTCCCGGTAGTCGGCCCAGGCGCGCTCGCCTTCGGAGAGGGTCTGGCGAACTTCTTCGACGGCCAGGACGCGCTGGACGGGGTCGGGCTCGGAGAGCATGGCGGTGAAGGCGTACTGCGAGGATCGCAGGGCCCGCTCCACGCGCACCAGCCGGTCTCTGACGGGCACCAGTTCCTCGCCGAGGGTGTCGGCGTCGGTGCTGAGGTCACCGATCCGGTTCAGGGCGACGAAGCCGATCACGGCGAACACGGCAGTGGCGGCGAGAGCCACGCCGACCACGCGGTACTGCTCCTTGGCGCCCCAGATCCGGCCCGAACCGAACCACCGATCCTTGCTCGGGCGGAGCTCAGCCACGTTCGTAGCGGGTCGAGACTGCAGCCGCGGCCAGGGCCAGGCAGGCGGCCAGCAGGAAGGCCGCGGCGAAGCGGGTGGGTGTCACGACCTCACCGTAGACCGCCACCAGGGCCGCCACCCCGAAAGCGAAGCCCATCTGGCCCATGAGGCGCTCGGCGGCGGCGGCCACACCCAGGTCGCCGGGCTCGACGGCGTTGGCCAGGGCGGTGGGGATGGGCGGGCGCAGCAGGCCGTATCCGATGCCCTGGAGCACGAAACCTCCGGCGACGATGATCACCACAGAGGTCGTCCACGCTCCCACGGCCAGGGTGGTCAGCCCGGCGGCCAGCACCAGGCATCCGGTCACGGCTCCGAACCGGTTCCCCCATCGGTGGGCCACCGTTCCACCCACCGGCGAGCTGGCGGCGAACATCAGGGGTCGGACGATGAGCAGTGACGCCGCTGCGGCCTCGCCGTAGTCGAGCAGCTTCACCAAGACCAGGGCCGCCATGAAGTAGCCGCCCATGTAGGCGGCTGTGGTGAGGAACGAGGCGATCACCGAGACCGAGAAGTCACGCCGGGAGAACAACCCGAGTGGGAGCAGAGGGTCTTGGGCGCGGCGCTCGGTTCGCAGGAAGGCAGCCAGGGCCGGGGGTGCCACCACCAGACCGGTCAGAACGGCGGGGTGGGTGATCCCCCAGGTGGCCCCCCTGGAGAAGACCATCATCAGGCCTCCGACCGCTGCCGACAGCCACAGGGCACCGGGGATGTCGAAGCGGGCCGGACGGGTGGGTGTCTCGCGCAGCACCAACCAGGCGGCGGCCACGGGGACGACCATCAGGCCGGCCTGGGCCAGGAAGACGACCTGCCAGCCCATCGACTCTATGAGCAGGCCTCCCAGCACCAGGCCGATGACCGGGGCCAGCGCCGCGATCATGGACCACCAGCCCATCGCCTTGGCTCGCCGGTCGGGGGGATGGACGGCGTTGATGAGGGCGAGGGAGCTGGGTTGGGTGGCAGCGCCGGTGATCTGGGTGACCGTTCGCCAGGCGATGAGGGCCACGGCGGTGGTGGCTGTGGCGGTGAGGGCGGTGGTGACGGTGGCGAGGGCGAAGCCGATCAGGAAGACCCGGCGGTGGCCGTAGAGGTCACCCAACTTGCCCAGGATGGGGAGGGCGAGGGCGGAGCCGATGGTGGGCAGGGTGATGACCAGGGCCAGGGTCACCTCGGTGGTGCCCAGGTCCTGGGCGATGGTGGGGATGGCAACGGAGAGGACGGTGATCGGGAAGGTGGTGGCGAAGAGACCCGTGAGGGTCACCCACAGCACCCAGCGCGGGTAGCGGCCGCCCTGCTCGAGCTGGTCGGCCAGGCGCCCCCCGAGTCCAGCGCCGACCACCATCCCGGCATCCTACGGTCCGCCCTCCGCCGCCTTTACAAGGCGGGTGTCGGGGGTTCGAGTCCCTCAACGCCCGAGGGGCACAGTGTTGAACGCGGCGTGGATGACGATACTCACGAACACGCTGTTGGTGCGTTCGTAGAACCATGCCTGGAGGATGGCCATCGCCACGATCCCGATGCCGAACCCAGCGAGCGAGCCGATGATCTGAGCGGGCTCGATGCGGTGAGTTTCAGCGGCCTCGGAGTGCCGAACCGACCGAGTCGTTCATGTCGCGAGCGCCCATTTCCAGGTGACGATGAGCGGTGGGGTCAATGGTCAAGTCCCCCCACGACTTGAACCCCCACGCGAAACCATTCCAGAACTGCCGCAATTCTGGGACACGGGCGGGACGCGACCGCCGTTGCGATTGATCTCGGCGTTGATCGTGGTGCGATGCCGGTCGAGCCGGTCACCGATCTTGCTGGCGGTCTCACCGCGTTCGATCCCGACACGGATCTCCTCGCGCTCCGGCGCGGTCGAGGGCTGGGCTGGCAGGCTGGCGTTCGCCACTGGTCAGGGTGCCGTGTACACAGCGGGCATCCTGCCCGCCATCACGCTCTGACCGGTGGAGGCTCAACGCTCACCTGTAGCCGTCACCCCTTGAACTCGCCGGTCCCCGAGAACGACCAGCAGGAGTCTGCTCGACCAGGCTGCCCGGGTGCTGAGCTGCGCCGACTGACAACCCGGGAGGTGGGCGGCTTCGGCCGGGCCCGTGTCAGTTCGTGGAAGCGGACCTGATCTCGTCCGCCACTTTGACGGTCCGCTCGACGAGGTCACCGAGCGCGAGTTCCCGCACACCAGCGAGCGATGTCTCGATGCGGCTCTGCCAGGGGTCGGTCCAGTGGCTCGGGACGTCTTCGCCGCCGAGAGCCCACAGGGCGCCGACGGTGGCCGCGTTGCAGTCCGTGTCCCATCCCGCGGTGACCGTCTCTCCGATGGCGGCCGAGAAGTCGTCTTGGTGCCGGAGAAGCGCCCAGACCACCACGGACAGGTTGTTCAACGTGTGCACCGGCGACATCCGAGGGAACGCGGCTCGCAGCTCGTCGGTCGGGTCGTCGCTGGTCGTCAGCGACCGGGCCAGCTCGACCGCCGCCACGACGTCCTCGTAGTCCTCGACCTGGGCTGCACCGACGTCGATCGCATCGGCCATCGAATCGGTCACCGGTCGGGCGGCACCCACCGCCGCCACGAACCGAGCGCCGCCGACGCCGGCACCGCGATGTGAGATCGCGGCGTCCCGCTCGGCTAGATCGGCGGCGAGCGCGGGAGCTCCGGGGCAGACCCAGCCATAGAGATCGGCGCGGATCTGCGCTCCGATCCAATCCGAGTAGTCGTTGTCGGCACACTCGGTGGCGTCGAATCCGAGGGGTTGGCCCTGGACGAAATCCTCGTGGCCACGTATCAGCATCGTCCGATACGCCGCGCGTTCCGCTGTGAACGTGGCCCCGACGGGCAGCAGCTGCAGCCACGCCCTGCCAACGTCCTCGGTGGTCAGGTCGAGGCCGTGACGCTCGAGAAGCATCAGCGCCAGGACGCTGTAGTTGACGTCGTCGTCGATGACCGATCGGTCGATCCGGCCTCGACACGACTCGGCGAACAGATCCGACCCCTCCACGTAGGGGATGTAGTCGCGCAGGGGGAGCGCACCTGCGCCTTCGAGGAGTCGACGGAGCGCCTTGCGGCCCTTCGTCATCGAGAACACCTCGACTGCCTTTCCCAGCTGACACCCCGACACGCGCCCCTGCCACGCCAGCCGGATGCGATCAGGGTCGACCTGGACCGGGGTCTCGGTGACCGACGTCATGGGGCGACCGTACCGTGGCGACACGACCCATGCCGGTGGCGGGTGCTGCTAGCGGTAGCTCTCCATGGCCCCTCTACGGGTGACCGACCGGGCCGCGGCGTCGTTGGCTCGAGTCGCCGCCTCCACTAGGTCGCAGCCCGCGGCGAGGTGGGCGGCAAGGGTCCCGACGAAGCAATCGCCGGCACCTGTGCTGTCCACGGTCTCGACGGCAGGTGCGGGGAAGTGTTCGTCGCCCACCCGGACACCCTTCGATCCGAGCGTGACGATCACCTCGGCGTCGATAGGTGCCAGCGCCGCGTACTCGTGCTCGTTCACGACCACCAGATCGGCCACCGCCAGTAGGGCACGGGAACAGGCCTCCACCGGGGTGGGGGAGAGGATCCGGCGAGCCGGACCAGCATCGGAGAGGAACGCCTCGATCGCAGGAGCCGGCGACTCCAACACCGCGACGGCAACGTCTCGGGCGGTGAGGCCGAGGCCGGTCACGTCGGACGGGTCCAGAAGATCGTTTGCTCCGCCCACCACCACGATGCTGTTCTCGCCCGCAGCGTCCACCGAGATGAGGGCCCTTCCCGTCGGTCCTGGGACCGTGCGCAGACCGAGTTGGACCCCCAGTTCGGTGAGCACGCGGCGGAGCCGGTCGGCGTCCTCGTCGTCGCCCACGCACCCGATCAGCGTCGTTGGTGCACCAGCGAGCGCGGCGGCTGCAGCCTGGTTGGCGCCCTTGCCTCCGGCATGCCAGTGAAGGTCCTGCGCCAAGACGGTTTCGCCTGGTGCCGGCAGGCGGTCGACCGCAACGACGACATCGGCATTCAGCGATCCCGCCACGACGACCCGGCCCCCGGCTGACACCCTGGGATCATGACACTCGATCGAGCAGTCCGTTGATCGTTGATCGTTGATCGTTGGTCGAGGGTCGATCGGGTCTGGAAGCCGTTGGGCCCCCTTGTCGTTGTCGATTTCGCAGCAACTGGATGAAGAACCGCTGGTCGATGGCAGGGTTCTTGAATCGCGCGCTCTGGTCCTGTGAGATCAGGGTGCCGCGCCTGCTGTTGAGGTGGTCTGAACCGCCATGTCGACGAGCTGTTGCATGTCGCGACCGATCCCCCGCAGGAGCTCTGCGTCGCGCCGGGCGCGGGTGAGGATGAATCCGCCTTCGAGTGCAGCGATGACGGTGATGGCTGTGGCGTGGGCCGCAGTGTTGTCGCAGCCGTGTTGTCTGAGCTGGTCGGCGAGGCTGTCGATCCATCCGGCGAAGGCCTGGTTGGCAGCGCTGCGGAGTCCATCGTCGGTGCTGGCGACTTCGCGGGCGACCGTGCCGATGGGACAGACATCGATGTAGTCAGTGGCTTCGAGGACGTCGGCGGCTCCGTCGAAGAAGTTGCGGACCGCCTGGGCGGGAGTCTCAGCTTCGGCAGCGATGGCTTCGAAGAGCTGTTGGTACACGAGGCCGGTCTCGACGAGGACCGTGGCGGCCAGGTCGGCCTTGCCGCCGGGGAAGAAGTGGTAGAGCGACCCGGTGGTCGCCTGGGCGGTGGTGGTCACGTCCTTGAGGCCGGTGCCGTTGTAGCCGTGGACGCGGAAGAGCTCGTTGGTGGCGGTGATCAGGCGGGTTCGAGTGTCGATCATTGATTGATTCTAGAACGTTCGCTCTATTAGAGTGAGCGTTCTAGTCGGAAGGCCGAGGAGTACCGCATGTACAAGTGGGCAGTTCGGACTCTGGTCCGACACGGAATCGGGCGGTTGAACGATGGCGATCCGTCGCTTCTGCTGCGACTGGCACACCCGGATGTCGAGTTCACGTTCCCGGGCGACAACAGCTGGGCCGGCATGCATCGACCCGTGGAGAAGAGCCGGGAGCGTCACGTAACCCACCGGGGGATCGAGGAGTGCCGCAGCTTCGCCGAGAGGTTCGTCGAAGCCGGCCTGCACATCGGCATCGAGGACATCCTGGTCAACGGCGGGCCATGGAACATCCGGGTCGCGTTGCGTGCAACTGACCACCTGTCTGGCCCGGGAGGCGACGAGTACAGCAACCGTCTCGTCGACTACATGGTGATCAGGTGGGGCCGGGTGGTGTTGTGGGAGGCCTACGAGGACACCGAACGGGTCGCCGTTTGGGACCGAGCGAGGGGTCTGACATGAGCCGCGAATCTATGGATGTGGCCTAGCTGAAGCTGAAGGGTTACCTCGAGTGCGTTCTCGGCCGCCGATCACCCCAGGAGACGCAGACATGATCATCGTGAGCGGCTGGTTGAGAACCGACGCCGACCAGCGCCAGCGCTACCTGGCTGCGTGCCGGCCCATCATCGAAGCGGCTCGGGCATCGCCGGGGTGTGTCGACTTCCACCTGGCAGCCGACCCGCTCGATGCCGACCGCATCAACGTCTTCGAACAGTGGGAGAACATCGAATCGGTCGAACGGTTTCGTCAGGCGGGCCCGGACGGCGAGATGGCCGAAGCGATCCAGTCCGCCGACGTCCAACAACACGAGATCGCCACGACGATCTCGTTGACCGGAGAAGACTGACCATGTCGGCTGAAGAAACCGACCAGTACCTCGGGGAACTCGACGAACCGAAGCGCGGCACCCTGGACCAGCTTCGCCGCTCGATCCTCCGAACCACTCCGAACGCCGAACAGGGCCTCGCCTATGGGGTGCCTGCCTTCCGAATCGACGGCAAGGTCATCGCCGGGTTCTCCGCCGCGAAGCACCACCTCAGTTACCTCCCGCACAGCGGCACGGTGTTGGCCACCCTCGTCCCCGAAGACCTCGACGGCCGCTCGGCCTCGAAAGGGGCGCTCAAGTTCCCAATTGACTCCCCGCTCCCCGATGACCTCGTCGCCCGACTCATCACGGCCCGACTCACCGAGATCGGCGGCTGAGCCCGGAGTACCCACAACGGACGGACGCCATCTCGACGTGCATCGTCATGCGAATGAGTCCGTCGGCGGTGTGGCACCCCGTAGTCCCAGAGCAGGCCCCACCGTCAACCAGCACCGCGGGCACTCCAGCGTCAGAGGTTGGTCCGGTAGTCGTAGGCGACACCGGCGGCGATGGCCGTCTTGTTGACGAGCCGTCGCGCCACCTTGGCCGCGGTAGAGGAGTCGGTGTTGCGGCGCACATGGTCGGCCCAGATGGTGGCGGCCCGAGGAAGCGTGCCGTCGACGATGCGCCGGCTCGGGTCCCAGAGGGCGGCGGCGGCCAGGGCGGGCTCGTCACGAAGCTCGCGGTGCTCGACATCGATGACGAGCGCGACCTTGGGTGTCCGGTCGCGAAGGCGCATCGACTCGAGCAGCGCGCGGTCGGTGCACACGCGGGCGGTCCCGCGGATCTCGGCGACGTGGCAGCTCCCTGGCTGCATGGCGAGTAGCGCGATGCGCGGGTCGTCCATCAGGTTGTGGAGGGTGTCGGTACGACGGTTCCCGGGTCGGTCGGCGATGGCGATCGTCGCATCGTCGATCTGGCAGATCAGCCCCGGGGGATCCCCTCTGGGGCTCACGTCCGTGTGGCCGTCAGCATCGGTCGATGCCAGCACGACGAACGGCGCGTCGGCGAGGAACGCTGCCGCTGTCGGCATCCCCGTGTCGTCAGATGGCGCCGGGGCTCCTCGTGCCGACCACAGCTCCGATCGCATGATCGCCTTGGCGCAGTGCAGAAGCGCTTCTTCCACCTCGAGTGTGGCGATGTTGTCGCTGAGGCGGAGTCGACCGTTGATCCGCAGCGTCTCGCCGTAGCCGGGAACGAGCGCGATGAGCCCGGCAGGGGCGCCGTCGATCACGTCGCTTCCTGACACGTCGCCGAGTTCGAGCACGGTGTCGGATCGAGGCACCGCCAGCCCGGGCCTCCCGCCCAAGGCGATCGTCTGCAGCGCTCCGTCCCCGGTGGTCGTGCCGATCACCGCGAAGGGCGAGCATGCCAGGAACTGTCGACAGTGCTCGTCGAGGAAGCTGATCGACTTGAGCATGATCGCGCCGGGACGCGCGCCGACCACGGCTTCGAGGTCGGCATCACAGGTCACAGCAGGGGACAAGTCGAACATCTGAACCGGTCCGGGTCTCCTAGGGCTCGCGGGCTTCGGGTCGCCGCCGGCTGCACTTCCGTGACCTGCGAACAAGGCTGCCATCAGGTCCGGACGGATTCCCGCATGAGGGCATAGACGGCCCGTCCCCGCAGCGAGCTCGCCCTCTCTGGGTGGTCGTCGAGGTCCATGAGCTCTCGGTGGGCGCGCTCGAGCGCCAGGCTTCGCAGCGGTCCTCCCTGGGGCAGGGGTATGGGGCGGTGGGTGTGGAAGGGAAGCGAGAGAAGGTCGGTCTTGCGGCCGAGGAGGAGGTCGCGGCTGATCTTGGCGGCGAGACGGCTGGGGGCGACGCCGTGGCCCGAGTAGCCGAGTGCGTATGCGATCCGTTGGCCCTTCAGCCACCGGACCGTGGCGATCGTGTCGACGGTTCCGCAGACCGGCCCACCCCAACCGCGTTCGAGCTTGACGTCGCTCGAGTTGGGGGAACGTCCGCCGAAAGGTCTCTTCGAGCCGTCCGAACACGTGGGGGTCGCGGTCGCGCCTGATGCTGGGGGCGTGGGGAGAGAAGGGCGCGTCGCGCCCGCCCCAGAGGATGCGACCGTCGGCGGTGGGACGGGCGTAGTGCAAGAAGAACTGCTTGTCTTCGAGGCCGTTGCGGTGCTGCCAGCCGACTCGCTCCCACTGCTGGGGGGTGAGCGGTTCGGTGAGGGTGATGTAGGAGTAGATGGTGAAGATCTTCCTGCGGAGGGCCGGGATCTCCTGGGCATAGGCGTTCGTGGCGATCAGGGCCCGGTCGGCTCGGACAGTCCCGAACGGTGTGCGGGCTTCGACGGTGGTGCCGACGGTCTCGATCTCGTCGACCGGTGTCATCTCGAATACCGACACGCCACGAGCCTGGGCGGCCTGCTCGGAGTCCGCGAGCCAACTTGGCGGGGTTGAGGATCAAGGCGTTCTTCCTCGAAGTGGGCGATCCGGAAGCGGTCTGACCGTACGTACTCGTCGATGGCGTCGCCTTCGACCGGACGGAAGGTGTCCAGACCGAGCCGCTGTGCGGTCGCGATGTCGTTGCGGATGCGCCGGTCCTGTTCGGTGTCGGTGGACACGGTGAGGTTGCCCGAGGCCCACAGGTCGGCGTCGATTCCCTCGTCGGCGGCGAACTTCTCGATCTCGCCGATCACGTCCACCATCGCCTCGTGGGTAGCGCGGGCCGCCTCGTCGCCGACCTTCGTGCGCGAGGTCGTGGATGCCGCGGGCTGCCAAGGTCATGGCGAATCCCCCGTTGCGGCCCGAGGCCCCGTAGCCGACGACCTTTGCCTCCAGGACGGTGACGTTGATCGACGGGTCGGCCTCACGAAGCAGGATGGCGGTCCACAGCCCGGTGTAGCCGCCTCCCACGATCACGACATCGCACCGGTGATCTCCCTCGAGCGGGGTGCCCGGCTCGTAGGGGTCGGATTCGAGCCAGAAGCTTCGGGCCCGCCAGTCGTCGGGACGGTCGTCGGTCCAGCGCTCCTGGGCTGTCGTGTCGGGGTTCATCGGTGCCTCCGAATGCGGTTGTCGCAGCTAGTGGGCGGGAATCGGATCTGGGGGAATGGGATCGGCCGTGTTCAGCAGTACTGCCGTCTCGAACAGCGCGTCGAACACGTTGGCGGGCACTATGCGGTCTGGGTCGAGGTGCCACTGCAGGAACACGCCGTCGACGAGTGCGATGACCGCTGCGGCCAACTCCTCGGACACCGGCTGGCCGCCGAGCCGGTAGTTGTCGACGATCGCCTCCCGGAAGCTGGCGTAGAGGAGCCTGATCCGCTCACGGACATCGGGATCGAGCGAGCGATCGAACAGCAGCGTGAACAGAACCGTGTTCGCCTGGGGGTTCTCGTCGAGGAACGTCGCGTAGTCGGCCAGGAAGTCGACGAGTTGCCCGCGAGCGTCACCTCCATCGGGGTGGTCGGCGAGATAGCCGTCGGTGTACCGGCGGAACAGGTCGTCGACGACGGCCACGAAGAGCTCGTCCTTGGTGCCGAAGTGCCAGCAGATGCTGCTCTTGGAGATGGGCACGGCCGCGGAGATCCGATCGAGTGTGACCGACTCGGGTGCATCGCTGCCGAGCAGTCGTGCCGTCTCGTCGAGGATCGCCTGGCGCGTCCGGGCCCCGCGTCCGGTGGGGGTCCGTTCCTGGTCGGCGTTTGCGGGCTCTGCCATCGGGCGTATTGTACTGAACAGTTCAGTACAGTTTGTCAAGGAGCCTTGGCTGATGACTCACTCCACGGTGGTGTTCCACAACGCGACCGTGCTCGCCCTGGACGGTGCCGGCGGACGCCACGACGCGATGGCAGTGGCTGACGGGAAGGTGCTCGCAGTCGGCGACGAACCGGCCGTCCGGGCGGCTGTCGGCGACAGAGCCCGGGTCGTCGATCTCGACGGGCGTGTCGTGGTGCCCGGGTTCATCGACGCCCACAATCACTTCAGCCATTGGGTCGTGGGGCGCCTCGGTGTCGACTGTCGGGAGGCGACGAGCGTCGCTGAGATCGCCGGACTGGTCGCCAGCCAGGTACCCGACACGCCCGCCGGAGGGTGGATCCGCGGCCTGGCCTACGACGAGCACCGCCTCGCCGAAGCCCGCCACCCGACCCGCGACGACCTCGACCGCGTCGCTCCCGATCACCCGGTCGTGCTCAGCCACGTCACCAGCCACCAATGCGTCGCCAACAGTGCTGCGCTGGCCGCGGTCGGCCTCGACACCACCAGCGAGGACCCGCCGGGCGGCATCATCGTTCGCGACCGGAGGGGCCGGCCTACCGGAGTCCTGTACGAGGTGGCGGCCGAGTTGGTCGACGCACCAGCACGTGCCCGGCTGCTTCAGAGGTGACCAGCGGGCGCTTCGCGATGCCGCGGATCGCTCAACTGCGGAGCATCTCGCGTTCGGCATCACTCAGATCTGTGACCCTTGTGTCGATCCGGCAAGCGAGGAGTTCTACGCGGACTTCCACCAGCGGACATCCGCTGCGGATCCACGCCCTCGGCGTGGGCCACGAGGGGATGTTCCAGCCACCCGACGAACGCATCGCCCCGCCCGAGAGCCACGACGGGTTCGCGATCTCGGGCGTGAAGCTGTTCGCCGACGGCGCTGACCAATGCGCGCTGTGCCTGTCGGTCGGCAACATCGCCCGCGCCACCATCGCGGCCACCGCCAAGTCGCTACGCGACCGCAGTCTGGCGGGCGTGCGCCTCGCCCGCCAGGTTCGCATCCGGCTGCGACGGCGGCAAGGTCCACACCGGTGTCAGCTTCTACCGACGCGACGACCTCGCCGATCGGGCCGGTCGGACCGCCGAGCACGGCCTTGTCGTCGCGGTGCACGCCATCGGCAACGAGGCCATCGACACGACCCTCGACAGCCTCACCGACCTCCGGCGCGCCCAGGGCGACACGCCCGGCTTCGGGTCGAGCACGCCATGTTCCCCAACCCAGGCTGACATCGGGCGGTTCGCTGAACCTGGGTGTCGCAGCGGTCATGCAGCCCCGCTTCGTCAACGACTTCGGAGACATGTTCCAGGGCACCGGCCTGGACCGGCAACTGCCGTCGATTCCCATCCGTAGCCTGCTGCGAGCCGGCATCACCGTCGCAGGGAGTTCGGACTCTCCGGTGACCGTCCCCGATGTGATCGCCGCGCTCAGTTCGGCTGTCAATCGACGAACCGCCAGCGGCTCCGTCTTCGACGGCGCCGAGGCCCTCTCAGGCGAGGAAGCGCTTCGCCTCTACACCAACGGCTCCGCTGCTGTGCTCGGCGTCGCCGATCGCTACGGCTCGCTCGAACCAGGCAAGGCTGCCGACTTCGTCATCCTTTCCGCAGACCCGACCCGCATCGCCCCCGACCGCATCAGTGAGATCGAAGTCGTCGAGACCTGGATAGACGGCGCCCGGGTGTACTCCCACGAAGAAGCAGATGGGTGACGTGACGTTGGCACTGCGTCACGCGAATCGCGACGACCCGTGGGGGAGGCATCCTGGCTCGTGGGTGGTTCGGTCACGCTGACGGGGGATCAGTCAACGGCGGCAGGAAGGCGAGGATCAGTTCCCGGTTGGCCTGGAAGGATCCCGGGCTCACCCGCTTCAGCAGCTCCATGTCGAGGAGGGCGTTCACGTCGCGGCTCAAGGTACGGGATCCTTTCGCTGCGTACTCCTCTGCCACCCGTGGGCTCACCCGTGGGAGCTGCTGGCGGGGCACGCTGACGCCGGGCGCCATGTCGAGCACGAGGTGCTTCCTGCGCCGAGTCGATGGGGTGTCGGGACCGGGAAACACCGAGTGGACGAAGTTCTCCCAGGCCACGCCCCATTGTTGGCGCCGGATGTAGTCGATCTGCTCGCGCAGCCCATCGACGAAGCCCTGTGCTGCGTACTCGATGAAGCGGCTGGTCTGGCCGCCGGACTCCGATGCGCGCTCGTAGCTCCGCGTAGTAGCGGTCGCGGGTCTTGTTGTAGTGATCCCTCAGCAGGTTGGCCGCGGGCAGGGGGATCAGACCTGACTGGGCGAGGATCTGGAACTCCACGAGGCGTGCCGTTCGTCCGTTGCCGTCGGCGAAGGGATGGATCCAGGCGATGTAGAGGTGAGCGAGCACCGCCTTGGCGACGGTGACCGCGAATCGCATCTCGACGTCCTCGGACCGGAAGCCGGCTCCGTCGAGCCAGTCACAGAGTCGGTCGAGGAGGTGTGCAACATCCTCGGCGGGCGCCCCCCGGTAGGGGCCGACAGCGACCGAGTGAGTTCTCAGCTCTCCGGGCAGTACGTCATCGCTCAGCTCGAGGCCTTCGAGGAACTGGCGGTTGAAGTACTGGATCCGCGCGGGTCCAGTCGTAGCGGTTCTCCCCGCGTCACTGCATCGTCGATCTCCTGTAGCGCCTGGAGAACGTTGGCGACCTCGTGCGCAAGGTAGCCGCGCGAGGGTGGGAGCTTCAGCGAGCCGTCCAGCTGTGCGCGGACCTCTTCCTCGGAGAGCGTGTTCCCCTCGATGCTGGTCGTCGCATGCGCACCCTTGGCCAGATAGATCTTCGAGAGTTCGACAGCCACCTCAGGTCGGAGTGGTACGCCCGCGATGTGCTCGCACTTCGATCGGGCTTCGCCGAGCAGCAGACCGGTGGCCGTCCCAGGCGGCGTGCGGGAGCGTGGAGCCCGCTGGGCAGCGCCCGGCCTGGCGTCCCGACCCAGGGGGAATGACGATTCCGCGCGGGTGTGATGTGCTGGTCCGGTGACCGGGACTCCTGACGCCGACGTCGTGGTGGTGGGTGCGGGAATCGTGGGCCTGGCCACCGCCCGGGCCCTGCTGCGTTCCAAGTCCCGCCCCGACGTGCTGGTCCTCGACAAGGAGCCCGCCCCCGGCCGGCACCAGAGTGGACACAACTCGGGAGTGGTCCACGCCGGCCTCTACTACCGGCCCGACTCGCTCAAGGCCCGGCTGGTGGCATCAGGCCGCAAGGCCCTGGAGTCCTTCGCCGGCGACCACGGCCTCGCCTACCGGCGCTGCGGCAAGGTGGTCGTGGCCACCGCCGCGGACGAGGTTCCCCGCCTGCTCGAACTCGAACGCCGAGCCCGGGCCCAAGGGGTCACGGCCCATCTGGTCGACGGCCCGGCCCTCGCCCGGATCGAACCCCACGCCGAGGGCCTGGTCGCCCTGCACGTGCCCAGCACGGCGGTCGTCGACTTCGGTGCGGTGTGCGGAGCGCTGGCCACCGAGATCCGAGCCGGTGGCGCCACAGTGCAATGTGGACGCCCGGTGCTGGCCGTCACCCCCGGCCCGGCGGGAGTGCGGGTGCACACCGACACGGGAACCGTCACCGCCCGGGTGCTGGTCACCTGCGCTGGCCTCCACGCCGACCAGGTGGCGGCCATGGCCGGCACCGTTCCCCATGACCTGCGCATCGTGGCCTTCCGGGGTGAGTACCACCAGCTCTCCCCGGGTGCCGACCACCTGGTGCGCAACCTCATCTACCCCGTACCCGATCCCCGCTTCCCTTTCCTGGGAGTGCACCTGACCCGTGGGATCGACGGGCGCGTACACGCGGGCCCCAACGCCGTCCTGGCCCTGGCCCGCGAGGGCTACCGCCGACTCGACGTCGACCCGGCCGAGGTAGGTGGGCTCCTGCGGTTCCCGGGGACGGCGCAGATGGCGCGCCGCTACGGCCGTACCGGGGTCGCCGAAGTGGTCCGCTCCCTCCACAGGCGCTCTGTGGTGCGCGCCCTGCGCCGTCTCGTACCCGAACTCGAGCTCGCCGATGTCGAGCCTGCGCCGGCGGGCGTGCGAGCCCAGGCGGTGACCGCGAGCGGCGACCTGGTGGACGACTTCGTCTTCGTCGAAGGCCCCAGGGTGGTGAGTGTGATCAACGCCCCCTCGCCAGCGGCCACCGCCAGCCTGGAGATCGGACGGGTGGTGGCAGAGCGAGCGCTCGCCTGCATCGCGGCGTCGTGACCCGCTGATGTGAATCCCTCGATGTGACAGGCACCGATGTGACAGGCACCGATGTGACAGGCACAGCATCCTGAGGGCTACCGTCGGGTTTCGTGGCCGCCGAGCGGGATCCTGACGCCCCTCCCACCAACCAGCTCGACCAGCTGGGCCGCTCGATCCGCGACCAGCGCGAGCGTGCACAGCTGTCCATGCGGGAGTTGGCCAAGCGGGCCAACATCTCCAACCCCTACCTCAGCCAGATCGAGCGGGGCCTGCACGAACCTTCGGTCAGGGTGCTCACCTCGATCGCCGGCGCCCTCGAACTGTCCGCCGAGGCGCTCCTGAAGGGGGCAGGCCTGCTCGGTGACAGCGGTGAAGGGGAGGGGACGGCCACGACCGAGCAGGCCATCCGCTCCGATCCACGGCTGACCGTGGACCAGCGCGAGGCACTCCTGCGGGTCTACCGGAGCTATGTGGGCGCAGCCGACCCCGGCTGACTCCTGCAGCCCGCGCCCGACCACGCCTGACTACACCTGCTCCCGGCTGACCCGGGGCGCGGATCACACCGGTTCGAAAACAGAAAGCGGGAGGGCCCGAAGGCCCTCCCGCTCGGGACCTACGACAAGGGGGGAGTGTCGGTAGGTCACCCGACGCACGGCGGGGGGAGTGCCGGCGTCGAGACCTGACGGTTCGGTGGGGGGAGACCGCCGTCAGGCAGCCTTGGCCGCCGCCTTGGGACGAGCCTTGGGGGCAGGCTCGCTGACGACCTTGGTGGTCAGGGGCCTGGCCGCTTCGATGACGGCCAGGACGAACTTGCGCTGGTTCTCGAGCAGCTTGGCGACGAAGTCGAACTGGGAGTCGACCAACTCGCTGGCTCGGGGCAGGCGCTCGTCGAGCTCGACGCCGACCTCGGGAACGGCGGACTCGACGCGGCCCATGACCTTGGCGAAGGTCTCGACGAGATCCTCCTGGAAGGATTCGAGGGATTCGAGGACCTGGTTCTCGGTCTCGGACAGCTTGGTGACGATCTGGGACATGGTTTGCTCTCCTCGGCTGGGTGCCTGACGGCGCTCGTGGCGTTCGTGGCTGTAGGTGCTGTGCTAAGTAAATCGAGCATTGCTCGCGACGTCAACCCAAAGTGCAAACAAAAGTTTGCGAAATGGGTCACACCGCGTCAGGAACAGCCGCTTCCAGAGCCAGCGAGATCATCCGGAGCCAGCCCTCGCCGGTGAGAGCCAGGTCGGCGACCCGCTGCCCGGCCCGACGGCGCGACTCCTCTGCGCCCTCCACACCGAGGTGCACCCGGCCCTCGGCCCGAACCAGGTGCGCCAGGGTGGCCAGCACCACGTCGTCGCCGGCGTCGGCGCGGGCCACCAACTCGTCCAGATCGGCGAGAACGCCCTGCTCACCCGCCCGCAACCCGACCAGGGAGGCAGCGATGGTGGCGTAGGCCCTATCCAGGTACGAGGACCGCTCGAGGTCCAACACCTGGGTCGCCAGATCCCGGGCACCGGCCCCGTCACCCGCGACCGCCCTGGCCAGGGCCAGAGCCGCCAGGGCGTAGGGACGCAACACGCCTGAGGGCACCGCCTCGGCTGCCAGGCTCAACAACTCGATCGACTCGTCCACCCCACCGGACTGAAGGCGCTGCAGCCCGATAGCCACCAGGCGATCCACGTCACCGATCTGCTGGGGGTCCAGATCGGAGGGTTCCACAGGTCCCAGCGCCGCCGCCGCCTGGCGGGGATCCCCCACCTGAACGGCCACCGCCGCGGCCACCGCCCGGTAGAAGCGCTCGAAGCGCTCGTTGCCCAAATCGACCGCAGGCGGCTCGAGGAGGCGCTGCCCCTCGGTCACCCGGCCCACCATGACAAGGGCCCGACCCAGTAGCACCTCGGTCTGGAGGATCCCGAAGCGATCACCGATCTCGCGGAAGCGGCGGAGGGACTCCTCGGCCATCGGCACCGCCGCCGACACCTCACCGGACCACATGCGCACCCCCGCGCCCAGCATGAGCATCATGCCCTCGGCCCATCGGTCCCCCCGCTGGCGGGCATCGACGAGGCCGGCGTCACCCAGGCGTCGGGCCTCGGTCAGGTCGCCCTGCTGGAAGCGCACGAAGGCAGTCAACCCGCGCACCCAGGCCAGCCCCCCGCTGTCACCCAGCTCCGAGAACGTGTCCGCGGCACGGCTCAAGCGTTCGTCGGCCTCCTCGGCCCGATCCTCCATGAAGCTGATCCAGGCCATCTGCTGCAACGACCAGGCCTCACCCCGCCTGTCACCGACCTGGCGGTAGAGGTCATGGGAGGCAGCGATGGATGCTTCGGCCGCCGCCAGGTCGTCGAGGTAGATCTGTGACAGCCCGATGTTGCGACGGGCGTCGGCTTCGTGGATGGCGTCGCCGACAGCCCCCAGCGCCCTCGCCACCTCCTCGAGGATGTCAACGGAGGTTGCGTACTCTCCGGCGTGCTGGGCCACCACCCCGCGAAGCAGACCGACTCGGGCCAGAGCGCCGGCGTCGCCGAGCTCGCGGGCCAGCGCTTCGGCCTCGTCACCGTCGGCCCGGGCTGCGTCCAGGTGCCGGCTGTCGGCCAGCACCATCCCCCGCGCCAAGAGCACCTCCAGGCGGCGGGGGCTGCGCTCGTTCCCCAGCAGCTCCACCGCCTGGGTGAACAGGCGCACCGACACCGGCAGCATCATCGATCCCTTGGCCCGCCGAGCGGCCTCGGCCACCCAACGCAACGCCTGGTCCACCAGGTCGGGGGTGGCCTCCGCGGTGGACCCGAGGTCGCGGCCCAACTCGGCGGCGTGGGCGTAGTGGTGGGCGATGACGTCGACCAGCCACTCGTCGGCGTCCGACGGGAGCGGTCCGTGTGCTTCGAGGTAGGAGGCGATGCCGTAGTGGGTCCGGGCCCGGTCGGCCTTGGTCAGCGTGCTGTAGGCCACGTCGCGCACGAGATCGCTGCGAAAGCTCCAGCTGTCTCCCTCGACGAGCACGATCTCCTTGTCGACGAGTCGCTGGAGCGCGGGTGGATCTCGTCGCGACGATCGGACTCCGCCATGCGCTCGAGCACCACGATCTTGCCGCTGCGACCCCACACGACGCATCGGCCAACACGAGTCGCTCCTCGCTGTCGAGAGCATCGAGGCGGGCCGCGATCAGGCCGCGAAGCGTGTCGGGTAGGTGACCAACATCGTGGTCGTCGTGGGACACTCGACGACTGCGGCGCGCCCTGTCTCCTCGACAGTGCCACCAACTCCTCCAGGAAGAAGGGGTTGCCGCCGGCCCGATCGAGAAGGACTCCTTCGTCACCTCGCGTGGGCAGATCGCCCTCGACCAACAGGTCGAGCAGCACCGCGGTGGCGTCGCGGTCGAGTGGATCCAGGTTCACCACCAGCTGGTTGTGACGTCCCGCCCGTGCGGTCCACCGGCCGTTCAGCTCCTGACGGGCCGTGGCGACGAGAACGAACCGCGCACGAGCCAGCCGGTCGACGAGGCGTCCACATGGCGAGCACCGACGTGTCGGCCCAGTGAAGATCGGACAGGATCACCACCACGGGTCGTTGGTGAGGCGATGGCTTCGACGAACACGAGCAGGGCCCGGTGGGACTCCTCGACGGGCCCGTTGCGGATCGATGTGCGCCAGCGGACCCTCGATGCCCAGCAGGTGCAGCAGGCCCCGCTCGGACCCGCTCCAGCTCGCTCCTCTCGACCTGCTCATCGTCCAGGGTCACCCCGGCCACACTGTCCTGTGCCACCTCGGCAACGGCGCCGGCCACCGCCCCGACCGCAGCGCCTCCCGCACCGCCGACCACAGCGGCTACCGCTGCGCTGACGGCGTCGCGGGCCACTTCGTGGGGGACGTCGGGTGCCAGTCCCACCGCGGCGCGGACGGCCTCGGCGACCGGCCACCAGACGTTGGCCTCGCCGTAGGGCACGCAGCGGCCCTCCAACACCACGGCCCCGAGCGTGGTCTCCAGCGGTGGTGGCCACCTCCTCGGCCAGGCGGGTCTTGCCCACCCCGGCCTCGCCGAGCAGCAGGATCAGGTGGGCCCGGCGTCGGGCCACCGCCGAGTTCAGTCGCGTGGTGCAACAGACCGAGCTCGTCGTCGCGGCCGACCAGCGGGGTGTCCCGCCGGTCGCGGTAGCCGGGCGGAAGGATGGCGGCGTCGGCCAGCCAGATCGGCACCGGCGCCACCCGGCCCTGGGCCTCGCAGCGGCCCGATCGCCTCGTAGCGGATGGCGTGGCGGGTGGCCGACTAGGTGGTCGGGTCCGACGAGCACGCCACCGGGCGGAGCCGCCGGCCTGGAGGCGGCTGGCCGGTGTTCACCACGTCGCCCATGGCGGTGTAGTCACCGCCGGCGCAGCGCGCCCACCAGAACCTCGCCGGTGTTGACCCCGATGCGCATCTGGATGGGCGGCCTCGAGCTCTGCCGCCTCGGCCCCCAACGTCTCCTGCATGGCCAGCGCGGCCCGCACGGCCCGCTCGGCGTCGTCCTCGTGGGCGACCGGAGCGCCGAAGAGGGCGACGATGGCGTCGCCGATGATCTTGTCGACCACCCCGCCGAAGGCGGCGACGTCGGCCGACAACCGCTCGAAGCAGCGGTCGACCAGGCGCTTGACCTGCTCGGGGTCGCGGTGCCTCCGACAGGGAGGTGAAACCCACCAGGTCGGCGAAGAGCACCGTGACCACCCGCCGTTCGTCGCCCCGGCTCGCCAGTTCGTGGCCGCAGGCCGGGCAGAAGCGGGCACCCTCGGGAACCGCGGCCCCGCAGGCCGGGCAGGTCCATTGCGTCGAGCATACGGGTCAGCACCGGTAACCTCGACCCGTCCGACCAGGGTAGGACCCGTGGTCACGCCGACCGCCAGCACCGCCCCCTCATCGCCTGCCCCCGCATCGAGTGCCTCCACATCGCGCACCGCCCCGGCGGCCCGGGCCGTCGACGCCACCAAGATCTACGGCAGGGCGACACCCAGGTGCGCGCCCTCGACGACGTCTCCGTCGACTTCGACGAGGGGCGTTCACCGCCATCATGGGCCCGTCAGGTTCGGGCAAGTCGACGCTCATGCACTGCGTGGCCGGGCTCGACACGCTGACCAGCGGCCAGGTCTTCATCGGCGACGACGACCTCAGTCGAGCCTGCAGCAGAAAGAGCTCACCCTTCTGCGCCGCGAGCAGGTCGGCTTCGTCTTCCAGGCGTTCAACCTGGTGCCCACCCTCAGCGCCGAGGAGAACATCACCCTGCCCCTCGACCTGGCCGGAACTCGCCCGACCACGGCGTGGTTCGACCAGGTGATCGACACCGTCGGGCCTGCGCGACCGCCTCAAGCACCAGCCCAGCGAGCTGTCGGGCGGTCAACAGCAGCGGGTCGCCGTCGCCCGGGCCCTGGCCAGCCGGCCCCACATCATCTTCGCCGACGAGCCCACCGGCAACCTCGACACCACGTCGGGCAGCGAGATCCTCGACTTCATGCGCCAGGCCGTCGACGACCTGGGCCAGACCATCGTCATGGTCACCCACGACGCCGGTGCCGCAGCCCACGCCGACCGGGTCGTCTTCCTGGTCGACGGCCGCATCGTCGAGCGACATGGCAAGCCCCCACCGCCGAGCGGGTGCTCGACGAGATGAAGCGCCTGCGGCGACGGATAGCAGGTCCGTCATGCTCCGCGTCACCCTCAAGGGGTTCTTCGGTCACAAGTTGCGCTTTCGCCATAACGCTGTTGGCCATCACCCTCGGGCGTGGCCTTCGTCGTCGGCTCCTTCGTCCTCACCGAGAGCGTGCGAGCCCAGTTCGACACTCTCTTCGCCGAGATCAATGCCGGAATCGACCTTCAGATCCGAGGGAAGGAGCGATTCGACGCCGGCCAGTTCGGAGGCAACACCGCCGCCCCGGTACCCGAATCCCTGGTGGAACAGATCCGCGCCGTCGACGGGGTCGAAGACGCGGCCGGGACGATCAACGGGTTCGCGGTCATCGTCGGTGACGACGGCGAGCCGGTGAACGAGCAGGGCCCCCCGGTGGGCATCAACTGGCCCGACGTCGAGGACGTGAACACCCTGCTGCTGGTCGAAGGTCGGCCGCCGGAGGCTGATGAAGAGATCGCCATCGACGTCGACGCCCTCGATCGTGCCGGCTATGCCATCGGTGACCAGGTTCCCATCGTCACCCCGTTGGGCCCCGCCGACTACACGCTGGTCGGATCGGTCAGCTTCGGTGAGTCCAACGCCCTGGCGGGGGCCACCCTGGCCGTGTTCAACACCGATGAGACCCAGCGGCTGTTCAACTACCCCGACCAGTTCCAGACCATCGACATCGCGCTGGCCGAGGGCAGTGACCGGGCAGAGGTGACCGGAGCCATCCGCGACCTGCTCCCCGCCGACGCCGAAGTGGTCGACCAAGAGGTCGTGATCCAAGAGGGCGAGGACTCCGTCGGTGTGTTCATCGACATCTTCCTCAACGTCCTGCTCGGCTTCGCCGGGATCATGGTCTTCGTGTCCACGTTCCTCATCTACAACACGTTCCGCATCGTGGTCGGCCAGAGGGTGCGAGAGCTAGCGCTGCTCCGCGCCATCGGAGCCAGCAGCGGACAGGTGTTCCGATCGGTGGTGGGCGAAGCCCTGGTGGTGGGCATCGTGGCCTCGTTGGTGGGGGCGGGTCTGGGCGTCATCCTGGCCCGGGTACTGAACGCCTTCATCTCGAGCGCCGGATTCGGCACCGAGGACACCCAGCTGGTCATCAAGATCGCTCCCTTCGTCTACGGGGCCGCGGTGGGCATCGGCGTGACGCTGGCCTCGTCGATCCTCCCGGCCCGCCAGGCCACCCGTATCCCGCCGGTGGCGGCGATGCGCGACGGCTTCCAACTGGACGGCGGGTCGATGCGAACCCGCTTCGTGGTGGGCTCGACCGCCACCGCCCTCGGCGTACTCATGGTGGCCAACGCCCTCATCGCCGGCGAGGGCATCCAGATCCTGGCAGGAATGGCCCTCGGCTCGATCCTCATCTTCCTGGGTGTGGCCGGCCTGAGCCCCCTGGTGGCCGGTCCTGTGGCCCGCGTCCTGGGCTCGCCCTTCCGCTTTGTCGGGGTCACCGGCCGCATGGCCATCGAGAACGCCGCCCGCAGTCCGCGACGCACGTCATCGACGGCCGCTGCCCTGATGATCGGCCTAGCCCTGGTGACCATGGCCCTGGTGGTGGGTACGTCCATCAAGACCTCCTTCGCGGGAACGCTGTCCAGCGCCATCGAGGCCGACTGGTACATCGGCTCTGACAGCTTCTTCGGGTTCAGCCCCGAGGTGGCCGCCGAGCTGGCCGAGCGGCCCGAGGTGGCGGCGGTCAACGCCGGGCGGTTCGGTGCCATGCAGGTGTCCGGCAGCACCAAGCTGTTCAATGCCGTCGACTACGCGACCATCGAGGACATGTACCGTCTCGACATCACCGACGGTGGCGTCCCTCCCGATACCCCGGGGCTGCTGGTCGGCACCGATCCCGCTGGCGACCTGGGGCTGTCAGCGGGTGACGAGGTCGAAGTCATCTTCAACGAGACGGGTCGGGTCGTGCTGCCCGTGCTGGCCGTGTTCGACGAGACCAGCGTGCTGGGCAACTGGGTCATCGACATGGGCACCTATGAAGGGAACTTCACCGAACGCCTCGACTACTTCCTGGCGGCCACCACCGCCGAGGGCATCGATCCCGAGGATGCCCGGGCCGCCATCGAGGAGGTCATCGACTCCTATCCCCAACTCGAGGCCCGGGACCGCCAGGAGTACCAGGAGTCCCTCGAATCCCAGCTGGACACCGTGCTCGTGGTGGTCAACGTGTTCCTGGGCTTCGCCATCGTCATCGCCGCCATCGGCATCATCAACACGCTTCTGCTGTCGGTGTTCGAGCGCACCCGTGAGCTTGGCCTGTTGCGGGCCATCGGCGAGACACGCGGGCAGGTGTGGGCCATGATCACCGTCGAGGCCATCGTGGTGGCCGTGTTCGGAGCCGTGCTCGGCGTGACCATCGGGCTGGGCTTCGGGGTGGCCACCTCCACAGCTCTCCCCGACGACTTCGTCTCGGTGATAGACGTGCCGTGGACGAGCCTCGTGATCGTCCTCGTGCTCTCGGCACTGCTGGGAGTGGTGGCCGCCGTGTTCCCTGCGCTGCGCGCCACCCGGATCAACGTGCTGCGGGCCATCGCCTTCGAGTAGCGCCGCTAGCCTGCTGGCCGTGGGAGACCCGCTCGACGGAGACCAGACGCCGGAGGTGCAAGAGGGAGACGGCTCGGTCGGCTCCGCAGAAGGCACGGCAGAAGGCACGGCAGAAGGGCAGCCGGGGGGGCCTTCTGTGACCGTCGCCCTCGTGCAGCCCGATGCCAGCCGCCGCGCCCTGCTGGAGCGCAAGCTGGCCCGCTCGCCACGCATCGACGTGGTCCTGTCCGGAGGAGATCCCGACGAGATCGTGCCCCTGGTGATCGAGCAGCTGCCCGACGTGGTGGCGGCCGCTCCCACCGAAGGACTGCAGGAGCTGGTAGCCGAGCTGGAGGAGGTGGCTCCGGCGGTGGCGGTGCTGGTGCTCGATCCGGGGCCGGAGGAGTTCCCCGCGCTGGGTCTCGGGGCACGGGGCACGCTGCCCTCTGGGGGGAGCGAGATCACCAAGGCCGTCCTGGGCATCGCCCGGGACGAGGCGGTCCTCACACCCGACTGGGCGGCCCTGCTCCTCGAGGCCATCTCGGGTCTCGAGCCCAGGGTGCGGCGCTTCGTGGTGCTGACTGAGACCGAGCGCGAGGTTCTCCAGCGCCTGGCCGACGGTGAGACCCCCCGGGCCATCGCCGACGACCACGACGTCACCGAACGCCTCGTGAACCTGCACGTCGGCTACGCCGTGGGCAAGTACCAACGAGCCACCGAGGCCCTCCGGGTGCTGGCCGCCCACGACGCTGCCACCGCCGGTGCTGTGACCGGTGCTGTGACCGGTGCTGCGACCGGTGCTGGCGTCGAAGACTGACCGAGCTGTTCAGTCCTCTGCTGGGCGCAGCGCCGTCGGGTCCCAGAAGGCGCGCATGGTGGCGATGCGCGCCTGACCCTCGGCCTCGGTGAACGACATTACGTCGATGATGTCCACGCAGAACTCCTCGCCCCCCAGGACGGGTCGGGCCTGCATGGGGAAGGCGGCCTCGGCACCGCTCACCCTCACCGGCCCCGTGCGGACCAACCGGAGCCGTTCCACCATGGCGTGGCTCTCGTCGAAGAAGGCGCCCCGCTCATCGCGAGTGGTGAGAAGCGGTGAACCGACCGGGTCCTCCATGGTCGCTTCTTCAGCCCACAGGTCGAGCCAGGCCACGCGGTCGGCCGTCGAGAAGGTCTCCACGTATCGGTCCACGAGCGAGCGGATGGCTTCGGAGTCGGGCATCGGTCCTCCAGGATCGGCGGGGTTGGCCTCGGGCAGCGTAGAGCCGGTCGGCGCCCCGCCGAAGATGAGACGAGGGCCCCGGTCCCAGGTCAGGTAGTTCCACGACCAGTTGACCAGCACCGAGACCCGGTTGCGCATCCCCATCAACGTCATGAGGTGCAGACCCAGCCAGGCCAACCAGGCCGGGGCAGTCATCGGGCCGGGCAGAGATGTCCGCCAGGCAACGGGTGCCGAAGGCTTCGGGATGGTCGGGCAGCGACAGATCGGGGGCCACCACCAGTCGCCCGCCGCGACCGGTCGGGACGCCCAACACCTCAGCCAAAGCCCCGGCCCTGACTTCCGCAGCCCACACCACGGTGCGGGTAGCCAACTCGACCCCGTCGGCGAAGGGGCGGTTGCGGCCCGTCCGCTCCTTACCCGTCCGCTCATTCTGTCGGCTGTAGGTGCCCGAAAGGGCACACTGGAACCGACGGTTTGCGTACCCGCTCATTCTGTCGGCTGTAGGTGCCCGAAAGGGCACACTGGAACCGACGGTTTGCGTACCCGCTCATTCTGTCGGCTGTAGGTGCCCGAAAGGGCACACTGGAACCGACGGTTTGCGTGGGCCCCGACGGTCTTGGGGGAGCCCGACGGTTCGTGGGGGTGCGGGGTGCGCGAGGCTGGGAGGAGAACAGAGGACCCGACGATGGACTTCACCGGCCACCACAGCTTCGCCGCACCCTTCGAGACCGTCTGGTCGATGTTGCGCGACCCGGCCTCGCATGTGGCCAAGTACGAGGCGATGGGCCACCGCGACATCGAAGTGCTCGAGTCCACCGGCAGCGAAGACGGGTTCCGCCTGGTGATCCGTCGTCTCGTCGACGTCGAGCTCCCCGGGTTCGCGGCCAAGGTCCTTCGACCCACCAACACCTTGACCACCACCGAGATCTGGCGCCGCACCGCCGAGGAATCGGCCACCTGCACCCAGCACGGTGAGGTCGATGGTGCCCCCGTGACCACGACCATCAACGCCGACCTTCAGGGCGAGGGCAACCAGACCCACCATCAGGTCCGTGTCCAGGTCGACATCAAAGTGCCCCTGTTGGGCGGACGGATCGCCACCTGGGCCGCCGGCCCCGCGCGAGCAGCTGCGCCAGGAGTATGCCTCCGGTGACACCTGGCTGGCCGACCAGCGCTGATCGCCGGCCGGGCGGGTTCAGCCCGTGAAGGTGGGCTCAGCGGGAGTGGGTGTGGCGGGCGGTGCGGGCGGGGGGCCCTGCACCGTGACTGTGACGGTGGCCTGGGTGCACACGGTGAAGTCGACTCCGCAGATCTCGTAGTCGAAGGTGTCGACACCTTCGAAGCCGTCGTCGGGTGTGTACACGATCTCGCCGTCGATGACCTCGGCGAGACCGTCTGCGGGATCGGTGACCACCGACAAGGTGGTCGGATCGATCACGTCGTCGGGATCGGTGTCGTTGGCGAGCACGTCGATGGTGATCGCCGTCTCGAACTCGGTCTCGGCCGTGTCGTCGACGGCCTCGGGAGGCTCCACCGGATCGCCCACCGCCTGGCTGATCTGAAGGACCGCCAGGAAGAGGTTGTCGTCACCGGACGGGTTGGAGGTCGTGAACTCGATCTCGGTGTCTCCCTCGGTGAGGAAGGGCACCAGGTTGTACAGCTCGTCGTCGGTACCCGAGTCGGTGGCCAGCGGGTCGGCGGGGTTGTCGGTGGAGTCACCCACGCCCCCCACCGTGATCAGGGCGCCGTCGGCGGCGTCACCGTCGTCGAAGTTGCCCGCACACGATGTCAACGGATCACCGTTCACGGTCACGATGGAGTACTGCTCGCCGCCGCAGACCGAACCGGCAAGGCCATTCTGGTAGGAGTAGCCGGACCCGAGGGCGAGGGTTGCGGTGAACCCGGGGCGGTCGGGCTCGAGGGGCGTGGCGAAGTCGAAGCTGAAGGAGTCGCCGGACTGGGTGCTCTCGCCGTCGGCCACCGCCACGGTCGTGAAGGGCAGACCGGGGTTGGAATAGATGACCACCAGGGCCACGCCGTCGAGGGCGCTGGGGTCGCTGTTGATGGTGAAGTCGGTGATGCCACCACCGCTGCCCACCTTGGCGGCCACCAGATCGGTGACGTCGGCTCGGGCCGTGGCCAGGTAGTTCGTGGGATCGGGACCGAGCAAGGTGAGGGCGACGTCGGTGGTGTCGACGGTGACGACCAGGTCGGCCCCGGCGGGGGCGTCGACGTAGTAGGTGCCGTAGAGGTAGGCCTGCTCGACTGTGGAGCCGGCGGGCACCTCGGCCTGGATCGTGCCGCCGGGCTCGAGCTGGCCGAGCCCGTCGGTGGAGACCCCGCCCCGGCCCACGAAGGTGGCCGGCACCGAGATGTCGGGCTGGAGGAGGGTGAGGGTGGCGCTGGCGGGAAGCACGGCGACTGCCGCGCTCAGTGCCCCGAAGACAGCCAGCACTGCCACCAGTCGCTTGCGATTGATCCGGCTTGGTGTCGACATGTCGCTACCACCTCCACTTGTTCCTGGAACCGGGTCGGAACTCTAGCCAATACGGCTCATGTGCGGCCCGCCCGTCTCCCCCTGCCCCTCCCCTGGGAATCGGCGTCACCCGAGGTTCGGGCGCTGGTACACCGAGACGTGGGCCCCGCTGGTGGAATCGAAGGGCGCTCCGTCCCAGGTGGACCAGCGCCCGACGCGAGTCAGCCCGGCCAGGCGGGCCATCAGATCGAGTTCGGAGGGCCACACGTAGCGCAGCACGAAGGGCACCAGGTCGGTCCCGGTCTCGGTGATGGTCACGTGGTGGCCCTCCACCCGCTGGGCGGCGGCGTCGTGGCGGGTCACGTCGAGGCGGACCTGGTCGATCTCGACGCTGGTGACCGCCACCCGCTGCCCTCGATCGAAGCGCGTCGGATCCGGCACGAAGGCCTCGATGACGAAGCGGCCGCCGGGCCGCAGGCGCCGGGCCACCGAGGCAAGGCAGGCCACCTGCGCGTCCTGGTCGGCCAGGGCGAAGAACGTGTTGAACACCACGTAGACCAATCCCATGGGTGGGCCCTCGCCGAGGGACGAGAAGTCGCTCTCGATGCCCACGACCGACCCGCCTCCCGGCTCGGCCGGCTGGCCGCCTGGGTTGGCCGGCAGGCGGGCGAGCTTGTCCTCCAGGCGGGCCAGCATCGCCGTCGACGCGTCGACGCCGTGTACCTCGAGGCCGGTGGCGGCCAGCGGGATGGCGATGCGACCCGTTCCCACACCCAGCTCCAGGACCGGTCCACCCCCCCCCGCCCGGGCCTGTTCGGCCAGGCAGGCCACCGCGGCCGCCACGTCACCGGTGGGCAGAACGACATCGTGGTCGTGCTCGTCGTAGTGGTCGGCGACGGCGTCGCCGTAGGTGGCCGGCCCGTATCCCTGCATCCGACCAGCAGACCACGTCGGTCCAGCGGCTGCACGCGAGTTGTCCGTGGGGGTGACGGCCCAGGCGCAGGGAGGGGAGTGTCGGCCCGGCTCCCGGTCAGGATCGTAGGACCAGCCCGCGGTAGCCGTCCTGGAACCCCGCGGCCCGAAGCGAGGTGGCCACCGGATGACTTGCGGCGGGCTGTCCGTCGACACGGCTCACGGTCAGGGAGCGGATCCGTCCGTCCTTGACCAGCGCTACCAGGCCCTCGACCCCCCGCGGGTCACCTGCGGTGTCGTGGAAGGTCACCAGCCCCCGGCCCCCGCGCTCCACCACCAGCAGAGGTCGCCCGTCGCCGAGCACGACCCAGGACCCTGCGGCCCGGGCCGGGCGCCCGTCGCTTCCGGGCCAGGCGAGCGCAGCACCGTAGGGCTGGGCGGGGTCGGTGGCGGCCAGCACCACGGGGGGCCCGTCCGGCTCGGGGGTGCGGGCCGAGCGCAGGCGTTCGACCGCCCCGGGAAGGGCGAACTGGGCAGCCCCCAGGCCGGCCACGAAGTAGCCCCGACGCACCTGGCCCCTGTCCTCCATGACCGACAGGACCGGGTACAGGGCGGCGAACCCTCCCTCCACCCCCTCGGCCAGCACTGCCTCCCGGGTGAGGATCCCGTGGCGCTCGAGCAGCTGGGTGACCCGGGCCAGGGCCACGTCGGTCGTGGCGGGCGGAGCCCCCCGAAGCGAGGTCACCAGCGACCAGCGCCCGGCCCCCGCCGGGGGGCCCGAGGCCCGCAGGCGGCCTGGACGGGGCCTGTTCCCCGGAGTTCGCCGCCCCCCGGCTCCCCGCCGCCCCCCGGTTCCCCGGCGATCTCCGGTTCCCCGGTGTTCGGTACGGGCACGGCCTGCGGCACCCGGTCCGGAACCGCCCAGCACGGCGCGCAGGGGTGCCAGGGTGTCGTTGGTGACCTCGCCCGCCCACACGAGGTCCCACAGCGCGGCCAGCACCTCCCCTTCGCCGTAGCCCAGGCCGGCTTCCGCCGAGGCCGCCACCAGCTCGGGCCAGAACGAGGCCCCCCGCAGTCCGAGGTGTTCGCGCAGCACCCGGTGGATCCCGTCGCCGGGCAGGTGGGAACCCTCCGTGTGGTCGTCGGGAACCAGCAGGTCGAGCTGATCGCGGAACACCAGGCGCAGCCTTCCGTCGCGCGCCCCCAGGCCTCCGGCACCCACCCAGACCAAATCCCCGGCGGCGCAGAGCTCGTCCAGGTCACCGGGCCGGTAGCCGGCGACCCGGGCGGCCAGCACGTCGGCTTCCAGCGCGCTGGCGGTCACCGCCGCGCCGGCCAGAACCCCGAGGGCCTCGGCGAGAGCGTCAGGACCCCGCCTGCGCTCTCCCACTCCCTGCCACGCCGGCAGGAAGCGTCCCAGCACGTCGACCTCGACGGGCTCGACTTCCCGGCGCAGCGCGGCCAGCGACCGGCGCCGCAACTGGCGCAGCACGTCGCGTTCGCACCATTCCCTGCGTGAACCGTCGGGACGGAACTCGCCGTGTACCAACTCCCCGGACTTCTCGAGGCGCGCCAGGGCGGAGTTGACCTGTTCTGGACCCAGACCCGTGGCCTCCACGACCTCGTGGTCGAGGAAGGGACCGTGGGTGCGGGCGTAGCGGCTCACCAGGTCGTCGACGGGGGCGGGTACCGGCTCTGTGTAGGCCGAGGGCAGGCCCACCTCCACGGCCACACCCAACGCGTCACGGAGGCGGCCCGCGTCCTCGGCGGCCGCCCAGCGCCGCCCCGCCCCGTCGCCGTGGGAGATGACCCGATGCTCCTCGCGGAGCTGGTCCAGCCAGCGGGCCAGCTTCGCCCGGCCGAGGTGATGCAGCACGGCGTCACCCGGCTCGCCGTCACCCGGGGTGGTGTCACCCGGCCCGGCGTTCCCAGGGAGGTCAGCAGCGGGCGTGAGCTCGGTACGGGCGATCAGGGATGCCTCGTCGAGTGGCCCGAGGCGACGGAGGAGGTCGTGCAGTTCGTCGGGATCACGAGCCCGGCGTCCCGGGCTCAGGCACTGGAGCTCGCGCTCCACGCTGTCCAGCACCGTTGGGTCCAACAGCTCGCGCAGCTCCTCGGATCCCAGCAACTCCCGCAGCAGGTCGCGGTCGAGGGCCAGCGCGGCGGCACGGCGTTCGGCCAGAGGCGTGTCCCCCTCGTACATGGCCACCGCTATCCAGCCGAACACCAGGGACTGGGCCATGGGCGACGCCCGTTCGGTGCGCACCGGCACCAGCCGCACCCGCCGGGCGGAGATGTCGGTCAGCACCTGGCGCAGGGCGGGCAGGTCGAAGTGCTCGTGGCAGCACTCGCGGGTCGCCTCCAACAAGATCGGGAAGTCGGGGTGATGGGCGGCCACTCCCAACAGGTCGGCGGCCCGCTGGCGTTGCTGCCACAACGGGGTGCGCCGGTCGGGGCGGCGGCGGGGGAGCAGCAGCGAGCGAGCCGCGCACTCGCGGAACACAGAGGCGAACAGGGCGCTCTGGGGGAGATGGGTGACGACCAGGTCCCAGAGCTGGTCAGGGTCGATCGCCAGGGCGTCGGGGGCCAGCTCGTCGACAACCTCGGGCAGCCGCACGACGATGCCGTCGTCGCTCCACAACAGGTCGACGTCGGTGCCCCACTCGTCGGCCAGCCGGGCCCGCAGGGCCATTGCCCAGGGGGCATGTACGCGCGCGCCGAAGGGGGTGAGAACGCAGACACGCCAATCGCCGATCTCGTCGCGGAACTGCTCGACGATGATCGTCCGGTCGTCGGGCACGACCCCGGTGGCCTCGGCCTGCTCGTCGAGGAAGGCCAACAGGTTGGTGGCGGCCCGCTCGTCACAGCCGTGGAGGTCTGTGAGTCGCGCCCGGGCCTCGTCGGGGGGAAGGGCCCGCACCTCACGCACGAAGGCGCCCAGTGCCCGGCCCAGCTCGAGGGGTCGGCCGGGCCGGTCGCCGTGCCAGAAGGGCATCTTGGCCGGCTGGCCGGGTGCGGGTGTCACCACCACCCGCTCGAAGGTGATGTCTTCGATCCGCCACGTGGACGCCCCCAGCCGGAACGACTCACCGACCCGGCTCTCGTAGACCATCTCCTCATCGAGCTCTCCCACCCGCGTGCCGTCGGGCAGGAACACGCCGAACAGGCCCCGGTCGGGGATCGTGCCTCCGCTGGTCACCGCCAGGCGTTGGCTGCCGGCCCGTCCGCGTACGACACCTGTCACCCGGTCCCACACCACCCGGGGCCGTAGCTCGGCGAAGGCTTCGGAGGGGTAGCGGCCGGCGAGCATGTCGAGCACCGCCGCGAAGACGTCGTCGCCCAGATCGGAGAAGGGAGCGGCGCGCCGGACGACGGTGGCCAGGTGTTCGACGGTCCACTCGTCGAGGGCCACCATGGCCACGATCTGTTGGGCCAGGACGTCGAGTGGGTTGCGGGGGTAGTGGGTCTCCTCGACCAGTCCGGCGTGCATGCGGGACACCACCACCGCGGCCTCGAGCAGGTCGGCTCGGTGCTTGGGGAAGATCTTGGCCCGGCTCGCCTCACCCACCTGGTGGCCGGCACGACCCACCCGTTGGAGGCCGCGTGCGACCGAACCGGGTGACTCGACGAGGACCACCAGGTCGACGGTCCCCATGTCGATGCCCAACTCCAGCGATGAGGTGGCCACCAGGCCCCGGAGGCGTCCGGCCTTGAGGTCGTCCTCGATGGCCAGCCGGCGTTCCCGGGACAGGCTGCCGTGGTGGGCCTTGACCAGGTCAAGACTGGGCGGGTCCGCCGTCCCGTTCACCGTCCCTTCAGCGGTCCCGTCCGCCGTTCTGTCCGCCGTTCCGGAGGCGTTCTCCGTGGCCAGTTCGTTCATCCGGGCCGCCAGACGTTCGGTCAGGCGCCGGGCGTTGGTGAACACGATGGTGGAGCGGTGCGCCTCGATGAGCTCCAGCAGGCGGGGGTGGATCGCCGGCCAGATGCTGCGCTGCATCGGGCCCGTCTCGTGGCCGGTCGCGGGGCCGGTCGGATGGCTCTCGACACTCTCACCCAGGGCCCCCATGTCGTCGACGGGGACGACCACTTCGACGTCGAGGGTCTTGCGGACTCCGGCATCGATGATCGTGACCGGCCGGGGGACGGGCGCCGCCTCCGGCGTGTCGGTGGCGAGATCGAAGCCACCGAGGAAGCGGGCGATCTCGTCGAGAGGGCGCTGTGTGGCCGACAGCCCGATGCGTTGGAAGGCCTGGGTGCCCGCCTCTTCGTGTCGTGCGGCCAGTCGTTCGAGGGTGAGGGCCAGGTGCGAGCCGCGCTTGGTGGCCGCGACGGCATGGATCTCGTCGACGATCACGGTCTCGACCCCGGCGAGGGTGTCTCGCGCCGCCGAGGTGAGCATGAGGTAGAGCGACTCGGGCGTGGTGATGAGGATGTCGGGCGGGTGTCTCACCAGGCGGCGCCGCTCGGAGGGCGACGTGTCTCCGGTGCGCAGGCCCACGCTGGGCAGGTTGACGGGCTGGCCGAGGCGGGCGGCGGCGTGGGCGATCCCCACCAGTGGGGCCCGCAGGTTCTTCTCGACGTCCACGGCCAGGGCCCGTAGGGGAGACACGTACACCAACCGCGTGTGGGCGGTGCCGTCACCCCGAGCGTCGGTGGGAGCCTGGGTTGCCAGGCGGTCGATGCCCCACAGGAACGCGGCCAACGTCTTGCCCGAACCGGTGGGGGCCAGCAACAGGGCGTGAGCACCGGACGCGATGGCCGGCCACCCCCGGGCCTGGACCGGTGTCGGCCCGGCGAAGTTGGTGGAGAACCAGGCCCGAACCGCCGGTGAGAAGGGAGCCAGGGCAGGGTGGGGGTCGGGCGCCACCGTGCGAGCGTACCGACCCGACAGGAAGAGGTGCGGGCCGGCGAATTCCGGCCTGGTGGCAGGTCCCCGCCGGCCGGGAGGATCAGCCTCCGACGGTGAGGGTGGTGGCCATCCCGAGGGCGAAGTGGTCTTCGATCTCGCCGCCCTCCTCCTCGACGATGTTGCAGAACAGCACGTAGGTGCCGGGAGTCAGGTCGAACACGCCGTCACAGGTCTCACCGGCAGGGAAGGCCTCGATCTCACCCAGTAGGGTGCCCTTGGGCAACTGCGCCTCGTCGACACCCTCGCCCTCGACAGCCGGCAGCGCCTCGATGCTGTCGGCCTGGACCACGACCATCTCGTGGGGTTCGCCCCCCGTGTTGGCCGTCGCCAGGTGTACGGTCCCGGCCGACACGCTGGCGGGGGCGGTGATGGACCATTCGTCGAGCTCGACGTCGATGGTCATGTCGGCGGTGGATGGATCACCGACAGGGGTGCAGGCCGCCGCCGAACCCGAGGTGGATCCCGAGGCCGAGCCCGACCCGGAATCCGATCCCGACCCTCCTTCCTCTTCACCGATGTTGCGCACGTCGGCGCCGTCGTCCTCGTTGCTGCAACCGGTCAGGGCCACCAGGCTCCCGATGGCCAGCATTGCCAGTGCACGTCGCATTTCCGCTCCTTCGGAACCCACTAGCGATCCGGGCTGGATATTAGGGGGACCTTACATCCAAGGCTAGGGCAGCTGTCAACAACCGAGTGGGGTCACCAACGCCCGATGTCCACCTATCCTGCAAGGGTGGCCGCGTACCAGACCCCCGAGTTCCACCCGGCGTTCGAGCAGTACTGCGAGACCATCTACGAGCTGGCCGAGGACGACGTCGAGGTGATCCAGGCCCGCATCGCCGAGCGCCTCGAAGTGTCACGGCCGGCGGTGTCCGAGATGATCCGCCGCCTCGAGCACGAGGGGCTGGTCACCATCGACGGTCGGATCACCCTCACCCGCGACGGCCAGGCGTTGGCCGAACGGGTGGTCCGGCGGCACCGCCTGGCCGAGCGGTTCCTCACCGACGTGCTGGGGCTGTCCTGGGCCGAGGCCCACGGTGAGGCCGGCAAGTGGGAGCACGTCATCTCCGAGAAGGTCGAGGCGGCCATGGTGCGCCTGTTGGGCGATCCCACCACCTGCCCCCACGGCAACCCCATCCCCGGCTCGGCCTATGCAGTGCCCGACGACATCCAGCCCCTCGCCGAGCTGGGTACCGGCCAGGGGTTCACGGTGCGTCGCATCCCCGAAGAGCTCGAGTTCACCCCGGGCCTGCTCGACTTCCTCGAGTCCTCCTCGCTGCAACCCGGCCACCAGGGCACCATCACCGCCGTCTCCCCCGACGGCACCGTGACCGTGGAGGTAGACGGGCGTCATGTGGGCATCGGCGAGTTCGCCTCCACCCGCATCCTGGTCACCGAGGTCTGAGCGCGACTGCGGGTCTGAGCGTCACGGCGGGTCGGGTTCACGGCGGGTCGGGTTCACGGCGGGTCGGGTTCTAGGTACTCGGTGGCCGCCCGCCCGGCACTGTGGTCGGCGGGAAGGCGGACCCGGGGATCGATGCCCGCCCGCAACAACGCCAACCCCACGAGGGCCGCGGCCGCGCTGGCCACGAAGGCGCCGCGGTAGCCCCCCAAGGCGACCACTCCACCCAGCAGGACCGCTCCCACCCCTTGGGAGAGATCGAAGAAGGTGCTGACCGTACCCACCGACGAACCGCGCTCGGTCTCGGGCACACCGGTGAGGGCCAGCATCAGCATGGACGGGTACAGCAACGACATGCCGAGGGCGAAGAGCACCGTGCCGGCGTAGAGCCCGACCGGGGTGGCCACCACCGCCATGACCACCATGCCCGCCGCCACCCCGGCGGTGGCCAGGGTCCCGGCGCGGTGGGCCCCGATGCGGTCGGGCAGGCGGGCCCCGAAGATGCGCACCGCCAGCACCACCCCGCCGTAGGTGAGGAACACGTGACGGGAGTCCTCCACACCGATGTCGCGTACGTAGAGAGGCACGAAGCCGGCGAGGGCAGCAAGGGAGATGAGGCCCAGGAACAGCACGACCCCCGGGGCCAGCGAGGCCCGGTGCAGAAGCGGTGGCCGTTGGTCCCGGGGTCGGGACCCGGCGGCGGCGCGGGCCGCGGCACTGATCGACTCGCGCGAGCCCAGGGCCAGCAGCGCCGAGCCCAGGGCGAGGGCGGCGGCCACGTTCCAGACCCGTGCGTAGTCCTGGTCCGCCCCCAGCAGGGCCTCGCCGACCAGCGGACCGAAGGCCAGCCCCCCGTAGACGGCCACCGACCAGTAGCTGATGGCCTCGCCGCGACGCTCCTCGGGGGCGAGGTCGGTGATCATGGTGCCGGCGCCTACGAAGAAGGCGGCCTCGCCGATCCCGCCCAGCACCCGGGCCGGGATCAGGGCGGCCACCGAGAGCGCGAGGTGGTAGCCCAGGACCGATACCCCCACGATGAGGGCACCGCCGATGATCAGCACCCGCCGCCCCAGGTGGTCACCGACCCGGCCGGCGAAGGGTCGCAGGGCGACGGCACCCACGGCGAAGGCCCCCACCCCCACGCCCACCGCCACGCTGTCCCCACCCAACTCGCCGTCGACGAACTGGGGGACCACGGGCAACAACATCCCCAGGGCCATGAAGTAGGCCAGGCCCACGACGACCACGAGCAGGAAGCGGGGGGTCAGCAGGCGGTTCGTCGCGGCCACCCGGCGAGCCTACGGGGCACGGCCGGAACGGCCCCAGGGGCACGGCCGGAACGGCCCCAGGGGCACGGCCGGAACGGCCCCAGGGGCACGGCCGGAACGGCGAGTTTCAGCGCACCGGTCGCGGCGGTGCCCACCGGCCGTCAGCCAGCACGCGGTCGCCCAGCGGGGCGGACAACTCGACGGTGACCGAGCGCGGGGGGTTGCTCGGGCAGGTGAACGCGCCGCCCTCGAGGGGGACGACGGCGAAGGCGATCACCACCTGGTCCTCGGACTCGGACACCTCGGGACCCACCAGGCGCTCGCCGATCTCGCTCCCACCGGTGCAGTCGAGCTCGCTGACCAGCACGGCCACGGAGCGGCTGTCGGGTCCGGGCGGGTCAGCCGCAGGATCGAGCACCCAGCTGGCCTCGCCGAGACCAGGGGGGAGGACCACCCCGGGGTCGCACGCCCCACTCGAGAAGCCGGACCAGATCCACCGCTCCCCCGTCCACTCGAAGGCCACGGTGCCGGCAGGATCGTCCGCCTCCAGCAGGGCGCCGCGGTCGTCCTCGTGCAGCAGGCGCCACGACGCCTCGGCGTAGGACGCGAACTCACCGCTGAGGTGCTCGAGCAGCACCGGTACGAGCGGATGGTCACCGGTCTCGAAGCCGAAGGGATGATCCAGGGCCGAGCGCGGGAAGGCGGCGTCGCCGCCGCAGGACACCAGCGGGTCCGCGCCCTCCGGGGGCAGGAGCGTCGGCGGCGCCGACGGATCGATCGTGGGTGGGACCACGTCGGCCGCGCTGCCGCTGACGCAGACGGCATCGGCGTCGAAGCGCTCGCCCACCAACCGGCGGGCGTCGTCGGCGTCGGCGATGTCAAGGGAGATCCGGTTGTGCCGCACGTCCTGACCGACGCCGAACACGTCGAGACCGGAGTCGGCCAACCGGTCCATGGCCTCGTCCTGGAGGACTTCGAGCTCAACCCGGGTGTACCGGGCGGGCACCGCGGAGATCACGGTGTCGGAGTCGCCGACGGTTCCGGTCCGCTCGGCAGCCCCGCCGGGCGCCGGTGCGTCGGTCATGGGAGGCTCGGGTGGGGGCAGGGGCTCGCCGGCCACGGTCGTCACTCCCCCCGTGTCGACGGGTTCGACCGTTTCGACGGGTTCGGGATCTGCTGTCCCCGGGTCGAGTGACAGGTCCAGGATCGCCCGGAGATGCACGTCGGGTTCGGCGGTGAAGGCCACGACGTAGGTGCCGCCGTGCTCACGGTCGATCCAGTCGCCGGCGAACGTGTCGGCGTGCTCGTCGAGGTAGCCCCTGACGATGTCGAGCACCACCTCGTCGGCGTTCTCGGTGCCGATGAGGTTGCCGTTTGCGACGGGACCGAGCGGGTCGAGATCGTCACACCACGGCGCCAGGGCTCCATCCCCGGCAGCGCCGGGGCCGATCCGGCCGTCCGTCTCGACCTCGGCGTCGCGGGCCCGGTCGGCCTCCCCGCCACAGGCGGCGAGCACCAGGATGGCCACGAGCAGCACGCCAGCTCCTCGTCGGACCGCCATCGGCTCATCCTCCCTTCGTCAGGCTCCGCGGCCGACTCCCCGGCCGGCCCTCCCGACAGGTGAAGTTGGGCGGTCACCGGCAGTGTCGGCTCGGTTCCAACCGAGCGCCGCCAGGGTAACCACGCCCAGGGCCCACAGGGCCGCGAGCCAGTCGTCGCGCGGCCCGGCCCGCAGGCCCTCGGGCAGCAGGGCCCGCCACTGCCGGGCCACCGAACCGGCCGGGTCGGCCACGTCGACGACCAGGGTGCGCTCGCCTCCCAGGACCTGGGCCAGGTTCTGTCCCCACAACGCCATCCCGGCCACCCCGAGGGCCACGACGACCGCGACCGCCCGGGGCCGGCGCCCCGCCGTCAAGGCCACGGCCAGCACCGCGCAGGGAACGACGACAACGACCTGGCGACCGGGCCACCACCAGCCGTGCATGGTGAGCGCCACCCAGGTGGCCGTGGCCCAACCGGCGGCGAGGGGGGCGACCAGCACCGGCCATCCCTGGGGCCGGCGCCGCAGCAGGTCCCCGAAGGCCACGGGGACGATCAGGAACACCGGCGCCCACGCCACCAGCCCGAAGTGGCGGTCCACCAGCAGGCCGACCACTCGGCGGGTGCGTCCCAGGTAGTTCGGGTCGGTGCCCACCACCGACAGCTCTCCGGTTGCGGTGAAGTGGTCGCCGGTGGCGTAGACCGTCCACCCCCCGTACCAGAGCCGGTGGGCGACGAGGTACGCGAGACCCGAACCCACCAGGGCCACCACGGTCCATCCCAGCGCGCGGCGGCGCTGCTCGGACCAGAGCCGGGCCGCCACGACGACCGCCAGGGCCGCGCTGACGGGCGCGTACTTGACCCCCAGCCAGACCAGCCCGCTGAGCGTGAGGACCAGCCCGGCCAGGTGGTGGGGCGCCAGCCGGCTGGTGGCCAACCCCACCGCGGCGGTCACGGCCAGCGCGGCGGGCAGCTCGGGGTAGACCTGGGTGCCGTAGGCCACCAGCGGCGGGCTGGCGGCGAAAGCCAGCACCACCCATCCGGCGGTGGCTGGGGCGACGCCGAAGCGGCGGGCGGCCACCCACACCAGGGAAGCGGCCAGCGCGCCGGCCAGAAGCGCCAGGGTGGCCTTGGCCGCCCGCCAGCCGAGCTCGTCGGGCAGGGCCATGGCCGGGGCCAGCAGGAGGGGTAGACCCGGGTCGTGGGGGCTGATCTCCCGGCCGCCGGCGAGGGGTTCGGTCTGGGGGTTGAGGCTGATCTCGTGGAAGGGTTCGAAGCGCCGGTCGTCGATCTCGTCGGCGATGTCGAGGTCACCGTCCTCGGCCAGTGAGAGGGCGGTGAGCAGGTACTGGGGCTCGTCCGCGGTGGTACGGGCACCGTAGGTGGCCCGCGCCGGGATCCCCACCGCGGCCCAGAGGGTGACCACCAGTCCGACGATGGCCATGACCCGCCCCAGCCCCCACCGATCCTCCGAGCGGGCCCGCGAGGCCACTACCGCCCCCCAATCTGCTTCTTTGACCGATACTGAGCGATTATCGCTCGAAAGCGGTCAAAGAACGGGAGGGGCATCGGTCGAAGAAGGGGAGGGGCATCGGTCGAAGAAGAGGGGAGCGGGTCAGTCCAAGGCGTCGGCACGGCGCACCACCAAGAGCCAGGTGAGCACCCCGCTGACGGCCACCAGCACCAGCGACGCCAACCCCATCCGGGCGAAGGAGTGGAATTCCTGGGCCTGCCAGATCTCGGTGGCCAACGTGTCGAAACCGGTTGGGGCCAGCAGGAGCGTGGCCGGCAGCTCTTTCATGACCGACAGCATGACCAGGCCCCCGCCGGCCACCAGCCCGCCCCGCATGAGTGGCAGGTCGACGGTCATCACCCGGCGCAGGCGCCGGGCCCCCAGCAGGCGCCCGGCCTCGTCCAGGTTGGTGGGCACCGCGGCCACCGCCACCTGGGCGGCTCCCATGGCCTGGGCGCCGAAGTGCACCACGTATGCGGCTACGAGCACCACGAAGGTCTGGTAGAGCGCGTCGAGGCCGGGCACGTTGAGGGTCCAGAAGACCAGTGCCAGGGCAATGGCGATGCCGGGCAGGGCGTAGCCCGCGGTGACCAGGGCGTCGGCCACCCGACCGGACCGGTTTCCGAACCGGGCGGTGAGGTAGGCCACGGGCAACACCAGCGCCAGGGCCACCGCGGCGGCCACGATCCCGGCCAGAGCGGTGTTGGTCGCCGGGGCGGTCAGGTCACCCATCCAGGTGCCCAGCGTCGACAATGCAGCGGGATCGTCGGCCAGGTCGCGACGCACCCAGTGACCCAACGAGAGCAGCGGACCGGCCAGCGCGTTGGCGAAGAACACGACGATCGCCCCCAGTGCCGGCCAGCGCCAGCGACCCAGGGGGACTTGGAGCGCTTGGTGGCCCCGAGCCGGCCCCCGGAGGGGTGCTCGGCGGTGCAGTCCGCGCTCGATCACCACCGTTGCCACTGCCAGCAGACCCACCAGTAGCGCGGCCGCCTGGGCCGTCTCGGGTCGGGCCAGGCGGTTCTCGTAGATGATGCGGGTCAGGGTGTCGGTACGCATGATCTGCACCACCCCGAAGTCGGACAGCACGTAGAGGAACACCAGCAGCGCGCCGGCGGACACGGCGGTTCGGATCTGGGGTACCACGATCGAGGTGAACGTCGTCCCCGCGCCTCGACCCAGCAGTCGGGCACTCTCCTCCAGGGACGGGGGCAGCACCCGCAGCCGGGCGGCGACGGGCAGGAGGACCAGTGGGTAGGTGAACAGGGTCAGCACCAGCCACGAGCCCCAGAAGCCGTCGATGACTGGTACTTCCTCCACCCCCAGTGGGGCCAGGAGCGAGGGCAGAAGGCCTCCCGGAGCCACAGCGGAGCGCAGGGCGATGGCTCCCACGAAGGACGGGAACACGAGGGGCAGCGGGGCCAGCACGGCGAAGAGCCGCCTGGCCGGGAGATCGGTGCGGGTCGTGCACCAGGCCAGGGCCGTGCCCACCAACGCCGCGCTGGTGGCCACGCTGAGACCCAGGGCCAGGGTGCGGGTCAGGGCTCCGCGCACGTCGGTCGAGCCCAGCGCGGCCAGGGCGTCCTCGCCGGTGGTGACCCGCCAGGCCAGGTAGGCCAGGGGCCCGGCGAAGACGGTGCCCACCACCAGGCCGACCGCCACCAGGCTGCGGGGGGCCCGGCTGCTGCGCCGGGCCCGGCGGTGGTGCGGTTCATCCCCCCCGGCGCCCATCACACCGCCGGTGCTGTCCCCGAGACCGCTGGCGGGGCTGCCGGGGTCGTCGTTGTGGGTGACAGCGGCCATAGGCGGAGGGAACGGTCGGGGGGAATGGTCGGGGGGAATGGTCGGGGGGAATGGTCGGGGTCGGACGGCGGCCGGGCTCAGGAGGCGAGACCGGATTCCTCGATGAGTTCTACGCTCCGGGCAACCCCACCTGCGGCGTCGGACACCGTCACGGCGTCGGCGCCTGGTCCTTCTAGGGGCGGGAGCACACTCGAGGGCGCCACATCTGCGGCCAGGGGGTACTCGAAGGTCTCTTCGGCGAAGTGGGCCTGGGATGCCTCCCCGAGCAGGAACTCGACCAGCCGGGCGGCATCGTCGGCCTGGTCGCTGGTCGCCAGCACCGCCGCCGAGGTCTCCAGCACCAGGGCCCCGACGTCGTCGGGGGCGAAGAGGTGGTTGCGGCTGGCCAGGTCCGGGTCGTCGGCCAGGGCCCGCACGTTGTAGTAGTGGTTGACGAGTCCCATGGGCACCTCGCCGCGGCCCACGGCCTCGACGATGGCGGTGTTGTTGGCGTAGGTGGGGGCGTCGTTGGCAGCCATCGCCTCCAGCCAGGCCAGCGTCTCGTCGTCACCCACCTGGGCGCGCATGGCGGTGACGAAGTCCTGGAAGCTGGCGTTGCTGGGTGCCACGGCCACCTGCCCGGCGTAGGCGGCGTCGGTGAGGTCGAACACCGAATCGGGCAGTTCGGCGGGATCGAACTCGTCCTGGTTGTAGACCAGCACCCGCTGGCGTCCCGACAGGCCCACCCAGTGGCCCTCGGCACTGCGGTAGCGGGGGTCCACCAGGTCGAGCGTGTCCGAATCCAGGGTGGCCAGGCGACCGTCGGCCTCGAGCACGCCCATGGCGCCGGGGCTCTGGGAGATGAACACGTCGGCGGGGCTGGCGTCACCCTCCTCGTCGAGTAGCAGAGCCAGGTCCAAGGTGTCGCCGTAGCGGACGTCCACGCTGATGCCCGACTCCTCCGCGAAGCGTTCCAGAAGGCTTCCGATGAGATCCTCGTTGCGACCGGAGTAGACGGTGAGGCGGTCGCCGCTGCCCGTGCCACACGAGGCGAGGGAGCCGGAGATCGTTGCCGCGAGGACGAGCCAAGAGAACAGCGACAGGACCCGGCCGGTGCCGGACCGGTGGCGCGCCGGCGATGTTGGGAACAGCATGCATCTCAGGCTAGCGATTCCGATCGGGATATGTAAAGCTGCCCTAACATGACTTCTGGGCCGGTTGTGCTCTTCCTTCCTGCTCACGACGAGGAGGCGACTATCGCAGCTGTCGTGCGCCGGGCGCCACGGGAGGTGGCGGGACACCCCGTCACGGTTCTGGTGGTCGACGACGGGTCCACCGACGGTACCGCTCGACGTGCTCGTGAGGCTGGTGCCGAGGTGTTGTCCCTTGGCTCCAACCGGGGGCTGGGTGCGGCGGTGCGAGCGGGGTTGGCCGCAGGCGTGGCCCGGGGCGCAGCCGCGGTGGCGTTCCTGGACGCCGACGAGGAGTATGCCCCAGAAGAGCTCGAGGCTGTGGTCGCACCCATCCTGGCGGGTCAGGCCCACTACGTGGTCGGCTCTCGCTTCGCCGGGCGGATCCATGCGATGCGTCCGCACCGCCGCGTGGGCAACCGGGTTCTCACCGCCGGTCTGCGGGCCCTCACCGGACTGGCCGTCAGCGATGGCCAGTCCGGCTTCCGGGCTTTGTCTACCCAGGCTGCCGCCAGCGCCCACATCGCCCACGACTTCAACTACGCCCAGGTCCTGACCGTCGACCTGGTGGGCCGGGGCTTCGGGTACACCGAGGTACCCATCAGCTACCGGTTCCGCACCCAGGGCCGGTCATTCGTGCGACTGGTTCCCTACCTGCGCCACGTCGTCCCAACCACTGCCCGTGTGTGGTGGCAACACCGGGGTTCGCGGGTCAGCGGTCACAACACGAGGGTGGCCAGGGTCGCCACGCCGGCCAGGATGAACGCCCCCGCCGCCAGCGCCACCAGCACCTGAGGGGCCAGGCGGTCGCGGAGCAGGTGGCCGGTCCCGATGGCCAGCCCGCAGGCCGCCACCTCGCCCAGGGTGGCACCGGCCCACACCCCCACCAGTCCGAGCCCGCTGGTGTTGGCCGCCAGCGCGGCCGCCGTGAGCTGGGTCTTGTCGCCCAACTCGGCGACCCCGATGGTCAGGGCCGAGGTCAGCACCGCGGAGCGGCCTCCGCGATCGGCAGGTGGCGCTGCTCCCACCTCGACGCCGGAGCATTCCGCGTCGGGGAGCTGAGCATCCGGCCCCGACGCCCGCAGCGCCCGGAGCTCGACCAGCTCCCGCGCCCCGAAGGCCAGGAACAACAGCCCCGCCACCACAACGAGAGCGTCGGCGGGAACGGCCTCGGCCAACAGGCCGCCCACAGCGACGCCCACCAGCGTGATCACGGCGAACCCCAGGGTCACGCCGGCCAGGACCCGGGCCGGGGGATAGCGGGTGGACAGCGCCAGGGCGGCGAGCTGGGTCTTGTCCCCCAGCTCGGCCACGAAGACGACCACCAAAGCCCCCACGAACGGACCGATCACCACTCCATGCTCCCCCCCGAACCGCCCCCAACCTCAAACCGTCGGTTCCAGTGTGCCCTATAGGGCACTTCCAGCCGACAGAATGCGCCGGTCAGGCCTTGACCTCAAACCGTCGGTTCCAGTGTGCCGTTTTGGGCACTTCCAGCCGACAGAATGCGCCGGGGGTCGGTGCGGGGGTCGGTGCGGGGGTCGGTGCGGGGGTCGGTGCCCGGGTCGGTGCCCGGGTCGGTGGCCGTGGGCCATGGGCCGGGGGGCACCGAGGGGTGCGGCACAGGTATGGACGAAAGCGCGCTCAGTCCTCCACCACGTGGGCGGCGAAGCGGGCCCGGGCCTCGGCCCAGCGCAGGGGGTCCCAGGATCCGCCCGGACCCAGGCATCTGGCAGCTTCCCAGCCCATGGACAGGACGTGGTGCGTGTTGTCCCCGACGAACAAGCCCTGGCGTCCCAGGGTGACGAGTCCCGGCCGTTGCGACACCGCCGCCTCGACCCGGGCCACGTCTGCGGTGAACCCCAACCGGTACACCGGGTAGACGCGGGGCAGGCGACGGACCGTGACCGAAACCGGCTCACCGGTCGACAGACCCTCGTGATCCAGCGCGGTTCGCACCAACTCGCCCAGGGTGTCGTCAGCAGCCGACCAGATCTCGTCCCCTTCCCAGCAGGGCAGCTCGGCGCACAGCACAGTGCGGTCGTCGGGCTCGGTGGGATCGTCCCGGTAGTTGCGCGGCTCGGACACCCGGGTGACGCCGTGGCCGGGATCGGGCAGGTAGTGGGCGTCGAAGGGAGTGAGGCGGGGAACGGCGAGCGTGAGGTACACCAGCACCATGGCCCGGTGGACCAGGCGGGCTGCCGCTTCGAGCCCCCCGGCCTCCAAGCCGGGGATCAGCGCCCCGGCGAGTGCTCCCAGGGGCAGGGTCGACAGCACCAACTGGCCTTCGAAGAAGTCGCCACCCGCAGTACCTACCCGGATCGCGCTGTCACCTCCCGGCATCCCGACCGGGGCGATCACCGACGTCACGCGGGAACCCAACCGAAGATCCACTCCGGCCCCGACGGCGGCTTCGGCCAGGGCCTCGCTCAGCTGCCCGAAGCCTCGGCGCGGGTAGTAGAAGACCCGCCCCGGCCCCCCGGAAGGGGAACGCAGCTTGGCGAGCACCCCTGTCGCTGAACGGGCCGCCACCCGTCGGCGAGCCAGCTCGGCGTCCAGCGAATCCGGATCGCATCCCCAGAGCTTGGCTACGTACGGCTCGTAGAACCCCCTGGCCACGGTGGGCCCCAGCCCGGCCCGGACGTGCTCGGAGAAGCTGCCCTGGTGCATCCGCCTGCCGGGCGTGACGGCTCGCCTGAGCGGTCCCGTCAGTGCGTCGACCCCCGCACCCAGCGCGAACCGGGGAGGAAGGGAACGAGCCAGGTCGCTCGCCACCAGCGGGAACCGCGCCCAGCGGCCAGCCAGTCGCAACCGGCCGTGGCGCGGCCGCAGTTGGAGGTCCGCACCCAGGACGCCGACCAGCGCGTCGAGGACGCGGTCGTCGATGCTGGGATGCAGTCGGTGGCTGCCCAGATCAACCCGGATGCCGTCGACCTCGATCGAGGCCGCCATGCCTCCAACCGCTGAGGCCGCTTCGACCACGATCACCGAGCGGCCCGCGGCCGCTGCCCGCCACGCGGCCAGCAGGCCTGCGGGACCCGCACCCAGCACCACGACATCGGCGCTGGTCACAGCTCTGGTCACCGTGGTGAGGGGGACAGTTCACGGTGCGGACCGGTCACCGTGCGAGCGCCCCGGTCACTGGTGTGGACTGGCAGGCGTGCCAGCGGCCCGGTCACGGTTGGGGCTGGTAGGCGCAGGTCGGAGCACCGACGTAGCGCAGGGTGACCCGGTCGCCCCGACGGAAGCGAGGCGCCGAACCGACGCGGGCCCGCAGCACCTCGTGTCCGATGCGCGTCACATAGACGGTGTCGTGGCCGTAGTACTCGACCAGATCCACCAGAGCCTCGCCACCCGCATCCAGCGACAGCTCTTCGGGACGGACCAGCACCAGCACCGACGCCGTCCCCGACCCGGTGCCGGAACCCACATGTCTGAGCTCACCGGCCAGGGGCACCGGCCCCAGCACTGTGGTGGCGGTCTTGGCCGCAGGGTCTGTCACCACGCCTTCCACCAGGTTGGCATCACCCACGAACCCGGCCACCCAGGTGCTGGCCGGCCGGGCATAGAGCTCTGCCGGCGTGGCCTGCTGCACGATGCGCCCGGCGGACATGACCGCCACCTCGTCGCCCAGTACGAAGGCCTCGTCCTGATCGTGGGTTACGAACACGGTGGTGATCCCGAGGCGGACCAACAGCTCGTGTACCTCGCAGCGCACCTGCATGCGCAGGCTCGTGTCGAGGTTGGAGAACGGCTCGTCCAGGAGGAGCACCGCCGGCTCGGGGGCGATGGCGCGGGCCAGCGCCACCCGCTGCTGCTGTCCGCCCGACAGCGTCGCCGGGGATCGGTCGCCGAGCCCCTCGAGGCCAACCATGGCCAAAGCCCGCTCCACCCTCGGCCCGCGGCGGTCGGACCTGGGCAGGCCGTAGGCCACGTTGCGAGCCACGCTCAGGTGTGGGAAGAGAGCCCAGTCCTGGAAGACCATTCCGACGCGGCGGTCCTCGGGTGCCACGAATCGGCCGGGACCTGTGACCAGGCGCTCTCCGAGGCGCACCTGACCCCGGTCGGGGACCTCGAGGCCGGCGATGATCCGCAGGAGAGTGGTCTTGCCGCAGCCGGAGGGACCGAGGAGGGCCACCATGGCTCCCGGGGCGACGGACAGGCTGACGTCGGCCAGCACCTCCGGCCCTCCGAAGGACTTGGAGATGCCCTCGGCCACCACTGCGGCCGTCGCCCCGGACGTCGCGTCGGTGTCCGTACCGGACGTCGCATCTGACCTGGACGTGGGCGCGGACCCCGGCGTGGATCCGTCGGCGGAGGGTGAGGCAACCGGCACCCGGGCCCCGGGGGCCCGGTCCGTGGATGTCGAGGTAACCGAAGGCTCGGTGTTCACCACACCTCACAGCGTAGCGGGGCGATGGGTCGGGCTCAGCTGCCGAGGGGGGCCGCGGTCCGCTCCATCACGTCGGGGAGGTCGTCGGCGTGCACCACGGTGAGGCGCTTGGTGGCCCTGGTGAGCGCCACGTACAGCGCACGAACACCCTGGGCCTCCTCGGCCAGGATGCCCGCCGGTTCCACCACCACGGCCGAGTCCAGCTCGAGTCCCTTCACGTAGCCCACGGGCACCAGGGTCACCTGGTGGTCGAGGCTGTCCCTGGGGGCCCGTCCGTGGTCGATGTCGGCGCCCCTGAGTGCATCGTCCAGCAGGTCCACCATCGACGCTGGTGCGATCACTGCCACGTTGCCGGTGCCCACGGCGTCGATCTCGTCGCGCACGGTGTCGACCACGTCTCCTGCCAGGCCCTCCAACGACGCCGAGGCCACCCATCGCGGGGGTTCTCCCTGCTCCCGCACGGCGCTGGGAGGTCTCAGACCCGGGGCCGCAACGGCCAACACCCGCACGGCCGGTTCGAGCAGAGGTGCGGGGATCCGGTAGCCCACGGTCAGCTCGACCATGCGGGAGGGACGCCGTTCGGGAAGGTGCGCCAGGATCTCGTCCCATCCCTGGTGGGCCCAGGCGCCAGTGGACTGGGCGATGTCACCGACCACCGTCATCGAGCCGTTCAGCGATCGGCGGGTGACGACGCGTAGCTGCATGGGGGAGAGGTCCTGGGCCTCGTCGACCACGATGTGGCCGTAGGTGCGCACCTCGTCCGCTTCCTTGCGGCCCGGTCGTGCCCCCAGCAGGGCCCGGGCCTCGTCGAGCAGCGGTACGTCGTCGACGGTCCACACCACCTCTTCGACGAAGGTGGAGCGAGGCCGGTGCAGCGCTGCCTGTTCTGACCCGTCCAGCTTGCGTCCTGCCGATCGGATGAGTGCCGGCGAGCCGAACAGGTCGTGCAGCAACTGGGCGGGCGTCAGCACGGGCCACATCCACTCGAGCGCCTCCCGCACCTCCAGCGTCGCCCGGAGCCGTTCACGCACCTCGGCGGGATCGAGCTCGTCGCGGCCACTGGCCGCCAGCGCCGCGAAGACCTCCTGCTCGACGTATCTGCGGCCGGCGTTGTGGTTGCGGTACCGGCGGTGGGCCTCGGCCACGATTCGGGCCGAACGAGCCACATCGAGCCGCAGCGTCTGGAGCCCGTATCCCAACTCGAGGGGCCGCCGCAGCGGCCGCTGGCGGTCGCGGACAGCTCTGCGGATCACCTCGACCATGCGCAGGTCACCCTTGATCCGGGCTGCGGCGGCCCGGTCGCGCCCCAGGACCCTTACCCTCGGGACGACGAGGTCGGCCAGCACGGCCAGCTCGACGCCGGCCTCTCCCAGCGACGGCAGGACCTGCTCGATGTAGCCCAGGAACAGCCGGTTGGGCCCCAGAACCAGCACCCCCTGGCCTTCGAGGGGGAACCGGTGGGTGTAGAGCAGGTACGCCGCCCGGTGCAACGCCACCACCGTCTTGCCGGTGCCGGGGCCGCCCTGGACGACCAGCACCCCGGGTAGCTCCGCCCGGATGATCTCGTCCTGTTCACCCTGGATGGTGGCCACGATGTCGGCGAGCTTGCCGGTGCGGCGATCCTCCAACGCTGACAGCAGTGCCGAGCGGCCGACCAGGTCGGTGCCGGGTCCGTCGAGGGCGGCGGTGGCGCCCCCGAAGAGCTCGTCCTCGATGCCCAGGAGTTGGCGTCCCCGGGTGGCGAAGTGGCGGCGCCGGCGCAGCCCCATGGGCTGGCGGCCCGTTGCCCGGTAGAAGGCCTCGGCGATGGGAGCCCTCCAGTCGACCACGACCGGTTCCTGCTGCTCGTCGGCAACCGCCACCCGCCCTATGTAGTAGGTGCCTTCTGCCCCGGTCGCGGAATCGGGGGCCGAATCGGTGGTCGAGCCGGGGGTGTCCTCGGCCTCCAGGTCGATGCGTCCGAAGCAGAGGGCAGCGTCACCCAGGTGGAGTTGCTTGAGGCGGGACAGCATCGTGTCCCAGAGAACGTCACGCTCGAAGCGGGCCTGGTTCGTTCCTCCGCGTGGCCCGACCTCGACCATGGACTCGAGGCGGCTGGCTGCGAGGCGGGTGCGTTCCAGGCAGGCGTACGCGTTGTCGATGTAGGCCTGCTCTGCCTCGATCTCGGGATGGACGGCGCTCACCGGCGACGCCACCTCCTGCGCGCGGATCGCGCTCTGTCGGATGGTCGGAGCCACCCGGACACCGGTAGGTGTACCCGGATGGGGATGCTCCCGTGGGGAGCATCCCAGCCTATCCGCCCGCGCAAGCGGCCGGCACCCCTGATGACCACTACCGTGGCGGCGTGGCGAGTTCGATGGTCTCGGTACCAGCTCCCGCTCCCGCGCCGGCACCCACACAGACTCGGGCCGGGCTGGTGCGCCGGGTCCTCACTCCTCGCCGGGTGCACCGCCTCGTGCGTGCCGGCCAGTTCTCCGGACTGCTGGCGGTCTTCCTCCTCGTCCTTTGGGTGACGCCCCTGGCCGGCACCATCGACGACGAGTTCCGCCTGAACCCCCCACCCGAGGATGCCCCGTCCGCTCTTCTGGCAACGGGAGGGCCCGGGAGCGACGGGGGAGGTCGAAGCGGTGGCGGGCAGTACGAACCAGCGGGCACCGCGGAAGGTCCCACTCCGGAAGAGGCGACCGGTGCCGACGACGCGGGTACCGACCTCGGCGAAACCGGGGGGGCCGGCGGCGACGGATCGGTGCTGGCCGGTCCCACGTCAACCCCCACTGTTCCCTCTCCCGCCCCGCCATCCTCGATGCCTTCATCGGGCACACAATCCTCGGTGCCTTCTCCCACAACGCCGCCCTCCGTGGCTCCTCCCGTGCCGTCCACGACCCCGGCGGCTTCCGGGGCGGCCGACGCCGCCCGCGTGGCTGCGATGCTGGCCGCAGGCCTGGGAAGTCCCGAAGCAGCCTTCACGGCCGGCCACCGAGGATGTCTGGCCGATTCCCTGGCAGGCGCCTACGACCCGGCGGCCCTGGCGGCCATGGCGGCTGCCACCACCCCCGCCGGGTTGGGGAGCACCCTCACCGCCCTCGCCCCCCACCTCCACGACTGCCTCCCTCTGGAGACCGCGGTGCTGGCCTCACTCCTGGAAGGGGCCACACCGGTATCGGTCGCTGCGTGTCTCGCTCCGCAGATCGCCGCCCGGATCACCTGGGATCCTCTGCTGGTCGTCGAGTTGTCACCCACGGATCCGGTGGCCAACGACACGCTGGCCTCCGCTGCGGTGGCGGCCGCCGCGGTGTGCCCGCTGGGTTGACTGGACGGATGCCACAGCACCATGGATGACCTGCACGCGCTGGTGCCCCGGTGGTGGGCCGATCCGAGCCTGACAGGCCTTCGGCGCCTGCCAGCAGGGGCCGAGCTGATCCCGGCGGAGGACGTAGCCGGTGCCCGGGAGGGCACCTCCCCCTGGCACCGGACGCTGGACGGGAGCTGGCGCTTCCTGCTCGTCGACCGGCCCGAGGCCGCACCCAGGAACTGGGCGGATCCCGGCCACGACGACGCCGACTGGCACGCCATCGACGTACCCGGCTGCTGGACCACCCAGGGGCCCCGCCGTGGCGCCGGACGACGCGGGGGACGGCCCCTGGGCCCCACCGAACGCTTCGACCGGCCGATCTACACCAACCTGGTGATGCCCTTCGACACCGAGCCTCCCGAGGTGCCCCAGGCCAACCCGACCGGCCTGCACCGGACCTCGTTCCGGCTACCCACCGCCTGGCGGGAGCGGCGGGTGCACCTGCGAGTGGGGGGAGCGGAGAGCGCGGTGGCGCTGTGGTGCAACGGGACGTTCGCCGGGATGGGAAAGGGGAGCAGGCTGCCGACCTGCTTCGACCTGACCGGCCTGTTGTCGCCGGGACGGAACACCCTGGCGGCCATGGTGGTGCGCTGGTCCGACGGGTGCTGGCTGGAGGATCAGGACCAGTGGTGGCACGGAGGGTTGATCCGTTCGGTGGCCCTCGTGGGTCGGGCCCCGACCTACCTGGCCGACCTGGCCGTGACCGCGGGAGTGGACCTGACCGACGGATCCGCCAGGGCAGCCGAGGCCGCCGGAGCCGCTGGAGACACCCGGGCCGCCGGTGCCACCCAGACTCCCGGCACACCGGTCACCGGGACCCTGGCCGTCACCGCCACAGTCGAAGGCCCGGGCATCACCGAGCCCGGGTGGACCGTCGAGATGCGCGTCGAGGACGGGAGGGGCCGGGCCGTCGGCCGCCCGGAGGTCGCCCCGCTGGCCGTGTTCGACCACTCGAGCCATCTGGCCGAGATGATCGGTGCCTTCATCCACCCCGGTCCCCGGGTGCAGCTGTCTGCTTCGCTGCCCGGCGTGGAGGCCTGGACGGCGGAGACCCCCGCCCGCTACCTGGTGATCACCACCCTGCGTGACCCGGCCGGCCAGGTAGCCGAGGTGGTGGGCTCCTGGACGGGCTTCCGAACCGTCGAGGTGTCGGGCCGCCGGCTCCTCGTCAACGGGCGGGCTGTGACCATCCACGGCGTCAACCACCACGAGACCGATCCCGACACCGGCCGCACCATGACCCCCGAGGCGATCGACGCCGACCTGGCCATGATGAAGGCCCACAACCTCAACGCCGTGAGAACGGCGCACTACCCCCGACCCCCACCTGCTGGACCGCTGCGACCAGTGGGGCCTGTACGTGATCGACGAGGCCGACGTCGAGAGCCACGCCCGCCAGTGGGCCATCTGTGCAGATCCGCGCTTCCACCCCGCGATCGTGGAACGGGTGGCCCGGATGGTGGTCCGTGACCGTCACCACCCCTCGGTGATCGCCTGGTCGTTGGGCAACGAGTCGGGCGAGGGCCCCGGTCATCACGCGGCCGCAGCCTGGGTGCGGGCGACGGACCCCTCACGACCCCTGCACTACGAGGGAGCGTGCATGCGGGCTTTCGCCGGTGGAGCTGTTCCCGAGACCCCCGATGACGTCTCGGGCATCACCGACCTCATCTGCCCCATGTACCCCGAAGACGACCAGCTGGCCCGATGGGCGGCCCGAGCCGAGAACTCGGGCGAGGAACGGCCCTTGATCATGTGCGAGTACAGCCACGCCATGGGCAACTCCAACGGAGGCCTCGCCGACACGTGGTCGCTCATCGAGTCCCTCCCGGGCCTGCAGGGCGGCTTCATCTGGGAGTGGGCCGACCACACGCTGCGCACCCTCGACGGGATGGGTCGGCCCCTGGCCGGCTATGGCGGTGCCTTCGGCGACGAGCCCAATGACGCCGATTTCTGCGCGGACGGGTTGGTGGGGTCCGACCGGTCGCCTCACCCGGCGCTCGGGGAGGTTGCCGCGATTGGTGCCCCGGTACGTGTCTTGGGTGTCGACCCCTCCCGGCGCCAGGTCCGGCTCCGCAACCGGCGTGACTTCTCCGCGCTGGACGACCTGGAGCTGCGCTGGACGCTGGAGGTCGATGGCCGGCCCCAGGCCCGGGGACGCCTCCGCCTGCCCGCACTGGGCCCCGGCGTAGAGGCTGGGGTGCGGGTGCCCTGGCCCGCGCCGCGTGGCCGCCGTGACCAGGAGGCCCTGCTGACGATGCGTTTCCACACCCGGCGGGCCGCGCCCTGGGCTCGCCGCGGCCACGAAGTTGCCTGGGCTCAGGCCTCCGTTCCCCTGGTGCGCCCTCACGCTCCACCCAGGCCGAGGCCCAAGGACCTCTCGTGGAGCAGCCAGGATCAGGTCGTTCGGGTCAACAGTGGCGACACCGAGCTCGTGTTCGACACCGGAGCGCAGGGTTGGGTCTCGCTGAGTCACGCTGGTCACGCGGTCATCGACCGCGTGGGAGGCCTCTCGTTGTGGCGGGCTCCCACCCAGAACGACGGGATCAAGGTGGGACCGCTGGCCGGCGTCCAGGGGGTGCTGTCACGCTGGCAGAGGTGGGGTCTGGACCGCCTCGATCGATGCCTGGAAGCGGCACACCGCACCGAGCGGTCCGATGGGGCCGTGGTCCTCGAGGCTCGTCACCGGCTCTGGGGGGACGGGCCGGCATGGGTGATCCACCATCGCGAGCGCATCACGGTCGCCGCCGACGGTGGGATCATGGTGGACGAGTCGGTGGTGATTCCCCCTGCGTTGGAGGACGTTCCCCGGCTCGGGATCGTGGTGCAGCTGGCACCCGGATTCGATGACCTGTGCTGGCTGGGCCCCGGACCATGGGAGACCTACCCCGACCGCCGACTGGCCCCGGTGGGTCGCTGGCGGTCCCGGGTGGACGACCAGGACGTGGCCTACGCCGTTCCCCAGGAGCACGGAGGCCACGTCGGAGCGAGGTGGTTGGCACTGGCCGCGGGCCGCCGGGCCGGTCTGGTGGTTCGGTTCGACGGTGATCCGCGTCGATCCTTCCGGGCCAGTCACCTCACCGATGCCGAGCTCACGGCAGCTGCCGTCCCTGCGGAGTTGGCCCGCGCCGAAGCCGTGGAGCTCCACCTGGACGCAGCGGTGCGAGGTCTGGGCACGGCCTCCTGTGGTCCCGACGTGGCTCCCCGGTACCGGATCGGCGCGGGGCGTTGGCGGTGGCGTTGGGCCTGTAGCACCTACACCCCCGGCCGTGCCGATCCCGGCGACCTGCTGGCGCACCTGAACCTGGTGCCCTCGCGCTCGAGGCCCCGGTTTCTCGGGCCCGCCTGGCCGAGCTGGGAGATACCATGGGGGGTAACTACTCAACCCAGTGGAGCGAGGCGTGCGGTTCCCCGAAGAGGTCCAGGACGATGTCCAGCGGCGCCTGGCGCGGATAGAAGGCCAGATCCGAGGCCTGCAACGCATGCTGGCCGAGGGTCAGGACTGCCGTGACGTGGTCACCCAGCTCACGGCCGCCAGGGCGGCTCTCGACCGTGTGGGCTACCGCCTGGTGGCTGCCGGGCTGCGCCACTGCGCCGTCGATCCCGCAGGGGCCGCCGGTGAGGGGATGACCGTGGAGGAGCTCGAACGCCTCTTCGTGAAGCTCTCCTGACGGCAGGCTCTGGCGTCGGCCGGTCGGGTTCGGCCTGGCAGTCACCGGCCGGACCGCCACATGAATTCGTCCTGAGCCTCAACGGAGCCCCACTCGGTGCCGATGGATCTCCATCGCAACCACGACGATTCCTCATCGGCGCCGGCTCCGGGGCCTCTCCCTGTGCGTGATCATGGCCTTGATGGTCGCCGCCTGCGGCGAGGGGACCACCGAGACCAGTATCGGATCCCCTGGAGGGGGAACGGGAGGTCCCACATCGCCGCCCACCACGAACGGCTCCACCACCACGAAGTCCCCCGACCATTCGGGAAGCGATCTCCTGGCGGCCGAGTTCGTGGGTGAGCTGACCGAGGTGACCGAGCGGGGCGGGCGGATCCTGAAGAACCGGGGTGAGTTCGAGGTGACCGGCGAAGGGATCGTGGGATCGGTCACCTTCGCCGCCGAAGGCCAGGTGGGTATCGGCGGCTCGGACCTGACCGACGAAGCCGCCATCGCCTGCGTCCAGGTGGAGGTTGCCATCGCCCCGGGTGAGCTGATCCCACCCGACGAACCCGGAACGGTCGAGGTCACAGTGGCGCGCACCGTGGACCTCCTCTACCGGGCCTGCCCCCCGGGGTTGACGGCCGACCCCACAGAAGAGTTAGTTGAGCTAACCTTCGATGACGACGGAGGGTTCAGCGGGTCGTTCCTCTATGAGGACGCCACCAACGTTGAGTTCGTGGCCAGCCCATCTCCGTGATCCTCACCGAATGAAGGAGCAACTCATGGCCGAGGGGACCCGACGACCGGCCCGGACACCGGCTCATCCGCGCGCGGCGCAGTGGGCCCCGGCTGGTGGCATTGCTGCTAGCTGCAGCGCTGCTGGCCGCCGCGTGTGGTTCGGGATCCGATGACAGCACCGAGGACGGCGGCTCAGCTCTCGAGCAGCCGGGTGCAGCCGAGCGCGAGGCAGATTTGACGCCCGTCTCGGGAGGGGCGTTGGTGTTCGCGATCGACGCAGAATCCGATGGCTGGGACGAAGACGTCGCTCGCTGGGCCACTGCCGGCCACCTGGTGGCTTCGTCGATGTTCGAGACCTTGGCCGTGGTGGGCCCCGACGGGATCGAACCGTTCCTGGCAGAGTCCATCGAACCCAACGAGGATCTCACCCGCTGGGTCATCACCCTCCGTCCCGACATCGAGTTCCACGACGGGACACCGCTCGACGCGGAGGCGGTGAAGGCGAACCTGGATCGCACGGTTACCTCACCACTGCTGTCGGCAGCCTGGAGAAACGTCGACGACATCGAGGTCGTCGACGACCTCACCCTCGCGGTGAACACGGTGGCTCCCTGGGGCTCGTTCCCGGGAATGCTGGTCACCCAGGGGGCCTACATCCAGGCCCCCAGCCACTTCGAGAACCCCGCCGAGTTCGAGCGCCCCGTCGGCACCGGCCCCTTCGTGTTCGACGAGTGGCTCCGTGACTCGCACCTCCGGGTCGTCAAGAACGAGAACTACTGGCGGGAGGGCCTTCCCTACCTCAACGAGATCGAGTTCCGGGTCGTCCCCTCGGAAGCCACCCGGATCGCGGCCCTCTCCAGTTCGGAGATCGACCTGACGATGGCCGGTGAGCCCTACAGCATCACCAACATGGGTCCCGACTTCCAGGTCGTCTCCGATGCCAAGGGGGAGGAGACGTTCGTGATGCTCAACACGGCCAAGCCCCCCTTCGACAACCTGCTGGCCCGTCAGGCCGTCGCCTATGGCACCGACCAGCAACTTCTGAACCAGATCACAGCCGATGGTCGACAGCAGCCTGCCACCCAGCTGTTCAACGAAGGCACACCCTGGTACGTCGAGGACCACGGCTACCCATCCTTCGATCCCGACAAGGCCAGGGAGCTGGTCGCCCAGTACGAGGCCGAGACCGGGGAACCCCTGGCGTTCAGGTTCAACGGGCTGCCCCCCGTGGAGATCGTCGAGATGCAGCAGGGCCTCCAGCAGATGTGGCAGGAAGTGGGGATGGAGGTCGAGATCAAGACCTCCGAGCAGACGAAGTTCATCGTCGACGCCCTGGTCGGTGACTACGAGGCAACCATCTGGCGGGGGTTCGGCTTCTATGACCCCGACGGCGAGTACGGCACGCTTCACTCCTCGAACGCTGCCGCCCTCGGGGACATCGCCCTCAACTTCTCCCGCTACGGCACCCCCGAGATCGACGACGCGGTCGAGGCGGGCCGCATGACCGACGACCCGGCGGCCCGCCAGGAGGCCTACGCCACCGTCACCCGGGAACTGAACGAGAACCTTCCCTATGTCTGGCTGTTCGTCAGCAACCTGGCGTTGGGGGCCAGGCCCGAGGTCCATGGGCTGGCCGCGGCCGAAGCCGCAGGGTTCAGCCGGTTCGACTCGAAGCCCTGGATCGCCGAGTTGTGGGTCGAGGAGTGACCGGGCGCTCTCAATCGGCCGGCTGACCCCCCGCCGGGCCTGCCACCGGATCCCGCAGTTCTACCCAGGTCGCCTCAGAGGTCGCCAAGAGCTCGCCCTCGACCGTGTAGAGGGCTGCGGCTCCGTAGCGCTTGCGGCCCTCGTGACCCCGACCCTCGCTGACCACCACCACGGTCTGGCCCACCCTTGGCAGGGCTTCTATCCGCACAGCCAGACGACCCAGCAGAGCGGGCCCCGAGCCCAGGGCGGTGAGGACGGGAATGGCCGTTGGGCAGTCCAGGGCCGCCCAGACGAAGGCTGGGTCCACGGGCGCGCCCGGCGGTGCGGGCGCTGGGTCCACGGGCGCGCCCGGCGGTGCGGGCGCTGGGTCCACGGGCGGGCTGTGCGGTGCCGCCACCAGTGAGGGGTTGGGGACCCACGGAGCGGCGAAGCGCCCGTCGCCCACGGGACCGCAGTGGATGCGCAACCCGTCACCCTCGGTCCGGTCTATTCCGCAGGTGAAGCAGGTGGCGAAGGAGTGCTCGTGGCGCCACGGAAAGCGCGTCGTGGCTTCCCGGGCCAGGTCCACACCGACGGGAGCCGGGGGGTGTAGATCCCGTGTCAGCGGTACCGCCTCGGCCAGTACTCCAGCGCTGTCGGGCGCGTCGCCGAGGTGCAACTCGACTCGATCGGGGGCAACCAGCCTCCGATCGAGGACACGGTCGAGGGGAACCGGCCGGCGCAGGGTGGCTTCGGCGGGTGCTTCGAGGGGGGCGGCCACCAGCGCGCTGACGATGCCACCGTTGCCAGTGCCCACGGGGCCTGAGAAGCGGGCAGGCACCACGACGTGCATTGCGCCAGTATCGCAGTGTGCCCGACGCCGACCACCCCACCCGACCTTCCTCCCCTCCAGCCGGCGAGGACGGGCCGGGCGTGGGTCCCCACGCCCGGCCCTGGCCCGACGACGGCAGGCTTGACCCCGACCTGCTGGCTGCCGGAGACCACCGCAACGTGGCCGACCGCTACCGCTACTGGCGCGTCGAGGCCATCGTCGAGGACCTCGACCGCCACTGCCACCCCTTCCACGTGGCCATCGAGAACTGGGTCCACGACCGCAACATCGGCACCGTGGTGCGCACCGCCAACGCATTCGCGGCGGCCGGGGTGCACATCGTCGGCCGGCGCCGCTGGAACCGTCGCGGCGCCATGGTCACCGACCGCTACCTGCACGTGCACCACCACTCCTCCATCGAGGACCTCGCAGCTTGGGCCACGGCAGCGGGCCTGGTGTTGGTGGGCGTGGACAACCTGCCCGGCGCAGTCCCTCTGGAGAAGGCGACGCTCCCCGAACGCTGCCTTCTGCTCTTCGGCCAGGAAGGTCCGGGGCTGTCGGAGGCGGCACGCCAGGCCTGCTCCCGGGTGCTCGCGATCAGCCAGTACGGGTCCACCCGTTCGCTGAACGCCGGTGTGGCCGCGGGCATCGCCATGCACGCCTGGATCCGCAGTCACGCCGGTCCACCCCCTGTGCCGTGACGACGATCCCGCCGGCCATGCCGGTGACCCCGGTGCCACCGGCGGCTCCTTCGGGTCTGGTGCCCACGAGGGTCACCCAGGTCCTTCGCCTCCGGGTCCGGGCTGGTGGCTCGCCTCCGATGGCCGCTGGTACCCGCCCTCACAGATCCCGGGGTACGGCCAGCCGGGCTGGGGTCAACCAGGGTACGGCCAGCCGGGCTGGGGTCAACCAGGGTATGGCCAGCCCGGCTGGGGTCAACCAGGGCATGGCCAGCCCGGCTACGCAGGTGCGTTCGATCCGATGGCCAAGTCGCGACTTGCCGCGGGGCTGTTGGGGATCTTCGTCGGAGGCTTCGGCGTCCATCGCTTCTACCTCGGATACACCCAGATCGGAATCATCCAGATCCTCGTCACCGTCTTCACCTGCGGGCTGGGATCCCTCTGGGGCTTCGTGGAGGGAATCATGATCTTGGCGCGCGCCGAGGCCTTCAACACCGATGCCGAGGGTCGCCCACTGCGGGATTGACGGCCCCAGCCGCAGACCGGCGCGGAGGCACGGGTGGCCCTGCGTCGAACCCGGGGTAGGGCTCTGCTCGTCGTCTCTCGGGTCAGGCTCCCAGCACCAGGTCGGCCACCGTTCGCACATGGCTCACCCCGGCGGGGTAGATGAGCAGGGTCGTGACCGGGCTGTCCTCCCACGCGGCCAGGCGCTCCCGGATGCGACCGGCAGGGCCCACCAGGCTGATCTCGTCTGCGAACTCGCTGGGAACGGTGGCCACGGCCTCGTCGCGACGCCCCTCGAGGAAGAGCTCCTGGATGCGCAGCGCCTCGGCCTCGAAGCCCATCCGGGCCATCAGCTTGGTGTGGTAGTTCTGCCCCTTGGCACCCATCCCCCCGATGTAGAAGCCGAGCATGGCCTTGACCGGTGCCAGCGCCGACTCGATGTCGTCGGTCACCGCCACCGCCGCCATGGCTGCCACCTCGAAGCCCTCTGGCGCCCCGGCCAGGTGCTCGGCGTAGACCTCCTGGCGGAACGGCGAGTAGTACAGCGGTAACCACCCGTCGGCGATGGATGCGGTCTGGGCGACGTTGCGAGGCCCCTCTGCGGCTATCAGGATGGGCAGGTCGGCCCGAAGCGGGTGGACGATCGAGCGCAAGGGCTTGCCGAGCCCGGTGGACATGGGCCCCCGGTAGGGGAGCTGCCAGTACTCGCCGTCGAAGGTGACCGGCTCCTCCCGGCGCAGGATGCGGCGGATGATCTCCACGTACTCGCGGGTCTGTTGCAGGGGCCTGGTGCCGGGCCGTCCGTACCAGCCCTCGACCACCTGAGGCCCTGACACGCCCAGTCCGAGCATCATGCGTCCCCCCGAGAGGTGGTCGAGGGTTATGGCCGCCATGGCGGTGGCCGCGGGGGTGCGCGCCGCCAGTTGCACGATCGAGGTGCCCAGGCGGACGCGCTCGGTGTGGGCGGCGATCCATGCCAGCGGCGTGAACGCATCGGACCCCCATGCCTCGGCGGTCCACACCGAGTCGTAGCCCAGGTTCTCGGCCTCCTGGGTCACCTCCACCAGATCTTGGGGGGGTTGCGCCCCCCAGTAGCCCCATTGCAGACCGAGCTTCACGATGACCTCCCTTTCGCGGCCAGCGCCGAGCCGACCCTCGGGTCGACGCTACTCGCCCGGATCAACAGCCTCAGCCGGACACCCCGGCCGTCTGAGAACCATAAGGTCATGCTGCTTCAAGCAATATCATTGCTTTTCACACATTGCATCCCTAGGGTCTGGATCTTCCTTCGATCCTGTCCACGTTCCAAGGAGATACCCATGCCGATGACTCAACAACCGTGTTCGCCCTCGACCATTCCGGTTTCGAGCCGTCGCCGTCGATCCAGTGCCGCCATGGCCGGCGCATTCCTGGTTCTGGCCGCGCTGGCGGGGACAGCCGGTGCCAGCGTCCCCTCGTTCCACGACGTTCCGACCACGCACCCTTTCCACGAAGAGATCGGCGCGCTGGCCAGCGGCGGGATAGCCCTGGGTTACCCGGGTGGCACCTACCGGCCCGCGGCGCCCATCACGCGACAGGCGATGGCTGCGTTTCTGGTCCGGGGGCTGGGTAGGGCCGACCATGACGCCGGGACGGTGACGACCTCGGCGACGGGCGACCAGCGGATCGCTTCGGTCACGATCGGCCACGACGCCTCGGGGTACCTGGTGGCTCAGGCCGCCAGCTACGGCGCCGTGGCCACCGGTGTGCACTGCCCCTGCCTGATGACATCCCGGCTGGTATCGGGACCGATGGCATCGCCACGCGTCCACGACCAGCTCGGTCGGGAGGAGCAGCCTGGCGGCACATCGGTGGCTTCGACGTCCAACACCTGGGTGGTTCCCGTCCGGGGTCAGGGTGAGACGACGGTGTCGCTCATGGCCCGCCGGGCCAACGCCACCACCGGATCTCCCAGCACCACGCTGGAAGGGTCGCTCACGGTTCAGTTCGTACCCTTCGACGCCACGGGCCGCTTCTCGGGCTGACCGCTCATCCGAGCCAGCGCGCAAGACCCCGGCCGCAGATGCAGCCGGGGTCTTGCGCAGGCTCGGAGCGGGCTCAGCCCGTGAAACGTGGGGTGAGCGCCTGGGGCTGGGCCGCGGGCTGGCTGGTGGTGGTCGTCTCGATGGTGGTGGTGGTCGTGCTGGTAGTCGTGGTCGTGCTGGTCGTCGTGGTGGTCTCGACGGGGCAGGGCTCCAGGTCGACCACATCCACTATGACCGTGTAAGGGGCATCCTGCTGGGGGTTGCCCACCACATACACCGAGGTGAGGTGCAGGTCGTCCAGTTCGGTGCCGGGCAGCGACAGCACGTCGGTCCCGTCCGAGGCCAACTCGACCAGCACGTCATAGCTGCCGCCGGGCACATCTGCGGTAGCGCTCTCGCCGAAGGCCAGGTCTTCGGCCAGGGGGCTGCCGTCGGCCAGCACATCGACCTCGGGCGCCCACGCGGCATGCGCAGCGGTCACGCGGGCGTCGCCCTCTTCGACGCAGTCCAGGTCGTTCTCGAAGGCCACCACGGTGGGCCGACCGGCTTCTGGGGAGTCAGGGCCTGAGAAGGCCGCCACCAGTGTGACGCTGTCCGCTCCGGCGGGCACCGTCACGTCGGTACCGGAGTTGCTGTTGACCGCACCGTTGGGGCAGCCCGCACCGGGCAGGGGATCCACCGCCGCGCCGACGTGGTTGCACAACTGCACGTTGTAGGTGCCCGGCGCGACCGGGCCCAGCCCGGCGAAGGACTCGAACTCGAGGTCCTCGATGGCCAGAGCACCGTCGACGTAGACGTCGACGGGGTTGGCGTTGGGCCCGATGCCGTGGATCACGGTGACCTCGACGTCGGTGCCGCCGGCGCCGGCCTGGCCGGCGACGAGGGCCGCGGCCGCCACCAGGGCGATTGAGGCTGCAAGGGCTGTTGGTGTTCTACGCATCGTGCTCCTCCCTCTCTGGAGTAGGCCAGCACCGGAGGGGCCGGCGGGAACACGCTACCGGGCCCGAGCGTCCGAACGGTCGCATCGGCGCGCCCCAACCCCTACGGTGACGGCCCGTGACCGCACCCGACGACTCCCCGTTCCTGGCCGCCTGCCGGGGCCTGCCCCACGACCGGGTTCCGGTGTGGTTCATGCGCCAGGCGGGCCGCTCCCTGCCCGAGTACCGGGCTGTACGGGGTGAGGGCAGCATCCTGGACGCCATCCGGCGGCCCGACCTGGCCGCCGAGATCACCCTGCAACCGGTGCGTCGCTACGGGGTCGACGCCGCCATTCTGTACTCCGACATCGTCGTGCCCGTCGCCGCCATCGGCTTCGGCGTGGACGTCGCTCCCGGTACCGGCCCGGTGGTCGAGCATCCCTTCGCCGGGGCGGCCGATCTGGCCCGGCTCCGGCCTCTCGAACCCGACATCGACACCCCCTACGTGCTGGACACGGTGCGGGCCCTGGCTGCCGAGTTGACGGTCCCTCTCATCGGGTTCGCCGGAGCCCCCTTCACGGTGGCCTCGTACCTGATCGAGGGTCGACCATCCCGCACCTACGGGCGGACCAAGGCCCTCATGCTGGAAGACCCGGAGCTGTGGCAAGGCCTGATGGAGCGCCTGACCGACCTGGCCTTGGCGTCCCTGTGCTCGCAGGTCGCTGCGGGGGCCCAGGCAGTCCAGGTGTTCGACTCGTGGGCCGGTGCACTCGCCCCGCCCCTCTACCAGCGGTGCGTGCTGCCCCACACCCGGCGCCTCTTCGAAGCCCTCTCCACGTTGGCGGTGCCCCGCCTCCACTTCGGCGTGGGCACTGGTGAGCTGCTGGTGGACATGGCCGCAGCCGGGGCCGACGTCGTCGGCGTCGACTGGCGGGTACCCATCGACGTCGCCCGAGCCCGTCTGGTGGCCGCCGGGCACCACGTCGCCCTCCAGGGCAACCTGGACCCAGCGGTGTGCCTGGCGCCCTGGGAGGTGGTGGCCGCCGAGGCCCGCGACGTGCTGGCCCGCAACGACGGGAATCCCGGCCATGTGTTCAACCTCGGCCATGGCGTCCTGCCCGAGACGGATCCCGCCGTGTTGGAATGCCTGGTCGACCTGGTGCACACCGAGGGACGGGCCGGGGTTGTCCCTGGATAGCTTGAGCGGGTGAGCGACCGACAGATCGCCCTGCTCGTCCTCGACTACGGCTCACCCGCGTCGATCGAGGAGGTCGCCTCCTACTACACCCACATCCGCCGGGGCCGGCCTCCCGATCCGGACGCGCTGGCCGAGTTGGTCGGTCGCTACGAGGCCATCGGCGGGATCTCCCCCCTGCGGGCCCGAACCGAGGCCCAGGCCACAACCCTGGCAGAGGCTTGCGAAGCCGCCGAAGCGGGCCGCTACGAGCTGGTGGTGGGGCACAAGCACGCACCGCCGTTCATCGAGGACGCGGTCGCCGACATCGCCGCCGGGGGTCTGCGGCGCGTGGTAGCGGTCGTGATGGCCCCGCACTACTCGGTGGGCAGCGTCGGCCAGTACCTCGAGCGGGCCCGCACCGCAGCCGACGCGACAGGCATCGAGCTGGTCGCCGTCGAGCACTGGTACGACCTGCCCGAGTACGCCGGGTTCCTGGCCGGCGCCGTCACCGAAGCGCTGGCCGGCCTTCCCGAACACACCCAGGTGGTCTTCACCGCCCACTCGCTCCCGGCGCGAGTGCTCGTCGGCGACCCCTACCCCGACCAGCTCACCGCCGGTGCCGAGCTCGTGGCCCGGGCCGCAGGCCTGGATGGCGGCGAGGACGGCGCCCGTCGGCCGTTCCCGTGGCGCATCGCCTGGCAGAGCGCGGGGCGTACTCCCGAACCCTGGGCCGGCCCCGATGTCACCGACGTGATCGCCGAGACCGCCGAGTCTCCTCAGGCCGAAGGGGTCCTGGTCGTCCCCCATGGCTTCGTGGCCGACCACCTCGAGGTGCGCTACGACCTGGACATCGAAGCCGCGGCATCAGCAGCTGAGGTGGGCCTGGCCTTCGCCCGGACCCGTGTGCTCGGCGACGACCGCCGCGTGCTCGGCGCCCTGGCCGACCGGGCCCGCGCCACCGCCCACGCGGCATGGGACCGGTGACCGCGGCGGAGGTGACCACCGGTGGCGGCACGCCCCACGTGGTGGTGGTGGGAGGGGGCATCAGCGGGTTGGTGGCGGCGTGGCGCCTGCAGAACGCGGGGGTGGCGGTGACCCTGGTGGAGGCCTCACCCCGGCTGGGAGGGAAGCTGGCCACGCGCCCGCTGGCGGGCCGGCCCGTGGACACGGGGGCCGACGCCTTCGTGGTCCGAACCCCCGACGCCCTCGACCTGGTGCACGAGCTGGGTCTGGACGACCAGGTCGTGCACCCCGCCATCCGCAGCGCCGCTCTCCTGTCGGACGGCGCCCTGCACCGGTTGCCGTCCGGACTCGTGCTGGGTGTTCCCACCGACCTCGAGACGCTGGCATCCTCGGGGATGGTCAGCGCCGAGGGGGTCGCCCGGGCAGGCCAGGACCTCGACGTGCCCCTCGCCCCGCCCGAGGGCGACGTGGCGCTGGGACCTCTGATCCGGGACCGCCTGGGTGAGGAGGTGACGGCGAAGCTGGTGGCGCCCTTGCTGGGTGGGGTGCACGCCGGCGACATCGACCAGCTCTCCCTGGAGGCCGGCGCCCCGCAGCTCGCGGTGGCGGCGCGTTCGGGCAGCATCATCCGGGGTGCCCGCAAGCAGGCTCGGCGCATCGACGCCGACCTCCCGGTGTTCGCATCCCTTCGGGGCGGGATGGGAGCCCTGGTCGACGCTCTGGTCGACGCACTGGGTGCGGGTGGGGCACGGCTTCGCACCGGGATCCGGGCCGTATCCCTGGACCGGCGCGACCGAGGCTATGCGCTCGGCCTCGAGCCGGTCCCGGGTCAGGGCACAGATCGGGACGCGGATCGGTACCTGGCTGCCGACGGCGTGGTGCTGGCCTCACCGGCCCCGGCCGCCGCCGCGCTGGTGGATGACCACCTGCCGGAGGTGGCCCGCGAGCTGCGGGCGCTGCCCTACGCCTCGGTCTCGGTGGTGTGCCTTCTCTGGTCGGCCGCATGTGTCGACCTGCCCCTCGACGGCAGCGGCTTCCTCGTGGACGAGCGCGACGGGCTGCTCGTCACCGCCTGCTCGTTCGGGTCCTCCAAGTGGCCCCACTGGGCGGAGGAGGGGACGGTGGTGCTGCGGGCCTCGGTGGGACGCCACCACGACCGGCACGCCGGCGCGCTCAGCGACGGGGCGCTGGTCGACGCGGTGATCGCCGAACTGGGTCCGGTGCTGGGCCTGCACGAGGGGCCTGCCGCCACTCGGGTCACCCGCTGGCCCGGAGCCCTGCCCCAGTTCCGGCCCGGTCACCTGGACCGGGTGGACCGCTGGCTGGCGGCCGTCCCGGCGGAACTCCCCGGCGTGGCCCTGGCGGGCGCCCACCTGCAGGGTCTCGGCATTCCCTCCTGCGTACGTTCGGGGACCGGGGCGGCACGCACGGTGCTGGCGGGCCTGGCAGCCCCCTGAAGAACTCCGAGCCGAGGTCGGCTGCTCGCTCCTGGGTCGTTGCATTGACGCCACCTGAATGCAATAGTTCCGTAACAGATGACACCTCTCCGCCGTCTCCTCGCCGCCCTCGTCGTGACCGCCCTCACCGTCGGGGCCCTCGCCCTCGGGCCTGGTGCCGGCGCCCAGTCGGTCCAGGACAAGCGCGCCGAAGCCGAGCGGGTGGCCTCCGAGTTGGAGCAGCTGCGTATCCAGGCCAGCCAGCTCGACGAGCAGCACCACCAGGCCCTCCTCGAGCTCGAGACGGTGCAACAGGACATCCTCGACGCCGAGGTCCGCGTGGCCGACCTGCGTGATCAGACCGACGCCCGGCGCACCGAGGTTCAGCAGTACGCGTTGGTTGCCTACATCGGTGGCGGTGACCCCGATGCGGCAGCACTGCTCGAAGATGCCGAACCCAATCAGGTGGGCACCAAGGCTGCATACCTGAGGGTGGCCTCGGGCAACCGCCAGGATCTGATCGACGAGCTCAGCCAGGCCCAGGGGGCGCTCGACGCCGAGCTGGCCGACCTCGACGCAGCGCAGGCCGATGCCCAGCGGCTCGAAGAAGAGGCCCGTTCCGCCCTCGCAGGTGCCCAGCAGGCAGTGGCCGACGAGGAGGCCATCTACGCTCGGGTCCAGGGCGAACTCGCCGACCTGGTAGCCGCCGAGGAAGCACGGCGCGCGGCCGAAGCCCGTCGCCGCGCCGAGGAGCAGGCCCGCCAGGCCGCGGCGGCGGCCGCGCAGGCGCCACCGCCGGCGGCGCCCACCGCAGACGAGATCGACGAGATCAACGACGACCCGCCCGAGACGCCGCCCACCAGCGGGGTCACCACCACCGTCGACGTCGAGAGCTCCAGCACAACCACCACAACACCCAGCACCGACGGCGGCGGAGGTGGCGTGGGTGCGCCTCCAGCAGGTGCCGCTGGTGCGGTTTCCCTGGCCTACTCGCTCATCGGCACACCCTATGTGTGGGGTGGCAGCTCACCCTCCAGCGGGTTCGACTGCTCCGGCTTCACCGGCTACGTCTGGGGTCAGAACGGCTACCCCTTGCCGCACTCGGCAGCCGCCCAGGCGGGCATGGTCACCCAGCTTCCCCTGTCCGAACTGCAGCCCGGCGATCTCGTGTTCTACGGGTGGGGCTACATCCACCACGTGGCCCTCTACGTCGGTGGCGGTCAGATCGTGCACGCACCGGGCAAGGGCAAGGCCGTGCGGGTCGACTCCATCTACTACTGGGACCAGCTTCACTACGCCGGTCGGCTCCCTTCCTGAACCCGGCGCAGCCGGGTTCACCACCAGCTGCCGGGTTCACCACCAGCTGCCGGGTTCACCACCAGCTGCCGGGTTCACCACCAGCTGCCGGGTTCACCAGCTGGCGAGTTCTCCAGCCGGCAAGGCAACAAGCCCGCATCGGCAGTAGCGGGGTTCAGCCCGGAGAAAGCCCGGGCTGAAACCGACCCATCCCGCCGGTCAGTCCCTAGCCTGGTCGTATGTCCACCACGATCATGGTCCTGGGGTGGGTAGCAGGCTGGATCCTGCTCTGGAGCATCCCTCGGCTTGCTGCCCGGGGCCCTCGAGCACTCGCTCCCGCCCGTGAGACCTCGGTGATCATCCCGGCCCGGGACGAGGCCCACACGATCGGCCTGCTCCTGGGTGACCTGGCTCGGCAGTCCACACCGCCGGGAGAAGTCATCGTCGTGGACGACCACTCTTCGGATGGCACCGCGATGGTGGCCAAGAGCGCGGGCGAGGTCCTTCACCGGTGCGGGTGGTGGCCGCACCGCCACTTCCCCCGGGCTGGACGGGGAAGTCCTGGGCATGCGCCACCGGTGCCGCCGTGGCGGACGGCGAACGGCTCGTGTTCCTCGACGCCGACGTCCGCATGGCCCCCGACGCCCTGGCCGCTGTGATCAGCGAGCACCGTGAGCGGGAAGGGCTGGTCTCTGTCCAGCCCTACCACAGGGTGGAGCGACCCTACGAATGGCTCTCGGCCGTGCCCAACATCGTGAGCACCATGGCCGTGGGGATGGCCGGCAGGCCCCCAGCCACGACACCGCGTGCCGCGTTCGGACCTTGCCTGACCACCAGCGCCGACACCTACCACGCCGTCGGCGGTCACGAAGGTGTGCGCTCCGAGGTGGTGGAGGACATCGCACTGGCCGAGGCCTACGTCCGAGAAGGGCACCGGGTCACTCTTCTCGGTGGAGGAGAGCTGGTGGGGTTCCGCATGTACCCCCAGGGGATCCGGGCCCTCGTGCAGGGGTGGACGAAGAACCTCGCATCGGGCGCGGGTCGAACATCGCGCTCGAGGGCACTCGGTACGGCTCTGTGGATCACAGCGGCCCTGACGAGCATCGGCTGGCTCCTGTCGGGCTTGACGGCCGCACCCTGGCACCTGGTCGTGCCTGCTGCCTTCATGGTCCAGTTCGCCCATCTTTCCCGCCAGGTGGGTGCGTTCCCGCCCATCGCCTGGGTCGCCTACCCGGTGCTGGTGGTCGGCTTCGTGGTGCTGTTCTTGTGGAGCGGGGCATCGACCCACCTGACCCGTGAGGTGCGGTGGCGGGGTAGGCGCATAGCTCTGGGCGGTCATCGCAGCGCCACCGAGGCGGTCACCTGATGCCCGTCGTGGCCTTCGACGAGGTGACCGCAGCCGCGGTGGGGTCCCTGGTGTGGGTGTTGGCCTCGGTGCTGGTCGGCTACCGGGCCAGCCGGCTCACCGACGAAGACCTGGCCCGAGACACCCGCTGGACACGTCTCCGATCGTGGGAGAGGGGCGGTCGCTGGTACGAGCGCCGCCTGCGCATCCGGGTCTGGAAGGACCGGCTCCCCGAGGCGGGGGATCTCTTCGAGGGAGGGGTGTCCAAGAGGCGGCTGCCGGCTCGCAACCAAGCTGGTCTCGAGCGCTTCGTGCGCGAGACCCGAAGGGCCGAAAGCACCCACTGGGTGCTGCTGGCCGTCGCTCCCGTGTTCGCCCTCTGGAGCCCCCCGGTCATCATGGCGACCATGGCCGCATTCGCTCTGGTGGCCAACGTGCCCTGCCTCCTCGTCCAGCGCTACAACCGGGCCCGGCTGTTGCGGGTGCTCGCCCGTGTCACGGTGCCCGGTAGCGTCAGCACCCGATGAGTGGGCTGCTGATCCTCCTGCACGGCCACGGTGACCAGGGAACGGACATGGCCGACATGGCCTCTGCACTCGATCCCGAGGGCCGCTTCGTGCACGTGACCCCTGACGCACCCCTGCGAGCCGAGGGCGGGGGCCGATCGTGGTTCAACACCGGGTCCCGGGGCCCGGACCCGCTGACCCTGTCCGGATCGGTGGCCTGGCTGGATGAGCACATCGGTGAGCACCTCGCTGAGCAGGTCGGTGAGCGTGGCAGCGACCGCCTCGATGAGGTGGTGGTGGTCGGGTACTCCCAGGGTGGCGCCATGGCTCTGGCGTGGAGCCTGGTGGGGACCACCGACACGCGGCCGGCATCGATGATGTGCCTGTCGGGCTACCTGCCTGACCTCGAGGGGCTGCCGGTGCGTTGGGACAGTCTCGCCGGGATCCCGGTGCTGTTGCAGCACGGTCGCCACGACGACGTGGTACCCCTCGACTTCGGTGCCGACAGCGCCGCCACCTTGGCCCACCACGGAACCGAGGTGACCTGGCAGGAGCACGACGGTGGCCACCGCCCCTCGGAGCGGGCCCTTGCCCAGGCAAGGGTCTGGCTGGAGCAGCACTCCACCGGGCGGACTGTTGGAGCGCAGGCTCCGTGAACCTGGACCTGGCCGCCGTGCGCCTCACCGCCCGGGCGTGCCGCGCGGCAGTCGCTCAGGAGACGGGGGAACGCTCCTCCATCCCCCAGGGCGAGCCATAGTCGACCAGCAGGTCCAGGAAGGGGGCGGCGTCGAAGGCCTCGGGACCCAGCACCCCCGCGCCTTCCCACGCTCCCGTGGCCATCAACTCCAGCGCGATCACCGGGTTGATCGCGGTCTGCCACACCACGGCCTGGTGCCCGTCGCGGGCCATGGTCTCGTCGTTGTCGGCCACGTGGTACAGGTAGACCTCGCGCGGTCGGCCCTCAGGGCCGGTTCCCCGTACCCAGGTCCCCGCGCAGGTGAGCCCGTGCATGATGTCACCGAGTCGCGCGGGGTCGGGGAGCGCGGCGGCCACCACGTCACGGGGCGCCACCGGGTTACCCCGCACCGTCACCGGGTCGGTGCGATCCAGGCCCAGCTTGTGCAGCACCTGGAGGACTTCGATGAACTCCTCGCCCAGCCCGTACTTGAAGGTGACCCGCCCGCAGTCGACCCAGCGAGGGACGAGCAGAACCTCCTCGTGCTCCACGTTCACGCACTCGACGGGGCCGATGCCTTCGGGGAACGTGAAGGTCTCGGGCTCGGAGAAGGGTGGCGTGGTGTACCAGCCCCGGTCGCGCTCCCAGATCACCGGCGGGTTCAGGCACTCCTCGATCGTGGTCCAGATGCTGAAGGTGGGGGCGAAGGCGTACCCCTCGACGGTGAGGTTGGCCCCGTCACGTATGCCGATCTCGTCGATGTCGGTGAAGAGGTGGTCGGCGGCGTAGCGGGCGAACACGTCGGAGAGCCCCGGCTCGACACCCATCCCGACCAGGGCCAACAACCCGGCGGCCTCCCAGTCCGCCGCGACGGCGAACTGCTCGTCACCCAGCTTCACCCCCGTCAACTCGTAGGGTCGGTCGGGGTGAGGTCGGGACAGGTGCATGGCCATGTCCAGGTAGCCGACTCCCGCCGCCCGGCAGGCATCGAAGATGGGGGGGTTGAACCGGGGATCGCAGGCGTTGACCACGTGTGTGGTCCCCGTGGTGCGGATCAGTTCCTCCAGTGCTGTCTGGTCGGTGGCGTTCGCCGACCCCGCCGACAGTCGCGCCGGATCGGCCACCCGCTCGACGGCGGCCCGGGCGCGATCGGGGTCCAGGTCGACGACGTGCAGGCCCTCGAAGAACTGCCTACGCCCGGCGATGGACACGATGGCCGATCCCACCCCACCGGCACCCACGACCAGAATCCTCACTGCTGACCTCCAACCCCTCGTCGCCGGTCGCTCATATCCAGCGCTTGCGTCGAAAGTAGACGAACAGTGCCGAGGTGAGCACCGCCATGGCCGTCAGCGCTCCCGGATAGCCCCACCGGCTGCCGAGCTCGGGCATGTGTTCGAAGTTCATCCCGTAGATCCCGGCGATCAGGGTCGATCCCAGCAGGATGGCTCCCCAGGAGGTCATCGTCTTCATGATCTCGTTGGCCCGGTTGGAGACCAGGGCCAGGTGGGCGTCGGCCGCGTTCCCGACGAGCTCACGCTGCGCGTCGATCTGGTCGATCACCCGCAGCAGGTGGTCCAGCACGTCCTGGAGGTAGACCTCGGTGCGGTCGTCCACCCAGGGGACCTCGCGGCGCAGCAGGGTCAGCATGACCTCCCGCAAGGGCACCACCTGCCGACGGAACTGCACCAGGATCCGGCGTTGGGTCAGCAGCTGCTGTTGGAGCCGGCGATCGCCGTCCACGCCATCGGGTCGCTGCCCACCGATACCCGCGAAGAGCTGGTCCTCCACGATCTCGAGTTGCGCGTCCAGCGCATCGGCCACGTCGAAGTAGTCGTCGACGACCACGTCCAGCAGGGCGTAGAGCAGGTGCCCCGGGGAACAGCTCTCGCCGCGTGTCCGTTCGAACACACGGCGCACCTCGGCGATGTCGACGTGGTGGCCCCGGCCGTTGGCGAACCTCACGGTGACCACCCAGCCGGCACCGACGAACACGTGGAGCTCGGGGAGGTCGTCAGCTTCCGGCGCGGCTCCGTAGAGGGCCAGGAAAGCATGGTTGGGATAGCGCTCGATCTTGGGACGCTGGCCCCGGTGACGGGCGTCTTCCATGGCCAGCTCGTGGAGGCCGAACTCCTCTTCGACCCGGACCAGGTCGGCTTCGGTGGGATCCACGACGTCCACCCACACCAGGCCGCCCCCGACCAGGAACTCGGCCAGGCCCTGCTCGGGCAGGTGCTTGGAGTGGGAGCCCCGGTACCCCGTGGCGTCGATCACGGAGCACATGTTGGTGGCTGGGGTGCCGGAATGCCACCGCGCTCCGGCACGACGGTTGCCCGGCGGTCGGCGTCGCAGGCCGCGCGTGCCGAACAACCCCACAGGTGGTCATTGACCAGGCCGAGGGACTGCATGGCGGCGTGGACGGTGGTGGCACCCAGGAAGCGGAAGCCGTTGCGGCGCAGCTCGCGTGCCAGGGCGGTGGACTGGGGCGTGGTCGGCGCCAGTTCGCCCAGGTGGCGCGGCGCGGGTCGCCCACGGCGGGCGGGTTCGAATGACCACACCAGGGCGGCCAGCGATCCGTGGGTTGCCTGCACCTCCAGGGTGGCGTGAGCGTTGGCGATGGCAGCCTCGATCTTGCCCCGGTGCCGCACGATGCCGGCGTCCTGGCACAGGCGCTCCACGTCGTCCTCGCCGAAGTCCGCCACCAGCAGAGGATCGAAGCCGGCGAAGGCCCTGCGGAAGTTCTCTCGCTTCCGGAGGATGGTCAGCCAGGACAGCCCGGCCTGGAACCCCTCGAGGCACAGCTTCTCGAAGATCGCCGAGTCGTCGGTGACCGGTCGGCCCCACTCCCGGTCGTGGTAGTCGGTGTAGTCGGCATCCGCGCCGCACCAGCCGCAGCGTCGGCGCCTGTCGGGGCCCTGCTGGGTGCCTCGAGGTGTCCCACCACCCAACGCCGCGGCCTCGGGTGGTGGCGGGTCGTCAGTCGCCGGCGTCGTCGCTGGTCGCTGTCTCCGGGGGGGCTTCTCGGGCTTCGGTGGACGCGTCGTCGCGCTTGATCATGGGCTCGGAGTCCTTGCTGGGATCGAACCCGGTGTCGTCCTCACTGCCCCGGAACACGAAGAACCAGACGAGGGCGATCGCCAGGATCGCACCAACCCCGGCAGCGATGTACTTGAGGTCGTCGTTGTCCTCGTCGCCGTCGTCGTCGATGTCCTGGGCGAGCTCTATCCCGTCTGCTCCCGCAGGCGTGGCCACCGCCCACCAGGTGCTGGCTCCCACCAGCAGGGTCAGGGCCACCAGTGCCTTGATCAACCTTGAAGTCATGACCGACCTCCCACGTAATCTCGAGTTGGTTCACGGTACCAACCCACCCGGGCCGATGTCGGGGATCCTGCTCGGGTCCCGAGCGCGGTGCCGTGGGCGGGGCTGCTCGTTGTCATCACGGCTCGCAGCTCAGGTTTCGTTGCGTGTGGCTCCGGTGACCGCCAGGAACATGTGCACCAGCACCTCGATCACCTCGGCCCGGGTCACCCCGGGCACTCCCAGCGCCAGTTCTGCGACCAGTTCGTTGGCGGCCCCCACCAGGCCGTAGGCGGCGAGCTGACGGAGCGTCACTTCGGTCTCGGGACCTGCCGCCGTCAGTACGGGCGGGGTGGTGGGCATGCCCGGCAGGGCGCCCGCCTCGGCCAACACCTCCCACTGGGAGACCAGGAACCGGGCGAAGTGGTGCATGGCCTCCCGCCGGCGGGTCTCCAGCTCAGGGGAACGGCCGACCACCTCCACCACATGCAGCTGCGCTCGCCGTGGGTCGTCCAGCAGGCCGCCAGCGAAGGCACCCAGGCCGACCCGCACCCGATCCTCGAGCTGGGCCGGCGCGGCCGCCACCGCTTCCACTGTGGCGTCGAAGACCGCGGTCATGACGCCGTCGTACACCGCTTCGAAGATGTCGAGCCGGTCCTCGAAGTGCTCGTAGAAGTACCGCTCGGTGAGGCCGGCCTCCTGGCAGATGCTCTTGACGGTGGAGGCCTCGTAGCCCACTGTACCGAACCGCTCCAGCGCGGCCTCGACCAGCCGTGCCCGCCGCTCTGCTCGCCGCTCTTCACCCGTGGCTCCTCGGTAGCGGCGCGACGATCCGGGCTTCTTCCCCTTGGCATCGGTCCCCGCCGACTCGGCTTCGGTCGCCTTCTTCTGAGAACTGTGCCTTCTTCTGAGACTGTGCCTTCTTCTGAGACTGTGCCTTCTTTCCCGTTGCTGTGTCGGGTCTTGCACTCCCACCGGTGCTAGCTGAGGGGGCCCTCCCTGGTGCCTTCACGGCGCCCATATTGACACAGAAACGTGTCAGTTGGGAGCCCGGGACGGCAGGAGATTCAGGCGGGAGAGCAGAGGCCGAGGTGGAGGAAGGCCTGTCGGGGCGCGGTGAGCTCCACCAGCCCTGAGGGACCTCGCCCGCGCCAGGTCCACCGCCGGCGCGCCAGGGAGGCCAGGTCAGCAGCCGAGAACGCCAGGTGGGTCCGGAAGTAGCCCACCAGTTCGGCCTCGTCGATTGACTGGTCGTTGACCAACTCGGACCACAGCCGCCGGTGCGCGGGAATGGCCGTGGTCAGGAACGAGGCGGGCTCGACCCCGGTGTTGCGGAACTTGTTCAGGAAGTCGGCAGCGTCGTGCGCGTAGTAGTGGGCGAGAAGACCTGCCCGGTGGGTGACCAGCCTGCGCCCATCGCGATCGCCGAAGGCGTGGGCCGAGCGAGGAAGCACCCCCGGCCCTACCCGCACCGCGGACTTGCCCGCGGCGTGGCCGTACACCACGGGAGCCTCGAGGACGGTGCCATGGCGCGGGTCGGGGACCGGACGGGTCGAGCCGGTGCCGGGCCGCTTGAAGCGCGTCTCCTCGATGGCCACGCAGCGGTGGGGATCGCCGGACTGGACCGCCTCGACCACCGCCAGCTTGGCTGCCTCCACCGAGGGGGGCAGGCTCGCCAGCCTGGACGCCAGAGAACCGGCCTCGCTGCGGTGGGGATCGGTCACGGCCAGTTCGTCGGGGTCGAGGTGCACCAGCCATTCGAAGCCTTCGCGCCCGGCCCGGTCCAGGGCGTCGACCACGTTGCAGCACTGCCGGGCGGGAAGGCTGTCATCGAAGCGGGTTGCGAACAACGCTGTGGCGGGATCGTCGGCGTAGGGCGCCGGGTCGACGGTTGGGGCCACCCGGACCCAGTCCAGGTCGGCCACGGTCTCCCCGGTGCCGTCGGTCGTGGCGTCCAGGTACACGTAGGCGCGCTCCACGCCCAGGTGGTGGTGGTAGAGCAGGTTCGGGCGCAGCGAGGTGGCCTCGTTGCGAACTGTCGTCACCAACGCCAGACCCGCCATCGCAGCGCTCCTCACCACACCCGTCAGAAGATCCCCAGGACCTTGCCCACCGTGCGCAGGGTCGTCCCTCCCGCCTCCTCGGCCACGGCCAGGGCGGTGGGCACGTCGAGGTCGGCGGCCAGCGCCTCCAGCGCCCGCTGGGTCGCGGCCTCGTCATCGTGGGCCACCCCTGCGGCCGACCAGAGCGCCTCGCTGCGGGCCGCACTGACCCCCAGGTCGGCTTCGGTGAACTCCCAGGGCTGAGACCAGGACCGGTCGAGCAGGTGCAGGCGTAGCACCTCGGCAGGCCAGCGTTGCAGCAGGTCGTCCACGAAGACCAGGTTGCCGGTGGACTTGGCGACCTTCTCCCCGCCCAGGCGCACCGTGCCCACGTGCATGTGGGCACGGGCGAAGGGGGCCACCCCGGTGGCCGCCTCCACCATGGCGGCGCTGTAGGCGTGGTGGGGGAACGCCAGGTCGGCCCCACCGGCCTGCACGTCGACGGCCAGCCCCAACAACGAGGTGGCCATGGCCGAGCACTCGGCGTGCCACCCTGGTCGCCCGAGACCCCAGGGACTGGTCCAGGCCGGCTCGCCCTCCCCCGAGCGGCGCCACACGGCCACGTCGCAGGGATCGTCCACCGGACGGTCGGCCGGCTCGCCGCCATGGGCGACGATGCGATCGGCGGCCTCGACGGCGTCCAGGCCGTGGGCTTCGGCCACCCCCGCCCCCCGGAACCAGACCGTGCCGTCGCGCTCGTAGGCCGCGCCCCGGTCGAGAAGGGCCCGGGCCAGGAAGATGACGTTTGTGACGTGGTCCCGCGAGAGAGGCTCGAAGGCCGGCCGCCGCACCTTCAGCTTGCGCATGTCCTCTTCGAAGCGGAACGTCTGGCTGGTGGACAGCGCCGCCCAGGTGGTTTCACGCTCGCGGGCTGCGGCCACCAGGTCGTCGTCCACGTCGGTCACGTTGCGGCACACGCTGGCCTCGACCCCGACGTGTTCGAGGAGGCGGGCCAGAGTGTCGACCCACACGAAGGTTGCCGCGTGGCCGATGTGGGTCGTGTCATAGGGGGTGATGCCGCACACATAGATGCGAAGGCACGACAGAGCGGGCAGGGGCACGCCTCCGAGACGCAGGATCATGGCCGCACGCTACCGTCGCCGGGCCACGTCCAGGGCTCCCGGCCCAGGTGGTGGGGGTCGAAGCAGGCCAGCAACCCGGCCGGGGTGACCGCTTCAGCCTCCCCGGCCAGGCCCAGAGAGACCGCCAGCAGGGCCAGCACGTCCTCGGACCGCTGGCCCAGGGCCCGGCGGTCGGCCAGGGTCACCGCCCCGTGGCGCTTGGCCAGACGTTGGCCGTCGGCCCCCAACACCAGGGGGACGTGGGCGTAGGCGGGCACCGCCAGACCCAGGCGATGGGCCAGGTGGATCTGGCGGGGAGTGGTGGCCAACAGGTCGTCTCCCCGCACGACCTGCTCGATGCCCTGGTGGGCGTCGTCGACCACCACCGCCAGGTTGTAGGCCACGCCTCCGTTGCGCCGGCGGATCACGAAGTCGTCCAGCACGCCGTCCCGGGGACCCGCCAGACCGTCGACGAAGGCGACCCGGGCGCCGCCGGTGGCCAGACGAAGCGCCGGCCGGCGCCCCTCCGCTTCGTGGCGGTGGCGCTCGGAGACGCTCAGGTGCCGGCACGTCCCCGGGTAGGCCCCCTCGGGTCCTTCACCGTGGGGAGCGCGGGCAGCCTCGGCCACCTCGCGTCGGGTGCAGTAGCACGGGTATGTGTCGCCGCCCGCCTCGAGGAGCGCCAGCGCGTGGAGGTGGGCCTCGGCGCGCCGGGACTGGCGCAGGACCGGGCCGTCCCAGTCCAGGCCCAGCGCCGCCAGGTCTTCCAGGTGGGCGCGGGCGTGTCCGTCGCGCGAACGCGGCCGGGTCGAGGTCCTCGACGCGGACCACGAAGCGACTGCCCGCCGTGCGGGCGAAGAGCCAGGCCACCAGTGCCGTTCGCAGGTTGCCCAGGTGCAGGGGTCCGCTGGGGCTGGGAGCGAAGCGACCGTCCACCGCCTCCAATCTGCCTCGCCGGGCGCGGGTGCACCTAACACCGACGCCCTTTCGCTCGCCGACGGCAAGATCGAATTCGCCAACGACCGGATCCAGGCCCCCTGGGGCTGAGCCCGGGGCTCAGGGGGTCGCGCCCTCCGGTCGACCGGCCGGGGGACCGGGGCGATCCCATGGCGGCCCGCTCGGGGCCTCGGGGTTCAGGTCGAGGCCCATGATCAGAGCGTCCCAGAGGCTGCCGTCGCGCCGGCGGTAGTGGCGGCGCAGGCGACCCTCCTCGACGAAGCCGGCTCGCCGGTACAGCCGGTGGGCCGCTTCGTTCCCCGGCCACAGCTGCAGGGCCACCTTGTGGGCCCCCACGCCACGGGCCCAGGCGAGGGCCTCCTCCAACAGGGCCCGACCCAGACCTCGGCCCCGCACATCCTCACGCAGCAGCATCCCGAAGTCGGCCACCCCGCCGGCTGCCAACCGCATGGTCAGGTATCCCACCGGGCGGTCGTCGACGGTGGCGACGAAGGTGGCGGCGTACTCGGCGTCGAGAGCTCCTTCCAGGTCGGAGCGGGTGGCCTCCCGGTCGATGGGGGCCTCCCGGGCGATCCAGCGGCCCTCGGCGGCCACCTCGTCGGTGAGCCTGACCAGTTCGGCGATGTCAGAGCGTCGCAGGGCGCGGATGACGCCGCGCTCGAGGCGGGGCCGCGCGGCTGCCATCTCGACATGGTGACCGATCAGGCTGCCCGGACCATCATCGGTACCCGTGTATGCCGAGGCTGTCCCAGGATTGGCGCGGAGCGTGCCCTCGGCTGGGCGGGCGATCTCAGGTTGCCGGCTGGTTCTTCGACACAAGGCGGCGGAGGACCGGTGTTCTGGCCGAAGGCCTCATGGGGAATCGGCCAGTTCGAGTACCGCAGTGTCGATGGGGCCCCGGTAGACCTGGGCCCGTGCCGGCAGGGGGCGGCCTCGGAGCCACACCGGGGCCTGCGGGGTGGCTTCGAGGTTGCGCAACCACTGCGAGTTCTCCCTCACCGTGGAGACGGCGACACGGTTGCCCATCCGGAAACCGACCAGGGGTACGGGCCGGGGAAGACCGCTGACGCGGCCCGTGGTCTCGACGACCACCAGCCCGGCGCCCAGAGGTAGAGGGGACACGAGTCCCGAGCGGGCCAGGGGGGCGACCAACTTGTTGAGTGTGCGGAAGGCGGTTCGAGCCGGCGAGCGGACGAGTTCGGTCATATCCATGGCTGGTGGAACCACCGAGGGCAGGCGATCCATCCTGCCCGGACCGTGACATGCATCACATCTTTAAGCACTAAACAAGGGGTGAGGGAACGGGATTCGATGTCTCTCCGGCGCAGTGCACCGGAGAGACGCCGATACCAACCGGCTTCCCAGCTGGGGTAGGGGCGTCGGTAGGCTGGTCGCTCCTGTACGGGCCCTGCCCGTCTGGGGCCACCGCACCCATGCCCGAACCCTCCCCTTACCCCAGCGTCGATCCCCGCGCCGACTTCCCGGCTCTCGAAAGGCGCGTCCTTGCCTCGTGGCAGCGAGCCGGCACCTTCGAGGCGTCGGTGACATCGCGGGAAGCCGGCCCGGAGGGCGCCAACGAGTACGTCTTCTACGACGGGCCGCCGTTCGCCAACGGCCTCCCCCACTACGGCCACCTCCTCACCGGGTACGTCAAGGACGTCGTTCCCCGCTACCAGACCATGCGCGGCCGACGCGTCGAGCGCCGTTTCGGCTGGGACTGCCACGGCCTGCCCGTCGAGATGGAGGCCGAGAAGGAGCTGGAGGTCTCGGGCCGGCAGGGCCATCACCGACTTCGGCATCGACGAGTTCAACGACTACTGCCGCACCTCGGTGCTGCGCTACACCGGCGAGTGGGAGCGCTACGTCACCCGCCAGGCCCGCTGGGTCGACTTCGACACACGACTACAAGACCATGGACCTGCCCTACATGGAGTCGCGTCATGTGGGCCTTCAAGCAGCTGTGGGACAAGGGGCTGCATCTACGAGGCCGACCGGGTCATGCCCTACTCGTGGGGGGCGGAGACCCCGCTGTCGAACTTCGAGATCCGCCTCGACGACGCCACCCGGCCCCGCCAGGACCCGGCCATCACCGTCGCTTCACCCTGGAGCCCGAAGCGGGCGACCCGGGCCCCATGCACGTCCTGGCCTGGACGACCACCCCCTGGACCCTGCCGTCCAACCTGGCGCTGGCCGTGGGTCCCGACATCGACTACGCCGTGCTCGAGGACGGACGGCGAGCACTACGTCATCGGGGCTGCCGCCCGCGACAAGTACGCCGCCCAACTCGACGGCACCCGCCGTCCGGGCACCATCAAGGGTGCCGAGTTGGTCGGGCGCCGCTATCGAGCCCCTGTTCGACTACTTCGCGGAGACCCCCGACGCCTTCCGGGTCCTCGGCGCCGACTTCGTCGACACCAGCGAGGGCACCGGCGTGGTGCACCTGGCCCCCGGCTTCGGCGAGGACGACCAGCGGGTCTGCGAGGAGGCCGGCATCCCGCTCGTGATGCCGGTCGACGACCAGGGCCGCTTCACCGACGACGTGCCCGAGTGGGCCGGCGAGAACGTCTTCGACGCCAACCCGAGGATCATCCCCCACCTGAAGGACCTGGGTCGGGTGGTCCGCCACGACACCTACGACCACAACTACCCGCACTGCTGGCGCACCGACACACCGATCATCTACCGGGCCATCCCGTCCTGGTACGTGCGGGTCACCGAACTGCCGCGACCGCCTGGTCGAGCTGCAACCAGGAGATCAACTGGATCCCCGACCACGTCCGCGACGGCCAGTTCGGCAAGTGGCTGGAGGGAGCCCGTGACTGGTCGATCAGCCGCAACCGGTTCTGGGGTTCACCGATCCCGGTGTGGGAGAGCGACGACCCCGACTACCCCCGCACCGACGTGTACGGCAGCCTCGACGAGATCGAGGCCGACTTCGGCGTCCGCCCCAACGACCTGCACCGCCCCTTCATCGACGAGCTGACCCGGCCCAACCCCGACGACCCCACCGGAGCGTCGCACGATGCGCCGGGTGCCCGAGGTGCTCGACTGCTGGTTCGAGTCGGGCTCGATGCCCTACGCCCAGGTGCACTACCCGTTCGAGAACCAGGAGTGGTTCGAGCACCACTTCCCGGCCGACTTCATCGTCGAGTACATCGCCCAGACCCGCGGCTGGTTCTACACGCTGCACGTGCTGTCCACCGCCCTGTTCGACCGCCCCGCCTTCCAGAACGTGATCTGCCACGGCGTCGTGCTCGACGCCGACGGCCGCAAGCTGTCCAAGAGGCTGCGCAACTACCCCGAACCCGACGAGGTCTTCGAGACCCACGGGGCCGACGCCCTGCGCTGGTTCCTCATGTCCTCGCCGATCCTGCGGGGCCTCGACCTGCGCATCGACCGCGACGGTTCGAGCATCGCCGAGGTCGTGCGGGCCGTGCTCATCCCGGTCTGGAACGCCTTCCACTTCTTCACCCTGTACGCCAACGCCGACGGCTACCGGGCCTCGTTCCGCACCGACGCGACCGACTTGCTCGACCGCTACGTGCTGGCCAAGACCCGCCAGCTCGTCGAGGACGTCACCGAGCCGCCATGGACGCCTACGACATCGCGGGCGCGTGCACCACCGTCGTCGCCTTCCTCGACGCCCTCAACAACTGGTACATCCGCCGCAGCCGCGACCGGTTCTGGGGCACGGCGGTCGACGCGACGGCAGCGCGACCGCGACGCCTTCGACACCCTCTACACCGTGCTGATCACCCTCAGCCAGGTCGCGGCCCCGCTGCTGCCGCTGCTCAGCCGAGGAGATCTACCGCGGCCTGGTGGGCGACCACACCCGGCCCGACGACTCGCTGTCGGTGCACCTGACCGACTGGCCGGATGCCGACACCTTCCCGGCCGACCCCGAGCTGGTGGCGGCCATGGACCGAACGCGTGAGGTGTGCTCGGTGGCGCTGTCGTTGCGGGTCGACGCGGGGCTGCGGGTGCGCCTGCCGCTGGGATCGCCTCACGGTGGCCGGCCGCGACATAGCGGGTGTCGAACGCCTGGCCCACCTCGTGCGCGACGAGGTGAACGTGAAGGAGGTCACCTTCACCCGAGACCTCGAGTCGCTGGGCCGCTTCGTCCTCAAGCCCGTGGGTGCGGTGGTGGGTCCCCGGCTCGGGCGCGACACCCAGTCCGTGATGCAGGCGGCACGGGCCGGTGACTGGCAGGCCAACGCCGACGGGACGGTGACGGTGGCGGGCCACACCCTGGCCGAGGACGAGTACGAGCTGGCCCTGCACCCGGCGGAGGGCACCAACGCAGCGGCCCTTCGGGGCAACGACGCCGTGGTCGCCCTCGACATCACCATCACCCCAGAGCTGCGGGCCGAGGGCCTGGCCCGCGACCTGGTGCGCCTGATCCAGCAGGCCCGCAAGGACCAGGGGCTCGCAGTGACGGACCGCATCGCCCTCCGGTTGGCACTCGATCCTGTGATCTCCGAGGACCTCGGGCCCTGGCTCGGGTATGTGGCCGGAGAGGTGCTGGCCGCCTCTCTGGACATCGATCCGCCACCCGCCGCTCCGACGACCGCCGAACCGGGCGCCGAACCGGCCGCAGCCGCGGAGCCCCTCGGCGGCACCGTTGGGGACCACACCGCCACGCTGGGTACCTCGTCGCTGTCATTCTCCCTTCGGGTCGTGGACTGAACCCGGATCCCACGGACGCAGGCCCCGGCCGTGGGGGCGGTTACGAGGGGAACTGCGCCGAAGGGAACTGCGGTGCCCGGCGCTCGCTGACCGCGGCCACCCCTTCGGCGGCGTCTGCACCGGTGAAGCCGAGGAACTCGAAGGCCAGGCTGGCGTCGAAGGTGGGCCCCGCCACCCGCAGCCAGTTGTTGAGGGCGAGCTTGGTGAACCGCAAGGCGGGCTGGGCACCGGCCGCCAGGTTGCGGGCCACCGCCAGCGCCCGATCTCCGGCGTCGCCGTCGTCGACCACCAGGGACACCAGCCCGATGCGTTCGGCCTCCTCGCCGGTGAGCCGCTCGCAGGTCAGAAGGTGGTACTTGGCTTTGGCCATGCCGCACAGCAGGGGCCACAGGATGGCCGCGTGGTCGCCAGCGGCCACGCCCAGGCGGGTGTGGCCGTCGAGGATCACCGCCGAACGGGCCGCCACCGAGATGTCGGCCAACAGCGCGGCCGCCGCCCCCGCCCCCACAGCGGGTCCCTCGATCGCCGAGATCACAACCTTGGAGCAGTTGATCATGTTGTAGACGAGGTCCCGGGCCTCGCGCAGCACGCTCAGGCGGACCTCTTCGTCGGCCATCAGGTCACGAACCATGTCCAGATCGCCCCCCGCCGAGAAGGCGTCGCCCACTCCTTGGAGCACCGCCACCCGGGTGAGGGGATCGCGGTCCACCACCGGCCAGATATCGGCCAGGGCCGCGTGGCGGTCGCGGTCCACAGCGTTGCGCCGGGCCGGGTTGTCGATCCAGATGCGCAGCACCCCACCCTCGGGGCCGTCGGGCCGCTCAACCCGCAGGCCCCGGAAGGCGGCGTATACCTCCAGGTCGGCCCCAGTGTCCGCGGGCGGAGCGGCGGGTTCGTCGGCGGGTGGGGGAGTGCTCATGGGTGCGAGTCTGCCCCACCGGGGCGGGAGCAGCGAAGCGACTCCCTACACTGCTGCGGATGGGACGTCCCAAGAAGTCAGGTGGTCGCGTCACCCCCCGGGGTGGCCGGGCGGCCGCCCGAACCCTGGAGCGGCCCGGCGCGTCGCGCCCCTCCCGACCGGCCCACGGTGCCCACACCGACCACCGCATCCGACCCGGGGTGATCAGCCTGGCCCGCGAGGTCCCCGCCCACATCGCCCGGCCGCCCTACGCCGGCACCGGCAACCCTCCGTCCCGGCCCCACGAGTCCGATGTCCGTAGCCCCGAGGTGATCGAGCGCATGCGACGCGCCGGTGCGGTGGCCGCCGAGGTGCTCCTGGAGGTGGGGGACGTGGTGACCCCGGGGGTCACCACAGACCACCTCGACGCCATCACCCACCAGGCCGCCATCGAACGCGGTGCCTACCCCAGCCCGCTCGGCTACCGCGGGTTCCCCAAGTCGGTGTGCACCTCGGTGAACGAGGTCATCTGCCACGGCATCCCCGACGACCGGCCACTCGAGGCCGGTGACATCGTCAACATCGACGTGACCGTGTATCTCGACGGTGTCCACGGTGACACCAACGCCACCTTCGAGGTGGGCGAGGTGGACACCGAGTCGCGCCGCCTGATCCGCGAGACCGCGAGGTGCCTCGAGGTGGCCATCGAGGCCGTCCGCCCGGGTCTTCCCATCAACGTCATCGGCCGGGCCATCGAGGACCATGCCGACAGCCAGGGCCTGGGCGTGGTGCGCGAGTTCATAGGCCACGGTATCGGTGAGAGCTTCCACACCGGCCTCCAGATCCCGCACTACTTCGACCCCCGGGCCACCCTGATCATCGAGGAGGGGATGACCTTCACCATCGAACCCATGATCACCCTGGGTGCCCCTGCTCTGGTGGTCTGGGACGACGGGTGGACGGCGGTCGCCAGCGACGGCAGTCGGGCCGCTCAGTTCGAGCACACGCTGGTCGTGCGGGCCGGTGGAGCCGAACGTCTCACACTGACCAGCGACGGGCGCTGTGCCCACGACCGGTCTTGAGAGAGACCCCACCAGGGTCCTCGGGGTTGCGGTCCCGGCCCTTTTCCCGCCACACTCTGTGCGCCATGAAGCAGGACCTGCACCCCGACTACCGGCCCGTCGTGTTCCTGGACACGTCGTCGGGCACCTCGTTCCTGACCCGGTCCACGATCTCGACCACAGAGACCGTGACCTGGGAGGACGGCAACACCTACCCGTTGGCCAAGGTCGAGATCTCCGCGGCCAGCCACCCCTTCTTCACCGGCACCATGCAGATCGTGGACACCGCCGGTCGGGTGGAGCGCTTCGAGAAGCGCTACGGCCGCCGGGGACCCAAGGGCACCTGACCCTCCCGCCCCGAACCAGCCTGCCGGTCGCCTCTCTGGTCGCCCTGCTGGCGGTACTGCTTGCCCTCACGGGCTGCTCTCCGGGCGACGATGGCGCCCCTGAGTCGGGTGCCAGCGAGCTGACGACGCCGACCGCCACCGAGTTCGCCACCACGACCACCCACCCGGCGACCACCTCCACCCGCCCCGCCACGAGCGCGCCGCTGCTCGACCCCGGGACACCCCCGCCTCCTCTCCCGGCTCCCGAACCTCTCCCGTCCGACCCTTGGGCCTCGACCCCCGAGGTGGTCAGGGGCACGATCGAGATCCCCCGCATCGGCCTGGTCGACCAGTTGCGCGAAGGCATGACCCTCACCTCCATCAACCGGGGGCCCAGCTGGTGGCCGGGAACGGCCCAGCCCGGCGGCTGGGGGAACATGGTCGTCGCCGGGCACCGCACGACCTGGTCGGCTCCCTTCGCCGACCTGGATCGTCTCGCCCCCGGTGACGAGATGATCGTGACGGCCACTGACGGCCGCTGGGTGTACAGGGTCACGGGCAGCGACATAGTGGCCCCCAGCGCCACCCACGTCGCCCTCCAGACCTTCGGGCATTCGGCGACGTTGTTCGCCTGCCATCCGAAGGGCTCGGCGGCCCAACGGATCGTGGTCCGCTTCGAGTTGGTGGGAAGCGACGGAACCCCCGTGGATGCAGGCAACCCGTGGGTGCTCAGCGCGCCCCGCCCCCCACCTCGGCGCCGGCCGTCCCCGCCGATCCGGCCACCGACCCTCTCACCTTCGCCGAGGGGTAGCTCCGGTTCGGCGGTCCCCGGTCGAGGGCGTGCCGGCCGGGCAGGCCGCCCCTCAGAAGGCGCGGCCGGGGAACAGGGGCACCCAGTTGGCCGCGTACTCGCCGCCGTCGACCCGCAGCGCCACTCCGTTGATCCACCGGCCGGCAGGGCTGCAGAGGAAGAGGATGGTGGCGGCCACCTCGTCGGGCTCGCCCAGCCGGCCCGCGGGGATGTTGGCGGCCACCTCGCCGATGAAGTCGGCCAGGCCCTCGAGCTCTTCCAGCACGTCGGCTTCGTTGGTCTGCATGCCCAGCGTGTCGATGGTGCCCGGCGCCAGGGCGTTGATCCGCACGCCGGACCGGGCGAGGGTCTGGGCCAGGGTGTAGGTCATCTGCACGACCCCGGCGCGTGCCGCCCCTGAGTGGACGAAGGGCCCCGCCCGCTCGAAGGAGTAGATGTGCACCACGTTGACGATGGAGCCCGACCCGCGCTCCACCATGGCGGGGGCGAAACGGCTGATCATGTTCCAGGTGCCGTTGAGGTTCAGGTCGACCACGGCCCGCCAGCCGTTGTCGGAGATGGCTGACGGTTCGGCGGGGAACTGGCCCCCGGCGTTGTTGACCAGGTGGTCGACGCCGCCCAACTCGGCGGTGACCGCGTCTCTCAGCGCCTCCACGGAGGCGATGTCGCGGATGTTGACCGGGTGGGCGAGACAGCGCACCCCCAGTGCCCGTACCTCGGCGGCGGTGGCCTCGAGGTGGGCCTCGTCGCGGCTGGCGATGCACACGTCGGCGCCGAGGCGGGCGAAACCCAGGGCGACGGCGCGTCCGATGCCGGTGCCTCCACCGGTGATCAGGGCGTTGGTGCCGGCGAGGAGCCCGGGGGCGAAGCTGTCGAGGGGACCGGGGGTCATGGCGCCAGACGCTACCGGCCCTGGCAGAGCCAGTCAGCCGATCAGCCCTCCTGCCTGTCGGGCCGTTCAGCCGATCAGGGGAGGATCGCTGTAGGTGAGGGCCCGGAACAGGAAGGCGGACATGGCCTGGCGGGTCACAGGGTCGGTGGGACGGTACGAGTAGTCCGGGAAGCCGGTGGAGAGGTCGGTCAGGTACATCCAGACGATCGCATGGTGGAACGGGTGTGCGGGGGGAACGTCCCAGAAGAACGTGGCGGTCTCGTACGGGCTGATCGAGGGCTCACCGGCCATCCGGTACAAGAAGGCCGACATGGCCTGGCGGGTGACGGGAGCACCCGGCCGGAAGGTGCCGTCGGGGTAGCCGGTGGTGATGCCTTCGTCCACCAGCCAGGCGATCTCGGCGGCGAAGGGATGGTCGGCGGGGACGTCGGTGAAGGTGGGAGGTGCCGACGGGGTCGGGGGTGTGCCGGCCGCACGGTGCAGGAAGGCTGCCATCGACTGGCGGGTGACCGAACCTGCGGGCCGGAAGGTCCCGTCGGGAAAGCCACCGGTGATGCCCTCGTCGGCCATCCAGGTGATGTCGACACAGAACGGGTTGGCCACTCCCACATCCGGGAAGCGGCTGGCGTCGCAGATCACGAGCAGGTGGTCCAGGGTCAGAGCGGTTTCGACGTAGGTGTCGGCAGCCACGTGCACCGAGGTCGCCGCCGGCACGGCCACGGCCAGGCGCATCCCGTCGGTCCCGTAGGACAGGGCCAGCGTCGAGGCGTCGGTGAGGGCGCCCACCGAGGCACCCGTGTAGGGGGCCAGGTAGGCACGGCTCTTCTCGCCGTGGGAGGCGACGACCAGCCTGGCCGGGCTGGCGGCCGGTGCAGTCGCCCGGTACCACACCGACCTGCCGCCACCGCCGTGGTCGGGCTCACCGGCCTGGCCGGTGGCCGACACCGTGGTACCGCTCCGGCTCCCCTCCCCGGGAGCCAGCTCGACCGCACCTGCGAAGGGGTCGTTGGCGGGAGGAGGGGGTGGGAAGAGGAAGACGAGGCCGCCGATGTCTCCTGATCGGTAGCTGTCCAGGTCGTCGGCGGCGTAGGACCTCATCACCTGGTACTTGCCCTCGTAGAGGGCGTCGAAGTGGGCCAGTCCCAGGGCGTGGCCGACTTCGTGGGCCACGACCGTGTTCTGGACCGTGGCCGAGAAGGTGTCCAGGTCGGGGGACAGCCAGACGTCACCGCGGGTGGCGGTGGAACCGAACACGTCCGGGCCCCCGCACCCGATGGCCCCGCCCGACACCAGGCTTCCGCACGGCGAGTCGGCGGTGACCCGCACCAGCACCTCGCCATCCACGGGGTCACGGTCGGCGATGGTCCCGGCTGCGACCGTGTAGGTGCCGCCGGTGGCGACGGTCAGGTCGGCAGCGGCGCGGGTGACGTCGTCCCGGTAGGACTCGACCTCGGGGGTGGCCACCAACCGGAAGGTGTAGCCGGCCTGGTTGCGCTCGACGATGTCGAACGTCTTGAAGCCCGGGCCACTGGCTCGGGTCGGCCGGCCGGGGCTCCCGCCGGCCTCGGTGGCCTCGGTGGCCGGCCGGTCGTGATAGCGCACCACCGAGTCACCTTCCACCCGCACCCATCCCTCGGACCCCACCGGGTCGGCTCCGGAATCCGCCTCTGGCCCGGCGCCGACGTCGGCCCGGGCGACCCCGCCCGCCACGGCCGCCACCAGGATCGAGGCGCACAGCCCCAGCCCGATCATCGGCTTGACCGACCCGCCTCGGTGGTACCCGTGATTGCGCCGCGTGCTCGCCGCCATGGTCGCACGATAGACCCGACCGGTGCCCGGTGCCCGGTGCCCGGTGCCCGGGGATCGAGGGGTCGGTCGGGGAGGGCGACTGGCTGGCCGTCGGTCCTCCCGGCGATCATTGACGGGCCATGACGGCTTCCTCCCTTCCTCTCGAGGGCACGGCGCGCCCCACCGAGGGCCCTGCCGGGTCCCCGGATCGGGCTGCACGGTTGCGCACCGGTGCCGCCTGCGTGGCCTCCGGTGCGGCCATCGCGGCCTCGGTGCCACCATGGGGCTGGTGGCCCCTGGCTTTCGTGGGCCTGGCAGGGTGGGACCGCCTGGTTGCCGATCAGGTCCCCCGGGCCCGGTTCGCCCGCACCTGGCTGGTGGCAGCCGCCTGGTTGTTCCCGGCGTTGTTGTGGATGTGGGACCTCACCGCCCCCGGCTACGTGATCGCCTGTGGTGCCTACGCCGGCTACTTCGCCACCACTGTGGCTCTGGCCCCTGCCGGCCGGGCCCGGTGGTTCGCCTTCCCAGCGGCGGTGGTGCTGGCCGAGCTGGCCCGCTGGTCGTTCCCCTTCGGTGGGGTCCCTTTGGCCACCCTCCCCATGAGCCAGGCCGACTCGCCCCTGGCCACCTCGGTGCGGCTGGCGGGCCCGCTCGGGCTTGTGGCACTGGTGGTGGTGGGGGGCATGGCGCTCTCCGAGGCCACCCGGCGGCGCTGGCGCCCCGCCGTGCTCGCCGCGGGGATCGTGGTGGCCGCTGCCGTGGCCGGCACACTCGCCCCTCACGGCCACACGGTGGGAACGCTGGACGTTGCCCTCGTGCAGGGCGGCGGACCCCAGCGCACCCGGGCGGTCGACACCGACGAGGCGGTCGTGTTCGAACGCCACCTGGAGGCCAGTGCCCTGGTGGAGACCCCGGTGGACCTGGTGTTGTGGCCCGAGAACGTCGTCAACGTGGAGGGTTCCATCGAGGAGCACCCCTGGTTCGCGGACCTTCAGGAACTGGCCCGTGATCTCGACGCCTGGCTCTCGGTTGGCATCGTGGAAGGGGTCAGCGAGACCGGCTTCCGAAACGCCCAGATCTTGTTCTCCCCCGACGGAGAGCTGGTGGACCGCTACGACAAGGTCCGCATCGTGCCCTTCGGTGAGTACGTGCCTCTGCGGGGCCTCCTGGAGACGGTCGCCTCGGGTGCGGGTCTGCCCGCCAGGGACGCCATTGCCGGTTCGGGGCCCGGGATCCTGCGAAGCGAGGTGGGCGATCTGGGGGTGCTGATCTCCTGGGAGGTGTTCTTCGCCAACCGCGGGCGGGCCGCGGCCCAGGCCGGCAGCCAGCTCCAGACCAACCCCACCAACGGCTCGTCCTACTGGCTCACCCAGGTGCAGACCCAGCAGGTGGCCTCGTCGCGCCTGCGGGCCCTGGAGTCGGGCAGGTGGGTGACCCAGGCGGCCCCGACAGGCTTCACCGCCCTGGTCACTCCCGACGGTGAGGTCGTGGCGCGCACCGCCATCAGCGAACAGGCCGTGGTGCAGGGCACCGTGGAGCTGCGCGAGGGTCAGACGTGGGCCACGTTGGTGGGTCCCTGGCCCCTGCTCATCCTCGCCCTGGTTGCCTACCCGGGGGGTTGGTGGCTGGTGAGACGCGGCGGGACAGCGGACCGGAAGGACGAACCATGAACCCACGAAACCGCCCACCAGGTCCCGGTAGGGGACACCGCCCAGGGGCTGTGCTGGTTGCCGCGGGGGTTCTACTGGCATCCCTCGCCGCCTGTTCACCGGCTGAGGAGGCCGCACCGGCCACCACCACCGAAGCTCCGCTACAGGGAACGATCGAGTTGGACACCGTTCCCCAACAGGGCTGTGACGACCTCCAGTCCCGACACTGCCTGCTGCCCTTCCCCAGCGACGCCACCACCAAGGCCGCGGGCACCCCGACCGGGCGGCGAGTCGCATTCCCTGACGAGCAAACGCCGCGCAACGCCGACGGCCGCACCGTCGACCCCCTGGAGTGGAACCGCAGCGACGGCTTCAGCCCGGGCACCCCGATCCTGGTCTGGGTGCCCACTGTCGACCTGGCCCGTTCAGGGGCGGCCACGCTGGCCGACCTGTCGGCCTCGGTGGCCGACACCTCACCGGTGGTGATCGTGGACGCCGACACCGGAGAGCTGTGGCCGCACTGGGTGGAGATCGACGCCAACGCCTCCAGTGAGTTCACCCGCCTTCTGATCATCCGCCCCGCCCGCAACTTCGTCGCCGGGCACCGCTACGTGGTCGGCCTGCGCAACCTGGTGGACCGTGGCGGCGAGACGCTGCGCCCCTCCGACGTGTTCCTGGCCTACCGAGACCGCCTCGACACCGGCGAGGCCGTCATAGAAGCCCGCCGTCCACACATGGAAGAGGTCCTGGCCACCCTGGCCGAGGCCGGCGTTTCCCGGGGCAATCTGTGGCTGGCGTGGGATTTCACGGTGGCCAGCGTCGAGAACACCACGGGCCGGATGCTGCACCTGCGCGACGACGCCTTCGCCGAGTTGGCCGACTCCGCCCCCACCTTCGAGGTGACCGAGGTGGAGGAACCGACCGGTGACCAGGCCGAGCAGGTGGCCCGGTTCGTGGAGGGCACCTTCGAGGTGCCGTTGTACCTGACCGGCGAGGGGGAACCGGGCAGCCGCATGATCCTGGACCCCGACGGCCAACCCATCCGCAACACCGAGGCACCCACCTTCACGGCGTCGTTCCGTTGCACCGTGCCCGCCTCGGCGGTGGCCGAGGGTTCCGATCCCGCCCTGCCGGTCGTATACGGCCACGGCCTGCTGGGCAGTCGCGACGAGGTGGGGGCGTCCAACATCCGCCGCATCACCCATGAGCAGGGCCTCATGTACTGCGCCACTGACTGGATCGGGATGAGCGAGGCCGACGTCGGCAACGCCATCGTCGTGCTGGCGGATCTGTCCCTGTTCCCGACCCTGGCCGACCGGGTGCAGCAGGGGATCCTGAACACGCTGTTCCTGGGACGGCTGATGATCCATCCCGATGGGCTGGGATCCGACCCCGCCTTCCAGGTGGAGGGCCGGTCGTTCATCGACACCTCGACGCTGGCCTACGACGGCAACAGCCAGGGCGGGATCATCGGCGGGGCCGCCACCGCGGTGGCCACCGACTGGGAACGGGCGGTTCTGGGAGTTCCCGGGATGAACTACTCGACGTTGCTGCGACGTTCCACCGACTTCGACGCCTACGCCGCGGTGCTCGAACCCAGCTACCCCGACGAGTTGGAGCGCGCCCTGGCGCTGGCCATGATCCAGATGCTCTGGGACCGGGCCGAGACCAACGGCTACGCCGCCCACCTGGGCGCCGATCCCCTCCCGGGCACACCCCCGCACCGGGTGCTGATGCACGTGGCCTTCGGCGACTTCCAGGTGGCCGACATCACCGCGTTCGTGCTGGCACGCACCATGGGCGCCCGCTACCAAGCCCCGCTCTTGGCCGAGGGCCGGGGCTTTGCCGACTACGCCTACGGGCTCGAGCCCGTCGAGGACGACCCCCACGAGGGTTCGGTGCTTGTCCTTTGGGACTCAGGTGTGCCCGCTCCGCCGATGAGCAACACCCCACCCCGGGGCCAGGGCGACCCCGCCGGGGTCCACGATCCCCACGAGGACCCCAGGGCCATGCCCGCCGCCCAGGAGCAGAAGGCTCGCTTCCTCCGCGAAGGCGTGGTCGTCGACGTGTGCAGCGGAGCGCCCTGCATCGCCGATCGGGTGGACTGAGCGACCGACCAGAGAGGCCGCGACGGATCGTCACGGAGGGTCCGCGTGATCGTCACGGTGCCGTCATACGCTGGCGGTAGGTTCCCGCCTTTCCAGCCCCAGCCCGGCCGAGCACCGAACACCAGCCTCCGGGCACCACCAAACGTCACACCGCAGGAGATCAGGTGCGCCGAGCCCTCGCCGCCACCGCCATCGCCACCGTCTCGCTGGCCGGCGCCGCGACGGCGTGGGCGGTCGCCGGCGACCGGGGCCCGTCGGCCGCCGACGGGCCCGAGCTCTCGGTCTCCACCCTCGAAGCAGCACCCGGTGCCACCGTGACCGTGGAGGGCGGCGGTTGCGGTACCGAGGAGGGTGCCGGGGCATGGACGGCCCAGGTCTGGCTGATCCCGGCGCCCGGCACCGTCACCTGGGACCCGTCCTTCGGCGAACCGGTGGCCGAGATCACCCCCGACGAGAACGGCGGGTGGTCGACCACCCTGACCGTGCCCGAACACCGAACCGAGTACCGCCTCGAAGCGGCCTGTCTGGACGAAGCCTCCCCGCCGGGCGGCTTCGTCTATGCCCACCTGCGCTTCGTCGCCCGCTGAAGCCGCCCGCCCCCGCGGCGCCGCTGGTCCCTACCCCTGCTCCTGGCCCGGGATCGTCGTCACCGGAACCGTCGTGTCCGGAACCGTCGTGTCCGGGACCGAGGTCACCGGGAGGCTCGTCATCCAGGGCACGGTGACGTCAGGTCCGGGCACGGTTCTGGTTGGGCCTCGGTCGGTCGGGCTCGACCACCGTGGTCGGCACCGACTCCGTGATCGTGGTTCGCACCGGCTCCGGTTCGGGCACCGGCTCGGGTTCGGGCACTGGCTCGGGCACTGGCTCTGGCTCGGGCACTGGCTCTGGCTCTGGCTGGGTCACGAAGGCCGGATCCAGGGCCAGCAGGTCGGTCGTCCACGAGGACCCGTCCTCGAAGTGGCCGAGGTACCGGTAGGCAGGTACCACGTACTGCACTTCGGCGCCACCCTCGGTGCCCCACAGCACCATGGCCGCACGCTCGGCACCCGTCACGGTCACGACCACCGGCTCGAGCACCGGCTCGGGCATGGGTTCAGGCGGCACCGGCATGGGTTCGGGGGCGGCGCGGGGTCGTCGCTGGACACCGGGAGATCCGGATCAGCGACGACCACCCCGTCCCCTGAGGTGGCACCCACGGCCGGCGTGACCTCGATCTCCATGCCGCCCGTCGAGCTCATGGCCGCCGGGGCTCCCAGAGGGACCGGGCCGCCGAATGGGTACTCGCCCGAAGCCAGGTCTTCGTAGACGCCGGCGGTCGAGCGCAGGGGGTAGTCGCCCACGGGCTCCAGGCCGGCCAGGGTGCCCCAGATCCAGCTCACCGCGCCCCGTCTCCGACGTCGACGGACCACTCCAACCCGCTGGTGACCAGTCCATCCACGACGCGGTGGAAGGTGACCGACCAGGACAGCACGACCTCAGAGGACACGTCCTCGGCGCACCCGTCGGAGCCGTCCGCGGGTTGGACGCAGGACACCGCCATGCCCATGATGCCGCCCTCGACCACCTCGACCTCCCAGTCGGCACCCTCGAGCACCCCCATGGCGCCCAGCGTGTCGCGCGCCATCTGCTCGGCTTCGTCACGAGACGGCAGGTCGACGGGTTCGGGGTCTGTGACCGGGACGTCCTCCACCGTCACGGGCTCTGCCACGGCGTCATCGACGCCGTACCCTGCGTCCCCCGGCACGGCGTCATCGACGCCGTACCCCGAGGTGCCCTGCCCGAAGGACACTGCCCAGGCGCCGGGCATCTCTGTCACGGTGAGGTAGGCCATACCGTCCTCGACCACCCAGCCACCCTCGATGGGTGTCGGACTGCCGCCCACACCCAGGGCCGCGGCCAGCTCGGCGGCGCGGGTGGCGTCCATGGCGGGCAGCGCGAACCGGTAGACGGGGGCGGTCCCGCCCAGGTCGGGGAGCTCGCCGGCCAGCAAGTACTCGTAGGGTGCGACCATCATGGCCATGTCGGCCGATGCCCCCGCTTCGGGGGATGCGGTCGCCAGGGTGCCCCCGGCACCCAACGCCAGGGGAACGAGCTCGCCGTCGCCCTCTCCAGCATCGTCGTCACGTACGACGGCTATCCCGCCGGCCAGGAGGGCCAGGGCCAGCACGGCGATGAGGATCCTCCCAGCCAAACCCCCGACCCGGACCCCGGGCCCTGGTCCACGCCATCGGGCCTCGCCTCGACGGTCAGGGTCGGTTCGGGCTCCTGCACGTGCTCGTTCATGGCACCTCCAGTGGCGCTTGGGTGAGCGACCGTTTGGACGTCGAAGGAGTCGGGCTGGTTCCCGCGTTCCTACACGTCCACCAGAACGGTCACGGGACCGTCGTTGACCAGCTCCACGGCCATGTCCGCCCCGAAGCGCCCGGTGGCCACCGTGGCTCCCAGGGCCCGCAGCTCGCTGACGAACCGGTCGACCAGGGGTTCGGCCTTCACCGGGGGAGCGGCGGCCACCCAGGAGGGGCGGCGGCCCTTGCGGGTGTCGCCGTAGAGGGTGAACTGGCTGACCACCAGCACCTCCCCGCCGGTGTCGGCGACGGCTAGGTTCATGGCTCCGTCAGCATCGGCCATGACCCGCAGGTGCCACACCTTGGCGGCCAGGGCGGCGGCCTGGGCCTCACCGTCGCTGTGGGTCACCCCGACCAGCACGCACAGCCCCGGCCCGATGGTGCCCACGGTGTCGGCACCGACGCGCACCGACGCCCGGCTCACCCGTTGGACCAGGGCCCTCACCGAGCGTCGACCAGCAGGCCAACGAGGTGCTGGTCGAAGAGCTGGTCGACGAGCACCCCGGTGGGTGGCCAGGCGAAGGTGGGCCGGGCCACCAGCAGCGAGGCCAGGCCGTGCACCGACATCCACAGGATCACCGACACCAGCCCGGGGTCGGGACCCCGAAACCGGCCCGCTTCGAAGGCGGCGACGACGTTGTCGTGGAGGGCCTGGAAGGCGACATCGCCTTCGAGGTCCTCGAAGGAGGACGGCTCGGGCCAGTCGTGGGGCTCCATCAACAGGATCCGGTAGGCGAGCGGCTGGTCCACGGCGAAAGCCACGTAGGCGTGCCCGCAACGTCGGATGCGCTCGACGGGATCGTCGCTGTCGGCTTGGGCGGCGGCCATGACCTCGGCCATGCGGCCGAACATCCGACCGCACACCGAGTGCAGAAGGGTCTGCTTGTCGGCGAAGTGCAGGTACACCGACGGCGAGGTGCGACCCACCCGGCGGGCCACCTCGCGGATCGACACCGCGTCCTCGTCTCCCCGCTCCAGCAGCAACGTCTCGGTGGCCGCCAGGATCTCCTCGCGGAGCGCCTCGCCCTCCCCTCGCCGGGCGCGGGGCCGGCGGGGGGAGGGCGAGGCGGGGACCGTGTCGGGGGTGGGGGATCCCTCTGCGCTCATGATCCTCCCGGATAGGTGATACCCGCGGTGGACACCATCGTGCGGGCGGCCTCGGGCGTCGGGTTGTCCTCGGCGTCGACGGCGGGCCAGGTCGGTGCGGTCAGGTCGATGTCCAGGATCGGCATGGTGGTCACGGTGGGGGCGGTGGTCGGGACGGTGGTGGTCGCGGGACGGTGGTGGTCGGGACGGTGGTGGTCGGGACGGCGGCCACAGCACCGCCGGCGGGCGCCAGCACCCGGTCGGCGGCGGCCTCGGCAGCCGCTTCGCTCAGCCCCGCCCGATCGTAGATCCACAGCATCCACCGGGGGGCCCACCAGTTGGCGTCCCCGGCCAGGCGCATGAAGGCGGGCACCAGGAAGGCCCGCACGACGGTGGCGTCCATGAGCACCGCCAGGGTCAGGCCGATGCCGAAGAGCTTGATGAAGCTGATGCCGCTGGTGGCGAAGGCCAGGAACACGACCGAGATCAGCAGGGCGGCCGCGCTCACGATGCGTCCGGTACGGGCCAGGCCGGTGGCCACGGCGTGGGTGTTGTCGCCGGTGCGGTCGTACTCCTCCCGGATCCGCGAGAGCAGGAACACCTCGTAGTCCATGGAGAGCCCGAAGGCCACGCAGAACATGAGGATCGGCATCGTCATGTCGAGCTGTCCGGTGGCGGTGAAGTCCAAGGTGTCGGCCAGGTTGCCTTCCTGGAAGATCCACACCATGGCCCCGAAGGTGGCGGTCAGGCTCAACAGGTTCAACATCAGGGCCTTCACCGGCACCAGGAGGCTCCCGAAGCTGAGGAACAGGAGCACGAAGATGACGCCGGTCACCAGGGCCAGGGCGACGGGAAGGCGGTCGACCAGCACCTCCTTGCTGTCGACCAGGTCGGCCGACACACCGCCGACCAGCACCTCGGTGCCGGGCGGGACGGGGGCGTCCACGGCGCGCACCGTGGCCACGAGGGCTTCCCCGTCGGGGGAGGCGGGTTCGACCGCGGGGATCACCGACAGCCACTGGCCGGCGTCGTTGCGGAACCGCTCACCGCCGGGCACCTCTTCGAGTACCGCGACGCCGTCGATGTAGACACCGGTGGCGGCATCCACGCGGGCCACACCCTCCAGGGTCGACAGCAGGGCGGCGTAGGCCCGCACCGCGTCATCCATGGCGGCACCATCCATGGCGGCACCGTCCATGGCGGCACCGTCCTGGGCGGCATCAGCCAGGAGCACGACCTCCACCGCTCCCGCTTCTCGCGACGAGTAGTCCTGGCGGATGACCTCGCTCACCTGGCGGCTGGTGGTGTCTTCGGGCAGGACCCGGTCGTCAGGCAGACCGAAGGCGATGCGCAGGAAGGGCACGCCCAGCACCAGCAGCAGCGCGATGGCGGCGGTGGCCACGGGGACGGGACGGCGCATCACGAGGCGGGCGGTGCGATCCCAGAACCGGGCCTCGCCGTCGTCACCGGTGGCGGGGGGTCGCGGTCCCACCCGACCCCGGTCGATGCGGTCTCCCAGCAGGGCCAGCACCGCCGGGAGCACCACCACCGCACCGGTGACCGCCAGCAGCACCACGGGGATCCCCGCGTAGGCGAAGGAGCGCAGGAAGGGCAGGGGGAACACCAGCAGCGCCGCCATGGCCGCGGCCACCGTGAGGCCGCTGAGCACCACGGCCCGGCCCGCGGTCATGACGGTGCGCACGATGGCGGGGCGGGTTGCCAGGCCCGTCGCCCGCTCCTCCCGGTAGCGGGTGACGACGAAGAGGGCGTAGTCGATGGCCAGTCCCAGCCCGAGGGCTGTGGTCAGGTTGAGGGCGTAGACGGACACCTCGGTGAACGACGCCAGCACGTCGAGGACCAGGAAGGTGCCCAGGATGGCGAACACGCCCACGCCCAGCGGGAGGGCGGCGGCCACCACGGAGCGGAATACCAGCACCAACAGCACCAAGGTGATGGGGAAGGCGATGGCCTCGGCCAGCTCGAGATCCGACTCGATGGTCTCGCCCACCTGGCGGAACACCTCGGCCTGCCCACCGACGGCCACGTCGATGGTCTCGCCCCGGGTGACCCCGTCACGGGTGTAGGCCTGGGAGAGCTCCCCTGCCCGCTCGTCCACCTCGTCGTCCTCGCCTTCGATGCGGGCCAGCACCAGGGCACTGGACCCGTCGTCGGCGGCCAGGGGCGGGGGTGAGCCCAGGCTCCAGTAGGAGGCGACGCCGCTGACGTGGGCCTCGGCGGCCAGCTCCTCGGTCAGCGCCATCCCGGCGGCGGCCACCGCCGGGGCCTCGAGCGAGGTGCCGGGATGGGCGGGGGTGACGAGGAGGACGAGGTTGGGGGCACCGGCGCCGAAGACCTCGTCGAGGGCGTTGGCGGCCCGGGTGGCCTCCGCGTCACGGGCCTCGAAGCCCCCGGAGGTGAGGGAGTCGGCCACGTCGGCGCCGACCGCTCCGGCGACCACCAGGGTCGCCAGGGCCAGGGCGACGACGAGGCGGGCCCGGCGGGTGAGGGTGTCGGCGAGGTGAGCGAACCACATGGGGTCCCCCTTCGATGCGCAATGGCCACCTGACGTCAGCGCGCTGACTAGCGCCCTGACGCTGGTAACCTATCAGTGGTAAGTTACCGATGATAGATACACAGACGGAGCGGGCCGGCAACGTGTTGTGCGTCACACACCTGGGTGCCCTCCGGGTGGCGCGCACTTGACCGTTCGGTCAACTGCGGGAAGACTTGTCCGCCATGCCCGGGGACGAGCCGCTTCGAATCGCGTACCTCACGTACCGGGGCAAGCCCCACGTGGGCGGTCAAGGTGTCTACACGCGCCATCTCACCAAGGCCCTGGTCGACCTGGGCCACCACGTCGAGGTGTACTCGGGCCAGCCCTACCCGATCCTCGACGAGCGGGTGGCGCTGCACGAGTTGGCCAGCCTGGACATCTACAACGACCACTTCCCCATGCGCATGCCAGGCATCTGGGAGCTCAAGAGCTGGGAGGACTGGCTCGAGGTCACCGCCTTCTCCTTCGGCACCTTCCCCGAACCCCTCGCATTCTCCGCCCGGGCAGCCCGCAAGCTGACGGCCCGTGTCAACGAGTTCGACCTGGTCCAGGACAACCAGTGCCTGGGCTACGGGCTCCTGGCCATGCAACGGGCCGGCCTCCCGGTGCTGGCCACCATCCACCACCCCATCACCGTGGACCGCCAGCTCGAGATGGAGCACGCCCGCACCCGCTGGGAACGCTTCTCCAAGGCCCGCTGGTACACCTTCACCCGCATGCAGAGCCGCGTGGCCCAGCGCATGCCCCGGATCCTCACGGTCTCGGAGAACTCACGCCAGGACATCAGCACCGGCCACGGGGTGGCGCTCGACCGCCTGCACGTCGTGCCCGTCGGGGTCGACCAGAACATCTTCCGTCCTCTCCCCGACGTGGCCCGCGTTCCCGGACGGCTCATCACGACGGCCTCGGCCGATGTCACGATGAAGGGCCTGCGCTACCTGCTCGAGGCTCTGGCGAAGCTGCGCACCGAACGCCCCGAGCTGCACCTGGTGGTCATCGGGCGCAAGAAGGAAGGCGGGGCCTCGGCACGCACCATCGACGAGCTGGGCCTGAGCGACCACGTCGAGTTCGTGACCGGCGTCCCCGAGGAGCGCATCATCGAGCTCTACAGCGAGGCCCAACTGGCTGTTGTCCCCTCGCTCTACGAGGGCTTCTCGCTCCCGGCCATCGAGGCCATGTCCTGCTCGGTGCCCCTGGTGGCCACAACCGGCGGCGCCCTGCCCGAGGTCGTGGGTGAGGACGGGGTCAGCGCCCTCCTGGTGCCTCCCGGCGACTCCGACGCCCTGGCCTCGCGTATCGCCACCGCCCTCGACGACCCGCAGCTGCGGGAGAAGGTGGGGGCCGGGGGGCGCAAGCGCGTGCTCGACCGCTGGACCTGGCGCCACACCGCGGTGGGCACCATCGAGCAGTACCGGGCCCTGCTGGCCGACTCGGCGGAGACCGAGCGGCGGCGGCCGGGGGGGCAGGCCGCCGCACCCCGTTTCCGGGCCGAGCGCGGAGACCGCTAGACCGTGCTCACCGTCGACTACGACCGGTTGGGCCTGCGCGCCGGCGATCTGGTCCTCGACCTGGGTTGTGGCTTCGGCCGCCACGCCTACGAAGCCTTCCGCCGGGGGGCCCGGGTGGTGGCCTGCGACATGTCCCCCACCGAGCTGGCCGAGGTGCGCAAGACCTTCCAGGCCATGGTCGAGTACGGCGAGGCACCGTCGGCGGGTCTGGCCGCCACCACCTGCGGGGACGCGACCCGCCTGCCCTTCCCCGACGCCACCTTCGACCGGATCATCGCTTCGGAGGTGATGGAGCACATCCCCGACGACCTGGCCGCTCTCGACGAGCTGACCCGTGTCCTGCGACCCGGTGGGGTGCTGGCCGTGACCATCCCGGCGTGGCTTCCCGAGGTGATCTGCTGGAAGTTGTCCGACGAGTACCACGCCCCCAAGGCCACCGGTGGTCACGTTCGGATCTACACCGAGACCGAGTTGCGGGCCAAGATGGCCGGCGCCGGGCTCGAGCCCGGGGGATCGCATCTCGAGCACGGCCTGCACACGCCCTACTGGTGGCTCAAGTGTGCCGTGGGCCCCCGCAACGACGGCCACCCACTGGCCCGGGCCTACCACCGCCTGCTGGTGTGGGACATCGAACAGCACCCGCCCCTGACCCGGCTGGCCGACCGGGCACTCAGCCCGCTCTTGGGCAAGAGCCTGGTCGTCTACGCCCGCCGTCCCCTGAGCGCAGTCACCACGCCGAGTACGGCCACTGCGACCGCCGGCACTGCGACCGCCGGCACTGCGACCGCTGCACCGGAGAACAAGGAGCCCACCCATGTCTGAGGCCTTCCCACTGCCCGAGGTGCCCGGCATCCTGTCGGCCCACCAGGTCGCCGTCACCGTGGACGCCATCGCCTCCTGGCAGCTTCCCTCGGGCATGGTGCCGTGGTTCCCCGGAGGTCACGCCGACCCCTGGAACCACGTCGAGGCAGCAATGGCGCTGGCCACCGGAGGCCGCCGATCCGAGGCCGAACGCGCCTACCAGTGGCTGGCCGACATCCAGCGTCCCGACGGGGCCTGGCACCAGTACTACCTGGCCGACCGGGTCGAGAAGGACAAGCTCGACGCCAACACGGTGGCCTACGTGGCCACGGGCGTGTGGCACCACTACCTGCTCTACCGCGACGAGGGGTTCGTCGAGACCATGTGGCCCGTCGTGCAGGCCGCCATCGACTTCGTCCTCGAGCTCCAGACGCCCCGCGGGGAGATCATCTGGGCCCGTCACGCAGACGGCACCCCGTGGACCTTCGCCCTGCTCACCGGCTCGTCGTCGATCTGCCACTCGCTGCGTTGCGCCATCGCCCTGGCCGAACACCTCGGCTTCGAGCGGCCCGACTGGGAGCTGTCCGCCGCCCGGCTGGCCCACACCGTCGCCCACCACACCGAGGATGCCTTCGCACCCAAGCACCGCTGGGCCATGGACTGGTACTACCCGGTGCTCACGGGCGTGATCCGGGGCCAGGCCGGCCGTGACCGCCTGGCCGAGCGCTACGACACCTTCGTCATGCCCCACAAGGGTGTGCGCTGCGTGTCGGACCGACCCTGGATCACCGCCGCAGAGACCTGCGAATGCATGCTGGCCCACCTGGCCGTGGGGGATCGGGCCCGAGCCGTCGAGCTGTTCGAGTGGTCCCAGCACCTGCGGGCCGAGGACGGCCACTACTGGACCGGCATCGTCTACCCCGAGCTGGTGCACTTCCCCGGCGAGGAGAAGTCCACCTACACCGACGCCTCCGTCGTCCTGGCCGCCGACGCCCTGTCGGCCACGACGCCAGCCGCCGGGCTGTTCACCGACCACGACCTGCTCCCCGAGCTGATCGAGGACGAGGTGGCCGACCGGTCGCGGGACTGACGCCTCCCCACCCGCCCGCTATCGGGCTTCGCAGGCCCCATCAGGTGCAGGGGCGAACGCGGTGCAGGGGCGAACACGGTGCAGGACGCGCAGCGAACCGGTCGCGCCGATCTGTTCGAACTCCCCCGAATCGAGCGCGGGACGGTAGATGTGGTCGTGGGGGGCCTGGCCGCCCTCGGATGGGTCCTCGAACACGTCGTGGATCGCCAGCGTCCCCCCGACGCACAGATGTGGGGTCCAGGTGCGGTAGTCGCGGGTCGCGGGCTCGGCGCCGTGACCTCCGTCGATGAACAAGAAGTCGAGCGGTGCCGCCCAGTGGCGCCCCACCGTGGCCGACTCTCCCACCACGGCCACCACCACCTCCTCGAGTTCGGCCTCGGCGATGGTGCGCCGGAACCAGCCCAGGGTGTCCATCCGGCCCGTGTCAGGGTCGATGAGGTCGGTCTCGTGGTGGGGCCAGCCGGCCTGGTTCTCCTCTGAACCGCGGTGGTGGTCGACGGTGAACAGCACCGTGCCCACCTCGCGGGCCGCCGCGCCGAGGTAGACCGGCGGACTTGCCGCAGTAGGTTCCGACCTCGAGGAAGGGCCCGGCGTCCTGAGAGCCGGAAGCCACCGATGCCACGGCCGCCCGGTACAGCGCCAGGCCTTCGACGGGAGGCATGAACCCCCGGGCGGCTTCGGCCCGGGCCTGCAGGAGCGGGTCCATCACCTGTCGCCGGGATGCTCGTGGTGCAGCACCTCGTCGACCAGAGCGTCCAGGGCGTCGTCGGTCAGGGGTTCGTCACGGTTGGCGAAGAGCCACCGGTCCAAGATGAAGAACTTCGCCACCCAGAGCAGCCCGAATGCACCGAAGTTGGCGGCCATCAGCACCGCGGTGGCCTCCGAGAAGTCCTCGGCCAGGTGCACCGCCAGGGTGGAGAACCCCAGTCCCACGAAGGCCATGGCCCAGAAGGGCGCCACCTCACGCCACAGGTGGTTGGCACCCTTCTTCTGCCAGATCCACCGGCGCGACAGCACGTAGGCGGGAGCGCGCTGATCGACACGGCGAACACGTTGGAACGCACGAACGACCAACCGAAGCCCTTGTTGGCCAACACCAGCAGGGCCTGGCCGAACAACACGTTGAAGGCGGAGACGGCCACGTACTTGGCTGCCTTCTGGCCGTATTCCTGGCGAAGGCGGCCGGTGAGCTCGGGCAGCGAAGGCATGGGTGGGTCAGCGTACCGTCACAGCTCCAGCGCGTTCGATCTCGCCACCTGCCCCAACCAGCGCGCACTGGGCTTGACGCGCCGCTCCTGGGTGGCGCGGTCGACCTCGACCAGCCCGAAGCGGGGCCGGTAGCCGAAGACCCACTCGAAGTTGTCCAGAAGGCTCCAGTAGGTGTAGCCGCCGACTTCGATGCCGTCGTCGAGACAGTCGAGCACCCCGGTAAGGGCCCGGTGGACGTAGTCGACCCGGCGGTCGTCGTCATCGGTGGCCAGCCCGTTCTCGGTGACCACCAGCGGCGTCCCTCCGGTGGCCTCCCAGGCCCGGCGCAGGCTGGCTCCCAGGGCCTCGGGCCAGAACTCGTAGCCCATGGTGTCGACCACCTCCACGCCTTCGGCGGGACCGAGCATCCCCGAGGGGCCGAACCGGCTGCGTGAGTAGGTCTGGACGCCGAGGAAGTCGTCGCCGCGAACAGCTTCGAGGTAACGGTCTTCCATCAGAGCCCGGGCCGCGTGCGCGCTCCGCGACGGCCGCCGGATCGTCAGGGGGGTCGGCCTGGTAGTCGGACATGGCGAGGGTGAGGCCGACCGGGAAGTCGCCGCGGCCGGCCTTGAGCGCCTCGGTGGCTTTGTGGTGGGCGTCGATGAACACCTCGGTGACCGGGCCCACCTGTTCCCCCTCGGCGACACCGGGAGGGAACAGTCCCATGCCGTAGCCGAGGAAGCCGACGATGTTGGGCTCGTTGATGGTGCACGCCCTGCCCATCAGGTCTCCCAGGTGGTCGCCGGCTCGCCCGCAGAACCGGGCGAAGGCGTCCGCGGTCCTCGGATCGGCCCAACCTCCTCGCTCTGCCAACCACCGGGGAGTGGTGAAGTGGTGGAAGGTGACCACCGGCTCGACACCCGCCTCGTGGCATGCTGCGCACACCGACCGGTAGTGGTCGAGAGCAGTCCGTGACCATTCACCCGGCGCCGGCTCGATGCGGCTCCACTCCAGGGAGAAGCGGTAGTTGTCGAAGCCGAGCGCCGCCAGCAGGGCGATGTCGGACCGGTACCGGTGCCACTGGTCACAGGCGTCGCCGCTCGACTCGGCGCACATGGTGTCCTCACGGTGCTCCCAGTCCCACCAGTCGTTGCTGGTGTTGGCCCCCTCGACCTGGTGGGCGGCGGTGGCGGTGCCCCAGCGGAATCCCGCCGGGAAGGAGCGTGTGACCATGACCGCCGACACTAGATCGGCTCGGGCGGGAGACGGGGCCGCTCGGGGGCGGCGAGGACCGCGGTTCTCACGCGAGGATGGCGGGATGCAGCCAGCTGTCGACGAACTCGTGCCGCCTCCTCGATCTCGAGGTGATCGAGGTGAACATATTCCGTGGGCACCAGCTCGGCTGAGTGGCGCCAGCGGGTGTTCGGAGGTCAGGTCGCCGGGCAGGCGCTGGTGGCCGCCGCCCGGACAGTGCAACGAAGGATTCGACGTCCACTCGCTGCACGCCTACTTCCTGCGGCCCGGGGATCCCGATGTCCCGATCCTCTACGAGGTGGACCGCATCCGCGACGGCCGCTCCTTCGTCACCCGCCGGGTGGTCGCCATCCAGCACGGCAAGGCCATCTTCCACCTCCAGGCCTCGTTCCACGTCCCCGAGACCAGCTACGAGCACCAGGTGCCGATCCCCGAGGGGATCGCCGACCCCGAGGCCCTTCCCGACTTCCGGGCCCGGATGGCCCCCTGGAAGGAACTCCTGGCGAGCTGAGTACGACCGGGATCGGGCCATCGACGTGCGCCCGGTCGAGTGGATGCCCGGCGACCGCAAGCGCCAGCTGCCGCCCCACCAGAACGTGTGGTTCCGCGCCGACGGCACCCTGCCCGACGATCCGGTGCTGCACGCCTGCGTGGTCACCTACGCCTCGGACTGACGCTGCTCGACACCGCCACGCTGCCCCACGCCCTGGGCGCCACCGAGGAACGCAGCTGTTCATGGCTAGTCTCGACCACGCCATGTGGTTCCACCGTCCCTTCCGCGCCGACGAGTGGCTGCTCTACGTCCAGGACTCCCCCACCGCGTCCCGGGCCCGGGGCCTGGCCCGGGGCCTGATCTTCACCCGCGACGGGCGAACTGGCCGTGTCGGTGGTGCAGGAGGGGCTCATCCGGGTCCAGCGTTGAGCGGATCGGCCCGGCGGGGCCCGGGCGCCTGCCTGATCGCGGCCGCGCTGCTGGCGGCCTGCACGATCCAGACCACCGAAGAGACCGAGACGACCACTCCGCCCACCACGGCCGCGCCTGTGGCCACCACCACCATCCCCCCCGAGCTGCGTCCCCCGGGTCTGGCCGACGTGAGCGTGGCCCTCTCCGAGCTGGCCCGCTACGACGTTCCACTCACCACGATCCGGCTGCGCCCGGGAAGCGAGTCGATCTTCGTGGGCGACCCGAACGGAAGGGTCTACGAGATCAAGCGCGACCCCAAACGCAACCTCGAGGGCGGGTACACCACCTACAGCATCCGTCCCCAGACCGCCCCCTTCGCGGACATCTCCGCCCAGGTGACCGGAGAGTCCGAGGGCGACGGCATGCACGGCTTCGCCTTCTCCACCGACGGGAGTCGCCTCTACCTCGCCTTCACCGACCGGGACAACCGTCTCGTGGTCAGTGAGTTCAGGGTGACCGGTGGACGGGTCAGCCCCACCTCCCAGCGCGAGGTGCTGGCCGCCGAGCGGAGGAGCGGGGTTCGCCACGCCGGACCGGTCGGGGTGGGAACCGACGGATTCCTCTGGGTCCCCATGGGTGACGACGAGCGGGACGGTAGCGCCCAGGACCCGGAGAACCTGGCCGGTGCCGTCGTGCGTATCGATCCCGAGACCGGGGGCGAGAACCCCTACAACGTGCCGCTGGGCAACCCCTACCGGGGAGGGGGTGGGCGACCCGAGGTGTACCTGTTGGGCCTGCGCGATCCCAAGGGTTTGTGGTTCGATCCCGTCACCCGCGACACCTGGATGGCCGACACCGGCGCCGACGGTACCCAGGAGATCACCCGCATCCCCTGGGAGGGGGCTGCGCCCGAGGGTGGCAACTTCGGGTGGCCCATCATGAACGGTGACGAGACCTACGACGGGGGAGAAGCGCCCGCCGATCACCTGGCACCCACCGTCGTCTACGGGTCCGACCAGGGGTGCGGGGTGGTGGCCGGTGCCACCTACCACGCCGGTTCCATCCCGGGCCTGGACGGCGCCTACGTGTACGGCGACGCCTGCACCAGCGCCCTGGTGGCGATCACCGTGGCCGACGAGGACGATGTCGGAGCTGGGGATGCGGGCGGGGCCGGGGCCATCGACGAGTTCCGCATCCTGCCCGTCAGCCTCCCTGCCGACTCCCTGGTGGCCATCGGCACCGACCCCCAGGGGGAGTTGATCGTGGTCACCACCGACGGCTCCCAGTGGATCGTGCACCAGCTCGTCTACGTCCCACCGCCCGTCGACCCGGCCGCACCCCCCCCGGGCTGAGCACGTGCAGCGGTCTGTGCGATCGGGGACGGCGTCGGTGGCCGTGGTGGTGTGCACAGCCGGCCGTCCCGACCTTCTCGTGGGGTGCCTGGACGCGGTGGCGGCCCAGGAAGGATGGGAAGCGGGCGACCAGGTCGTGGTGGTGGCCAACGGAACCGACCGGGCCGAGGGAGCCTTGGCGACCCGTACCCATGCCTTGGCTGGCGATGCGGCCGAGGGTGGCGCGGCGGGAGGTGGCGCGTCTGGAGATGGAGCGGCCGGCCGGGGCGGGCCTGGTGGTGGGGGCGTGACCGGTGGCCGCACGCCCGAGCTGATCGTGGTCGAACAGGCGGCCGCCGATCTTGCGGCGGCGCGCAACCTGGGAGCGTCGGTGGCCGGTGCCGAGATGGTCGTCTACCTCGACGATGATGCCCGGCCTGCCCCCGGATGGCTGCGGGCGTGGCACCGCGCAGCCGCCGACCACCCGGAGATGGCGGTGGCCGGAGGGCCGATCCGGCTGGTGTGGCCGCGGGGGGTACCTCCTCGGTGGTTCCACCCCCAGATGGGTGCCATGTGGGGTGAGCTGGAGCTCGGTCCCGACGAACGGGTCTTGTCGGCCGGTGAGACTCCCTTCGGAGCCAACCTGGCGGTCCGCCGTGACGCCCTGGCGCGTTGCGGGGGATTTCGCGTCGGACTGGGCCGGGCCGCCGAGGACCGGGGGGGAACCCTGGCCGGGGGGGAGGACACCGAGCTGGCCCGACGCTTGGCGAGCGCGGGCGGGCAGGGATGGTGGATCCCCGACGCGACCGTGGACCACCTGGTGGGGGGGCACCGGGCCCGGCTGGGCTATGTCGTTCGCCGCGCCTGGTCACAGGGGAGCCGCACTGACCCGGCGTTGGGCGCCTCGGGCAGCTGGACGCCGGTGTTGGCTCGCGGCTGGGCTCGCCTGGGCCGCGACCTCACAACCGAACCGCGTGCCTGGCGGCGCCACCTCTCCCGAGACCTGTCCCGCAGGGTCCGGCTGGCCGGCCGGGCTCGGGCGGAGACACTCGCCCGGAAGGCAGGTGACGTGAGGGCCCCCTCCAGCGGGTCCTGACGGGCCGAGACGCCAGCTTCACGTGAGCTGGTACCGGTAGACGTTCGTGTCGCGCTCGGAGAAGCCGAGCCTCTGGTAGAGGCGGTTGGCTGCCTCCCGTGAAGGGCGGGAGGTGAGATCGACGGTTCGGGCGCCGGCGGCCCGGGCGCGTTCGAGGGCGGCGAGATTCAGTGCCTCACCGACGCCGCGCCCGCGTGCCGCCGCGTCGACCACCACGTCTTCGATCCAGGCCCGCAGGCCGGTGGGAAGGCGGAACAGGGCAAGGGTCAGACTCCCCACTATCTGGCCGGTGGCCGTCTCCCTGGCCAGGAGCAGCTGTGTCGCCGGGGATGTCACCACCATTGACAGTTCTTCGGCTGTCGGTGGTGGGTTCGAAGACGACAACTGGGGGATGAGCCGGGCGAAGGCCTCGACCAACTCCGGGGAGACCTCGGTGGCTTCGCTGACCTCGACTGCAGCGCTCATGCTCGGACCCTAGCGGCCGGCCCGGACCCACCCCCACCGAGCCCCCACCGAGCCCCCACCGAGCCGAACTGGGGCCTGCAGCGTTGCGGAATCCGCAACGCTGCAGGCCCCAGAACGACTCACTCGTCGGTGTCGGGCACCGGCTGTGGTGGTGGAGGACCGACGTAGCGGGCCGTGGGCCGAATGATCCGGTTGTCGGCGGCCTGCTCGAGAATGTTGGCGCACCAACCGATGACCCGCGACGACGCGAAGGTGGGAGTGAACATCTCGCGGGGCAGCCCGCAGCGGTCCATGACCACACCGGCGTAGAACTCGACGTTGGCGTAGAGCTCCCGGCCCGGCTTCAGCTCGGCCAGCACGTCGACGACGGTGCGTTCGACCTGGTGATGGCGAAGTCGGCCATGGGCGCCGCCGAGCGGAGGGCCACCTGCTTCAGCAGCAGCCGAGCGGGGATCGTCGGTCTTGTAGACCCGGTGACCGAACCCCATGATCCGGTCGCCGGTCTCGACCGCGTCGCGCACCCAGGCGTCGGCGTTGTCGGGCGTGCCGATGGCATCGAGCATGTCGAGGGCCCGGCTGGGCGCGCCGCCGTGCAGCGGTCCCGACAGGGCCCCGATGGCGCCGACGACCGCCGCGCCCAGGTCGGCGCCGGTGGAGGTGATGACCCGGGCGGTGAAGGTCGAGGCGTTGAAGCCGTGGTCGATGGTGGTCATCTGGTACTGCTCGATCGCCCGGGCGATGTCGGGGTCGGGCACCTCGCCGGTGATCATGTAGAGGTAGTTGGCGGCGTAGCCGAGGTCGTGGGTGGGGGTCGACGACCTCGAGGCCCTGACGCAGACGCCACAGCGCCGCGATGAGCGTGGGGATGACGGCGCACACCTGCATGGCGTTGGCCCGCAGCTCGGCCGCATCGATGTCGAGGAAGGGCTTGAAGCCACGCCGACTGAGCCACCAGGGACATCGCCGAGCGCAGGCCGTCGAGGGGCACGAAGTCGTCGCCCGCCCGGGCCACCGCTGCCAGCAGGGGACGTACCGCCTCGGGGATCTCCCGCAGCGGGCCGTATCTCGTCGACGAAGGACGTCGCGCTGGTCGTCGGTGGGCAGCGCGCCCTCGAAGAGCAGGTACCAGACGTCCTCGAGGTGTCGGCGTCTCGGTGAGCTCGGTCGCCGAGTACTGGCGGTAGTGGTAGAAGCCCTCCTGGCCCCGGACGTCGCCCACCTCGGTCTCGGCCACGATCACTCCGGCCAGGCCCTTGGGGGCCTCGAGGGTTCCGGGCGCGGTGACAGGCTCGATGCGGGCCAGGCGCATGAGGTCGCGCAGCGACACCACGCCCACCACCCGGCCGGCGTCCACGACGGGGAAGTGGCGGTAGCCCCGCTCGGCCAGGCTGGCGAAAGCCTTGACCACCGGCTCGTCGGGTTCCACCGTCTGGGGGGATTCGGTCATCCACTCGGCGACCTTGGCCGCCTCGGGGTCAGCACCCGACCGCCACGAAGCGGACCAGGTCGCGTTCGGTGAGGATCCCGATCGGCCGCCCGCCGCTGTCGACGACCACCACCGATCCCACGGTGGCGTCGCGCATGCGGGCGCAGGCCTCGGTCATCAGCTCCGATGGTTGGGCTACGACAGGTGGCGAGCTCATCAGCTCACTGACGGTGCGGATTACGGCCCCGTCTGGCATGGGTGCTCCCTTCGCTCGGATCGTGGTTCCTCCGAGCGACAGGTCAGCGGCGCTGATGACGCTGTCGCAAGATACCGGGACCATGGTACCCGGGCGTGGAAGGTCACTCGCCCGGGACCTCGCCCGTGATGACTCAGGTGCCGCTACCGATGGTGCGCACAACCGACGCCCATTGGCGCGTGTCGGTGGGTCCATAGGTTCGCGGCAGGGCCAGTTCCTCGCGGGCGTCCTGGAGCTGCTCGCGTGTGAAGTCGCAGGGCGGGTGAACAGGTTCCACGACGTAGAGCGCAGCCGAGGTGAGCCCGAAGATCTTGGCCTTCACCTCGTCGGTGAGGGCGGGATAGCCGAAGCGTTCCTGGTACTCCTCGCTGATCTTGAAGGTGCGCAGCGCCTGGATCTGGTCCTGGGGGGTCCCGAACCAGATCGAGTCTGTGCCCCACACCACTCGGTCCTCGCCCACGTAGCGCAACAGCTTGCCCAGCACATGGGCGGCCTTGTCGGGGTCGCGCATGACCAGCCACCAGGTTCCGCCCAGCTCTGCGTACACGTTCGAGTTTGGCTCGACGCCAGCGTCGAGCAGGCTCTTGATCAGCCGGTTCGTGCCCTGGTCGGCCTCTTCCTCGGTGTAGGGACCCTCGGCATGCCCGACCTCGAAACCCGAGTGGTAGACGACGAAGCTGATGTCGGGGTTGCGGGCGGCGGCCGGTCCTATGTCGATGGGGCTCGAGAGCGTCTCGTCGCTGAGCACGATGTCCTTCAGGCCCTTGTGCGTGCAGATGATGGGCGGTCCGATCTCGCGCACGTGGTCGATGAAGGCCTGGCCGATCTGGGGCCGGTCGGGGTCGTGGTCGTCGAAGTAGAAGGCGCCTTCGAGGGGCAGCATCGTGTAGATCTTCCAGGCCGAGATGTCGTACTGCTCGCGGGCGGCGGTCATGGCGTCGAGGGCGGCGTCGAGGTCGCCGACGTGGGGGAAGGCGCCGCCGTGCATGAGGATCCGCTCCTCGGGGCACAGGGCCAGGGCGATGCGCTGGGCGGTGGCCATCACCTCCGATGACAGAGGGCTGGCCTCGGAGGGAACCGGGAGGGCAGACAGCACGGCCAGGGAGGTGTCGCTGCGCAGGAACAGCTCTTCCAGGTAGCTCTCCACCGAGAAGCAAACCCGACCGTCGCCGGCCTCTTCGCCGGCGGCACAGGAGGCGAAGGGGAACTGGTCGCCGAAGAAGCGCTGGCCCGGCTGGAGGGCCACGGAGAGGTCGTGGTCGATGAAGTGGGTCTGGACGTCCATGATGAACTCGTCGCCCATCAACTCGGTGGCGGCCGCGTCGGGGTCGATCGTCGATGTCGGGCTGACCTCGAAGCTGCCGCCCGGGGTGCTCCCGCCCGATGCCTTGCCTTCCTCGTTGGAGCAGGCGTTGAGGGTGAACAGGCAGGCGGCGGCTCCGCTGAGCGACGACAGGAAGCGTCGGCGGCTCCATCCCAGGCGCCGGGCGTGGTCGTCCACCATTGCCCAGGTCCGCCGCTGGGCTTCCTGGACCACCGGCGGAAGCGGTGGGGGCACGAACTCGCCATTGGAGCACGGGCCCAGCTTGAAGGGCAGTCGCAGGTCGTCGTCGAGACCAGCCATGGATCCCCCCTTGGCGGTACCGTTCGTTGTCGCCGTCCCCGGCGGTGGGGTGGCTCGGCTCACGCTACCGGGCCGGTGTTGTGGTTCGTGTCAGCCGCGGCGGGGGCGGCGCCGGTGGCAGTGAAGGAGGTGCGGGAGGAGACCGCCACCGACTGCGAGGTGGAGCTCCTCGTCATGGTCCTCGCCGGGTTGCTTCTCGGGTTCTCGCGCCTGCCCCTGTACTCGCTGGTCTTCCGCTCACGATGCAGGGAATCGAGCATGGACCGGAGGAGGACGTACCCGACCGACCGCACCGACGACGAACACGGCCGGTGACTCCTGGCGACTAACGGACATCGGCCATCACCAGTCGACGGATCGCTCGTAGCCGAGCGCCACGAGCCGGAGCCCGTGTCTCGCGCAGAACTCGCGACGGAGCGCGGGGGTGAACTCATCCCGCCACTGCTCGGGACGGCCCGATCGCCGGTGGCTACGCTCTCGCTCTCCCCCAGCTGAAGACGATGGGACGATCGTGTGCCCGAGAGCGAGCGTGACGGCCCGCCGGACGGCCCGTTCGCCGAATCCGTAGTGGCGGAAGACCCGCTCGAACCAGATCTCCGGTGAGGTGATGACGTCCTCGTAGCGGAGCTCCAGGAACTCGGCTCGGTGTCGGTTCCACTCGGCCATCCTCACGATCACCGTGTCCATGCGGAGCATCTCTGCGAAGAGCCCCTGCTCCAGCGGGAGGTCGTTCAGGTACTCCCGGTACGATCGCCCGCGACATGTGGGATCGTGCTCGGCGAGAAGCGATAGAGCTCCCTGGCCATCGATGGGAACGTTGGCCCACGCTTCCTCGGTCCACAGGTGGTAGTGGTAGCCGCTGATGAGCATGTCGCGAGGATCGCGCACCATGTGGGTGCCGCGGAACGGCGGGAGCTCCGAGTAGTCGAGCACCGAGGAGTTGTCGAGCCCGATGCCGGGGCGCGGCAAGGGCCTGCCCGACGATCGTCGGACCATCGAGAACGGGAGCCCGAAGTCCGCGGCGACGGCGCGGAGCACCTGCTTGAACCAGACGGTTCCCGCCTTGTGGTAGCAGGCATGGACGAGCAGGGCGCCCCCGATGGCACTGCGGGTGAGCCATGGCACGGGAGCGAGGCGTGAGAACGGTACAGGCACGGCGGCTAGTTCGGGAGGGAGCCCGCGAACCATCGGGCATCGGGGAAGTAGCGGGAGGTCAGGGGGCCGGCCAGCTCGTTGAGCACCTCGTGGGTGTACGACTTGCCCACGCCGGCCATGAGGTCGACCCTTTGGGGCGCCTCGTTCCTGGGCGATAACGCACGCACGGCGCCGGAGTCTAGAGACCTCTAGGTCGAGGAACGAAGCGATCGTGGCGGACTCATCGGAGAACCGCTCGGTGCCCGGTCTTCGACCATGACGCACGACGTCTTGTCATGTACTTCCACGCGCCCGTTGACGAATCGGTCGCTGGCCACCTCCCGTCGTGGCGGCGGTACCCGGTCGGCTACGGGCCTGACCTCTCGGCTTCGGAGATCCGGCACTCGGCTGTCCGCGTCGATGGTGATGAGCTCGGCGCTGGTTCACCCGCGCGGACGATATCCCGGAACGGATCCTCATCGTCACGGTACGCCAACCGGACCAGCTGCGGTGGCGGTACCCTCGATCCATGGAGCCAGCCTGGCCCGACCCCGCGGCCCCCGACCTTTCGTGGGTGCAGCGTCCCCAACTCGAACGGCCGGTGCTGGTGGCTGCCTTCGAAGGATGGAACGACGCCGGCGATGCGGCAACGGGTGCTGTGTCCTACCTGCACGATCGCTGGGAGGCCGAGATGGTGGCAGCCATCGACGCCGAGGACTACTACGACTTCACTGCCACCCGGCCAAGGGTCGAGTTGGACGAGGACGTCCGCCACATCGTCTGGCCGGCCAACGAGTTCTCGGTGGCCCGTCCGCCCGGCGCGGACCGTCACGTGGTCTTGTTGCGGGGGGTCGAGCCCCAGCTACGTTGGCGTACCTTCTGCCGGCACGTGCTGTCCGCCGTCGATGCGCTCGGCGTGGATCTCGTGGTCACGGTAGGGGCTCTCCTGGCCGAGGTTCCCCACTCGCGACCGGTGTCGGTGTTCGGCACCGCCTATGACCCCGAGGTCGTGCGGACCTTGGAGCTCAGCCCCTCCCGCTACGAGGGGCCCACCGGGATAGTGGGCGTGCTGCACGCTGCGTGCCACGACGCCGGCGTGGCGTCGGCGTCGCTGTGGGCGGCGGTCCCCACCTACGTGCCCGGTGCACCTTCGCCCAAGGCGGCGCTGGCGCTGGTCGAGCGGGTGACCCGACTGCTGGACACCCCGGTGGACTGCACGCCCTTGGAGCTGGCGTCGGCCAGCTACGAGCGCCAGGTCAGTGAACTGGCCGCAGAAGACGACGAGACCCTGGCCTACGTCGAGGCGTTGGAGGAGCGCTACGACGACGAGACCCTGGAGGATCTCGACGGCCTGGTGGAACAGGTCGAACGCTTCTTGCGTGACCTGCCCGATTGAGCGGTGGGTCGGGGGGTCATGGTGAGCACCGTTCTGCGTCGATGGCCGCGTCGATGGTCGCGTGGATGGCCGCGTGGATGGTCTCGGCGATGGCCACGACGTGTCGGATGTCGGTGCCGCAGCAGCCACCGACCACGGCCAGTCCGGGCAGCAGTGCCTGGAGCTTCGAGTACTGGTGTGCGAGCTGGCCGGGATCGCCGTCGTCGAGTTCCTCTGCCTCGTCCAACTCAGCGTGGCTCATGCATGACGCGTTGGCTCGCACCGCGCGTATCCGTCTTGTCCACTCGCCCCCGTCCTCCAGCACCTCGGCGAAGTGGGTGGGATGTGCGCAGTTGACCATGTAGTGCAACGGAGCAGAACCGGTTGCTGCGTCGGTCCAGGACACCGCGTCGCGCAGCGACTCGCCCGAGGGGAGTCGACCATCGGTCTCCACCGTGAAGGAGATCACCGCAGGGATGCCTGCCCCTGCGGCAGCCGCGGCCACACCTATCGCCTCGTCTACGTACGACAGCGTGAGGGCGGTCACCAGGTCGGCTCCGCCAGCTACGAAGGAAGCGACCTGAGGGGCGTGATATGCGGCTGCGTCCGCCGAGGACATCCGCCGGCCTGGGACGTAGCCGTCGGCGCGTGGGCCGATGCAGCCGCTGACCAGGACAGGGCTGCGCACTGTCTCCGAGGTCATGGCCCGCAGGAAGCTGACGGAGTAACGGTTCACACGATCGAGGGCTTCTACGTCGTAGCCGAGCGTGGCGCCCCAATCGCGGTTGGCCCGCCAGGTCGGGGTCTCCAGCACGAACCCCAGGCCTCGCGAGGCAGCTGCCTGGAGGTACGGGCTGTAGTAGCGGGTGAGGTGCTGCCGGCCATCTTGGGAGTCGAGCAGGGGAAAGGCCGCGAACGAGGGCAGATCGAGTCCGTGGTGGAACATCAGCACGGTCTCGAGCCCGCCGTCGGTGAGGAACGCTCCGGTATCGAAGATCGAGGTGTCGGGTGTCGTGTCGGGTGTCGTGTCGGGTGTCGTGTCGGGTGTCGTGTCGAGGGTCTGGGTCTGGGTCATGGGACCAGTCAGCCACCTCGGGCCGTCGGTAGCTTGGGGGTGTCGTGGGGATTGCCTGAGGATTCAGCTGAGGGCGGAGGCCACCGCCTCAATAGCACGGTCCAGCGCCCAAGCCGACCCCTGGCCGGCTCCTTCACGTCGCCAGGTCGCGAACACCCTCGTACCGACCCGATCTCGGATCGCGCTCATGGTCTCGGTCAGGCGCCGCGACTCCTCGCCGTAGGTCGGCTTTCCGGCGGTGTCCAGCGTGGAGTGGATGCGCACCGCTTCGGCCACAGAATCGACCCGGACCAGCAGGACGACCAGGTTGCGTAGCAGGGTCGTGGCGTGAGCGCTGTTGCCGTGACGTCGGCAGTCATCGAGGATCTCGGTCGCGTCGGCCAGCGCTTCGGCAGGGTCACCACTGCGGGAGCGCACCGAGATGAGGGAAGTGCGCGACACCGAGGCGACATACCGGTTGTCGACCGACCCGGCCAACTCGATCGCCTGGCGCAGCGCGCCGACGGCCGAGGAGGCATCGTCGAGCACCACAACCTCGGCTCGGCCGTAGGCACGCCATGCCCGGTCGCTGGGTGCCACCTCGTCGGGTCGTGCATCTGCCCGGTCCCCGTCGAGAGCCTCGAGCGCTGCCCGGGCCGCGTCGTGGTCCCCGCTGTAGGTGGCGGCGAGGACCATCGCCAGGCGGGCCATTGTCACGCAGTGCAGATCGCCCAGATCGAGCCCGAGCGCGAGTAGCTGGGTGCCGCGTTCGCGGCGGCGGTGAGGTCGCCGGTGTAGAGCGCAACATCGCACAGCACGTCCAGCGCGGTGGCGCGCGCCCGGAGATCGGTTGTCGCGTCGGCCGCGGCGAGGGCGTCGGTTGCGAGGCGATCCGCCTGCCCAAGGTTGCCCGAATGTGCGGCCTGCGTGGCCCGGGCAGCGTCCACGTGCGCGTGGGTCGGGTCGTCGGGGGCCAGGAGGTCCGCAAGCTCGTTCGCCCACACCGCCGGTTCGGCCCAGAGCCGGGTGTGAGCGAACAGTTGCAGGTGTCGCGTCAGGGCTGCTGCCCTGCCACGGTCCTGGTGGCGGGCCCAGCGGTGCGCGGCGCGTGCCTCGTCACCGACCTCGTGGATCCGATGCTGCGCCAGGTGCTCATCGGGGCCTCGCAGCCGCGCGTCGGCCGATCCCAGGACGTCGATTACCCAGTCGGCATGCGACCCCGAGAGGCCTGCTTGCGGTGGTCGTCCCGTCTGGGAGAGCGCGGTCCGTACGGTCTCTAGGAGGCGGAACCGAACCGGTGGGCCCCCGTCGACCTGGAGCAGGGAACGGTCTGCGAGGTTGGACAGCGCCCGTTGGACTGCCGCACCGTCATGGTCAGGGTTCCCCAGAACGGCTATGGAGGCACGCGATGTGAACGGCCCGGCGAACACGGCCAGGTCCTGGAGGACATCGTGGTCCTCCGGGGCGAGCTGCCCGGTGGACCAGCCCACCAGGGACTGCAGGCTCTCGTGTCGTTGCGGTGCCGATCGGCGTGCGGAGCGCAGCACATCCAGCCCACGGGTGACGGCAGAGGCGAGATCTTCCAGTGACATCGTCGACATCCGGGCTGCGGCCATCTCGATTCCCAGCGGTAGGTGGTCGAGAGCGTTGAGCAACCCGCTGACCGTGACGGGGTCGAACCCGGCCGGATCGACTCCTGGAGCTGCGGCTGCGGTTCGCTGCACGAAGAGCTCGGTCGCCGGAACCGATCGCAGTGGCAACAGCGGGAAGACCTGTTCTGTCCCAACCCCGAGGCGCTCCCGGCTGGTGGCCAGGATCGCGATCGGGGCCCCGGGCGCCGAGTGCAGGTCTTCCACCAGGCGGGCGACACCCGAGACCACGTGCTCGCAGTTGTCGAGCACGAGCAGGGCGCGAAGACCGGCGAGGTACTCGGGCAGGTCGCCGGGGGACGCTTCGGACCGAGCGGCACGTGCGACCGCGCCAGCGACGGCCTCATCGTCTGCCACAGGTGTGAGGTCGACCTGCCACACTCCGTCGGGGAAGCGGTCGCGGGCAGTGACTGCAACGGCCTTTGCCAGGGCGGTCTTCCCCACGCCTCCGGGACCGATCAGTGTCACGAGCACCCCCGCCCCGAGCCGGGCCAGCAGGGTCGAGAAGTCGTCCTGGCGCCCGACCAGGCCGACCGGCGCCGGCGAAGCCACGGCGAGATCTGCCACGAACCGGTAGCCACGACCTCGGACGTTGCGGATCACCGCCTGTGTCGCTCCGTCGTCGCCCAGGGCCCGCCGGGCCGCCTTGATGCAGGTGGTCAGTGCCGACTCGGACACGAAGGGACCGCCCCAGACCTCGTCGAGAAGCTCCGCCTTGGACACGACCCGGTCGCGGTTCACCACCAGCTTGGCGAGCACGTCGAAGGCCCGAGGTTCCAGCGGGATCGGTGCACCGTCGCGGCGCACCTCGCGCCGCTCCAGGTCGATCGTGTGATCCCCGAAGGCGAACACCCCCCAAGTGTGCCAGGGCAGTGCCCTTGGTGAGGGCAACTCCACGGTGAGGAGTGTGTCGACCCGGAACCGGGGGAGCCACCCGCGCTCTGGTGGAGATCGTCACGGTCACGCACTGCCGTGTCCGGTGGCGCCCGACGGGGTAGTCTCGACGACAGTGGGCTTCTTCGATGGGCTCGGCAGCCAGGTGCAACCCGGACGTCGACGGTCCGGTAGGGGGATCTTGGGCGGCTCTGAGCGTCGTGCCGCTGAGGCGGACGCCACCCGGATCCGGTTGTCGGACCACGTCCACAAGAACGTCTCCCGGCTGCCACCCTCCAAGGTGGAAGAAGCCGACCAAGGTCCCGAGGGCGAACCCATGCCCGACGAGAAGCCCGACCCGCGGGCACAGTGGGATGACGTCCGCGCCGTCTGGATCCTCTGGGACCAGGAGAAGGGCGCTTGGATCGATCTCGACGGCTGACCTGGGAGCCCAAGTCCGGGATCCGGGCGCTGGGTGCGGGACTGGCCGTTTCTCCTCGTCAAGGACGGCAGGTCTCGGACGCATCCCTGAACGGCGCTTCGGGGATGGTTGCCATCCCTCCAGATGCTGTACAGGTTTGCTGTATATCAGCGACGAGGACGCAGATCTACCTCACTGAGAAGCAGCGCACCCGCATCGACGCCCCCGATGCCACGTCGCCCTCCCGTGATGAGTGGCAGCGTGGCTGACATCCTCGTCGACACGGATGTCTTCATCGACCACCTCAGAGGGGCAGCCGAGCTCAAGCCCGGTGAGTCGTTCCGTCGCTGAGCGCGCCGGCCGGGTTGCTCGCGAGTTCCAGCTCAGGCTGCCGGATGCGCTCATTGCCGCCACCGCGCTCGAGAGCCATCTCTCCCTGGCGACCAGGAACCGGAAGCACTTCGACAAACTGCGAGGCGTTCGAATCCGAACCCTGTGATCCAGTTCGGTGAGGCCGAGGATCGGTCCCGAACGCTGCCGATCAAGATCCCGCGCCACGAGACCTGAGCTCACCCCGGGCGGGACCCGCGAAGTGCCCAGACCGCCGGGTGTCGGCGGTTGGGCCGTGCGTCGGAGAACACCAGGACCGTGGTCGCCGGACGCGATCAGTTGGGCAGACCGACTTCCGCATCCGGTCGGGCGGGAAAATGCTGCGCACGTGCCTGCCACTGCTCGTCGCTGAGATCGTGCTCGACGCGCGCTATTCGGGCCTTGCGTCTCCGAGCGGCCCTCGCAGTACGGGTGCGATTAGCGGCCATTGAGCGATGGTACGCACGGACGCTGCCCCACGAGCGGATCGTCCCCGACCGCCGGGTCAGCGGTCGGGATGAGGAACACCGACAACGTCCAGGCCGTCGATCCCCGAGAAGTCGTCCGGGTTGCAGGTGTGGATCGGCAGTTCGCTCGCCACGCAGACGGCAGCGATCATCGCGTCGTACGCGCGGGCCGATGACTTCCGACCTGCCCGTCGCAGCGATGCCGCCACCCGACCGAAGCTCCGCGCTGCGGCTGCGTCGAAGGGCAATGGATCGAAGTCGGCTTCTGTTTGTTGGACGTGTGCTTGACGGGCAGCACGTTCCTTGTCCGTCCTGGCAACGAGTGGACCTACGGAGAGCTCGGCGAGAGTGATGGTCGTGATCAACGGCTCGGTCGGCAACGAATCGGTGTCTTCTATCCGACCCAGCAGGATCAGCGTGCTCGTGTCGAGAACACCTTGAGCCATCTCAAAGCTCCGAGTCGAGGATGTCGTCGATGTCTCGGCGAAGGGCGGCGGGGTCGACGTCGGGGAGCTTGGCCCAACGCCGGCGGAGCTCGTCGAGGGGAGCGGCGGAGCGTGGGAGAGCGACGAGCTGGGCAACCGGCTTGCCGGCGCGAGTGATCGTCAACCGCTCACCCCGCTCGGCACGCTCGACGACCTCACCTCCGTGGTTCCTCAGATCTCGGATCGAGACGCTTGACATGCGCGACGACTGTATCACCTGTGATACAGAAGCCCGTTGCGTGAGCGGCGTGCCCCCCGAAGGCCGGCTTGGTGCGCAGAACCGCACCGAAACGGTCGATTCCTGCGCACGAAACGACCGGGGCACCCTGCGCATGCCCCCGAACGCCGGGAGCGAGCAGCGCTCGGAATCCGAGCGGCCTTCGCGCCGAAGCCGGTGGCGAGGTGGTGCGGCGCGCACGACTCGAGACCACAACCAACAGCACGGCCGTGCTCGCGAGGGAGTACTGAGGTGTCGACATCCGCTCGCAGGAGCGATGCTTGCCTCTGCGACGCGCCGCCCGATGTCGCCGGGAGAGATACCAGCGCAGAGACGAGGCTGCCCATGCTGCAGCGCGCTGGCTCGCAGGCTCACGGAGCGGTGGTGTGGCACGATCCTTCGCATGCCCGCGTCGCCGTACTACCGATCTGATCTGGCGCGCATCCATCACGAAGGCTTCGGATTCCACGCGGACGCAGTTGCGCCCGGGATCCTGCGCCTACTCGGCCCGGTCCTCGATCGGGGAGGGCTCGTCCTGGAGCTCGGCTGCGGATCAGGGCTGCTGACCAAGTACCTCGTCGCTGCCGGTCATCGTGTGCTCGCGACGGACGCCTCACCGGCCATGGTCGAACTGGCTCGTACCTACGTTCCCGGTGTGCGGGTCGAGGTCCTGCGGTTGCCCGACGATCCACTTCCGCCCGCGGACGCAATCGTCAGCGTGGGGCATCCCTTGAGCTACCTGGACAGCGAAGAGGACATCGACCGAGCCCTTGCTGCCGTCGCCGGTGCACTGGACGCCAACGGCGTGTTGGCCTTCGACATCTGTGACCTGATTTCCTAATGGGTGTCAAGGGTTTCTTGTTCACGGTGTGTGGGCGCGTTGAACTTGAGCCTTGGTGGCCGGGTGCTGGTGAGCGCTGGTTGTCGATGAATGTCGTCTAGACGGAGAGCCGCCCTCGGCGTGTCGTCTTGGAGCGGCGGCGGACCTCGTCGGGGACGGCGAGGTCGCTGGCGATGCGGGTGGCGGTAGCCCAGTCGATGGGGTTCCCGTCGAGGTCCCGGAGCTGGTAGGGCTCGTTGGTCTGCAGGACAGCCCAGGTGCGGCAGGCCAGCTTGCGGGCGACGGCGGTCGTCGCGGAGACGTGGTTGTGGCGACGTTCGACCATGAGCTTGCGGTAGTGGGCCGCGAGGTGGGGGTCGTGGCGTCGGGCGATGTTGGCGGCCTGGTAGTAGGCGAGGCGCAGTGCCGGTGGGCCCTCCTTGGTGATCTTGCGTGACGGAGCTGCGCTGAGCCCCGACTCCCAGTTGGAGGGATTGAGACCGATGAACGCTGCCGCGGCCTTGGCTGTGGGTAGGTGTGTGCCGTCACCCCACCATGCCCGAGTCGCGGAGGCACAGATCTCCCCGACGCCAGGGATGGTGGTCAACACGTCCTCGGGCCACGAGGCCCGCCACATCCCGAGGGCTTTGGTGGTGGTCGCGTGGTGTTTGGCGTCGATGGTGTTGATGTCGCTGATCAGCTCGGCGATCTCCCATGCCAGGGTCTCGAGGTCGAGGCGGTCCTGCCAGAACCCAAGCCATCCGCGGGCGGCGTCGCGGATCCGTTCGGCTCGTCGGGCGGGGTCTCGGTCTCGGCTGTGCGCGGCCACGATCTCGGTGATGGAGGAGACCCGGGAGCGGGCCAGGCTGTCCAGGCTGGGCCAACGACCCAACACCGGTTGGGCGATCTGGTGGCCGCCGCACGCCCGCCACAGATCCGGGAACGCCCAGGCACCCAACGCCCACAGCCGACACTCGGCGCGGTGGGCGTCAACGGTGAGGCGGTGGCGGCGATGGAGGGAACGCCGCAAGGCGATCACCTCCGCAGGGACCAGCGGCGAGGCCTGCACCCCAAGGACGTCCTCGCAACGGGTCAACATCTCCGCGTCGATCACATCGGTCTTGTTGCGACCAGCGATGGCCTCCCGCAACCGGGCCGAGTCCCGGGGTGTGCGCGTACCCGAGCCGACACCCCGCGGCGTCGACCGTGTGGCTCAACGGGAGCCACGAACCCGCGGCGGCCTCGACCACCACCAAGGACCCGGCAAAGGGACCCAGACGGTCCGTCAGCTTCGCCAGACCGGCCAGAGTCGGTGCCACCCGGAAGTCCTCGCGGATCCCCGGGCCGCGGATGGCGACCTGGTGGTCAGCGACCACCGCGGCGTCGATGCCGATCGACACGACCCCGCTACCGTTGTTTGCTGTCATCGAGGGCTCTCCCTTCGATCACGGCGGTCGTCGGAACCACCTCTGCCAGCAAGCATCAAGCGGGTCCAGCGATCACCTCTGGTTGGTTGTCCGGGAGAGCCCTCGAGCACGCTCAACTCTCGGATGTTCTCCCGACACCACCCCGACCACGGACCGGTGGACCGCGAAGCCCACCCAGCCATGTGATTCATACGGTGCACCGGGCCTCCGACCTGCGGGTCACGACAAGCCCCACCAATTTCCTCAACCGGGTCTGCTCGGAAGACTGACCCGCAGCGACGATCAGGTCAACGAGCCCGAAGCTCTGCGCTTTCACGTCACCGCTGGGATCCCTCCCGAGGCCACGCTACGTGACCACCCACCCGTCACCAGGAAGGCACCCCAATCAACATCGCTGGGGTGCTGAACGGCGTGAGCAGCCACCGAAAGTGTGGTTCGGAGACGACTGGATGCTCACCACGCGCTTCTCCGTGTTCGACGATCGGATCTTCCGGCGAGAGATGACGATGTTCGTCCGTGCTGGCGGCCTCTGGCGGCGCGAGGACGAGACGCACGACAACGTGCTCGTCGACACCGAGCTGATACCCGAGTTCCTGGCCCGATTCGGGGTACATGCCGAGGTGCGCAGTGCCTTCGGTGATGAGACGCTGCCCGTGGGACTGGTCGCCGTCGTGGGCCGCCGCCCTGCCTGACGTGTCGAAGACGCGACACCATTCACAGGTGGTGCCCCCGGACGCCGGCTCAACGGCAGGCGACTGCGACTGAGAGCGCCGCGCAGACCTCCCGCATGCGATCGTCGCTCAGGCGGCCGAGCCGGTCAAGCAGGACGCCGATGGACACGCTCTCGACCGAGTCGAGATTGACAGCGCTCGTCCGCGGCACCGGATCGGTGCCGGGTTCGAACAGCACCTCACTCGGAAGGCCTCGGATCGTTGTCGTGCAGGGGGCGACGAGGGTTCGCCCGAGGCGGGGGATGGCGACGTCGCGGCTCAACACGACGACGGGTCGACGGCTGATCTCGGGCAGCTCACACCACCACAGTTCGCCCCTATGCGGATGATCCTTCACGAGGCGGCCGCGGCGGAACGGAACGAAGCCAGGTCGCCCCACTCGTCGGGCTCGTCCAGGGGATGCTTGTCGTACACGGCGTAGGCTTCGTCCACCTCGGCGCGTCGATGCTGTGCCAGCAGCGCGTCGAGCGCCTGATCGAGCAGTGCAGCGTCCGATGCTGCGCCGGTCACACTGCGGGCCTCGCTCAGCAGTTCGCCATCGACTGTCGTACCCTCGCACACGGCGGCAACGCGAACATGAGGGGGTGGGGTAGGTTCGGAACCGAAGTCCCGGGAACCGGGCGCCGGTTGCGGGCGTCGAAGACGGGGCCCGCACCGCGTGCCCTGGTCGACAGTCAGGAGGGCCGCTGATGGCGACATGGGACCGGAGTCGCCGAGGACGAGTGGTTCGACGGGGTGCGCTCATCGCAACGGGGTTCGCCCTGCTGGTTGCCGGGTGCGGATCGGTCGACCCCGACGACGGTGCCGTCCAGCCGGACCTGGAGACCGAGGGGCCCGAGGCCATGACCAACGACGACCACCGCTCCTTCGGGCCCGAGCTCTCCGCGGCGATGTCCGTGGCGATGGAGGCCTCGTTCGCGGCCGGCGGGGGTGGGACGACCCGCGTGACCCCGGACGGCATCTCGTTGACCACCGACGTGCGCTACTTCGAACCCCTCCGCTCGGCGGGCTGGACCGCACCCGAGGAGTGTTCGGTCAACACGGCGGTCACCGTGAGCGTGGACGGAGCGACCGACCTCTCTTCGGTGCCCTTCGAGGGACCCACCCGACCCACCGACCCCGGTGAGGGTCTGTTGGGTGCCGTCGTTCCTGTCGGCCATCCCACCACCGGTGTACCGGCCGCGCTGGTCGTGGTGGTGGCCTTCGGTCACGACCAGGTGATCACCATGAGCCTGCCCACCGGTGCAGCGGACGCAGGAACCGAGGATGGAACCGACGATCCAGTGGACGGAGGGGTCGAGGGTGGCCAGCCCCCCGGGCTCGTCGACACCCAACCCCTCGATGGCTGGACCGCGCTCGGGATTGCTGGCGCCGGGTGGCGCGACGGGTCCCGTGGTGGTGCAGATCGGGAGAGAGAACGCCAACCGGGAACTGACGGCCACCCAGGTCGAGATCCCGCCCGTCGAGGAGGCCGGTGGCCTCGCCGTCCTGACCCCGGCGTGGGTGTTCGACGAGGATGCCGTCGGTGCCCAGTGCGTCCCCCCGGCGGGCCAGGAACCGGTGAACACGACCGTTCCACCCGAGACGGACCTGCTCGGAGGTGTGGTGGGGGACAAGCCCGCACTGCCCGCACCGGGGGAACCGCCCGCCGACGTGCCTAGCGCCACCCAGGACGTGCTCGACACGATCCGGGCCGTCTACGCCCTCGACAACGTCTATGACGAAGCCAAGGCCGAGCTCATGGAGGACCCGATCCTCGGTCTGGAGATCCTGCGCGCCCTTCGGGCGAACGCGGTGGTGGAGCCGTACCTCAGCGCGCTCGACCCCGAGTTCGATTCGGTGTCGTTCATCAACCCGACCCAGGCCCGGGTGCTCTACCGGGTCGGGCCCAGCTATCACTGGTCGATCGGTCGCGTCGACCTGGTCAACGGTCGCTGGCGGGTCATGCTCGGAACCGTGTGCCGCGATCTCTCCGACGCGGGTTACTCGTGTCCCGCTGTCACCAACGACCCCAGGCCCGGCCCGCTCGGTTGAGCGGCCGCACGATCCGGGTCCGGCGCCAGGTCATGGCCGGCCACCCCAGGCGGTCCTGTCGAGGTGCTCGGGGTGCCCGAAGGTCTGGTGCAAGGTGCCGAGGCCGGTGATGGTGATGTCGATGCGCTCTCCGGGCTCGAGCCACTCGTCTCGCTCGAGGCCACAGGTGTCGGGGACAGTTCCCATGCCGATCACGGTTCCCGCAGCCAGTGACTGGCGGCTCGAGAGGTCCAGGAGCAGCTCGAGGGGTGTCATCTGGTAGTCGCCGGTGGTGCCCTCCCAGCATCGCCCCCGGCTCGTGGTCACCGTGACCTCCAGGGACCGCGGGTCGGTCACCTCGTCGGGTGTCACGAGGAACGGGCCGAGCACGCTGCCGGCGTCCATGTCCTTGGCGGCGCTCATCACCCCGCTGACCATCTCTCGCAACTGGACGTCGCGGGCGGAGACGTCGTTGTAGATCATGTAGCCGATCACGGCGGCCTCGGCGGCGGCACGATCGGCACCCAACGCGAGGTTGCCCACGACGATGGCGATCTCGGGCTCGATGTCGAGGAACGAGGTGTAGGGGGGCCAGGGCACCGTGGCCCCGTCGCCGACGACGTTGGTGGACCGCCGGTTCGAGTGCAGGACTCCGCTGGCCTGGGCGCGGGCAGTCAGGCGGGGACCGACCACGTGCACGGTCCGGCGGACCGGGGCACGCAGCCACCGCCGCACCGGGCGGGACAACAGCACCTCGGCGGCCTGGGCGAGGTGACGTGGGGCAACGCTGCAGTCCATGATCGCCGGGGTCTGCGCGATGGGGCTGTTCAATGTCAGGGAGTCCAGGGGAACCTTCGACGTCGTGTCGGTGGTGGAGCGCCAGGCCTCTATGGCGTCACGGCTGGCGGGAAAGGCGGTGACCAGGGTGCGCGACGACGTGACGGCGGTGCCGTCGGGAAGTCGGGCGTCGACGGGCACCACGTGGGTGTCGTCGAGTACCAGACCGAGCCGGTCGGGGTCGCGGTCTGTCCTGTAGGAGACGAGCTTCATCGGTGGGAGGGGAACCGCCCGGTCAGGGGGCTCCCAGGGTTCGGGTGTTGGTCTCGAAGTCCAAGGTGATGGTGGCGGTGTCGCTGGCCAGTTCGAAGCCGGTGGCCAGGCGGTCGACGGTGCCCCACGTGGACTCGTGGCGGGGGAAGTCAGCGATCGCTTGCTCTTGCCCCGCGACCGTGAACGCAGCGGTGCTGCCGAAGGTGACTTCACCCGATGCGGGTGAAGTCCATCCGACGGTGAATCCCTCGTCGTCGCGCTCGACGGCGGGTTCGTCGGCGGCTGTCGCCGCCTGGAAGTCCTCGAAGGACCCGGACGAGGCGGCGTCGCCCACCTCCACGATCCACACGTTGTCAGGCCCTCCGGGGGCGACCAGGTCATACGGTGAGGTCATGCCCACCATCGGGTTCTTGGCCGGGTCGTACTCGCGCCACTCAGGCTCGCGCCACGACCAGAGGGCTATGTAGCCGTCCCCCTTGCGGGCGAAGGTCCACTTGCCGTCACGCACGACCTCGTCGAAGCGGTCCTGGGGCACGAAGGCGTGCGTGTAGTCCTGGTACCCGAACAGGCTCCAGAGGATGGGATCGACGTTGTCGGCGTTCCAGGCCGGCTGGTAGATGTGGATCCCGGTCCGCTCGAACTGAACGGAACGGGGGATCGACCCCTCACCGGTCCAGTACCCGGGCTTGGCGTCGTCGCTCCACTCCTCGCTCTCGATCAGGTCGGTCGCGGGGTGCGTGGTGAACACGTAGGCCTCGGCATCGACCGTCGCCTGCCAGGCGTGGATCTGGTCACGCATCTCGCCGAAGCGATGGTCGATCAGCGTGGACATGGCCACCTCGTCACCTCGCCAGGCGTAGGTGTTGGCCTCGCGCAGGTGACCGAAGTTCACGACCGAGTGGTTGGCCTGCACCCAGGATGCGACCCGGTCCGGGTCGCCGCCGTTCAGGGCCACCAGGGCCTTGATCGGCGCCATGGCCTCGGTCTCGAGCACGCGGTACTTCTCGGCCTCAGCGAGGTTGACGTGAGCCAGCTGCCACAGGCCGACCGCCCCCTGGGACCACCAGAACTCGAGGTTCTCGGGATCGCCGAAGTCGCGGCCAAAGGGGGCCTCGGGATCGGGCGTAACCGGGACACTGCCGTCCACGAAGATCCCGTGCCGTTCCCGGGTCACCCCCGGCGCTGTCCCCGTGGCCACGTCGATGAGGGCCTGGGGTGGGCGGTAGCGGGTGGCGCCCGCGAGGTGGTTGGCACCGGCGTCGGGACCGCCCCGGTAGTCGAAAGCTGTGTCGTCGAAGAGCAGCTTGAACATGTCGAAGGTGCTCTCGCGGTCGTTGGTCTTGTCCTTGGCGTAGGTGCGGCCCCGCGACGCCGTGTAGCTGCCCTCGTGGCAGTGGCCGGCCATGTCCAGCACGCAGAGGTCCAACGCCATGGCCGCTGCGTTGACCAGCTCGGGATCGTCGGCCCACTCGATCAGGGTGGCCAGAGGCTCGACGTTCTTTTTCATGTACACGTGGCTGTGCCACTCGAAGAAGCCGAACTCGGCCCGTTCGTGCACCCAGTCGAGGATCCGTGCCTTGGCTCGCTCCATGTGCTCGGTGCCGGTCAGCCCCGTGATGGTGAACGTGGCGTCGGGCATGCGCTGGCCCGCCAGGTACTCGTCGACCGACAGGATGACGATGTGGTTCTCGGACCAGAACCACTGCTCGTCGATGCGATCCTCGGGCAGAGGATCGTCGTAGCGGTAGCGGTTGTCGAGGAAGCGCTGTTCCATGGCCTCGATGACCGTGGGGTCGATCGTGCGCATCTCGGTCTCGCCGTCGGCCAGGGCCAGGATCCAGTGCATGTACATGAGGGCGAAGTCACGGGTATCACGCCACTCGTCGATCTGGGTCCACCGCTCCTCGAGGGCATCCATGCTCACCGAGGTGGGATCCCACACGTAGTCGGGGTCTCGGTGGGCGGCGGTGAGGGCAGCGACGATCCCGGACAGGTTGCTGGGATCGACGTCGGAGGCCGCCCCCGCCAGGTACTCGTCGATGCGGGCCTGCCAGGCTGTTTCGTCGACCAGGCCCGGTGACCCGGGAGCGGCAAGGACGGTGTCGGGTGTGACGGGGGTCGGCGAGGATGTCGGGGCTGACGTCGTGGAGGAACCCCCTCCCCCTGGTCCGTCCTTGTCGTCGTTGCTGCAGGCCCCCAGGGCAACTGCCCCGGCCAAGCCCAGGCCACCGGCCAGGAACCGGCGGCGATCCAGGTCGTTCATGTCGTCCCCCTAGCGTGGTCCGCTGATCGTAGGGCGAGTTCGTCGCCGGGGGCGAGGCACCCGGTCCGGCTCGCCCCGCCGGTGCGTCCCCGCTCGTCCCGCCGGTGCGTCCCCGCTCGTCCCGCCGGTGCGTCCGCGCTCGTCCCGCCGGTGCGTCCGCGCTCGTCCCGCCGGTGCGTCCGCGCTCGTCCCGCCGGTGCGTCCCCTCGCCGTTCTTTGACCGATACTGAGCGATAATCGCTCAGTATCGGTCAAAGAACGCGGTGGAGCGGACCGGCGCTGTTGACCTCGGCGTAGGAACCGAACCTACGGTGGTGCACCGATCGCTTCGTCCGATACAGCGATCGCCTCGTCCGTTACATCGACCGCTTGTCAGTTACCTGGTGGAGGAGACCGTGTCCCCAGATGTGTCAGTGCCAGATGTGTCAGTGCCAGATGTGCCAGTGTCAGATGTGCCAGCGTCCGGTGTTCCGATGACCGGCGACCTTCGGGCCCACGAGGCCAGCTACCACGACCGGACGGCCTTCGATTCGGTGGCCTGGGGCTCGCACTGCGTGGACTGCTTCCCCTCGAACTGTCGGTACCGGGTGTACCTGCGTGACGGCAAGGTCGTGCGCGAGGAGATAGCGGGACCTCATCCCGACCGGGTCGAACCTGGCGGCCGGTTCCCCGACGCGTACCCCCAGGGCTGCAACAAGGGTGCGGCCTGGAGCAGGCAACTCGACGCCGGCGATCGGCTCCTGTACCCGCTGCGTCGGGTAGGAGAGCGGGGCTCGGGTCGCTGGGAACGCATCAGCTGGGACGAGGCCCTCGACACGGTCGCCGACGGGCTGATCGACGCCATCGAGGCTCACGGGCCGTCATCGATCTTGCGGGAGGGCACGCCCGAGATAGTGGGCAGCGTGGGCACCGAGCGCCTCTTGGCCCTGATCGGGGCCACGACCACCGACCTGAACGCCTCGATCAGCGACTTCGCCCCCGGCATCCACCTGACGATGGGCAAGTCGTTCCTGTGGCCCGACGAGCCCTCGGCTTTCGAGTCGGAGCTGGTGCTGTTCTGGCACACCAACCCCGTGTACACCTACATGACCTTCTACCACTACTTCGTCGAGGCCCGGTACCGGGGGGCAGAGCTGGTGCTGATCAGCCCCGACGTGAGCCCCAGCCACACCCACGTCGACTACCACCTGCCGGTGGCGCCGGGCAGCGACGCCGCGCTCACCCTGGCGATGTGCCAGGTGATCGTCGAAGAGGGCCTCGTCGACGACGAGTTCGTCGCGGCCCAGACCGATCTGTCCCTGGTGGTGCGCACCGACACGGGGCGGTTCCTGCGGGCCTGTGATCTCGATGCCGCCGGCCGCGACGACCAGTTCTTCCACCTCGACGCCGATGGTCGGGTTGTCGAGGCCAGCCGGGCGACCCTTCTCGCCGAGGGCCACGTGCCCCGTCTCGACGGAGAGGCCCAGGTCGCCCTGGCGGACGGGACCACCGTGGGGGTCCGCCCTCTCATGGCCCGCCTGGTCGAACACCTCGGTTCCTACCGGCCCGAGGACGTCGTGGAGACCACCGGCATCGCCGCCGACACGATCCGCACGTTGGCCCGCAAGGTCGCCACCCGTCGCACCAAGATATGGATGGGGATGTCGGCCAACAAGGCCTACCACTCCGACCTGTACCAGCGGTCGATGTTGTTGTTGCTGGCCCTCACCGGCAACTGGGGTCGACCCGGCACCGGATACAACAACTGGGCCAGCGGCCAGATCGACGGCTGGTCGATACAGGGTGCCAAGAGCCGCCCGGGGGTGGAGGGCGCCGAGGACGTGCTGGCCCTGCTGGAGGGAGCCGAGGCCATGCTGCTGGCCTCGGACCCGACGATGACCCCAGAGCAGGCGGCCTTCGACACCATGCGTCTCTCGGCGCGCATGGGTATGCCCCTGGCCGTCCCTCCCGCCTTCATCTGGTACTGGCACGCCGGGTTTCGTGAGCTGTGGAACCGTCCCGGCTACGGCGACCCGGCCATGGCCCGCAGCTTCGACGACTACCTGGCCGACGCCATGGCCGAAGGCTGGTGGGACCATGTCCTGCCCAACGGCCCGGAGTCACCACCCAAGGTGCTGATCGAGTGCGGCGGCAACATCGTGCGGCGAACCCGCGGTGGGCGCAACACGGTGCTCGAACACCTGTGGCCCAACCTCGACCTGGTGGTCACTGTCGACGTGCGGATGTCGTCGACGGCGCTGTGGTCCGACATCGTGCTGCCCGCCGCCCAACACTACGAGAAGGTGGGCCTCGACATCCCCCTGTTCCACCTCACCATGACCGAGGAGGCCGTACCCCCGGCGGGGGAGTCCCGCCCCGAGTGGGAGATGTTCGCCGACCTGGCCCGGGCTCTGGCCCGGCGCGCCGCCGCCCGTGGCGTGGAGTCGTTCACCCTGCCGACCGGGGCCGAGTGCCGCTTCGCCGACCTGCCGGACCTCTACACCGCCGGGGGCGCGTTCGAGACCAACGAGCAGGTCCACGACGAGATCGTCCGTGACACCGCATACGCCGGGTTGATCGACGCCGACTGCGACCTGGCCACCCTGCGCCAGAACGGCCAGGTCCGTTTCCGTCAGTGGGGACGCACCTTCATGGGCAAGGCCCACGCCTGCGACTGGCCCGAGGAGGACGAGATCGCCAACCCACTCGAACACCACGTCCGTGACGGCCAGCCCTATCCCACACTCACACGTCGGGCCCAGTTCCTGATCGAGCATCCCTGGTTCGTAGAGGTGGGCGAGGACCTCCCGGTCCACAAGGACATGCCCACGATGGGCGGCGACCACACCCACATCCTGTCCTCGGGTCACAACCGCTGGTCGGTTCACGCCATGAACATGGGCAACCCCCTCCTGTTGGAGACCCACCGGGGCGAACCGCATGTGGTCATCCATCCCGACGACGCTCGTGCGGCCGGCATCGACGACCACGCTCCCGTGCGGGTGGCCAACGACGTGGGTGCTTTCGTGGTGCGGGCAAAGCTGTCATCGGCCCAGCGTCCCGGGTCGGTCACCGTCTACAACGGCTGGGATCCCCACATGTTCGCCGACTGGGGTGGGCCCAACGACGTCAGCCCGGGGATGGTGAAGCACCTCAACATGGCCTCCGGCTACGGCCATGTCGACTATGCGCCGCTGGGTTGGCAGCCGGTGCCGGTGGACCGGGGGGTGCGGGTCAGCCTGGAACCGGTCCAGGTCGAGGGCTGAGAATCGAAGTCGCATATGCGAGGCTAGTGAACAACAGAAGCGCTTTTTACAGCCCATGAGTAAGCTAGCTATGGACAAATGCGAGGTTCGTATGGTCAACTTCCCGCATGCCGTCCGACTACCGACCGGGACAGGTGGCCGAGCTCCTCGGGGTGAGCGTCGACACGATCCGCCGTTGGTGCGATGAGGGTCGCCTGGAGACCGCCCGCAGCGAGGGAGGGCACCGGCTCGTGTCAGGCCCCGGCCTGGCCCGCTTCCTGAGCGAGCAGGCACAGGCCTTCGAGCCGGATTCGCTCACGGCCCAGTCGGCCCGCAACCGCTTCACCGGGATCGTGGTCCGCGTCGAGCGGGACAAGCTGACCGCAGTGGTGGAGATCCACGCCGGCCCTCATCGCGTGGTGTCCTTGATGACCCGTGAGGCCGCTGACGAGCTGGCGTTGGAACCAGGCGATCTGGCCGTGGCCGTCGTGAAGTCCACCAACGTCATCGTCGAAGTCCCCACCGCCTGAGCCCCGATGCGCACGACCACGAAGTCGCCGTTCAGGGCTGGTCTCTTCACGGCTGTTCTCCTCACGGCTGTTCACCTCTCGGCACTGACCCTCACGGCCTGCGCCGGCGGCGGCGGAGACCAAGACCGCGACCGCACCATCACCGTGGCCGCAGCGACGTCGCTGACCGGCGCCTTCACCGAGATCGCCGACGACTTCTCGGCCGCCAACCCCAGCGTCGAGGTGAACCTCACCTTCGGCTCTTCCTCCACGTTGGCGACCCAGATCATCGAAGGCGCCCCAGCCGACGTGTACGCCTCGGCTGACGAGGCCAACATGGCCAGGCTCACCGGCGACGACCTCATCGCCGGAACACCGGCGATCTTCGCCCGCAACCGACTGGTCATCGTCACCAAGCCCGGGAACCCCGAGGGCGTCGAGACCCTCGCCGATCTGGCCGGAGTCGGGGTGATCTCCCTGTGCGGGCCGCAGGTACCCTGCGGCGCCTACGCAGCCGAAGCCCTCGCGTCTGCGGGGGTCACCATCGAAGAGTCGAGCGTCACCCGCGGCCAGAACGTCGGCGCCACCCTCACCGCCGTGTCCCAAGGCGACGCCGTCGCTGGGATCGTGTACCTGACCGACGCTGTCGCGGCCACCGACGCCGTGGACGTGGTGGCCCTCCCCGAGGACCTGAACCCGATCGCCCTCTACCCGATCGGTGTTCTGATGGCATCGGGCGACACCGAGGCGGCCGAGGCCTTCCTGGCCCACGTGCGGGGTGACGAGGGCCAGGCGGTGCTGGCCGACCACGGGTTCCTCCCGGTGTCATGAGACGCACGACCCGACGTCCGGCGGTGGCCGTGGTGGTGCTGGCCGGTGTGGCGGTCCTGTTCTTCGCCGTCCCTCTCGTCGGGATCGTCCAGCGGGCCGACTGGGCCACCGCCTGGGACGACCTCACGACCCCCGAAGCACGCGACGCGCTGCGACTCTCCCTGGTGTGCTCACTGGCCGCGGCCGGCCTGTCGATCCTGTTCGGCACCCCCCTGGCGTGGATGCTGGCCCGCGCACGGATCCCCGGGCGCCCGCTGGTGCGAGGGCTGGTCCTGTTGCCCATGGTGCTGCCCCCCGTGGTGGGAGGAGTCGCCCTGCTGTCGGCCTTCAGCCTGCGCAGCCCCGTCGGCAGCTGGCTGAACGACACCTTCGGGCTCCAGCTCACCTTCACCACAGCGGGTGCAGTCATGGCCGAGACCTTCGTGGCCATGCCCTTCTACGTCATCACCGTCGAGGCAGCACTGCGCGGCCTGGACCTGCGCTTCGAGGATGCGGCGGCCAGCCTCGGCGCCGGACGGTTGACGGTCTTCCGGCGGGTCACGCTTCCTCTCATCGCGCCGTCGATCACCGCTGGTGCTGTTCTGGCCTGGGCGCGGGCCCTGGGCGAGTTCGGTGCCACGATCACCTTCGCCGGCAACATCGCGGGCCGCACCCGGACCTTGCCCCTGGCCGTCTACCTCGCCCTGGAGGGCGACCAGGAGGCTGCGGTGGCGCTGAGCCTCGTGCTGTTGGTGGTGTCCCTCATCGTGCTGGTGTCGCTGCGGGACCGGTGGTTGGCCAGCCCATGAGCGTACGGGCCGCATTCGCGCGTCCGCCTCGGAGCCCTTGATCTGGACGTCGAGCTCTCAGCACCTTCCGGCGCGGTCACCGCCGTGCTCGGGCCCAACGGTGCCGGCAAGACGACCATCCTGGGGGTGCTCGCCGGCCACCACGCCATCGACTCGGGCTCGGTGACCCTCGACGGCCGGACCCTCGACGAACCTCCCGACGTCTTCGTCCCTCCCGAACACCGCCACATGGGCATCGTGCACCAGGACTACCTGCTCTTCCCACACCTGACGGCCCTCGACAACGTGGCGTTCGGCCCTCGCGTCGCCGGGCTCACCAATCGTGAGGCCCGGGCGCGTGCGGCCGGCCTGTTGGAGCGGGTCGGGGTCGGCGCCCTGGCCGGCGCCAAGCCCCGCGAGCTGTCGGGTGGCCAGGCCCAACGGGTGGCCCTGGCCCGGGCTCTGGCCGCCGATCCCGCGGCGCTCCTGCTCGACGAACCGCTGGCGGCGCTCGACGCGAGCACCCGCGTCGAGGTCCGTCGCGACCTGCGGCGCTACCTCGGGGACTTCGCCGGCCCCACCGTCCTGGTCACCCACGACCCGATCGACGCCCTGGCCCTGGCCGATCACGTTGCCATCCTCGAGGCGGGTCGCCTCACCCAGACAGGCACCATCGCCGAGGTGACGAGCAGGCCGCGGTCGCGCTACGTGGCCGATCTCATCGGCACCAACCTGGTGCACGGTACCGCCGAGGGCACGATCGTTGTCACCGACACCGGCACCACCCTGACCGTGGCCCGACCCCAGCAGGGGGACGTGTTCGTGACCATCGCACCCGGTGCGGTCGCCCTCCACCATCGCGAACCCGAAGGCAGCCCCCGCAACCGCTGGCGTGCCACCGTCGAACAGGTCGACCGGCTCGGTGACCGGGTTCGGGTCCGCCTGGCGCCGCCTCTCGGGGTGGTCGCCGAGATCACGCCGGCGGCGGCCGCCGAGCTGTCCTTGCAGGACGGCGAGGGGATCTGGGTGAGCGTCAAGGCCACCGAGATCACCGCCTACCCGCGCTGAGGCCGCGACCGTTCCGCGACCAGCGCCGCAGCCTGGCCGGGGCGCCCAGGGCCACCGACACGGCGACGACCGCCGCCAGGCCCACCAGGATCCCCGCGGCGTTGGCGGCGACGTCGCTCGTCTCGGTGATGCGGGTGGGAGCCAGGCGTTCCTGGGAGAGTTCGAGAGCGGTGGCGACGGCACCCACCGACACCACCACCACCGCCAGCGAACGCCATGACCACGTGGCGAGACCCAACAGGAACATGGCCGCGGCCCACAGCACCACGTGGGCCTGCACGTCGCGCTCCTCGGCGGCGGTGCCCTCGACCGCCTCCGCCAGACGCTGGCGGGCCTCACCTGCCTCAGGAGCACGATCGCCCACGCGCGCGGCCACATCCTGGGAGATGTCACCGAGGAATCCCGGGGCGCGCTCGGAGAGCATGACCACTACCAGGCCGACCAGGGCCAGTGCCGCCAGCACGGCCACCAGGGGTCGCCAGCGGGCCATCGGTCGGCCGCCGGGACCAAGGGGCGTCAGTGTCCGGTCGTCGTGACCGCGGACGTCGACGGTCACCCACTGGTCGTCGGCAGGATCCGGACCGTGGGCACTCATGCTGTGATCGTCCCACGACAGAAGGCAGGTGTGAGCGCAGGCCCGCGCCATCGGTGACCTTTGGTCCTGTGCACCGGGACCCTCGGGTGCGACGCTGGCATCGAGATGCGTCGACAGGTGTCGATCATCGACCCGTGTCAGAGCGGCGTTGAGCGAGGAGTGAGTGCATGTTCACCGTGTTCACCGTCCCTTCCCGGCACACCATGAGGCGAGTTCTGGTCGGTTCGCTGTTGGTCGGGTCGCTGAGCCTTTCGGGCAGCCACGTCGGGGCCGACGAGGTGCCCACCACGGTGCCCGCCGCCGGCGATGCTGTGGCCCTGCTCACCGACGTCACCCTGGCCACCGACGGGTTCACCGATCGGGTCGTGTTCACCTTCGCCGACGATGCCCTTCCCGCCAGCACCCTGAGCTTCGGCGAGCCTCCGTTCCTCGACATCCCCGGCGAGGACATCTCAGTGACCGGTGCAGCCTTCGTCGAGGTGGCCATGAGCGGAGCGTCAGGAGACGATCTCGGTTGGCGGTGCTCGGAGATCCCCGCCGTGACCCCCGGAGCGGGAGAGGTGTTGGTCGCCGTCTACCGGACCTGCGCCTCGCCGACCCCTGGTCCCTATCCGGTGGTGCCCACCCACCGGGCCGTGCCCGACGGAGAAGTCGCCGCCCAGGTGACCGCCGCCGTGGAGGCTCTCCTGGCCGGACCCAGCGCCGCCGAGGAGGCGGGCGGGGTGTCCTCGCCGTTCTCGTCGGGTTCAGCCGGCCTGCTGTCCAGCCTGACCGTCGGTGCTGACGGGACGGCGGTCCTGGACCTGGACCCGACCATCGTGGCCGAAGTGCCCTCCGGCGGTGAGGGGGGAGAGGAGGTCACTGCCGCCCAGGTCATGCGTGAGCTGGGAGCGACCGTCGTCCTCCACGAGGGGGTGGAGAGTGCCGAGCTCCGCCTGGGTGGGTCCTGTGATGCTTTCTGGGACTGGCTCGGCCTGGGTGAGTGCCAGGTCCTCGAAGAGCGCGACGGCACAGCCTTTCTGCACGCGCCGACCTACACGGGCCCTGACCGGGTGCCTGGCGTGGGGTCTGTCACCGAGGTCGTCCAGCAGTCGGACTTCGAAGCCCAACTCAACTGGGTCATGGGCCTGTCCACCACCGCCACCGTCGAGGTGAGCACGGCCGAGAACCCGACCCGGCTGATCCTGGAGGTCACCCCGGTGCCGCCCGCCCCACCCGCGGTGCCCACACCTGCCACTCCCCGCCTCACCGGCTGACGAGTCGTGCGTGCGATGGTGCCGGCTCCGTTCGCCGTGTCGGTCCGTGTTGGTCCGCCGTGACGGGCCGCAAGGGATGCTGCCGCTGAGACGCTGTCCGGCCCGCCGAGGTCTGCCCGCAACTGCAGATGGGACGCCGTCGAGCTGCTAGACGGGAGGAATGCACCCCTGGCGGATCGGTATCGTGAGTCGGGAGTTCTTCGATCCCTCCCTGGGGCGCCTCGGGGGATTCGGGGCCGCCACCCGAGCCGTGACCCGAGTGCTGGGGTCCTGTCCGGGAGTCGAACCCGTCCTTCTGGCGGGAGCAGCGCAGGGTCCCGGCGGTCGCCGCGATTCCGTGGTGGGAGGCGCCCCCCTGCTCTTCGGCACCGGCAACGCCTTGGCCGACCTGCGCCGCTGGCGGGGGCTCGACCTGGATGCGCTGTTGACGATCGACTGGCACTCGTCCTTCTTGCCCCTGACCCGGGCGCTACCCCGCACCCCGCTTCTGGTCTGGAGCCGTGATCCTCGCTCGTCGGCGGAGTGGGAGACCATCGCCGCGCTCCGCCTTCCTGGCGGCCAAGGCGACACGTCCGCTGTTGTCGGCCCAGCATGCACAGGCGGCAACTCTGATCTGGAACCACCCGGTGCGGCTACCGACCAGGGGCTGGCTCTGCTCGGAAGGCGCTCCCGCCGCTGGCGTCGGCCGGTGCGGGTCGTGGTCACAGACGAATCCCTCATCCCCCGCTTCGTGGCCCGCTACGGGCGCACTCCCCGTCCGGAGCGGGCGCTGGGCACGCCGGTGGACGTCGAGCTCTCCGCTCCCGTGCCGGTCGACACGTTGCCCGAGCTGCCCGAGGGGGTGCGGGCGGGCCGACCCTTGTTGGTGTTCCTCGGTCGCCTCGATCCCATCAAGCGGCCCTGGGTGTTCGAGGCCTTGGCCGCCGAGCTTTCCGACGTCGAGCTGGTCGCCCTCGGTCAGGTCCACCTGAACCGTGGCTGGGCACCGTCCCCCCGACCCAACCTGCACTGGCTTGGTCATGTGGGTGGCGTGGCCCGGGCCAGCCTGCTGGCGGGGGCGGTGGCGACGATCAACACCTCCATCCACGAGGCGATCCCGCTCAGCCTCTTGGAGAGCTTGCACCTGGGTACACCGGTGGTGGCCACCGTCGACCCTGGCCGCCTGGCCCACAGATTCGGTGTCTCGGTGCCCCCGGCCTCCGGTGACGGGCTCGAGGCTGTGCCCCTGCTGGTCGGTGCCGTCAACAGCCTGCTGGCCGATCCGGTCCGGAGTGCTGCGCTGGGGGAGGCAGGCCAGCGTTGGGTGCGCGTCCGGCACGCCCGTGAACCGTTCCTCGCCGGGCTGGCGCGGTTGTTGCGCGAGGTGGGACGCCCTGGCTTGGCCTCGCGCCTGGACATGGTCGGCGGCTCACTCCAGCCAGGAGGAGAGGTCGCGGCCGATGAGACCGGACAGCACGCCGATGTCGGGCTCGTACCGCCGCGTCAGGTCTCGGCGAGTAGTGGGATCAAAGGTGAGCCGCCGACGGTTGACCGCCAGAACCCGTGACGCCAGCGGAGCCCGCCAGCTCTTGGGCACGATGCGTCCCATCGCCCGCCGCGCTGACGTCGGGCGGGTGACGAAGGTGTCGAGGCGATTTGAGCGGGGTACGAGAGACACGTTGTGGGCCTTGTCCATCTCCAGCTTGACCGTGGGATCAACGCCCAGGAACTCGCATAGTTCCCGTACCAGGCCCGCCAGGTCCCGCCGTATGTCCTCGTAGATCCAGACCCGGATCTGGTCGGCGGGGAAGTGCTCGTACCAACGGGAGAGGGCTCGCCCGTACCAGCCCCGCTCCACATACCACCAGATCGGGGCATAGCCCTCGGCGATGCGGTCCTCCTCGGCGGCCGCGGCCTCCTCGAAGGTCTTGAGAGTCTCGAAGCCGTCGCGGCGGTGGGCACTCCAGGCCGAGAACGCCCGGTCGGCGGGCTGGCGGAGAACGGCCACGATACGGGTGTCGGGGTTGTGGGCGCGGATCGCGGCGGGTGCGTCGGACCAGCACAGGTAGGTCTGGGATGCCTCGCCCGCCAACTGGCCGGGCCGGCGGCCGGCGAACAGTTCGGCGTAGGCGACTGGGTCCCACACCAGCGGTACGTTCACCCGCTCCTCGTCGGAGGGCCCGGTGAAAGCCGGAGGGCGCCCCGGGGACAGGAAGTGGCGTGGTTCCTTCACGGGCGACACGAACAGCTGGGGGTGCTGGCGAAGGTAGTTGGCCAGGGAGGTGCTGCCCGACTTGCCGGACCCGATGTGGATCCAGTCAGGGGCGGTGGTCATCGGTCTAATGCTCCCTTCAGGGCGAACAGGTGGGCTTCGATCTCGTCGACGCAGCCTCCCAGGCCGAAGCGCGTCTCGGCACGTCGGCGTCCCGCTTCACCGAGCTGGCGCACCCGGGCCGGGTCGTCGCGGAGCATCTGGAGGGCGGCGACCAGGGCGTCATGGTCGCCGGCTTGCACGAGGACTCCCTCCGCGGCGGTCACAAGCTCGGGGAGTCCTCCGATGTGGGATGCGACCACTGCCCGACCGCACGCCATGGCTTCGAGCGCGGCGCGGGGGCAGGGATCGGGCCAGGTGCTCGGAATCGTCAGCACGTCGGCGGCCGCGTAGAGGGGTCGTGGGTCATCCAGGAAGCCCGCGACCACCACTCCTGGAGGCACGGGCGGTGTCAGGAGGCCCGACTCGTCGGGTCCCGCCACCGCCAGTTGAGCCTCGGACGCAGACCAGCCCAGCCGGCGCCAGGAGTCCAGCAGTTGGGGGACGCCCTTGCTCGGAGTGAGGCGTCCCGCGAAGCCGACCACGAAGGCATCGGGCTCGAGGCCCAGCTCAGCGCGGGCCCGGGCCCGGGCGTCCCCGTCGGGGGGTTCGAAGAGTTCCAGGTCGACTCCGTTGTGCACCACCCCCACGTCGGTCCGCCAGCGCCGCCAACCCAAGCCGGTGTGGTCCGAGACGGCCACTACGCGGTCTGTACGTCGCAGGAGCCGCCTCCCGACCGGCCCCAGGCTGGAAGGTGCCACTGAGTGCAGGTGCAACAGGACCGGCACTCCGTGCCGGCGAGCGGCCTGGGTGGTGACGTGGAGGTGGCGGTAGTGGTGCAGGTGGATGACATCTGGCCGGGTCTCGGCGACGAAACGGTCGATGGCCGCCAACGTCCGGGCGGCACGGTGGGGGTGGCGGGGGGCGACCAGGGTCGACACCACGCGCCTTCGCTTCTCGGTGACGTCCTCCCAGGCACCGGTGAGGCTGCCCTCCCGGCCGTGGATCAGCAGGTTGACGTGTCCCCGGGCCGCCAGATGCTGGTGGATCTCCAGCTGCATGCGCTCGAGACCCCCGTAGGGAACCAGGTCGTTGGCGACGGTCAGGAGACGCACCTGCGCAACCTATCGGGCATCGCCATGGCGATCGGGGGGTCTCTCCGCTCTCGGCACCCCGAGTCGTTCCGCAGGCCAGGGGCACCCCTCAGGCCATCAGGGCCCCGCCGTTGACGTGGAGGGTCTGGCCGGTCACCCAGGCCGCTTCCTCAGAAGCCAGGTAGGCGACGGCGGCGCCGACGTCTTCGGCTGAGCCCAGGCGACCGACGGGTACTTGGGCCGAGAGGTCGGGAACCACCTCGTGGGGCACGTTGTCCATGATCCCCAGAGCCACGATGTTCACGGTCACGCCCTTGCGGGCGACCTCGGAGGCGACGTTGCGCAGCAGGCCCTCGATGCCGGCCTTGGAGCCGCCGTAGGCACTGATTCCCAACGGGACCCCGAGGTGGCCGGCGTCCGACGAGATCTGCACGATCCGCCCCCAGCCCCGCTCGCACATGGAGGGGAGCACGTGGCGGGCGCACTCGCGCGGCGCCGAAGAGGTTCAGGTCGATGTAGGGGCGCCACTGGTCGGGCCCTGTCTCGAGGAACGGTTCGAGTCGCAGGTCGGCGGGCACCCCCGCGTTGTTCACGAGGATGTCGACGGGTCCGAGTCCAGCGGCCACAGCGGCCACGCCCCGGGCCACGGCCTCGTCGTCGGTCACGTCGAAGCCGGCCACCATCACCGGATATCCCTGGTCGGCCAGGGCGTCGGCAGTGCGCTGGGCCCGGTCCGCATGTAGGTCGTTGACGGCCACCGCGGCCCCCTGGGTGGCCAGCGCAGTTGCGATACCGACACCGATGCCTTGCCCGGCACCGGTGACGAGGGCCACGCGACCTTCCAGTTCGAACATGGTTCCTCCGTTGTCTCGGGCTGTCTTCGGTCTTGGTCGTTGCCGGTCGCGTCAGGGTCCAACTGCCGCAGGCCCGTCAGGAGCCGTGCTCCGGGGCGGGATCCGAGCGGTCGAGGTTGGCGTAGTCGACGCCGGTGCGTTCCACGCTGAGCTCCCAGAGCCGGAGGGCGTCGCCGTCGTCTCGAGCCTGGCGCGAGCGGCCCACCCGGACGGGGTGGCCGGCCTGCTCGAACAGGCCCGACGGCCCGAAGTAGTCGTCTCCCTTCACGTCGGGGTCGGTGGCCGCCCGGAGTGTGGGCAGTGCCCCCATGGCAGCGCTCTGCAGCAGGAAGCGCTCGATCAGCGGCCGGGCCCTGTCCGCCACCGTGTTGAGGATCCCGCCCGGGTTCTCGTGTCCCAGGTGGGTGTCGGAACCACCCGGGTGGGCAGCCACGGCCATGGCCTCGACCCCGGCGGCGGTGAAACGGCACTGGAGCTCGCGGGTGAACAAGAGGTTGGCCAGCTTGCTCTGGAAGTAGGCCTGCCAGGGTCGGTAGCGCCGCGAGAAGTCCAGGTCGTCGAAGTGCATCCGGCCCGGTCGGTGGCCCTGGCTGGAAACCGACACCACCCGAGCGGGGCCCGAGGCCACCAGCCGGTCGAGCAGCAGACCGGTGAGCGCGAAGTGACCCAGGTGGTTCACCCCGAACTGCATCTCGTACCCCTGTGCGGTGGTTCGCTGCGGGATGGCCATGAGCCCGGCGTTGTTCACCAACACGTCGAGGCGGTCGTGACGGTTCCGGAACTCCTCGGCGGCGGAGCGGACCGTGTCGAGGTCGGCCAGGTCCATCGAGAGGAGCTCAGCGGTGCCTTGTGGCTCGGTTGCCTCGATGGCCGCCAGCGACGGTCGCGGCGCGTTCGGGGTTCCGGCAGGCCATGACCACGGTGGCGCCCTTCTGGGCCAGAGCCCTGGCCGTCTCGAACCCGAGACCGCTGTTGGCGCCTGTCACCAGCACCGTGCGACCGGTCTGGTCGCCGATGTCGCCCTCGTCCCAACGCTCACCCATGGTGCGCCCCTTCCTCGCTTCGGTGCTCCCGCAGTGTGCCCGAATCGGCGGGCGCGCACACAGAGCCGTCGGTACCTGGACCACGCGCGGTCGGTCGGTGTTCGGCCGGTGTTCGGCCCGGTCTGACATCCTGGAGCGGCCGATCCCGAGTCGGCGACCAAGGGCGTGGGAGTTTCGTCGAGACCAGCCTGGAGGTATGGATGCCCGCGTTGACCGCCATGGACGAGCACCTCGTCCACCAGATCCCCCTCGCTCTGCCTGCTGTCGAGACGCACCATCCGCACTGGCGCGAGAGCTACTTCTTCATCGCCCATCCTCCCGACACCCTGGGTGACGTCGTGATCCTCACCATGGCCACCTATCCTCAGCGCCAGCTCATGGATTCCATCCAGATGGGCCGGGTGGGCGGAGAGGCGGTGTTGGGCGTGCACGCCCGGCCCTTCGACGGCGATCCCCACACCCCCGACGTGGGGGCGGCCAGGGTCGAGATCGTGCGTCCCTACGAGGAGATCCGGCTCTGGGCCGATCCCGACCGTTGCACGTTGGGCCTCGACCTCACGTTCCGAGCCCGCACCCGGGCCTACGGGCTGCGCCGGGGCACCATGCGCGCCGGTCACGAGCTGATCTGGGACCAGTCCCACATGTTCCAGTCGGGCACCTACGAGGGCACCTACACGGTGGCCGACACCACCTACGAGGTGCGCGACTGGTGGGGCCAGCGTGACCATTCCTGGGGCATCCGTGACCATGGCCGCTGCCCCCTGTGGCTCTGGTTCCAGGTGCAGCTGTCCGACGGGTTCCTCGGGGTTTGGCACTGGGAGTACGAGAACGGCGCCCGCGTCTACACCGACGGATGCTGGGCCGGTGCCGACGGCACCGACCCCGTGCCCCTGGTCGACTTCTCCCACGACCTGGTCTGGGTGGATGGCGCCGAGCGCGCCGGCGACCTACGGCGAACACGGCGAGGCGGTGACCGGTCTGCGGGGCACGGCAGCTTTCACCCTCCAGGGTGGGCAGCGGGTGGTGGTCGAGGCCGACGGCACCTGGGACCGTCCCTATGAGCCTTTCCACCGGGGCGGGCTCAGCCAGATGCGGGTGCGCACCGACGACGGTCGCGAGGGCACGGCCATCTTCGAGGTGACCGGCGCCCGCCATCACCGCTTCTTCCCCGACGCCACCGTTCTGGGTGACCTCCCTCGCTAGGCGGCCGGGCTGGCCGACCGCGGGCGGCGAACAGCGGACTGGCTGACCGCCGGGTTTGGTGCGCACGAATCGACCGTTTCGGTCACGTGGTGCGCCCGATGGAGGACGGCGGACGGGCTGACCGCCGGGTTTGGTGCGCACGAATCGACCGTTTCGGTCACGTGGTGCGCCCGATGGAGGACGGCGGACGCCCGATGGCGGACGGCGGACGGGCTGACCGCCGGGTTTGGTGCGCACGAATCGACCGTTTCGGTCACGTGGTGCGCCCGATACCGGGCGGGCGGTCAGTACCGCCGGTGCCGGCTCATCAAGCGGGGGCGGGCACCCGCTCGACGTCGACGGCCACCTCTTTGGGGACGTGGTTCATCGACTGGAAGAACATCTTGTAGCCGAGGTGGCCGTAGTCGCCCAGCATGTTGGTGGGCTTGAGCGGGCTGGGCGCCACGGAGTTCTGGCCGCCACCACCTGGGAACTGGTAGCCCTCCCAGGCGTGGTAGCAGATGACCTCTCCCGGCTGTACCGCAGGTGAGACCTTGGCCTTCAAGATGAACTCGCCGATGTCGTTGAACACTCGGACGTCGTCGTGGTCACGGATCCCCCGGGCTCGGGCGTCGTTCTCGGCGATGTACACGACCGGCCCACCCCGCTGAAGGCGCAGCAACTCCTTGTTGGCGCGCAGCATCGTGTGCTGGCTCCAGCGGGTGTGTCCACCGGTGAGGCGCAACGGGTAGGCGCCGCCCGACGCGACGGGCTCCTTGTGCACGCACAGCTGCTCGCCGATCTCCATGAACCAGGGGTGGTCGAGGTAGAACTGCTGGCGGCCCGTGAGGGTGGGCCAGGGGCGCTTGTCCACCACCATCCAGTGGAACTGGTTGGTGGGCCGGCTCTCGTCGTAGTCGCTCATGACCGAGTTGAGGCCCAGTGCCATGTCGAAGGGCAGGACCTCCTTGATCTTGATCATCCCGTCCTCGGCCGCCTTCTGCCAGGGTTGCTCACCCATGTCGGTGGCGCGGGTCACCGAGGAGTGGGCCACGATCCAGTCGAGGGCCGCCTCCTCACCCTGAGGTCCCTCGCCGTAGGCACCGTCGGCACACATGTCGGTGTAGAGGGTCTGCAGGCAGTGCTCGACGCCGTTGGGGTCGAGGTAGTTGGCGACGTTGCGGGCCTCGGCGCGTTCCTGGAGGGCCTTGGCCAGCAGGAAGGCGATGTCCCACTCGTGCTTGGACTCGTACAGCTCAGGTACGGCCCGCTCGCCCACCACCACGTAGGGCAGGTACGACTGGGGGTACTTGATGCCCGGCTTCTCGTAGTAGCCGGCCGCGGGCAGGACGTAGTCCGCGGCCATGCCCGAGGTGTTCAAGCGGAAGTCGCAGGTCACGATGGTGTCGAAGCTCTCCCAGAGGCTCTTGCGGATGAGCTCGGAGTTGGGCCAGCGACGCAGCGGGTTGGGGCCCGAGAAGTAGTAGAAGCGGGGGCGCTTGGGCGGCCGGGGCCAGATGGGCTGCCAGCGCTTCTCCAGGATCTCGTCCATGTACTCGCTGATGGGCCGTTCGAAGGCCGGATCGGCGTACTCGTCTCTGCTCGCCACCTCTCGCCACTGCGGGTCGTGGGCGTACAGCCACGGGATCATGGGGCTCGAGCGCAGGTACTCCGACATCTCGAACATCATCTTGGTGACGGTCTTGAGTGAGACCCGGTCGATCGGCGGAGGCTCGGGAGCTTCTGAGAGCAGACGCTGGCCGTCGGTGCCCATCATGGGGAACGGCCACCACGTCGACACCTTGATCCCCGCTCCCGGCTTGCCTCCCGTGTTGCCGGTCAAGGCCGTGAGATAGACCATTCCTCTCTGGAAGAGGTCCGAGTGGTAGTGCTTGCACGCTCCCCAGGAGGCGAAGATCATCCCCGAGTCTCGCGGCGGCGAACTCGCGGGCCACGGTTCGGATGTTGTTGGCGTGCACTCCCGTGATCTCGGCGACTGCCTCGGGTGAGTACGACTTCACATGTTCGCGAAGCAGGTCGAACACGGTCCGGCACTTGACCTTCGTGCCGTCCAGGAGGGTCACGGTCCGGGTGGTGGACAGCGCGGGGTCGTCGTCGGGGTCCAACTCGATGGTGTCGATCTCGGAGTCCCATGTGCCGTCGGCCAGGCGCAGGCGGCGCTTGTTGGCATTCCAGTAGTAGAAGCCGGTGTCCGAGCCGTCCTCCACCAGGTCGGCCTCCCGCAGGAAGCGCCCGGTATCGGTGCGCACCAGGAACGGGAGGTCGGTCTGCTCCTTGATGAACTCCTCGTCGTGGAGGCCCTCGTCGAGGATGACGTTCACCATGCCCAGGGCCATGGCGGCGTCGGTTCCCATCCGAACGTTCAGCCAGCGGTCGGCGTGGGGGGTGGAGGGCGAGAAGTCGGGGGCGATCGTCACCACCTTGGCGCCCCGGTAGCGGGCCTCCCAGATGAAGTGCCGCGTCGGCCGGGCGTGTGTAGTTGGGGTTGCCCAACCAGATCAGGATGTAGTCGGCCAGGAACCAGTCATCGGCGGTTCCCTCGGACATGTAGGTGCCCCAGGACTGGAGCAGGCCGACGGGCAGGTCGCCGACCCCGGCCCACGAGTCGATCGAGCTGCCGCCGAGGCCGTTGCCGAAGACGTGGGCCTCGAGGGGGGTGGCGATACCGCTGTCGGCATTGGTGGTGCCGTGGTCGAAGACGATGCACTCGGGGCCGTCCTCGACGATGACGTCGATGATCTTGTCGGCGATCTCGCTCAGCGCCTCGTCCCAGCTCAATCGTTGCCACTGCCCTGAACCGCGGGGCCCGATCCGCTTCATCGGATACTTGATCCGGGTCGGGTCGTACATGGACATGGAGTACGCGCAGCCGGCCACGCAACCCCGGGGGTTGTAGTCGGGGACGTCCTCGAAGGCCTGCTCGTAGGTGGCGTTCTGCTCTTCGCGCCACACGATCCCGTCTCGCACGAAGGCCTGGAGCGAGCACGCCGAGATGCAGTTGGCCCGGATGTGGGTGACGTTCACCACCTTGTCCCAGCTCCACTCCTCCCGGTAGACGTCCTCCCATGCCCGGTAGGCATAGGGCTGGCCCAGGAGCTGGTCGAGTCGGGTCGATGCGTCGGTTGGGGCGAGGCGGCGCAGCTTCACGGCGCCGGCGGTCTTGGGCATGGTCTGGCCTCTCTGGCGATCGAGCGGGTGGCGGTCATGTCCCTTGCTGGGAAGGGATCGTAGACCTGACCTCGCCCGCAGCCTAAGACGCGTCGCAACCAGCAGGTACCGAGGCGCCCTCCACCCGGACCGCTGGGCCGTCTCAGCCCTCTGGCTGGGCGCCCAACTGCGGTGGGAGGTCGACCCATCGACCCCGGGCCTCGTCCCAGAGGATCCAGACGGCGCGGCGCTCTTCCCACTGGGCTCGTGGATGGGGCTTGGGGGAGGTGGGTGAGGGCGCCGAGGGAGCGGCCGACTCGCGGTCGTCGGGGTCGCCTTCCTCTTCGAGTCGCTGCTCGCGGAGAAGCTCGGCGGTGGTCTTGGAGGCGCCGTCGATGTCTTCGAGCGTCCGTCCCAGGCGCTGAAGGTTGCGCCGGTAGAAGTCGCCACTCATGGACACGTGGCCATGGTATCCCCGTCGGCGTGGCGCCCCCGGTGGTGGGTGCCGGGTCGCGAGTCCGTCGGAGCCGACCCTTAGGCTGGCGGTGTGCGCTCTCCGTGCAAGTTCGTGGTCGTGCTGATGGCGGTACTCGTCGCTGCAGCGTGTGCGCCCGGTTCCGATGTCACCGCGAGCGAGGGGACAGCTGGCAGTGCGGCCCCCACCTCATCGACCGAGCCAGCCACCACCGAGCCGATCGGCGCCGAGCCAGCCACGACCGAGCCAGCCAACCACCGAGCCACCAACCACCGAGCCGATCGGCGCCGGCGAGGGCCTCGACGGGGTCGCCGAGCAGCGGGTGTACGAGGTTGAGATGACCGGTGACGTGCCCTACGGCACGGGTGCGGTGCGGGGCGGAGGCGAGGTCGACCTGCTGCTCGACCTGTACGAGCCGGTGGCCGGGCCGAGCCCGCGTCCGGTGGCCATCATCGTGCACGGGGGAGGGTTCGTCGGCGGTGACAAGGCAGGAGGCGTCCATGGTCGCGTGGCCGAGGAACTGGCCGCCCGGGGTTTCGTGGCGGTTTCGATCAACTACCGCCTGGCACCCGACGACCCTGCCATCGATCCCGACCTCGAGGTGCTCCTCGATCACGTGGACCCCGGGGGGACCACGGCACCCGACGATCTACGCTCCCCTGTTCCGGTCGATCGTGGCCGCCGTCGGAGACACCCGCTCGGCTAGCCGATGGCTCGAGAGCAACGTGGAAGACCTCGACTGGGACCGCCTGGTCGTCGGCGGAGGGTCGGCGGGCGCCATCACCGCGGCGAACTTCGCCTACCTCGCCGACGATGTCGGGTTGGAGGCGCCCCCGGTGGCGGCTGTCCTCGACTTCTGGGGGGGGATCAACCTCGGCACCGCCGCGGACGACATCGACGCGGGAGACCCGGCAGCCTTCATCGTCCACGGAACCGACGACACCACCGTGCCCATCCGTTGGTCCCAGGAGATCACCGCGGCTCTCGAGTCCCTCGGTACGCCGGTGCGGTTCCATCCCGTGGAAGGGGCCGGTCACGGCGTGAACATCTGGGAGGAGCCGGCAGTCGTGGGTGAAGGCGTGATCGCCGACGACCTGTGGCGGTTCCTCGACGCGGCTCTCTTTCCCGAGTGAGCGCAGGCTCCAGGAGTGTCCAGGAGCACCGACCGTTCGTCGCTCCTGCGCTTCACTCCCGGGGCGCCTCGGCCGGCGGGGGAGTGAGATCACACGTGGCGGCCCCGTCGGCGCGGGCCTGGCGGGCGGCGAGGTAGTCGCCGGCGATCTCGTCGCGGTCCACGTCGTCGAGGCTCACGAGCACGTCGCCGAAGGCCAGGATCTGGTCGCGCATGCGGTCGTAGTCCAGCGCATCCTCCCCGAACGAGGGTGCCCACAACGACCAGGGTCCGCTGATGCCGGCGATCGTGGGGATGAGCAGACCGTGGAAGTTGGTGCCCAGACCGCCCTGCGAGCAGATGGCCGGCACCTGGTCGGGCACGGGGACCCCGACGCCCTGGAGCACGGCGGTGCGGTCCAGGTCGCGGCGTTCGACCGCGTCGACCGAGGCCTGCACCAGCACCGGGCTCTCCTGGGGGGCCGACCAGGCGAAGACCTCGCCGGCCCCTGTGAGCTCGAGGCGGCCGTCGGTCTCGTTGGGGAGGATCTCGCGGGTACCCAGGTGCTCGAGGGCCATCACGAAGGCCACGGTGCCTTCGTCGACACCACGATCCAGTTCGGGCCCGACCCGGAACGTGCCGTCTGCGCTGAAGCCCAGGTGGTTGCTGGTGAGAGCGAACACCACTTCCCGGCTGCGGCACTCGGCGGGCAGGCTCCCCAGGTAGCGGGCCAGGGCGATCGCCGCGACGGTGCCGTTCTCCTGGACCCAGTTGACCGAGTCGGTGTTGGTGTTGACCACGACCCGCTCGCGGGTCTGGCCGGGAAGGGTGGCGATCAGGTTGCGGGTGGGAGCGTGGTCCCAGGCGGCCCGCACGGTGATCTGCGCCTCGGCGCCTCCGGCCGCGAGCTCCAGCAGCGATTGCCTCTGGTCTGAACCGGCGTAGACCGCCGGGACGTGGAAACGCGTCCCCGTGTGAGGATCCCAGTATCCGGTCAGCTGATCGGTCGGTGCATCCCAGACCAGCACCACCCCGGCCGCGCCCGCGAGTCCGGCCTCGATCAGGATCGGGTCGAGCGGGCGCAGGTAGGGGCGGTCGTAGTCCCCCTCGGAGGGGAGGTCGTCGGTGACGTGGTGGGCCAGGGCGTGGAAGCCCGCGAAGGGGATCGTCGAGTGCGGGATGTCGACGACGACGATCTTGCCGGCCGCTCCCGCGGCGGTGATCGACTCACCCTCGGGGATGTGCGCCAACCGAGCTCGGAGACCTTCGTCAGAGGTGGGTTGGGTGAAAGGGACCGCACCGATCACGGGGACGGCCCGGGGACCGTCTGGGGTCTCGACGGTGAGGCCTCCCGCGGCCGCCAGGTCGCGGCCCCCGAGCCCACCGGTGGCCGTGCCCCCGAGCCCACCGGTGGCCGTGCCCCCGAGCCCACCGGTGGCCGTGCCCCCGAGCCCACCGGTGGCCGTGGGGGTGGGCTGCCAGCGGTCGATCGTGTACTCGTCCCAGGCGATGGTCATCCCGGGGACAGCTTCGAGTTGGGAGGCCAGCCAATCCAGGGAGGCCTCGTGCTGTTCACTTGCCGGTGAGCGCAACCCGAAGGCGTTCAGCTCGGCGGTGAGAGCCTGCAGGTCGGAGGCAGAGGCGAACTGCTCGGCTTCCACCTCGGTGGGACAGGACGCGGGCGCGCTTGCCTGCGTGGTCCCCGGCGCGGAGTCGGTGGTGGTCGGCGTTGCTTTCTCCGAAGAGGTGCAACCCCCCGCGACCAGCGCCAGAGCGAGCATCAGCCCAGCGACGTCGGCCACGACGTTCGTCCTCATGGTGGCGCTGCTCCTCCTCCCTCCTCATCGGTTGCCAGGCTCGGATGGTAGTGGTCGGACTGCACCGCAGGGCCGGGCGCGCGCCTAGGGTCCAAGAGGTCCCGATGTGACGACGAGGGGGATTCTGTCGTGCACGAAAGCCGTTCAGGCTCGATCACCACCACCACCAGCACAACCACCACCACCACCAGCACCACCACCAGCAGAGCGGGTTCCACCCGCAGGGGCGTGTTGGCCCTGGTGTTGGTTGCCGCGCTGGTGGCGGCCGCCTGCACCGGCGAGGACAGCAGCGAATCGGGGGCCACGTCCGCTCCGACCACCGCCGACGGAACCACTGCGACACCTGACGGCACCGTGCCCGCCGGCGTCGTCGATCGCAGCTACTCGATTCTGCCTCCGGGCAACTTCGGTGGGCTTCCCACCAACGAGCACTCCACCGACCAGCTACCGCTCTATGACGGGCTCACCCCGTTGCGGGCCGACATCACCGACGCCGACCTGGACGAGTTCTTCCTGGCCCAGGACTTCGCCCCCATCGGAGAGACGACCGAGGAACCCACGCCCCGGGACGGGGTCACGATCCTCTATGACGAGTTCGGCATCCCCCACATCACCGGCGAGACCCGCGAAGACATGGCCTTCGGTGCCGGTTGGGTCACAGCCCGTGACCGCCTGCCGCTCATCGACCTGGGCCGGTGGGCGGCCCGGGCCGCCGCCGTCGACATCCCCGGCGTCGACGCCTTCGACCTCGTGCTCACGGCCCGCTCCTTCGTGCCGAGCGACCAGGCCGAAGAGGTCCTGGCCGATCAGGTCGACCTGCTGGTCGAGGAGTTCGGCGAGGAAGGAGAGCAGGTGCTGACCGACGCCGAGGCCTACGCGGCCGGCCTCAACGCCTACGCCGAGGCCAACGACCTCGAGCGCGAGCCCGCCACCGCCCGTGACGTCATCGCGGTGACGGCGTTCATCGGTTCCATCTTCGGTGCCGGCGGGGGAGGCGAGGCCCGGCACGCCGAGTTGCTGACCATCCTCGAGGGTTCCCTGGGTGCGGAGGCCGGCCGGGACGCCTGGGAGGACGTGATGCTCATCGGTGACCCCGAGGCACCGACCACCTTGGCGGAGACCTTCGACTACGGCGTTCTCACCGGCGGCGAGGTCACGGGTTCGGTTCCCATCGACGAGGGCAGCATCGTGGATCTCGAGGCCGTCGCCACAGCAGGCGACGGCGCTGGCGCCGGGGCAGGCGACGGCGCTGGCGCCGGGCAGTACGCAGCGGCCGACGCGCCGCACGACCGGCGTGCCTCGAACTGGCTGCTGGTGGGCCCGGAGGCTTCGACCAACAACACGAGCATGGGAGTGCTGGGTCCTCAGCTCGGCTACTACTACCCCGAGATCGTGCAGCAGATGCACTTGAGCGGCCCGGGCATCGAGGCCCAAGGCGTGGCCGTGCCCGGTCTGGCCATGTACCTGTTGATCGGCCGCACTCCCGACTACGCCTGGAGCCTGACGTCGGCCGGTCACGACGTGCGGGACGTGTTCGCCGAGATGCTCTGCGAACCCGACGGTTCGGAGCCGACGACCGAGTCGGACCACTACGAGTTCGACGGCGAGTGCCAGCCCTTCGAGACCTTCGACGCAGGGACACTCGACGGGGCCCCGGTGCGCTTCCCGGTGTCGGTCCACGGTCCCGTGATCGGTACCGCCACCTCGGAAGGACGCCCGGTGGCTCTCACCCGCCAGCGTTCCACCTTCGGTCGGGAGGGTCTGAACCTGGTGGCGCTCAAGCGCATGACCGAGGGGAGGGCCACGACGGCGGAGGAGTTCTACGAGACGGCCAACCTCTTCGGGTTCACCTTCAACTGGGGGTGGGTCGGCCGCGAAGGTGTGGCCACCTTCAGTTCGGGCCGACTTCCCGAGCGGGCCCCCGGGCTCGACCGGCGCCTTCCCGTGCTGGGCACCGGCGCCTACGAGTGGCAGGGATTCCTCGCCCTGGGTGAGCATCCGCACGGGACGGCCGGGCCCGACGGGCGGCTCTTGAACTGGAACAACCAGGCCGCTCCGGGGTTCATGCACGGTGACACGTCGTCCTACGGCTCGGTTCACCGGGTGGAGCTCTTCGACCAGTGGCCCGAACGGGTCGACCTGGCCGGGGTGGTGGGAGTGATGAACCGGTCGGCGACCGAGTTCCCGTCGTCCCAGGTGTGGCCCGTGCTGAGCGAGGTGCTGCACGGTGGCGCCGCTCCCTCCGAGAGGGCCCAGGCGGTGGTCGAGCACCTGGATGCCTGGGTGGCCGACGACGCTCCGGGTCTCGACGCCGACGACGACGGCACCTTCGACGATGCCGGTCCGACCATCATCGAGGCCCTGTGGGAGCCAATGGTGATGGCGGCCATCGAGCCGGTCTTCGGTGAGCTGAGCGCCGAGGTCTACGACCGCCGCTCGCTCCGCGGTGACAACGGCGCCAGCGTCCTGGACAAGGACCTGCGGACTCTCCTGGGGTCGGAAGTCGCGGGTCCGTTCAACCTGGCGTACTGCGGTGGGGGATCGCTGGAACGCTGCCAGGAGGATCTCTGGTCGGTGGTCGACACCGTTGCCGGCGAGCTGGCCGACGAGTACGGCGACGACGACCCGGCCACCTGGCTGTCGGAAGGCTGGCGGCTCGACTTCGCGCCAGGCCTGATCCCCGACACGATCCGGGCCACCAACCGGCCCACATTCCAACAGCTCATAGAGCTCACGCCGACCCCCGGCTGAACTGGCTGCGCGCTCCCGAGCGCGCAGCCTTGTTGGCTGGCTCTTCGCCCCGAGGGGCTCATCGCTGTGCGGTCGGGGCCCCTGCCCCAACCGCCAAGGCTGCTCCCGAGCGCGCGGCCTTGTTGGCTGGCTCTTCGCCCCGAGGGGCTCATCGCTGTGCGGTCGGGGCCCCTGCCCCAACCGCCAAGGCTGCTCCCGAGCGCGCAGCCTTGTTGGCTGGCTCTTCGCCCCGAGGGGCTCATCGCTGTGCGGTCGGGGCCCCTGCCCCAACCGCCAAGGCTGCTCCCGAGCGCGCGGCCTTGTTGGCTGGCTCTTCGCCCCGAGGGGCTCATCGCTGTGCGGTCGGGGCCCCTGCCCCAACCGCCAAGGCTGCTCCCGAGCGCGCAGCCTTGTTGGCTGGCTCTTCGCCCCCATGCCCTCAGCCGCTCACCGGTAGAGGGCGACCTCGTCGGTTCCGTCCGGTGTGACCGAGTAGAGGCGGTGGCGACCGGCCAGGCCTTTCAGGCGTCGCGGCCGGCGCCGGCGGAACGCCAGGTCGTCGGATCCTGCCAGCTGGTGCTGGACGGCTTCGCTGACCAGCACCTCGTCGCCGCGGGCGGCGGCCGCCACCCGTGCGGCCATGGTGACGTTGGTGCCGAACAGGTCTCCCTTCTCGGCCACCACCCGGCCCGTGTGCACACCGACCCGCACCGGAAGGGCCACGGTGATCGTCTCGCAGGACTCCAGCGCGGGCCCGAGGGACACGGCGGCGCCCACCGCCCCCCCAGGAGTACGGAACGCCGCCATGCACCCGTCGCCCTGGGTCTTGACCACCTTGCCGCCGTGGCGGCGGACCGTCGTCTCGACCACCTGGTCGTGGGCGCCCAGCACCCGCACCCAGGCCTCGTCACCGAGGCGGCGGTTGATGCGGGTCGATCCCTCGATGTCACAGAACATCAACGACACGGTCCCGTCGGGACCGACCAAGGACTCGATGGATCTGCGGTCGCGCCCGATCCTCCTGACCAGCGCGGTCACCGGCAACAACAGCAGTGGGACCAGGTCGGTAGCGGAGCTCTCCCGGTCGTCGCCTGCCTGCCGGCGGCGCAGCACACCGACGATCTCACGGGCCACCCAGGCCGTGACCACCGTGACGAGGGCGATAGAGACCACCACCAGTGCCGTACCCTGGTCCATCGGCGGGGAGCCTACGACGGTGACGGCCTCGGCCGGCAGCCACGAGTTCCACCTGAAAAACTAGAATCTGTTATAAAACTCGGATCCGCCTGCGGGGGACCAGCCCCGCGACTGCTCTCAGGGAGCGCCCCATGGACAACGTCTACGACGCCATCGTCATCGGTGCTGGCCACAACGGGTTGTGCACCGCCGCCTACCTGGCCCGGGCAGGGCTCAAGACCGCCATCATCGAGCGGCGCCACGAGGAGGGTGGCGGTGTCAACACCGAAGAGCCCGTCCTGTCGGGCTTCCGCCACAACATGCACGCCAACTACATGGAGTTCTTCGACATCATCCCCATGCTCGAGGACTTCGACCTGGAGAACTGCGGCCTGCGCTCGCACTGCCCCGAGAACCAGGCGGGCATCGCCTGGTCAGACGGCCGCCCTCCCATCGTGTTGCACCGCAACGACCAGCTCGAGAAGTCACACGCCAGCATCGCCCGCTACTCCAAGGCCGACGCCGACACCTTCATGGAGTTGAAGCAGCGCACCATGGACTTCGGCCCGCTGCTGGCCTTCGGCATCTACAACCCGCCCATGGAGGGGATGGACGCAGGCCAGGCTGCCCTGCTGGCCGACATGTTCGGTGACATGGGCATCGGGGCCCACTTCGCCGTGAAGTCCCCCAAGCACGTCATCGACGAGCTGTTCGAGTCACCCGAGATGCGTACCCTGCTGTACCGGATGGCCGTCGAGTTCGGCGTACCCCTCGACCAGGCCGGCACCGGGGGGATGGTCCCGACCGCGCTCATGTGGATGGTGGGACGCTTCCGCCTGGCGCTGGGCGGCACGCACACCCTGGCCAAGGCCATGACCCAGGCCTGCTACGCGCACGGTGTCGAGCTGATCGAGAACACCACCGTCGAGCGCATCCTGGTGGAGGACGGTCGGGCTGTCGGTGTGTCCACTCGCCGGGGCGACTTCAGGGCCACACGCTGCGTCGCCGCCAACGCCGACGTCCGCCAGGTGGTCGTCGACATGGTTGGCCCCGAACACGTCAGCCCGCTCTTCTACAAGCGGGCCCAGGACTTCCGGTACGGGCCCAGCGGCGTGCTGGCCACACCGGCGTTGTGCCTCTACGACGCTCCCGCCTACTCCTCGGCCCGCTGGGACGCCGACATCGACCGCTGCTTCTACACGGTGGTGGGCTACGACGAGCCCGCCGACGTCGAGCGCTACATCCGGGCCGCCCACTCGGGCTGGCTCCCCGAACCGGCCTCGGGCACCTGGGTCAACTCCTTGTGGGATCCCTCCCAGGCTCCACCGGGTCGCCACAGCGCCACGGGCTGGTTCTTCTTCCCCATGGCCAGCTACTTCAGCGCCGACGAGTGGGCCGAGATCCGGGTGGACTACATGGAGCAGTTCCTCCAGCGCTGGGGTGACTTCGCTCCCAACATGACCCACGACAACGTGCTGGCCATGAAGCTGTACACGCCCGACCAGATGGAGCGGAAGAACCTGATGTGGGAGGGCGACTGCCTGTTGGGTGACATGGCCCCCGACCAGATGGGCACCAACAGGCCCTTCCCCGAAGCCGCCGACTACCGCCTGGAGCCCGAGGGCCTCTACCTGTGCGGGCCGTCGGCCTACCCGGGCGGGGGCGTGCACGCCGCGCCCGGCTACAACGCCTACAAGGTCATCGCCGAGGATCTCGAGCTGCCGTCCCCGGTGACCGAACGGGGCTACTGACCAGCCGCGTCAGTGTCGGGCCTCGCCGCTGGTGTCGATGGCCGTGTAGTCGATGGCGATGAAGAGGGCCTCGATGTCGGCGATCAGCTCGCCGCCGTCAGCGTCGCGGCCGTCGTCAGCGTCGCGGGCGTCGCCGTGCCGCCGGGCGTCGCCGTGCCGCCGGGCGTCGCCGTGCCGCCGGGCGTCGCCGTGCACGAAGATCTTGCGGCCCTCCTGGTGGTCCACCCAGACCCTCAGCACCAGCGGCTCTCCCACCGGGATCGGTGCGCGGTAGTTGATGGCCAGCCGCGCCGTGGCCGCCATGGCGCCCACCAACCGGGGAGCGGCTCCGGCGAACTCGTCGAAGACCCCGGCCAGCACCCCGCCGTGGACCCGGCCGGGTGCCCCGCCGTGGCGGGCCCCGAAGGTCACCTCGGTGGTGACCACACCCTCGCCGAAGTGCAGCCTCATCGGGGTGGCGCAGGGGTTGGCGCCCCCGGCGATGGCCCGGTGGGGGAACCCGGTGCGGCGCCCTTCTTCGGTGTCGGGGTCGGCGAGGCCTGCTACCAGCTCGGCGTCGCGGTCCCACCGGGGGGCGTGGTCCACCCTGGCTGCCAACTCGTCGCTGACCTCGGTGATCTCTGCCAAGAGGTCGTCGTCGAGCTCGCGGTCGGTGAACACCTCGACCAGCCGGCGCAGCCCGTCGGCGGCGGCGAACAACCGGTCCAGGCGTTCAGGCGGCTGTGTTCCCTCGGGCGGTTCCGACTTCGACATGGCCCCGAAGGCTACGGCCGCAGTCCCGGTAGTCGCGTCATCGGTCAGCGGCTCCGGAAGTCGACCCCGTCGACGCCGGTGAGCTGGGCGGCCGCGTCGGCGGCCAGCTGGGGATCGGTGGCCAGTTCGGACACCAGGAAGGCCACCACGTAGCGGTTGGTGAGGTCGTGGATCTCAGAGGTGGGCACCGCTTCGGGATCGCATGCCCCGTCGCTGAACTCGTCGAGGAAGGCGACCAACTCACCGACCCCGCCGGTGGACAGCGCGTCGGAGATCTCGCAGATGTGGGAGAACGCCATGTGGCCCGCCCCCTCTATGTCGGCGCGGTGCACCACCTGGGAGCCGAGCAGCGCCCACGGCCGTTCGGTCTCGGGGTCGACGGGCATCTGGGTGTCCTCCGAGCCCGCCACCAGGAGCGTGGGTACCACCACGGTGGCCAGGGTGGCGTCGGAGAGCGGAAAGGAGACCGGGGCGATGGGAGCGATGGCATCGATGCGCGGCTCGGCCGGACCGTCGGGCCCTCGGGCCACGAGCAGGAAGGAGGTGAGAGCCCCGAAGCTGTGTCCTGTCATGGCGATCCGCTCGGGGTCGACGCGACCTCCGAGGAGGTCGCCGTCGGTGTCGCTGCGGGCCAGCAGCTCGTCGATCACCAGGGTGACGTCGGGTGGGCGGTCGAAGGCGGCCTGGATCTGGTCGACCTCGGTTCCGGCCACCACGTCGGCGGCCGTGTTGCCAACGTGATCGGGGGCCGCCACCACGAACCCGTGGCTGGCCAGGGCTTCGGTCAGGAACACCGACTGCGTGCGGATCCCGGTGTTCCCGTGCGAGAAGATGACCAAGGGGAATGGCCCCTCGGCGGCTGGTGGGTCCTCGACCGCCTCACCCACCGAGAAGGAGATCTCCCCGACCAGCGGGTACCTGGCCTCGGGTTCGCCTCCAACCTCAGTGGCCGGGTACCAGACGTCCACGGGCAGGGTTCTGCCGGCGCGGTCGGCATCGGTCACCTGAAAGCTGGTGTGTCCGACGCGGAAGGGCCCGGGAGCGGAAGGGTCGAAGCCCGAGCTGGTCACCGCGGAGGTCACCGGCGAGGTGGTCGTCGAGATGGTCGTCGAGGTCACCGCCGTGGTGCTCGTGGCACCTTCGCCGGAATCAGATGTGCCGTCGCCGGAGGAGGAGCAGGCCGTGACCCCCAGCAGAGTCAGAAGCGGTGCCCAGGCGACGACCACCCAGGCCCTTGGTGCCATCCGGGTCAGGCTAGGGCACCTGCCCGCTCACCGGAGTGGAAGTAGGTGCGGTAGCTCATGGCCTGGGAGGTCGTGAAGTGGTACTCGGCGTAGTTGGCGACGCTCGTCTCGTCGCTCTGGAGGTGCGAGCCCTTGAAGTGCCACTCGAAGTTGGCGCCGGCGTCGAGGACCCTGCTCGTGGTCACCGTGGTGGTGTAGAAGCGGGTCCGACCGAAGTAGGAGAGGGTCAGCGTGGGGTGGCCGAGCGCCTCCGCGAAGAAGGGGTGTAGCTCACCCGTACCCTTACCCGCCTGCTCGAAGCGTGCGTCGAGCACGCCCTCGATGGAGAAGTGCTTGGTGGTCGCCGTCTCCTCGTCGCGCATGCCGGGCCGGAACTGCTTGCGGAGACCCAGGTACAAGCCGCCCACCACGCCGATGAGGTACTCGAGGTAGAGGACGGGCACGTAGGAGCACAGGTGCTGCTCGCTGCCATGGGTGTAGGTGACGGGGACGAAGGCCATCAGCTCGCGGTAGGGCCGGAGCTTGATCTCGGTGAACACGTCGTGGACGTTGCGGCAGTTGCTGCACATCAGCACGAAGGGGTGGCGGCCTTCGACGGGTGCGAGCGTCGGGTGGTGCTCGGCCATGACCGAAGGCGAGGGCACGGACATCCCTCGGGGAAGGATCTTCTCCAGCGCGGCAGTGGGGAAGTACCCCAGCGCCACATAGGAGCAGTTGTCGCCCCGTAGCACGACGTCGTGGCGGGTCCGGTTCTTGAGCTCGGCCAGTGTCTGCATCGGAGGTGATTCTGGCACTCGATGTTGACACTGTCAACAAGATGGGTGCAGACTGGGCCGGTGCCCCCAACCGATCTCGGCCTGCGCCCCCGCCTCATCGAGGCCGCGGTCGAGCTGCTCGATGCCTCCGGCGCCCAAGGGCTCAGCTGGCGCGAGGTGGCGCGCTGTTCTGGGGTGTCGCACTCGGCGGCCTACCGGCACTTCGACAACAAGGAGGCCCTGGTGGCCGCCGTCGCCGAACAGGGCTTCCGTCGTCTCGCCGAGCACATGGCATCGGCCACCCGTGCCGCCGCCGACGACCCCGCGTCCCAACTCGAGGCCATGGCCATCGCCTACGTCGAGTTCGCGGTCGACAAGCCCGCCCACTTCCGCCTGATGTTCGGCCGCGACATCCCCGACATCGACCGCCACCCAGGCCTGCGGGCCGCCCACGACGACGCCATCGACATGTTCCGTGAAGAGGTGGCCGAGGTGCTGGCCGCCGTCGGGGGAGCGTCTCTCGGCCTCGATCCCGACCAGTTCGCCCTCATGGCCTGGTCCCTGGTGCACGGGCTGGCGTCGCTGGTCATCGACGGCCGGGTCGGCGACGTGGCCGACGCCTCGGCCGATCCCGCCGATCAGGTGCGCTCGATGACCCGGCTCGTCAACACGCTCGTCCAGGGTGCGGGTTCGTGAAGCCGGGCGCACCAGCCAGGCTGTGCCAGCCCGCAGCGAGTCTGTGCCAGCCCGCAGCGAAGCTGTGCCGGCCCGCAGGAAGACAGGAACAGGGAGAGACGAGATGACCCCGACCCGCCAGGACCGACCCACCTGGGGTGTGGTGGCGCCGCTGCCGGCGGCCCTGATCGCCGCCTTCGCCCGGTCCGCCGAGGAGCAGGGCCTCGAGGGGTTGTTCGCCCCCCAGGTGGTGGGCCCCCCCTGGTCGACCCTGGCGGTGGCCGCTGCGCACACGGAACACCTCAAGGTCGCCAGCGGTGTGGCCATCGCGGCCGCCCGCAGCCCCTTCGAGACAGCCATGGCCGCCATCGACCTCGACCGCATCAGCGGGGGTCGCTTCGTGCTGGGGTTGGGGGCCAGCGTCCAGGCCTGGACCCAGGGCCTGTTCGGCGCACCACCGCACAAGCCCCTGACCCACCTGCGCGAGACGGTCGCCGCGGTGCGCCACATCGTCGCCGGCGCGCACAGCGAGGACGGCCTGGCCCCCTTCGAAGGCCAGTACTACTCGGGCGAGTTCTCGGCGCTGCAACCCCAGGCCCCGCCCGTGCGTGACCGGATCCCCATCTGGCTGGCCGCGCTGCGGGCCCCGGCGATCCGCCTGGCCGCCGAGATCGGCGACGGGATCATGGGGCACCCCATCTGGTCTCTCGACTGGGTCTTCGAACACGCCCAACCCGAGATCGACGAGGGCCTCCGCCGAGCCGGGCGCCGGCGCGAAGACGTCGAGGTGAACCTCTGGTTCTGGTGCGCGCCCAACGAGGACGAAGCCGAGGCCGTGGACGATGCCCGCACCACGGTGGGCTTCTACGCCTCTTTCGAGCAGTACGAGCCCTTCTTCGCCGCCCACGGTTTCGGCGAACAGGCCCGCCGTGCCCAGGAGGCGGCCCGCGGGCGGGCGGCGTCGGTCAGCCGGGATGTGATCCCCGACGAGATGGTCCGCACGTTCGTTCTCTGCGGCGATCCCGACGGCATCCGCCAGCGCCTCGAGCGGGCCTGGACGGTGGCCGACTCCCTCGTGGTGATTCCACCCGCCTACGGGATCGACCCCATGAAGATGATGCAGTACCAGTCAGCCATCGCCGAGCTCACCCGGTGAGCCCGCCGGCACAGGACATGGAGGAGCAATGGAACTGAGAGAGGTGCTGGGCCGGCGGCGTTCGATGCGCTACCTGCTGCCCCACAAGCCCGTCGAGCCCGAGAAGATCCAGATGATGTTCGAGGCGGCCAGGATCGCCTCCCACTGGGGCAACGTGCAGAGCCTGCGCGGCGTCGCCATCTTCCGCGACTCGGCGCCTCCGGAGGTGGTCGACGCCGTCACGGCGCCCATCACCGGCTACCAGATCCGCCTGGCTCCGGTGACGATCGTCTGGTACCTGGATGCCGCGGCGGTCGACGAGCAGGGAGAGCGCGTGACCGACCTGGCTCGAGTCGGGGCTCTCGGTTACGGCGACGACCGGGTCAAGGCCGTCAAGGAGCAACTGGTCCCTATCTTCGACATGATCCTCGAGTCTCTCAAGGAACCCGGGCTCGGTGAGGTCGACTGCGGTCAGGGCATCGCGCAGGCCACCCTCATGGCCTTCGACCTCGGGCTCGGAACGTGCTGCCTGGGCACCCCCCACGGTGAGACCATCCGGGCCAGCCTCGGGATGCCCGACACGTGCCGGGTCCTGTTGCTCCAGACCGTCGGCTATCCCGCCGAGAGCCCCGAGGCCGGCGGCCAACGTCCCCGTCTCCCCTTCGAGGAGCTCTTCCACATGAACGGCTACGGCAACCCCTTCCCCCGTTCGCAGGCGGTGGTGGACGAGCTCACCCGCGACCAGATGTTCCAGGCACCGGCGCCGCTGCCCTGGCGGGATGCCGAACTGGCCTACCTGCGCCGGGCACTCGACCTGGAGGGCGACGGGCTGGTGTGAGCGGCCCACGGCGGACGAGAACCGAAGGCGTGCACGAACGGCCGGCGCCACCGGCCAGCAGGAGGAGATGGCGATGAAGAGCAACGCAGTCGTGGCCGGGGTGGGTATGACCCCCTTCGGCAAGCACATGGATCGTGGACTCAAGTCCCTGGGAGCCGAGGCCATCACCGCAGCGCTGGCTGACGCCGGTCTCGACGGCTCCCAGCTCGAAGCTGCCTACGTGGGCAACGCGTCCGCTGGTGTGGTGACGGGTCAGGAGTCGATCCGCGGCCAGGTGATCCTGCGTTCGATGGGCTTGGGACGCATTCCGGTGATCAACGTCGAGAACGCCTGCGCCAGTTCGTCCACGGCGCTCAACCAGGCCTGCGCCATGGTCTCGGCCGGCTGCTACGACGTCGTCCTGGCACTCGGGGTGGAGAAGCTCTACCACCAGGACAAGTCGGTCTCCTTCGGGGCGTTCACCGGTGCGGTCGACGTGGAGGCCCTCGACTCGCTCCTCGAATCGCTCGGTCAGGGTGCGCCCGCCGCCTCGGTGACGACGGAGTCCTCCGGGGGAGCGGGCAAGAGCCGGTCGATGTTCATGGACGTCTACGCCCAGGTGGCCCGGGCCCACATGGCGGCCTTCGGCACCACCGTCGAGCAGTTCGCTTCGGTGTCGGCCAAGAACTCCTTCCACGCCAGCTTGAACGCGCGGGCCCAGTTCCGTGATGCCCTCACCACAGAGGAGGTCCTGGCCCAGCCGATGATCGCCGAACCCCTCACCCGCTCGATGTGCTCACCCATCGGCGACGGGGCCGCGGCCGCCGTCGTGGTGAGCGAGGCCAAGGCCCGCCAGCTGGGCATCCACCGGCCGGTTCGGGTGGTGTCAAGTGTCCTGCGCTCGGGCTGGGATCACGGCCCGGCCGAACCCGGAACCGGCGAGGTCTGCTCGGCCGAGGCCTACGAGGAGGCCGGGATCGGACCCGAGGACCTGTCGGTCGTCGAATGCCACGACGCCACCGCACCTTCGGAGATCTTCGCCTACGAGGCCCTGTCGCTGTGCCCGAGAGGTGAGGGTGGGCGCCTGGTCGAGGACGGCGTGACCCGCCTGGGTGGCCGCTGCCCCGTCAACCCCAGCGGTGGCCTGCTGCGCAAGGGTCACCCGATCGGTGCCACCGGGATCGCCCAGATCGTGGAGCTGACCGAACAGCTCCAGGGTCGATCGGGTGACCGTCAGGTGGAGGGGGCCACGGTGGCGCTGGCCCACAACGGAGGAGGCACGATCGGACCCGACGCCGCCGCGATGTGTGTGACGATCCTGGCGGTGTGAGCCGAAAGCGGTCGGGTTTCGACCAGCGGGCCGCATCGGGCGGCTCGTGGATGCAGGAGTGATGATGCGAGAACGCAACGAGTGGATCCTGGCGGACATGATCGAGGCGCGGGCCGAGGCCACGCCCGATCTCGACGTGCTCACCTTCGAGCACCTGAGCCTCGACGGAGGGGCCACGCCCGACGAGGTCCGCACCTACGCCGACCTCCACCGCAACGCAAACCGCATCGCCGCGGCGCTCATCGCCCGGGGGATGGAACGAGGCGACCGCTTCGGACTGATGATGCGCAACCACCCCGAGTACGTGGAGGCCATGATCGCCGCGTCCGTCTCGGGCTGTGTGTTCGTCCCCATCGACCCCCGCACCCGCGGCGAGAAGCTGGCCTACATGCTGGCCAACGCGGGGTGCCGGGGGGTGATCTGCACCGACTACTGCCTGACCGAGGTGGCCCGGGCCCGCCGGGACGTGGCCGGGGTCGACTGGGTGCTGGGACTCGATACCGGAGAGGGCTCCGAGGCCGTGGCGCTCGACGCCGTGCCCGGGGTCGACTCGCTGCGCGAGGTCCTGGATCGACCGGCGGGCACCCTCGAGCCGCGCCTCGAGGGAGGCGACGATCCTCTCCAGATCATCTACACCTCGGGCACCACCGGCGACCCCAAGGGAGTCGTGTTCCAGAACGCCCGGTTCGGGGCTTCCTCGATGCTGGGTCTCATCTTCGGGTACGACACCGACGACCGTCCCTACACCGGGCTTTCGCTCACCCACGGCAACGCGCAGGCGGTGACCCTGGCGCCGTCACTGCACATGGGCCTGCGAGCCGTGTTCAGCCGGCGGTTCACCAAGTCGAAGCTCTTCGACGTCTGTCGGGCACACGGGGCCACGACCTTCTCGCAGTTGGGAGGGATGGCGACGGCCATCTACGCCGAACCCGAGCGACCCGACGACGCCGACAACCCCGTCCGCCTGCTCGTCAGCGCCGGCATGCCCCGGGCCATCTGGGAGGCCTTCGAGCGCCGCTTCGGTCTTGACATCTACGAGTGGTACGGGGCCGTCGAGGGCGGCTTCTGCTTCAAGCCGGTGGGTCAGGGACCGGTGGGCTCCTTCGGTCGTCCCGGCCCCGGCCTCGAGTTGAGGATCCTCGACGAGAACGACGGGGAGTGCCCTGCCGGGGTGGTGGGCGAGATCTGCTCACGTCCTGAGAACCACGACGAGACCCCGGTCGTGGAGTACTTCGACAACCCCGAGGCGTCGGCTGCCAAGACCCGGGGCGGCTGGCTGCGCAGCGGGGACATGGGTCACCGTGACGCCGACGGCTGGTACTTCTTCGACTACCGCAAGGGCGGAGGACTGCGCCACAACGGTGACTTCGTCAACCCGGGCTTCGTCGAGAAGGTGATCGCCGAACACCCCGCGGTCCGCGACGTGTTCGTCTACGGGGTCGAGGCGGCCTCGGGAGCCCCCGGAGAGCGCGACGTCGTCGCCGCGGTGGTTCCAGAGGATGGGGCGGGCTTCTCGCCGGCCTCGGTGTTCTCTGCCTGCCGGGCCGGCCTCGAACCCAACTTCGTTCCCACCTACCTTCAGGTGGTCGACGAGATCCCCAAGACGGCCTCCGAGAAGCCCCAGGAGCGCTTCCTGGTCGAGGCGTTCGAAGCCGAGCCCACCGCCGTGTTCACCGAAGACCCGACCTGAGTCGACGCCTGGATCAGCGCACCCCGGGATGCTGGCGGCGCCCTCGAGCGCGGGGCCTGGACGAGGGCGAAGCCCTGGTCCACGAAGTCGTCGTCGAAGGCGAATGCCGCCTCGATGCTGTTGCGGCGCATGACGACGAAGGATGTCCAGTCGACGAGGCTCACGGCACGGCGATCCGCGGCCAGCAGCGCAGTGGCAGCTTCGGCGTGCAGCGCGGCATCGACCCAGACGATCTCGAGCAGGGGGAGGATGTCGTCGATGAGGGCGCGCACGGCCGCCATCCCGAGGCGGTGCTGGACGAGGGCCACGACCTCGACGACGACCGAACTGTGGGTGAGGACCCCCACCTCGTCGCGATCGATCGAGTCGAGCAGGTTGTGGAGGATCTGGGCCGCCTCGGCGTGATGGCCGTCGTCTGCATCGAGCGCGGCGTACAAGGCGGACGTGTCGACGAAGACGGTGGATGCAGGGCGCACGGCACTCATCGGTCGACGGTGCTCATCGGTCGACGGTGTCGACGAACGCCGCGTCGTGGTGCTCGCTGGTGTCGTGGTGCCCTGAGCGGAACGCTCCGATGGCCTGGCGCGCCCTGGCGGTTCGGCGCTGGTGCGCGTCGTCGGCGAGGAGGGAATCCAGAGCATCTCGAAGGAGTGCCGCCTGGGATCGGCGGCGCAGGGCGGCCAGCCGCCGCAGTCCCTCGGCTTGCTCCTCGGTCATGGAGATCTGGGTACGGATCATGCCCACATGGTAACGATCAACTCCATCATGATGGCAGGAGCGCGGTTGCGGTCCGGTGGATGTGGTCGACGGGGCGCAGCACCAGAGGCCTTGCCGGGTGTGCCCTCCAAGCCAGAATGGGCGGCGATGCCAAGCAACGCTCGTGGTCGGGCGACCCGTGAACGGCTTCTCGACGCGGCCGAGGAGGCCTTCGCCGAGCACGGCTGGGCACTGTCGATGGAGCAGGTCGCGACCGCCGCGGGAGTGGTGCGACCCACCGTCTACCGGCACTTCAGCGGGCGTGACGACCTGTTGCTGGCCATGGTGATCCGCTCGGCCGAGCGCCTGCGGGTCCAGCTCGAGGAGGTGCTCGGGTCGTCGCGCCCCTGGCCCGAGCGCCTGGTCATCTCGGTGGTGACGATCGTGACCGAGATGAGGTCCATCCCTCACCTCGAGGCCCTCGTGCGCAGCGGCGAAGTGGTGACTGCGTGGCCGGAGATCGATGCCGATCGCCTCTTCGTCGAGGCGGTGCTCGACTTCTTCCGGGTCTGGCTCGAGCGAGCCGCGGATGAGGGTGTCGGATTCCGTGCCCCCATCGATGATGTGTTGGATTGGCTGTTGCGAACCACGGTGATGCAGCTGACCGTGCCGGGTCTGGGGGGCATCGGCGTCGATCGCCTGCGCCACGAGCTGGAGACCTTCGTGCTCCCTGCCATCATCGAGTCGTGACCTCAGCCTCGAGTCGGCAGTTGGAGTGGCACCTACCACGGCGAGAATCACTACACTAATGCGAGTAGTGTCGCATAACTCGGAGGGTCGTCGATGAAGAGCTGTTCCGTGATCACCCACCGTCCGCTCCACCGGGGGCGTTCGTCGGTGCTGGTAGTGGTGCTGGCCATCGCCGCTCTGGCGGCGTGCTCGGGCAGTGACGATTCCGAGGGCACCGGGACCTCTACGACCTCGACGACCTCGCAAGCTGCCGCCTCCGAGGATGAACTGCTGGTGGTGGACATCGAGGAGCTGAGCCTCGAAGAACAACTCACGTTCGCGGCTCTCCAGGGCATCGTGAACCGTGAGGCGCCCACGCTGTACCTGGTCGGGTTGCGCAGCGCGCAGGACTTCGAGGTGGATCCGTCCTCCGAGGTATGGCTGGCTGACGTCATCGATCTGCCCACCCAGCGGATCGAGCCCGACGACGCGCTGCGGAGGCTTCTTCCCCGCACTGCGGGCCTCGTCGTGTGGGACCCGGCGGTGCCTCATGAGAGCCAGGATGTCGCGACCACCATCGCGGGTCTCGAGGACCTCGTACCCGTCGATCCCGACACAGCGGAGCGCTTCACCGCCGAGTTCGGGGTCGAGGTCGTGCGCGACCTGCGCGAGCTCGGCCTGACCAGTCCCTACGAGGTGATCGAGTGGGCCATCGACAACCTCGGGCCCGCCGACGCCTACGGGTTCCCGGTGTGGACCGGACGGCCCCGCAACAACAAGCCCATCCAGCCCGGTCTGCGGGACTGGGCGGTCATGCACCGCGCCTTCGTCTTCGACGCCGACCCGGCCACCGAACCGGCCCTCCTCGGTCGGGTGCTCGAGATGTTCCCGCCGGGCACACCCGTCTACGGCTACCCCTTCTTCGACACCGAGATCTACAAGAGCAGCGGCCTGGCGGTCAACGAGGGCATAGCGGCCGCGCTGGTCGCTGATGCCGGTCACTGGCTGGTCCCCACCACTGATGCCGCGAACCTGTCGGTGCACGTGCACCTTGGCCCGGCCCAGGCCACGGCCCGCTGGGACGACACCCCCCGGCAACCCGACCCCGACACGACCTACGTGCTCTTCACCATCTCCGACGGTGACGCCATGGGCTACGACCAGACCCTGCTGCGCCACCTCCACCTCGACGACCTCGACGAGGACACGGTGCCGCTCGGGGTGAGCATCTCGCCCTACCTGGCCACCGACGCGCCCCGCATCTGGGACTGGATCGTCGAGAACGTGCCCGATCAGGTGCGCTTCATGGCCGGCCCCAGCGGCGCGGGCTATGCCTATCCCTATGCCATGGCCGACCTCGACGGCTACCTCGACCACAGCCGGGTGCTGCTCGATCGTCTCGGTCTGCGATCCACCTGGATCCTCGAGCCTCCACTCACCCCGTCACCGTCGCTCGACGTGCTCGAACGCTTCGTGGCCCGTACCGACCCGTCGCTGCTCATAACCGACTACGGCGGCTACCCGCCGGAGCCACCGACGGTGTCCTTCGTCGATGGTGTTCCTGTCGTGCACACGGTGCTCGTCGCCAACAGCTCGGTCGACATCGCCGGGATCGTGCGGGACGTGGCCGCCACTCAGCCCAGCGGCGCCCGCTTCGTGTCGATCGGTCTCACCACCTGGGGAACCCGGGTGGCTGACGCCGAGGCGGCCATGGCTGCCCTGGGCGACGGCTTCGAGGCCGTGGCTCCCGACGCCTTCGCCGGGTTCCTGCGGGGTGCCCGCGCCGAGGGCTACGAAGGCAGCGGCGAACCCCCAACGGTTCCGGGGGCGCCGGCCCCCGGCATGTGCCGGGCCACCGTCACCGACCTTCGATGCCGATGGTGACCCCTTCGCCCGCCGGTTCCTCGCCCGGCTACTGGCGGCCACTTCGCTCGACGCGGCGCTGCGGGTCGACGCGACGGCACCGGACCAGGCGACCCTGAGCATCGACACCGACGCCGTGGCACGGGCGGCCGCGACCTTTGCGTCGAGCAACCTGACCTTGGCCTACGGTCCCGCAACCAGTGAGTCGGCGCGCATCGACGTGGCATTGCGTGACCTGCGGGTCGAAGGAACCGACCTCGCCGCCGACTCCGATCTCGAGATCGATGCCGATGCCCCGTCGGGTCGTGTGGCGATCGCGTTGGTGGGTGACGCCTCTGCGGACGCGCTCGCTGCCCCCATGGTGGCCGCCACCCTCGAGGTCACGGCCACCTTCGATCCCGGCGACGGTGACGTCGAGGTCTCGGTGTTCGGCCCCGTCGCCTGCGCCCCGCTGGAATCCTGACCCGGGCGGGGCCATGCGCCCGGGATTCGGCTGGCCTGGCGGCGGGTGGCCGGCGGGACGACAGCTCGCCCGCCGACGGGGCCGGGTGTCCTCGGCGCTTCAGCGCAGTCCGGGCAGGAGGAACTCGCGGATGAAGGCAGAGGTCTGTTCGGGGTCGTCGCGGTCGAAGGTGATCGACGGGGTGGCCGTCAGCGAGAAGACCATGCGGGCGATCCACTCGGCGGCGCGGCGGACATCCAGGTCGGCCCGCACCTCGCCCGCCTGGCGGGCCGCCTCGATGAGAGGGACGATGGCTTCCATGGCCATGGCGAGCAGGCCCGCGGCTTCGGTGGTGACCATGCGGGCCAGCGAGTCCGGGTCCGAGCGCCGCAGTGCGGCGCTGATCGGGTCGTCGCGCACGTAGCCGTTGGTGAGGCGGGCCACCTCTTCGATCTGAGCCGACAGCCCCTCGAGGGCGGCGGTCGCGTCGCAGGATCTCCTCGATGAAGACGCGGGCATGGGCTGCGGCCACCTCGTTGAACAGCGCTGCTTTGTCGGGGAAGTGGCGGTAGACGCTGCGCCGGCGACAGGCCTGCCTCGCGGGCGATGTCCTCCATCGAGGTCTTCTGGAACCCGTAGCGGGCGAAGCACTCTTCGGCTGCCTCGAGGATCCGTGCGCGGGGCCTCTCCGGCGTTCTTCCACCCCGCCACCCTAGATGACCCATCGACACGTTGCACGGTTCCTGTTAAGTTGTGCCAGAATGCGGCGGGCAGGAGCCCGACCGCACAGCCCGAGAGGAGCCGCCGTGCCCAAGACCTACGACGCCATCGTCATCGGCGCCGGACACAACGGGCTGTGCACGGCCGCCTACCTGGCCCGGGCCGGGCTGAAGACAGCGGTCATCGAACGACGCCACGAAGAGGGCGGAGGGGCCAACACCGAAGATCCCCGTGGTGTCGGGCTTCCGGTTCAATCTGCACGCCAACTACATGGAGTTCTTCGACATCATGCCGATGATCGAAGACTTCGACCTCCCCAACAGCGGGCTGCGCTCCATCACCCCCGAGAACCAGGCGGGCATCGCCTTCTCCGACGGACGGCCCCCCGTCGTGCTGCACCGCAACGACCTGCTCGAGCGGACCCACGCCAGCATCTCCCATTACTCCAAGGCCGACGCCGACACCTACCTCGAGCTCAAGCGCCGCACCGCCGACTTCGGTCCCCTGCTGGCGTTCGGCATCTACTCACCGCCCTTCGACGGCATGGACGAGGGTCAGGCCACGCTGGTCGAGGAGTGGTACGGCGACTGGGGCATCACCGCCAAGGACTGCGCCAAGACCCCCAAGGTGATGATCGACGAGCTCTTCGAGTCCGACGAGATGCGCACCCTGTTCTACCGGGTGAGCGTCGAGTTCGGGGTGGGCATCGACACCGGCGGGGCCGCGGGGATGATCCTCACCGCGCTTGCCCTGGATGATCGGCTGCTGGCGTATCACCAAGGGCGGCACCCACAGCCTGGCCAAGGCCATGAGCCAGGCCTGCTACGCGCACGGCGTCGACCTCATCGAGAACACCGAGGTCGACCAGATCCTGGTCGAGGGCGGCCGCGCCGTGGGCGTGGTGGCCCGCGGCGAGGAGTATCCGGGCCACGCGCTGCGTGGTCACCAACGCCGATCCCCGCCAGACCCTTCTCGACCACGTGGGCGAGGAGCACCTGCCCGACAACTGGGTCCGGCGGGCCCGCAACTTCCGCTTCGGACCCAGCCACGTGCTGGCCACACCCATGTTCTGCCTCTACGACGCCCCCGACTACTCCTCGGCCCGCTGGGATCCCGACATCAACAAGACCCACTACACGGTGGTGGGCTACGACACCTCCGAAGAAGCGCTCCGCTACATCCGCGACGCCTACTCGGGCATGCTGCCCGCCCCCGCGGCGGGCACCTGGGTGAACAGCCTGTGGGATCCCTCCCAGGCGCCCCCGGGTCGGCACGCCGCCTCCGGCTGGTACTTCTTCCCGTGTGCCAGCGAGCTCTCGGCGGCCGAGTGGGCCGAGGTGCGCGCCACCTTCAACGACGACTTCTTGGAGCGTTGGGGTCAGTTCGCACCGAACATGACCCGCGACAACGTCATCGCCGACACGCTCTACACCCCGGACCAGATGGAACGGAAGAACTACATGTGGGAGGGCGACTTCTCCAACGGTGAGATGTCCGCCGACCAGATGGGCACCAACCGCCCGTTCCCCGAAGCCGCCGACTACCGGCTCTACCTCGACGGTCTGTACCTGTGCGGTCCGTCGGCCTATCCCGGAGGTGGTATGCATGCTGCCCCCGGCTACAACGCGTACAAGGTGATCGCCGAGGACTTGGGCCTGCCCAGTCCCGTTACCGAGAGGGGCTACTGAAATGCCAGACGTATACACGTCCGATTGGTACGAGGCCGTGAAGGAGGCGATCAACGCCGCAGTGGCGAAGATCCCCAACGCGCCGACGGACTCGTTCACCATCCAGGCCGAGATCGTCGGCGACGGAGCCTCGCCCTACGTGGGCGACGGCGACACGCTGCGCTTCCTCATCCGCCTCGAGGGTGGCATCTGTGCCTGGTACCGCGAGATCGACGCCGACGACCCGTCGGTGAAGCTGGACTACCGGTTCACCGGGCCGGCCTCGGTGTTCGACTCGATCGCCGCGGGGGCCAACGACCCCATCGACGCCGCGCTGTCGGGAGCCATCAAAGTCCGGGGCGACATGCGATTCCTGATGCGCCAGGCCGAGATGGTCCAGGTGCTGCTGGAGGCCTACTCCAAGGGAGTGGACACCACCTGGCCCAAGGGCCAGCCGCCTTACGGGGAGGGCTGACGTGACGCTCAAGGACACCTACGACGCCGTGATCATCGGGGCCGGCCACAACGGGCTGACCCTCGGCTCCTATCTGGCCCGCAGCGGCCTGGAGGTGCTGGTGCTGGAACGCCGCCACGAGGAGGGCGGCGGCCTGTGCTCCGAAGAGGTCACCCAGGGCCGGGTTCGTGCACAACATCCACGCCAACTACCACACCTTCGTCGACATGGCACCGCCGGTCGCGCGACCTGGACGTGCGCGGCCACGGCATCGAGTACGTCCGCCCCGAAGTCCAGATGGCGTCGATCTTCGACGACGGCAAGGCCCTGACGATCCACACCGACATGGACAAGACGGTGGCGTCGATGGCCCGGTTCAACGAAGAGGACGCCGAAACCTTCCGGCGTCTCTACGACGAGGCCCACGGCTTCGTCGACCTGTTGCTGGGCACCCTGATGTACCAGCCGCCGCTCAACGTGAAGGAGCTGACCAAGGCCCTGGCCACCTTCGGGGTCGAGGACCGCTCCGAGTTCCTCTCGGTCAAGTTGCGCCGCGAGACGATCAACCAGTTCCTCGACCGGCACTTCACCGACGACCGGATCAAGGCCCACCTGGCCTTCCACGGGGCGGTGTGCTCCTACACCAACGACGTCCCGGGTCTGGCCATCGGCTACCCGTTGCTGGTCGGCAAGATCGACAACTGGCATCTGTGCGTCGGCGGGTCGCATCGCCTGGCCCACGCCCTGTGGCGCGACCTGGCCCAGCACGGCGGGGTCATGTGGTCCGACGCCGAGGTCACCGGGGTGCTCGTGGACGGCAACCGGGCGGTCGGCGTGCGCATGGCCGACGGCACCCAGATCCAGGCCCGCAAGCTGGTGGCTTCCACCGTGTCGGTCGAACAGACCTTCCTCGAGTTCATCGACCCCGCAGCGCTGTCCGATGAGTTCGTGCAGGACGTCAAGTCCAAGGTGGTCCACAAGGACTGGTCGCTGTTCTCGGTGCACCTGGCCATGAGCGCCCTGCCCGAGTACTCCGCCGCCGAGTTCGACCCCGACGTGAACCGGGCCTGGGTGGTGAACCTGGGCATCGACTCACCCGAGCGCCTCAACGAGGATTGGGCCAAGATCCGTCGGGGCCAGATCGTCGACCCCCAGCCCAACGCCGCGGTCAACTCCCTCTACGACCCCACCGACGCTCCCCCCGGCGGCTACACGGGCCTGTTGCGTCAGTTCGCGCCCTTCGCCCTGGCCGACGGGGGCGAGGGGGCCTGGGACGGGATGGGCCGCTGGTACGGGCAGCGCTGCATCGACGCCTGGCGCCGCTACGCCCCCAACGTGGACGAAGACGCCATCATCGAGTGGTCCGTGTTCACCCCCCACGACATCGCCCGCAAGCTGCCCAACATGGTTCGGGGCGACTGGATGATGGGCGAGATCAGCCTGGCCAACATGTTGGACCAGCGGCCGCTGCCCGAGCTGGGCCAGTACCGCACACCCATCGACGGGCTCTACATGGCGGGTAGCACCCAGCACCCGCACGGCTTCATCACCTTCGGTCCGGGCTACAACGCCCTCCAGGTCATCGCCGACGACCTTGGCATCGAGAAGTGGTGGCAGCAGATCTGAGGGCCGCGGTGCGGTCGGCGACGACGGAAAGGTCAGGTCCATGGGTACACCGGTGATCATCGAGGCCGTGCGCACGCCGATCGGCAAGCGCAACGGCTGGTTGGCGGGACACCACGCCAACCGGCTGCTGTCCACGGTGCAGCTCGAGGTGGTCAACCGCGCCGGGATCGAGCCCGACCAGGTCGAGCAGCTCGTCGGGGGCTGCGTGTCCCAGGCCGGCGAGCAGGGGATGAACGTCACCCGCAACGCCTGGTTGTACGCCGGCCTGCCGTTCCACGTGGGGGCCACCACGGTCGACTGCCAGTGCGGCTCGGCTCAGCAGGCCAACCACATGATCGCCGGGATGATCGCCACCGACTCCATCGACGTGGGGATCGGCTGCGGGGTCGAGACCATGAGCCGGGTACCGCTCGGTTCCACGGTGATGCACGGCCCGGGCTACTGCTGGCCCGACGACTTCCCCTGGGACCTGCCCGACCAGTTCGTGGCCGCCCAGCGCATCGCCGAGAAGTGGGGGATCGCCCGGGCCGACGTGGACGAGCTGGGCCTCGCCTCCCAGGAGCACGCGGCCCGCGCCTGGTCCGAGGGCCGCTTCGAGCGCGAGGTGGTGGCGGTGGAGGCGCCCGTGCTCGACGGTGACGGCCAACCCACCGGGGAGACCCTGACCGTCGACCGTGACCAGGGTCTGCGGGAGACGACCCTCGAGGGGTTGGGCAACTTGAACCCCGTGATGGAGGGCCACATCCACACCGCGGGCAACACGTCCCAGATCTCCGACGGTGCGGCCGCCGTGTTGTGGATGTCCGAGGATCGCGCCCGGGCCGAGGGCTTGCGGCCCCGAGCCCGTTTCGTGGCCCAGGCCCTGATCGGATCCGAGCCCTACTTCCACCTCGACGGTCCCATCGCCGCCACCGCCCGGGTGCTGGAGCGTTCCGGGATGACCCTGGCCGACATGGACCTGGTCGAGATCAACGAGGCCTTCGCTTCGGTGGTGGTGTCCTGGGCCCGGGCCCACAACGCCGACATGGACAAGGTGAACGTGAACGGAGGGGCCATCGCCCTGGGTCACCCGGTGGGCTGCACCGGCAGCCGCCTGATCACCACGGCGCTCCACGAGCTCGAGCGCAGCGACGGCCAGTTCGCCCTCATCACCATGTGCTGTGGCGGTGCGCTGGCCACCGCCTCCATCCTCGAGCGGCTCTGAGCTGAGCCTGAGCCTGAGCCGCTCTGAGCCGGGCCCGCGCCCGAACTCGCGTCCGGACCGCCTGGGCCGGCGGAGGCTGGGGCCTGGTGTTCCGGTTTTTCGGGGAGGTCTGCTGTTCGCAGGAGCGACAAACCTCCCCGAAAACTTGCCAACCCGGTGGCCTCGCCTCCCGGGAGCCCTGGCCGGCTCAGTCCCCGGCCGGCGCCGCCTCGGCCGCTGCGTCGCTCAGCCGGCGTCGGCGAGCGTCTCCGCGAGGGGATGGTCCGGGTGCAACGGGTCACCTTCGAGGTCCTCGGTGCAGGTACCGGCATCGATGGTGCACACCACCAGGGCCTCGGCGACGGCCAGTGTGGCCGCCGGGTCGCCGCGATGCATGTCCTTGGCCTGCAGAGATCCCCATGACGACGCCTGGTCGAAGTAGTGGGGGTCCGTGGGATCGGTGGCGTTCCCCCACGGGTGGATCGACCGGAAGCCGCCGCCCGCCCCGGTCTCGGTGACGAACACGTAGGACGAACCGCTGCTGACCAGGAACTGGGACGGCGCCACAGGATCATCCACTTCGGTCAGGTGTCCCTCGAAGACCGAACCGGCACCGGGTCGCAGCCGCCCCATCCAGGTGTTGTTCCAGCCGCCCGCGGCGGGGGCCCGGAACTCGCCCCGGGCCACCTGGTGGATCTCTCCCCAGGGCACCGCGATCGACCCCTTGGAGCGCTCCAGTTCTGCTGTGCCCACCACCAGCGCCTCGGCGATGGCAGCGCCGTCGGATCCTGTGGCCGTGCCCTCGGGCACCGGTTTGGTGGAATCGAAGCCCAACCTGTGTCCCGATCGGCCCAGGGCCAGAGCCCAGGCGGTGTACACGGTCATGGCGGTCGAGTCGGTGGTGGCCCGCAGGTCCCAGGAGGCCAGGTCGGCCACCGCGGCGTCACCCCGTTGGCGGTCGTCGGCTTCGTAGCTCTCGCCGTGCGCGGCCCAGGCCTGCCCGATCACCGGCACCAGGTCGGCGGCGGAGGGGATGTGCACGTCGAAGGCGATCGTCTCCATCTGGTCCAGGTCGACGGGGCCGGGTGCGTTGGCCAGCTCGCGCAGCCTGGTACCTCGATCGGTCTCACCCCCTAGCCACACGAGCCAGTCCGGGTAGTCCGAGGGATCCAGGGCGCCGGGCAGCGTGCCGTCGGGACCGTCGTTGGCGTTGACCAGCACATCCCCCGGGGGGTTCAGGATCTGGGGGAGATCATCGAAGGCGACGATGCCCTGCCACTCGGTGGCCGAGGTGGATCCGTCCACCGCGGAAGCCCAGTCATAGGGGCCCTCAGGTCGGATCCCTGCTTTCACGGCGTAGACGTAGAAGAGGTTGCCCTCGTGGTCGGCGACGACCACGTTGGCACGCGGGGTCCAGGTGACGAGCTGGTCCCTGACCTCGTCCATGTCACGGGCTTCGAGGAGGCCCACGGCCAGGTCGGGCCGGTGCACGTCGTCCAGGTAGGAGAGACGCGCCGCGAACGTCTGGCCGCCGCCGGCTTCCACCACGGGGCCGTGCCGGCTCGAGCGCAGGGTCACCTCCTGGCGGGCCTCGGGAGGGCCCACCTGGTGGGTCTCTTCCTCGAAGGCGAGCCACTCGCCGTCGAACAGGTAGGCCCCGGGATGTTCGGTCGGGTCGGTGGTGAGCCTGTAGGCGTCAGCCGAGGCGAAGTGGGCCAGGTTGTTGGTACCCGACCAGGCCACGTGCTCGGTGCCGCCGACGGTGATCCCCGGAGCCCCCAGAGTGCCCGCGCCCACCGCGTTCACACCCGGGTAGGCGATGTGGTACTCCCATCGGGGACCTTCGATGGAGTCGAAGGGTGTCTGGGGTTGGCCTCCCAGCATCGCCTGCCCGGTGGTGGACCTGCTGGCGCCGATGGCCCACACGTTCGAGCCCTGCGGGTCGGGATCGGTTCCCCGGACCTTGTCGCGCACCGTCAACCCCTGCTCGAGGAGTGGCCCGTGGTTGAGGTGCGCGGCGACCTCCCAGGCTTCGACCTCCCCCGCCCATTCCGGTGTCCGGTCGGGGTGGGCCTCCATCCAGGCGTTGACCCCTCCCGCGTAGCTCTCCAGGGCCTGGCGGGTCGTCTCGGCCAGGTCGTCGTAGTGCTCACGCGCGGTCTGGGGGACCCGCAACGACAGCGTCGTGATGTCCGACTCGGCGGTGCCCAGGCCGAATTCGGAGAGCCGTGCAGTCGCGGCCATGTGGTTGGTGCGCACCCTGACGATGTCGGTCTCGGCCTGGGCCCAACCCATGGCGAACCAGGCCGACTCACGGTCACTGCCCCAGATGTGGGGCACGCCCCAGTCGTCCCACGCCACCAGGGCTTGGCTCTTGGGTTCCTCGGCGGTGGCGGCCGGCTCGGTGTCGGCCGAGCCGGTGCCCGACGGGCCCGGTTGGCTCTCGGAGTCGGTGTCGGGCGCGGTGCAGGCCACCACGGTCGCAAGCGTTGCGAGAACCACCCATGCCCTTGGTTGGGTGATGCGCTGGTATCGCCTCCGGGTACTGGTCGGCCGCACGTCGTCTCCCTTCACCGGTGGGTGGAGTCCGAAGCGGTCACTGCGGGCTCCACCGGAGACGCTAAGCGTGTGATGTGATCGTTCGATGATGACCCGGGAAGGCACCGGCCAGCTTCTCGGCCGGCAACCGGTCCCGTCGCGCTCCCGCGGTGTGGGTTCTTGGTGCCGACGATGCCGGCGTCGCTAAGGTCGAACCATGGCGTCGATCAGCGGCCGCATGGCCAACCTGTTGAGCAGGTATGCCCCCGCGGTGGGCCGCTGGGCCACCAACCGCCACATCCGCCAGTTCCGCGGCAGCGGGGGTGCCAAGGGGGCGGCGGTGTTGGGCAAGCCGGTGTTCCTCCTCGACGTGGTGGGCCGCACCACCGGCGAGCCGCGCCCGGTGATGCTCATGCTGGTGCGCCGCGGCGACGACCTGCTGGTGGTCGGCTCCAACGGCGGCAACCCCGAGCACCCCAACTGGTACCGCAACCTGATGGCGTCCGGGGGCGCCCACGTCGAGGTGGCCGGAGAGCGCTGGGAGGTGCGGGCCCGTGAGCTGAGCCCGGGCCCCGAGCGTGACGAGTGCTGGGCGCTGGCAACCGCCGCCTACCCCGACTTCGCCTCCTACCAGGAGCTCACCGACCGCACCATCCCCGTGGCCGTGCTCGAGCGGGTCTGAGCGGCCACGGTCTGGGCTGGGCTGGGCTGGGCTGGGCCGGGTCTCAGGCGGCGGCCATCGCCTTGAGCAGTTCCCGGGTGCGGGCCTTGGAGCCCGAGCGGTCGTCGCCGACGGGGAACGGGGCGGCCCACAGGTCGGTGGCACCGGCCGCGAACAGCGCCTCGATCTGGGCCCGTACGGCGTCCTCGTTGCCGACGATCACCGCCTCTGCCGGGCTCTCGATGCCACCGGCGGCCAGGATCCGCTGGTAGTTGGGCAGCATCCCGTAGGTGGCGAAGACCCCGGCTGCCACCTCGCGGGCCTCGGCCTCGTCGTCGTGGACGGCCACGGGCAGGCCGGCCACGATGCGCGGCGCGGGCCGGCCGGCCGCTGAGGCCGCGGCCCCCAGGCGCGGTGCGACATGGTCGGCGATGGCTCGGGCGTTGGCCATCCAGGTGATTGTGCCCGCAGCGTGCTGGCCGGCGACCCGCAACAGGCGCGGGCCCAGGGCGGCCACCAGCACGGGAACGGTCACCCCCTCGGGCAGGGGCGGAGCCGCGGCCTGTACCTGCCACTCGGCGCCCGAGAAGTTGACCGCCTCGCCTGCCAACAGCGGTGCCAGCACCCGCACGTACTCCTCGGTGTGGCGGCCCGGGGTGGAGTAGTCGAGGCCCAACATCGATTCGACGAAGGGCTGGTGGGACGGACCTACCCCGAGTGTCAGCCGGCCCGGCGCGGAGATGGCGGTGGCCACAGCGGCGGTGCGCGCCGCCTGGAGAACGGGATGGCAGGCATAGGACTGCACCACCGAGGTGCCGACCTCGAGGCGGGCCGTGGCCCGCCCCGCCAGGGCCAGGGCCACCATCGGGTCGCCCAACACGGCGCTGGGGTACCACAGGGCGGCGAACCCGTCGGCTTCGGCCTGCTCGGCCTGGCCGATGATCCCCTCGGCAGTCCTGGCCCCTCCGGTCAACCCGATGCGCATGCTCTTCTCCTCGTGTTTGGTGGTGTCGCGGTGCTGGTGTCGTGTGGCGGTGCTGATCTCGTCCGGCGGTGCTGGTCAGGTGCTGCGGTGCAACTCGGCCCGCAGGTGCCAGGTCATCGGGTGGCCGACGGCGGCCATTCGCAACTCGTAGCGCAGCACATCGCCATCCAGTTCGAGTTCGCGTTCCACTGCCCGCACCTCCTTGGCGGTGGCGGTGAGGGTCACCGCCGTGGAGGTGAGCCTGAGGTGCCGGCCGTCGAAGCTGCCTTCCTGCACCTCGGTGATCCCGGTGGGTTGGGACAGAACCACCTCGACGCGATCGGGTGCGGGCAGGCGCCAGTAGCCGGCCTCGGCGTGGAGGGGTCGGCCGTCCCCGGGTGAGCGGGTGGACTGCTGGTAGACCAGGAACGGCTTGCCGGAGTGGGAGAAGGAGACCGTCTCCTCGTACTCGAACGCCTCGATGGTGGGGTAGTCGCCGTGGCCTCGGCCTGACCAGGTGCCCACGAGGCCTGCCAGCGGGGCGAGCTGGGGATGGATATCGACCATCCCACCAGTGTCGCGCACCCCTGGCGGGCCGAGCCCCGGCAGCCTGTGCTTCGGCAGGCTGTGTCCTTGGCAGACACTGTCCCGACACGCGGGGGCGCGACACTGGCAACTGCGACCCGCCACCGAAGCCCGTAGGAGGCAGCCATGTTCATCGAGTGGGAGACACCGCTGAGCGACGAGGAGCGCGAACTGCGCGACACCGTGCACCGCTTCGCCGCCGAGGTCATGCGGCCCGTGGGCCAGCGACTGGACAAGATGGCCGACCCCTCCGATGTGATAGCCCCCGAATCCGAGCTGTGGGAGGTGTTCCGCCGCCACGAACAACTCGAACTCGGACGGCAGTACGACGCCCGGACGAGAGTCGATCCTTCGGCGTTGGTCATTCCACCCGACCTGGTGGTCGCGGCCGCCGATGTTGATGCCGAGCGCCGCCGCTGACCAGGACCCGCCTTCACCGATAGCGCCGACGAAGCGTCACTGCAGGGATGGAACGCCACGTAGGGCGGTGTCAGCCGGGCAAGGGGGTGCCTTGCGGCGTGGGGTCCGTTCATCGGCCAAGCAGGCGTCACAGCGAACGCGTAGCGTCTCTTGACAGGAGGACTTGGCGGAAGCGATGGCTGGACCAGAAGTGTTTGTTGAGGACTGGGCGGCAACCTATGGCTCGCCTTACCTCGTCGCGGGCGACGAAGGGTTCGGGGACACCGCAGAACTGGTCGAGGACGGGCCCGGCAACCCGCGGATTCACCTCGTGTGGCTCGATGACACCGAGCGGCAGGTCGCGGCCAATGCCGATGTTGACACCGAGGTCTCCAAGGTCCTCGCGGGGCTGTTGAGGTGACGCAGGTCGAGGTGCGGAGAACACGGAGTTGAGGAGGGACGCGATGGAAACCGAGGCAGGGGATCGGGTCAGCGCACAGGTCAAGCAGTGGCGTGATGACCTGATCGACTTGACCCGTCGGAACAGGTTGTTGAGTCTGCCTCGGGGTGGTGCGCGCTCGGGGTATCTGCAGATCGTTTCGCCCGATCCCGCGGGTGTGATTGCTCGTCTCGTGGGAGCCGAGCGGGACTGGCGCTTCCACTACCCGCCGTTGGAGGAGGTGGATCGAGACGACTCGGTGCTCGCCGCTGCACTCCAGTCGGAGGACCCCGACCTAGACGACAAGGTTCACGACGATGAGTTGTTGACCGATGCGTCCTCAGCAAAGCTCCTCTCGGCGAAGCTGCACACGCTGAGCCGCAAGGCAACCACGGAGTTCCTCGACAAGGGAATCCGTGTCCTGTACCTGGCTCTTGGCACCTTGGAGTGGCGCGAAGCGGATGGCGCGGATCCGCAGCGGAGCCCTCTCGTGTTGGTGCCGGTGGCGCTGGAGCGCGAATCACCACGCGACCCGTTTCGGCTGGCTGGTACTGACGAGGATGCGGTCTTGAATCCGGCGCTGGCGGTGAAGGTGGATGTCGAGTTCGGGATCACCCTGCCCGAGCCGGAGGATCTGCTGGATGTGGATCGGGTGTTGGCGGCGGTGCAGTCGGTGGTGATGAAGGGGCATCGCGAGTGGTCAGTGTCGCCCGAGGTGCTCCTCGGGGCGTTCTCGTTCCATAAGGAGGCGATGTACCGCGACCTCAAAGAGAACGAGTCCCAGGTGGTCGGTCACGATCTGGTTCGAGTGCTCGCCAACGACACCGTACGCTCTTCGTCGCTGGCGTTTGCGCCACCCGATGACGACGACCTGGACGAGCGGGTACCTCCCGAGGAGATGGCATCCATTCTCGATGCCGACTCGACGCAGCGGGAGTGCATCGCCGCCGGTAGGGAGGGTCGCAGCTTCGTGATGGACGGACCCCCCGGGTCCGGCAAGAGCCAGACCATCGCGAACCTGATTGCCGAACTACTCGCCAACAGCAAGACGGTGCTCTTTGTGAGTGAGAAGGCCGCCGCACTGGATGTCGTGAAGAGCCGTCTCGACAACCGCGGGTTGGGTGGATACGTCCTCGAGCTGCACAGCCATAAGGCGACGCGCAAGGAGGTGGCGCAAACACTCGCAGCTGCGGCTGGCCAGCGGCTTCGGCAGAAGTCATCGCTGTCGGCTGGCGAAGTTGCTGAGGCACGGCAGAAGCGTCGGGAGCTATCCGCGTATGCTGCCGCGCAGAACGAGGTCCGCCAGCCCTTCGGCCGCAGCCTGCACTGGGCAATCGGTCGTGTCGCAGAACTCAGTGACCAGCTCCCCACCGCCGACGCTCTACCGGTGCCGGACATCGACCCACTGTCGCTTTCAGTGGAGGACTTCGACCAGATCCGCGCCTGGGCGACAACCCTGGCATCGGCGTGGGAGCCGGTCGAGGCCGGCGACGACTTCGTTTGGCGTGACCTCGCCGACCCGACTGACGCCCTGGCTCATCGAACCGCACTCGAGAACGACATCCACCAAACCCGGAAGTTGCTCGGTGAGCTCCGTCGGCTGTCGACCTCCGCTGCCGACCAGGTCGGTCTGGACCCGCCGTCAGATCTCGCTGGGTGCGAGGCGGTCGCCGCCGTAGTCGGGGCGCTCGTCGACCACCCCGACGTTCCACTGTTGTGGCTCACTCGTGACCTGGTACCGGCAGGGGCACTGCTCGGAGAACTACTCCAGGATCACCGCCGGCACCGAGACCTTGTCGACGCGTTGGACCACTGGCGGTTGGACTGGCGAGCGGTGGCGATCGACGCTGACGACGCGCTGCAGTCGGTCCGTGCGGCGATGGCCAGCCTGGATCTCCCGAGCGGATCGGGTTCTTGGACCTCCGGTGACCTGAAGCGGGCAGAGGACTTCGCGGCGTGGCTGTCGAGCGAAGGTGTTGCCCTCCGTCAGGCGGCGGCGGACCTTGCTGCCCGCCTGGGGCTTGACCGAGAGGACCCAACTCCGGGAGACGTCCATTCGTTGATCGACATCGCGTCCGTTGCGGCCCGCCCTGACCTACCCGAGCATAACTGGTTCAGTCGCTCGGGTCTGGACAACGCTCGCCGAGGGCTCGGCATGGTGAAGCCGATCCTAGACAACTACCGCGATCTCACTGCGCAGCTTCGAGCGTTGTTCAACGATCAGGTCTTCCAGCTCGACATCGAGTCCTTCTACTCCGGTCCCACCGATCTGGTTCCGGATCTTTCCCGGTGGAAAGTAGCTGGCCGAGGGAACCGGAAGCAGCTTCAGGCATGCGTCCCTGAGGGGAAGATCACCGATCACGTCGTGGCGGCACTCCCGCTGGTCCGCCAGTGGAGGTCCACCTCGACACAGCTGAGCGACGCGAGCCCTGCTGCCGGGTCTCTCCTTGGTGAGCACTACTTCCGGTCCTTCGGCACGGACCTGGATGCTGTCGAGCGAGCCGTTGCCACCGCGGAAGAGGTCCTCTGGCTCCTCGGCGCCGATCAGGTCCCGTCTCTGTTGTCCCAGCGTCTCGCCCGAGGCTCGGGTGAGGTCACAGAAATCGCCAGCGCAGCGGAGAACGTCCGAACTCGTTGCGCGGCATGGACCGGCGCGCTGAGCGGTCTCGGCACAACGGGTGAACAGCACCTCGCTCGACCTATTGGCGTCGTCGCCGGGATTGCCACTGCACAGGCCGCGCGTGTCGCTGACGCCCGGCGTGTGGTCGCCCAACTCACGGCCGATCCCGCGCACTCACTTGACGACCTTGCCGCGCTGGCCGCCCAGCGTCGCGCCCTCGCAGAGATTGAGGCTCGCTTCACAGCCAAGGACGAGGAGGCTCGGGCCGAGCTCGGCCCGAGCTACTGCGGACTGAGTACGGATTGGGTCGGGCTGGCAGCCGCTCTGTCGTGGGCAGAGGCAATCCAACGACTCGTCGGCGGGCCAGTCAGTGCCGAGGCCGCACAAGCGATGCTTGTAGCACCCGCCGAGCAGCTCGCTTCAGGGCTCCGCCGTCCCAGCGACGACTACCGGAAGCGGGTCGCGGCGATCAAGGCCCTGTTCCTCGCTGAATACGGTGCCCAGCTCGACGCCGACCTGGCCGGTAACTTCGACGACGCCGAGGAACTGCTCCAGAGCTTGGACCGAACGGGAGGGATCGAGACCCTGGAACACCTTCCAGCAGGCGCGCTCTTCCCTTGTGGATGCGGGCCTAGGGGCGACGGTGGCCGCAGCGGTCGAGCGACGAGTCGGCCGACGGCACGTCGCCGACCTGATTGAACAGGTCGTGCTGTCGGCATGGGTAGACGCGACCTTGGCGGCTGACCCGCGTTGTGCCACAACTCGGGCGGCAGACCGTGACCTGATCGTCGCGCAGTTCCGACAGCTCGACCGCGTTCTCGTCGACCATGCGGCCGAGAGGGTGATCGACGCATGCAACGCCCGCCGACCCAGAAGTACCGTCGGCCCGGTCGCCGTGATCAAGCGTGAGGGCGAGAAGAAGACTCGTCACATGCCCATTCGCACGCTTCTCGCCACTGCCGGCAGCGTGAGCCAGGACCTCAAGCCTTGCTTCATGATGAGCCCGCTCACCGTGAGCCAGTTCTTGCCGCCGACCCTGCAGTTCGACGTCGTGCTCTTCGACGAGGCCTCCCAGGTTCGCCCAGGGGACGCGATCGGAGCAATCTACCGGGGTTGCCAGCTGATCGTCGCCGGAGACAACAAGCAGCTCCCGCCAACGTCGTTCTTCGACCGGTCGATCGCCGAGGGGTCCGACGAGTACGACGAGGAGCAACTCGACACCTTTGAGTCCGTGCTCGATCTGTGTCGCTAGCACCGCCTACCCGCAACTACCGCTCCGTTGGCATTACCGAAGCCGACACGAATCACTCATCACCTTCAGCAACCGCCAGTTCTACGAAGGGAGACTGATCACGTTCCCCGGTGCGATCGAGGCACGCGAAGACGTCGGCATCGAGTTCATCCACGTCCCCGACGGGCGATACCAGCGGGGCGGTGCACGCGACAACCCAGTCGAAGCCCGTACCGTCGTCGAGCGAATCCTGTGGCATGCGACCCACCATCCCAACCTCACCCTACACTGCCCGACACACGGGGCGCGACACTGGCCACTGCGACCCGCCACCGAAGCCCGTAGGAGGCAGCCATGTTCATCGAGTGGGAGACACCGCTGAGCGACGAGGAGCGCGAACTGCGCGACACCGTGCACCGCTTCGCCGCCGAGGTCATGCGGCCCGTGGGCCAGCGACTGGACAAGATGGCCGACCCCTCCGATGTGATAGCCCCCGAATCCGAACTGTGGGAGGTGTTCCGCCGCCACGAACAACTCGGACTCGACGACGTGGTTGCGGCCGAAGGGCTCACCCCGCTCCAGCAGGCCCGCATCCGCTGCATCACCGGCGAGGAGCGCGGGTGGGGCGACGCCGGGCTGGCCATCAGCCTCGGCGTGCACGGCTTCCCGCGGCTCACCGCCACCATGACCGGCCGACTCGATCTGGCCGAGCGGTTCTCGGGTGAGGGTCAGGTGGGCTGTTGGTGTGGTACCGAACCCGACCACGGATCCGACATGATCACCTCAGCGGACCGCATCGGCGAGTGGCCCAAGCCCCCCAACCTGATCGCCCGGCGTGACGGGGATTCCTACGTACTCAACGGCCAGAAGTCAGCCTGGGTGTCCAACGGAACGATCGCCACCGCGGCTTCGCTGTTCTGTGCCGTCGACAACGGCGACGGCAATCTCGGCCTGGCTTCCTTCCTCGTGCCCCTCGACGTACCAGGGGTCACCAAGGGCAAGCCCCTCGACAAGATCGGCCAGCGGGCGCTCAACCAGGGTGAGGTCTTCTTCGACGACGTCCGTATCCCTGCTGATCACCTGGTGGCGCCTCCCGAGGTGATGGGCATGGGCGTCGACCTGGTCCTGGCCACGGCCAACAGCGGCATGGGCTCGACCTTCGCCGGGCTGGCGCGGGCCGCTTTCGAACTGGCCGTGGACTACGCGAAGGAGCGGATGCAGGGTGGGGCGCCCATCATCGAGCACCAGAGCGTGAAGGCCCGCCTGTTCGACATGTACCGCAAGGTCGAGGCGGCCACCGCTCTCAGCCGGCGAGCCATCATCTGGAACCTCACCCACGGGCCTCGCCTCGAGTTGGCGGTGGCTTCCAAGACCCTGGCCACCCAGACGGCGTTCGAGGTTTCCAGTGCCGCCCTCCAGATTTTCGGGGGCAACGGGCTCAGCCGCGAGTACCCGATCGAGAAGCTGTTGCGTGACGCCCGGGCCTCGATGATCGAGGACGGCTGCAACGAGGTGTTGGGCATCGTGGCTGCCGCCAAGCTGTGACCGTCGGGGCGGTGCTCCGGCTCCAGCCTCCAACCCCGGATTCGTGTGGGCGACGGCTGTTGGTCATATCCATCTCGATATAGCTAGGCTGGCGGTCATGTACGGCCGCTTCGTGCGCAGGGTGCGGACATCGCGGGGGCTCAGCCAGAGCGAACTCGCCGAGGTTGCGGGGGTACCCCAGCCCAACCTTTCGGCGATCGAGAACGACCGGCGGATGCCCTCGGCCGACACCCTCAACAAGATCCTCGTGGCCTGCGGGTACCAACTGATGGCCGTGGCAGGTGAGCGCCACATCCCCTGCCCGCTGCCCCGGGCGGGATGGTTCCCCGACGAGGGTGATCCGGGACCGATCGAGGGGGACCCCGTCGACGAGCTTCCCACGGTCGGCCCTGACACGCCGCCAGCGGAGAGGTGGCGAGTGATCGAGGCCGTGTTGGAGGCGGCCGGTGATCTGGCGTGATGACGATCATCGACCTGGTGCTTGCCCTGCACGCTCGACTCGAGGAGGCTGACCTACCCCATGGGTTCGGCGGGGCTCTCGCCCTCGCCTATCTGACCGAACCCCGGGGGACCGTGGATGTCGACGTGAACGTGTTCGCACCCGTGGACGATGTCGACCAGGTACTCGCCGAACTGGTGCCCCTCGGCCTGGAACCGGAGGCGCCCCGCGACACCTGGATGCCCGCGGCGGGCCTCCGGCTTCGTCGGCCCGGCGATCGGTTCCCGGTCGACGTGTTCCTCTCCCTCGACGATGCCTACCGGGAGATCCAACGGCGAGTGGTCCACCGGCCTTTCGGTCGAGGGGGCGAGGAGCTGCCGTTCCTGAGCGCTGAGGACCTGGTGGTCTTCAAGCTCTCCTTCGGGCGCGACAAGGACTGGGTGGATCTCCGGGCCATCGCGCGTGACACGCCTCTCGACCTCGCCTATGTCGAGCGGCAACTGCTGGCCCTCCGGGGGCCTCGGATGCATCCCCGACTTGCTCGGATCCGCCAGTTGGTGCAGGAGCGCTCGTGACCGGGTCGTAGGCCTGGTCCGGCCGGCAGGGGTCAGTTGTAGGGGTCAGTTGTCAGGGGTCTGGACCACCTGGACGTACTTCCCCGTGCCGAACAGCGACGACGCCAGCTTCACCAGATCCTCACGCCCGACCCGCCCGACCTCTTGGGCTCGGTTCACGAACGGGATGTACGACCATTCGGGATGGCGCAGGTACTGCAGCTGTGTCTCCCCCAAGGTGATGTTGTCGATGAGTTCGAAGTCCGACTGCGTCGTTCGAAGAGCGCGATCCAACTCGTCCTCGTCGAACGCCCCCGCAGCCAACTCCTCGAGCTCTCGGTGCAGCACTCCGACGACCTCGTCGATGCGTTGAGGATCGGCCCCGATGTGCACGGTGGCCGACACCTCGTCATCGCCGTAGTCATCCGGCCCCACCTGCACGTAGACCGAATAGGTCGCGCCGAGGTCCTCTCGGATCACCTCCCGCAGCCTCGTCTCGATGAGTGCCGTCAGGATCGAGGTGGGTAGGGCCGTGGTCTCGTCGACTCCCACCTCTGCGGCGAAGACAGCCAGAACCGAGGCCTGGTCGCCGGTACCCACCGAGATGTCGCTGCGGATCGGTTCCTCGACCGGTCCGGGCACCTCGGCCCAGGGCTCGACCGGGACGCTGGCCGGGAGTGTCCCCAGGTAGGTGGAGGCGAGGTCCTCGAGCTCGTCCAGGTCGAGGTCGCCGACGACCGCAAACGACCAGTCACCGCCGCGGAACAGCTCAGCTGTCGCCTCCTCGACCTCGTCGGCGGTCAGCGTCGCCGATTCCTCGGGCGACGCGAACAACTGGAAGCGCGGATTGTCCTCGCCGTAGTAAGCGGCGAAGGCCTCGACCAGCATGGCCATGTCGGCGTCCTGTCCCAGGCTCGCGACCAGCTCTTCGTTGTCACTCACGTACCGGCTGACGGCGGCGTCCGTGGCCTTGGGCGTGGCTATGTAGGTATGGACGAGCTGGAGGAGCTCTTCGACGTCGGCGCTCGCGGCCGTCCCGGTGAAGAGCTCGAACGTCGGCTCGACAGACAAGGAGACTCCGACGGACTTGTCCGCCAGCAGGGCGTCGAGCTGGTCCTGTGCGAGTGCACCGGCCCCGCTGCTGGTGATCACCTGTGAAGATGAGCGGGCCGCGACGACTTGGTCGTCGTCCACGAGCATCAGCCCACCTTCGCCTCGAACGAACACGGTCACCGCTCCCTCGGTGATGGGAGAGTGCTGGACAACACCGGACACACCGTTGCGGTAGTCCAAGCGCACGGCGGGCACCAGGGTGCCGTCGAACTCGGCGATCGGCTCGCTGCGTTCGGGCGTGACCGGTTCGGGGGGATCCATCAGGGTCAAGCCGTCCACGTCGACATCTGATCCCGCATCGAGCCCTGCGTCAGCGAGCGCGGCCGTCATCTCGACGAGTTCTTCTTCTGCGGGGACGTCCTCGTCGGACTTGCCGGCCATGAAGATGCTGGGGGGCATGGACGAGTACAGCGATCCGAACCAGGCCGTCAGGTCGTCGCCGGTGATGGAGTCCAGGATCTCCAACTCCAACTCGTGGCGGAGCTCCCCCTCGGGTACGGCGGCACCGGACAGGAAGTGCTCTCGGTACTCGCTGGCGAACTGGGCGTCCTGCTTGGTGTCGTAGGATTCCCAGGCTTGCTCGGTCTGTGTGCGTCGCTCGTCCAGAACCCGTCGGACCTCCCCTTCCTGGAACCCGAACCGGCAGGTGCGCTCCATCTCCTCCAACACCACCTGCGCAGAGCCGCGAAGATCGCCCGACGACACCTCGAAGTCGATGGTCGGTCCCACCAGCGACCGCACCGGGAATGTCATCGAGGCCGCCACTCCGCTCAGCTGGTTGTCTCCTCGCGCCGACCCGTCCGCGAGACGGTTCGAGATGACCTGCATCGCCAGTTCGATGAGCACCTGCTCCCGCCAACCCGATCCGGTGCTCAGGTCGGGAGCCGGGACGACCCAGCCGAGGCTCCCCCCGGACATCGGCAACTCGGGTTCGACGAGGCTCAGGTACCGCGGTTCCTCCCAGGGTTCGACTTCGAGGGAGGGACGGTCCGCCTCCCCGTCAGAGGCGACATCCTCGAACTCCCCCTCGATCAGATCGGCCATACGATCCGGATCGAAGTCGCCCGTGGCTACGACGGCCATGTTCTCGGGCGTGTACCAGCGCCGGTAGAAGTCGACCAGATGATCGGCTTCGATCGACTCGATCGACTCGGCGGTTCCGATCGTCGAGGCGCCTTCGTAGGGAGTGCCCCCCAGTAGCAACTCCTCCAGCTGGAGCTGGACCCGTCCACCGGCGTCCTCGGTACCGCCCCGCCACTCCTCTAGCACGACCCCGCGCTCGGCCTCGACCTCGACCGCATCGATGGTCGCCCGGTCGGCCCACTCCCGTACGACGTCGACGGCCAGCTCACGGGTGCCCCGGCGCACATCGGGGAGCTGGAGAAGGTACACGGTCTCGTCGTAGGTCGTGTACGCGTTGACGTCGGGGCCGATCGCCGAGCCGAATCGATCCAGTTCCTGGATCAGGGTGTTGCCGGGGAAGTTCTCGGTCCCGTTGAACAACATGTGCTCGAGGAAGTCCGCGGTTCCCCGGCGATCGGCCGGCTCGAGGGCCGAGCCGGCCTTGACCACCAGGGAGATCTCGCCCCGGTTCCCGGGCGAGTCGTTCTCGCGTGCGTAGATGGTCAAGCCGTTGTCGAGGACGCGCCGCTCCAGGTCGGGATCGGTCGCGATCTCACCCCCCAGCATGCCGAGATCGGGGCTCGATGCTTCAGCCGCGACGCAGCGACCGGCAGTGCTGCCCGCAGTGCTGGGTTGCGTGGGATCCGCGGCTCCCGGGTCGGATGAGCCCGAGCACGCACCGAAGAGCGCCAAGGCTACCGTCGCGCCGAGGGCACGAACCCAGACCGCAGCTCGCCTCGATCGCATCGGTTGGCTCTACCGGCTCATTCGCTGAGGTCGGCGTCGGCGCAGCCCTCGTCGGCCACAGTGGGGCTGCAGCGCACGGTGGCCCCGCCGGGCAATTCCACCGCGAACCCGGTGCCGAACTCCTCGCGCTCTGCGTAGAAGTCGGTGGAGACGTACTGGGCGCCGCTGGCCAGGGCCGCGTCGCGACGGCTGGTGTCGCCGGTACGGGCGTGGACGGTCGGCGTGTCGGAGCGGGTGCGGACGAGGTAGCCGGCAGCCAGAGCGTCGGCCAGCGCTTCGGCGTCGCCCACGGGGTCGTCGACGCGCACGAACGCCGCGTCGGGCTCTCCTGGGGTGGCGCTGGTGAAGAACAGCTTGCCCTCCAGTGCCGGGGCGTCGGCCTTGTACAGGTCGCCGGCCTCGCCGGTGTCGACCAGGGCGAAGAGCACCTTGCCCCTCGACTCGCCCAGGGTCGGCCACCCGTCGGTACCCACGGCCTCGTGCAGGGTCTCGTTGTCGCCGCGCACGTCGTCGGGAGAGATGATGCGGTCGCGGTCGAACACCGAGAGCACCTCGGCCTCGAGGTCGGCGAACAGCTCGGGGGTCATGTCGAGGGGCACGGTGAACTCGACCGGGATCTCTGAGACGTCGATCCCGAGCCCGGACGCTCCTTCGGCGATGGTGCCCGACTTGTTCTCGATCATGATCATGATCGGGACGTGGGTCGGGTTGGCGCTGGACCATGCCTCTATCTCGGACAGGCAGACCACGAAGGTCCAGCACGTGGAGGCGAAGTCGATGTCTTGGATGTGGAGGACCTTGAAGCCGGGATCGTCCAGCTCGGGGATGCCCGACGGGGTTGGCAGGTCGACCAGGGCAAGAGCCGGCCGATCGGCGAACAGGCCTCCTTCGGGGTCGGCGAACACGTCGATCTCGAACTGGCGGATCCCGTAGCTCTCGAGCTGGTCGGTCAAAGGAAGGTGGCTGTAGTCGAGCTCCTCCCAGTAGCTGGGCGCGAGGGCCGAGAGCACCTGTTCGATCTCGGTCTGGGCCGCGAGGTGGTAGCTGTTGTGCGAACCGATCACCTGGAGGTGGTTGATTGGGATGTCGGCGCCGGGGTCGGCGGCGGCGCTGGTCGTGGTCGTGGTCGTGTCCCCGTGGTCTCGGTCTCTGTGGATCCTGACGGGTCCACGGTTCGCGAGTCGTCGTCGGAGGAGCTGCAGGATGCCGCCAGCAGCGCGGCCATCACCACCAGTGCGCCGGCCCATCTCGCGCGTCCGGTTGGTCGGAGCATCTTGTGCGAGGCGTGACACTTCACCACCGGCTCACCACTCATCCCGTCCATCCGGCCCATCCTTGCAGCTCTCGGGTTTCTTTGACCGATACTGAGCGATAATCGCTCAGTATCGGTCAAAGAAGCTGGGACAGGCGGCCACCGCGCCAGATCTAGCCCCGATAGTTCACGAGATATCGGTGGCGGGGTCTGAGCGACTTGTTGTTTGAACGTGGGTGGCCGTGTCGGTCGTTTCGGTGGTCGGGTGTTGTGCTGGGACCGGGCGGTGGTGGTGGGATGTCGTGTTGGGGCGCGTCGGACAGGCCGTGTGGCCACCTCGGCTCGCTGGCTGGTGTGCGGTCAGACGATGAGGGCGACGCGTTCGTAGGCGTCGCGGAGGTCGTCGGCGGCGGGCCATCCGTCGAGGAGACGGACGATGTCGGCGCGCGACTTGCGGATGATCCGGGCGGGTGTGTGCCAGAGCTTCCACCGCAACGTCTTGGGTTCCGCGGCCGCGAGGTGGCCGGCGAGGCACAGCAGCTGGAACCAGCGGACGAGGTCAGCGGCGAAGCACACCGTCGCGAGCCAGGCCTGGTTGGCGTCGAGGTCGCTGAACGGAAACCTGCAGAGCCCGGAGTCCTTGAGTCGGCGGATGTGGTCCTCGACGTGGGCGTGGGCGCGCATGTGGGTGTCGAGGTCGACAGGGTTCCCGGCCTGGTCGGTGTAGTGACCCCAGTAGCGGAACCCTTCGGATGGGATCAGCGACTGCTGGGCGCCGGGGTGGCGTGGTTCGCGTCCGGCACGATCAGTCGTGTTCGGGGCGGCCACCCGGACAAGTCGACACGGTCGGTGAGCTCGATCACCGACGCCCCGGGTCGGGGTTCGCCGGCGGGGGTGACGGCGGGTTCCCACGCTTGGTCATCGATGAGCACCCCGAGTATCGCGCCGTGAATCTGGGCGTTCTTGCGAGCCACGACGGCGAACCCGACGTTGCGGTCACGACACCCCCACACGAACCCGTGGGTACAACCAGCCGAATCGGTGCGCACCATCACCGCCCTGGCCACCTCGTCGACGTGGTCGCCGACATGGTGACCAGCCGCGACCGCTGCGGGAAGCTGAGCGACCGCTGCGTCCAACAGGTTGAGGTGATCGGCGATGTCGTTGGCGGCCGCGTTCCCGGGCCGCAGGATCGCGGCGAGCGTTTCACCGGTCGTGTCCGCGAAGCACAGCATCGGGTGGAACCCGAACCCACCCTTGTAGGTCGGGGCGGTGCCGGCTTTGTTCTCGGAGTGGATCTGCACCAGCGACGCGTCGATGTCCAACACCACCCTCTCGGTGTTGTTCGTCACCGACGACCGCTCCCATACCTTGGCCCGCACCCCGGCGACGGCTTCCCACAACCCTTCCACGGTTGCCGGCTTGAGGTCACGAAAGGTCCGATACGTCGTGGAGTCCGACGCGACCGAACCGAACAAGCGGTGTTCGACACGCAGATGCTCGACGTCCGCGCAAGACTCGCCTCCCCCGGCGAGCATCAACATCGCGTGGGTCAACACCTTGCCGCGGTCATGCAGCGGCGCCCGCTCACCGGTCGGGAGAATCCGATCCGACAAGGCTGCCCCCAACCCCAACCGGTCCGCGAACGTGCCCCAACGTGTGCAACCCGACATGACCGACCGTGCCCTTCCCGCCGCCCTCGATCCCGACCTTCAACGCGCTGGTAGTCTCCACCTGTCAGGTGCCCTCCTCGTTGGCCTTCTTGTTGCTTCACAACACCAGAAAAGCCCATGATCAGGGCACTTGTCGCGGTCTCAGGTACCTCGCGTCATCTCACCCCGTGAACGATCGGGGCTAGCTCGTCATGCCGGCCAGGCCAACGAAGCTGCGGGCCAACTCGATCTCGCCCATGTGGCGAAGGCCGTGCTGGTAGATCCAGCATTCGGTGGCGTCCAGCACGGTGATTCCCTCGGGCCCGGCCACCCGGGCGCTGTAGGTGCTGGCGACCTGAGGTGGGAAGGGCCGGGTGATCACCACCCGGGTCAGCTCGGTGGGATCCAGGTCGGCCAGCCAGGCCTCGGTGCGGTCGAAGACCGTTCTCTGGTACTCGCAGAAGGCTTCGTAGTCACCGATGCGCTGGTGGACCATCTCTTCCACCGTGCGGTGCTTGCCGTGGTCGTTGACGCTGACCTGGGCCCGCTGTTGCCACTCGTCGTTCCACACCATCGGGACTCCGCTGATCATCATCAGGGCGAAGTCCTCCATGTTGGTGAAGTGGAACAACGAGAACGCGATGGGCAGCACACCGTCGCGCTCGACGTGGTTGACGTGGTTCACCTCCATGGTGGACACGGCCTGGTAGTACAGCGAATGCATCGCGGCCATGCGCCTCTGCAGTGAGTCCAGGATCAGCTCGGTCACGGTTCTCCCTTGGTTGTGGTCAGGCCCACCCGCCCGCATAGGCCACGAACTGGCCAGTGGTGAAACGGCTGGTTCCGTCGATGAAGGGCATGCAGAAAGAGGCGAACTCCTCCATGGTCCCCAGCCTGCCCAGCGGCACCTGGGCCTCGATGCGGGCGCGTACTTCGGGGTCGGTGGCCCCCGAGGCTGCCAGGAACTCGGGGAAGTCCATGAAGTTGGTCCCCACGGCGTTCACCTGGACTCCCGATGGGGCCACCTCGGCTGCCACGTTGCGGGCCAGCATGGTGGCGCCGGCGCGCGCTGCGGAGTACAGCGGTGCCCCTGGGGTGGGGCGGGCACCGGCGGCGCTGGTGATGACGAGGATCTGGCCGTCACCGGCCTCGACCATCGGCTCGGCCATCGCCCGGAGGAAGTGGTACGGGGCCTCCACGCAGCTGCGTAGCACCGACTGGAGATCATCGATGCGCGAGTTCATGAACCGGCCTGTGACGATCATCCCGGAGAAGGCCACGGCGGCATCGATCCGACCGAAGCGCTTCATGGCGGCTGCTGCCAGGGCAGTGGCCGAAGCGGGGTCGGCCAGGTCGAACACGCCGCCCACGGCCTCGACCGCGCAACCGCCGGCTTCCAGTTCGGTCACCATCTCGGGGGTCGGGTCGCCCACGACGAGGTCGTGCCCCCGTGCAGCGAGCGCCCGGCAGAGCTCGGGCCCGACGTAGAAGCTGCCGTTGCCGACCACGGCTACCCGGCGGGTGGGCTCGGTCATCTCGGATCTCCTGGTTCTCGCTGTCCGTTGCTCGGTCGGCCTGGTCGGCTCGGTCGGCTCGGTCGGCCCGGATGGCCCGGTCACTCGGCCGGCACGGACAGACAGGAAGTGACACTACTACTGCCGATTGTCTGGCTCCAGCGGGCATTCGCTTGCGTGCGGCTGGTCGAGCCGTCAGTCTCCTCGGCGTGGCTTTGCTGCGCTCGGTGCGTGGGACCTGTGCCCGCACGGTAGTGATCGCCGTGACGGCCGGGGTGATGGCCGTTGCTGCTCTGGGATGCAGCTCGGATGGGACGAGTGCAGGCAGGCCCGGCGCCGCCGATCGGAGCGAGCGGCACGAGCGGCACGAGCGGCACGAGCTTGTCGCGGCCATTGACAGCTGGCTCTACCTGATCGACGTGAACCTCGACGGGGACACCGTCGATGAGATCGTCGAATCCGAACACGACCTGGTGGTGATCGACCTCATCACCTCCGAGACCGAGAACACCTCCTATCCCCTGGCCGAGGTGGTCGACCGGTTCCACGATGCGGAGCACCCCAAGGTCGTGCTCGCCTACCTGGACGTGGGACAGGCCGAGGACTATCGGACCTACTGGGAGGAGGGCTGGGGCATCGGCGAGCCGGACTGGATCGTGGCCGCAGACCCCGACGGCTGGGAGGGCAACTACCCCGTGGCCTACTGGGACCCCGATTGGTGGGCGTTGTGGTTGGACGACGGAGGCCTCATGGACCAGGTGGCCGAGGCCGGTTTCGATGGGGTCTACCTGGACTGGCTGGAGGCCTACTCGGACACCGACGTCGCAGAACGCGCCGAGGAGGACGGGGTGGACCCCACAGGGGAGATGGTGCGCTGGGTGGGTGCTCTGGCTGCACACGGCCGGTCCCGGGACCCCGGCTTCCTGGTGGTCGGCCAGAACGCCGCCGAGTTGGTGGGTCGCTCGGACCGCTACCGCCGGACCATCGACGCCGTGGCCCAGGAGCAGGTCTGGTTCGACGGCGGTGCTGACAACGACCCTCCCGGTGACTGCCCCCTACCCCGCACCGAGGACGACATCGACGACGCGGCCTACGTGGACACCCTGGAAGGCGGATGCCTGGAGTTGTGGGAGGACTATCCCGAGTCGACCCTGCACGTGTCGAGCCAGGGCTACCTGGAGGACCTCGAGGCAGTGGCGGCGGCGGGTCTGGTGGTGTTCACGGTGGACTACGCGACCGAAGCCGATCACGTGCGCTTCGTCTTGGACGAGTCTCGTGATCGCGGCTTCGTCCCCTTCGTCGGGGTGCGGTCCCTGGATCGTTTCGAGCCACCCCGCTGAGCCGGGCGCGGTGGAGCGTGCCGGGCCGTGATGCGTGCCAGAAGGTCGTCCACGAACTCGGGGTCGACCGCTCGTCCCATCACCACGCGGCGGTGCATGATCGGACCGGTGAGGTAGGACACGGCCAGTTCGGCGTCGAGGTCGGGGTCGACCGAGCCCTGGGAGATGCCCTGTTCGACCAAGGCACTGAGCGCGCCGATCCGGCGGCCGATCACCTCACGCCGCACGGCACGCAACTGCGCCGAATCGCTTCCCTGGACGAGCAGGGTCGAGAAGAACACGGCGCTGTCGTCGTTGAACACGCCGTCCACGATGGATCCCAGCAGGGCTCGCAGGTCGACCAGCGCGTCGCCGGTGAGGGCCGGTGGGTTGACCCCCAGGCGGGTCTCGATGGCGTCGGCCAGCAGGTCGTCCAGGCTGGGCCAGTGCCGGTAGACGGTGGCCCGGCCCACCCCCGCGGCCCTGGCCACCGCGGAGTGGGTGACTTCGGCGGGGCCGCCCGACTCCAGGAGGGCGGCCACCGCGCCCAGGACGCGGCTGTCGGGTGGCGCTCACCCGGGGATCCGTGGCGCTCTGGGCCCGCTCGCTCATGGCGAGGAGTGTAGTTGGCAAACTTCTGATACACTCTGTCTCAGACCGAGACGAAGTGCCATATAAGGAGCAGCCATGGGCACAGATGCAGGCATCACCACCGCCGCGGCCACAGGCACAGGCATCGCCCCCGCTACGGCCATGGCCACAGGTGTTGTGGCCGTGGCCGTGTCGGGGGCAACCAAGGTCTATGGCGAGGGGGGCGGCGGCGTACGAGCCCTCGACGAAGTCACTCTGTCATTCCGGCGGGGCCGGTTCACCGCGGTGATGGGACCGTCGGGCTCGGGCAAGTCGACCCTGTTGCACTGCATGGCCGGGCTCGACCGGCTGACCTCTGGCACGGTCGAGATCGGCGGCGTCGACCTGCGGAACTGACCGACCGCCAGCTCACCATCCTGCGGCGCACCGCCTCGGCTTCATCTTCCAGTCCTTCAACCTGCTTCCGGCCCTCACGGCCCGGGAGAACATCACCTATCCGCTCGACCTGTCCCGGAGCCGAGTGGACCCCGAGCACCTCGACGAGCTGGTCGGGGTGCTCGACCTCGGTGACCGCCTCGACAACCTGCCCTCGCAGCTGAGTGGTGGCCAACAGCAACGCGTGGCCGTCGCCAGAGCCCTGGTGTCGAGGCCCGAGGTCGTCTTCGCCGATGAGCCGACGGGCTCGTTCGACTCCCACACCTCCGGCGAGATCCTGTCGTACCTGCGGGAGGCATCGGATCTCGGTCAGACGATCGTGATGGTCACCCACGACCCGTACGCCGCCGCCCACACCCACAACGTGGTGTTCTTCCAGGACGGCCGTCCCGTCGGTGAGCTGACCGCCCCCGCCGCCGAAGGGGTGCTGGATCGCATGAAGTCACTCGGAGCGGACCGATGACCACTCGGGCAGTTCGCCAGCTCTGGACCAATCGGAGCCGGTACCTGCTCACCTTCCTCGCGATCGTGATGAGCGTGGCGTTCGTGAACGCGACCCTCACCCTCACCGACTCGATCGGTGCCGGAGACGAGGCCACCGTCGAGCGAAGCCGAGGCCGGCATCGACGCGGTCATCGACGCACGACCGGGTGCACCCGCGGGAGGCTTCTCCGGTCCCGCCGAACTGCTCGCCACGGGGCTCGGTATCCCGACCGACGCAGCTGCCATCGCGGCCGACGAGCCTGACGTCTCCGCCGCGCAGGCGGTGTGGCGTGCCAACGCGTCGCTCCTCGCCGACGACGGGTCGATCATCGGTCAGACCCGCGGCCCCTTCAACGAGGCCGAGACCTGGATCAACGATCCGGGGGCTGCCCGATGGCGCATCCTGGAAGGGACCGCTCCCTCGCAGGCAGGTCAGATGGCCCTCGATGCCGCCACCGCCCGTACCTTCGGTGTGGCTGTCGGCGACACGTACCGACTGTCCACCGACCGCTCCACGACATCGCTGACCGTCGTCGGCATCGCCGGGTACGGGAGTGCCGACAGCCGACCCTCGCGGACCACCGTGCTGGTGGCATCCACCGAGCCGGCCCTGGTGGGAGACGGCGGGATCGCCAGCCAGATCGTCGTGAGAGCAGGTACGGATCTCGACCCTGCGGATCTGGCAGAGGATCTCGAAGACAGCCTGGTAGCAGCCGGTCACGACCTCCGGGTCCGAACCGGAACCGAAGCCACCGCCGGCGAGGTGGACCGGATCGCCATCGAGAGCACGATCCTGTCCCGCCTGCTCACCGTGTTCACCATGGTGGCCGCGCTCACCGGGATGCTGATCATCAGCAACACCTTCGCCATCACGATGGTGCAACGGCGTCGCGAGCTCGCCCTGATGAGGGCGATCGGGAACACCCGATCCGAGGTCGTCCGCTCCGTTCTCCTCGAGGCGGGCGTGCTGGCCGTGAGCGCCACCGCGGCCGGGGTGATCCTGGGTCGGGTGGTCGTCCGCGGGATCCAGGAACTGTTCGGCCGCGCCGGTGTGGATGCCTTCGCAGGCGAGGTGGTGGTCACCACCTCGACCATGGTCATCACCGTGGCCATCGGGGTGCTGATCACCCTCGGCGCAGCACTCCGGGCAGCCGTATCGGGCGCTCGGGTCCCTCCTGTGGCTGCGCTCCGCGAGGCAGCGGTGGATGACCGCACGACGGTGTCGGTCAGGCGGCGGATCATGGCACCGCTGCTGGCGGTCTCGGGCATGGCGGTAGCCACCGCCGGTATCGGCACGCAGCGCGCACCGATGATGCTGCTGGGAACACTGCTCGGTGTACTCGGCGTCTACCTGTCCGGCCCCCTGCTGGCGTCCCTGGTGGCCCGGGTCGCGGCGCCGCTGCTCGGGATGGTGGCCGGGGCCACGGGTCGGATCTCGGCCCGCAACGCCGCCCGCGCTCCAGCGCAGGGTCGCGGCGGCCGCCGCCGGCCTGATGGTCGGTGTCGCTGTGGTGGTGTTCTTCAGCGTGATCGCCACGACCGTCAAGTCCCTACAGGTGGGCCCCGTCTCGGCCCTTCGGGCCGATCATGCGGTGACCCCCCTCGGTGCCCCTGCCGGCAAGGTCCCCGGGACCCTCTCCGCCGAGCTGGGCTCGGTCCCCGGCGTGGAAGACCTGGCCACCGTGCACGCCACGGTCGGCCTCCTGGTCGACGGTGGCGCCGACCCCGGGACGACGCCCACCGTCGTTCCGGTCGGCATGATCGAGGCCGGTGACCTGGATGCCACCTACGACCTGCAAGGCACAGACGACGACGGCTCGCCCCTCGACGCTGCCCACCTGGAGGCAGGCGAGGTGATGGTGGCCTCATCAGAGCTGACCGAGCACCCGCTGGGATCCGATCTGGCCGTCCGCGGCGCCGCCGGCACCGCCCGGGGCACGGTCGTGGGGTCCTTCGCCACGTCGCTCCCCGGCTTCGCCTCACCCCAGGTGCTCTTCGACCGGGACACCTACATGGCCGCCTTCGACGATCCCGGCGCGGCTGCCATCTTCATGGTGACCGACGGCCGGCAGTCGACCATCCAGGCGCTAGAGAGCGTGGCCAACGGGGCCGGCCGGTTCCAGACCGCCGCGGAGTACGCCGAGGCCAGTACCTCGCCTGTCGACACCATCCTCGATCTGATCTACGCCTTGTTGGCCATCGCCGTGGTGATCGCACTCGTGGGTCTGGCCAACACGATGGCCTTGTCGTTGAGGGAACGCACGACCGAGATCGGCGTCGCCCGGGCAATCGGCACCACCCGGCTCCAGGTTGTGCTCTCGGTGTTGCTGGAGGCGTCCGTCACCGCTGTGCTGGGAGCGGGGTTGGGGCTGGCGGTCGGGATCGGAGTCGCCTTCCCCACCGTCGCCCTGCTCGACATGGCTGCGCTCCCTTCTCCGGTGATTCCGGTGAGCGACCTGTTGGTGGTGGCATTCCTGGCCATCGGTGGCGGGGTGATCGCCTCCGTCGCTCCGGCGGTGTCACTTTCTCGTCGCCCGCCCCTGGACGCCATTGCCGCGGTGGGGTGAATGGGCGCCGCTGCAGGTCTGGCCTACGATGCGAGGCCACGCCCCTCCCGGTCGAAGCCTGTGCTCGCCGGTCGAGGGCAGGTTGCACTCAACGGGCTATTGATGCACACCGAATCGGTGCAGATGATGCCCACGACGACAGGGAAGGCTCGGAAACCGACATGCGAAGGACACTCACGACTGCCGGAGCGGTACTGATGGCCGGCCTGATGGTTCTGGCCGGCTGCAGCGACTCCGACGAGGGCGACGAGTCCGGTGCTGGAGAGGAGTCGAGCGGCACCACCGACACCACAGCCGATGGGGGGTCGGGTGGCGTCTCGAGTCCCGAGGACGGTCCATCCGATGCCAATATCAACCTCGTGGGCAACCTGGTTGTGTTCGCCCCCGAGATGCTCAGCGGCCCGCTCGACGGGGTCGCGGAAGCCTTCGAGCAGCGGTACGCGGAGGTGACCGTCGAGATGGTCTACGGCGACATGCCCACGCTCCTGGCCCAGCTCGGGGAGGGCACCGAGGCCGATGTCCTCGTCACCCCCGACGAGGGCGCCATGGCCACGGCCCGCACCGAGGGCCTGGTCGACGAGACCGTGATCGGGGTCGGCGGAAACCCTCTGGCGTTGGTCACCCCACCGGGCAACCCCGCCGAGGTGGAGGGCTTGGCCGATCTCGCCGACGCCGACCTGAACGTGGCCGCCTGTGCCGAGGAGCTCGCCTGCTGGAAGCTGGCCGAACGGGCACTCGAGGAAATCGACCTGGAGTTGACCCCCGATGTAGTCGAGTCAGAGGGTTCTCCTGCGGTGGTGGCCAAGGCCGAAGCCGGCGAGATCGACGCCGGCGTCGTGTTCGCAATCGACGCGCTCGCCGCTGGTGACGGCGTGGAGATCGTGGCCCTCGGCGATGGGCTCGAGACGGCCGGGCGTATCACCGCCGGTGCCGTACTCGGCACTCCGCTCCACGAGATCGCCGAGGCCTACATCTCGTTCTTCCGCACCTCCGAGGGTGTGGAGATCATGGAAGCTGCGGGCCTGCTCGGTCCGTGAGCCCGCCCCCTTCGGGGCGGACGGCCAGCAGGCGGGCCGCGTTGTCGTGCAGGATGGCTCGGCGCAGGGCGTGTTCGTCCTCGGTGGCCATGAGCACCCGGGCCAGAGTGAGTGCCTGGTGGTAGAAGGGCCAGTCGGTGCCGTACAGCAACCGGTCGGAGGGAACGGCGTCGATCACCCGGCGCAGCGCGGGCAGGCCGAGGCAGGACAACTCGAAGAAGGTGTTGGGGTACCGGTCGGCGAAGGCGATGGCCTCGTCGGACTGCAGGGCCCCCGAATGGCCCAGAACGAAGGTCGTGTCGGGGTTCTCGGCGATCGCTGCCTCGTAGCGGGCCACCTGGCTGCGCCGCCGGGCCGCCTTGGGTTCGATACCCACGGGTCCGCAGTGGAACAGCACCGGTAGGCCACGGCTCCCGCACCGGCCGCAGAGGTGCACGGTGCGGGGGTGATCGGGCGCGATGAACTGTCCGTTCGGGTGCAGCTTGATCCCCCTGGCACCCTCGGCCGCCTGACGGTCCAGGCGGTCCTCGGCGTCGCGGTCCCAGGGGTGGACCGACCCGAAGGGCACGAGCCGGGGGTAGTTGCGGGCCACCTCGAGGAGATGGTCGGCGTTGCGGGCACCGACCGGCAGGTCGAAAGGCAGCACCACCGAGGTCACTGATCCCGAGCGCGTCCATGTCGCGTACCAGGTTGGGTGCGGTGTGGGTGGTGCGCATCCCGACCCCGGTCAGTCCGAGCACCGAGACGTCGGCCTTCATGGCGAACATGGCGGCGGCGTCGAGGTTCTCGTTGCTGTAGGCCTCGAGGTCCACGGGCAGGGTGAGTGGCAGGTAGTAGGCGACCGTCGGGGTCGTCGGCGTGCAGGTCGACGCGGAACGCGGCGCAGGTAGCCCATGGCCAGGTGCGTGTGCATGTCGATGACGGGCCCGACCTCTTCTGCCGCGCCCGGAGCCAGGACCAGACGGTTGCCGCCGGTGACTTCGAACCACGGAAGGCGTGCCAGATCGAGGGTGCTCTCGAAGCGGGTGGGGTGGGTAGTGACGGCCATGGCGGGATGGTAGGGGGCTCGGCTGCGCGCTCGCGGCCCCCGCGGCTCGGCACACCGTTCACAGCGCGGTGGATCCAGGCTGTGCCGATGAGAGGCGTCCTCCCCGCGGCGTCCAGCGGGTGCCTGGCTGCCAGTGTGCGCACCAGTGCACCGTTTCGGTCGCATCTTGCGCCCGATACCGGGGGTGACGGACGTGACGGGGGTGCCTGGCTGCCAGTGTGCGCACCAGTGCACCGTTTCGGTCGCATCTTGCGCCCGATACCGGGGGGGACGGGGTCTCCGGGCCTCGGGTCTCGGGGTGACGCTCTCAGCGGGTTCCCAGCAACCCCACACCACGATCACAGGAGCATTCCGTAGGCTGATCGGGTCCGTCGACATCGGGAGCCTGCTGTGTCCAACCGTGCCAAGATCCTCGTTGCCATCGCCCTCGTGGCCCTGGTCGCCGTCGGCGGTGGGCTCTGGTGGTTCCTCCGAGACGACGCCCCTTCGGAGGTCAGCCTCGAGGATGCCGTTGCCAACCTGCCCGTCGACGACACCGCGTCCCCCACTTCGTCGGGGAGTCCGGGGGTCACCGACACCGAACCCGCCGATGACCTGGGCGTGTCGGGCAGCTGGACGGTGGACACCGAGACCGGCGACTTCGACTACGAGACCGCCACGGGCAGCTTCGTGGGATTCCGCATCGACGAGGAGCTGGCCATCGGCGGTGCAGCCACCGCGGTGGGCCGCACCGGTGGCGTGACCGGCACCGTGACCATCGATGGCACCACGCTGACCGCCACCGACATCGAGGCGGACATGACCACGATCACCACCAACGAGGACCGGCGCAACCGTCGGGTCCAGGAAGCTCTGGAGACCACAACCTATCCCACGGCCACCTTCAGCCTGACCGAGCCCGTGGAGTTCGGCGATGCCAGCACAGGTGCCGTCGAGGTGACCGCAGCCGGCGAGTTCACCATCCACGGGGTGACCCTGCCGGTGGAGGTGGCCATCGAAGCCCAACTCGTGGAGGAGACCATCGTGGTGGTGGGCACCACCCAGGTCCTGCTCAGCGACTTCGGGGTGACAGCTCCCACGGCGCCCGCTGGTGCTCTCGGTCGCCGACGAGGCCACGGTCGAACTCCAGCTGCTGCTGGTTCGGGCTTGACCGGTCGGCCAGACCGGCGACCGTTCACCGGCGTGACCAGCTCGCCCGATGATCAGCTGATCAGTTGATCAGCGGGTCACGGGGCAGTCCCAGGATGCGTTCACCGATCTGGTTGCGCTTGATCTCAGACGTGCCCCCGGCGATGGACAGCCCCCGGTTCATCAGCACGATCATGTTGCTCATCGCCCCCGGACCGTCCATGAAGGCCGCGTCCGGCCCGGCCAGTTCGCTCAGCACAGCGGCTGCCTCGTGCATCAGCTCGGACAGCACGAGCTTGGTGATGTTGCCCTCGGGTCCGGGCCCGCCACCGGCCACCGCACGCGAGGCCCGCCGCAGGTTCAAGAGGCCCACGGCGTGGTCCTCGGCCAGGTAGCGGCCGATGCGGGCCGCCCCGCCGGTGAGGCGCTCGGGGTTGGCTTCGAAGGGGGCCATCAGGCCCTGGCCGGGGAACGAGAGCCCACCGGCCCCTCCTCCGATGCTGACGCTCTCGTTGCCCAGCGTGGCGCGGGCCACGGTCCAGCCGCCGTCCACGGGCCCGACCACGTCGTCGTCAGGCACGAACACGTCGGTGAAGAAGACCTCGTTGAACTCGGAGATCCCCGCCGTCATACGCAGCGGCCGGACCTCCACCCCCTCGGCGTGCATGTCGACCACCACCGTCGTGATGCCGTCGTGCTTGGGCACGTCGGGGTTGGTGCGCACCGTGGCGAACCCCATCCCGGCAACGTGGGCGCCGCTGGTCCACACTTTCTGACCGTTGATGAGCCACCCGCCGTCGACCCTGGTGGCACGGGTCTTGATGCCTGCGGCGTCGGACCCGGCATCGGGCTCGCTGAACAGCTGGCACCAGATGACGTCCTGGGCCATGGCCGGGGGCACCCAGCGGGCCACCTGGTCATCGGTGCCGTACTGGATGAGGGTGAGGATCACCCAGCCGGTTATCCCGTAGGCGGGGGGACGGATGCGCGCGGTCGACATCTCCTGTTCGATGACGAGCTGTTCGACAGCCCCAGCGTCGCGCCCCCAGGGCCGGGGCCAGTGGGGCATGGCGTAGCCCGATTCGACCAGACGAGCCGTCTGGGCATCGGAGTCGAGGTCGCCGATCGTTCCCAGGAACTCGCGGACTTCGGTTCGGATCGTCTCGGCCTCTTCGGGAAGCTCCAGGCTGCGGGTTCGGGCAACGCCCGACCGGGTCAGCTCGACCAGTGACGTCGCGGCCTCTCCCGGGTGCAGCAGGGACGACAGGACGGTGGCCCGGCGCAGGTACAGGTGGCCGTCGTGCTCCCAGGTGAACCCGATTCCGCCGTGTACCTGGATGTTGAGGTTGGCGCACAGGTCGGCAGCGGGCCCGGCGAGGGCCGCAGCGGTGGTGGCTGCGAAGGTGAGTTGGTCGCCGCCGGTGGACGCTGCCCGGGCCGCGTCCCAAACCGCGGCGGTTGCCAGCTCGGTGGCCACGGCCATGTTGGCGCAGTGGTGCTTGACGGCCTGGTAGGTGCCGATGACCCGGCCGAACTGGAGGCGTTCTCCGGCGTAGGTCGCGGCCTGGTCGGTGCAGGCCCGGGCGATCCCCACGGCTTCGGCGGCCAGGATGACCCGGGCCAGGTCGACCAGGGCGCGGGCCCCACCGGACGCCACGGTGGCGGGGGCGCCCTCGAAGGTGGCACGGGCACAGCGGCGGGTGAGGTCCATGTTGGTGGGTGTGGTGATGGTGATGCCGCCGGCCTCGTCGCCGCTCCCACCGCTGTCGCCGATGTCCACCACCACCAGGTCGTCACCGGCGGGGAGGACCAGCAGCTGGGCCATGCCACCACCCAGCACAGATGCCGCCGTACCTGACAGGCGGCCACCGTCGAGGGTGACGGAAGCGTCGAGCGCTACCCCGGCGGTCACAGACCCGTCGGCCAGTCCGGGCAGGTGGCGGGCCGCCAGATCGGCGTCACCCGCGGCGGCCAGGGCGGCGCTGGCGATGACTGTTGGCACGAACGGGCCGGGTGCCAGGGCTGCGCCCATCGCTTCGACCACGACCACGAGCTCTTCGAGCCCGAAGCCCGAGCCGCCGTGCTCCTCGGGAAGGTGCAGGCCCAGCCAGCCGACCTGGGTGATCTCACCCCACAGGTCGGGCAGGGTCTCGGTGGTCTCTTCCAGCAGTGCCCGGGCGGCGCCGCGGGCATCCCGGCGGGCCAGCAGGTCTCGGGCGGTGTCGGCTAGGGCGCGGTGGTCATCGGTGATGGCGATCGACATGGCCAGACGCTACCCGCCGCCGTGTCACCGCCCGTTTTCGGGTGCAGGATTCGACCGTTTCGGTGCGGTGGTGCACCGGTTGGGTGTCTCCGGGGGTCAGCGAGGATCGGCCTGGCGACTTTCGGGTGCAGGATTCGACCGTTTCGGTGCGGTTGTGCACCTGATGGTGGCGGGCAGGGTTTTCCGGGTGCAGGATTCGACCGTTTCGGTGCGGTGGTGCGCCCGATGCTCGCCGCCCGGTGGTGGTGGGGCGTGGTGCCGGCGACGGCCTGTGCCACCATGGCGGGCCATGACCGATGCCCCCAACCTCGTGGGGACCTTCACCTTCGAGGGGACCCAACTGGCCTACGAGGTGCACGGAGAAGGTGACCGCACCGTCGTCTACCTCCACGGCCTTCTCATGGACCGCCAGATGAACGTCGACCTGGCCCGCACCCTGGCCGAGCGCGGCCACCGGGTCGTACTTCTCGACCTGGCCGGCCACGGTGCCAGCGACAAGCCTGAGCACGCCTCGGCCCACCGGATGGACACATACGCCCGCCAGACGGTTGCCCTGCTCGACCACCTCGGCATCGAACGTGCGGTGATCGGTGGAGCGTCTCTGGGCGCCAACGTCAGCCTCTTCGTCGCCGCCCAGGCTCCCGAACGTGTGGAGGGCCTGGTGATCGAGATGCCGGTACTGGAGTGGGCCGTGCCGGCCGCGGCGCTGTTGTTCACCCCGCTGCTGCTGGTGGTGCGCACGGCGCAGCGGCCCGTGCGGGCCCTCACCTCGCTGGTGGCCCGGGTTCCCCGCACCCCGTTCGGAGCTGTCAACTCACTGCTGGCCACCCTGTCGACGCCGCCCGAGGTGATCACAGCGGTACTGCACGGCATCCTCACCGGACCGGTCGCCCCCTCGGTCGAAGAACGCCGCCGAATCGAGGCCCCCGCCCTGGTGATCGCCCACACCCGCGACCTGATCCACCCCTTCAGCGATGCCGAGGCCCTGGTGGAACTGCTGCCCCGCGGCGAGCTGCTGCCCGCCCGTTCCATGCTCGAGCTGCGGGTGGCTCCGGGCCGCCTCATGGGTGAGATCGGCCGGTTCCTCGAGACCCTCGACACCCTTCCCTCGGCGGCCACCGTTCCCTCGGCGGCCGCTTCGACCGGTACGGCCACCGAGCAGGATCCGGCGTGACGGGCCCACCGTCCGGGGCGGTGATGCCGGCGCGGCCCCGCACCTGTCCTCGGGTCCTGCTGGTGGGGATCCTGGTCGTGACAGCGCTGGTGGCGATGTCCTGCGCTTCGGGCCAGGACAGCGGGTCCGGCCAGGCCAGCGGGTCCGGCACGGATCCCGCCGGCACGGCCACGACGGCGACCGCGGGTGCGCCCGATGTCCCCGTCCCCGAGCTGGCTGCACCCCTGGAGGTAGACACCGGTTGCACCGGGTACGACCCGGCGGCGGGTGAGGCCGTCGCCGAACCGAGCCGGCGTGTCGGACCTGCTCCCCCCGGCGGGCACCGACGTGGTGGAAGCGCCGGAGACCCGCTGGATCACCGACCGCTGGGGCCGGGTCGTCATCAGCCACGGCATCAACGTGGTCAGCGCGGCGAAGGGGGCACCCGATCGGCTGGGCGGCGCCGACGAGGAGGTCATCGCCGACCTCGGCCGGGCGCTGGGGTTTCAACGTCTCACGCCACCTCATCTTCTGGGATGCCATCTAGCCGGCCCCGACTCAGTCAACGACCGCTACCTGGACCTGGTCGAGCAGCGGCTCGACTGGTACGCCGAGCACGGCATCTACGTGATACTCGACATGCACCAGGACATCTTGGTCGGCCTGCTTCACCGGTGACGGAGCGCCCGAGTGGGCCAGCATCACCGACGGTGTCACCTTCACCCACGATCCCGACCAGGACTGGTTCATGCAGAACCTCGATCCGGCCGTGCAGAACGCGGGGCAGAACTTCTTCTTGCCCGAACGGGGCCACACGGACGAGCTCCAAGGCGAGTACGTGGCGTCCTGGCAGAGGTGGTGGCCCGCTTCGCCGATCACCCGGCGGTGCTGGGCTACGACATCATGAACGAGCCCACCTTCAACTCGCTGGGCACCGCCGAGGAGGCCGCGGCGATCGCCGACGACCGACAGGCCAGCGGCGACTGGCGCAACGAGACTCTCGAAGCGTTCACCCAGCGGGTGATCGACGGGATCCGCGAGGTCGATGCCGACGGGTGGATCGTGGCGGCGAGCCCACCTCGGTGGTCAACGCCCTGGAGTATCCCGGTGACCTCCGCGACCTGACCGATCCCCGCGACGGCCCGGCCCGGCTGGTGTACGGACCCCACCTCTACGACTCGACCCTGGACGTGGGCGGGGGCTTCGACGCGGCCACCAACGACTACGTGGCCACCTGGGCGTCGTTGCGCACGGCCGACGCGAACGCCTGGGGGATGTCCCGCTGTGGATCGGCGAGTACGGCCAGGGTGACGTGGATGGCATCGAGGCCTACCTGGACCAGATCCTGACCATGGCCGACGAGCAGCTCATGGGCTGGGCACTGTGGTCCTATGACCCCGGCGACTGGAGCGTGGTGGGGGCCGACGGCGAGGACAACCCCCGGGCGGAGCAGATCGTGCGGCCGTACCCCCGGGCCGTGAACGGCATCCCCACGGCCTTGTCCTGGGACGGTGACGCCAAGGTGCTCCGCTTCTCGTGGAATCCGAACCCCGACGCCCAGGGACCCACGCTGGTGTCGATCCCCGCGGGGCGTCACTATCCCGACGGGTTCGTGGTGCTGGTGGACGGCGAGGAGCTCGAACCGGGTTCGGCCTGGGACGCCGAGCGTGAAGTCCTCTCCTTGGAGCCCGACGGGCGGTCCCACGACCTGTGCCTGGCACCGGCGACGGATGCTTGCTGAGAAGACTGCTGGCTACTGAGCTGACTGCTGAGAGGTGACGAACATGGCCAGGAACAGCGATGGACCCAAGATCACGCTGGTGGGAGCAGGTGGCCTGTCCTTCGGCCCCACCATGGTCAACGACGTGATCCACACGCCGGCGTTGGCCGGCAGCCGGCTGGTGCTCCACGACATCGACGAGGCCCGCCTGCTGCGGGCCTGGCGGTTCGCCGTCAAGCTGAACGCGGCCAACGGCGCCCCCGTGGTCCTCGACCGCACCACCGACCCGACGGCCGCCTTCGACGGGGCCGACTTCTGCATCTCCAGCGCCGAGGTGGGTCGCTTCCGCCACTGGCGCCAGGACTACGAGGTCCCCCGGCGTCACGGCGCCACCCAGGTCAACGGCGAGAATGGCGGGCCGGGGGCGGTGTTCCACTCGCTGCGCAGCATCGTCACCACCCTGGGGATCTGCGACTCGATCCAACGGCACTGCCCAGACACCTTCCTGCTGAACCTGTCCAACCCAATGAGCCGGGTGACACTGGCCATCGGTCGGGCCACCCCCATCCGCCACGTGGGCATGTGCCACGAGATGCCCATCGGGGTGGTGCGCCTGGCCCGCCTGCTGCGGGTTCCGGCACGGGCCATCCAGGCCAGGGCCGCGGGCATCAACCACTTCACGTTCTTCACCGAGATGACCGACACCCGCACCGGGGAGGACCTGCTGGCGCGCGCACCCGCGAGCTGTTCTCGTCCAGCCGGGGTGACTTCGGTCCCGTGGCCACCGCGGCGGCCCGGGCGGCGGGGCACCGGCCGCTGCTGGCCATGCTCTCGGACCAGCTGTACTCGCCGTTGGTGGCGCACATGGTGCGCACCTACGGGCTGGTGCCCTGCTCGGTGGACAGCCACATCGGCGAGTACCTGCCCTTCGCCCATCAGATCGGTGGCTACCACCCTCCTCATCACGAGCACTTCGCCCGGATGGATGCCGTCGGCGAACGCTTCACCTCCTGGGTGGCCGACACGCGGGTTCCGGTCCCGGTGCAGCGCTTGGGTCACAGCTTGGAGGAGGTGGTGCCGATCATCTCCGCCCTGTGGACCGGTGAGCGCCGCCGGGTCTTGGCCGTCAACGTCCCCAACCGGGGCTTCGTGCCCGACGTGGCCGACGGGGCCATCGTCGAGGTGGGTGCCGAGGTGGACGGCGACGGCATCCATCCCGACACGGCGGCCCCCCTGGGCGAGCCCCTGGCGGGCTGGGTGGGAACCCAGGTGGCCCTCCAGGACCTGGTGGTACAGGCCGCGCTGACCCGTGACGCAGACCTGGCCTTTCGTGCGGTGCTCGAGGACCCGGCGTCACCCCGTGACGAGGTCGCCTGCCGGGCGCTGTTCGACGAGCTGATGGACCTCCAGGCCGAACGCCTCCCGCTCTGACGCGCGGCACGCACCACCTGACGTCGCTCGGACCAAGTGGGCGGAGCGGACGGCTCTGATCCTGGGTAGGAATGGTTCCCTGGTGCGGGGTGCTTACGTGCCCGACATCCGCGCGAAGAGGTCACCGTCGTTTAGCCGGGGGAAGTCCTCGTCGGGCACCTCGACACCCAGGAAGTCGCAGAGCGGCTCCCAGCCCGAGCCCACCTCGTAGACCAGGAGGCGCTCGGCGGGCACGGTCGAGCGGACCTTCTCGCAGTGCGCCTCGTAGACGGCGATGCAGTGCTCGGCGTCATCGAGGCGACCCCCGAAGGTGGCCTGGGCGATCAGATCGTGGACCAGTCGGCTCTGCCCGGTGTGCTCGCCGGACTGCTCGAAGCGACGCATCACCTCGAAGATGGTCCGGTCACAGGACCGGTACCAACCCTCTGCGTCCCGCACTGTCAGCACGACGGGTGCGTCGGGATAGGCCTTGGTGAGCTCGGCCCAGAAGCTGCAGGCGGGCCAGTCGACACAGGACCGGTAGCCGGCCAGGAGGGCATCCCAATCCACGGGCTGGCCGGTGTAGGCGGCCTTCCAGCCGGGCACCTGTTCGGGATGGCCGATCACCTCCATCATGTGGTGGCAGGGGCCGAAACCCAACTGCTCCAAGGCGGCCTTCATGGACAGCGTGCCCGTGCGCCCGAACCCGGCGCCGATCACCTCGATGGTCATGGTCGACTCCTCTCTGTACCTGGGAGACCGGTGTCGGCACCTCTACCTGGACATCGGCGGCGACTTCAGCCGGGGCCGAAGTCGAAGTGCAGCATCGACGCCGTCTGGCTGGCGGTGGCCATCAGCTGTCCGTCGGGGCTCCAGATGTGGGCCACTCCGTGCCCGTAGTCGCCGGTCACCAGGTGCGGGCGCAGGTCCAACAGGATCCATTCGGTCTCCACGAAGGTCCCGATGCGCACCGTGTTGTCCAGGCTCGTGCCGCCGGCCACCACCTCGCAGCCGTGGGCGATCGACAGGGGAACCATGTCGGCCATGTAGGCCGCGACCGCTGCGCTGATGGGTTGGCGGTCCTGGCGGCGCAGCCAAAGGCACATCCGGCCGGGCCCGGGGTCGGGGTGGTCGAGCACCTCGGGCTGGCGCAGTTCGATCACGGTGGTGAACCCGGCCCGCTCGGGGAAGGGCGGCACGGTGGCGCCGGGCTTGGCGAAGCGGGCCAACCCGCTGAAGGGGCTCTTCCACGCCTCGGCCTGCTCGGGTGGCACCACGGTGGGTGGATGCTCGAAGGTGGCGTTCAGGCCGTCGGGACGGTCGTGTCCGGTGGCGCCGAGCGAGGCGAAGACCACGGCGCCCTCCGTGTCGGTGGCGGTCACGCGGACCTGGTTGGTGCGCTTGCCCGGCGCCAGGATCTCGGCGTGCAGGTCGACACGGGCGCCGTGGGGGGCGGTGGCCACGAACTGGGTGGTCATCCAGCGGGCCTGGCGGTCAGAGATGGCCTCGGCCACCGCGATCGACGCCGCGATGGCGGTGCCCCCGTAGAGGCGGCCGTCGAGGCGGGCCAGGTGCTCGGCCACGGTGAAGTGGAACCGGCCGGGTCGCTCCTCGGGTATCAGGCCCAGGAACTCGATGTCGGAGGGCATCTCGTCACGCTAGATGCCCGCGCCGGGTGCCCCCGCATCGCCGGAGTGCTGCTGGGCTGCCTACTCGGAGAAGCCCATGTCCATCCCACACGGTCCCGCGAGGTAGGCGAACAGCTCGGTGACGGCGGGCTCCAACTCGGGGTGATCGTCCAGATCGAGGGTGCTCGAACCGTCGGCAGCCGCCGCCTTCATGGCGTCGTTCAGAACCTCCATGGCGGGGCGGATGTCGGCGGGGGCCAGGTCGGTCAGCTCTTCGAGGATGGCCACGGCTTCACCGGGTGGGGGGTCGGAGTCGGAGTAGAGAAGGTCGACCTCGAGCCAGAGGTCACAGAACGCAGCCTGGTCGCCGGTGGGTCGGGGACCCTCGGTCGTGGGAGGTTCGGTGTCGGGCGGTTCGGTGTCGGGAGGTTCGGTGTCCGGCGGTGGGGTGTCGGGCGGACTGGTGGGAGGTGGTGCGACCGGGGGCGTGTCCTGCACGGGGCCGTCCTCGGCGCCGGTGGTGCCGGTGGGACGGGTGAAGTAGCCGCCGGAGTCGACGTCGACGAGGACGTAGGTCTCCACCACCACGGTGACCTCGGTGATCACCACGACGGTGGTGGGCGAGAAGCCCTCCCACCGTGTACCCGTGTAGGTGGGGGTGGTGGGCACGGGCTGGGGGGCGGTGAGAGGGTTGCCGCAGTTGCACTTGACCCGGGGCACGCCGTAGCTGTCGACCAGCACCGCGGTGCCCGCCTGCAGGACGGCCTGGCGGGGAGTCGGCTTGCCATCGGTGAAGCCGTGGTTGGTGACCCGGGTGTCGGTGGTGAGGGTCACCGGAGTCAACTCGAGGAGGAAGTCCTCGATGTCGGCCACCTGCACCTTGTCGCCACCACTCCAGCGGAGGGTGGGGTCGGCGTTCAGCGCCTGGACGAAGGCGGCGGCCTGGCTGGGGTTGGAGGCCAGGAAGTCGGCCTGCTGCTGGGGATCGCAGACGGCCGTGCTCTGGGACCCGCCGTAGAGGCCCACCTGGTTGCCCACCAGCGACGGTGTCGCTCCTGGGGGGGCGGTTGTGGTGCTGGCCTCGGTGGTAGCGCCTCCAGCGGTGGTGTCGGTCGTGTCGGTCGTGTCGGTAGTCGGTGTGGTCACCGCGGTGGTGGTGACCTTGAGCGCGAAGCCCTGCAGATCCTTGGCGAAGGGGTCGGGGCCCGGTTGGTCCGAGGGCTCCAGGAAGATCTCCCCGGCGGCGGCCTCCTCGCTGCCCAACAGCACCACACCTGCGGCCACCAGGGCGACCACAACGACCACCCCCGCCACGATGAGCGGGACCGAGCGCCGGTTGCCGCTGCCGGCAGCTCCGCCGTCGCCCCCGGTTCCCGGATAGGGCTGGGGCTGGCCGGGCGGACCGGGCGGCTGACCGGGTGGCTGACCCGGCGGTGGTCCCGGCGGCGGTCCGGGCGGCGGACCTGGCGGTGGTCCTGGCGGTACCTGGCTCATCGCTTCAACCTCGTCTCCCACCCTGGAGCTCTGCGGACAAGGCGCGGAAGAGCTGGTCGTCCTGCTTCAGGGCACAGCCAGCCTAGCGGCGCGGGTAGCTTCGGTCCCGTGGACTCCGATGCGCTCGTGCCCGAAGCCGACCTGGCGGCAGTGACCGAGAGGGCTCGCGAGGCGCGGGACCGGGCCTACGCCCCCTATTCAGGGTTCCGCATGGGCGCCGCCGTGCGGACGGCCGGTGGCGACATCCTGGCCGGTGCGCTGGTGGAGAACGTCTCGCTGGGACTGGCCATGTGTGCCGAGCGCGTGGCGTTGTTCGCTTCGGTGGCGGCCGGCCAGCGACCCCAGGTGCTGGCCCTGGTGGCGCCGCGCACCGACGGGCAGATCACCTTCCCCTGCGGCGCCTGCCTGCAGGTGGCCCTGGAGCTGGGCGGACCCGAGCTTGTGGTCGTGGCCTCGACCACTGACGGTCAGGCAGAGCAGGCGGTGCTGGCCGACCTGCTGCCGCGTGGTCCGCACAAGAGCTGAGGTCCGCAGCACACGCTCGTCGTGGCCCCAGGGTCAGGCCGGCGGAGCGGCGCTGGCGTGGTTCGGTCCGGCGGAGGCCCGCAGGCCGGCGATGACCACCCCCAGGACCGAGTCGGTGAAGGTGTCGTCGACCTCGGCGCCGTCGACCAGCCGCCGATGGGTGAAGGGTCCCAGCAGGAGGGCCAAGGCTGCGTCCAGGTCCAGGTCGGGGTCGACCTCGCCCCGCAGCTGGGCCAGGCGGACCACGGTGCGCAGCGGTCGGCGGCGTTCCTCCAGGAGGGCCTCGAGCAGCTCGGCCAGCGCCGGGTTGCGCTGGGAGGCGTCCAGCAGCATGGCCAGCAGCTGCGGTATGCGCTTGGCCTCCTCCTGGTTGCGGAAGCGGTCGAAGATGACGTGCAGGTCGTGTTCCAGTGATCCCGTGTCGGGCGTGGGGTGTTCGATGAGGCAGCGGCTCGCTGCGGCCACCACCAGGGCCTCCCGGGAGCCGAAGTGGCGGTAGAGGGTGGAACGGGCGACGCCTGAGCGTGCCGCCACCTCTTCGAGGGTGACCGCCTCCACCCCGACTTCGAAGAGCAACTCCACCGTGGTGGCCAGAGCGGCCTCGTGGGCGGCGGCGCTACGCGGTCGTGCCATCGAGACACAAACGTAGTGAAAACCGCCGCGGCTGGCCAGGAAGGCTGGGAGTGCACCAGTTCAGGCGTCAAAGAGCTCTTTCCAGGCTTCACCGCCAATGTTGCGCACTTGTCCGAAGGATTCGCAGAGTCCTAGATTCTGCGCCGCCAGTGTCGCGAAACTCCCACGGTCCCTGCCTGGAGCCTGCCTTGGAACCCATCCCTGACGACATCGATCCTGCCGTGCTCGGCCGCCGCTGGATCATCCTGGTGGTGCTCTGCCTGAGCCTGATGATCGTGATCATCGGCAACACGAGCCTGAACGTGGCCATCCCCGTCCTGGCCCGCGAGTTGGAGGCTTCCACCAGCGAGCTCCAGTGGATCGTCGACGCCTACTCGCTGGTGTTCGCGGGCCTGCTCTTCGCGGCAGGAACCGCCGGCGACCGGTACGGGCGCAAGGGGGTGCTCCAGGGTGGCCTGGTCCTGTTCCTCATCAGTGCCGCCGTGGCCACTCTGGCCGAGGACACCAGCATGCTCATCGCCTCCCGGGCCGTCATGGGCGTGGGCGCCGCCCTGGTCATGCCCGCCACCCTGTCGATCCTCACCAACGTGTTCCCCGCCCACGAGCGCCCAAGGCCATCGCCATCTGGGCCGGAGTGTCCGGCGGCGGCGCGGCCCTCGGGCCCCTCGTGTCGGGGTGGCTGCTCGAGCACTTCTGGTGGGGCTCGGTCTTCCTCGTCAACGTGCCCGTGATCCTGGCCGCCATCGTGGCCGGAGCCCTGCTGGTCCCCACCTCCAAGGACCCCGAAGAAGCACCCATCGACCTTCCCGGCGTCGGCCTGTCCATCCTGGGGCTGGGCGCGCTCGTCTACGCCATCATCGAAGGCCCCCACCGGGGATGGACCTCCACCGCCACCCTGGGCACCTTCGCGCTGGCCGGCGTCGCCCTGGGGCTGTTCGCCTGGCGGGAGAGCACGGCGCGCCACCCGATGCTGGACCTGCGGCTGTTCCGTGACCGCCGCTTCAGCGTGGCCTCGGTGGGCATGACCCTCACCTTCTTCGCCATGTTCGGCACCTTCTTCCTGGTGGCCCAGTACTTCCAGATGGTCCTGGGGTACACACCGCTGGAGTCGGGCCTGTTCATGCTGCCGCTGGGCGTTCGTGATGATGGTGGTGGCGCCCATGGCCCCCACGCCTCGTGGCCCGCTTCGGATCCCACCGGGTGGTCCCGGTAGGACTTGGGCGTCACCGCGGTCGGTCTGGTGGTGTTCTCCCGGTTCGAGACCGACACTTCGCCTGCCCATGATCTACGCCTCGGTGCTCCCGCTGGCTCTGGGCATGGCCCTGACCATGACACCGCTGACGACCCTGATCATGGCGTCGGTGCCCCTGGGCAAGGCCGGCGTGGGCTCGGCCATGAACGACACCACCCGTGAGTTCGGCGGCGCGCTCGGCGTGGCCGTGCTCGGCTCGGTGGTCACCTCGGTGTACACGTCTCAGCTGGCGCCCGCCGTGGCCCAGCTGCCCGCAGCCGCGAGGGAGATGGCCAGCTCGGGGTTGGCCGGTGCCCTGGGGGTGGCGGGCGAGCTGGGCGAGGCGGGTCCGCCGGTGGTGGCCGCCGCCATGGAGGCCTTCGTGGACGGAATGGCGGCAGCGGCCCTGGGTGGTGCGGTGGTGGTGACGGCGGCCGCGGTCCTGGCCTGGTTCCTCCTGCCCGCCGGCTACGACGTCCCCCCGGGGGCCCACGTTGGTGCGGCAGCGATCGAGGGTGCCGCGGGTGCACTCGTGGACGAGGGCGCCGCGGAGGCCGGCCCGGTGATCTCCCCGCAGGTGTGACCGCCCCGACACGGTACGCCCCACCCCGGGCGGGGACGCGCCCAGTCGGCCTGGGATAGCGTCGCGGGATCGCTGTGTCGCCTCCCCGACAGACCGCCGAACCCCCACCCGACCGGCCCGACCTCGCCGAGGGGGCGCCCCCCGAGGGGGTGCCCCCCGAGCCACGCCTCGCCGACGAGGCGGCTCATGCCGACTGGCTGATCCGCCGGCTCTCCGACGCCCATCCGCCCCGCCGAGCCGGCACCCCCGCGGAGCAGGCCGCCCAGGAACTGGTGTCTGACCGGTTCGCCTCTCTCGGCCTCGGCACCCACTTCGAGGACTTCCGCTTCAGCGACGACCTCTACGCCGTGCTGGCCCTGCACTTCGGGCTGGGGGTGGCGGCCACCGCCCTGGCCCGCCGCCGGCCCGGGGTGGGAGCGGCCCTGCACGCCCTGGTGGCCGGCTCCTACTGGTTGGACTCCACCAAGCGGGCCGAGGTGCTGCGCCGCCTGCTGCCCTACCGGCCCTCCCAGAACCTGGTGGCCACCCTGCCCGCGCTCGGGGAGCGTCGGCTGCGGATCGTGCACCTCGCCCACATCGACGCGGCGCTGACCGGGCTGCTGTTCGACCCCCGCTTCGTGGCCACCTTCGCCCACAAGGGCACCACGGCGCCCTACCCGGCGCGCTCGCTGGCCGTGGCCACCCACGCCGAGGTCGCCGGCGCGGTCCTGGCCGGGTTCCGGGCCCTCAGCGGTGCCCGCCACCCGCGGCTGCGTGCCGCCGAGATGGTGGTGGGGATTCCGGCGTTGTTGTCCTTCCTGCTGAACGCCGATGTGTCCCGCCGGGCCCACACCGTGCCCGGAGCCGCCGACGACCTGAGCGGCGTGGCCGCCAGTCTGGCCCTGGCCCGCCGGTTCGCCGCCGACCGGCCCGAAGGTGTCGAGCTGGTGTACGTGGTGACCGGCGCCGAGGAGGCGGGAACCGGCGGGGCCCGGCGGCTCTGCGCCGCGCACCGCCACGAGTGGGATCCCGCCGACACGGTGGTGGTAGGCCTCGACGGGCTCACCAACGGCGAGCTCTTCTGGGCGGCCGAAGGGGAGATGGCCCCCCGCCCCCTGGCCCCCTGGTTGGAGGACTGCCTGGCCGTCACCGCGACCGCCGACGACCGATTCTCCGAGGTGCGGCGCTACCAGATCCCCGTCGGTTCCACCGACGCCGCCCCCTTCCAGACCGCGGGCTACGACGCCACCACCCTCACCTGCGTGGACCTGACCCAGGGCTCGCCCCGGGGCTACCACCACCAAAGCGACACCGCCGACAACATGGACCTCGACGGCCTGCTCGTGTCCATCGACTTCGCCGAGTCGTTCGTGCGCCGCCTGTGCGCCACACGCCTCGGTGACCCGCCGCAGTGACCCGTGACCCGGACGCGCCTGACGTGTTGAGCGACCGCGAGCGCAGGATCCTGGCCGCGATCTGTGACGCCATGGTCCCCGCCGGCGGTTCGGTGGCTCCCGGTGCGGTCGAGGTGGGTGTTCCTCAGGAGATCGAGCGCTGGCTCACCACCTTCACGCCCGCGTCCCGGCGGGCGGTTCGGGCCATGCTCACCGGCTTCGACGTCACCCCACTGGCGTCCCGCCATCACACCACCTTTACCCGCCTGGCCGCCGACGAGCGCGCCCGGTGGATCGAGGGCAGCGCGCCCAGCCGCGTACGGCCCCGCCGCGAGGCGTTCTCCGCGCTCCAGACCCTGGTGCAGATCGCCTACGCCTCGGCGCCCACCGTGGCCGCCGCCATCGGCTACGACGGGGAGCCGCTGGTACCCCTGGAGACGCGCGCGGGTGCCGCCGGGTCCCCGGGTCAGTCGCTTCCGGTGCTCACCTGGCCCGACGTGCCCCCCGACGTGGAGGTCGACGTCGTCGTGGTCGGCAGCGGTGCCGGGGGTGCGGTGGCCGCCGCCACCCTGGCCGCCGCCGGGCTGTCGGTGCTCGTCCTCGAAGAGGGCGGCCCGTACCGGATCGAGGACGAGACCACCAGTCGACCCGTGGACAAGATGCTGCGCCTGTTCCGGGACAACGGGCTCACCTTCGCGCTCGGCTCGCCCACGATCTCGCTGCCCATGGGCCGAGCCGTGGGGGGGACAACGGTGGTGAACTCGGGCACCTGCTTCCGCACGCCCGACGACGTGCTGGCCGCCTGGTCTCACCAGGGCATCCCGGCCACCACCCCCGACGACCTGGCCCCCGTCTTCGACGACGTCGAGGCGACCCTGGGCGTGCAACCCGTACCCGACGACGTCCTGGGAGCCAACGGCGCGGTGATGCGGCGGGGGGCGGAGGCGCTGGGCTGGTCGGGGGGTCCCATCCGCCGCAACATCGGGGGCTGTCACGGTCACGGCACCTGCGGGTTCGGGTGCCCCATCGACGCCAAGACGGCCATGCACGTCTCCTACCTGCCCGCGGCGGCGGCCGCCGGTGCCCGCATCGTCGCCCACGCCCGGGTCGAACGCCTCTGGACCGAAGCGGGGCAAGCCGTGGGAGTGGTGGCCACCCTGGCCGATCCCGCCACCGGCACGCCCCGCGGGCAGCTGCGGGTCCGGGCGCGGGCCACAGTGCTGGCCGCCGGAGCCGTGTTCTCCCCGGCGCTGCTGCTGCGCCAGGGCCTGGCCACCGCGTCGGGCCAGCTCGGTCGCAACCTGGTGGTCCACCCGGGTGCGGGAACCAGTGCCGTGTTCGACGAGGAGCTGTGGGCCTGGCGGGGCACCATGCAGAGCTACTACGTCGACGAGCATCTCGCCGACGGTGTCCTGTTGGAGGCCACCTTCCCCCCACCGGGTCTGGGCTACTCGGCGGGGTCGCTGCCGGGATGGGGGCGCGACCAGGACCTGCTGGGCCTCTACCCGCGGGTGGCGTCGATCGGGTCCATCTGCAGCGACGCCGGCAACGGGCGGGTCCGGCCGGTCGGGCGGTCCGGGGCGCTGATCAGCTACCGGCTCTCGGCGCGCGACGCCGGACGGCTGGTGGACGGCATCGCCCGGGCCGCCGAGGTGTTCTTCGCGGCCGGCGCCACCACCGTCTACCCGATGCTGCCGGGCCTGGAGGCCGTCACCGGCCCCGAGGAGGTGGACCGGATCCGCTCCGGTCGCTGGCGGCGCTCGGAGCTGCACGTTTCCGCCTACCACCCCATGGGGACGGCGCGGATGGGAGCGGACCCCTCCGGCTCGGTGGTCGACGCCTGGGGTCGGGTGTGGGACGTGCCGGGACTGTGGATCCTGGACGCCTCCATCATCCCGTCCTCCACCCACGTCAACCCGCAGGTGACCATCATGGCGCTGGCCGCCCGCGGGGCCGCCCGGCTGGCCGACCAGGTGGGGTAGGGGACCGGTGGCTGCGCCCAGGGTGCTGGTTGTGGTGAACCCGGCGGCCCGGGGCGGGGCCCGTGGGCTCGGCGCCGAGCTCGAATCGCACCTGGCGACCCTCGGCTGGGAGGCCCAGGTGGTGACGCCCATCGACCGTTCTGGGACCGTGAGCGAGGTGGCCGCACAGCTGGGGTCCGGGCCGTGGACGACGGTGGTGGCCGTGGGCGGCGACGGCACCGTGGGAGCGGTGGCCGAAGCCCTGGCGGCTGCGGGTGGCGTGCCGGCCTCGCCCGGTCGGGTTGTGCCGCCGCTGGCGATCGTCCCCGCGGGGACGGGCAACTCGCTGTACCGGGCGCTGTGGGCGGATCGACCCTGGCCCGAGGTGCTCGCCGAGATCGCCGCCGGCTGCGGCACGGGGTCTGGTGCGGGATCCGGCGACGGTTCCGGCGACGGGCTTGCCGGGGGGCCCGTTCGGGTGCGTCACCTCGACCTGCTGGCGGCTACACCGTCGCCGTCACCCGTACCCGGCCACACCGGGGCTGTGGAAGGGGCGGGCGGTGTGCGGTCGCTGTTGGGGGTCAGCGCGGGACTGGTGGCCGAGGCGGTTGCTGCCTCGGTGGGAACCGAGGGGCCCGAGGGTCGCGACCGCTACGCCGCGGCCGCGCTGGCCGCACTGGAGCACCACGTCCCCTTCCCGGCCCGGGTCTGTGTCGACGGCGAGGTGCTGGTGGAGGGACCGGTCAGCCTGGTGGCCGTGGGCGGGGCCCGCCACCGCGCCGGGTCCTTCGAGTTGCTGCCCCGCTCGGTTCTCGACGACGGCCGGCTCGACGTGTGCGTGGTGGCCGCGGTCGACACGGCGGCCTTCATCGACGTGGCAGCCCTGGTGATGACCGGCGAACACCTCGGCCACCCGGATGTCACCTACGCCCAGGGTCGTTCGCTGACCCTGGCCCGCAGCGACGGCCGACCCCTGGTGTGCGAGGTGGACGGTGACCTCTGGGATGGCGGAGCCGGTGGCTTCGGGGTGGAGGTGGTGGCTGGCGCCGTGCCCGTCTGGGCTCCTGCGCACGCCGCCGCCGGCTGAGGACCTCAGGACAAGGCGGCGCGCAGGACCTGGGCCAGCTCGGGTGCCGTCAGCTCCTCCAGGTGGTCCAGCGTGTCGGCCACGTCGGCTTGGCCACCGCAGGCCATGAACTTGTCCCGCACCAGCTCGGGGTGGTGGAGGCGGGTCTCGGGGCCCGCCGCGCCCCGGGCGATGTCGCGGGTCTCGCTGAGGGTGTCGCCGCCGGCGAGGTGGACCTCCACACGCGCCCCGATGGCCTTCTCGGCGCGCTCGAAGTCGGCGGAGGGCGCGCCCAACCCGTCGAGGAGGGCGGCCGCGTCGTCGCCGCCCTGGGACCTCAGCCACGCCCCGGCGCGTTCGGGCCCGGCCTGGCGCAGCGCCTCGCCCAGCGGCGCGGTGGCCACCAGCGACCGGCGGGTGATGTCCTCGTCGTGGACGACCGACACCCGACCGGCCAGCGCCCACCGGTCGTCGTCGTCGAGGGCCGGGGGGGCGAAGTCGGCGGCGACCAGACCACCGGTGCGCAGCGCCACGGCCACGCTGTAGGGCACCGAGAAGTTCAAGGCGGCCACCGTCGAGTCGGGGCCCTGCACGTAAGTGGAGGCCCGTGCGTCGACCGCCACGGTCAGCACACCGGCGTGCACCACCACCCGGTCGACCTCCTCGGCCCGCACCGTTCCCAGCCGGTGGTGCAGGGCCACCGCACAGTCGATGGCCGGGTCCAGGTAGGCACAGCCCGGGTAGACCTTGAAGGAGGTGGTCTCGGTGTGCCACCGCTCACCCAGCCCGGCGGTCACCGCCTCGGGGAGGGGTTGGGTGGCGAAGCGGGCCAGGAACCCGTCGGGGTGCTCCAGGATGTCGGCGGCGCCGCGCAGCCCGGCGGCCGCGGCGTCACAGGCGTCGAGGCTGACCCGTACGGGGACCGCAGCGGTCAGCACCTTGGCGTCCGAACCCAAGAAGGCGCGGTGCAGCGACCACGGCGGTGCCGCCAGGGCCAGTCCCCAGGCATCCACCCAGCGCTGGGCGGGGGCGCCCTCGGCGTGCAGGCGGGCGGCGGGGCCTCCCACCAGGTGGGCGTGGGCGGCGGTCTGACCCCGGTGGGGTCCCAGCGTGGCCGCCGCGGTGACCCGGGCGGCGCATTCCCCCGAGGCCACCACCGCGGCCAGCAGGGCGGCGCCGTCGAGTCCCAGTGTGGCGGCGTGGCTGACCGCCACGTTGACACTGGAGTGGGTGACATGACCGGCGTAGACGGTGTCGTCGAAGTCCAGGGCCATGGTGAGCGCGGCCAGCGAGGTGGCCGCCCGGGTGGGGTCGTCCTGGGTGGGGAGTCCGAAGGTCGCCACCACACGGGCGCCCAGCGGGTGGGCCAGGGTGGCGCGGGCGGCGGCCAACTGGGAGATCACTTGGCTGCGGGCATACGCGGTGACCCGTGGGGGCACGTCGGCCGGGGTGAGGGTGCTCGCCCAGCCCGCGAGCGTCTCGGTCAGGGTCATCGAGGCCAGCCTACGGATCAGAAGGTCGGGGGTTCGAGTCCCTCCGAGCGCGCTGAACATGCATGTATTGATTGGGGTGCCTTCCTGGTGACGGGTGGGTGGTCACGTAGCGTGGCCTCGGGAGGGATCCCAGCGGTGACGTGAAAGCGCAGAGCTTCGGGCTCGTTGACCTGATCGTCGCTGGGGTCCGTCTTCCGAGCAGACCCGGTTGAGGAAATTGGTGGGGCTTGTCGTGACCCGCAGGTCGGAGCCCGGTGCACCGTATGAATCACATGGCTGGGTGGGCTTCGTGGTCCACCCGTCCGTGGTCGGGGTGGTGTCGGGAGACATTCCGAGAGTTGAGCGTGCTCGAGGGCTCTCCCGGACAACCAACCAGAGGTGATCGCTGGACCCGCTTGATGCTTGCTGGCAGAGGTGGTTCCGACGACCGCCGTGATCGAAGGGAGAGCCCTCGATGACAGCAAACAACGGTAGCGGGGTCGTGTCGATCGGCATCGACGCCGCGGTGGTCGCTGACCACCAGGTCGCCATCCGCGGCCCGGGGATCCGCGAGGACTTCCGGGTGGCACCGACTCTGGCCGGTCTGGCGAAGCTGACGGACCGTCTGGGTCCCTTTGCCGGGTCCTTGGTGGTGGTCGAGCCCACCGCGGGTTCGTGGCTCCCGTTGAGCCACGCGGTCGACGCCGCGGGGTGTCGGCTCGGGTACGCGCACACCCGGGACTCGGCCCGGTTGCGGGAGGCCATCGCTGGTCGCAACAAGACCGATGTGATCGACGCGGAGATGTTGACCCGTTGCGAGGACGTCCTTGGGGTGCAGGCCTCGCCGCTGGTCCCTGCGGAGGTGATCGCCTTGCGGCGTTCCCTCCATCGCCGCCACCGCCTCACCGTTGACGCCCACCGCGCCGAGTGTCGGCTGTGGGCGTTGGGTGCCTGGGCGTTCCCGGATCTGTGGCGGGCGTGCGGCGGCCACCAGATCGCCCAACCGGTGTTGGGTCGTTGGCCCAGCCTGGACAGCCTGGCCCGCTCCCGGGTCTCCTCCATCACCGAGATCGTGGCCGCGCACAGCCGAGACCGAGACCCCGCCCGACGAGCCGAACGGATCCGCGACGCCGCCCGCGGATGGCTTGGGTTCTGGCAGGACCGCCTCGACCTCGAGACCCTGGCATGGGAGATCGCCGAGCTGATCAGCGACATCAACACCATCGACGCCAAACACCACGCGACCACCACCAAAGCCCTCGGGATGTGGCGGGCCTCGTGGCCCGAGGACGTGTTGACCACCATCCCTGGCGTCGGGGAGATCTGTGCCTCCGCGACTCGGGCATGGTGGGGTGACGGCACACACCTACCCACAGCCAAGGCCGCGGCAGCGTTCATCGGTCTCAATCCCTCCAACTGGGAGTCGGGGCTCAGCGCAGCTCCGTCACGCAAGATCACCAAGGAGGGCCCACCGGCACTGCGCCTCGCCTACTACCAGGCCGCCAACATCGCCCGACGCCACGACCCCCACCTCGCGGCCCACTACCGCAAGCTCATGGTCGAACGTCGCCACAACCACGTCTCCGCGACGACCGCCGTCGCCCGCAAGCTGGCCTGCCGCACCTGGGCTGTCCTGCAGACCAACGAGCCCTACCAGCTCCGGGACCTCGACGGGAACCCCATCGACTGGGCTACCGCCACCCGCATCGCCAGCGACCTCGCCGTCCCCGACGAGGTCCGCCGCCGCTCCAAGACGACACGCCGAGGGCGGCTCTCCGTCTAGACGACATTCATCGACAACCAGCGCTCACCAGCACCCGGCCACCAAGGCTCAAGTTCAACGCGCCCACACACCGTGAACAAGAAACCCTTGACACCCATTAGGAAATCAGGTCACAGGCTGCTTACGCGCTGGACTGAACTTTGTAGGCATAGATCGGTTCGACGGTCCACACCCCGGACCGGCACTCGAGGAGACTGAGGTTCCCAGCGGCGCCGTCCTCGCTCAACCCCACGACGGTGACCGGACCCCAGCCGGTGCCGAGCGTGCGTTGGTAGCTGGAGTGATAATGCCCGTGCACGACGAGGGACGGCGTGATGCCATCCATGATCCGCCCGAGCTGGTTCCGATGGTCCTGACAAGCCGCGAGTTCCACCTGCCAGAGCCGGGGCAGCGCACGATCAGAGGGCAGACCAGGGATCCGCCATCCTGTCGGCGCGTCGTGGCACACGAGCACGTCGGCATGACCGCCCTTCCTGCACCGCGCCACGTCCTCGTCGGTCACGTGCTCGGCGTCGAACCAGCTGATGCCGTCGATCCTCGTGCGCCTATCGATGGAGTGCGCGCCCCCGCACGCAAGGACCGTCACGCCGTCCCACAAGAACCGTGTGCCACGTGGAACGAACGAGAGGCTCCCGCCGAGCCCGACGGTTCCGTCTTCGGTCGGACATCTCGCCGCGTCGATCGCCGACGCGAGTCGCTCGTGGTCCTCGTGGTTGCCGTCGATCCACCAGAGCGGGACCGGCGCCGACTGTGCGGCAGAGATGAAGGCGTCGCCCCGGCATGACTGGGCAGTCAGCCGGAAGGGCCGCGCCGAGCCCGCTTCGGTGGAACCTCGAGTGGGACCGTCCGCTTGAGGAACTGATCGAACTTCGGCACGGTGAAGGCCGCGAACCCGAAGCTGGGCGTGTAGAGCAATCCCTTGTCGATGAGTCGCGCTCGCGTCGGGCCGCACTGCTGCGAGGTGCGCTCGAGCAACGCGGCGACCTCGCCGGCCGGTTGCGCGTCAGGACCCAGCTCTGCCATCGCTCTCAGGTACGCCCGCTCCAGGTCCGTCGTGCGATCGAGGCGAACGCGGAAGAAGCTCCCGTCGAGCTTGTCCTCAACCACCACCAAGGCCGCTTCGGCGTCAGCGCGATGGACACTCGGACCGTCCGCCAGGTCCCACACCGCCTTGCCGAACTCCTGGATGAAGTACGGGTAGCCCTCGGTGTAGTCGACGATCACTGCCACTGCGTCGTCGTCGAGGCTGACGTCCTGCGCCAATGCAGGCCCTGCCAACGCCTCTCGAGCGTCGGTCGCCGACAACTTGCCGATCGATGGGAACTTGAAGAGACGTTCCGCGTATGACTTGGCCTCACCAGCGAGCTCAGGGATCTGTGGCAGTCCCGCTGCCACGAGCGTGATCGGCAGCGACCGTTGCACTGTCCGATGCATGGCTGCGATCAGGGATTCCAGTTGGACGACACTGAGGAACTGGATCTCGTCGAGTAGGAACACCACGCCGGTGTTGTGCTCCTGGGCCGCCTCCCCGAGCGCAACGAGCAGATCCGTCAGGTCCGCGTCCAGCATCCCGCTGTCGGCAACACCCTCGATCGACTCCACGTCGAGGCCAGCCGCGATGCTCCCGTCTGGCGCCACGGTCAGCGAGAACGAGGTCAGGGCCGCGGCAGCCCGGCGAGCCTTGTCCGCCCATCGGGCCCGAGGAGCGATGGAGAAGAGCGCCCGGCGCAACTCCCGAGCCATGATCAGCCGAAAGGTCGAGTCGTCATGCTTCGAGACCTCGACCTCGACGACGGCCCAGTCGGCCGTCTCTGCTCGCGAGCGGAACTCGTTGAGCAACACCGTCTTGCCCACACCGCGGAGACCCGTGATGATCATCGACTGCTCGGCGTAGCCATCGAGCAGGCGTGCGAGCAGCAGGTCGAACGTCTCCAGCTGATCGTCACGACCGACCAGGAGCGGCGGGCGAGCCCCAGCGTTCGGCGTGTATGGGTTACGCCTTGGATCCACCGCGGAAGTGTAGCAAACCTATCTATGGTTTATCAGGAGGTGATAAACCATAGATACCTTGGCAACAGATAGACCGAGAACAGGAGCTTCACGCCGTGGCGAGGCGTCGTCCGCTTGACGCCGCCGCCGGACACGGTCCCCGACCCGGCTGTCGTCTCCTCCGGCGTTCAGCAGCTGACCGAACCCGAGTTCCAGGCGCTCCTGGCGGCTCACGCTGACCGGTGACCGGTGACCGGGGCGCAACTGCTGGAGACCCTGATCTGATCGCCGGATCTGGCCCGTCGCCACGGCCTCCTGACTGGGCAGAGGGATCACGGTCCTGGTCTGGCTACGCTGGGCATGGGCCCGGATCGCCGGGGCGGCCCGAACCTAGTGCCCGAGCAGACGCTCGACGGCGCGATCTTCCGGCACACAACTGCTGAGGAGCGGCCATGACGGGGGGAGCCATGGATTGCTGCGATCACGTCGCCATCACCAACCTGCTGGCGGCGTATCCCGAGTGCTTCGACGCCGGTGACTTCGCTGCCTTCGGCGAGCTCTTCACCCACGGAACGTGGTTCGGGACCGCGGGAGAACCACCGGGCGCCGAGCCTGTGCGGCGCTGGTGCGAGCAGAACATCCTGCTCTACGACGGCCTCCCCCACACCCGCCACTGCATCACCAACGTCAACATCGATCTCGACCCGGTGGCGGGGACGGCCCAGGTCCGTTCCTATGTGACGGTCTGGCAGGCGCTGGTCGACTTCCCGCTTCGGGCCGTCTTCGTGGGCCGCTACCTCGACCGCCTCGAACGGCTCGACGACCGGTGGTGGTTCCGGGAGCGCAGCGTCCGCCCTGACCTGATCGGTGATCTCAGCCGTCACATGCGCACGCCGCCCCCGCCGGGCCCGCTTCCCCTGTAACGAACTCGCGGCGGGAACTGCTGCCCTCGTCCGGTCCTGCCCCAAGCGATCTGGCGCCTAGGTCGGTGCTTGCTTCTCCGGCGACCAGCGCCATGCGTCGGCTTCTGCCAGCGGCACGCCGCAGCTCGGGCAGTAGGGATCGGATCCGACCCGCCGGTGAGCGCAGCGGTTGCGGGCCAGCGCCGTCCGGACGGCCCGGACCGCGACCCGGAGGGCGGCAGCCGGCGAGAACCTCCCGTCCTCCTCCAGCTCCCCTTCAATGCCGGCGGCGATGTCGATCGATGTCTCGGTCGGATCAGCCGCCCACGCGTCTGCCCCGGGGTCGTGATCGGGGGAGATCGTCACCCGGTAGACACCGTGGCGCTCGCGGAGGTAGAAGCCACGCCCGTCGCAGATGCCGGAGATCACGAACGGGGCCGCGCCCACCTGGATTCGGGCTTCCACCCCGAGGACTCGGGCCTCGGCATCGAAACGCGCCTGGCGGTCCCGACCGAAGCGCTCCGCTTCTTCCGATGTCTCCGCCAGCGCGGTCAACATCTCGCGGAAGGACTGCGCGTGGGAGGCCCGCTCGGCCTCTGTCTCCTGGCAGTGACAGGACTGGCCTCCGTCGTGGAGGTCGCCATTCGCGGGCCGGGGGTGGCATGAACAGAGGCAGTCGACGGCAGCTTGCACATCACGCAGGGCGGGCCCAGCCAGGATCGCTGCGCGGCGCGCCGGGCGAGCCGCCACACGGGCCGCCTCCTCTTCGGCGCGACGCGCTTCGAAGGCCGCCCGGGACGCGGTCACTTGCTCGTCGGGAGGTGGCACGAACCGGCGCACCTGCGGCGGATGAACGGGCATGCCCCAGAGGCTTCCAAGCGCAGCCACCTAGGCGCCACCGAGTTGCCGACATCCGGTCTCGTGCGGCCGGCGTGTCGCCCGGCGTGGCCTCGCGTCCCACCGGTAGGGTGCGGGGATGCGCATGGCTGCTCGGGACCTAGAGGTGATCGCGGACGCCGACGTGGTGGTGGCGGGCGGGGGCCCCGGAGGCCTCGGCGCCGCCCTGACCGCGGCCCGGGCCGGTGCCCGAGTGGTGCTGGTCGAGCGTTACGGCTTCTTGGGCGGCAACTTCACGGCCGCATCGGTGGGGTCGGTGTGCGGGCTCTACCTCAACACCGGTACTGCCGACGCGCCCGCGTTCGAGCCCTGCGTGGGTGGGATCGCCGCGGAGGTCACCGACGCGCTGGCGGCGGCGGGCGCGGGTATGGGGCCGATCCCGTTCAAGGAGCAGACGGCGGTGTTCCTCTACCAGCCGTGGGCGGCCAAGCGCCTCTTCGACCACATGATCACCGGCGAGGCCGGCATCGACCTGTTGCTCCACACCCCGGTGGCCGACGTGGTGGTGGACGAGACCGGCGTGCGGGCCCTGGTGGTGGCCACCAAGCGGGGCCTGCGAGCCGTGACCGGGTCGGTGTTCGTGGACGCAACCGGTGACGCCGACGTCAGCACATTCGCCGGGGTGCACACAGAGACCGGCGGCTCGGGGCTGCGCCAGTTCGCCTCGATGCAGTTCGTCCTCGAGAACGTCGAGGATTCCGCCGTGCTCACCGCCAACGCCTCGCTGCCCGGTCTCATCGCCGCCCACGGTGACCACCTCTCCGCGACGGAGGAGCGGTGATCCCCACGTTCCGGCCCGGCGAGTTCCTCGGCGCCATGACTCGGGTGGCCAACCCCGACGGCAGCCCGATCGACACCACCGATCCCCGCCAGGCCACCTGGGGTGAGCTGGAGGGCCGGCGGCTGGCCGAGGAGGCCGCCTGCTTCCTGGTCGACCACGTCGCGGGCTTCGAGTCGTCGTTCCTGTCCGACACCGCCGTGCAGCTCGGTGTGCGCGAGACGCGCCACGTCGTGGGCGACTACACCCTCACCGGCGACGACGTCACCTCCGGCGCCCGTTTCGACGACGCGGTGACCGCCTGCGCCTGGCCCCAGGAGTACCACGTCGGTGGCCGGTCCACCGAGTACCGGTTCCTGGAGCCGTCCACCACCTACCAGATCCCGTTCCGTTCCCTGCGCCCTCAGGGGGTGGCCAACCTGGTGGTGGCGGGTCGCTGCATCTCCGCCGACCACCACGCCCTGGCTTCAGCCCGGGTGATGGCACCGTGCCTGGCCATGGGTCAGGCCGCGGGACTGGCCGCCCATCTGGCTTCCCGTGACGCGGGCGGTGACCTGAACGCCATTGAGGTCTCCGAGTTGCAGGACGGGCTCCTGGCCCTCGGCGCCAAGCTCGACTGAACAGGCGCCTGTCCAGCGGCCTGGAGCGGGCGACCGAGCTCCCGGCAGGGCTCGCGGCGCCGGGCCAGCACCGCCGCGCCGGCAGCGCCTGGCCCGAGCGGTCAGGCCCGTGGCGGGTGGCGCAGCAGGTGTCCCACCCGGTCGTCCACCTCGGCGGCGGCGTCGGCCGCGTCGGGTAGGGCGAGCATGGCGTGGAAGCCGTGGATCATGTCGTCGAAGCAGCGCTCGACTGCCGCCACCCCGGCGTCCCGCAGCGCCTCGACCCAGGCCGTCCCGTCGTCGCGGAGGGGGTCGAAGCCGGCGGTGACCACCAGGGTGGGCGCCAGACCGTCGAGGTCGCCGGCGCGCAAGGGTGACACCCGAGGGTCGTCCCAGGTGGCGGGGTCGGGTGTGTAGCGGTCACGGAACCACTCGATGCCCTCGCGGGTCAAGGAGAACCCAGTGGCGAAGGTGTCATAGGACGGCGCCTCCAGGCGCATGTCGGTCAGCGGGTAGACCGGGCACTGCACCGTGGGCTGGGGCAGGTCCAAGCGGCGGGCCTCCAGGCACAGCACGGCGGCGAGGGTGCCCCCGGCCGAGTCGCCCATGGCGCCCACCACCCCCTGGATCGCTCCCAGCTCGGTGGGGTGATCCCGGACCCAGATGTAGGCGTCGACCACGTCATCGACCGCGGCCGGGAAGGGATGCTCGGGCGCCAGGCGGTAGTGGACGGCCACCACCACGGCCCGGGCCCGGCGGGCCAGGAGGCGGCAGGTGGGGTCGTGGGTGTCGAGATCACCCACCACGAAGCCCCCTCCGTGCGCGTAGAGCAGGGCGGGCAGGTCGTCACCGGCGCCGTAGGGGCGGTAGATCCGAACGGGGATGGGCCCGCTCCGACCGGCGATGGTGCGGTCGACGACCCGAACACCGCCGATCACCGGCGAGGACAGCCGGACCAGGTTCCGCATCTCGCGGCGGCGGGCCTCGGGGTCGTCTCCGCCCCGCTCGGTGCGTTCGGCCAGGGCGCACAGAAGCTGCATGGCCGGGTGCAACCGGCGACCGTCGCACCAGACCTCCCCTCCCGCACCCAGGACCGCCAGGAACGGCGTGGGGTGGCCGAGCGCGGCGCGGGCCATCCGGGCGGTGAGGGGTAGCCGGTCGTGGGTCCGGGACACCGCGACATCATCACGCACCAGCGGTGGCTGTTTCACCACGCTCGGTGTTCACGGAGGCAGCCGTGGGGCGCTAGGGTCTGGCCGATCAGACGCTTCCTCGCCCGGATGGTCCTTCGGATCTCCCGCTACCGGATCGTCGGCGAGCCGCCGTCAGATCCGATTTGCGTGCTGGTGGCCGCGCCCCACACCTCCAACTGGGACTTCCCCCTCATGCTGGCCATGGCCTGGCACAGCGGGCTCCGGCCGGTCTGGTTGGGAAAGAAAGAGATGTTCTGGGGTCCCCTGGCGCCCCTGTACCGCCGTATCGGCGGCATCGCGGTGGATCGCGAGAACCCGGCCGGTCTGGCCGACACGGTCGCTGCCATGGCCACCACCGGTTCGGTCAGCGCCATCGTCATCCCCCCCGAGGCGACACGGTCCAAGCGGACCTACTGGAAGTCGGGCTTCCGACGGATCGCGGCCGACGCCGGTATCCCCATCGTGTTGACCTTCCTCGACGGCCCCACCCGCACCGGCGGGTTCGGACCTTCCTTCCACCCCACCGAAGACGTGGTGGCCGACATGGACCTGGTCCGGGCCTTCTACGCCGACAAGGGGGGCGTCTGCCCCAGCCGCTTCACTCCGCCCCTGTTGCGGGAGGAGGAGACGGCGGTGGGTGCCACCGGGGCCTGAGCCCGCACGCCGGCGCGCGACGGCGCACGACGCAAACCCCTTGTGGGCAGGGACTCACCGGCGGGTAGACCGGTGGGTCCGTTCCACGCCCCAAGGATCAGGGCCATGCCCACCGCGATCAACGACAAGCTCATCTCCTGGGCCAGCGACATCGACGCCGGCACCGTCCGCCAGGCCGAGAAGACGGCGCGCCTGCCCATCGTGGCGGGCCACGTGGCCCTCATGCCTGACGCCCACGTGGGGTTGGGCGCCACCGTGGGATCGGTCATCCCGACCCGCGAGGCGGTGATCCCCGCTGCGGTGGGCGTCGACATCGGCTGCGGCATGATCGCCACCGAGCTCGACCTGGTCGCGTCCCGGCTGCCCGACGACCTGGGGCCACTGCTCGTCGCGCCTCGAGTCGGTCATCCCCGCGGGCGTCGGCCAGGGTCACGACCGGGTACGCCGGCCAGCTGACCGCTGGCTCCGCGCCAACCGGCCTGCCACCGACCTGGCTGGCAAGCAGGTGGTGACCGCGGCCCGCCAGTTCGGCACGCTGGGTTCGGGCAACCACTTCGTGGAGATCTGCCTCGACGAGCGCGACCGGGTCTGGATCGTGTTGCACTCGGGCAGCCGGGGCATCGGCAACCAGTTGGCCCAACAGCACATCGCCCGGGCCCGCAGCCTGGCCAAGCACCTGGCGCTGCGCCTCGAGGACCCCGATCTGGCCTACTTCACCGAAGGCACCCCCGAGTTCGAGGCCTACATAACCGACATGCTCTGGGCCCAGGACTACGCGCTGGGCCAACCGCGACCAGATGATGGACGCCGCGTTGCGGGAGGTCGTGGCCTTCGTCGGAGCGGGGCGCCAGACCCGGAGGATCAACTGCCACCACAACTTCACCCAGCGCGAGGTCCACGACGGCGTCGAGTTGTGGATCACCCGCAAGGGGGCCATCAAGGCCGACACCGGCGATCTCGGGGTGATCCCGGGGTCGATGGGGACCCGCAGCTACATCGTGGCCGGCAGGGGCAGCGCCGCGTCCTGGCACTCGTGCTCGCACGGTGCCGGCCGTCGCCACAGCCGGACCCAGGCCAAGAAGCTGTTCACCGCCACCGAGCTGGCCGATCGGATGGCCGGTACGGTCTGGCAGGCCGACCGCGCCCAGGCATTGCTCGACGAGATCCCCTCCGCCTACAAGGACATCGACCAGGTGATGGCCGACCAGGCCGACCTGGTGGAGGTGGTGCACACCCTGCACCAGGTCCTCAACTACAAGGGCACCTGACCCTCGCGGAAGAGCTCACTCAGCGTCGCTGCCGTCGCACAAGAGATCCATCGCATGACCGTCGACGCGAACGCACGCGAGCTCGATGTAGTGGCGATCTTCAAGCGCGGACAGCGTTCGCGGATCGACGTCACGAACTTCACAAATCGGGAGGACGGGGGTTGAGGTTCTCGTGATCCGAGCCTGGAAGGAGGTCGGGATCGAGCGTCGGCCGTCGAGCGCCGTGGAGCAGCGCTGCGACACCCCCGATCAACATGTACTGCACGGCGTGGGAAGGGGGGCTGGGTGCGGACCAGATGACGCGCACCGTCACGAACCTCAGCAGTCGCGAAGCCATCCCCTTCCAACGCCCGACGCGTGGCGCCGGAACGATTGTGTCTTCGTCTGGTTCCGTGGGACGATGAGCTTGCTTCCCCGAGCACATTCATTCGAACGAGGTGAGGCCCGTGACCGTCGCAGCAGACATCCACCGTGTGACCGTCGACGAGTACATCCGCATCGTTCGTGAACTCGGTTGGCAATCAACCGAGCTCATCGAGGGAGTGGTGTACGACGTGACACCAGAGTTCAACCGCCATACGAGCACCGTGATGCGTGTGTTTCGCCAGCTGGACGCGCTGTTCCCGGACGAGACGACGTTCAACGCCGGGAGCGTACGGCTGAGTCCGGTGTCGATGGTCGACCCGGATGTGTACGTGGTCGAGGTCGGGGCCCATTTCGAGCCCGATGACGCGATTCCGGTCTCCGCTGTGAAGCTGATCGTGGAGGTGAGTGTCACCACGCAGGCCCACGATCGTGGCGCCAAGCTCATCGCCTATGCGAAGGCGGGTGTGCCCGAGGTGTGGTTGATCGATCCGCGCCCTGAAGCCGGGGAGTTGGTTCGCCACCGAGACCCAGAGGGTGCCTCGTACCGCACCCTCGATCGCTTCGATGTCGGTGAGAACGCTCGCGAGCTCGACCTCGCGGTGATTCTGGACCGCTGACCTCGCCATCCGGACCGACATCTCAAACCTCACGAGTCGGAAAGCCATCCCCTTACGCGATCGAGCGCAGTGTGTATAGTTAGGCGTATGCCGCGGATGCAGGTGTACCTGCCCGACGACCTGTACGACGAATTGAAGGAGCGCGGCCTTCCAGCGTCGGAGCTCCTGCAGGAGGCGGTACGTGCAGAGTTGCGCCGCCAGTCGCTTCTCGATGAGACCGACGCCTACCTGACCGAGTTGATCGACGAGGTGGGCGAACCGACACCAGACGAGATCGCTCGGGCTGAGGCCATCGCACGGCAGCTCGCTGCCCACGCGACCGATCGCGCCAGCTGAGCCGTGTTGGTGCTCGACAGTGGCGCTGTCACGAGACTCGCGCGCCGAGATCGACAGACGGCCGCCATCATCAGCGTCCTCCGCCGCGATGGACTCTGGCCTCCGGCCGTTCCATCGGTCGTGGTCGTCGAATCGGTTACCGGACGTCCGGGGCGGGACGCGAACACGAACCGTCTTCTCAAGACCTGCGATCTGATCACCGAGTTCCCGGAGAAGACAGCACGTCGCGCCGCCCTGTTGCGATTCCGCGCGAAGCGGGGCTCGGCTGTGGACGCACTCGTGATCGCGTTCGCCGAACCGGCCGGACGCGTGCTCACCGGTGATCCTGGAGATCTCCGCGCACTCGCGACGCACGCCGACCACGTCCGGGTGGAGACGATCTGACCCCTGGATGGGGCTGTCCGTTGGAAGCGCGGTGCCAACAGAGGTGTCGGGTCGGCCATCGGCACAACTCCGTGTCTCCGGGGTCCCACTCGCACCACTGCCAGCGGCGGCTCAGGGTGAACGCACGCGGCTTGCCTGGGACCAGATGACACGCACCGTCACGAACCTCAGTCTGCTGTGTCACGCAGCGCCCGGACTGCCATGACCATGTCGATCCGGGCGACGGTGCGTGACTCCCGGTCGTGCACCTCCACGGGGATCGGGAGATCCACCGCCTCACCCGACTCCACCAGGGAACGAACCCTGTCCACTTCCTGGGGGTCGACGGTGCCTGTGGCGGTGATCGGTCCTCGGGCGGCAGCGAGGAAGTGCATCTCCGCGTGGCGCACAACGCTGTAGGTCGTACCCAGCAGGTCGAGGAACCCCATGACCAAGGCGGCTGCTCCTGCGGCCTCGGCCAGGCCGAACATCACCGGTGCGTTGACGGTGCCGTTCTGGTTGTGGTGCTCGGGTCGTGGATCGATCCCCAAGGTGACCCGTCCGGGCTCCGCCGAGATCATCTCGATTCCCAGGAATCGAACCCATGGCAGCTCCACGAAGGGCTGGGCGACGTCGGCGGGGATCTCGGCCATGCTTGCTCCGGGCCCCATCATGGCCCGCCATCGCCCGTTCCGCGCCCACCCGCCATGACTCGATCTGTCGGTCCATGGCGAGAGCGAGACAGGCCTAGCATCGTCGACCATGCCCACTGCAGGGTCGACCGGGTCTTCCCGCACCAGCCGCCCGCGCCGCAAGAAGGGCCGGGCCTCGGGAGCTGAGACGGTGCGCCTACGCATCGGCAACCTGGCCAAGGCGGTCCTCGTCACCGGCCAGGCCTACCAGGACCCCAAGGACGCCCTCAACGAGTTCGTGTCGAACGCAGCCGACGAGTACGCGGAGCTGGACCGTCGGGGCGGTCGCATCCGGGTCGTGCTGCGCCGACGCGGGGCCCACCCGCTCATCGCGGTGGACGACACGGGCCGGGGCATGTCTCCTGACCGGTTGCGCGAGGTTGCCCGCAGCCTCTTCGAGTCGTCCAAGGCCGGTGACGATCGCACCTTGGGTGAGAAGGCCATCGGCATCCTGGCGTTCCAGCAGCTCGGCGGACGCTGCGAGGTGGTCTCCCGGGCCGAGGACAGTGACGAGACCTGGACACTGACGCTGCGTCGGGGCGAGGCCACCGCGGCGCTGGGGCGGGAGCGCCGCAGTTCACGGGCCCGTCAGGTGCCGGGCACGACCGTGTACCTCGGCGACCTCGACCCCGAGGTGCTGCGGATGCTCACCCAACGCAAGGTCGTGGACTACCTGCGCGTGCGCCGGGGTGCGGCACTGGCCAACGGCGACTACGAGCTCGAGGTGGTCGAAGGCAAGCGCTCTGAGCTGGTCACGCCCGAGAAGCCTGAGGGAATCAAGCTGCACCTGCCCGCGCGTCACACGCTGTGGGGACGCATCGAGTTCTCCCTCTACGTGGCACCTCCCGGTGGTGGTAGGCGCCGGGTGTCGGTCGTGGGCCGCGCCGGTACCACCATCATCGACGACCTTGCCGAGCTGGAGGAGCTGGACGGACCTCCCTGGAGCACCGACCGGGTCAGTGGTCAGGTGGCCTTCGCCGCGCTCCAGCAGTCAGCCGGACGCCGGGCCATCCTCCGGGACCGGGAGGCCTTCCCCGTCTTCCTCGACGCGCTGGCCGCCGTGGAACCTGCGGTCACCCGAACCCTGGAGAGGCTGGACCGCGAGCTGGACGAGCAGACCGCCGACCGGCTCAACGACGCCGTACGGCGCATCTTCAGCCGCGTACTGAAGGAGCTGGCCGACCTGGACAACCCCATGCGGGCCCCGGTGGGCGACAACCCCGGCGAAGGAGGCTTGCTTGACGCCGATCGGGGCGAGGCCGGCGGCGGGGAGGAGGATCCTGAGTGGCCCCCCGGAGCGGGCGAGTCACCCGAGGGAGCGGGCCCCGGGATCCCCGAACGGGAACCACCACCGCTGGCCGGCTTGGGTGACAGCCAACCTCTGGGCGAAACCCCCCCGCCGACGGATCCCGAGCCTGCGCAGCCCGATGCCCGCCGACGCCGCAGCGGGGATCTTCCGTCCCTGGAGGCGGATCCCACGCCTGGCGAGGATCGCAGCCGCTTCGACGCCGACCGAGGTGTGGTGCTCTTCAACGACCGTCACGGCGACTACCTGCTGGTCAAAGAGGACGAGCGGGCACTGCTGGACTACCTGGCCACGCTGGTGGCCAAGGAGTACGTGCTCTACAACAACCCCCTGGCGGCACCGCCCGAGCTGGCCGAGGAGATGGTCCGCATGCTCGTGCGGGTGCGCCGCCACGCCGGCCGGCGCTGAAGGCACGGTCCGTCAAGGGTCGGGTTGCGACGGGTCGGCGAAGCACTCGGCGAGGAACGGGGTGAGGGTGGGCGTGACGACGCGGTCGTCGGTGCTCCCGATGACCGCGTTGGCCTCGTTGTGGGTCAGCGGATCGGCGGCGAGCACCTCGGCCGTGCCACCCGCGGCCACCACGGCGTCGGCCATTGCCGCCGCCATCGCCTGGCGGGCCGGTAGGCCCCGGGTCACGATGAGCCAGTCGTTGGCCGGGGAGCGCTCGGCTATGCGCAACTGGGGGCTGGCCTGTGCCCAGTGCTCGGGATCGGGGAACATCGCCGGCCACAGTCCGGTCGTGTCCTGGTCGACGAGAGTGGTGAGGTCGTACCCCCCGATGTCGATCGGGACCACGCACACCAGGCTCGTGGGGTCACCACCGGCTCGGGTCATCAGGCTCTCGTCGGCACCGACCTGGGCTGCCAGGAACGCCCCCGCCGAGTGCCCCATCACCGCCACGCGGTCGGGATCGATGCCGTAGTCCCCGGCGTGGCCGGTCAACCAGGCCAGAGCCGCGGCCACGTCCTCGGCTTCTCCGGGCCAGGCGGAAGGCAACGACCCGCTACGAGGATCACCCATCAGCCGGTAGTTCACCGACGCGAACGCCCACCCGTGACCGGTCGCCCACGCCACCTTGTCCGACACTGTCGTGTCCGAGGAGCCCACGTGGTGGGGGCCGTCGACGGCGCGGGCCTTGTCACCGCGCCGGAACCCCCCTCCGTGGACGAAGACCACCAGCGGTACGGGGCCGCAACCCCCCGCCGGTCGGGGGACGGCCAGGTCGAGTGACAACAGCTCGGGGTCGACCTCGGGAAGTGCGGCATAGACCAGGTCTCGGTGGAGATCCACCTCTGTTGCGCCTGTGGAGCCTGCCGCACCGGCCCCGTCAGTGGAGCACCCCGGGTCAGCGGGCGAATCGGAGGTGGTCGGCGGCGAGGTGGTCGGAGGCGAGGTGGTCGGAGGCGAGGTGGTCGGTGCTGCGATCGCGTCGGGAACCGCCCCTGAACCGCCGCTCTGGCTTGCACAGCCGGCAGCCATCAGTGACAGGGCGAGCACCACGGCCCGCGCCGCGACACGTGGAGAGGATGGGTTCACCGCCAAGCGGGTACTGCGGCTGCGCTGCACCCGACGAGCATGCCCCGGTGATGTGAGCGAAATGTGAACCCCTCGTGGATACCTCAGCGGGATGCGGGGGAGATCGGGGGCCGGGTAGCCGCCAGCGCCGCCCAGATCATCACCGCCTGGAGGGGGAGGCGGGCCCACAGCGCCCAACGGGGCGGCGTGGGTGTGCCGGGGATCTCGACCTGGCGAACGGCCTGGTTGATGTTGGCCGGGAAGATGGCCAACAGGAGTACCACCACCAGCCAGCCGACCGGGCGGGTGGGACGCAGCAGGAGTGCGGATCCCAGGCCGACCTCGGTGACCCCCGACGCGTAGGTCCAGAACCTGGGGGCCGGTAGCTCCTCGGGGATGAGGGCGTCGAACTTGGCGGGGGAAACGAAGTGCGCGGTGCCCACAACGTTCAGCAGTGAGCCCATGGCCAGGCGGGCCAGCAGGTTGGGGGGTCGGGAATCGGTCGTCTTCGCCACGGGTCCTCCTCGGGGTCGCCTCACGCTATCCAACACGGAACAGCGGCCCGGTCCGAGACGGGCCCCCGGGTTCCCTACCATCGTGGAATGGAGTCGCGCATCAGGCGACCCCTGCGGGTGGCCCTGGCCTTGGGGAGCGGCGGCGCGCGGGGCTACGCCCACATCGGGGTCATCGACGCACTGACCGAGCGGGGCGTCGAGCTGGTCGCCATCGCCGGCTCGTCCATGGGAGCTCTGGTCGGGGGTGTCCACGCCGCCGGCGCGCTCGACGAGTTCCGCGACTGGGCCGTGGACCTGCACCAACTCGACGTCCTGCGGCTCCTGGACCTCTCCCTTTCCGCTCCCGGCGCCATCCGGGCCGAGAAGATCTTCAGCCGTGTGAGGGAACTGGTGGCCGGAGCCCAGATCGAGGACCTCCCCGTGGCCTTCACCGCGGTGGCCACCGACCTGCTCACCCGGCGTGAGGTTTGGTTCCAGCGAGGTCCCCTGGACATGGCCCTGCGCGCCTCGATCGCCATCCCCACCATCGTCACGCCGATCATGCTCAACGGCCGCCTGCTGGCTGACGGCGGGCTCACCAACCCGGTGCCCATCGCGCCGACCTCAGCCGTTCATGCCGACCTGACCGTGGCCGTGTCCCTGGCCGGAGAGCCCCAGGACGCCCAAGTGGGTGACGGGCCCCCCGAGCAGGCCACCGCAGAGGAGCGGCCGGTGGAGGAGTGGGGTGACCGGTTCCGGCGCAGCGCAGCCAGTCTGCTCGACCGCGACATGATCCGCTCGGTCCTGGGTCGCTTCGGTGGTGGTGAGGACGTCGATGCTGGTTCGGGTCGTCGTGACGGCGAGGTCGGCGACGAGGGAGCGGACCCAGAGCCAGCGGTGGTTGTCGAAGGGGGCCTGCACGCCCTACCCGAGGGTCTCGGCAAGCTGGACGTGATGACCCAGTCCATCGACGCCATGCAGGCGGTGCTGACCCGCTACCGCCTGGCCGGCTATCCCCCCGACGTGCTGGTCTCCATTCCCAAGGACGCCTGTCGAAGCCTCGATTTTCACCGGGCGTCGGACATGATCGAACTGGGACACACTCTGGCGGTCCGCACTCTGGACGCGGCCGGCCTCGTCGTGCCCGCCACGCCGGACCGGGCCGCAGCGCCGGACGGGGCGAACGCCTTGCCGACCGCCGAACCGACTGCTGCCGACAGGGCCGGCATGGAAGGGAACGAGGAACCTACGGCCTGAGCCGTCGAGGCCAGAGTGACCCCGGATCCGGTCAGCGGTCGTAGGTGCCCACCAGGCGAGCCTGCACCAGGATCAGCGGGTCGATACGGGCCAAGAGGTCGGCCCGGGTGGTAACGGCGTCGGCCTCGACCCGACCGCTCAGGGCGTAGAGGTGGAAGAAGTAGTGGTGCAGGCCGTGCCCCGGAGGTGGTGCGGGGCCGTTGTACTGCTGGGCCCCGAAGTCGGTTGTGCCCTGGTTCCAGGCGCCACCTCCGCCCTCGGGTATCCCGATGGAGTCCGCGGGGATACCCGAGACGACCCAGTGGGTGAACCCGTCGGTGAGCGGTGCGTCCGGATCGTGGCAGACGAGAGCGAACTCGACCGTACCGTCAGGCGTGCCGGTCCATGACAGTTCGGGCGAGACGTCCTCGCCGTTGCAGGTGTGCCGGTCGGGGATGCGGGACCCGTGGGTGAAGGCCGGGCTGGTGAGTTGCAGCTCTCCGAGATGTAGGGCGGGCATGACGGACCTCCGTGGGCGTGATGGGATGAGCCTAGGTGATGGCCCCGACGTGCGAGGATGGCACATGCGCGACCGTCGAATCCCGTGCGGGGCTCTGGTTGCACTGACGGTGGTCTTCTCCGCCTGCACCAGCGCTGGTTCCGGCGAAGACGCCGATCCGACGCCGGACCGGGTGACCATGGGTGCAGCCAGTGTCGTGGCCAACGACAACAGCCCGCTCAGCGCCTGGATCCAGGTGTCGACCGAAGAACCGGCCGTGGTGTCAGCCGAACTGGTCAGCGGCGACCATCGCGTGGAGGTGCCGCCCACCGAACCTGGCACCGATCACGAGCTTGCTGTCGTGGGCATGCGTCCCGACCGCACCTACACCGCCACCCTCACCGCCCTGCCGCCCGACCCGACCACCTCGGGTAGCGACTCGGGTGCCGCGGCTACCACCACTGTCGAGGTGGTAGCCGGACCTCTGCCGCCCGACGCCCCGCCCCTGGCGGTGGAGAGCGACCCGGACAGCGTCCAGCCGGGGGTCATCCTCCTGAACGTGGGACGCCTCGGTTCGTTCCCGGAAGAAGGCCAAGAGCCCCCACCTCCGGTCGCCCACGACCGAGAGTCCTTCGCGCTCGCGTTGGACGAGGCGGGCGAGGTGGTCTGGTACTACGACTCGACCCAGACCATCGACCAGGTCTCGATGACCACCGAAGGCACCGTCTTGATGCTCTTCCGGGCCGGAGGCGGCCGCGAGGTCGACCTGATGGGCCGCACCGTGCGCGAGTACGTCACCGACCGGGTGGCCGAGCGCAGCACCGACGGCTTCGGTCGACCTCTCGTGGGCGACGATCCCGAGCTGGTCGTACCCGTTGAGGTGCACCAGTTCCACCACGAGCTGACCGACCTCGGGGACGGGCGCATCGTGACCCTGGTTCCCGAGTTGGTCGAGGTGGACGGGTTCACCTCGCCTCAGTGCGAGGAAGACCCGGCGACCTTCGAGGGCCGCTACCAGCTCGTCAGCGACGAGATCGTGATCTTCGACCGAGCCACCGGGGCTGTCGAGGATCGCTGGGCCCTGGCCGACATGGTGGACCCCCGCGAGCTTCCCGGCTGGGCCTTCTGTGAGGCCGTGGTCCCCGATCCCTTCTTCCCCGAGGCGCCCGACGCCGGCGACTGGAGCCACGCCAACGCCGTGCTGGTCGACGAGTCCACCAACGAGGTGGTCGTATCCATCCGCCACCTCGACATGTTGCTGGCGTTCCGCTACCGCGCCGACGAGGCCGGTCCTTCCGGGGAGGTCCTGTGGTCGACGGGACCGTCGGGTACCGCAGCACTGGTCGGCGCCGACCCCTCGGCGTGGACATACGGACAACACGCCCCCGAGTGGGAGGACGACGGTTCGCTGCTGGTCTACGACAACGGCAACAACCGCCCCGAGCCCCTCGACGGCCCCGCGCCACCCGGCCCCGCCAGCCGGGCGGTCCGCTACGACATCGACCGCTCTGGCAGCGTTCCCGAGTTCTCCCTGGCCTGGGAGTGGGTCACCCCTGACGACGACGGGAACCCTGTGTTCGGCCCCTTCGTGGGCGACGCCGACCTGCTGGCCAACGGCAACGTCCTGGTGGCCCACGGCGGCCGCCGCCAGGGTCGTCCCTGGGTGGTCGAGGCGGTTCCCGAGGGCACAGACGCAGCCGAGGTCGTGTGGCGTCTCGCCGTCGACGACGACGACCAGAACTGGTTCGTCTACAGGGCCTCGAAGGTTCCGCCTCTGGCGATGCCCTGACCTGCACCCGACCCTGGGGCCCACCAGGCGCCCGGCCGCGGTGCGCAGTGAGCGGTCCGACGCTCGCTCAGACCCGCACCACCGGCACGGGGCTGTCCACCTCGACACGACCGTCGGAGTGGGCTTCGACGGTGACGGGCCCGTGGGGGGTGGGCACCGTGGCCCGCGCCCACTCCAGGTCACCCAGGGCCGGAGCCACCCGCACGCGTGCGTAGCCCGCCTCGGCTGGGGAGATCCCCACCGTGTGCACCACCAGGTCGTGGCTGGGAGTGGAGGACCAGCCGTGGCAGCGGGTGCCACCCACCCAGCACTCGGGCCAGGTGGTCTCGCCGGCATCGAGGAACACCGACCAGTCGCGGCACAGCCCGGCGATCAGGTCGGACCGCCCGGCCCGGGCCAGGCCCTCGTGGAGCACGGAACGGAAGAAGGGCTGGGCTTCCACCATCTGGTCCTCGACGTCCCAGATGGGTGGCGGGTAGCCGGTCACCAGGTGTATGAAGCCGGCCGAGCCTCCCGTTGGCGTGACGCTGTCCATGACCCAGGAGTGGCGGATCAGCCGGCTCCGGTCCACCAGGCGGTCCACCACGGCGCCGACCCGCTCGGGAGGGACCAGGCCTGCAGCAAGCGCGGCCGCGCCGCCGTGCTGGGCGGCGACCCGCTGGGGTACCCCGTCGAGGGTGTGGTCCACGTACAGATCCCGGCTGGGATCCCAGAACACCTCGAACCCCCCCCGCACCCCTTCGAACCGCGACCGGGCCCAGGCCTGGGTTCCGGCGTTGCCCAGGGCCCCGGCCAGGTCGGCCAGGTCCTCCAGCCCCCGGGCCCACAACGCGTTCAGAGCAGACGAGCAGCCCGCGGTGTAGACGCTCGACCAGTCGATGAGCACCCATCCCGTGACCTCATGGAGCAGGCCGTCGGCACCTCGGTAGGCCTCGAACCAGCGGAGGACCCGCTCGGCCACCGGTAGGAGCTCGGCCACCAGGTCCCAGTCGCCGGTGTAGCGAGCCAGGTTGCGCACCGACCGCACCCAGTGCAGAGCCCAGTCGGGGATGAAGGTGCGGTCGTCCGCGGTGAAGTCCGCGGCCGCGCACATCGGCAGCATCCCGTCGGGTCGGGGGGTGGCCGCAAGCTGTGGATGCCAGCGGGCCATCGACCAGTCCGGGTTGGTCACCAGGTCCACCTGCTGGTGCACCACCGCATCGCCGGTCCAGGCCCGCTGTTCCCTGGTCGGGCAGTCCACGTAGGCATCGAGGGCGCACAGGTCGACGGTGCGCAGCCCCACCTCGTAGATCCGCTCGAGCACGGGATCAGAGCAGGCGAAGCCCGCCCCCGGCGGCCGGGGGCGGTACCGGTCTGTGATGCCCACATCCAGATGTACCGCCCCGGCGGCGCCCGCGTCGGGGAGACCGTGGGGGGAGCGCACAGAGAGGTGCAGGTGCCGGGCCCCGATCACGTCGAAGGAGGAGAAGGACTCGGACCCGCCGGCGCACACGTAGCGCAGGCCGGCGTGCTGACCCAGGGGGACCAGCCGACCGTCGGACCCCAGGTGCTCGCCGGCGGCCACGTCGATGGTGGTGCCGGCGGGCGCGTCCGCCACGGCCAGCTCCACGGTTCCGGCTGCGACCCGGCCCAGATCCAGATCCCACACCTGGACGGTCCCGGCGGGCGTGCCGGCCGTGTCTGCGCCGCTGACCTCGCCGCTGGTCTCGTCGGCCAGGACCTGGTCCACCGGGTCGGGCTGGGTGGCCGTACCGGCCACCCAGCGGCGCCGCACCTCCGAGGCACGATGATGCGCTCCGGCCGGGAAGGCCGTGCGCACCGGCGGGCGTAGCAGCCCGTACGGTTCGCTGGGCGGGTGCGGGTCGCCGTGCGCACCGGTGTGGAAGGGGACGATCTCGGTTGCGGTTTCCCAGGCGCTGTCGTCGAAGCCCGGCCGGTCCCAGCCGTGGGGATGGACGCGGGAATCGAAGGACTCGAGAGGCAGGCTGGCCAGCTCGCCCCCCCGAGCCAGTGGCGTCCACGCGTCACCGACCCGGGCCCGCCACCGGGAGTCACTGACCACCCACGTGTCACCCACGAGCGCTTCCCAGACCAACGAGCCGGCACCCAGCGAGTAGGTGGGAGGTACCGGTATCCACCAGGAGGTGGCCGTTCCGTAGTGCCGGGCCGTGACCGCCACCACGTTGGCGCCAGGGGCCAGGTGGGGGGCCAGGTCCACCAGGTCGTAGCGGGCCCGGCGGGGGTCGGCGCGCACCGGCCCCCGGGCCACCTCCACGCCGTTCACGCTCATGCGGTACCGCCCGTCTACCCAGAGCCGGCAGGGCACCTGGTCGGGCACGGTGTCGAGCTCGAGGGTGCGGCGCAACAACACGATCCGGTCGCGGGGGTCGCTGAGCACGGGCCGGGTGGCCACCTCGGGGTGGATGGCCGGGGGGGTGGCCCAGATCCAGCGGGCGCGCCAGTGTGCGGTGAAGGGGTGGGGGTGGGGCTGGGGCACGGCGACCTCCCGGTCCAGGCTCGTCGCGGGTCTACTACACCGCGAGTGACCGCGAGTGACCGCGAGTGGCCGCGAGTGACCGCGAGTGACCGCCTCCGGGTGTAGTAGCAATGCCGGCGATGGTCGACGACGCCCCCGGTTCCCCGAGGGACCACACTCCGCCGCCGGACCGCCATGCCGGCCAGCGTCACATCCCCGTGCCCCGGCGCCTCTTGGTGGCGGCACTGACCGAGCACCTCGAGGCCACCGCAGGCCCACAGGTCGCAAGGGGTTTCGCTGCGGTGGCCGAGCTGGCCACCGCCCTTGTCCACCATCAGTTCCACGCCCGCCTCGAGCACCTGAAGGAGGCTTTCGCCCCCTTCGATCCCGATGACGAGACGCGCCGTGGGCCCAGCGACCTGCGCAGCCGGGCGCAGCAGGACCTTGTGGCAGGTCTGGCCGAGCTGATGGATGATGCCAACTTCGAGCCCGTGGACCGTGCCGAGCTGGATCGGGCTCTCGCGGAGGAGACCTTGCTCGAGGTGCGGGTGCAGGTGGGCTTCGAGGACTTCGAAGAGGTCCTCTTCTATGCCCGCGGCGCCGAGAATCGCACCGAGGAGATGGCGGCTTGGGGAGGGCTGCGTCGCCGCTCGGTTCGTTTCACCAGCTACGAGCGGGTACTCATCTACGCCAAGGTGCACGAGGCCGACCACTTCGGCCCCGAACAGCTCGAGGATCTGCCCTTCGAGCCTGGGTCGACCTTCATCAAGCTCTTCAAGGACGTTCCGCGTGCCGACCTCGAGACCCTGTTCCCAAACTCCGAAGTGCGTATGCGGCCCGTGGATCACGTCCTCATCGGCGTACCCGCCGTGGTGGGAGGACTGGCGATCCTGTTCACCAAGCTGTTGACCTCTCTGGGCCTGGTGGCCCTGGTGCTGGCCGCCTGGTTGGGCCTGCGCTCTGCGGAACCCGAGATCTCCCAGGGCGAGCTGGTGGCCCTGGGTGTCGGTCTCACCAGCTTCGGGGGGTTCCTCTGGCGCCAGGTCTCCAAGTTCCGCAACCGGCGCCTGGCCTTCCTGCAACGGCTCTCCGAGCACCTCTACTTCAAGAACCTGGACAACGGAGCCGGGGTTTTGCACCACCTGGTCGACGTGGCCGAGGAGGAGGAGACCAAGGAGCTGTTGGTGGCCTACGCCATGTTGCTGGCCAGCGGCGCGCCGCTCGACGTGGAGGGGATCGACGGCGCCGCCGAGTCCTGGTTCACCCGGCGCTTCGGCACCGAGATCGACTTCGAGGAGGATGACGCGGTGGCCAAGCTGGTGGCCTTCGAACTGGCCGAGGGGGGCGACCCCGCCTATACCGCCGTTTCGCCAGCCGAGGCGTACCGCCGGCTGGATCGCCGCTGGGACGACACCTTCGTGGCACCCTGAGCGGCTTCTGCTCCCGTCACGACACTCCGTCACTGCTCTCAGTTCGGGACTTTGGTCCCTATCTGGCGGGTTCGAGCGGTGCTCGCGTGCCGGCCATGCCCGGAATCGACGGACCCAGCAAGCCCCAGGACAGCTATGGCGACCTCACCCACGCCGACGTGGTGGTGGTCGGTGCCGGGATTGGAGGCCTCACCTGTGCCGCCTACCTGGCCGAGCTCGGCCGGCGCGTGGTGGTCGTCGACCAGCACTCCCTGGCGGGTGGCAACGCCACGGTGTTCAACCACGAGGGCTACGAGTTCGACGTGGGGGTCCACTACCTGGGCGACTGCGGACCCGGCGGAACATTCGACTCGATGCTGGGTCCCCTGGGCATCCACCTCGAGTGGAACGAGCTCGACCCCGACGGATACGACAACCTTCACTTCCCCGACGGGATGGTGTTCCGCATCCCCAAGGACATAGAGCGTTTCCGTCGTCGTCTCCACGAGACGTTCCCCGACGAGGCGGCCTGCATCGACTGCATATGTCGACACCGTGACCGGCCTCGATGCCGAGATAACCGCCGGCGCCGCCCCCAGGTACCTCCTCGAGCACATGGGCGACACTCTGGGCAGCTTCCTGGCTCCCTTCGCTCCCTCACCCAGGTTGCGCACCGTGCTGGCCGCCCAGCACGGCGTCTACGCCCTGCCTCCCGACGACGCTTCCCTGGTCATGCACGCCCTGGTGGTGATGCACTACTTCAAGGGCGCCTACTACCCCCAGGGCGGCGGCCAGGTGATCGCCGACGCGCTGTGCGAGAAGATCCGTGCCCACGGCGGCGACGTCGTGTTGCGCACCTCGGTGCGCCACATCCTTGTGGAGGAGGGCCGGGTGGCCGGCGTTGCGGTGCATGCTCCCTCCCCGGAGAAGGCCAAGGGGGTGCCCGACGAGATCCGGGCGCCGATCGTGGTCTCCAACGCGGACCTCAAGCGCACCGTGCACGAACTGGTGGGCCCCGAGCACCTGTCCGCCGACTATGTGGCCCGGGTCGACGAGTTGGAGATGGCGCTGCCCATCTTCGTCGTCTACCTGGTGCTCGACCGCGACCTGGCAGCCGAGGGATTCTCGAACGGCAACATGTTCGTCTGCGAGACAGACGACCTGGAAGCGGCCTACGCCAACCTGGAAGCCGGTCGCGTCGACGACCAGGCCATGGTGTACGTGACCCTCTCCAGCCTGAAGGACCCGACCAACACGCGCCTGTGTCGGCCGGGCCAGACCAACCTTCAGGTCATGACTCTCGCTCCCCGTGACCACGGCTTCTGGGGGGTGGGAGATGGTGGGCCGGCAGCGGGCGAGCGCTACCGGCGCAACGACGACTACCTGGCACGCAAGGCCGAGCTGCGTGACCTGGCGGTGACGGCGGCGGCTCGGTTGATCCCCGACCTGGAGGCGTCGATCCTCTACGAGGAGACGGCTACGCCCATCACCCACGAGCGCTACGTGCGCTCCACAGGAGGCACTTCCTATGGGGCCAAGTGCACCCCCGACCAGATGATGGGCAACCGTCCGGGCTTCGTCACACCGCTGCCCGGTCTGTACGTGGTGGGTGCCTCCACGATGACCGGCCACGGCATCGCCGGTTCGATGGCCGGCGGTGTGGCCTGTGCCTCCACCGTTGGAGGGGTGGATGCCCGCTCGGAGCTGGCCGGTCGCTACGCCAGCTCCATCGTGGGCGCCCCAAGCTGATCAGCTCCGCTCGAGCCGGTTCCACCGCCGGGGCAGCCGCATGGGCCGTCAACGGCCTGGCGAGCTCTGGTTGACAGGTCCCCGGCGAGCAGTCCCTCCGGGAATATCCAGGGAGGACGGGTGTTGGGATTAATTAGCAATAATCCTATTCACCAAGCAAGGGGGCAACATGGACCAGATCCTTCTGTTCGCTTTCGGCTTCGTGGTGTTCGCCATCTCGAGTGCGGCAACCGTCGCCGCCATCCTGATGGAACGCCACGAGGAGATACGTTCCCATGAACGGATTCCCGCAGAAGACCGCAACCCGGATAGGCACCGACCAGGCTGGGACCAGGAACGGGCCGATGCAGGACTGCGCGTAGTGCGGGGGGTGGGGTCATGACTGCCGTCACCAACACCACCGATCGATCCCGCTCTGTTCTCGACGCCCTCGGTGCCGAAGCCTCCACCCGTCGCATCAAGTCCATGTTCTTGTTGGCTGGACTTCTCTCCCTCGTGCTGTCGGTGACGCTGTGGTTCTCGGGCTACCGCGAAGAAGGCCTCTTCGTCGGGCTCTGGGTTCCCGCCGTGCACTCCCTCGGAACCCTGGTTCTCACCAGGGATCAGTGAGGAGTCTCACCTGGAACAGGTGAGCACCCCGGGAGCCGCCTGCACATGGGGCGCCCGGCGCCTTCCATCTGGTGGAATGTGGCATGGCATCCGAGCCCGCCACCGTCGCCGAGGCCCTCAGGGTCGAGATCAGCCCCGTTGCGCTGGTCACCGATCCCGATGTCCTCGAGGCCTACCGGGCTGACCGGGCCAGCGCCGTTTCTCCCGGTAGGCCGAGCGCGCTGGTCCGGGCCAGGGACACCGCCGAGGTCCAGGCCACGTTGCGGGTGGCCAGCCGGCTCGGGGTTCCCGTGGTGCCCCGCGGGACTGGGTTCGGGTCTCTCCGGCGGGGCGAGCGCGCTCGACGGCTGCATCGTCTTGTCCACCGAGGCGCTGCGCCACCTCGAGATCGACCCCGCCGCCGCGGTGGCGGTCGTCGGAGCCGGGGTGCGCAACGGCGAGGTGAAGGAGGCAGCCCGCGAGCAGGGTCTGTGGTACCCACCCGATCCCTCATCCTTCGAGATCTGTTCGATAGGCGGCAACGTGGCCACCAACGCCGGCGGGCTGTGTTGCGTCAAGTACGGCGTGACCACCGACTACGTGCTGGGCCTTGAGGTGGTGCTGGCCGACGGTAGAGCTCTGCGCCTGGGAGGTCGCAGCATCAAGGACGTTGCCGGCTACGACCTGAAGCGGCTCTTCGTCGGTTCCGAGGGCACCCTCGGCATCATCACCGAGGCGACCCTGCGGCTTCGTCCCCCGCCCCCGCCGGCCTCCACGGTGGTGGCCACCTTCGCCTCGGTCGTCGACGCCGGCCGGGCCGTCGCCGCAATCGTGGCCGCGCTGCGCCCCGCCGTCCTGGAGCTGATGGACCGGGCCGCGGTGGCCGCGGTGGAGGCGGTGCGACCCGATGGGCCTGGACACGGACGCCGCGCTGTTGCTGGCCCGCACCGACGGCCCGACCTCCGAGGCCGCCACGATCGCGGCCGCGTGCACCGGGGCCGGTGCCAGCGAGGTGATCCACAGCGACGATACCGACGAGGGTGAGCTCTTGATGGGAGCGCGCCGCATGGCCATCCCCTGCGTGGAACGGCAGGGCACGGTGCTCATCGAAGACGTGGGCGTCCCGATCACTGCCGTTCCTGATCTGCTGGCGGCCGTCGAGCGCATCGCCACCGACCACGACACTGCCATACCCGTGATCGGCCACGCCGGCGACGGCAACTTCCACCCACTGGTCACATTTGACGCCACCGACGCCGAAGCCACCGCCCGCGCCGCGAACGCCTTCGACGCCGTCATGGACGCCGCCCTCGCCTTGGGGGGGACGGTGACCGGCGAGCACGGCGTGGGGGTGCTCAAGGCCCGCCATCTGGCTGCCCAGCTCGGCTCCGACGTCATGGAGGTGACCGGGCGGATAAAGGAGGCGCTGGACCCCGCCGGGATCCTCAACCCGGGCAAGTGGGTCTGAGGCCAAGGGGCGCCTGGGCGGGGGGGACGTTCGGGGGAACCGCCTCGGGAGCGTCCCGGCCAGAAGGATGACGGCCGGTTGACATCTCCGCCGATAGGCGTAAGTTAGTGAGCACTAACTAATCTACTGGCCCGGTGCCACTGTGCTGCCGGGTCCAGGAGGCACGATGGCCACCAGGCTCCCAGCGGCCGACCGGCGGGTCCAACTCCTGAAGGCAGCCACCGCGGTGTTCGCCCGCACCAACTACCGGGCGGCGCGCATCGCCGACATCGCGGCCGAGGCGGGCGTCAGCGAGCCGCTGCTCTACCGCCACTTCCCTTCCAAGAAGGCGCTGTTCTGCGAGTTGCTGGACCGCATCGGGCGCCGCATCTTGGAGGTCTGGGAGCAGGACACGGCGGCCAGCCCCGACGCCCTCGACGCCCTGGCCGTGGCCGGGAGACGCTACCTGGAGAACCTGGCCTGCCACCCCGCCGAGGCCCGCCTCCAATTCCAGGCCCTGGCCGAGTGCGCCGACCCCGACATCGTCGGGGTACTGCGCACCAACCACGAGCGCTACGCCACCTTCTTCGAGGACCTCGTCCGCCGGGGCCAGGCCGAAGGCGTGATCCGCCCCGAGATCGACGCCACCACCGCATCCTGGCTGCTCGACGGCATGGGCGTCGGCTTCACAGTGCGCGACCTACTAGGCCTGCACCCACCCGGCACTCTCGACCTCGACGCCGTCGACGGCGTCATCCGCTCCCTGGCCCATCCCGATGACGAGAGGAGTCGATCATGACCACCCCCACCCCCACCCCCACCACCCCCACCCCCACCACCCCCACCACCACCACAGCCACAAGCGCCGGGACCTCCGAGACGCCGGTGGTCATCGATGCGGCCGTGCGCATGCGCCTCGTGCAGCGCCAGTGGCTCACCCACGACGCCATGTGGTTTGCCCACAGCGTGGACCGTCTGGGCATCGAGACGGCCAACGAGTTGAATCGCGCCGCGGTGCGTTCCATGGCCGCGGTTGAGGCGGGCCGGCTCCGCAAGCTCATGGGCGTCGACGTCGTGCGCACCCCGGCCGAGTTGCGGCGCTTCTTCGACACCGCGGTCGCCGTGGTGATCCCCGACGTCATCGACTTCACGATGCACTGGGCACCCGACGGACGGTCCGTGACCTTCGAGGTGCAGCGCTGCTTCGCCTTCGAGGGCGTCAGCGTGCTCGGCGTGGCCGACACCTACGAGTGCGGCATCTACGAACGGGTCACCGGCTGGCTGGAAGGCCTGGGCATCGCCCACCGCATCGAGCCCGACGTGGCTCACTGCACGATGTATCACACCGGCGCCTGCCGTCGCGAGGTGACCGTCACCCTTGCGGACTGATCCCGGATCCGGGCTCGCACCCGAAGCCCCCGAGCACAGCAAGGACCTCGTCACCGTAGCGCTCGAGCTTGGTGGGCCCGATGCCCCGGCAGGCCAGGAAGTCCTCGAGCGAGGCCGGCCGGCGGGCCACCAGGTCGTCGATGGTGGCGTCGGAGAAGACCACGAATGCGGGCACGCCGTCCTGGTGGGCCCGCTCCCGCCGCCAGGCCCGCAGGCGCTCCCACAGCTCGTCCTGGTCGGCGGTGCGCCGGGGCGGTGCCGCCGGGGTCGTGGCTCGGCGGGCCGAGTGACCGGACGCAGGCCGCTCGGGGGGCTCGGACCGGGCGGGACCGGGGGGCCGGTCGCGGGTCAGCTCCTCCATGAACGGCGAGGGCCGGTCCGCGGGGGCGAGCACCCGGGCGGTGGTGGTGGCCCGGGTGACGGCCACGTGCAGCAGGCGTCGCTCTTCCTCGCGGTCCTCGGCCAGGCGGTGGGGCAGCAGGCCGTCGGCCACGTTGTGCACCAGCACGTGGTCCCACTCCTGGCCCTTGACCCGGTGGATGGTCGACAGCAGCACGGCCGCAGGCTGATCGTCACCGGCCGCCGCGGCGCCCGGGGCGGGAGCCGCCCGGAGACGGTCGGCCAGCCATCCGGCGAACGTGGTCGGGTCGGGATGCAGGCGACCCAGGGCCACCAAGGCGTCCAGGTCGTCGTGGTGGCTGCTGCGGTCCACCGTGCGCCGGGACCGGTCGAGGGTGTCGGTGGCCCGGTCCAGGCCTATCCGGTCACGTATCAGGGTCACCAGGGCGTCGGTGGTGGCGCCGCGGGAGAGCTGCCGGGCCAGCAGCCGGGCGTCGGCCAGCCAGCCGAGCACCTTGTCCTGGTCCCGCTCGGCCTTGAGCCGGCCCGCCAGGCGTTCGATGCCGGCCAGATCGCGCTGCTCGGTCATCCAGTCGATGACCTTGGGGGCCAGGCCGCGGCCGGGACGCCGGGCCGTCTCCCGCACCGGTCCGGTCCCCGACCAGGAACCCTCCGCGACGGCCAGCCAACCCAGGGCAGCCCGCACCCCGGTGCGGTCACAGAAGCGGGTGTCGACCGGTGTCGTGCAGGGGATCCCCGCCTCCACCAGCGCCACCTGCAGCGGTGCCAGCGCCGAGTTGACCCGGGTGAGCACGGCCAGCCTGTCAGGGGTCGCTCCCGCCGACAGGTGCTCGCGCACCCACTCCAGTGCGGCCGCTTCGACGTCGGTGGCCTCACCCACCTGGAGTGCGCCGGGGTCGGCGGCCCGGATCGGGGCGGCGGTGACGGTCTTGGGCACGCGGCGGCGGTTGTGGGAGAGCAGGTGTCCGGCGGCGGTCACCACGGCAGGAGGGCACCGGTAGTTGACGTGCAGGGGATGGTCGGCGGCTCCGGGGAACCACTGGTCGAAGCGGATCAGCCAGTCGGGATCGGCCCCGGTGTACCCGTAGATGGTCTGGTCGTCGTCGCCGACCCCGAACACGTCGAAGCGGGGCGAGGCCAGCAGCCGGACCAGCAGCAGGTGGGCGGGGGTCAGATCCTGGAACTCGTCGACGAGCAGCACCCGGGCGGCGCGCTGGGCCCGGGCCCGCAGGGCGGGGACGCCGGCCAACAGCTCGATGGCCCGGTGGATCTGCTCGTCGAAGTCGACCAGGGCCTTGTCGGCCAGTGCCTGGCGGTAGCGGGGGTAGACCTCGGCGAAGCCCTCGAGGTCGCCCTGGGCTTCGGCCTCCACCTCCGCCGGGTCCCGCAGGCCGAGACGGACCTGGGTGAGCGCTTCCAGCCACGGGGCGAGCGGGTCGGTGTTGGCCTTCCTGGGCACCTCGACCAGGGTGCCCAGCAGGGCCCGCTGCCCCCGCTCGTCGAGGACCTCGACTCGGCGCTGGTGGGGTCCCGGTACCGCGAAGGGGCCGGTGCCGGCCACGATGGCCAGACCCAGGCTGTTGAGCGTGCGGGGCACCAGGGTGGGCAGGTCTCCGAGGCGGTCCCGCATCTCGGCGGCGGCCCGCGTGTTGAAGGCCACGAGGGTGACCGCTCCGGCGGGCAGGCCCAGCCCGCCACCAGCAGGCGGGCGCGTTCGGTGAGCACCCGGGTCTTGCCCGAACCGGCCGGCGCGATGATGCGGGCCGCGCCCCCCGGTGCTCGACGGCGGCCAGCTGGTCGGGAGCCAGCTCGGCGGTGCTGGCCGCCGGGCGTAGCGGCGCGGTGCGACCCCTCTCGGCGGCCACCCGGGCCAGGACCGGCACCGGTTCGGGGGTGAGCGGGCCGCCGTCGATCCACACGGGCAGATCGGGGGCGCCGAGGCGGTCCCCGTCGGGCCCGGGCACCCAGCCGGGCAGGCCCCAGAAGCCAGGGGCGTCGGGGCGCCGGCCGTCGACGGTGTGGCTCCACACCAGGTGGTGCAGGCGTTCGGCCGGGAAGGTCAACTCGGGGTACAGGGTGTGGCCGGGTCCCCCGACGGCGTCGGCGGGCACCTCGTCGAGCGCCTCGGTGGCCACGTCGAAGACCGTGGGTCGCCGGGCCTGCCAGCGAACCTGGAGCTCGGCCACCACATCGTCGGGCTGGCGGAGCACGGCATCGTCGATCCGCAGGCGGTCACAGTCCGCCCAGCCGTGTGGCGTGGGTTGGCCCGGGGTGACGACCACGGAGCGGCCGAGCAGGGGTTCCAGTGCCTCCAGGGGGAAGCGCGGCGGAGGCGGCCCCGAGGTGATCGGCACGTTCTCGTCGTCCGGGTCGGGCGTCGCAGCGATGGCACGCTCGTCCGGGCCCCTACGGTCGTCTCGGCCACCACAGCAGGCGCGTACTGCGGCGACCGACTGGTGGGTTCCCCCACAGCACCCACAGGCGATCGCCGGCATCACCCCACCCTAGGACGGCAGGTTCGGCGCCCGTGTCGGGGTGTTCAGCGGTCGCGGAGCAGGCGGCGCAGGATCTTGCCCGACGCCGACTTGGGGATCTCGTCGACGAACTCGACGATGCGCACCTGCTTGTAGTGGGCGACCTCGCCGGCGACGAACTCCTGGATGTCGGCTGGTCGGTAGCCTCGGCGCCGGGCTTGAGGACCACGAACGCCTTGGGCATCTCGCCGGCCTCTTCGTCGGGCACGCCGATCACCGCCACGTCGGCGACGGCGGGGTGGGTGAGCAGCAGTGCCTCCAGCTCGGCGGGTGGCACCTGGAAGCCCTTGTACTTGATGAGCTCCTTGAGGCGGTCGACGATCGTGAAGTGGCCGTCGTCGTCGACGTGGCCGATGTCGCCGGTGTGGAGCCAGCCGTCGGTGTCGATGGTGGCGGCGGTGGCGTCCGTCGTTGTTGAGGTAGCCCGTCATGACCTGCGGCCCGCGGACCCAGATCTCGCCGTCGCCGCCGACACCCAGGTCCGTCGCCGGTGTCGGGGTCGACGACGCGGCACTCGGTGTTGGGCACGAGCACACCGATGGTGCCGGGCGCGGCCCATCCCCTGGGGGGTGGCGTGGGTGACCGGGTGACGTCTCGGTCATGCCGTAGCCCTGGACGACCTCGCAGTCCGAGCCGGTGCCGGCCTCGACGCGCCAGACTCGGCTCCCAGCGGCGCCGCACCGGAGAAGACCTGCTTCAGCGCCGGACAGGTCGTAGTTGTCGACCAACGGGTGCTTGGCCAGCGCCAGGACGATGGGCGGAACCACGAAGGCCTGCTTGACGCCTTGTGCTCCTGGGCAAGGGTCGAGGAACTGCTCGAGGTCGAAGCGGGGCATGGTCACCACCACGCCACCGGCGACCAGCGTGCCGTTCATCAGCACCTGCATGCCGTAGATGTGGAAGAAGGGCAGCACCGACGAGCACGGCCTCGCCCTCGCCGATGGGCAGCACGGGTTCGCACTGGGCGAGGTTGGCCACCAGGTTGTGCGTGGGTGAGCATGACGCCCTTCGACAGCCCGGTCGTGCCGCTCGAGTAGGGGAGGGCGACGACGTCGATCGGGATCGACCGGCACCTGCTCGGCCAAGGGCTCGCCCAACCAGTCGACAAGGCCGAGGGGGCGTCGGAGGGATCGAGGGTGAAGATCTCGCTCGACCTGCGGTGCCCTCGGCTCCCTCTCGGGCGATCTCCAGGAACATCGAGACCGTGACCAGCAGTCGTGGCCCCGGAGTCGTTGAGCTGGTGGTGCACCTCCTCGGCGGTGTAGGTGGGGTTGACCGTGGTGACCGTGCCACCCGCCCAGGCCGTGCCGTGGAAGAGCGACGGCGTACTCGGGCACGTTGGGCGCCATGACCGCCAGCACGTCGCCCTGGCGCGAAGCCCCGGGCCACCAGGCCGCCGGCGAAGGCCTGCACGCCGCCCATCAGCTCTGCCGTAGGTCAGCGTCCGCCCGAGGGGCCGTCGATCAGAGCGGGCTCGTCGGCCCGGGCGGCGGCGTGGCGCAGCACGTACGGCGTCGAGCGCGGTGGTCGGGCAGCTCGACGTCGTCGAGCGGGCTGGTGTGGATCACGATGTCCTCCTCGGGGCCGAGTCGTGGAGGTTACCGCCAACAGGGCCCTCCTGCCCCGAGGTGGGCATGGGTGTGGATCGGCGGCCTGGTTCACCGAGCAGCCGGTCGTGCCGAGTCCTACCATGGCTCCCGAGGCGAAGGGAGAGATATGTCCGAAGGTGGAGCTGCGGGCACCCCGAGCCCCACCGTGGCGTCTCCTCAAGTGTCGCCTCCTGTCGAGTCGCCGTCTCAGGAGTCGCCTCCCCTCGACGGAGATCTCCTGCACGCCCTGATGGACCACCTCGACGAGGTGGTGCTGTGCTGCACCCCAGAAGGCACGATCACCTTCGCCAACGCCGCCACCCGCCTGGTGCTGGGTCACCACCCCGACCAGGTCCTGGGTCGCAACCTCGTGGAGTTCGTGCATCCCGACGAGCAGGACGAGGCGGCGGAGAGCTTGTTGCGATGGGAGGGCCGATCGGGCACGCCCCGGGGCCAGGGTCACGAGATCGCCACCGCTGACGGCCAGTGGCTTTCCATGCACTACGAGGTGGTGGTGGGCGACGGAGCCCTCCCTCTGGGCGGGATCGTGCTCACCCTGCGCCCCGCCGCCGACCACGACCCCACCCGCCGTGATCTGCTCCAACGGGTGCTCAACGAGGACCGCCTGGTCAGGCTGGCCTCCACCTTCCTACGTCACGGCATCGACGACTTCGGCGCCGGCCTCGACGAGGCCATGGCCGAGCTGGCCGGTCTGGAGTGGGTGACCCGGGCGTCGGTGTGGGTGGTGGACACCGAGGAGGTGGTCTGCCGGTCGGTGTGGGCGGCCCGGGCCAACGCGCCTACCCGGGCGCTGCCCGAACGCGCCCCCCGCAACGCCAACCGCGTGCTTCGCCGCCTCGAGGTCGGTGAGGAGGTGCACATCCGCTCCGTGCAGCACCTCCCCCAAGACTGGGCGGTCGAGCGGTCCGAGTTGACCGAGGCCGGGGTCCGCTCGCTGGTCGCCGTACCCATGACCGACACCGGACACTTCCTCGGATTCGTGATGGTCGAGGTGACCCTCAGCGAGTTGGCTTTCGACGCCAGCGCGCTGGCCACGCTGCGCTCGTCGGCGGCCATCCTGGCGGCGGCCCTGGTTCGCCACGAGGCCGAGGTCGAGCTGGCGCGCCGGGCCCACACCGACGTGCTCACCGGGTTGGCCAACCGCTGGGCCTTCCTGGACGAGGTGGCGGTGGCCCAGCGGGCCCTGAAGGACGGCCGTGTCGGCGCGTTCGCGGTGGCTCTCGTGGATTTCGACCGCTTCACCCTGCTCAACGATGCCTACGGGCACGACGCCGGTGACCAGTTGCTGGTGGCCGCCGCCGACCGGATGCGACGGGCCGCGCCGGGGGGGACGCTGGTGGCCCGCCTGCACGCCGACGAGTTCCTGGTGCTGCACCCCGCGGTGGACGCGACGGCCGAGGCGGCGTCGCTCACCGAGGTGGTCGTCGACGCCCTGACCCCGCCCTTCGACCTGGACGGCCGCCCCGTGCGCCTGGACGTCAGTGCAGGGGTGGTGGTGGTGGACGACCCCGACGTGGAGGGACCCGAGCTGCTCCGGCGGGCCGACCTGGTGATGCAGGACGCCCGCGTGCTGGGTGCGGGCCGGGTGGCGGTGGAGAGCGAAGCCCTGCACGAGCAGGTCACCGCACGCTTCGAGCGCGAGGTCGAGTTGCGTGCCAGCGTGGCCGCCGGCGAGCTGGAGGTGTACTTCCAAGGGGAGTGGGACTTGGGGACCGGCACGCTGGTCGGGGCTGAGGCGCTGGCCCGCTGGCCCCACCCCCGCGCCGGGTTGCTGGCCGCCAGCGAGTTCATTCCGGTGGCCGAGGAGTGCGGGGTTATCGTCGAGCTGGGTACGTCGGTGCTGCGGAGCGCCTGCCGTCTGGCTGCCGGCTGGCCGGCGCACCTCATCCTGCGGGTCAACCTCGCCCCTCGCCAGCTGCTGGCCGGTGACCTGGTGGCCGTTGTCAGATCGGCCCTGGAGGCCGGAGGCCTGGAATCTCACCGGTTGTGCCTGGAGCTCACCGAGAGCGCCCTGTTGCGCGACCCCGCAAGGTCGGTGGCGGTGCTCCACGGGTTGCGCTCCCTGGGCGTGGGCCTGGCCATCGACGACTTCGGGACCGGCTACTCATCGCTGGCCTACCTCAAGCACCTGCCGGTCACCTCGCTCAAGATCGACCGGGCCTTCGTCGCCGGACTGCCCGAGGACGCCACCGACCAGGCGATCGTCCGCACCGTGGTGTCGCTGGCCGAGACGATGGACTTCACGGTGACCGGCGAGGGGGTCGAGCGCCCCGAGCAACGTCAGGCACTGCTCGACCTGGGTTGCACCCGGGCCCAGGGGTTCCTGCTGTCGGTGCCCGAACCCCCCGACGCCTTCGCCGCCCGCCTCTGATCCGGGCCAGACTGTCGATCATGACCGGCGACACCACTGGCCCCATGACCGGCGACACCACCGGGTCCCAGGTGGGCCCGGCGACGGTCCGCTTCGGAGTGCACACGGGACTGCAGCGCACCACTCCCGCCGAGCTCAAGGAGCTCTGGGCGCGCATCGAGGCGCTGGGCTTCGAGTGGATCTCGATCTGGGACCACTTCTACGCGGCGGATGGCACCGGTGACCCCGACTGCCTGGAGGCGGTGGCCAGCCACGCCGCGCTCGCAGCCACCACAGAGCGCGTCCGTTGCGGCAGCCTGGTGTACTCGGCGGGCTACCGCCATCCCGCCGTGTTGGCGAACGCCATGGCCACCATCGACCTGCTCTCGGCCGGCCGGGTCACCCTGGGCCTGGGCGGCGGGTGGCTCCAGCAGGAGTACGACGACTACGGCATCCCCTTCGGCACCGCGGGCCGGCGGCTGCGCATGCTCGGAGAGGCGATCCAGTGCGTCCGGGGGCTGCTCACCCAGGACACCACCGACTTCGACGGTGAGTTCTTCACTCTTTCCGGTGCGCGCTGCGAACCCAAACCGGTCCAGGCACACCTGCCCATCTGGGTTGGAGGGGGTGGCGAGCGGGTCACCCTGAAACTGGCGGCGCAGCACGCCGACGGCTGGAATCTGCCCTTCGTGGCCCCAGAGGAGTGGGCCCGCAAGTCGGCGGTGCTCGACGGGCACTGCGCCGACGCCGGACGTGACCGGGGCGAGGTCACCCGCACTGTCAACGTCGGTCTGGCGGCCGACGAAGCGGACCTGCGGGCCCAGTTCGGCGCCATCGCCGAGTTCGTCCGTCCTGGTGTGCTCACCGGACAGGGCGACGAGTTGGTCGACCGGGTCGGCCGCTACGTCGAGGCCGGTGCCGCCTGGGTCATCCTGGCGTTGCGCAGCCCCTTCGACCTCGACGGTTTGGAGCACTTCGCCGCCACGGTCCTGCCCGCCTTCGCAGGAGGCTCGGCTCCGTGAGCGATCCCGCCGGCCCCGATCCGGCTCCGCCGGTGTCGGCGCTGTTCGAGCCCGAGCGGTGGGAGCCAGTAGAGGGCTTCGACTTCACCGACATCACCTACCACCAGACAGATCATGGACGCATCGTCCGGGTGGCATTCGACCGCCCCGAGGTGCGCAACGCCTTCCGGCCCCACACCGTGGACGAGCTCTACCAGGCCCTCGACCACGCCCGCCTCAGCGGCGACGTGGGCTGCGTACTGCTCACCGGGAACGGCCCCTCACCCAAGGACGGCGGCTGGGCCTTCTGCTCGGGAGGCGACCAGCGAATCCGGGGCCGCGATGGCTACCGCTACGCCGGAGGCGAGACGGCCGAGACCATCGATCCGGCCCGGGCGGGCAGGCTGCACATCCTCGAGGTGCAGCGGCTCATCCGGTTCATGGGCAAGGTGGTGATCTGCGTGGTTCCGGGCTGGGCGGCGGGCGGTGGGCACAGCCTGCACGTGGTGTGCGACCTGACCCTGGCCAGCCGCCAGCACGCCCGCTTCAAGCAGACCGACGCGGATGTGGCCAGCTTCGACGGTGGCTTCGGCTCGGCCTACCTGGCCCGCCAGGTCGGTCAGAAGTTCGCCCGGGAGATCTTCTTCCTCGGCCGCGAGTACCGCGCCGAGGATGCCGCCCGTATGGGCATGGTGAACGCCGTGGTGGACCACCCGGACCTGGAACGGACGGCACTGGAGTGGGCGGAGGAGGTCTGTGCCAAGAGCCCCACCGCCCAACGCATGCTCAAGTTCTCGTTCAACCTGATCGACGACGGCCTGGTCGGCCAACAGGTGTTCGCCGGTGAGGCCACCCGCCTGGCCTACATGACCGACGAGGCATCCGAAGGGCGTGACGCATTCCTGGAGAAGCGGGCCCCGGACTGGTCGTCGATCCCGTGGTACTAACCTGGCCAGCCACCATGTACCGGTGATGTAGGCGGCCTGAGTGTCCCGGTGGTTCAGGCCAGGTACTGGAGGAAGTGCTCGGTAGCGGCTCGGCAGGCCTGTTCGAAAGCCTCGCCCTCGTAGGCCACGAAGTGGTGACCCTCCAGCACCTCGAGGCGCTTGGGCTCGGCCGCCCGGTCGAATGTGGCCAGGGCCACCGCGGTGTCGGCCAGGTTGTCTTGTGATGCCACCACCATCAAGAGCGCGGCGGGGCTGATGTGGGTCGCGCACACCCCGGGATCCCACGGCGGGTCCGAGAGCAGCGACACCACCGTGACGTCGTTGCGCCACGCCGTGGGCTCGTCCCCACCCGCAGCGAAGGGCAGGAAGTACTGGGCGGACTCGGGTTGGGGGAGGAAGGCCGGCCGGTCGTCGCCCGGTTCGACCACCACTGCCATGGGTCCCATGGGCAGGTCACGGCGGTCAGCCGGACCTGCGCCGCTGACGTCGGTGAGCGCGGCGCGGAGACGCTCGAAGCGGGCGTCGCAGTCGGCAGGATCGTCGTATGCCACTCCGGGAAGGCCTGCGAAGGGAACGTTGGCCACCACCGCCCGCACCCGATCGTCGCAGGCCGCCACAACCAGCGCCTCGCCCCCACTGAAGCTCGACCCCCAGATCCCCAGCCGGTCCTGGTCGACCTCGGGCCGCGCGGCCAGCCAGCCGAGGGCCTCGCGGTAGTCGCGGGCCTGGGCCCACGGGTTGATCTCTTGGCGGGGCTCGCCCCCCGATGCACCGAAGTTGGCGTGGTCGTAGACCAATACCACCAGGCCGGCCGCGGCGAACACCTCGGCGAAACGGTCGAGGCGCATCTCCTTGACCGCCGAGAAGCCGTGGGCCATGACCACCCCCGGGCGGGCTTCCCCCCCGGGGGGTCGGTACAGCCAGCCCCGCAGGGGGGTGCCACCGTGGCCGGCCAGTTCCACGTCGATCCGCTCGTAGGCGTCGCTCATCCTGCCACCATGCCCCGACCGCCGGGCCCACCACAAGCGGCGGCACTGCCCATGCCCTGGAGCCAGATGATCTGCGCCGTGGCCGGCCCGGCCACTCAGGCGAGCTGAGCCCGTCGATCCGATCTGGTGGCGGTGCGGAATCGGTCCGGCTACGCCTATTGTGGGGCTCCGCAGAGGCCAATGCCGAGACGAGTCCAGGACGGGGGCGGTTACCGGTGTCGCTCTACCAGCGCCTGCAAGGTGCCAAGGCTGCACCCGAGAAGGGCCTGAGCAAGCTGTCCGAGCCCGTGGCCGAGCTGCGGGCCACGGTTCACGGTCAGCTGATCGACGAACTGGGCCCCATCCTCTTCGACCGCACCATCGAGCCCGATGAGCTGCGCCGCCGGGTGCGGGACACCCTCCAGATGGTCATCGCCCGCTCGTCGGTGCCCCTGTCGGCTTCGGACCGGTCCCGGATGATCGACGAGATCACCGACGACATCATGGGCTACGGGCCCATCGACACCTTCCTCCGCGATCCCGCCGTGACCGACATCCTGGTGAACGGACCCGACTCGGTGTACGTCGAGCGGGGTTCCAAGCTGGAGAAGACCGACGTCACCTTCGTCGATGAGACCCACCTGCGGCGCATCATCGACAAGATCGTGGGTGAGATCGGCCGGCGTATCGACGAGTCCAGCCCGTTGTGCGACGCCCGGCTTCCCGACGGGTCGCGCGTCAACGCGGTGATCCACCCGGTGGCACTCGATGGGCCGTTCTTGACGATCCGCAAGTTCGCCGAGGAGCGCCTCACCGTCGACGACCTCATCCGTTTCGACACGGTCAACGCCAAGGCGGCACGGTTCCTCCAGGCCTGCGTGGTGGGCCGGTTGAACATCGCGGTCTCGGGGGGCTCCTCTTCGGGCAAGACGACCACTCTCAACGTGTTGTCCAGCTTCATCCCGCCGGTAGAGCGGATCATCACCGTCGAGGATGCCAAGGAGCTACAGCTTCACCAGGACCATGTGCTGTGCCTCGAGTCCCGGCCACCCAATGTCGAGAACCAGGGTGAGATCACCATCCGCATGCTGGTCAAGAACACGCTCCGGATGCGCCCGGATCGCATCGTGGTCGGCGAGTGCCGTGGTTCGGAGGCACTCGACATGCTCCAGGCCATGAACACCGGCCATGACGGTTCACTGACGACGCTCCACGCCAACGCCCCTCGCGACGCTCTGGCCCGGCTCGAGACGCTCGTGCTCATGGCCGGCTACGACCTGCCGGTGCGGGCCATCCGAGAGCAGCTCGCCTCGGCACTGGACCTTGTGGTCCACATGAACCGGCTACGGGACGGAAGCCGCCGGATCACCCACATCACCGAGGTCCAGTCGATGGAGGGCGACGAGATAACCACCCAGGACGTCTTCCTCTTCGACTTCGGGATGGGCACCGACGACCAGGGTAAGCACCGGGGCCGACTGAAGGCCACCGGGGTTCGGCCCAAGTTCGCCGAGAAGCTTGCCGACCTGGGCATCAAGCTGAGCGGGGACGTCTTCGAGCGTGAAGAGTTCTCGGGTGAGATAGCCGCTCGCGAGGCACAGCTCCCGGCGGGCCCACCTGTCGAGACCACGGGTGGGCAGGAGGCCGCCGTTGCGGACCGCTTGTTCACTTCCGATCCCGAACCGGAGTCGTCGTCGGTTGCGGACCGCTTGTTCACTTCCGATCCCGAACCGGAGTCGTCGTCGGTTGCGGACCGCTTGTTCACTTCCGATCCCGAACCGGAGTCGTCGTCGGTGGCGGACCGTTTGTTCACTTCCGATCCCGAACCGGAGTCGTCGTCAGTGGCGGACCGTTTGTTCACTTCCGATCCCGAACCCGACGCGTGAGAGGTTGGGCCGGTACTCCTGACGCGAGGCTCAGGGCGCTGGCCAGGCCGAGATCACGAACAGGAAGGGGTTGATGGTGGGCTGTTCACCCTCCACGAGCCCTACGGGTGCTCCCATCGCCGTGTTGCCCGTGTCGAGGGTGCCGGTGTGGCCGTGGATCCAGCCGTAGGGCTGTGTCCGGGGTAGCAGGGAGCGATTGCCGATCAGTTCCACGCCGTTCACGGGCTGGCCCAGGCGCAGCGTGCGCTCCTTGGTGCCCACCAGGACGGCCCATGCCGACGGGTCGGTGCCCTCGAAGCGGTTGGCCTCGATGCGGTTGCGGTCGTCCTCCACCCGTACTCCCCAGGTCGCGTACCTGATGGTGTTGGCCCGCACGACGTTGTCGGTCGCCGGGTCGTGGAACACGCGCCGGAAGGGCCCCGTGTGGAAGGGGGTGTCGGAGCAGTCCATGAACATCTGGTTCTCGGACTGGCGGCTGGCCAGCCAGATGCCGGTGCTGTGGAAGCGCAGCACGTTGCCTTCGATGAGGTTGCCGGTGGAGCCGTACCGTCGGGTCCACCACCCGGGCTCGGAGACGTTCTCGCCGCAGTTCTTGTAGACGAAGATGCCTCCGGCAGAGTTGCGGTCAAGGCGGTTGCCGGTGATCACGTTGTCGCGTGAGCCGTCCACGGCGATTCCTTCCCGCCCAGTGCTCAGGTAGCGGAACTCCTTTCCGCCCAGTGTGAAAGGGACGCCCTCGGGCTTCACGTCGCCGTAACCGTTGTCGTGTATCCAGCTGCGTTGCACGACGGTGCCCACAGAGCCCGCCTCGAGGTAGATGCCCACGCTGCCGGCCAGTCCGACTTCCAGGTCTTGCAGGGTCACCCCCGTCACGAAGCCGTCCACGAAGATCCCGCTGCCGCGTGAACGCAGCAGCCTCGAGTTCTCCACTGTGATCCGTTCGAAGCCGTGTTCGTACTCGCCGCCCTCCGGTAGCGTCTTGAAGCCGTCGCGGGTGATACGGACGTTGTTGAGCCAGCCCTCGACGTTGCAGTTGCGTACGGTGACGTCGTGCAGGGCCTCGGTGGTGGGTGCGGCCACCAGGATCCCCCGGGATCCCTGGCCGTACAGGCGTGCCCCCTGGCAGTCCAGGGTCACGTCAGATGCTCTGATCTCGAAGGGAACCCGGTAGATGCAGCCCGTCTCCAGGTGCGCCGACGCGGTCAGGACCACCTTGGGGCCGGGCTGGTTGCAGGGGATCAGCGTCGACCCGGGGGCCGGGCTGCCGGAGATGCCACCGAGAGGCAGGCGTCGCACGTGCCAGGGCGGGTCGGCGGCTCCGGCCGCGCCGACGGCCACAGTGCCGACCAGCAGCGCCGCGCCCACGACGCCGCTCAGGAGTTGCCGTCGGAGCTTCACATCAGGGGAGGCACCATGGCCTCGACCAGGTGGGGGCCGTCCTCGGTCAGCGCTCGCTCCAGTTGGGTGACCAGTTCGTCGGCGGTGGTGGCCCGGCTGGCCGGTACGCCCATGCCCTGGGCCAATGACACGAAGTCGAGGTCGGGCCGGTGGAGGTCGAGCATCTCCTTGGCCCTGGGTCCCGGTGCGTCGGCTCCGACCCGGCTCAACTCCATGTTCAGCACGGCGTAGGAGCCGTTGTTGAGCAGCACGGTGGTGACGTCGAGGCCTTCGCGTGCCTGGGTCCACAGCGCCTGGAACGTGTACAGCGCCGACCCGTCGGCCTGGAGGCAGACGACCGGGCGGTCCGGACAGGCCACCGCCGCACCGGTGGCGGCGGGAAGGCCCTGGCCGATCGCGCCGCCGGTCAGGGTCAGCCAGTCGTGGCGCGGGCGCCCCGGCGGTGAACATGGGAGCCCACAGGCCCGCGGTGTTGCCCTCGTCGGCGACGATGGCTCTCTCGGGGAGTAGGGCACCGAGAGCGGAGCACACGGCCTCGGCGGTCAGGGCGCCGGTGGGCCGCTCGGGGCGTGAGTCGGCCTGGAGCTGTGCCGCGCCGGCCGGCGCGCCGACCGCGTCGGCCAGCGCCTCGAGCGCGCCGACGGCGTCGTCTCCGGTGTCGGCCAGCACGTGCACCTCGCACCCGTCGGGAACCAGGTACGACGCCTTGCCGGGGTAGGCGAAGAACGAGACGGGTGCCTTGGCGTCGACCAGGACCAGGTGACGTCAGCCCCTGCGAGCTGCGACAGTGGCGAACTCGGCCAGGTAGGCGAGGCGCTCGACCGGTGGCCGGCCCGCGCCTCGCTCGAGACGGGCGGGGAACGTCTCGCACAACAGCTTGGCTCCCGTGGTGGTCGCCACACGGCTGGCGGCCACCAGGGCCGGAGTCCGGCACGCCGAACCACCCACCAGGAGGGCAGCGGGTTCGCCCCGTCGCAGGATGCTCGGCGAGGTCGTCGACGGTGTCGGACCCGACCGGGGCGCGTTCGGCCAGTGGCTTGGCGGCTGGCGGGCTCACCGCCGGGCAACCAACTCGCGTCCGCCGGCAGGATCAAGGTGGCCACCTGACCGGGAGGTCCCATGGCCGCGACCACGGCGTCGGCGGCATCGGCAGCGACGTCCTCGGGTCGGGCCGACACGCGGATCCAGGACGACACGTTGCGGGCCACGGTCTCGATGTCGGACTGGAGCTGAGCGTCGTACTGCTGGTGGTAGGTGGCGTGGTCGCCGACGATGTTGACGACGGGGACCTTGCCCTTGCGGGCGTTGTGCAGGTTGGCCAGGCCGTTGCCGAGCCCGGGACCGAGGTGCAGCAGCACCGCGGCGGGCCGGTCCGCCATGCGGGCGTAGCCGTCGGCGGCGCCGGTGGCCACGCCCTCGAAGAGGCCCAGCACGCCGCGCATCTCGGGCACGTCGTCGAGCGCGGCGACGAAGTGCATCTCGGAGGTACCGGGGTTCATGAAGCACACGTCGACGCCGCAGTCGACGAGCGTGCGGATGAGTGCCTGTGCGCCGTTCATGGTCATCGTGTCGTCCTCTCGTGGGAGTTGGGGCTGTGGTGCGGCTTCAGTCGAAGACCTTGCCGGGGTTGAGGATGCCGTTGGGGTCGAAGGCGGCCTTGATGCGTCGCATCAGCTCGATCTTGGCCGGGTCCTCGAAGGCTCGAGGAAGTACGCGCTTCTTCTCGGTACCGAGACCGTGCTCGCCACGAGATGGCGCCGCCCAGATCCATACCGGCACGGAACAGCTCGGTCATGACCTGGCGACCGCACCTCGGGATCCTGCTGGAAGACGGCCAGGTGGACGTTGCCGTCACCGGCGTGACCGCACCCGGCGATCCACGATCCGTGCTCGGAGGCGATCTCGGCCACCCGGGCCATGAACGTCGGGGATCGACGCTCGGGGCACCACGACGTCGACGATGTCGTCGGCGCCGTTGGCCTTGGCCACCCAGAAGGCCTTCTCGCGGGCGTCGATGAGCGACGCTGGCCGACGCGGGGGGCAGGACGTAGACGTCGATGGCGCCGAGCTCGAATCAGCTCGCCCGACACGGTCGGCCACGTCCTGGTCGAGCCGGTCTTCGTGGCTCGATCTCCATCCCGACCACGAGGTAGGCGAGTGCGGTGTCCTTGATGTCCTGGGGGATGCCGAGGTCGAGGCCGACGTAGGCGGTGGCTGCAGCCATGGTCAGCATGTCGATGTACTCGAGCATCAGCGGCCCGATACCGCTGGCCACGATCCGGGGGACGGCGTCGGTGACCTCGTTCGAGGGTGGCGAAGGGAGCCAGCACCGTGGCCCCGAAGGGTGCTCGGGGATACAGCCTTGAGCACGGCCTCGGTGACGAGGGCCAGGGTGCCCTCGGATCCGATGATGAGCTGGGTGAGGTCGTAGCCGGTGGACAGCTTCACGACCCGGCCACCGGTACGGATCACCTCGCCGGTGGCCAGCACGGCCTCGAGGCCGAGCACGTGGTGGCGGGTGACGCCGTACTTCACGGCCCGCATGCCCCCGGCGTTGGTGTTGACGTTGCCGCCGAGCGACGGCCGAGTACTCGCCGGGGAACACCGGGTAGACGAGGTCGTGGGCGGCCAGGGCCTCGTCGAGTTGGTCGAGGCGTACCCCGGGCTGAACCACGGCCAGGTGGTTGTCGGTGTCGATCTCGAGGATGGCGTCCATGCGCTCGAACGAGACGACCAGGCCACCGGTCACGGGGTCGGCACGCACCCGAGAGCCCGGTGCCTGCTCCCCGGGCGGTGACCGGGACGTCCAGCTCATCCGCCACGCCCAGAACGGCGGCGACCTGGGCGGTGTCGGCCGGGCGTGCCACTGCCATGGGTTCCCCCGGGGGCACGGTGAGGGCCTCGTCGTGGGTGTAGTCGGCTCCGATGGCGTCTCCGGAGAGCACGTGCTGGGCGCCGACGATCTCGGTCAGGCGATCGATGAGCGTGGAGGCTGCGGCGATGCTGGTCATGGTTCTCCCGAAGTGGTCCACCCCGCGGCCACCGCCCGAGGCCGCGTCGGTCGACAGTGTCGACGGGTGACCGCACATCGTCAAGCCGTGGTCGACCGGTACCATCGGCGCCTGTGAGCGATGCTACCCAGCCAGCGGTTCGCGCCCGGCCCTCGCTCGCGTCGGAGGAGCCGTCGGTCGCGACCCGCGCCTACTTCGCTCGGCGGCTGCTGGTGATCACGGCGGTGGCTTGGCTGTGGCGTGTCGTTTTCGTCGTTGTCGGGCGGGGGGACTCAGAGCCCATCGGCGACGGGGTTCTGTTCAGCGGCAGACGCGCGTCTGCTGGCGGAGGGAAAGGCCTTCATCTACCCGACCCTGTACGACTCCATCGGCCTGTCCTGGCCCATGGCCATGAAGGCACCCTTGTACACGGTCTATCTGGCCGGGTGGTCGCTGGTGGGCGTCGACTCATACGAGGGTCAGCGCCTCGTGTCGACCCTTGTCGGTGTTGCCGTGGTTCCCGTGTGCGGGTGGGTGGTGTACCGCCTGGCCGGCTCTCGCGCCGGTCTGGTGGCCGCTGTCCTGGCCGCGGCGAACCCGAGCCTGTGGATAGCTGATGCCTCACTTCTCTCGGAATCCATGTATGCCGTGTGCGTGGCCGGCACGGTGTGGGCCTCGTACCGGCTCTGGGATCGCCCCGAGGTCGGTCGAGCTGCCGTTCTCGGGGCGATCATCGGCCTGGCGGCCCTCACCCGCTATGAGGGGCTGGCCTTCCTTCCCCTGGCCATCCCGCTGTTCGTCGGTCTGCCGCGGCGGCCGAGCACGAAGGTGTACCTGTTCACGGTGAGCAGCCTGGTGGTGGTTGGCTGCATGGCGCCTTGGTCGGCCTACAACCTGGGCCGTTTCGAGGAGCCCGTGTTGCTGGGCCCCTCGCCGGGACCGCTCACCATGTCGGCCAACTGCGACACCACCTACAGCGGACCCTTGCTCGGATACCACGACCTGGGCTGCGCCTCGATCGCCGAGGACGAGGTGGCGGCTCTCGTGCGGGGCTGCCCATGCCCGGTGGGTGACAGGCAGTGTCTCGTCGACAGGTGCCTGAGCCTGATGCCCGACGAGTCTCAGCTCTTCGACTACATGCATGAGCAGGGACTCGACTACGTCCGCGAGCACCCCCGGCAGGTGCCTGTGGTGGTGGCGGCGCGCGTCGGGCGGATCTGGAACGTCTTCCGGCCCCTCCAGGGCCTCGACCTGGACACACGTTCTCGAGGGGCGCGGATGGTTGCCCTCCCTGCTTGGTTTGGTCCTCTTCTGGGCCCTGGTTCCGCTGGCGATCGTGGGGTTGGTGACACTCCGTCGCCACAAGATCCCCATCTCGCCGCTGGTGGCACTGTTCGTGGTCCCTACCTGGGCCGTGGCTGCCACCATGGGAGTCACGCGTTACCGGATCCCAATCGATGTCGGGCTGGTCATCGCGGCAGCGGTGGGGGTCGAGGTCTTGTGGCGTGACCGGTACACGGTTCCTCCGAGAGTGGAGGAGCCGGAGACGGTGCACACATGAGGAGTCTGAGGGCACTCGCGGTGGGGCCGGCCTCTCCGGCTCAACAGCAGGCCCGGGCTCGGCTGCGCCGACCGAAGGACCCTGTCGACTTCGGGTTGTTCCTGCGCCGGCTCTATCTCCTCACCGCCGGCTCGCTGGTGCTACGGATCCTTTTCGTCATCCTCGGCCGGGGCAATCGGCTTCCCACGGGGGACGGGCAGCTCTTCTTGGGAGAGGCACGACTGCTGGTCAAGGGAGAGCTCTTCGTGCAACCCGTATTCCACGAGGTGTACGGGGTTTCGCAGCCGACAGCCATGAAGCCACCGCTGTACGTCCTCTACCTCGGGTTCTGGTCGTTGTTCGGGGCCGACTCCTACCTGGGTGCCCGTCTGGTGACGACGCTGATCGGTGCCGCCGTCGTCCTGTGCGCCGGCCTGCTGGTGCGCCGCCTGGCGGGGCACCGCGCCGGACTGCTGGCCGCGGCGCTGGCTGCGGTCAACCCCAGCCTGTGGATCGCCGACGGCACTGTGATGGCGGAGTCGCTATACGTCCTGTGCCTCCTGGGGATGTTGGCTGCGGCCTACGCCACATGGGCCCGACCGACAGCGCGCCACGCACTCCTGCTCGGTGCTGCCATGGGGCTGGCAACCCTCACCCGCTATGAGGGCCTGGCCTATGGCGGGTGGCTCCTGGTTCCACTCCTGGTGGGGATGCGCTGGGTGCCGCTGACCCGCCGGCTGTACCTCTTCTCGCTGGCGGCCGGGGCCCTGGTCCTCGTTCTCGTGCCCTGGGCCGGTTTCAACCTCTCACGCTTCGAGGAGCCGGTCTTGCTGGGGCCGCCGCCGGGGCCCGGAACGTTGACCGCCAACTGCGACCTCGTCTACTCGGGTGGCCTGCTCGGCTACCACAACCTCCTGTGCCTCCCCCCCGAGTTCCACGACCTGGATTACGAGCGCATGCGTCCGCGGGCCTGCACCTGTGCCGAAGGCGACTTCGAGTGCGTCATGCAACGTTGCCTCCGCATTCCCGGGGACGAGTCTGTCACCTACCAGCGCTGGTACGAACAGGGCATGGACTACGCACGAGCCAATCTGGACCGCGTCCCGCTCGTGGTCGCGGCCAGGATAGGTCGGGTGTGGAACGTCTATCGGCCGTTCCAGGGTGTCGACCTCGACACCCACAGCGAGGGACGGGGCCGGCTTCCGTCGTTGCTCGGACTGCTGATGTTCTGGGCACTGCTTGTTCCCGCGAGCTTCGGGCTGTTGGAGCTTCGCCGTCGGCGGCTGCCGATCACACCCTTCCTGGCCCTCATGGTGGCCTCCACCATCGCGGTGGCGCTCACCATCGGCATCACTCGCTACCGGATCCCCATAGACCTGGCCCAAGTGCTCTTGGGGGGAGTCGGACTCGACGCGGCCTGGCGGCGGTGGCGGCCGGGACCGGTTGTCGAGCAGGCGTCAATCGCCGGTGACCGGACGGAAGTCGGCGCCCTGGCCGGTTGACCCCCGTGACACTCCCACCAGGCCCGTGAGAGCCCCGCCGCCCATGCTCTCCAGCAGGTTGGCTCCTGCGGCGACCAGTCCACCGTCCACCACGAGGTGGGCGCCGGTGACGAAGGCGGCGTCGTCTCCGGCCAGGAATGCGGCCGCGCCGGCCACGTCGTCGGGGGTGCCGTGCCGTGGCCAGGGTTGGACGGTGTCGAACACCTGACCCATGGCGTCGGGGTTGCCCAGGTTGATGAGCGGGGTGTTGATGGCACCGGGGCAGAGGGCGTTGACGCGGATGTGGTCGGCGGCCAGCTCCATGGCCGTGGTCCGGGTCAGGTTGATCACCGCCGCCTTGGCCGCGCTGTAGGCGTGGGGGGCGGCACCGCCACTGAGCCCGGCCACCGAAGCAGTGTTGATGATCGACCCCCCTCGACCCGCGGGCTCGCATGGCCCGGGCGGCATGCTTGGTGCCCAGGAACACCCCGGTCACCAGGATGCCCATCGTGTAGTCCCAGTCGGCCAGTTCGGTGTCGGTGATCGGGCCGAAGGCACCGCCGACGCCGGCGTTGTTGCACATGATGTCGAGGCCTCCGAAGTGCTCGACGGCGTCGGCCACCAGCGCGGCCACCTGGTCCTCGTCGGCCACGTCGGTGGTTCGGCAGCGCAGCCGGTTGCCGTGACCGGCGCCGGTCATCTCTTCGGCCAGGTCCGCTGCGTTGGCACCGTTCAGGTCACCCATCGCCACCCGGGCACCGTCGGAGAGGAAGCGCCGCACCATCGCCCGCCCGATCCCGGAAGCACCTCCTGTGACCACGACCGCCTTGCCCTGCAACGCTCCTGCGGTTTCGTCGGCTGCACTCATGGTGGATCCCCCTGGTGGTGGCGTTCGCCGGAAGTGGTGGCGGCGTTTGCCGGCAGTCCAGCACCCGGGCCCCTGGGTGGCCAAGCCGGGCCGTCGGAGAGCCGTGCCGACACAGGCTCGGCTGGTTCGGGGCCGTCCGGTCCGGTTCGGCACGCCGGGTAGGCTCCGAGCCCATGCGAGCAGTGAGCGTGGTGTCCATCCACCCGGACGACCCCCTGGTCGGCCTGGAGGTCGGTGAGCGGCCCGAACCCGAGGTACCGCCGGGATGGACCACGGTGGAAGTGCGGGCGGCGTCGCTCAACCATCACGACCTGTGGACGTTGCGGGGTGTGGGCATGAGCGAGGACAGGCTGCCCATGATCCTGGGATGTGACGCGGCAGGCCTTGATCCCGAGGGAAACGAGGTGATCGTCCACTCCGTGGTGGCCTCGGCAGGCTGGTCGGGTGAGGAGACCCTCGACCCCAGGCGTTCGCTGCTCTCCGAACTGCATCCGGGCACCCTGGCCGAGCGGGTGGCCGTCCCGGCGCGCAACCTTGTGCCCAAGCCCCCAGAGCTCAGCTTCGAGGAGGCTGCCTGCCTACCAACCGCCTGGCTCACGGCCTACCGGATGCTGTTCACCAACAGTGGTGCGGCCCCGGGAAGCACAGTGTTGGTGCAGGGGGCGGGGGGCGGAGTGGCGACGGCCCTCGTGGCTCTGGGTTCCGCTGCCGGCTACCGCATGTGGGTCACGGGCCGCAGTGCCGACCGGCGTGAGCGGGCCCTGGCCCTGGGAGCCGACGCCGTGTTCGAGGCCGGTGCCCGACTGCCCGACCGGGTCGATGCCGTAATGGAGACGGTTGGGGCCGCCACCTGGGAGCACTCCGTGCGCGCCTTGCGCCCCGGCGGACGCATCGTCATCTCAGGGGCGACCAGCGGACCCAACCCGCCCGCCGAGCTGACCAGGATCTTCTTCCTCCAGCTCCAGGTCGTGGGCTCCACCATGGGCAACCGCCAGGAGCTCGAGCGCCTGGCCCGGTTCTGCGTCACCACCGGGGTGCGACCGGCGATCGACCGGGTGCTGCCGCTGACCGAGGCCCAGGCCGCCTTCGCAGCCCTGGAAGCGGGCGAGGTCTTCGGCAAGGTCGTGCTGACGCCCTGAGCCGCCGGCGCTGAGCCGCTGGCGTTGAGACCGAGCCGCTGAGACTGAGCTGGCACCGGGCGCCGGTCAGCGCACGGTGACGGTGATCTCGTCCCAGCCTGTCGCTCCCGAGGGCGCGGGGCGGCGGCGCTCACCGGTCTGAGTGTCACCGGTGCCATCGGTGGAGCGCACCCGCAAGGTGTGCTTTCCCGGCCCGGCGTCCCAGTCCAGCACCCACTGTCGCCAGGTCGTGGTGGCCAGTTCCTCGCCCAGGCGGGCGGGGCGCCACTCGCCGTCGTCTACCTGCACCTCGACGGCGCTGACCCCCCGTTCTCCGGCCCAGGCCACCCCGGCGACGGCTTGGCGGCCGGCCTCCAAGGTCGAGCCTGCCGCCGGGACGTCGATGCGGGACTGGGTGAGGATGGGGCCCTCCTTCGACCAGCCTCGGGGGATCCAGTACCCGTCGAAGGCCTCCCAGGTGGTCACTTCTATCTCGGACAGCCACTTGGTGGCCGACACGTACCCGTACAACCCTGCCACCACCAGCCGGGCCGGGAAGCCGTGGGCGACGGGCAGCGGTTCGCCGTTCATGCCCACCGCCACGAAGGCGGGACGGCCGTCCCTGGCAACCTCGGTGGGGAAACCGGCTGTCCAGCCGTCCACGGAGCGACCCACGACCTGTGAGGCATCGGGTTGGATTCCGGCCTCGTCGAGCAGATCGGCGAGGGCAACGCCCTGCCACCGGGCTGTACCCACCAGGTTGCCCCCCACCTCGTTGGAGACGCAGGACAGCGTCACCTCCCAGGTCTCGGTGGCCCGATCGAGCAGATCTTGGTAGGAGATCACGAGGGGGCGGTCGACCATGCCGGTGATGGAGAGCTGCCAGCCGTCGGGCACCACTTGGGGCACCAATAGGGCCGTGTCGATGCGGTAGAAGTCGTCGTTTGGCGTGATGAGAGGGCTGAGGCCCTCGATGTCGGTCTCGAGCCCAGTGGGAAGGGAAGCGGCCCCGCCGGAGCCTCCCGGGGCATCGCCCAGCACCACCTGTCGCCGGGCCTCCTCCGCGGGTGACGGCCCTCGAACGACCCGTGCCAAGCCGGCACTGGACGCGGCCACCGCACCGGCCGCCGCCGACCAACCGAAGAAGGCCCGGCGGGTGGCATGGGGGTCGGTGGGGGACTCGAACACACCCGCGGCCACCAGATCGTCTCTGCCGGGATCGGGTGAAGGGCGCGCCGGAACGGCGGCGTGCAGGAGCACGAGAAGGGTGGTGAGTCCCGCTCCAGCGGCGATGGCCGCGGTGAGCACGGATCCCCAGTCGTCGGCCAGCTCGTCGTCGATGCCGGCCAGGGCCCCGACGGTGGCGAAGGCGGCGAAGGCTGCCGGTCCAACCCAGGGTCGTCGAGCGGTGGCCGGCCCGACCAGCGCGCCGGACCCCAGGCAGACCAGAACCGTCCCGGCGATCAGCAGGGGTTTGTCGGCGCGCCCCAGGGTCTCGACCGCAGTCTGGCTGGTCGTGCCCGGGGCCAGTTCGATCACCTGGTTGGCGACGCTTACCACGAGGGACTGCCACCCCTCGAACAACGAGGACACCAGTTCGGCGATCCCCAGTGCCACCCCTGCGGCAAGCATCCCCGCCAGGCGCGCCCGGTTCGTGGGCGGAACGGACCGGGACTCGGTGGGGGATGCGGGCCCTGCCTGCTCGGCGAGCGTCCCCGAAGACATGAGCGCAGGCTACCGGTGCTTTGTGCCGTTACCTCGTGGCGGCGGCTCCCGCTCGGGCAGGTGGGGCGTCGATTCGGGCAGGTGGGGCGTCGATCAAGGCTCGCCGGGCGGACCCTGTCCTGGCTGCACGCGTGGCTCGGCGCGGGGCGAGCTGGCGGTAGGCGGCGAAGAAGGCGAGCGCCAGGATCCCCGCCAGCAGCCCCCACTGCGCCAAGGGATTCCCCATGTCGGTTCCGGCCGCCACCCCGTGTGCCGTGGCGAGGGCGAAGGCGGCGTAGGACGACAGGTGGATCCCGCGCCAGACCCGGCGGGGGATGCGGTGCATGGCCATCGAGGTCACCTGTACGGCCACCAGGATCCAGCCGGCCACCACACCCAGGGCCACTGCACCGGGCCGCCAGCTCGAGGCCATGGGGATGGTGAGGTCGACCAGGTCGAAGCTGACCGCGTTGTCGGCGACCAGGCCCACCAGGTGCAGCGCGGTGGTGGCCAGGGTCAGGGTGGCCAGATGCCGGTGCAGGTCGAGGAGCCAGGGCCCGGCGGGCTTGGTGCCCAGGGCGCGGGAGTGCAGGAACAGGCCCCACAGCACAGTTGCGGTGGCCAGCGCCCAGGCCACCAGTCCGGTTGCGCGTGCCAGGTGCCACCACACCTGCGGGTTCACGCCGCCACCGCCTGGATCTCGCAGCGGACACGATCGGCAGGATCCAGGTAGGAGAGCAACGACTCGGTGGCCAGCAGCCGACCGCCTTCGGTCATCAACAGTCCCGCCAGGTTCGCGCCCTGGAGCAGGTCCAGGCCCTGTGAAGGTCCGGCCACCAGGGCCGCCTTGGCATAGATCTCGGCCCAGGCCGCTTCCGCGGCCACCACCGTGACTGCGCGCAGGCCACTGCGGGACGGTCGCCCGGAGCGTGGGTCGATCAGGTGATGGTGGGGGCCCTGGGGTGTCGGCCAGGCTCTGGCCGTGGTGCTGCTGGTGGCGACGGCACCCTCGTCGAGGGCCAGGTGCACCAGGATGCGTTCGGGTCGGGTGGGATCGGCTACCGCGATGCGCCAGGCCTCGCCACCCCCGGGTCTTCCGCTGACCCGCAGGTCGCCTCCCAGGTTGACCAGGAGCCCCGTTCCCAGGGAGCCGAGCTCTTCGGTGAGCACGTCGGCGGCCCGGCCCTTTCCGATCCCCCCCAGGTCGATACGGGTACCAGAGGGAAGCGAGACCTGCCGGGACGTCGGGTCGAGGTGGATCCCCTGACACCCGGGTGCGGGGATGGCTCCTCTGGTGTCGGCGGGGTGAGGTGCGGAATCCGAGCGGACGTGGGCCCAGGTGCGGTCGTAGCCCGCCGCGACCACGGCCTCGTGAACAGTCGGATCGAAGAGCCCCCCCGTCCGCAGCCACCCCGCAACGGCCATATCGAGCAGCTGGACGGTCTCGGCCGCCACCGACCGCAACGATCCGGCCGAGCGGTTCAGTTGGCACACATCGCTGGTGGGCCGGAACCGGCTCCAGAGGTCCTCGAGCTGCTCGAGGCGGGACGCCGCGATCTCCACCCCGCGGCGCCCCGAGTTCTCTTGCCCGTAGACGCGCACCTGGAACATCGTGCCGAGGGCCCACCCGAACTGCTCGATCATCCGGGGCTGCCGCTGCTCGTGGCGTGGGACGGTGCAGGCGCGTGGCGCTCGGGGGGCGCCACGGTCCGGGTCGGAGTGGGCGCGGGAGCGGGCGCTGCGGTTGACTGGAGCCCCTCTGGCGAGACCGTGGCTCGCAACCTTCCGGGGTCCGTCGTCTCGCCGGGGACCACGTGGATGCGGCGGACCACGATCACCTGTGGGGACCTGTCGACGGCCGCCGCCTCGGGGGGAACCACGGTAGTCGTCTCGCTGGCGGTGGGCGTGGCCTGTCCCGGAGCTTCCCCCGGGGACGCCTGGGACCCACCCTGGGCAAGTGCGATGCCACCCATGATTGCGAAGGTCGCCGAGGTCGTCACCCCGGTGGCCACGAGGCGGGCGTTGGCCGCCGGGTGGCGCCGTGGCCGTCGGTTCCGCCGGGACCCCCGGGTCTCAGTCGTCGTCGTCATCGCCCTCGTGCTCTTCGTGCTCGTCGTCATCGCCCTCGTGCTCTTCGTGCTCGTCGTCTTCGTGTTCGTCGTCTTCGTGTTCGTCGTCTTCGTCGTCTTCGTGTTCGTCGTCTTCGTGTTCGTCGTCGTACCAGGGCTCGTGGTCCTCCATCCCGCCCTCGGGTGTCGCTCTACCTGCCGCTTCGGGCGCGGGATCGGTGAAGGTGTCCGCCGGCACAGGATTCGCGACAGGTCCGGGGGAGGCGGGCTCGGTGACGTATTCGTCGACCACGACCACTTCCGTGTCCTGCTCGGCCCCGGTGCCCACCGCCTCAGCTGGCGAGGGCAGCGGAACGGCGTCCACGAGGTCAGCCACGTTGCCGGCATCCAGCTGACCGGGCCCCTCGTCGTCGGCGCCGGCCAGACCGAGCAGGCCCAGGTTGGCTGCCATGGCGATCGAAGCGGTGGCCAGGGTGGCGGTCACCACCCCGGCGATCGTCAGTGCCTTGCGTCGTTCCATGGTGCTCGTCCTTCCCAGTGGGTCTCGGGCGGAGGTTCCGCACGATCAGGCCCTCGGCGTCCCGGAGCTGGGCTCCGGTGCACCTTCCCTGTTGGTCACGGTACGGACGCGGGCCTTCAAGATCGCCCCCTGGATGGCAAAGAATTGGCCAAGGGCAGCGCGGCGCTCGTCGGTGCGTGCCAGCGTGGTGTCATGCGGATCCTGATCGTGGAGGACGATGACGCCATCGCCGAGCCGCTGGAGGCAGGTCTGCGTCGCGAGGGCATGGACTGCACGCGTGTGGCCACCGGCGAGGCCGCCCTGTCCGCACCCGAACCCGATCTCGTGCTCCTCGATCTGGGCCTGCCCGACCTGGACGGTACCGAGGTGTGCCGGCGTCTGCGCGCCCGCTCCCGGGTGCCGATCATCGTGGTCACGGCACGGGGAGAAGAGCTCGACCGTGTGCTGGGCCTGGAGCTCGGAGCCGACGACTACGTCGTCAAGCCCTTCGGCTTGCGGGAGCTGGTGGCCCGCATCCGAGCCGTGGCTCGCCGGACCACTGATCGGGGGGCACTCCCCGAGCCCGTGGTGCGGCTCGGGGACCTGGAGGTCGACCTACGGGCCCACCGTGTGGCCGTGCGGGGCACCGAGGTGGCCCTCACCCCCAAGGAGTTCGACGTGCTGGCCCTGTTGGCCAGCGACCCAGGTGCCACCTTCACCCGGGAGACGATCCTGGAGCGCGTCTGGGACGCCCACTGGTACGGGCCCACCAAGACCCTCGACGTCCACGTGGCTTCCCTGCGCAAGAAGCTGGGAGAACCGGCCTGGATCGAGACGGTGCGGGGGGTGGGGTTCCGCCTTGTGACGGCGGGGCCGGGTGGACCGTGATCCGCCGTCTGGTGGCCAGCTCGCTGGCCCTGACCGTGCTGGTGCTGGCAGTCCTGGTCATACCCTTGGGGATCACCTTCGCCGACCGCCAGGTCGAGGATCTCACCGCTGGCCTCGAGCGGGACGCCTTCGCCCTGGCGGCCTTCGTGGAGGACGAGCTGGAGCGCTCCGCGGGACTGGACCTCCAGGCCGTAGCGGACGGCTACGAGGACCGCACGGGCGGCCGGCTGGTCATTGTCGACCACACCGGGCTGGCGCGGGCGGATTCCTCGCCGCCGCTCCCGGGTGAGCGCTACTTCCGCACCCGACCCGAGATCCAGGCCGCGCTGGCAGGTGAGGTGGCCACCGGGACCAGGCCCTCCGAGACGTTGGGGTCGCCCCTGGTCTACGTGGCGGTGCCGGTGGCATCGGGGGGAGTGGTCCACGGCGCGCTACGCATCACCCATCCCCGCACCGAGGTCGACGAGCGCATCAGGGCCAACTGGGTTCGGCTGGGCGCCATCGCCGGCGTGTCACTGGTGGCCTCGGCGGGGGTGGGCTGGTTTCTGGCCCGTTCGGTGACCGGCCCGCTGCGCCGCCTGGAGGGGGCCGCGACGGAGCTGGGGCAGGGGGACCTCACCGCCCGGGCCCCTGTCGGTGAGGGTCCGCCCGAGGTCCGCCACCTCTCGGCCGCCTTCAACGACATGGCCTCCCGACTGGAAGAGCTGGTGCTCGCGCAAGAGGCCTTCGTGGCGGACGCCTCACACCAGCTGCGGACCCCCCTCACCGGCCTCCGGCTGCGGTTGGAGAACCTGGAGGCGACCGTCGCCGACGGTGACCGGGCCGACGTGCAGGCGGCTGAGCGTGAGGTGGCCAGGCTGTCACGCCTGGTGGACGGGCTCTTGACCCTGGCGCGGGCCGACCGCTTGCCCGGCCCGGCCGCGGGCACGCCCATCGACCTGGCCGCGGTGCTGGCGGAGCGCCGGGAGGCCTGGTTGCCGCTGGCGGAGGAGCACGGAGTGCATCTGGTGATGGGCGGAGCCGGCCAGGGCGGTGGCGCCCAGGTGCCGGTGCGGGCCGTGGTGGACGCCGATCGGCTGGCACAGGTGCTGGACAACCTGTTGGCCAACGCGGTGGATGCCTCGCCCCGGGGGGCCACGATCCGGCTGCTGGTGGGGCCAGAGGACGATCCCGCAATGGGGTCCTGTGCTCGCGTGCACGTGATCGATGAGGGCCCGGGACTCAGCGAGCAGGAACGGCAGCGGGCCTTCGACCGCTTCTGGCGGGCGTCGACGGGCGGACGCTTGGGAGGAACGGGCCTGGGTCTGGCCATCGTGGCGGCGCTGGCCCGACGTGACGGGGGGCGAGCGACGCTCGAGGGTGCCTCGGGAGGGGGAGTCGACGCCGTGGTTACGTACCCGTCGGCCTGAGCGGGCCGACGCCCCTCAGGTGGCCCGGAGCTCGTCGACCTCGTCGGTGGTGGTGCGGCCCTCCATGCGCTTGGCGATCTCGTTTACGCCGGCCACCGCGGCGACGCCTCCCAGCGCCAGGAGCACCGGGATCAGCACCGGGTCCGACGGCGCCTCCAGGGCCGTGCTGTCGACTCCGGCGGGCCAGGGCCACAGCACCCGCGTGGATCCGAGCATGAGGCCGATGAGGGCTGCCATGACGGTGTCGTAGTGCTCGTTCAGCGCCCAGTGCAGAAGCTGCGAGAACAGTGCCAGCCCCACCACACAGCCCACACCGAAGACGGCGACGGTGGGGAGGTCACGGTCGGTGACCGCACCCAACACCGGGCCGTACATGCCCAGCATGACCAGGATGAACGAACCGCTGATCCCGGGGAGGATCATGGCGCAGATGGCCAGTGCCCCCGCTCCGACGAAGGCCCAGAGGGCAGGGTCGGCTGCCTGGGAAACGGCCTCCTCGGAGGTGCCTTCCCTGAGACCCAGAGCCACGAAGACCGCGGCGGCTGCGACGGCGCCCACGCCCAGGCGCAAGGCGTCGCGCACTGTGAGCAGCTCCCAGGCGACCAGCACCGATCCCACCACCAGGCCTAGGAAAAGTCCGGCCATCTCCACAGGCCGCTCTTCCAGCAGTGTCTCGATCAGGTGGGCCAGGCTTGCCACCGCCACCCCGATGCCGGCCAGCAACGGCACGAGGAACGTCCATTCCACCTCGCGCAGCTTGGCGCTCCCCCCGGCGATGTCGAGCTTGACGAACCGGCCCAGGGCGACCGAACCCGCCTGGATGGCGGTCACCAGGCGGTGGTAGATGCCGAACACCAGAGCCACGGTTCCCCCGGACACGCCGGGAACGACGTCCGCGGCGCCCATGCAGAAACCGCGCACGGCGGTGAAAGGGACCTCGCCCAGGGGCCGGCTCACGGGAAGCGTTGCCCAGCCAACTTGCGGTTCTTGAACTTCGCCTTCAGGTAGTCGCGGTTCATGTAGGCGATGTAGTCGAGGGGGATCTCCTTGGGGCACGCCTCGTGACACTCACCGTGGTTGGTGCAGGACCCGAAGTACTCTTCCATGGTCTCGACCATGGCCTCGGTGCGTTGCCAGCGCTCGGCCTGGCCTTGGGGCAGCAGGTTGAGGTGGGCCAGCTTGGCTGACGCGAACAGTTGGGCCGCCGAGTTGGGGCAGGCGGCCACGCAGGCACCGCAGCCGATGCAGGCCGCAGCATCGAAGGCGGCGTCGGCCGCCTCTTTGGGGACGGGGATCTCGTTGGCGTCGGGGGCGGCCCCGGTGTTCACCGAGATGTAGCCGCCGGCCTCGACGATGTGGTCGAGGGGGCTGCGGTCGACGACCAGGTCCTGGATGACGGGGAAGGCGCCGGCCCGCCACGGCTCGACGACGATGTGGTCGCCGTCGGAATACTGGCGCATGTGCAACTGGCAGGTGGTCGTGGCCGCCTGGGGGCCGTGGGCCTGCCCGTTGATCATGATCCCGCACATCCCGCAGATGCCTTCACGGCAGTCGTGGTCGAAGGCGACGGGCTCCTCGCCGTCGCCCACGAGGCGCTCGTTCAAGACGTCGAGCATCTCGAGGAAGGACATGTCCTCGCTCACCTCGGGCAGCTCGTAGCGCTGGAAGGCGCCTGGGGTGTCAGGGCCGGACTGGCGCCAGACGTCGAGGGTGATGCGCATGGCGGGCCTCACTTGTACGAACGGGTCGTGAGCTCCACGTACTCGAACTGGAGCTGCTCTCGGTGCAGGGTCTGGGGGTGGCCCTCGCCTTCCCATGCCCAGGCCGCCACGTGCGAGTAGTTCTCGTCGTCGCGCTGGGCTTCACCTTCGGGGGTCTGGTGCTCTTCGCGGAAGTGACCCCCGCAGGACTCCTCCCGCTCCAAGGCGTCACGGGCCAGTAGTTCGGCCAGCTCGAAGAAGTCGGCCACCCGGCCGGCCTTCTCCAGGGACTGGTTGAGGGTGCCGGCAGATCCGGGCACCCGGACGTCGCGCCAGAACTCCTCCTGGAGGGCGGGGATCTCGGCCAGGGCCTTCTCGAGACCGGTTCTGTTGCGGGCCATCCCGATGTTGTCCCACACGAGCTTGCCCAGCTCGCGGTGGAACCAGTCGACCGAGCGGGTGCCGCCGACGCCCAGCAGGCGTTCGATCTGATCGGTCACCTCGGTGCGGGTGGCGTGGAACGCGGGATGGTCGGTGGGCAGCGGTTGGGTGCCCAGGAGAGGGGCCAGGTAGTTGCCGATGGTGTAGGGGAGGACGAAGTAGCCGTCGGCCAGCCCCTGCATGAGAGCGGATGCGCCGAGGCGGTTGGCTCCGTGGTCCGAGAAGTTGGCCTCGCCGATCACGAAGCAACCCGGGATGGTGGACTGCAGCTCGTAGTCGACCCACAGGCCGCCCATCGTGTAGTGCGTGGCCGGGTAGATGCGCATCGGAACCTGGTAGGGGTTCTCTCCTGTGATGCGCTCGTACATGTCGAAGAGGTTTCCGTACTTCTCACGCACGGACTGCTCGCCCAGGCGGCCGATGGCATCCGCGAAGTCGAGGAACACGCCGTTGCGCAGCGCTCCCACGCCGCGGCCTTCGTCCACCACGGTCTTGGCGTTGCGGGAGGCCACGTCGCGGGGAACCAGATTGCCGAACGCTGGGGTACTTGCGTTCCAGGTAGTAGTCGCGCTCGTCTTCGGGGATCGGCGGCCGCGGCTCGGGTGTCGTCCAGGCCTCGGGGGACCCAGATGCGACCGTCGTTGCGGAGCGACTCGGACATGAGGGTGAGCTTGGACTGGAACTCGTCGGAGGGAGGGATGCAGGTCGGGTGGATCTGGGTGAAGCAGGGATTGGCGAACAGGGCGCCGCGACGGTGGGCGCGCCAGGTGGCCGTGGCGTTGCAGCCCTTGGCGTTGGTGGACAGGAAGTAGACGTTGCCGTAGCCGCCCGTGGCCAGCACCACGGCGTGGGCTGCGTGTGAGCTGACTTCGCCGGTCACCATGTCGCGCACGACGATCCCTGCGGCGCGCCCGTCGTCGACGACCAGGTCGAGCATCTCGGTGCGGGGGAACATCGTCACCGTGCCCGCGTGGATCTGGCGGGCCAGGGCCTGGTAGGCACCCAGCTGGAGCTGCTGGCCGGTCTGCCCCCGGGCATAGAAGGTGCGGCTGACCTGGGCGCCGCCGAAGACTGCGATTGTCCAGCAGCCCGCCGTAGTCGCGTGCGAAGGGCACACCCTGGGCGGCGCACTGGTCGATGATGTCGACGCTGACCTCGGCCAGTCGGTAGCACGTTGGACTCGCGGGATCGGAAGTCGCCGCCCTTGACCGTGTCGTAGAAGAGCCGGAACACCGAGTCGCCGTCGTTCGGTAGTTCTTGGCGGCGTTGATGCCACCCTGGGCGGCGATGCTGTGGGCCCGGCGCGCGCGAGTCCTGGTAGCAGAAGACCTTGACGTTGTAGCCGAGCTCGCCCAGCGTGGCCGCCGCCGAACCTCCGGCCAGGCCCGAGCCCACCACGATCACGGTGAACTTGCGCTTGTTGGCCGGGTTGACCAGCTTCATGTCGAATTTGTGGCGGGTCCAGCGTTCCTCGATGGGACCTTCGGGAGCTCGGCTGTCCAGCGCCGGTGGTTGGTTGGTGGGTCCGCTCGAAGTGGCCGGGTTCTCGCTCATTCGGTCACCTCCGCGTCGTCCGTCGGCTCCGTTCCCGCCGGGTCGCCGGATACGGGGTTACCGCCCGGGGGATCGCCACCCAGGGGGTCACCGCCCAGGGGATCGTCGGATCCTGCAGGTTCGAGGGTGAGACGGGCGGTATCGGCCAGGTCTCGGGCCGGACAGGCCCCTGCCTCCTGGTCGCGGGCGATGTCGTCGTGGCTCAGGCCCAGCACCTCGTCTGCGAAGTCGAGCTGTTCGGGGGTGGGCCAGCACCGCTCATCCTGGTCGATCACCCCGAGCTGGACCATCACCGGGAAGCTCAGGTTGCCGACGAGCAGGACCAGGGCGAAGCCGGATGCCACGCCACGACGCAGGTGGTCGGTGCTGGGTGAGCTGGCCCCCATTGTCTGGAAGAGGCTCCAGGCACCGTGGTACAGATGCAACGACAGGGCCGCCACCGAGAGGATGTAGAAGGCGGCCACCACCGGGTTGGACAGGCTCTCCACGACGTTGTTGTAGACGTCGCCGTGGATGAAGTTGTCGGCCGAGGGTGATCGGCCCCCGGTGAGATCAGCCAGGTGGTAGACGATGAAGGCGGCCACCCAGATGCCCGTCAGTCGCATGGCCCGGCTGGCGTAGTCGGCGGCTATGTAGTCGCGCTTGGACTGGTAGCGCACTGGGCGGGCCCGGTGGTTGACGACGGTGAGGCGGTAGGCCGCCCCCGCGTGGACCAGCACCGCCACGAGCAGGCCGGCCCGCATCAGCCAGAGCACGAAGCCCTCTGGGGCGAGGTCGCCGCCGAGGTTGCGAAGCGCCTCCGCGTAGCTGTTGACCTCTTCGGGTCCCTCGTAGAGGTGCAGGTTCCCGATCATGTGGGCCAGGACGAAGCCCATCATGGCCAGGCCCGAGATGGCCATGAGCCACTTCAGCCCGATGGCGGAGGACGAGAGGTCGGCCATCACCGAACGCCGTCCCGGTCGCCGGGGGAAGGTCTTGGGGACCCGGTGGCCGGGGGGTGCCGAGAGGTTCAGTTGGCTCATGCGTAGGCCTCCCATGCCGAACCGGAAGTGCGGTCGAACGCTACCCAGCGCAACGGGCGGAGGCGAAACCAGTCGCGGGTGTCATCGCCGATCTGAATGGGTCATCGGTACGAGTGATCACCGTGGTCCGGCCAGGAGGGCGCGCTGGGAGTTGTTCAGGTGACGGTCGGGGTCGGAATAGGTCAGCTCGAGGGTGACCTCGCCGACTCCGCCGCCGACGCCGGCGCCGTCATCGGTGCTCGCCTCTCCGGCGTGCCCTGGCACCGACGCGTGCACGGTGCCCACCCGCACGCAGGTGTCGGCCGGCACGGCGCCCTCCCACCTCTGCTGGGTCATCCCCCCCGGCCAAGACAACCTGGCCTCCACCCGGGCCTCGGGGATCGCCACCCGCAGGTCAGAGACCACGTGCACCTCCAGGTCCACGTTCTCACCTGGTCGGATCCGGGAGGGTAGGCGGTCGGCCACCACGATCACAGGGGCGCAGGCCTCGGCCAGGGCCCCGTACGCGGCTTTGGGTCGGCGCCGGTGGTCGAGCAATGACCAGGAGACTGCAGGCTGGGAGTCGGCCAGGAGGAACTGCAGGAAACCGCCGGTGGGCCGGTACTTCAGTCGGCGCAGCGTCTCGACATGGTGGCGGATGACCTCGGCCTGGTAGGCCTGGGTGGCCGCCCGCCAGCTCTCGAAGGTGGCGTGGTCCCCCAGCGGGACGTGGGTTTCGAAGCGGTCGAGTTGGAGTGCGTGGTGCTGCTCCAGCCGCTCCCAGTCCAGGTCCGGCCACCGTTCTGGTTCCATGAACTCAGATGAGGGGGGTACGGCCTGGGCTCCGAACTCCGACACGAAGCGGGCCAGCTTGGGCCACCAGCGCGCCACCTCGGGCAGGCTGCGCTCGTCGCCGGAGTACCACCCCAGGTAGAGGTGGCTGTCACCACCCTCGAAGGTGGGTGGGTGGGGTGGGAGACCCGAGGACGCCACCGCGGGTCGTGAGGGGTCGCTGCGTGACAGCACCCGTCGCACCGAGTGGTCGAGCACCGTCTTGTTCCAGGTCGGGAGCAGCACGCCCGCTGCCGCCTTGAGGACCAGGCGCCTGCGGCGGCGGGGGTCGGCCAGGACCCCCGGTGCGATGTCGAGGGCGAGCGGTTCGTTGTGGCCGCACCACAGCGCCACCGAGGGATGGTGACCGAGCAGGTCCACCAGCTCGCGGGCCTGGCGGCGGGCCTGGCGGCGGACGGTCCGGGCGTATCCCCACTGCATGGGGAAGTCCTGCCAGACCAGCATGCCCGCTTCGTCAGCCGCGCGTCGTAGAGCTCGGGGCGGCCCACGTGGGCGTGTACCCGGACCATGTCCAGTCCCGCCTCGGCGGCCAGGGCGATGTCGGCGCGCACCTCTTCGGGGGTGGCATCACCGAGTGCGGCCCGCGTCGGTCCCAGGTTGGTTCCCTTCAGGAAGAGACGTTCGCCGTTGACGTGCAGGATCCAGTCGTCGAGCCGCAACGACCGCAGGCCCACCCGCCGGACGCGCCGGTCCGACACCTGCCCCCGGCCCCGCGCGGTCCCTGCCTCCTCGCCGGGGTTCCCGGTGTGGACCGTGAGCTCCAGGTCATGCAGGGCGGGGGTGTCGGCCGTGGGGGAGGCGGTCTCCTGGGAGGCCAGGGCCCGGGGCCACCACAGGTCGGGATCTGTGACCGTCAGCGTCCACTCGACGCGGTTCTCCCCGGCGGCCAGAGAGCGGCACTCGACGTGCTCGTCGCCCCCGATGCGTGTCACGAGTTGGGCGACGCCGGGCGTCGCAGCGTCCAGAACCGTGCGGACGAACACGGTGGCGTGCCGCACGTCGGCGGACGTGCACAGCACCCGCAGGTGGCGGATCCGGACGGATCCCGAGCGCTGCAGGCGGACCGGCCGCCACAGGCCCCCTGGGTTCCAGTCAGGGTCGATGCAGTCCCAGTGCTGGAGAACGCCGGTCAGGTTCCGTTTGGCGGTCCGGTCCACCTGAGGGGCACAGGTGACCTCCGTGGCCAGGACGTGCTCGCTGGCCGCCCGCAACGGGTCGGTGACCTCGAACTCGTGAGGGAAGAAGTAGCCCTCGGTGTCCCCCAGATATGAGCCGTCGAGCCACACGTCGGTTGAGTAGCAGGCTCCTTCGAACACCAGCCACCAGCGCGGCGTCAGGATCTGTGTCCGGTGGTGGCGAGGCGAACGCGCGCCGCACCAGCACGGGGCCGTCGCAGTCGGCGAAGCCGGGGACCCCCCGCCAGTGGCTGGGCACCGGCATGGGTTCCCAACAGCGATCGTCGAAGCCACGCTCGACGAAGGCAGCCAGTAGGCCCGGCTCGCTCGGATGGGCCTGCCATAGGCCGCTCAGGTCCAGCACGCCCGCACGCTACCCGCTGGTCTCCGAAGCGACGGTTGAAGGACCGGGGACCCGGGCTAGGGTGCGCTCGATGCGCATCGGTTTCGTGGTCAACGACGTGCAGACCGAGGAGGCCGTCTACACCACCGTTCGGCTCGGGCTCTGCGCCACCAACCGCAACCACGAGGCGTGGTATCTGGGCGTCGGCGATCTCGCCTACGACCCCGAGGGCACGGCGAACGCCCGGGCGCGGCGGGCCCCAGCGAGGCAGTACAAGGGCAACGACACCTATCTGCGGGCCGTCCAGGGACGTCGGGCGGTCAGTCGACCGCATCACCCTCGACGATCTCGACGTGCTGTTCCTTCGCAACGATCCCTCCATCGAGAAGGGCACCCGCAACTGGGCCCAGACTGCGGGCATCGACTTCGGTCGCTTGGCCCTGCGTCATGGCGTCGTGGTGCTCAACGATCCCAACGGGCTCGCCAAGGCCCTCAACAAGATGTACTTCCAGCTGTTCCCCGAGGAGGTGCGACCTCGCACCCTCATCACTCGGGACCGCAACGAGATCACCAACTTCGTGCGCGACCAGGACGGCTCACTGCGTGCTCAAGCCGCTCCAGGGTTCGGGGGGCGCGAACGTCTTCCTGGTGACCCCCGACGTCGTGGCCAACCTCAACCAGATGATCGACGCGGTCAGCCGTGACGGCTACGTGATCGTGCAGGAGTACCTGCCCAAGGCCGAGAAGGGCGACACCCGGCTCTTCCTGATGAACGGCCTCCCGCTGCGTCACCGGGGCCGCTACGCCGCCTTTCGCCGGATCCGTTCGGGTAGCGATCTGCGCTCCAACATCCACGCCGGGGGCACCATCAGCAAGGCCGAACTGGACGACGACGCCTTCCGGCTCGCCGACATCGTGCGCCCCAAGCTCGTGCAGGACGGCATGTTCCTCGTGGGCCTCGACATCGTCGGTGACCAGCTGATGGAGATCAACGTGTTCAGCCCGGGCGGGTCTGGGGTCGGCCCAGCGCATGGAGGGCGTCAACTTCAACAACGCGGTCATCGACGCGCTCGAGCGCAAGGTCGAGTACTCGGGCTTCTACGACCGTCGGTTCGACAACGTCGACATGGCCACCTTGTAGATGTCACCACCGCCCGATGGTCCCTGCCGGACCCGGGCGACCTCTGGAGTGTCGTCGTCGGCGACGAGCCTCTCGTGGCCACCGCCATCCACGAAGGTCACGCGTTACGCCCGGAGGTCGCCGCCGGGATCGGAATCGATGGTTCTGCGACGCCGGCGCGAGGAAGATCCGGGCACCGGGGCGTGGACCAGGGTGGTCGCCACCCGCCTCGTGGCCAACCGTTCACGCTTCGAGGTCGACCTCAACCGCCCCCCCGAGCAGGCCGTCTATCGACGACCCGAGGACTGCTGGGGGCTGCCGGTGTGGCCTGAACCGCCCGCCCTGGACCTGGTGTCCCGATCTCTGGACGAGTACCGCCGCTACTACGAGGTCCTCGACGGCGTGCTCACCACACTGGTCGAGCGGTTCGATCGGGTCGTCGTGTTCGACCTGCACTCCTACAACCACCGCCGCGGCGGGCCCGGGTCAGCTCCCGACGATCCTGTCGCCAACCCGGTGGTCAACGTCGGCACCGGCAATCTGGACCGGGGGCGTTGGGCCGGGGTCATCGATCGCTTCATGGCCGACCTGGGCAGCCAGAGCCTGGCCGGAGTGGCCGTCGACGTCCGTGAGAACGTTCGGTTCCGTGGCGGCTACCAGTCCCGGTGGATCGCATCGCAGTACCCCGACACCGTGTGCGTCCTGGCGGTCGAGGTGAAGAAGGTGTACATGGACGAGTGGACCGGCGAGATCGACGCCGAGCGGTCCGCTGCTGTGGCTGCCGCGCTTGCCTCCACCCGGGATGGGCTGATAGCGGCACTGGAGGCCGTCGGCGGTGGCTGACCCGCCGGTTCGTTCGAAGGCCCGAGCCACGAGCGGCGCAAAGGGTCGCCGGAGTCGGGCGCCGGTCATGGACGACAAGCTTCTGGCCACGGTGCGCCGCCGGCTGGAAGCCAACGAGCGCGTCCGGCGCACCCTGCCCGGTGGTGGGCGGCTCAACATCGACCGCCAGCTCCCGTTTCTGGTCGTCTACCGGCCTCCGGGGCGTCCCGACGCAGGGATACGCGATCTGGTGCGCAGCGAGGCCGCCTATCTCCTGGCCCCCGACGACCGTCGTCTGCGTGTTCGCACGCGGGCCCTGGCCCAAGTGGTGGCCGAGACGCTGTCGGCCACCTTCGGTGGCTTCCTGGTCGTGGAGGTGTGGGCCGGTCCCGACGCAGGAGCCCGTCCCGACACCAGCGGTAGCCCTCCACCACCCGGGTTCCGGGTGGTCACACCGCGCCGCTTCGCCGAGTCGTCCACGGTGCGCCAGCTCGTCGCATCCCTGGGACGGATCGAGCTGTTCAAGCAGCCTGCCGCGGTTGACGTGGTGGCCGGGGGTCGAATCGGGGCGGCTGGGATGGCCCCCCTGGCCAGTGCGGCGGAGCTGGCTCGCCTCAACAGTGACGCCATCGGCATCGAAGTCCGTCCCGTGCACCGCAATCCCGAGACCGGCGAGCCGTACCCGCTGGCGAAGCGCAGTCTGGCTCACCAGCTCTCGCGGGCCATCCGCCAGGCCTGCTTCGAGTTCGCCCGCAGCGAGACGATGGCGCGGCCCCGGCACTACCAGGCTCTGGGCACCCGTGCCTTCACCAAGGCCGCCTGGCAGGTCGACGCGGCGCTGGCGGCCATCTCCGACGAGTTCGACCTGCTGCTCTACGTGTCGCCCACCAACGTCGAGGCGGCACGGACCCAGTTCAACCGGTCCGGGAGCGACCGTGAACCCACCTTCAGTTACCGGCCTCGCGACTTCGATCCCGACGACCTGAAGCGCCGTCTGCACGCCATCGACGTCGACCGGGTCGAGGACCCGACCATGGCAAACCTGTTTCGCGAGAAGAAGGGCGATCTGGACCTGAAGCTGTCGCTGCTCGTGGAGCGAGAGAGGCGGCGGTTCCTGCCGCTGTCGCTCGCGCTCTACGGCACCATCGAGCCCCAGCTGATGGCACAGGCCCGTCGCGTGCTCGACACACTCGAGGCGACCGAGGGCGGGCGCCGGGTCCGCCAGGTGAACTCGGAGAGGTTCGTGGCCCGGGCCTGCGAAGAGATGGACAACTACCGAAGCGCCTTCCCGCCCTTCGACAGCCAGGTCCAGGTTCGCGACGACCTCACCTCGCTCATGGTCTCCAGCGGCCAGTTGCTCGTGGGGCGGAGCATGAAGTTCCCGGTCAACCGGGTGGACCCGCTGCTCCAGCACGAGGTCGGTACCCACATCGTCACCCACTGGAACGGACGGGCCCAGCCCTTCCGGCTTCTGTCGGTGGGCCTGGCCCACTACGACGAGCTCCAGGAGGGCCTCGCCGTGTTCGCCGAGTACCTGGCCGGGGGTCTGACCCCGACCCGCATGCGCACCCTGGCCGCGCGCGTGCTGGCCTCCCAGAGCCTCCTGGAGGGTGCCGGCTTCGTGGACACCTACCGGCTCCTCACCGACGAGTTGGGGTTTGCGCCCCGTCCCGCCTTCTTGATCACCACGCGGGTGCACCGGGGTGGGGGGTTCGTGAAGGATTCGATCTACCTCCGGGGCGTGCAGAAGGTCCTGGACTACCTGGCCGACGGAGGCCACCTCGAGACGCTGATGATCGGCAAGATCGCCACCGATCACGCGCCGATCATCGAGGAGCTCCAGCGTCGCCGGGTCCTCAAGCCGGCTCCGTTGCGGCCCGCCTACCTTGACGACCCCGATGGTCAGGCCCGCCTGGACCGGGCCCGGACCGGCCTCGAACTGGTGGAGCTGGTCGATCACTGAGGCTTGTGAGCCAACCCGGAGCCATGGTTGCCCACGGCCTCTACGAACCTCGCCCGTCGCCCTGCCATCCCCTTCCAACGCCCGACGCGCGCTGAGTCCAATGTCGATCGTTGACCCGGATGTGTACGTCGTCGAGATCGGGGCCCAGTTCGAGCCCGATGACGCGATTCCAGTCTCCGCTGTGAAGCTGATCGTGGAGGTTAGTGTCACCACGCAGGCCCGCGATCGTGGCGCCAAGCTCGTCGCCTACGCGAAGGCGGGTGTGCCCGAGGTGTGGTTGATCGATCCGCGCCCTGAAGCCGGGGAGTTGGTTCGCCACCGAGACCCGGAGGGTGCCCCGTACCGCACGGTCGATCGCTTCGACGTCGGCGAAAACGCTCGCAAGCTCGACCTCGTGGTGATCCTGGAGCGCTGACCTCGCCATCCGGACCGACATCACGAACCTCACGAGTCGCGAATGCGTCCCTTCGGACGGCGCGACGGCACGGGCGACACCAGAACCAACAACGATGAACCGTCCCGGCGCGACCACCGACGGGTCAGCGGCAGCATCGAGGAACGCCCGCCACCAGTGCTGCCAGTTCGAACACGGCGAGCAATGCGGGCACCAGACGGGTTGCATACCACGTGGTTGACACATCGGTATGATTCGCTCATGACCACACAGATCGCGGTGCGCCTCGATGACGCCGAAGTAGAAGCCCTCGACGCCGAGGTTGCACAGGGACGTGCTGCCAATCGCTCAGATGCCCTTCGTCGGAGCATCGCCCAGCTACGACGGGAGCAGCGCTATCGCGGCGAGGAAGCCGTCCTTCTAGAGATCGCCCGTCGCGGTGAGTCGCTCTACCCCGACCTCGACGGCATCTTCGACCTGCCCCATCCTCAGATGGACTGATGCGATCCATCGCGACCGTTCGGCTGGACAAGGCCCGCCCGGCGCTGATCCTGACGCGAGAGTCGAAGCGCCACCTCCTGGCGTGGGTCACCGTCGCCCCGATCACCACCACGGTCCGCGGCATCACTAGCGAGGTGCCCATTGGCCCACGAAACGGCCTCGACCGAGACTGCGTGATCAGCTGCGACAACATCACGACCGTGAGGGCCGAAGCCGTCGGCGGGACCATCGGTCTGTTGTTCGACGACCAGGAGTCCGAGCTCGCCCGCGCCATCGGGGACGCGTTCGACCTTCGCATCGGCTAACCGCAGCGCCACGGTTGCGCTCTCGCAGACCTGCTCATGGAACCTCAGTCTGCTAGGCCCTCCATGGTCACCTCGTCGGAGAGGGCACACACCAGGGGTCCAGCCGACCAGCACCGATGCGTTAGCGGTGGACGGGATGGATCACCGCCGTGGTGCCGCCCCGGCGTGGGTCACCGGCCGCCTCGCCCGTCGAGGCCACCGCGTGCACACCACCGAAGTAGAGGTTGCGTTCGCTCCACTGCCGAACCGGCCATTGCGAGGCGAGACCCGCCACGACCTCGGCGTCGAGGCCGGGCTCGAGTTGCAGAGTCGTTCCGTCCCAGTGCAGTCGGGGTGCTTTGATCACCTCCTCCAGGTCGACTCGCCGCGAGTGGTTCTGTCCACCCAGGAGGATCCGGGCCAACACCGTTGTGATGGCGCTGCGGATCCGTTCGCTGCCCCCTGAGCCGAGCACCACCCAACCGTCCGGGCCCTCCAGGATCGTCGGTGACATCATCGAACCCACCCGGACACCGGGAGGGCCGGCGTGCAGGCCCTCGGGGTGAAGGTCCTCTTCCCCCATGATGTTGTTCAGCTGAACACCGGTACCGGGCACGAACACCCCCGAACAGGTGCCATTGGAAGTCGTCATGGCGGCCAAGTTGCCCTCGTGGTCCGCGATGCTGACGTGGGTGGTTCCTCGGACCGCGCGCGGACCGTTGCCGGTGTGGTGGTCGTGGATGCTCGCTAGCGCGGCGGCCAGCACCTGGGCCCCCTCGGGCGTGTCGGGGTCGGGTGCTCCTGTCAGCTGCTGCAGGGCCCTGGCGATGAGGTCGCCTCCGAAGGAGGGTGGGGGGTTGGTCAACAACCGGCTTCCCTCCCATTCGAGACGCAGGGGTGGGCGTTCGACCACCTGGTGGGCCCTCAGGTCGTCGCCGGTCACGAGCCCCCCGTTTGCCGCCATGCACGCCTCGAGCGGGCCGGCCAGAACAGGATCGGCCAGGCCCGAGATCACTCCGGCGGCCAGGTCATCGAGCAGGTCCGCCAGGGCGGGGTTCGTGCAGCGATCTCCCACCTGGAGGGGTCGACCGTCGCTCAGGTACAGGTCCTTCCCCTCCTTGCTGAGGGCGAAGGTGCTGGCCAGCAGCCCGAGTACCTCGGCCTGCTGGGCATTCACCACGACGCCGTGGCGTGCCAGGTGACGGGCGGGATCGATGAGCTCGTCGAGGCTGAGCGTGCCGAAGCGGCGATGGATGTGCAGGTAGCCGGCCAGACACCCGGGTACCGCCACCGACCCGTGCCCCGCATGGAAGGTCTGGTCGGCACCCCGGAATCGCACCACCACCGGCGTGATGGCCGGTTCGCCACGCGCTGTGCCCGGTGGTCGGCCCAGCCCGGGTGTGTCCACGAAGAAGTCGACGACCACGGGTTCCTGCCCCACGGGATGGGCCAGGAGGAACCCGCCCCCACCGAGACTGGTCAGGCCCGGTTCGGCCACCGCAGCAGCGAAGCCGGCAGCCACGACAGCATCGAAGGCATTGCCCCCCGCGGCCAGGGCGTGGCTGGCCGCGGACACGGTCTCGGGATGCCCTCCCGCAACGAGCGCCGGACGTTCAGCGGTCATGGGAGGTTGGTCGGTTCTCGGTGGAAAAATGGTTCGACGGACCGCCGAACCTTGCTGGGGAGGGATTCGGGCGGCCCGTCGAACCGATCACGCGGGTGACGCGTTGTGGGCAGAGCGCACATTCGCAGCACCACGTCAGCGAATCCTCACATAAGGATCAAGAGTAGATCAAGTGGGTCGCTGCCCACTCGCTGCGAACTCCGCTGCCGCCAGGCGGGCCGTGGCCACCAGCAGCCTCACCCCTACGGAGATGCACGCCTCGTCCACGTCGAAGCAGCTGGCGTGAAGGTCCAGAGGGGGTGCGTCGCTTGCGGGGTCGCGAACCCCGAGGCGGGCGTAGCACCCGGGCGCTTGCGTCAGATACCAGCTGAAGTCGTCGCCGCCGACGCTTTGTGGAGTGGGTGCCACCGCGCCTTCCTCCAACTCGGCCCGAGCGGCGGTCTCCACCAGTTCCGTAGCCCACGGATCGTTCACCACCGGTGGATGGCCGCGCGTGTGGCGGAGCTCGAACCGCGCGCCGTGGGGCTCGACCACCTCGGCCAGCGATGCTCGGATGGCAGGCTCGACGTCATCCCAGACCAGCGGGTCCGGGGTTCGCACCGTTCCTCGCAGCTCTGCTCGGGCGGGCACGACGTTGGCGGCGTCCCCGGCGTGCAGGGCACCGAAGGTGATGCGGACCGGCCGGCCCCCCATCTGCTCGGATACCTCGATGGGGAGACGCAGCACCACATCGGCGGCCAAGGCGACCAGGTCGACGGTGCGTTCGGGTCGGGCGGTGTGCCCGCCGGGTCCATGCAGCACGATCTCGGTCATGTCGGTGGCCGAGGTGATGGCCCCGGCTCGGAGTCCCACTCTCCCCGTGTCCAGGCGGGGATCGCAGTGCAGCGCGAAGATCGCCCCGACCCCCTCCATCACACCCTCGTCGACGAGCTCACGGGCCCCTCCGGGTACGCGCTCTTCTGCCGGCTGGAACACGAGCCGCACCGGTGGTGGCCCTTCGGCCCCGGCCAGCGCCTCGAGGGCCAGAGCCGCTCCGAGGACGATGGTCGTGTGGACGTCGTGACCGCAGGCGTGGGCCACCCCCGGTCTCGTAGAGCGATACGGAACGTCCTTGTCGTCGTCCATGGCCAGCGCGTCCAGGTCGGCCCGCAGCCCCACCCGGAGCCCGGCGTGAGCGCCTCCGAGGTCGCAGACGAGTCCGGTTCCCCCGGGAAGCACCCTGGGATCCAGGCCCGCCACGACCAGTCGCTCCGTCACCAGCTCGGTCGTGGCGTGCTCCTCGCCGCTCAGCTCGGGATGGGCGTGCAGATGACGCCGTATTGCCACCAGCTCGTCGCGGTGCGCTGCCAGCCAGGATTCCATCTCTTTGTCCCGGGCGGTCTCGTCCGAACTGCTCACGTCCGGGTCACCTGGTCGGTGGCCAGCTCCCGCACCAGGGCGTCGACGACGTCGACCGGTGTTCCCCCGGCGGCACGAACGGCCCGCTGGCGAACGTATCCAGGCCCGTGGGTCAGGATCTCGAGTACCTCGTCCAGCTCGTCGCTGCACCCGAGGCGGTTGGCGGTAGGCGCCAGGTCAGCGACCAGCTCACGGACCAGGTCGCCCACGGGCTGGCGGGCCCCGTCCCGGTCGGTGATGAGTTGCGCCTCCATTCCCCATCGAGCCGCCAGCCACTTGTTCTCGCGCACCATCCACTCGGGGGGTGAAGGTGTCAGAGCTCCCCTGCGGAACCCCTCGCCGAGGTGGACCACCAGGCACTGGGCGAGTGCAGCCAGAGCGACGGTCTCGGTCAGGGTGGGTGGAGCGTCGCACATCCGAAGCTCCACCGTCCCGAAGTCGGGGTGGGGACGCACGTCCCACCAGATCTCGCGGACCGAGCGGATGCACTCGGCGCTCACCAGGGTCTCCATGAGTCCCTCGAACTCGGACCAGGAGCCGATGGTCGGGTGAAGTCCGGCGGTGGGTAGGCCCTCGAAGACCTTGGAGCGGGCCGAGGCCAGACCGCTGTCCTCTCCCTCCCAGTAGGGGCTGGAGGCTGACAGCGCCAGCAGCAGGGGCAGGTGGTGGCGCAAAGAGCTGGCCACCGCCAGGGCCTCCTCGCCGGAGGGCACGCCGACGTGGAAGTGCGCTCCGTAGATGGCCAGGCGGCGGGCAGTCCACTGCAGTTCGGCTACCAGTTCGGCATAGCGCTGCGAAGGACTCACCTGCTGGTCGCGCCAGGGAGAGAATGGGTGGGTGCCGCAACTGGCCAGGTCCAGGCCGCGGCCGGTGGCCACCTGACGGACCTCCTCCAGTGTGGTGGCCAGATCGCTCCGGGCCTCCGCCGCGGTGGTGCACACGCCGGTGATGAGCTCCACTGTGCACTCGAAGAGCTCGTGTTTGGCGCGGGGGTGGCCTTCTTCGCGGCCGCATGCCAACTCGTCGAGCACCGGGGTGGCGGCCGAGACCAGTTCGCGTGTGTCGCGATCGACCAGGATCAGCTCCAGCTCGACACCGAGGCTCGGGCCGGGGCTGGCGTTGAAGTTGATCGGCACGTCCCTACGTTGGCAGGTCACGGGGCGGCGAGACGACCACGGACCGACCTTGGGTCCTCCACCTCGCATTCTGTCGGCTGTGGGTGCCCGAAAGGGACTACTGGAACCGACGGTTTGGGTACGGGGGGTCCACTCCGCATTCTGTCGGCTGTGGGTGCCCGAAAGGGACTACTGGAACCGACGGTTTGGGTGCGGGGGGTCAGTGGAACCAGCGGCTGAGGGAGTGCACGACGCAGCCGGGCTTGTCCTGGCCCTCCACCTCGACAGTCACCACGATGGTTGTCTGCACCCCACCGGGCACCTCGGTTGCCGCCGTCAGCGTGCCTCGGCCTCGCGCCTGGGATCCGACCGGCACCGCAGCGGGGAAGCGCAGCTTGTCCGCCCCGTAGTTGACCCCCATCGATATGCCCCGTACCTCGAGCATCTGGGGCAGGAACAGGTTGGTCAGGGCCAGTGTCAGGTAGCCGTGGGCGATGGTTCCCCCGTAAGGGCTCTCGGCTTCGGCTCTCTTCGGGTCCACATGGATCCACTGGTGGTCATCGGTGGCATCGGCGAACCCGTCCACCCGGGCCTGGTCCACGAGCAGCCATCCGGTGGGACCCAGCTCGGCGCCCACGGCGGCCAGCAGATCATCGGGCGAGGCGAACACGACCACTGCTGCGCTGTCGGAGTTGTCGGGGGTCACGGGGGTCACGGGGGTCACGGCTCGGAGTCTCGCAGACGATGCGAGGGCCCACCCACGTGCAACCGGTCAGCGCAGCTGGTCCAGACCCACGCCGAGGTCGGCCAGCAGCTCAGCGGTCTCGGCCAGGGGCAGGCCCACGACGTTGGTCGGGCTGCCCTCGACCCGGCGCACGAAGTGGGCACCCATGCCCTGGAGGCCGTATGCCCCGGCCTTGTCCAACGCCTCGCCGGTGGCGAGGTACCACGCCAGCTCGACCTCTCCGATGTCGACGAAGCTGACCAGCGTCTCGACGACGCGAACCGCCACCCCGGGTGTGCCCGTCCCGGTCGGCACGGCGGTCCCGGTCGGCACGGCGGTTCCGGTCGGCACGGCGGTTCCGGTCGGCACGGCGGGAACACCGTGCAGTACGAGCGCGGCGACACCCGTGGTCACCACGTGGCTGCGTCCCGAGAGCCGGCGGAGCATGGCCTCGGCCTCGTCGGTGTCTGCCGGCTTGCCCAGGACCTCGCCGTCAACGGTCACAACGGTGTCGGCCCCCAGGACCACCCAGCCTCCGTCGGGGGCCGGCCCTCCCAGGGTGGCAGCCACTGCCTGCACCTTGGCCGCCGCCAGGCGACGCACCAGGTGAGAGGCGTCCTCCCCGGCCCGGGGGGTCTCGTCCAGCTCGGGGGGTCGTACCTGGTAGCGGACGCCCAGGCTGTCGAGCAGGGCGTGGCGCCGGGGTGACCCTGACGCCAGCACCAGCGTGGGCGTCGCCCGGGAGACAGGGGGGTTCGGTCCCCGGGATCAGCCACCGGCCACCAGGGTGTCGGCCCGTTCGTCCCCGTCACCCAGCTCGCTCAGGCCGCTCACCCGGCCGTCGAGCCAGCCGTGGGGGAGAGCGACCCGCCGGGGTCCCCCGGTGTGGCCCGGGAGAGCTCTCGGCGCCGGGTGCCAGTGTTGCCGAACGGTCCAGGGCACCGGCCCGGGCCTCGAGCTCGTCCAGTGACATCACCTGGGAGAAGGCTTGGCGGGTGGCTCCCCCGACCGGGTAGCCCTTGAGGTACCAGGCGGTGTGCTTGCGGAAGTCACGGATCCCGTCTGCACCGAACCACCCCACGTGCCGGCGGGCGTGGTCGACCATCACGTCGACGACATCCCCCAGCCTGGGAGCCGGTGCGGCTCGCCCGCCCGACAAGACCCGAGCCAGGTCGCGGAACAACCACGGCCTTCCCAGGCACCCCCGCCCCACCACGACCCCGTCACATCCCGTCGTGGCGATCATGGCGGCGGCGTCGGCCGCCTCCCAGATGTCGCCGTTGCCCAGGACCGGGATGGTGGTCACCGCCTCCTTCAGTCGGGCGATGGCCGACCAGTCGGCCTGGCCGCTGTAGAGCTGCTCGGCGGTGCGGGCGTGCAGGGCCACGGCGGCGGCCCCGACCTCCTCGGCGATGCGACCGGCGTCGAGGTAGGTGAGCAGATCCGGGCTTATCCCCATCCGGAACTTCACGGTCACCGGCACGGACCCGGCCGCGGACACGGCTGCGGCCACGACTGCCCGGTAGCGGGCGCGGTGCACCGGAAGCGCCGCCCCGCCACCATGGCGGGTGATCTTGGGGGCCGGGCATCCGAAGTTCACGTCGATGTGGTCAACCTGTCCGGCCTCCACCAGGCTGGCAACGGCCAGGGCCATCACAGAGGGGTCCGTGCCGTAGAGCTGGAGCGAGCGGGGTGACTCGTCGGGGCCGAAGCGGGCCAGGTGCCGGGTGCGGATCCCTCCTTCGAGCAGACCTCGTGCGGTGATCATCTCCGACACGTACAGCCCCGCACCGAAGCCCCGGCACAGCTGGCGGAAGGGCGGGTTGGTCACACCTGCCATCGGGGCCAGCACGACGGGCGGATCGATCACCAGCCCACCGACCCGTAGCGGAGCGGAGGGCAGCGGCGCGGATCGCGCCGGATCGGGGAGCGCGGGATCGGGGAGCGCGGGATCGGGGCACAGCAGATCGGAGCGCGGCGGACCAGGATGTGGCGACGCGGGACCACGGGGCCGCTCGGATGGGGTGGTCACGGCTCCAGCGTGACCGGCCGGGCGTAGGCAGGGCAACCGATCAGGCCGCCGGGCGAGCCTCAGCGGTAGCGGGCCAGGGTGTTGCGGAACTGGGAGGCGTAGCTGCCGCCGAAGAGGAGGGTGTGAACCAGCAGCGGGTAGAGCTGGTAGAGGCCGATGCGCTCGCGGTGCCCGTCGGCGAGGGGGTGGACCTCCTCGTAGGCGTCGAACACCCGCCGGCCGAAGCCCCCGAAGAGCCGCATCATTGCCAGGTCCATCTCGCGATGACCGCCATAGGGCGCCGGGTCCACCACCCAGGGCCGCCCGGCGCGGTCCACCACCAGGTTCCCGCCCCACAGGTCCCCGTGCAGGCGAGCGGCTGGTTCGGTCGGCCCGGCCAGCTCGTCGAGGCGGGCCACCAGGCGGTCCATGTCGGTCGCGCGTCCGGTCCGGCAGGAGGCCCTCGCCGACAGCCTGGCGGGTGAGGGGCACCAGGCGTTGACGGGCGTAGAAGTCGGCCCAGGTCAGCTCGGTGCTGTTGGGTTGGGTGAGGGAACCCACGTAGCCGTCGCGGTCCCATCCCCACCCGGGAGCCCCGGTCTGGTGCAGGCGCGCCAGGTCGTGACCCAGGGCGGCCTCGCTGGCCGGTGTGTGCGCCCCGGCCTCGATCCAGGCCAGCACCAGGAATGCCGGCGGCTCGTCGCGCACGGCCACCACCTCGGGCACCGACACGGTGGCCGTCTCGGCCAGCCACGCCAACCCGGCAGCCTCCACCGAGAAGAACCCGGGGGCGGAGAGGGGTGGGTCTTGCAGAAGAGGCGGCGGTCGTCGCCCAGGTGCAGCTCGTAGGCCTCGTTGATGCTGCCCCCTGTGGCCCGGGAGAGACCCACGATTCGCTCGCCCAGAGTCGTCTCCAGCGCGTGGCCCAGGTGCTCGCTCACTGCGTTCCCTTCAAGCTGTTCCCCTCACGGTCTTCCCCTCAGTGTCTTCCGGCTACCCGCCGGGCCGGAGGCCCCAGGTGGTCACCACGTGCTCGAGTAGGCCCGAGCAGGCGGCCTCCGACCAGCTCGAACACCTCGGCGAAGCCGTCGTCGCCGCCGTAGTAGGGATCGGGGACCTCGGCCCCGGGTGGAGCCGCGGGGTCGAAGGATCGCAGCAGTGCCAGCCGGGCCCGGGTCGGGTCCCCGCCGGCCAGGTGTTCGAGGCGGGCCAGGTTGTCGTTGTCCATGGCCAGCACCAGGTCGAAGCGTTCGAGGTCTGCCCGCGAGAACTGGCGCGCCGGGTCGTCGATGTCCGCGCCGCGCCGGCGTGCCTCGGCCCGGGCCCTTGGGTCGGGGAGATCGCCCACGTGGTAGCCCGCGGTACCCGCCGAGTCGACCCCGATGGCCTGGTGCAGGCCGTGCTGGCGCACCAGGTGCGCCATGATGCCCGCGGCGGTGGGCGACCGGCAGATGTTGCCCAGGCAGACGAAGCACACCTCGACTCGGGTTGCGGTCTCCTTCGGGCTCATCCCGATCCGCCGTGTGATCCGCCGTGCGACCAGCGGGCCAGATCGTCCCAGTAACGAGGGTAGGTCTTGGCCACACAGTCCGGATCGGCGATGGCCACCCCGGGGACACGCAGGCCCGCCAGCGAGAAGGCCATGGCCATACGGTGGTCGTCGTAGGTCTCTATGACTGTCGACTCCCCGGCCGCACCCCCGGGCTCGATCACCATCCCGTCGTCGAGCTCACGGGCGGCGATGCCCAGCCGGGTCAACTCCCGCACCACGTTGGCGATCCGGTCGCTCTCCTTGTGGCGGATGAAGCCCACTCCCCGGATCCGGGTCGGACCTTCGGCGAAGGCGGCAACCACGGCCAGGGTGGGCACCGTGTCGGACCGGTCGGCCATGTCCACGTCGATGCCCCGTAGGCGACCCGTGCCCCACACCGTGGTGGAGTCCTCGCCGATCTCCACCCGTGCGCCCATCTCGCCCAGGACCTCGGCGAACCCGAGGTCTCCCTGGAGCGAGGAGCGTCCCAGGCCCGGCACGGTGATTCGACCTCCCAGCAGGGCAGCTGCGGCCAGCGGGTAGGAGGCCGCCGAGGCGTCCGGTTCGATGCTGAGGGAGCGGGCCTGGTAGCTCTGGCCCCCGGGGACCTCGAAGTACCCGGTGTCGAGCGAGTCGACGTGCACGCCGAATGCGGCCATCACCCCCACGGTCATGGCCAGGTAGGGAGCCGATACCACAGGGGGGGCCAACTCCAGGGTTAGCCCGCACTCGGGGTGCCCGTCACCGTGCAGTGGGGCGCTCAGCAACAGGCCCGACGCGAACTGCGAGCTGATCCCTCCCGGCAGGCCGACGTCGGTGCCACGGGTGCGCGTCGTGGGAACGATCGTGTAGGGAAGTGTGCCGTCGTCACCGTCGCTGGTGACGGTGGCGCCCAGGTCGCGCAGCACGGCCACGAGCGGACCCATGGGGCGGGTCTGGAGCTGGGGGTGTGCCTCGACCCGTACCTCGGCGGTCCCGAAGGCCACGATGGCGGACAGGAATCGGGCCGTCGTGCCCGACTGGTCGACGTCGATAGTGGTGAGACCTGCGGGAAGTCGTCCCCCGCAGCCCTGTATCGTCGCAGTGGGGCCGCCGTCCCCGTGGTGCTGTTCTACCTCGACCCCCACGCCCAAGACTCGAAGGCACGCCACCATGGCGGTCACGTCGTCACCCTCGCCGATTCCCGACAGCACCGATGTGCCTTCGGCCAGCGCGGCGACGGGCAGTGCCCGGTTGGTGATGCTCTTGGAGCCGGGGACAGCGACGGTGGCGTCGAGAGGTTCGGTGAGCGGGTTCAGGGGCAGCGGGTCCTTGCGGCGACCGGGCGCGGGCATGCGCGCATCCTGGCAGCTCGACCCGTTCAGGACGAGCGGAATGTGAATCCCAGGGTGAACGACTCCACCATCGGAGCGAAGATGCTCGGGGTGTCGGCGACCTCCTCGACGACGTGCAGGTCGGTCAACCGGGCCGTGAGCTCCTCGATCACGACGGTGAGCACGAGCCGTGCCAGTGACGCCCCCAGGCAGTAGTGGGTGCCGAACCCGAAGCCCACGTGGGGGTTCGGGCTGCGGGTCACGTCGAAGCGGAACGAGTCGGCGAAAGCCTCTTCGTCGCGGTTGCCCGAGGCATACAGCAGGACCACCCGGTCCCCGGCCGCGATGGACTGGTCTCCCACTGCCGTGTCCTCGGTGGCGGTGCGGAAGAAGTTGTGCAGGGGGGTGACCCAGCGCACCAGCTCTTCCACTGCAGTGGGGATGTGTCGGGGTTCTCGGGCCAGGAGCTCCCACTGGTCGGGGTGGTCGCAGAAGGTGCGCAGGCCCCGGCTGATGACCGTGCGGGTGGTCTCGGCCCCGCCGGAGATGAACAGCCCGGTCTCGTGCATGATCCTGTCGATCTCCAGGGGCTCGCCATTCAACTCGGCGTTGGCCCACACCGACACCAGGTCGTCGACGGGGCACACGCGCCGCTCCTCCACCATGGGCCCCAGGTCGGTGGCGAACTCGGTGATGGCCGACAGCATCCCTTGGGCCGCGTCCGCGTCGACGGTGATCCGGTCGTACTGCATCAGACGCTCGGCCCAATCCTTGATGTCGGGCCAGCGGTCCTCGGGCCAGCCCAGCAGCCGGGCCGTCAACCGGGTGGGGAGCTGGGCGGCAAGGGCGTCCATCACCTCGACCTGTCCCTCACCGACCTGTCCCTCACCGACCAGGCCGTTGGCGTAACCGTCGGCGAAGTCGTCGGCCAGAGTGCCGACCGTGGCACGCAGCCAGGGTTCGTGCGCCTGCACGGCTCGGGGGGTGAACCGGCGGGACACGAGCCGTCTCTGGGCGGCGTGGGCAGGGTCGTCCTGGGCGATCATGTTGGTTTCGTCGGGCGAGTGGAACGACCGGTAGCCCTGGCCACTGACGAACACGGCGGACCGCGCCTCGGTGTCCTGGATGTCGCGGTGGCGGGTTATCCCCCACAGACCGTTGGTGTCGTCGCGGTACACCGGTTCGTGGTGGCGCATCCATGTGTAGGCGTCGTGGGCGTCTCCGCCGTAGAAGCCGGGATCCAACAGGTCGGCCACGGGCCGCTCGGTTCGGGTGGGGTCAGCCATGCCAGCAGGCTAGAGGCGGGCGATGCTATCCAGGCGGGCCACGACGCGACCTTCACGGCCGCTTGCCTCCAAGTCGACGGTGGCATGCAGACCCCACTCGTACCAGTCCTGGGGGTCGGCCAGAGCCTGGCGGACGACCCACGCAGACTCCGGCCCGCCGTCCTCGACCTGCAGATGGCGGCCGGCACGCGCGTCGGGCCCGGCTCCGAGGGCGTCGTGCTCGGACCAGTAGGGCGCCATGGAGTGGGACAGGGCGGCGGGGGTCCAACCCCCGGAGCGCCCGTCGGCGGAGGCGGCGTCGAGCACCTCGGCCAGGTGCTCCTCGTCGTGGCGAGCCAGGTGGCGGACCCAGCGGAACACCTCGTTGGCCACCATCACCCGGAACGCCCGCCGGTTGGTGGTGATGTCGGGTGCCTCGACTGTCGGTGCCTCTGACGCCGGACGTACGGGCTCCCCGGAGCGCAGGCGTTCCCACTCCGCGAGCAGGCTGGCGTCGACCTGGTGCACGACGGTTCCCAGCCAGTCGGTCAGGTCCTGGGTGTCGGGGGTCTTGGCCTCGTCGGGCACCGACTGCACCAGCGCCTTGTAGGCGTCGGCCAGGTAGCGCAGCACCAGTCCCTCGGAACGCTTCAGGCCGTAGTGCTGGACGTAGTCGCGGAAAGACAATCCCTGCTCGTAGAGGTCTCGGGCCACCGATTTCGGGGCCACGTTGTCGTTGCCCACCCAGGGGTGGCGGGTGCGGAAGCGGTCGAAGTGCTCGTAGACGAAGTCGGCGAGTGGTTTGGGGTGGGTCACCCGGGCCAGTTCCTCCATGCGTTGCTCGTAGGGGACCCGCTCGGCTCGCAGGGAGGCCATCAGCTCGTCGCGGGCGAGCGCCGCCTGGCGAGCCAGCACCGGCCGGGGGTTCTCGAGCACCGATTCGACCACCGACACGACGTCGAGAGAATAGGAGGGGTCGTCGTGATCCAGGTGTTCCAACGCCTCGAGGATGAACGGTGACAGAGGCTGGTCCAATCGGAACTCGGCTTGCAGGTCGGGGTCTAGGCGGACCCGTCGCCCCAGCTCGTCGGGGTCGTCGAGGACCTCGACGACCCCGGCGCCCACCAGCGAGCGGTAGATGTGGATGGCCCTGCGGATGTGGTGGCGCTGGCGGGCGCGGGGCTCGTGGTTGTCCACCAGCAGGTGGCGCAGGGCAGCGCAGCCGTCGCCGGGCCGGTCGATCAACTCCAGCATCATGCCGTGGCTCACCGAGAAGGACGACTCGAGCGGCTCGGGCCGGCCGGCCAGCAGGCGTTCGAAGTTCTCACGGTTCCAGGGCTTGTAGCCCCGATCGGGTGGCTTGCGGCGCACCACCTTGCGCCGCCGGTTGGGGTCACGGGCGGCCTTGGCCTCCACGGCGAGGTTCTCGGCCACGTGCTCGGGGGCCTGGGCCCACACGTCCCCTTCGGTGTCGAAGCCCCGCCGCCCGGCCCTACCGGCGATCTGGAGGAACTCACGCACGCTGAGAAGGCGCGTGTCGTGCCCGTCGTACTTGCAGAGCTGGGTGAACAACACCGTACGGATGGGGATGTTCACCCCGACGCCCAGGGTGTCGGTGCCACAGATCACCCGTAGCAGGCCCTGCTGGGCCAGCTTCTCGACCAGCAGTCGGTACTTGGGCAGGAGCCCGGCGTGGTGCACGCCGATCCCGTGACGGACGAAGCGAGCCAGGTCCTTGCCGAAGGGTGAGTCGAAGGAGAACCCGCCCACGGCCTTGCCCACGGCCTGGCGTTCGGGCCGGGTGAGGATCCCCAGGCTGGTCAGGGCCTGGGCCCGTTCGGTGGCAGCGGCCTGGGTGAAGTGGACGACGTAGACCGGCACCCGGCCCAGGTCGAGCAGCTCCTGGATGGTCTCGGTGATCAGTGTCTCGCGGTACTCGAAGCGCAGGGGGACCGGTCGGGTGGCCGAGGAGACCAGCACGGCGGGCGTGCCGGTGCGGCGCTCCAGGTCTTCGAGGAAGCGTCGGGTGTGGCCCAGGGTGGCCGACATCAGCAGGAAGCGGGCGTCGGTCAGCTCCAGGAGGGGCAGCTGCCAGGCGACGCCGCGTTGGGGGTCGGCGTAGAAGTGGAACTCGTCCATGCACACATGGTCGAAAGGAGTGGCCGCCCCGGTGCGCAGGGCCATGTTGGCCAGCACCTCGGCGGTGCAGCAGATGACGGGGGCATCGGGGTTCACAGAGGCGTCGCCGGTGAGCATCCCTACCCTCTGCGAGCCCAGCACCTGGCACAGGTCGAAGAACTTCTCCGAGACCAGAGCCTTGATGGGGGCGGTGTAGACACTGCGCTGGCGCCGGCCCAGCGCGGCGATGTGGGCGGCCATGGCCACCAGCGACTTGCCCGAGCCTGTCGGGGTCTCGAGGATCACGTGGCGACCGGCGAAGACCTCCAGGATCGCCTCTTCCTGAGCGGGGTACAGGTCCAGTCCCTGGGTGTCGACCCAGCCCAGGAAGGCCGTGAGCAGGTCGTCGGGGTTCGGGTCGGGAGGCAGTGAGTCGAGGGGGAAGGGGGTCATGGGCGCGGCCACCCTAGACACAGCCCGTGGCCGCACCCCGGACGCGAGACCACACGGACCCGGACGCGTCTGCGATACGGCAGGGAGGGAGGGCGGTGCGTCCGGACCCGTGTGGTGATCGAAGTGTAACCCCTCCCTAACGACCATAGGCACGCGGAACGCAGAGAAGTGACCAATGACCTTTCTTCCCCGCCCCCACCAGGGAGTCTGCTGGGGATCCATCGTCAACATTGGATCAACTGCCTGGCATGGGCTGGGTGATGGGCTGCGGATCCAGGTACGATCCGCCGTCGATGGCAGAGCGAAGAGTCATCCACGCCAACGTTTCCGAGACCGCCTTCCTGGCATGGCAGGACTTCGGGCACCAGCACGGCGTGTCGGTAACAGGTCTCATCGAGGCCATGGGGACCACCGGACCCCTCGCCGGCGCCAAGTCCCTCAACGTGGATGCGCTGATTCGCGAGGCCCGGAGGGTTGACAGCGAGCGCCGTCGGCGGCGCCAGGAACCCGACGACGGCTGATCCTGGCGAAGGCTGATCCCAAGCTCCCACCCGCGGCGCGATGTGGGTAGCACGTCGGCCACCGGGAGGGGGGCGACGCTGGGTACCGCATTGGCGGTGGTTGGCATCCCGCGTGTCTGCGATGGTGCGTGGGGGCACCGCCCTCCAGGCCACTACCCTCTCTCTGCCTGTCGCCCCCATGATGCATCCTCTCCTCTCCCGTCGCCGTAGCCGTCCCCCGACGTCCCTGAGCCGCTCCAGGCGGTTCGTGACGGCGCGATACGCGGTTCTGCTGGTTCCGGTGACGGTGCTCGTCACCCTGCTCAGTCAGGTGACGGTGCTCGTCACCCTTCTCACCCCGGTGACGGTGCTCGTCACCCTGGACGGTGGACCTGCCTCGGCCCTCCCGGCCCAAGCAGAGCCCTTCCCCCAGCCGGTCGTGGCGCCCGTGTTCCAGGACGGGAGCACCCCCGCGGCGCTTGCCGCGTCCTCGGTGGCCGTCGACACGACCGGGGGAGCAGCGTCGGTCCGGATCCGCTTCGAGGCGCCGTTCGGCCTTCCCGGAGCGGGCGACTACCGCGTGTCGCTCGTGCTGGGCGATCCCGAGGGGGAGCAGCGCCGTTACTCACTGGTGGTGGAGGCCGGGGTTGAGCTGGGTGTGGCCGAGAAGGTCGTGGTCGATGATGATGAGGGCACGGTCTGGGAGGCCACAGGCGCGTTGATGGCCAGCTTCGACCGCCGGGCGGGGGTGACACTGGCGCTTCCCGAAGACGAGGTTCCCGCTCCCGATGACCTGGCGTGGGTCGACCTGGAGCTGGTGTCCGAGGGCGGCGCCACACCGCAGCGCTTCCTGGGGCCCTTGGTCCCCGCTGTCGAGCTCTTCGGCGCTTCCGAAGGAGCCTCGGTGGCACCCCGGGCCTGGGGGTCGGTGGACCGGCAGCCTCCGGACCCGTCCGTCGAAGTGGCCGACCCCCCCCGCGTCGACCGGGACGGCGAGCACTTGGTGCTCACCTTCGCCGGGGCTCTCCCCGATGAGGTCGGCGGTCGTGAGGTGGCAAACGTTGTGGACGTCATCCGCATCGCCGACGGCTTCTCAGGGCGGGGCCAGGCGCCGTACCTGGTCACCGTCGACCACGGGAAGGGCAGCGTCTCACTGCTCGACGGCGCCGGAGCCTTCCCGGTGGAGGTGAACTCGGTGGCGCCTTGGCTTGTGAGCGGGTTGCCCACCACTGCCCTGCAGGCCGGTAGCCAGATCGTGGTGTCGCTTCCCAGCCTGGTGGATGCTTTCGGCCTCACCGGGGACAGCGATACCGTCGCCGTGGGAGTGGCCCGATCCATCACCCTGGAGGACGGCGATGTGATCCGAGCCGACGGGGTTCTGGTCACCGGAGCCTGGTTGGGAAGCGCTCCACAGACCGAGCCCGGAACCACCACCACCGCGGTCGCCGCGCCCACAGATCCGGACTCCTCCGGTGGGGACGACCTGGCGGTCGCCGTGGTTGCCGCAGTCGTCGCGGTCCTCGGGGTGGGGGCGTTGGCGGGGCTGCGGGTCCACGAGCATCGCCGCCACCGTCAGGTGGCCGGAACCCTTCCCACGACCTTGCCCCCCGTCGTCGCCCCCGACGGTGACGAGCAGGCGCGCCTGGATGCTTGGTCTGACGAACTCTTCGGTCCCTCACCCCGGTGAGAGAGCGGGGCATGTGGAGTCGCGGTGCCCGGGCTAGCGTCATGCCCAGCGGGCGGGGCGAGCAGGTGCCGACGTTAGAGACGAGCGCAGCAGGAGGGCAACAGGTGAGGAGACGGTCAGCGACCCCTCGTGTCCGCAGGTGGGCGGTCGTGGCACCGACCCTGGCGCTGGTGGCAGCGACCCTGGTTCTCGTCGGTGGTCACGCCGGCCGGGCCGGAGCGCAGGAACCAGAAGTCCAGGAACCAGAAGTCCAGGAAACGGCTCTGGGTCAGGTGGCTGCGGTGATCGATACCCGCGCCCTAGATCCGGCCCTCGCGGTCGTCGCGGTCGTCGCTGATCCCACCTCCACGCCCGAGGCCCCCGTCGTGGAGGTGGTGACCGCCACCCCGGCGGACCAGCTTCCTGATGGATCCCGGGTATCGGTGGTGGCCGGCGATCCGGGCGGACTCCGCCAGCGGGTCTCGGTGGTGCTCGAAGGTGGCGCCGCGGTGGGACGCGTGGAGGAGGGTGGCGCCTCGGGCTTCGCCGAGACCGGCACCGCCGAGGTGGCCATCACCGAGGAAGGCGGTGTCCGGTTGGCCCTGGGCCCGCTGGTCGAGTCGACAGCGCTGTGGGTCGAGGTCGAGGTCCCCGACGGCCGCCTGCTCACCACCCCTGCATACCCGACCCCTCAACTGGTGGGAATAAGCGATCCCGGAGCGTTGAGCGCAGCAGTCGTCGCCACTGCCACAGACCCCACGGGGGCGCGCCCCGACGAGTTGGTGTCCCTGGCGGCTGTGCCCATCCTCCAGGTCGTCAACCAGGCGATCACCTTGCGCACCACCCAACCGCCTCCTGCCGACGTGAACGGCACCTCTGCGGTGCGTACCCGTGATTTCGTTCGCATCGCCCCGACTCTCGCCCCGGGCTCGGCGGCCCCGTACTTCGTCGTCGTCGACCACCTGGACCGCACCATCACCCTGGCCGACAGCTCTTCGGGAGGGCTTCCGGTGCCCGTCGAGGCACCCCAGGAGAGTTGGCTGCTCGACGGCCTCGATGACGGCGAGGTGGAGACGGCTTCGGTCACCCTGGACCGTGCCGGACTCCTCCAGGCGGTGGGGCTGGACTCCGATGCCGGGGCCGTGCTGGGGGTGGCCCGCGTGGTCGAGCTCGACGACGGCCGGCGGGTGACTGCCGAGGGGCCCATGGCTACTCTCGCCTGGTTCGACGGCACCTCCACCCCCCCCGACACCGCACCCTCGACGACGGTCCCGACGATCACGGTGACCACAGCGGTCCTACCCACAGCGCTGCCGGTCGAGTCCGAGGGATCGAGCAGTCCCGACGGGACGGTGGTGCTGGCGGCGGCTGTGCTGGCAGCGCTGCTGGCGCTGGTGGCCCTCTTCACCGCCCGGCGCAATCGGCGACTGGACGCGGAGGCCGACGTGCTCGAGGCCATGGCCAAGGTGGTGAGCACTACCACCGATGAGCCCGGTACGAGTACTGATGACACGAGACGCCCCCCACGGGGCTCGGTTCGTCCAGCCGGGGACCGGGCTTCCCCAGATGCCCCCGCCGGTGTTGGTGCCGCCGCGGGTGTAGGTGTGGCCGGTGCCCGGGCGGCCAGAGAGCGCGAGGCGCGCGGAGCGCGACGGGGCCGTTCCCGGGTCCGCGGAATCGGCCGGAGCGGACTCCGGCGCGGGAAGCGAGCCGGTGGGGCGCGACGCCTTGCTGGAAGCCATGCGCCGCAAGGCCGCCGTCGCGGAGCCCGGCCCAGTCGATTCGGGCCCCGCCCTGCCGGGTGCCGCCGAGCCGGGCGATTCCGAGCACCGGATGGTGGCGTCGGATGTCGGCGAGGCCGCCTCGGCTCCGCCGAGTTCACGTGGGGAGCGCTCGACTCGGCCTGACGACGCTCTGGCCGCGCTGGAGCAACTGATCGATGATCTGGAGCTCCCCGGTGACTCCGACCGACCCCTCCCCTGAGGACTTTCCCGTCCTGACCTGTCGCATCGGCGATGCCGTCGCTTGGGCAGCCGAACTGCACCAGGGACAGCAGCGCAAAGGCTCTGCGGTTCCTTACCTGGCTCACCTCCTGGCCGTGGCCGCACTGGTCCTGGAGGCCGGGGGCGATGAGGACGATGCCGTCGCCGCACTTCTCCACGACGCCCTGGAGGACACCGAGGCAAACGGCGAGGAGATCGAGAGCCGCTTCGGATCGCGGGTGGCCCGGGTAGTTGCCGCCTGTACCGACACCCAGGAGCACCCCAAGCCCCCCTGGCGGCAGCGCAAGGCCCGATTCCTCGACGGCCTCGACGATCCCGACTCAGACGAGCACGTGTTGCTGGTCGTGGCTTCCGACAAGATCCACAACCTCGGCTCCATCCTGGCCGACCATCGACGGCTCGGCGAGGGGTTGTGGGTTCGGTTCAGAGCCGGGCCCCAGGAGCAGTACTGGTACTACTCGGAGGTCGCTCGTCGGGTGCGGGCTGGTCTGGGAGGACCGCTGGCCGACACCCTTGACGACCTGGTTTCCCAGTTCGGCCTGGTGGTAGGCACCGGGAGTGCCACCGGCCCCGACCGTTGATCCCCTACTGATCCGCGCTCCGGGATCCGACGCCTATGGAGGCGTCGCACTCGCCCCTCCGGGAAGCGCGAAGTGGGCTTCCACGCGCGCACCCCCGCCGCCGGGGCGGTCCCTGATCTCGACGCGCCCGCCGTGGAGTCGCGCCTGCTGATCCACCAGGGCCAGGCCCAGGCCCGAACCCGGCCCACCGGGGTTGTGGCCTCGGCCGAAGCGCTGGAGCACCTGGAGCCGTTCGTCGGTCGGGATGCCGGGGCCGTGGTCGTCGACGGCCAGGACCACCTCGCCAGGGTTGCGGGCCAAGCCGACCTCGACCGTGGCTCTTCCAGATGCATCGCGCCCGTGGACGATGGCGTTGTCGATGAGGTTGTCCACCAGTACCTGAAGACCCTCGTCCCATCCCACGAGGGTCGTGTCGGCGTCTCCCAACTCAACGGTGATCTCGGCCTCGGGATGGCGGGCACGGGCCCGGCGGGCGGCGTCCTCGGTGAGGGCCGCCAGGTCGACGTCGTCGGTGAACGGCGCTCCGGCCAGGTCGCCCCGGGCCAGCAGGCGTAGTGCACCCAGCAGGCGCAGGAGTCGCCGCTGCTGGTCCAGGACATCTGCGGTGATGGCTGCCCGGTCCAGGGGAGCGAGGTCGGGGTTGCGCTGGAGCACCTCCAGGTTGGCCTGCATGCTGGTGAGCGGTGTCCGCAGTTCGTGGGCGGCGTTCCCGGCGAAGGCCCGCGATGCTTCCAGGGCCAGGTGGGTCTCGCGGTTGGCGGTGGCGATTCTCTCCAACATCCGGTTGATGGTGCCGCCCAGCTCGTCGACTTCGGCCAGTCCTTGCGAGTCGGCCACGCGGATGTCCGGGTCGGCGGTGCCCGAGACCCGCTCGGCATCCTGGCGCAGCCGGGCAAGGGGTCGCAGGGCGGCACCGGCCGACAGCCATCCCAGGAACCCTGCCACGGCCACCGCAGCCAACCCGATGCGCAACACGAGTCTGCGGGTGTCGGTGACCGTTGCCTCCGCTTGTGCGGTGGGCAGCGCCACCTCTACCCCGACCTGCCGGCGCTCGAAGGCCGCACGTGCAGAGTCGCCGGGTCGCGCCAGCGCGTTGGCGCCGTCCCGGCGTAGGAACCGCCACCGCTCACCGTCGATCGTGCGTGTGCTGTAGCCCTCGGGCAGGGTCTCCTCTTCGGTGAGGGGGAAGGTCCCGACCACCTCGGCCACGGTCCCGTCGATCCAGATGCGGGCCACCGTGTTCAGATCCGGAGCCAGGCGCGCAGGGCGTTGCTCGGGGCGTTCGTCCCGGGATGCGATCAACAGGACGGCAGCCCGCTGGGAGGTCACTCGACTCTGGTCGCGGAGGCGCTCGTCGAGGTCGTCGCGCTCCTCGGTGGCAAGCAGGGCCACGAGCGCGCTGCCCGCCACCATCACCACCAGCAGAGCGCTGCCCGCGGCGGCCAGGCCGACCCGCAGGCGGAGGCTCACGGCTCCAGCGTGAAGCCCACGCCCCGCACCGTGCGCAGCACGCGGGGTTCGCCCCCGGCTTCCAGCTTTCGCCGCAGGTAACCGACGAACACGTCCACGACGTTGCTCTCCACCTCGAAGTCGTAACCCCACACCAACTCGAGGAGCTGGGCCCGGGACAGGACCTTGCCCGGATGCTGGGCCAGGACCTCGAGCAGGTCGAACTCCCGGCGGGTGAGGTCGATCTCCCGCTCGGCACGCCAGGCTCGGCGGCGGGCAGGATCCACCATGACCTGTCCGGCTCTCAGAGGACGGTCACCCTCGGGCTGGGCCCGGCGTCGCCGGAGGGCGTGTAATCGGGCCACCAGTTCGGCCAGGGCGAAGGGCTTGACCAGGTAGTCGTCGGCCCCCGCCTCCAGTCCGGCCACCCGGTCGGCGATCTCGTCCCGCGCCGAGAGGATGCATATGGGTACGTCATGGCCGTCGGCGCGCAGGCGACGTGTGACCGACACGCCATCCAGATCCGCCATGTTGATGTCGAGCACCATCAAGTCGGGCGGTCGGGCTGCGATCGACCTCAGCGCCTCGAGCCCGCCTCCTGCGGTGGCGACCGTGAAGCCCTCGAGTGACAGACCTCGTGCCAGGGCGGTGGTGATGGCGGGGTCGTCGTCGACCACCAGCACGTCGGTTTCGTCCATTGCTCTCCGCTGCTGCTTGCCGGGCCTGTGACGAGGCCAAGCCTAGGGCTCCGATGTGAGAGGAGTCTGTGAGCGATGGCGATGGTGGCGGGCTGCTCGCGCCGGCGCTAGGGTTGGGGGGTCCTACTGCAGGAGGGCTGCCGATGGCGGGCACCGCCGACAAGAGCATTCCGAACCCCCTTGACCGCCGCCGCTTCCTGGTGCGCGCCAGTGCTGCTGCCGGTACGGCCTGGGTGGTGCCCTCGATCGTCGGGGCCACGGCAGCCTCTGCCCAGACGAGCCTGGCACCGATCCCCATTCCCGGGGCCAACACTGCGGTCGCCGAGCCTGTCCCCGCCACGATCCCCCACGCGTCTCTCGAGTCCGACACCACCTCCTACTACTGGTACGAGAGCGGCCCCACCACCCTGGCTGCTGCCCTGGCGGTGGATCGCGACGGGAGCGACGGGGCTTTCACCGGGGGCAGTCCTATTCCCGGTGGCACGATCCCACTGGGCACAACGGTGTTCTCCTATTTCGTACAGGCCGACCGGGTCACCTCGGGTCGCCGCGTGGGGTCCATCAGCTTCGGCGGTGGCTACACCATCGTGGGCGTGGCCTACAAGATCAGCCGGCTGACAGCCACGGCCGCCTTCGAGCGTTCCGGGGTCACCTACACCTACGCCAACTGCGAGTCTGGTGACAACTTCACCATCTCGGGCGGTTCGACGGCCATCGCGTGGGATTTCGGCGCCGCCGATGCCGTCGATCACCTGCGTGTTTTCGTAGCCGGTCCCTGAGCGCGGCCGGTCCCGGATCACGGGTCCGCCACCTCGGCTGTATTGCTCGGTAGCGTGACGGTGCGCGGAGTGGGGGTCGTTCCCTTCCTCAACGATGCTCCTCTTCGCGCCCCGACCAAGCTCGCCTCCCCGACCCACCGCGGCTCGCGCCCGTGCGGCCCTCACCGGCCGCTCCGGGTGCCTGGTCGGGTGCCTGATCTTGTCATTGTCAGGCTGCGCACTCGACCTGGGACGGCCGGCTGCTTCAGTCGTCGGTGAAGAACCTGGGGCCGCCGCTGCGCCCGCCGCTCTGACACCGACCCCGGTTGCGGTCGTGGACCCCTCCGAGGCGGCCCCGGCGATGCCGGCCCCTCCGGCTGACACCCGTGACGTGGCTCTGCCTGCCGTCGGTGGGGACGAGGATCTCCCCCCGGTTGTGGCGACCGGTGGCCTGGCACGCCTGCACGGCAGTCTGGGTTTCGATGGCAGCGGCGTCGAGGGAGCCACGGTTCGTTTGGAACGATGGGTCGGCGACCGATCGGCATGGATCGAGACGACCACTGGACCCGGGGGTGGCTGGTCAGCCGATGCTCTCCTGGGCGGACGATGGGTGATCCGGGCATGGAAGGGCGATCGTCTCGTTCTGCCCACCGCTTCGGCGGTCTTCCTCACCGAGGACGAGGACCGGGAGATCCACCTGGCCATGGAGCAGATCCGTCCCAGCGGCGGGACCGACGAAGCCGAAGGGGACGACGCCGCAGCCCAGGTCGAGGGCGGTGATGCTGGTGACGCCGACGGGAACGGCGACACCGACGATCGCGACACCGACGACGTCGCCGGGACCGATCCCGGCAGCGGAGCTCCCGTAACCGAGGACGCCAGCACCGAGGACGCCAGCGCCGACGACGAGGCCGGTCGTCCGTGACCGGGACCTTGTCGCGACCCGTGGCGGTGGTCGCTCCTACCGTGCATCGACGGCCTCCGCTCCGCCGGATGGCCCGGGGAGCGGCGCGCACGCTGGTGATCGTCGTCGTGGGGCTGCCGCTGTTCGTCCTGGCCGCAGGTGCCGGCGCGTTGGCCCTGTTGCTGCACGGAGACCTGCCCGGCACGGTACCCCGACCTCACGAACGTGTCGTGAGCATGCCCACCACGGTCGTGGACTCGGGCGGGCAGCGCCTCGGGACGTTCCGCGAATTCGAACTGACCGTTCCCACCCGTCCCGAGGACATCCCCCAGGTCTTGCGGAACGCGGTGGTGGCCGCCGAGGACCGCCAGTTCTGGGAGCACGGGGGTGTCGACGTGCGAGGCCTGGTGCGCGCCGCGGTCGAGAACTCGAGGGAGCGGGCCGTGGTGCAGGGAGGCTCCACCATCACCCAGCAACTCGTGAAGAACCGCTACCTGTCCACCGAGCGCACCCTGGACCGCAAGTTGGACGAGATGATCCTGGCTGCCCGCCTGGAACGGGAGCGCACCAAGGACGAGATCCTCTTCGAGTACCTCGACACGACCTACTTCGGGGCGGGTGCCTACGGCGTGGGAGCGGCGGCCCGCACCTACTTCCGCAAACCGGTGTCCGAGCTCACGCCCTCTGAGGCTGCCCTTCTGGCCGGGATCATTCCTGCGCCCTCGGAGCTGGGCCCTCGCGAGAACCCCTTCGGAGCCGAAGCCCGTCGCCAGGAGGTGCTGGCGGCCATGCACGAGGAAGGCTACCTGGACGAAACGGAGTTGGACCGGGCCCTCGAAGAGCAGCTCTGGTTCTCGGGCCTCGGGGTGCCCGACAGGCCGGCCACCTTGTACCACCCCGCCGAGGATCCGCAGGCGAGCCCCTCCCCCTACTTCCTGGACGCGGTTCGCCAGGAACTCGTGGCCCGTTTCGGAGAGGACCTGGTGTTCCGGGGTGGCCTGCTGGTCGAGACGACTCTCGACCCCGAGATGCAGGCGGCGGCCGAAGAGGCGGTGGCGTCCACCCTGGAAGGCATCGCTGCGCCGGTGGCCATGTCTCTGGTTGCGGTCGATCCGACCACGGGCCACGTTCGCGCCCTGGTGGGAGGGAGGGACTGGTCGGTCAACCAGGTCAACCTCGCCCTCGGCGGCTCGTCGGGTATGCAGCCCGGCTCGTCATTCAAGCCTTTCGTGCTGGCTGCCGCCCTCGAGGCGGGAGCCGATCCCGACGACGTCTACCCCGCGCCCGGCGCGTGGTCGGTGCCGGGCTGTGTCGGGGAGGGCTGCACCATCGAGAACTACGGGGGACGCAGCTACGGGTCGATGACCCTGCGTTCGGCGACACGATCCTCGGTGAACACCGTGTACGCCGAGTTGATCCACGAGGTGGGCACGGACCGGGTGGCTGCCCTGGCAGCCAGGTTGGGCGTTTCCACGATCGACCCGGAGACCACCTACGGCGTGTCCCTGGCCCTGGGCGCCGCGGAGGTCTCACCCCTGGACATGGCCGGGGCCTACGCCGTGCTCGCCAACCACGGGCGGCGGGCCACGCCCACCACCCTGGTGCGTGTAACCGCCCCAGACGGCACCGTGCTGATCGACAACCGTCGGCCCGAGGGTGATCAGGTTCTGCATCCAGCGGTGGCAGACACCGTCACAGACGTGCTCACCGGCGTGGTTACCTCGGGTACGGGCACCGCGGCCGGCATCGGCCGTCCGGTGGCGGGCAAGACGGGCACGGCCGAGGACTACCGGGCCGCGTGGTTCGTGGGCTACACCCCTCAGCTGGCCACCGCGGTCTGGATGGGTCACGCAGATCGCCCTCGGCCCCTGGAAGGTATCGGCGGCCACGCGTCGGTGACCGGGGGCACCCTGCCTGCCGAGACCTTCGCGTCGTTCATGGGCCGCGTGCACGAGGGATTGCCCGAAGCCGAGTTCGCCGAGCCAGGACCGCTCCCGGCCCCCGAGGGGCGCTCCGGTGTGGTTCCCGGTTCGCGTGACTGGCCGACCAGTCCCCCCCTGGGTTGCGGCGGCCGGTGCGACGCCGCCCCCCCGACCACCGCGAGTCCCGCCGATCCCGTCCCCACCACCAGCGATAGCTCTGGAGGCTGAACCATGCCCGATCTCGACCAGCTGTTCGAGGAAGCCGCCATCCGGGCTCCTGCCGACGACCCGAACCCGACCGTGGGCCCGTCCGCCGTGCTGTCTCCCGTCGTGCCGTCCGCCGTGCCGTCCGCCGTGCCGTCCGCCGTGCCGTCCGCCGTGCCGTCCGCCGTGCCGTCCGCCGTGCCGTCCGTTCGAGATGACGACGATCCGGTGGTCGATCTGGCACGCCTTGTCACTGATTGGAACCGCGACCACGGTTCCGCGACCCCGGTGAAGGCGGGTGCAGGCCCCGAGTCCCGGCGACGCCGACAGGGATGGGCGTCGGCCCAGGCTCGTCTGGCCGGGCACATCGGCTCGTTCCCCACCGATGTGGTGCAGCCCCCCCAACCGGTCGTGGAACCCGGCGAAGGAGACAGCGATCACGGGTCGGGGCGCGGAGCTGGTGGGTCAGCCAGCAGGTCAGGTCGAGTGTCCGGTCTCAGCCGTGCCGAGCGTCGCCGGGCGAGGAGGGAGATCGACCGGCTCCAACGTGAGTGCGCACGCCGTCCCCTGCCCGATGACGGGCCGGAGGGCGAGGTCACGGTGCTGGGTCCGCTGCCCGCCTCCCCCGCATCTCTGGCACGAACCCCGGTGGTGCTGCCGACCCGATACGGAGAACCGGTTGTCGACGATGCCGGACCCAACGTCGATGACCTCGGGGCGACCCCGGCCGCCGGCGCGTCCCGACGGGCGCGTCGGCGGGCGATGAAGGCTGCCGAGCGGGCGGAGCGGCTCCTTGCGCGCAACCAGGTCCGCTTCCCTATCTTCACCCGATCGGTCCTGGTGTGGTGCCTGGTGTTCCTCCTCGCCGGCCTGGGGTTCGGCGCCAGCTCGGCCTTCTGGTGGGCCCAGTTCAACAGCGAGGTCGAGGGGATCCGGGCCGAGACCTCCGACTTCGTCAGCCAGGTCGAGGGCGCCTCGGGGGCGCTGGCATCCGAGAGGGTGGCCGCGCTGGCCGAGATCGAGGCCGCCATGGAACCTCTCGGGCGCCTGGCCCAGCCCGGCCTTGCGCCGCAGGTGGCCGCCGCTGTGGCTCCCTCCACCTTCCTGGTCGAGACCTCGACCGCCGAAGGCAGCCCTTCGGTGGGCTCGGCTTTCGTGGTCGGTGTCACCGACGAGGAGGCACTGCTGGTCACCTCCCTGGCGGTCGTCGATGCAGCCACCTCGTCGCCGGGTCCCGACATCGTCGTTCGCCAGGCCGACCGTGAGCTGACCGCCCGACTGTGGTCCTGGGACCGCGACACCGACCTGGCCCTGCTGCTGGTCGACGATCCCACCCTCCCGGCACTCCAATGGGCGGGCGACGACGTGGCGGGTACCACGGTGGGCTCGGGGGTGTACGCGGTGTCCGGGCTGGGCGGGGCCGGGGCCAGCGCAGTGCCCGGCATGGTCGTAGACGCCTCTCTCGCCGGCTTCCAGCACACCGCCATCGTCGGCACCGCCTATCGCGGAGGGCCGCTGGTCACCGCTGATGGGACCGTGCTCGCGGTCGCCAGCGCGGCGTATGAGCCCCTTGGCTTCGACCCCGGCGCGGTGTCTTTCGCGGCACCCATCGGCTCGGCCTGTGGCACGATCCTCGACTGCGCCGGTGGGCTACCCGGCGCGGGCTCCGAAGGCGGTCCATCCCTGGAGGTACCGGTCGCGGACAACAGCGAGGCCGTTGCCGAGACCCCTCAGGGGTAGGTGGCGATGTAGCGCAGGGCCACCAGGAAGTGGCATGCGCTGCCGGCCAGCACGAGCACGTGCATGGCCTCGTGGTAGCTGAAGACCCGGGGCCAGAGCAGGGGCCGCTGGGTCACCAGGAACACCATCCCCACGGTGTAGCTGATCCCTCCAGCCAGGGTCAGGGCGATGGCCTGCCAGGGCAGCAACCGGGCCAGGGGTACGAGCAGGAACAGGGCGAGCCATCCCTGGGTGGTGGTCAGGGTCACGGCCAGGGCACCCGAGATGTGAGGGAGCAGGAACTTCTGGGCTACCCCGAACAGGGTGATTCCCCACACCACCAGCAGGGTGCCGCTCCTCCACCAGCCTCCCAACACGACAGCAGCGATGGGCGTGTAGGTGCCCGCTATCAGGACGTAGATCATGGAGTGGTCGAGCCGTTGCATGCGTAGCTTCCACTGGGCCTGCCAGGGGATCGAGTGGTAGAGGCAACTGGTGGTGTAGAGGGCCACCATGGCCACGCCGAAGACCACCAGGGCCAACTGGCGGGGCAGGTTCCCGGCTCCCGCCGCCCACAGGACGCCGGCACCCAGCACGGCCAGAACGGCACCGGTCGCGTCGATCAATCCCCGGACCGGGTTCAGCATCTTGCCCAGCTTGACCCGGTCGTGGCCTCGCAGATGAAGGTCCATGGCAGCCGAAGAGTAGCCTGCCCCGCCGATGCGTCCACCTGTCGAACCAGCCTGCTGCCGCGCCGCTTCCGTCCCTGCCTTGCCGGTGGGGGTCTTGCCGGCGGGGATGTCGCCGGTGGGTGGCTTCCGGGGCGGTGCTCGCGGTGGTGGTCGCCGCGCTGATCGCCGCCCGCTCCCGGTGGAGGCGCACTCGCGCCGCCACCCCAGGCACCGCCACCCCAGGCACCGTCACCTCCGGTGGGGGGTCCGGGTCGGCGGCGATGCGCCACACCACCGGTCTGGCCCGCAACGCTGAGTTGACCAAGGTGGGGGCGCGTGCGGGGAGCGCCTACGTCGTGCACCGGGCCCGCCGTGTCTTCGCGGACGAGACCCGACGTGAGCACCTCGACCGTCGCTTCGAGATGCGTACCGCCGAGCAGGTGGCCGAGGCCCTGGGGCACATGAAAGGCGCTCTCATGAAGCTGGGCCAGATGGCCAGCTACCTCGACCAGGGGCTCCCCGAGCCGGTGCGGGAGGCGTTGGCGCAGCTCCAGCACGACGCCCCACCGATGAGCCCGGAGCTGGCCGCAGGTGTCGTACGGGCCGAGTTGGGTGCCGACCCCGACGAGGTGTTCGCCTCCTGGGACCCGGTGCCGGTGGCCTCGGCTTCGATCGGTCAGGTACACCGGGCGGTGACCCGGGGCGGGTCCGAGGTGGCCGTGAAGGTCCAGTACCCGGGCGTGGACGACGCCATCCGGGCGGACCTGGGCAACGTCGACTTCCTGTTCACGGCCATGGGCATGCTGTTCCCGGGCATGGACCCCGAACCGATCGTGACCGAGCTGGCCGAGCGCCTGCTGGAGGAGATCGACTACGAGCGGGAGGCCGGGAACCAGCGCCTCTTCGCCGACTACTACCGGGGTCATCCCTTCATCCGTGTGCCGGAGGTCATCGACGATCTCTCGAGCGCCCGGGTGTTGACCACCGAGTGGGCGACGGGGGTCCGCTTCGACGAGGTCGAGACCTGGTCTGCGTCGGAGCGGAACCTGGCGGCCGAGACCCTCTACCGGTTCGTCTTCGGAAGCATCTACCGCCTGAAGGTGTTCAACGGCGATCCTCACCCGGGCAACTACCTGTTCCGGCCGGGCGGCGAGGTCGTCTTCCTCGACTACGGGCTCGTGAAGCACTTCGAGGACGAGGTCCCCGTCTTCGAGGACATGATCGACTCCATGGTTCTCAACCACGACCCGCCCCGCTTCCGTCGGATCCTCGAGGACGTCGGCTTGCTCCAGAGGGGTGCCTCCGTCAGCGATCGAGCAGGTGGTCGACTACTTCGGGCACTTCTACGAGTTCGTACAGGAGGACGGAGAGCGCACGATCAGCCGAGGAGTACGCGTCGGAGACGGTGCGCCGCTTCTTCGATCTGACAGGTCCGCACGCCCAGGTCATGAAAGCCTCCGAACGTGCCGCCCGGCTTCGTGATCATCCAGCGGATCAACCTCGGCCTCTACGCCCTGTTCGCAGAGCTGGGGGCCACGGCCAACTGGCGGTCGCCTGGCCGAGGAGCTGTGGCCCGCCACCTCGGCCCAGCCCTGCACGCCCCTGGGTCGGGCCCACGCTGACTGGTACGCGTCGATCAGTCGAGGGTGAACTCGGGCGGGGTCAGCTCGGCGGCGCAAGCGACGTCGGGAGGAGCGGCGGGGTCGTCCAGGAAGGCGATGGCGATGGCCAGGGGGCAGTCGTGGCTGTCGACCGCTCCATGGCTCAGGCCTTCCAGCTCGACGAAGACCCCGTGGGCCAGCCCCTCCAGGCTCTCCTCGGCCCAGCGGGGTGGAGTGATGGGATCGAAGCGGCCCGCCAGCAACAGGGTGGGAACCTCGAGGACACCGGTGCCAGGGCGGCGGCGGAGTCCTGACCGGCATCCCAGATCTTGCACACCGACAGGTCGAACTCAGCGCCGCTGATCAGTTCCTCCCGGAAGGCCGGGTCCACCGAGCGGCCGGCTTCCCGGATCGAGGGCAGGTCGGTGATGGGCATCTCCTCTGAGCAGGTCACCGAGTAGTAGAGGCCGTCACTGTCGCTCGAAGGTTCACCGCGGGCCACCCCCTGACGATCAAGTCCGTACAGCTCGACACCGGACAGCAGCGAGAACCCGGACTCGACGTCGGCCTTGTCTTCCGAACCTGCCAGCGATATCGCCCGGGGGATGTCGGGGATGATCAGGCTGTCGTAGAGCGCGGCGAACACGGCGTCGACGAGGTCCTGGCCGGTCACCTCCGTCGAGGTGGACTCGCCGGTCCATGGATCGAACCACTCGATCCATGGCGTTTCGGCGTCCAGGGATTCCATGGCGTCCTCCATGGCCTCCTGCAGGTCTCCGTAGCGCTCGGAGCAGGCCGGATCGGCTGCGCAGGCCGAGAACAACTCGTCGAAGGCCCGTTCCCCGTTGCCGGCCTGCTCCTCGAGAGCCTCCACTCCGGGCGGGTAGACGCTGTCGAGCACCGCCGCCCGGACCGCTTCGGGGTATTCGGTGATGGTGACCATGGCCAGTCGGGTGCCATAGGAGATGGCCCAGAGGTCGACCTGTTCGTAGCCCATGGCCATCCCGAGCTCGGCGATGTCGGCGGCAGCGTCACGTGTCGCGAAGTCGGAGAGGTCCGTCTGGCGCTCCAGCCGGCCGGCACAGGCCGCCAGCGCTCCCAGTCCCTCGTCGGTCTCCAGTTCGGGTTCGCACCCCAGGTTGGGCTTCGACCATCCCGTGCCCCGCTGGTCGATGAGGATCAGGTCGCGCTCGTCGAGGACGGGGTGGCCCGCCCACCAGTCGGCGCTGACCAGCGCCGCGCCTCCGGGTCCGCCTTCCAGGTACACCACCGGTACCGGCGATGGAGTCTCTGACTCGCTGTGCAACCTGGCCACTGCCAGTTGGATGCGACCTTCGGCGGGGTGGTCCCGGTCCCGGTCAACCGCCAGGGTTCCACAGGTCATCTCGACGCCGAGGGGTGGGAGGATGGGGCAGGCCGCCGGCTCGTAGGTTGCCGTGCCCAGATCCCAGTCAGGTGGTTCGGGAGGATCCTCCACGGAGGGCCCGGGGCGGGCATGCCCTCCCCGGGCGTCGTCGGCTGCCTCACCCAGGTGCGATCCGTCTTCCAGCGAGCAGGCTGCCAGCGTGGACGCCACCACCACGGTCGCGACGACGGCCCACAACCGCCCATGCCCTTGCTCGGGGTGGGACGGGGCCGGCCTCATCTCGACATCCTGACAGCCCGGGCCTCCCGGGTATCGCGCGCCTGCCGGTGGCGCGACCGCCAGGGAGCCTGCCGGCGATGGGGAGCATCCCGAGCATCAGCGAGGGTGCGTGGGGGCGCAGCCCCCCAGGCAGCTGGGCGTGGGGGCGCAGCCCCCGAGGCAGCTAGGGTCTGGGCGATGTCGGGCGACAGGACGGTGATCGCCGTCGTGAACCAGAAGGGCGGGGTGGGTAAGACCACGGTGGCCCTGGGTCTGGCGGCGGCCGCAGCTAGTGCCGGGCGCAGGGTTCTGGTGGTCGACGTCGACCCGCAGGCCAATGCCACGACCGGGCTCGGGGTCTGGGATTCCCTGGCCACCATGGACACCGTCCTGGCCGAGGATCGTCGGGGCGGTGTTGCCCGGGCGGTAGTGGGTGCCGGTTGGCCCGAAGGTGGTCCGCGGCCTGACGTCGCCCCTTCCTCGCCGCTGCTGGCACAGCGCGAACCCCAGTTGGCCACCGATCCGGTGGGCGCCCAGGACCGGCTCCGTCTGGCGCTGGAGGGCCTGGAACACGACGTGGTCATCATCGACTGTCCACCCAGTCTCGGCCTGTTGACGGTGAACGGCCTGTTCGCTGCCGACCGGGCTCTGGTGGTCACCGAGCCCGCTGCCTGGGCCCGTGACGGAGTGGAGCAGGTGCTGCGCACGATCGAGCGGGTGGCGTTGCGGCGACCCTCACCCTTGGTCGTGGCGGGCATCGTGGTGAACCGGTTGGGTCGAACACGAGATGCTCGGTACTGGGCCCAGCAGTTGGCGACCGAATACCCCGAGCTCGTGTTGCCGAGCATCGAGCTGAGGGCGGCGGTGGCTGAGGCGGCCGCCCAGTCACTCCCCCTGCACGCCCTGGGGAGCCGGCCCGGAGCGGCCGAGTCGCTCAGCCAGTTCGATGCGCTGTGGGAGGCACTCTGGGAGTCGCTGCGTGACACAGCGCAAGAGCCACTGGTCGATGCACCGAGCGATGCGGTGAGCGATGCACCGAGCGATCCCCGGTCCGGGGCCGGATCGACGCCCCGTCCCTCGCCGACCCCTGATCCGTCGCCTTCGGATTCCTTCTCGTCGGCGGTGGCGGGTCGTGTCGATTCCGTCCCCGCAGCAGACCGGTCACACTTCGTCGAGTCCGCGGCCCCCGTTCCCGCCGCATCACCCACCGTGTCGGGAGGAGAGCATGCCCACCTACGACCCGCAACGTTCCCGCCCCCGCCAGCGGGCTGAGGCCGGGAGCCCTGCTCCCGTGGATGCTCTGCTCGGTGCCGTGCCCGAGGAGTCCGGGACCTCCGAGACCCCCCAGACACCCGGGGTGCCCGCGGAACAGGCTGGTGCGCTGGTCGTCGACCTGGACGCGCCCTCCCCTGTCGGTCCGACGGCGGGCTTGGCGCCCCGCCGAAACGTAGGTGTGGTCAGTTCACTGGTTGCTCTGGTGGCCTTGGTGGTGTCGGCGGCGGTCGTCGTTCTGGCGGTCCGGGCGCGCGCGAGGCGACAAACCGGAGGGTAGGTGCCAGTGAAGGCACACGTGCTGCGGACCCCGGCCCCGGCGGCGCGCCATCCCCTCGTACTGGAAGAGCGACCAACCCCTGTTCCCGGCCCGGGTGAGCTGCGGGTGCGTGTGGCGGCCTGCGCGGTCTGCCGCACCGACCTCCAACTCGTCGAGGGCGATCTCGGGTCCCGGCGGCTCCCGGTGGTGCCTGGCCACCAGGTGGTCGGGTACGTCACCTCCCACGGGCCGGAGGTGTCTGCCCCTGGTCTGGGCACCAGGGTGGGGATCTCCTGGCTGGCGGGAAGCTGTGGCGAGTGCCGGTTCTGCCGGTCGCATCGCGAGAACCTGTGCACCGAAGCCACCTTCACCGGCTGGGACCGCGACGGCGGCTTTGCCGAGGAGATGGTGGTCAGGGCCGACGTCGTGACGGCACTACCCGAGGGTCCGGACACACCCGGCGACGTTGATCTGGCACCCCTGCTGTGTGGTGGGGTGATCGGGTATCGCTCGCTGCGGGTTGCCGGGGTGGAACCAGGGGGACGACTGGGGCTGTTCGGGTTCGGGGCGTCGGCCACGTGCGTCATCCAGGTGGCGCGTCACTGGGGTTGCGAGGTGTACGTGGCCACCCGCTCGCCGGCCGAGCAGGAACGTGCCCGGAACCTGGGTGCGGCCTGGGTCGGGAGTTACGACGAGCCCGTCCCCGAGCCGCTCGACGCGGCCATCACCTTCGCCCCAGCGGGTGAGGTCGTGCTGGCTGCCCTTCGGGCCGTGGATCGGGGTGGCACCGTGGCGGTCAACGCCATCCACCTGGACCGCATCCCCTCGTTCCCATACGAGTGGTTGTGGTGGGAGCGCAGCCTGCGGAGTGTGGCCAACGTGACCCGCCGCGACGTCCGTGAGCTGTTGACCCTGGCCACGGAGATCCCGATCGTCACCCACGTGGACGTGTACCCCTTCGAGTCCGCCAATGACACGCTGGTGGCGTTGGCCGAGAGCCGGGTGCGCGGCGCAGCCGTCCTGGCCCTGTAGGAGCGCGCGCGCCGGCGGCCCGGGTCAGGCCTTCCAGCCCTGCTCGCCGATCAGGGGGACGAAGGACACTCCCCCCAGGTGCTCTTGGCGCGTCTGACCGTCGTCGTCGCGGCGAACCCGGACCAACTCCTGATGGCCCGGGTCTCCGACCGGGGTCACCAGGCGCCCCCCAAGCGCCAGCTGGTCCACCAGGGCTGCGGGGACCCGGGGACCTGCCGCCGAGACCAGGATCGCCTCGTAGGGAGCAGCCTCGGGCCATCCCAGAGTGCCGTCACCCTCGTGGACGGCGACATTGGTTACGCCTGCCTCGGCCAGGTTGGTGGCCGCTGTCCGGGCCAGGAGGCCCAGACGTTCGACGGTGTGAACCTCGGCCACGCAGCAAGCCAGCACGGCAGCCGCGTAACCCGAACCGGTGCCGATCTCGAGCGCCCGGTCTGCGGGCCCGGGCTCCAGCAGTTGGATCATGAGCGCGACGACGTAGGGCTGGGAGATGGTCTGGCCCTCTCCGATGGGTAGGGGGCGGTCGTCGTAGGCATGGGCCCGTGACTCCTCGGGGACGAACCGGTCGCGGGGCACCCGTGCCATGGCTGCCAGCACGGCGGGATCGGTGATGTCGCGCCGCCGCAGCTGGTTCTCGACCATGCCAGCCCGAGCGCCAGCCCGAGCGCCAGCCCGAGCGCCAGCCCGAGCGCCTGCCCGAGCGCCAGCCCGAGCGCCAGCCTGCGATGATTCAGGCTCGAGGGGCGGGGCGACCATGGCCCGACCGTAGTTGGGTAGGCTCTTCCGGGCCGACCCCCCGATGTCCCGGATGCACGGCGTCGGTGGCGGCCCCGTGGGAGCGGTGCCCAGCACCGTCGAGAAATGCGTGGGTACCGGTAAGTTCGGGCGAGAACCGGCCGATGGGCCCATTAGAAGGTATGGCGAGAACGTAGGAGGTACCTGCAAAGTTGGCTACGTGGTCCCGGCGACTGTCCGCGGCCCAGGCCAAGCAGCCTGGGACGGCGCGGCGTGCCCTCCCCACCCTTCCCGAGAACCTGCCCGAGGGGATCCTGGCCGATGACCAGGCCGCGTTGCGCGCCCTCGCGGGTCTGGCCAAGGACCGCCCCGAGTTCCGCAGCCGCGTCGTCGTCCGCCGGGGTGACGAGGACGACTTCACCGAGATCGAGGTGGAAGTCGCCCACGGCGAGTCCGGACCCACCTTCGAAGTCCTCGAGGACGCACCGGCCACCGATGTTGCCGGTGCCGAATCCGCCGGTGCCGTTGTCTCCGCGGGCCGAGGCGAGGCCGGCGACACAGCTGAGGCAGAGGAAGCAGAGGAGGGCGGAGAGGAGGGTGTCGAAGGAGGCCGCGTGCTCGAGATGCTGGCCGACACGCTGGTTGTCACCTCTGACCTCGTTGCCATCTTCGCCTCCGTTGGAGCCGAGGCGATCTGGGCCAACGACGCGTTCGCCACGACCATTCCCGTCCGCGAGGACGACCACATCTGGTTGATCGAGCTCTTCGACGACTGGTCCAAGGGGCACTACGAGGTGAACGTGCTTCCCTCTCTGGTGCAGCACGGACGCTGGAACGGTCACCTGGTGCTGCTCCCGACACCCGAGGACGAGGGGCTTCCCGTCGTCGCCAGCTTCGTCGCCCACCGTGACCGCCAGGGAGAGATCGAAGCGGTCTCCATGGTGGCCCGCGACCTGCGCCCGCTCCAGGCCGGTTCGGATCGGGTCCGGGCGGCTGGAACCCGCCTGGCCGGACTGGCCGAGCGCCCCCATGACATCCTGGTGGTCGTCGACGGGGACGGCGCGGTCCGCTATGCCAGCCCGGCCACCACTTCGATGTTGGGAATGGACGATGGGGCTCTGGCCGGCACCAAGTTGGCTGACCTCTTCGATCCGGCGGCCGATCCCGTCGACCTGCGCGCCCTGTCCGAACCCGGTGCCGACGGCGTCCCCCCCGCGCTCGACCTGAGGTTGAGGGCCATTGACGGCTCGTGGCGGATACTCGAGGTCCTGTCATCGGATCTGCTCGACAACCCGGCCATCGACGGCGTGGTCCTGACCGGTCGTGACGTGACCGAACGGGTCGAGGCTGTGCAGAGACTTGCCGACCGTGCCTACACCGATCCTCTGACCCTGCTCCCCAACCGCATGCGCCTGCTCGATCGTGTGGGTGGCGCGCTGGCCGATGCCTCTGACCACTCTGTGGTCGCGCTGGTCTTCGATGTCGACCATTTCGGTGCGTTCAACCAGCGCCACGGCCATGCGGCCGGCGACGAGTTGCTGCGGCAGGTGGCATCCCGCCTGGCCGACGACACCCGGCCTCAGGACATCGTGGCCCGGGTGACCGTGGACACCTTCGCCCTTGTCATGAGTGGAGTTACCGACCTGGACAGCGCCCTGGTGACTGCCGACCGGATCAAGAACCGGCTCACCGAGCCGTACCGGATCGGAACCGAGCACCTCGAGGTCACCATCAGCGTCGGCGTGGCCGTGGCCCGCGAAGGCCAGTCGGCTCACGATCTCCTGGCCGAGGCCGACGACGCGGTGGGCATCGCCGAGGAGCACGGCGGTGACCGAATCGAGCTCATGACCGGCGAGCTGCGCGGCTCTTCGGTCGGCCGTCGCAAGGTGGAAGAAGTGCTGCGACGGGCCATCGACGCGAGTGACGGCGTCGAGGTGCACTACCAGCCCATCTACGCCCTCGACACCGTCACGGTCGCGGCGGCCGAGGCACTCTTGCGGGTCCACGACGACGAGGGCGCTCTGCTCAGCCCGGCGTCGTTCCTGGAAGCCGCCGAGAGCAGTGGTCTGATCCGCCCCTTGGGCTCGCAGGTGCTCCAGATGACCTGCCAGCAGCTGGCCCAGTGGCGTTCAGAAGGCAGCCCCGAGGCTCCGCCCGTGCTGTCGGTGAACGTGTCACCCCGCCAGCTGACCGATCCACAGTTCCCGGCGCTGGTGGGCGACGCGATCGAGGCAGCCGGCATCGTGCCGGCGTGCCTCCAGCTGGAGATCACCGAGAGTTCGATGTTGGGCGGCCGGGGCGTGGTGGACGATGCGGTCAACGCCGTCCGGGGCATGGGGGTGGCCATCGGTCTGGACGACTTCGGTGCCGGCCAGGGATCCCTCGGCTACCTGAAGCGCTTCCCACTCGACTTCGTGAAGCTCGACCGCGAGCTGATTTCTGGCCTCGGCCAGGATGACGATGACACTGCCATCGTGCGAGCTACCGTCGATCTGGCACACAGCTTGGGCCTGATCGTGGTGGCCGTCGGTGTCGAGACCGAGGACCAGCTCGACATCCTCCAATTCCTGGGCGTCGACCAGGCCCAGGGCTTCTGGTACTCACCCGCCGTTCCTGCTGCTGACTTCCTCTCGCGGGTGCGGGCCCGGGCCGGCTGAGCTTCCAGGGGTCGAGGCCCCGCCGAGAGCTCAGCAGGTCACGTTGGTCAGGTCGGTGGCCAGCAGGATCTCGCCGTCGAAGTGGCGGGCCGCTTCTGCGATCCAGTCGTTCTCGCTGCCTGGCGCGGGGGTGGGTACCGGATGGTTCAGCACCAGGGTCCTGACGCCGGCTGCGGCGGCTGTGCGGCCCGCGTCCTCGACGCTCGAGTGGTAGTCGACAACGTCGAGGAGGCGGGGCAGGCCGATGGCCTCGATCAGGCTGGGACGGACGACGGTCTGCACGTAGACCTCGGCACCGGACACCAGGGCCTCCAGGCCTGGACAGGGTCGGGTGTCACCGGCGATCACAGCGCTGCGGCCCTCGGCCTCGATCCGGTAGGCGACCGAAGGGTGCACCGGTCGGTGGTCGCTGGCCGCAGCGAGGATGCGGAGTCCTTCTTCGTCCCAAGCCCCCACCGGCGTGTCACCCGGTGGGTCGACCTCGGTCACGGCCAGATCTGGATCCCAGTCGAGATCGGTGTGGTGGGCACGGCGGTACCCGACGTCGGGGGCCAGCATGGCCAGGGTCGCGTCCGCGAAACCCTGGGTGCCCACCGGACCCACGACCGGGAGTTGGCCGGGACTGAAGCTGCCGATCCAGCGGGTGGTGACCACGTCGTTGAAATCGCACACGTGGTCGCTGTGAAGGTGGGTGAGCAGGACGGCGGTGAGAGCACCGGGGGGAGCGCCCACTGCTGCGGCACGCATGAGCACGCCCCGGCCACAGTCGAAAAGCAGAGTGCGCCCGGCGGCGCGGACCAGGGTGGAGGGCCCGGCTCGTGAAGGGTCAGGGAGAGGGCTGCCGCTGCCGAGGATGGTCACGTCCATCGCTGCACCATAACTTATGGCACACAAGATGACAACAGTTGGTCCCCAGTGACCCGTGGCCGAGGTCACGGGTCAGATGCTTGAAATATCTTGCGTAATGGCTCCTGGTGGCTAGGGTGGGGCCGTTCAGCAAGGAGGGTCACCATGGCTCCCGCCCGCAGACCCAGTCCCCAAGCCAGCAAGCGCAACCGTCTCGAGCTCACCTCGCCCCTGGAGCTACCCGCCCGGGCCGTCGGCGGCTTCCGTTCGATGATCGCCGGCCCCGCCCATCCAACCACCCCAGCAGAGGAGGCCGCGGGCTCCCGGGTGGGGACAGGCCTGCAGCCCCCCGAACCCGGTGGCGCCACCCCGGCGCACCTCGACCGCGCCTTCTTGTTCGTCGACCTCTCCGGATTCACTGCCTTCGTGGACCGCGAAGGAGAGCACGCAGCCATCGAGGTCCTCACCCACTTCCGGTCCGCGGCACGCGACGTGGCCGCCCGGCGCGGGGTCCGGGTGGGCAAGTGGCTGGGCGACGGGGTGATGTTGGTGGGCACCGAGCCCTCAGTCATAGCCGCAGCGGCGGGTGAGCTCCGCTGCCGTATGGCAGGGTCGGGGTTCTCCATCCACGCCGGGCTCGCCAGCGGTCCCGTTCTGCTCTTCGAGGGCGACGACTACATCGGCCGCCCCGTCAACCTCGCGGCGCGCCTGTGCGACGCCGCGGGACCCGACGAGATCCTGGCCCAGCTGGATGGCCACGACCTGCCGACGTGGTTGGCCGTCGACGGGACGGTCACCGTCCACGTTCTGGGCATGGGCAAGGTTCCCGGGATCAGCCAACTGGTGGTCGACGCCGACATCCTGGCCGACTACCTGGCCCGCTCCGCGGCCTGAGCCACCACCAGCGGCGTCGCCGCGGCATGTCACACCGAGCGGCGTCGCCGCGGCATGTCACACCGAGCGGCGTCGCCGCGGCATGTCACACCGAGCGGCGTCGCCGCGGCATGTCACACCGAGCGGCGTCGCCGCTCGGTGTCGATCGTGCGGGCCATGGCCACGATTTCGGGTCCGTCGCCCCAGTCGCTCTCGGAGGCGACGTCGTGGATGGCGCGGGCGATGGCCTCCAGCATCGCCGAGACGCTCACCCCGTAGGCCGCCGCTCGCTGGTGCCAGATCTCGTGGGCCTCGTCACTCAGGTAGGCGTGAAGCGCCTTGCGGGACCCGGGCTTGCCGGTCTGTGTCATGCGTGATTCCCTCGGTCGACAGCAACTCGCAAGGAGGGCTGTGTCCAGTCCAGTGCACACCCAATCTGACACATTTCCATGGACGATGCATAGCTCGGGAGCACTGCTCGGTGACCGCCGACCGCGGTGCTCAGACCATGATGTTGGCTGCCTGTACCACAGCTCTGCCCAGGGCGTCGTCGCCTTCGATGTGCACGAGATCGTCGCTGCGGACCTGGTCGGGATGCCAGCGCCCGCCCAGCAGGCACCAGAGGGTCTCGGTAGCCATTCTCAACACCGTGGTAGGCGACTCGGGCACGGCGTCGAGGACGCTGGCCCGGCCGGCGTCCACGCCCACGGCCACTGAGCGGGCCATGGGCCCCGACAACACGAAGACCACCGAGGAGCCGTCGGGTGCTGCGGCCTTCTTGCCCACGATGAAGCCCAGGGCCCGCATGCACCGACCCAGCGAGTGCTCGGCCACGGGGCCCTCCTGATGGCCTGGCCGCCCGAGGGCGCGCCGTACGTCCTGTTCGTGCATCCAGCAGTCGAAGGTCCGGACGTTCATGAACTCGCGGTAGGAAGCATGGCCCACGGGGGTGGGACCCTCGGCCTCCCACTCGTCGGGTGATAGCTCCCTCAGGGCTGCCACCCGCTCGCCGGCCACTGCCTCCAGTTCGGCCAGCACCTCGGCCCCACTCAGGTGGCGCCTGGCCTGGACCGGCGGTTCGGTGAACAGTGCCGAGGGGGCGCTCAGGTGTGTGAGGCCCGAGAGGTCGACTTCGGGGGGAGCTTCGCCCTGGAGTGCCCGCTCCGAGCCCGCCACGTGCGCGTAGCAGTCCTGCACCGTCCAACCCGGTAGCTCGGTTGGTGTGGCCCAGTCGGAGTCGGTGAAGTCACAGGCGAGTTCGGCCAAGGCCGCCCATTCGGTTTCCAGCAGATCAACGATCGGTTCGGTCACGATGAGCAGTCTGCCCGCTCGGCGATCAGGAGTCCACGGTGAAGCGGGCGATGTCTGCGTCGGACACCTCGCGTATCGCCCTGGCGACGCCGGAGCGCAGGTTGGCGCGGGTGGCCGCGAAAGCCGAGGGCACGAGGCCGGCTCCCAGCTCGGTCGCCTGGGCCAGAGCGGCTCTCTCGACCTCCTCGGGAGCGACCACCTCGTCCAGGTAGCCGGCGGTGACGGCTCCTTCTGGCGTGTACACGCGTGCCAGGTTGACCGCGGCGGTCAGGTGGCGCGCGGAGAGCCGGTCGCGTGCCAGCTCCACGGCGAACAGCGGGACGGGCATGCCGATGGAGACCTCGTTGAGACCGATCTTGAAGTCTCCGGCCGCTCCCACCCGCACGTCGGCGGCCATCAACACGATGGCACCCATGGCCAGCGCGTGGCCGGTGCATCCCACCACGACCGGGCGGGGCAGCTCATAGAGGCGCAACGCCAGCTCGGCACCGGCCTGCACCAGATCGCGGGCTGCCTCCGGACCTTGGCGCATCGCGCCCAGGTCGAATCCCGCCGAGAACCGGCCGGCTCGACCCACCAGCATCAGGGACCTGGCCTCGGCCTCGGCGCGGTCCATGGCTTCGTGCAGGGCCCCGATGGTGGAATGCCCGATGGCGTTGGCCTTGCCGTCGTCCAGGCGCACCACCAGGACCCCGTCCGCGGTGAGCTCGGTGCTGATGGGGGCGGCTGTGTCGTTCATGGTTCGGGACGCTACCCCGTCGCCGGGATCCCGTCGTCGCTCGATCGTCACCGTTCGGTAACCGGGTCGACCTGTCAGGCGGGAACCAGGGGGCCGGCCTTGGACGTCACAACGCGGTCCCGTGGCGACCGGTGCACAACGAGTGCAGCCAGCGCGGGTAGCGAGAGGAGCGAGTCGTGGCAGAGCGTGGCAGGTGGTTGCCGATCCGATCCGACCGCCACAGGGCGGCCCTCGCGGCTGTCGCCATCTCGGCGGCACTCGTGGCCGGCGCCTGCGGTGGATCGGTCGACGGGTCCGATGCCGACGGAGCATCGGCGAGATCCGACGAGGTTTCAGGTGATGTCGGGGATGCCGGCGGCGGGCCGGGCGACGGATCCGACGTGGCATCCGGTGGGACAGCCGGCAGCGGTCCTGTAGGCGGGGCGGCTGAGGGGACGCGGGCCGTGTCGCTCGCCACGGCCGGGCGCTCCGTGGTCTCGACCGGTGCTCTCGAGGTTGAGGTCACCGATCTGGTCGCAGCGACGGCCCGGGCCGTCGCCCTCACCGAAGCCAGCGGCGGGGAGGTGTTCGCCGAGACCTCGGCCTTCCGTGAGGAACGCCGGTCCGTGCTCACCCTCAAGGTGCCACCCGAGGAGTTCCGGTCGCTGCTGGCCGGGTTGGCCGAGTTGGGCACGGCGGTCTCCCAGGACGTGTCCACCGAGGAGGTCACCGAACGGGTGGTCGACCTCGAGAGCCGGATCACCACCTCCGAGGCCAGCATCGCCCGTCTTCGGGGCTACCTCGAGGGCGCAGCCGACGTGGAGAGCCTGGCCCGGCTGGAAGCCGAACTGCTGGCGCGCGAGACCGACCTGGAGGCGATCAGGGGCCAGCTACGCACCCTGGAGGATCGCATCGAGCGGGCCACCATCGTGGTGAACCTGGTCGAGGTCGGCACAGAGGCGGCTGGCAACGAGGCCACGGGACTGTGGGCGGCCTTCGAGGATGGCCTGGGGGGCGGATGGGACGCGTTGATGGTGTCGACGACAGCGGCGCTGGTGGTGGCGGGTGCCCTGCTGCCCTGGCTGCCCCTGGCGGTGGTGGCAGCTGTGGGGTGGCGCCTGGCGAGGCGGGCCAATGCCCGGATCAGCGCAAGAACGCTGCCCCGCGCTTCGGCGTGAACGCGCTGTTCAAGGTGGCGGCCGGGAAGCCCTCGGGGGACTGGCCGGTGGTGGCGTAGATGTAGAGGGCGGCCCGGAAGATGCCGTTCAGCGAGGACAGCACGATGGCCACCGCTCCGATCCAGATGGCGGCCAGAACGATGCCGGCGATGGGGGCCACGCTGCCCAGCCCGACTCCCAGGGCCAGGCCGGGGAGGACCGCCAGGAAGCCGACGAGCCCGAAGCCGACCTGGGCGACGAGGTTCTCGCCCCAGGTCTGGCGGAACAGGGCTGTGCAGCGCTTGAGGCTGGCGAAGGGACCGGTGCCCTCGACGATGATCACCGGGATGGCCAGGAAGGTGAGCACCTGCCAGGCCAGGTCCAAGAAGCCGGCCACGATCCTACCGATGAGGCCGCGGTCGCGGATGGCCTGGAGGATCATGCCGACGGTCGTGGCCACCACCGCCCACCCGAAGATGGGACCGACGCGTCGGCCCGCAGCCTCCAGAGCGGTGGCGATGCTGGGATCGTGGCCGGTGAGTCGCTGGTGGGCGCCGGCCACGAGGGCGGCGGTGAAGAAGATTCCTACGAAGGTGGTGAGCAGGTATCCGACGAAGCCGACCGCGTAGGTGAGGCCGCTGGGCTCATAGTTGGTGGCCCCGGTGGCCAGGTCGATGGTCTCGTGCAGAGAGAACCACACGGCCGCCCCGGTCAGAGCCAGGACGGCCATCGAGGCCACGAAGCCCAGCACGGGCAACACGGCCAGTTCCTTGTCGGCGGAGAGCACCCGGCCCGAGGCCTTGGCGATCTCCCAGCTGCGTGCGAAGCGTCCCATGGCTGTCTCCCCTTCGAGGCTGTCTCCCCTTCGAGCGTCCCCTGCGAGGGTACACCCGTTCGCCAGGGCGCGTGGGTCGGTGTCGTTCCCCGATCCGAATCGGTGTCCACCGCGGGGGCGGGGTGCCGACCCTCACTGGCACGGTCAGTTGCTACGGTCCCGGCGATGGACACGACCGGCGACACGGCGGAGGGCAAGCACGACGGAAAGAACGACGACCCGACCGATCAGGTGGGGCTGGTGATCGGCACCGAGGACGCCACGCCCCTCGAGTTCTGGGTCGGAGTGGCACCGGGTCGCTACCTCCAACTCGACGACGTGGTGGCCCTCGACCGGGTTCTTCCTTCCGGCGACCCGGTGGCCATCTACGGGGTGGTGTCCCAGGTGCGGGCCCGCCACGAAGGGGCCCGCTTCGACAGCGACGTGTTCCTGATCGCCGACGGGGTCCTCCCTGCCGAGGTCGCCGAGGCCGCCAACGTGCAGTCCACCCGGTTCGAGCCCGAGACCTTCGTGCCCCCCCGTCCGGGCACCCCGGTGAGGCGGGCACGGGGCGAGGAGCGGCACCGGGCCCTGTTCTTCGACCAGATGGAACGGCCCCTGCCCGTCGGGTTGAGTCGCGACGGCGAGGTGCTCTACGTCAACCTCGAGTTCCTCGACGGAACCCGGGGCGCCCACGTGAACATCTCGGGGGTCTCCGGGGTGGCCACCAAGACCACCTACGCCACCTTCCTGCTCTACGCGCTGTTCAACGCCCAACTCGACGGCCAACCCGTGCTGGGCCGCGACGCCCTCAACACCAAGGCCCTGATCTTCAACGTCAAGGGCGAGGACCTCCTCTTCCTCGACCGGGCCAACAACCGCCTCGACGACGACCAGCGCCAGCGTTACGCCCGCCTGGGCCTGCCCGTGGGCGCCTTCCGCGACGTCGGGATCCTGGCGCCGCCCCGCCGCAACGACCGCAACGCGGCCCCCCAGGTCTCCTCGCGGGGCGACGGGGTGCGCTCGTTCTTCTGGACCCTCGAGGAGTTCTGCCGCGACGGACTTCTGCCGTTCCTCTTCGCGGACGCCCAGGACGAGCGCCAGCAGTACTCGATGGTGGTCCACACCGTCACCCGCAGACTCCAGACCGACACCGAGATCCTCGACGACGGGGCGGTCAAGGTCGAGGGGAGGGCGGCGCGTACCTTCGCCGAACTGGTCGAGGTCATCACCGACTGCGTCGAGGACACCGACGGCTCGCTGGGTGACCGCTGGGCCGGCCGGGCCGTGGGGGCGGGCACAGTGGGCGCCTTCGTGCGGCGACTGCACGGCGCCGTCGATCACGTCGGCCACCTCATCCGCGCCGACGTGCGCCGCCAGGACGACCAGTCCGTGGACCGGGCCCTCGACGCCCACCAGGTCACCGTCGTCGACCTGCACAACCTCAACGACCGGGCCCAGCGCTTCGTGGTGGGGGTGGTGTTGCGTACGGCCTTCCGCCGCAAGGAGGAAGCGGGCACGGCCCGACCCCTCCAGTTCGTCGTCCTCGACGAGCTCAACAAGTACGCGCCCCGCGAGGGCACCAGCCCCATCAAGGAGATCCTCCTCGACGTCGCCGAACGGGGTCGGTCGCTCGGCATAGTGCTGATCGGGGCCCAGCAGACAGCCAGCGAGGTGGAGCGCCGGGTGGTGGCCAACGCCGCGGTGAGGGTGGTGGGCCGGCTCGACAGCGCCGAGGCGGGCCGGGCCGAGTACGGCTGGTTGCCCCCCGCCCAACGTCAGCGGTCCACCATCATCAAGCCGGGCACCATGCTGGTCAGCCAACCCCAACTGCCCGTACCCATGGTGGTCGAGTTCCCCTTCCCGGCCTGGGCCACCCGGCCCGCCGAGGCCGCGCCCGACCCGGGTGCCGATCCGGCCGCCGATCCCTTCGACGGGCTCTGAACGCCGTGCGGCTCCTGCACACCTCCGACTGGCATGTCGGCAAGGCCATCCGGGGTCAGAGTCGCGCCGGTGAGCATCGGGCGGTGCTGGCCGAGATCGTGGGGATCGTCGCGTCCGAGGCGGTGGACGTCGTTCTGGTGGTGGGCGACCTGTTCGAGTCGGCCGCTCCCGCCCCCGAAGCGGAGGCCATCGTGTACCACGCGCTGCTCGATCTGGCTGACACCGGAGCCGCGGTGGCGGTGGTGGCCGGCAACCACGACAACCCGCGTCGCCTCGATGCGGTTGCCCCCCTGCTCGACCGGGGCCGGGTGCACGTGCTGGCCGCCCCGGCTCGTCCCGAGGAGGGAGGGCTGGTGCGGTTGCGGGCCCGGTCCGGCGGAGAGCTGGCGCTGGCCCGGCTCCCCTTCGTCTCCCAGCGGGGAGTGGTGCGGGCCGAGGACCTCATGCAGCGGGGTGCCGACGAGCGGTCCGGGCGCTACGCGGACCGGGTGCGCTCGGTGCTGGCCGCGCTGTGCGGGGGGTTCGGGGGCGACTCCGTCAACGTGGTGGCCACCCACCTGTTCGTGGACGGCGGCACCCTCGGTGGCGGGGAGCGCAGCGGGCACACCGTGTTCGACTACGCGGTGCCCGCCTCCGCCTTCCCGCCCGACGCGCACTACGTGGCCCTCGGTCACCTGCACCGCTCCCAGCAACTGCCCGGCCCCACCCACGTCCGCTACTGCGGGTCGCCTCTCCAGCTCGACTTCGGTGAGCAGGACGATCCCAAGTCGGTGAGCCTCGTCGAAGCCGAGCCGGGCGTTCCCGCCAAGGTGACGACGGTCGCCCTCAGCGCCGGGTGCCGGTTGCGTACCCTGGCCGGCACCCTGGAGGAGCTGGAGGCCTTGCAGGACGGCACCGGTGAGGACTGGCTACGTGTGCGGGTGCACGACCAGGCCACCCCCGGGTTGGGCGACCAGGTCCGCGAGTGGTTCCCCCGAGCCGTCGAGGTGACCCTGGTCCGACCCGGTGGCCCCGACGACGGGGATCAGGCGGGTGCACGGGGAGCCAGCCGTCTGGGGCAGTCACCTGTCGAGTTGTTCGGTGCCTACCTGGCAGACGAGGGCGTGGCGCCCGAGGAGTTGGTACCTCTCTTCGGTGGCCTTCTCGCCGAAGTCGAGGGGGGTGAGCCGTGAGGCCTGTATCCCTGGTGCTCGAGGGGTTCGGGCCCTTCCGGGAGCGGGTCGAGGTTGACTTCGGCGACTCCGAGCTGTTCGCCCTGGTCGGCCCCACCGGCTCGGGCAAGTCCTCGGTCATAGACGCCGTCACCTTCGCCCTCTACGGGTCGGTGGCCCGTTACGGCAACGAGCGACTGGTGCACCCGGTAATCAACCAGCGTTGTTCCACGGCCCTGGTCGACCTCGTCTTCACGGTGGGGGACCGCACCTACCGCGTCACCCGCGAGGCGGTGCGCAGGGGCGCAGGAGGATCGATCCGTGAGGCACGTCTCGAGCACGGTGAGCAGGTGGTGGCCGCCGGCAAGGAGGTCACCGACGCCGTCACCGACCTGCTGGGCCTGGACTTCGGGCAGTTCACCACCTGCGTGGTGCTCCCCCAGGGCGAGTTCGCCCGCTTCCTCCACGAGACCACCAAAGGACGCGAGGAGCTGCTCAAGCGCCTGTTGGATCTGGGCGTCTACGACCAGGTGGGCCAGCAGGCCCGCTCCCGGGCCAAGCAGTACGAGGTCCAGCGCGACCAGCTCGACGGCCAACTCGTCGAGCTGCGCGATCAGATCCGCGGTGAGCCCGAGGACCTGGCTCGCCAGGCCCGGGCGCTGGCGGGGGTGTTGGCCGACCTCGACGAGGCCCGTCCGGGGATCGAGGCCGCCGACCGCGAGGTGGCCGAGGCTCGGGCTCGGGCGGATCGGGCCGGGCAGGCCGCCGGGCTGTTGCAGGCGGTACGGGCTCCCGACGACCTGGCGAGCCGGGTGGAGGCCACCGCCGCGGCCGACCTGGAACTGCAGGCGGCGACGGACGTACGGGACCGGGCCGAGGCCGAAGTCGGCGTGGCGGAGCAGGCCCTGGCCGAGATCCCGGATCGCGCCGCGACGGTGGCGGCCCTCGAAGGTCACGAGCGGCTCGCAGAGCTGAGGGACCGCCTGACGCCCGCGCGCCAGGCGGCAGAGAGGGCCCGGGCGGCGGCCGTCGACGCCGAGGCCGCGCTGGGCGCCGCGGAGGCGGCCCAAGCCGAAGCCGAGGCGGCCTACCATGCCGCCGAGCGGGACCACGCGGCCCACGCCCTGGCGCTCGACCTCGAGGTGGGGAGCCCCTGCCCGGTCTGCCACCAGCCGGTGACGGACCTGCCCTCCCACGACCTGGCCGACCTGAACGACCGGCGGGCCGCGTGCGACACGGCCCGGTCCGCCTGCGCCGGTGCCCGGGCCGGCGCGGCCGAGGCGGCATCGGCTGCCTCCGTCGCCGCCGAGCGGCTCGGCGGCCTCGAGGGCCAGATCGCCGAGGTCGAGGCTCGCCTGGTCGACGAACCCGATGTCGACACACTCGAGGACCGACTCGGGCGTTGGTCCCGGGCCGAAGCCGCTCTGGCAGCAGCCCGGGTGGCGCTCGGAGCCGCCCGTGATCAGCAGGAGCAGGCCACCGCACGCCGCAAGAAGCTGGACAAGCTCTTGCGTTCGGCCTGGGACCAGCTCGACTCGGCACGCGATCCAATCGTGGTGCTGGGGGCCCCTCCGGTGGACCGCGACGACCTGGCCGGTTCGTGGGCCTCCCTCACCTCCTGGGCGGCGGCTGCGGCCACCACCCACGAGCAGGCGGCGGCCGACGCCCGCCGGCAGGTGGACACCCTGGCGCGCCAGGCCGAGGTCACCCTGGCGGCGCTGGTGGCCCAGGCCGGTCGTCTGGGTGTGGAGGTCCCCGGCGACGCTTCGGTCGAACCGGGCCGGTACGCGGTGGCGGCGGGGGCGCTGCGGGATCGGCTGGTGCGGGCCGAGGCCACTACCAGCGCCGACCAGGAGAGAGCCGAGGAGATCCGTCGCCTCCAGGTCGAGTGGCTGGACCGCCGTGACCATCTCGAGGCCGACCGGCGGGTGGCCGACGAGTTGGGCCGCCTGCTACGGACGGGCGGTTTCGTCACCTGGCTGCTCGGGGAGGCCGTCGGCCAGCTGCTGACGGGCGCCTCGGTCCGCCTGCGCTCCCTGTCCCAGGGGCGTTACTCGCTGGCCACCGACGACAAGGCCGGCTTCCTTGTCGTCGACCACGCCAACGCCGACGAGGCCCGACTGGCAAGGTCACTGTCGGGGGGTGAGACGTTCCTGGCCTCCCTGGCCCTGGCCCTGGCACTGGCCGACGAGGTGGCCCGCCTGTCGGCCACCGGCGCGCCCCGCTTGGAGTCGATCTTCCTCGACGAGGGTTTTGGCACTCTCGACCCCGAGACCCTCGACGTGGTCGTCTCGGCCATCGAGGATCTCCAGGCCGGAGGGCGGATGGTGGGGCTGGTCAGTCACGTGGCCGAGGTCGCCGACCGCGTTCCGGTGCGTTTCGAGGTCCGCAAGGACCCGACCGCGGTTGCCTCCACGATCGAGCGGGTCGTGGCGTGAGGTTCGCCGTCGAGGCCTGGGACCCGGGCTATGGGAGCGCAACCAGCGAGGATCTGGTGGAGACCTCGGTGGAGGTCGACCCCTGGGTCGAGTGTGCCGAGGCGGCCTGGGCGCCCCGGGATCCGGCTTCGGGCACCGCCCCCGAAGGGTGCCTGCGCTTCGTCGACGGGGTGCGCCGCATCGAGGCCCACGTCTGGGTCACCCCACCGGGGGGGCAGCCCCGGCCGGGGATCTGTGCGTCCTACGCGGCGGGGGTGGTGTGCTGTGAGGCGACGGCCACCCTGGAGGTGGCCGAGGTGCGCCGGGCCCTCTACGTGGCCGCCGAGGGTGCAGACGACATCGTCACCCCTCACGGCACCTTCGCCCTGCACCCCTTGGCCGGCGACGATCCGACCGAACAGACCCTGGCTCTCCAGCGGGACATGGCCTCAGTGGAGGTGGAGGTGGCTTGCGGTGGGGGACCGGTGGTGGTGGACGGCCCCCTGAAGGCCGGCCAGGAGCATCCCGGTCTGGTGGGCTACGTGAAGACGCACCGCACCCGCTACGGCCCCCCGGCGGTGCAGGCCACGGTGGGGGCTCTGGGGGTGGGCCAGCGCAGCCCGATCCTCCTGCTCGGCGGACCGCGGCGGCGCTACACGTGGTATCTGCGGCTGCCCGGCCCCCTCACCCACGCCTGGGCAGGGGTGGTGCGCATGGAGGCCACGGCGTCGGGTCCGGTGACCGCCGCGGCCGCCCTCGCCGATCGGATGGCGGTGACGCTCCCTCGCTTCGCGTCGGGTGCCCACAAGGATGCTCGGGCACCCCAGAACCTGTACCCGATAGCGGGTCTCGAGCGTGAGCTGCGCCGCCGCCTGGGCGATCCTCAGGTGATGTTGCGGGCCTTGCGCACAGCGGCGGCCACCGCCGGCACGCCCCAGACACCGGAACTGCTCAGCGAACCTGGCGGTTGAAGCTGCTAGACACTGGTCCGCTCTGGCGGACAGGCACCCGAGGAGGCGACCGATGGCGGACGTGAGCGAGAAGCGGGCCGGCGATGGCCCCTGGCCCGAGAGCGTGGAGGGCATCTTGGATGGCGACCTCTGCGTGGCCATGGGCTACCTGACCCCTGCCGGTGGGGTGGTGGTGCTCCCGGTCACGACCCTGGGCCTCCACGACCCCGAGCAGGGGACGGTCACGACCTCCTCGTCGTTCGGACTGTGGAAGAAGTTCACGCGCATCCAGGCCCGACCCCAGGTGGCGATGGCCTATCACGCACGCGAGAACGGGCTGGCCTCGGGTGCAGAGATCGTTCTGGTCCAGGGCCCGGCCACCTTCCCCGACTGCCCCGATGCCGACGCGATGGCCGCCCAGGTGCTGGAGCGGGTCGGCCAGCGTCTCATCACCCCCAAGACGGGCCGGTTCTGGGATTGGGTGGGACGCGAGTACTACATGGAGCGGGTGCCCATCACCGTGACCGCCGAGCGGGCCACGGTGTGGCCCGATGCTGACACCGCAGAACCGGCCTCGGTCAACGGTGAGCCCTGGCCTGGCGAAGCACCCGAACCCCATTCCCCACCCCGGGGAGGGACGGCCACACGCGTGAAGCTTTCCAAGGTGGCCAAGCGGCTGGGCCGGGCCCGCCACACCCTCCTCGGCTACCAGGACGCCGACGGGAGGGTCGTGTTGCGTACCGTGCGCGCCGAGCCCGAGAGCGACCACCTACGGGTGGAGGCAGCAGGCCTGCCTCCAGGAGGTCGGCGTGCGGGTCTTCTGGCCCACTGGTTCGAGCCTCGCCTGGACGGCCAGGGGGCTGCCGTGCTGACGGGCTGGTTCGAGGCCGACGGCGAGGGTGGCCGCTACTTCGCGCACACCGACGCCGGTTACGCCATGCCCACCAACGCCTTCCTGTTCAGCCTCGGCGGAGGCCTGGCCGCCAAGGCCGGCTACCGCAAGGCCGTCAAGGCAGGACTGGTGCGCGACGGATGCTGGCAGCGCGACGTCCCCGCCGGAGGCTAGGGCCGCGCTGGGCCGCTCTGGGGGAGCAGGCTCAGCCCGTGTAGCGGGGAACCAGGGGCTGGGGGCTGGCCGGCGCGGTGGTAGTGGTGGTCGGTGCGCTCGTCGAGGTCGTGGACGTGGTCGAGGTGGTCGACGTCGTCGAGGTGGTCGTGGTCGTAGCGGGGGGTTGGACCTCGACGGCACCGATCTCGCAGCCGGTGCCGGCGGGGCGGGGCAGGCTGCGCTCGTCGGTGGTGATCCCCGCCGCGCCGTCGCTGTCGCAGTCGGCCAAGGGGATGGCGTCGAGCAGGTCGCTGCCGGTTCCGGGAACCATCGTGCGCCCCGTTCCGCCGTTGTCTCCCAGAGCACCCAGGACCGGGTCAGGGCCGTCCTGGGTGTCCGTCGAGTCGGTCAGGCCGCAGGTGGTGTCGTTCGAGAAGTTGTAGCCGTGGCTGGTGGTGCTGGCCACGTCGCAGTCGTCGATACCCGTCGAGGTGACCACGGACCCGAAGGTCGTGAGGGCTTCGGCCATGATGCCCGCACCCTCCTCGTCGCCGTTGTCGACCACGGTGGCGTAGACGAGGGTGACGCCGGGAGCGTAGATGCCCTCGCCGTTCCAGCCGGTGACCGTGCTGTTGACCACGCTGACGGAACCGCGACTCGTGTTGATGCCGTCACGGGCATCAACACCGGTGCCGATGATGCTGGATCGGGTGACGGCGACGCTGCCTCCAGAGGAGTTGATGCCCCGGTTGCCGGCGACCACCTCGGAGCCGGTGACGGCGATGGGGCTGTCTGCGGTGTTGATGCCGCTGGCATGGCTGGAGGGGGAGGTGAGGGTGGAGTCGTCGACGGCGATCGGACCCGAGGACGAGTTGATTCCGGTCCCGGTGCCAAAGGTCATCGTGGAGCCGTCGACCGAGATCGGTCCGCTGGAGGTGTTGGCGATCCTGCCATCCGAGTCGATGGTGCTGTCTTCGATGACCAGCCTCCCACCCAAGGTGTTGGCGGCCTGGTTGGTCACCTCCATGGTGGCACCGGTGATGGTGAGCGCCCCGTCGAGCGCGTTGGCGGCCTGGTCGGCGACGATCCGCAGGTCGTCGAGCGTGTAGGGCGTGGTGCCCCCGGAGTTGAAGGCCGTGCCCGCGGCGTAGGAGACGGTGTTGCCGTTGCCGTCGACGGTGGTCAGGTCTGCCCCGGTGAAGTTGATCGTGGAGGACAAGGTGATGGTGCCCAGGCCGGTTGGGATGACCACCGTGTCGACGCCGACGGCAGCCGAAGCGTCGGCGATGGCCTGTCGCAGCGAGCCGGCACCGCTGTCGGCCGTGGTGCTGACGGTGAAGGTGGCCCCCTGGGCGGGAAGGGCGGGGACGACCACCAGTGCTGCGGTGGCCAGCACCGCCGCGGCCAGCAGGCGAGCGGCATGGTCCTTGCGCATCGTTCCTCCACGCGCTCAGGTGCGTGACCCACATGGTCGCTCGAGCGCCAGGTGATGATAGCCGCGCGTGCCGAGCGGGGCGCGAACGATGGCATGCTCCGGGGATGGCTCGGCGGCATTCTGTGGGACGGTCATTGGGGGCGCTGTTCGCGCTCACGGTGGTGCTGGGCGCGTGCGGTGGCGCCGACGGGAGCGCATCGGGGGATCGTCGCGGTGGTGCTGGGGTCACCGGGTCGACGGGGTCCACCACCTCGCAACCGTCCTCGACGACCGCCGCGCCCACCACCACCTCTCCCGAGGACGAGGCGCTGGCGGCCCTGGGTGGGTTCACCACCCAAGAGGAGGCCGAGTTCGACCTGTTCGCCAACCCGCCCCGACCTCCCGGGCCCCTGGGTCGGTTGGGGGGAGCTCTCGAGCCGGTGCCAGACCCGTTGCCGATCGTGCGGGCCGGACCCGACGGCGCGCCCCTGCGCAACGAGGCCGGCGACTACGTGTTCGTCGGGGCCCGCTTCGATGCCGCCGGGCGCCTGCTGGCCGCCGACGACGGCCAGCTCCTCGACGACCACGCCGGACCCGTTCCCACAGACGGCGAGGGACCGGTGCTGTGGGCGGTCCAGTTCGATGAGGACGGCAAGCCCCGTACCGGAGAGGACGGTGAGGTGGTGCTCGCCCGCCACGAGATGGATCCCGTCAACCGGGTGCTGGTGGTGGGTGACTCGGTGATCCTGGGGGCCGGTGCGCAGCTTCCGGGTGCTTTCGGGGGGTGGCACACGATCGTCGATGCCCGCGAGAGCCGCCTGCCCGGCCAGGGCCCCGCGGTGATCGCCGGGCGCGCCGATGTGGGCCGGGTGGTGGTCGTGATGTTGGGGCACAACGTGGGACCGGGCGAGGACCACCGGGGCCGCATCGACGCCATCTGGGCCGCGTTCGTGGCGCGGCCCATCGTGGACCGGGTGGTGTTGGTCACCGCGGCGGAGATCGGTGCCGGCCAGCTCGAGTGGAACGAGGCGCTGCGGACCTTCGTCGAGGAACGGTCGGCCGATGGCGGGGATCCGACGGTGCACCTGTTGGACTGGGCCCTGTTCAACGCCGCCCACCCCGAGTACAGCGACGACGGCCTGCACCTGACGGGGCCGGGCCGTGCGGAGCTGGCGAACCTGCTCGGCCAGTTCGTGGGCCCGGCTCCCGACTGTCCTGTGGTCATAGGAGCCGGACCGAGGGCCGGCGAGTGCGTGTGACAGTGCCGGACCGAGGGCCGGCGAGTGCGTGTGACAGTGCCGGACCGAGGGCCGGCGAGTGCGTGTGACGGTGGCCCCTGCCACCTGGAAGTGCCCCTTGACCGGGGGGCAGGGCCTCGGTAGGTTGCGGGTGATGTTCGGGGTTGGTAGCTCCTTTCCGTGTGGCGCGGCTGTCCGTCGGCGCCCACTCTTCTCTCTCTCTCTCTCTCTCTCTCTCTCTCTCTCTCGTTGGGTGGGTTGACGCGGGCTGGGGCCCGGGGGTGAGGGGCTTGTCCCGGTTGTGTCTGGTCGGCGCGGCCGTGGTGCTGGCGGCCGGTTGTGCGGGTGGCGGCGGGGAACAGGACGGCGCGTCGGTGGGTCCGGTGACTTCGTCGTCGGTGGGTCCGGTCGTGGGGGCAGGTGGTGGTTCTTCGACGGTGCCGGTCGGTTCCGGGCCGGGTGGTGGCGGTTCGAGTGGGGTGTCGTCGACCACGGTGGTGGACTCGTTGCCGCTTTCGGCGGAGGAGGCGGCGTGTGTGGCCGAGGGGGGCGGTCGTGGGGTCTCAGATGAGGTGCTGGTCGAGGATTGCGTGCAGGCGGTGACCTTGGCGCCGGTGTTGGTGGCGGGGTTGGAGGAGTCGTTCCCGGGCGTCTACTCGGCGGAGGAGTTGGCGTGCCTGGCGGAGGGGTATGTGGGGTTGGGCGATGAAGAGGTGGCGGTGCTGACCTCTGGTGGTGTGTTCCCCGGCGGGGAGGATGCGGGGGAGGCGGCGGTCGTGTTGGCCGGGTTGTTCGATGGGTGTGGGGCGGTGCTTCCCCCTGAGTTGGAGGCTGCAGTTGCGGGAGGGTGACCGTGTTGGACGGCAACGTGAGGTGATGTGGTGATGGGCAGGGCCGGGTGTGGCTGGCGGCGTCGGTTGACGCCGGTGTTGGTGGTGTTGTTGGTGGCGCCGGTGGTGGTGTTGGCGCCGCCGCCGGGTGTTGCCGTCGCTGCTACGCCGCAGTCGGCGTACGCGTCGGTGGTCGAGTCCGACGAGCCGGTGGGTTGGTGGCGTCTGGGGGATGCCGGGTCTGGGTGCAGCGAGGCGAGTCCGTGCGTTGTTGTCAACGAGGTGGCCGGCGGCCCGGATGGCTCCTTGGTGGGGACGTTGGGCGCACCTGGGTTGGCTGAACCCACCGACGACGCAGCTGTGGGAGTGGGTGGGCTGACGGTTGAGGACGTCGACCTGTCGGCTTCGGCCTTCTCCTTTGAGGTGTGGGCAGATGGCGCGCCCGACAACCACCATCTGTTGGGCGCCAGTTTGGGTGGTTCCACCATGGTGAAATGGTCCTCGGATGACGGGGCGAGCGAGCTGACGGCGGGTTGGCAGGCACCTGCTCTCCGGGACCACAACTCCAGCCGGACCGGCAGGGTCCATTTGGTGGTGACGTTTGACGGCTCGACCGCCAGTCTCTATGTGGACGGTGTGTTGGAGGACTCCGGGCCGGCAAGCGCGCCGTCGTGGTCGGATCCCGATCTCGAACTCGATTCGCATGCTTGGACGGTGACGGATGAGGTGGCGGTGTATGACCGGGCGTTGTCGGCGGCTGAGGTGCGGGATCATTGGGATGGGGCGGAGTGGGCGTCGGGGAAGGTGATGGGGGGCAAGGCGCCGTGGTCGCCGTTGGTTCACGATCCGGTGGATGTGTCGTCGGGGAACCTGGTGCACACGGCGGGGTTGGGGTTGCCTGGGGCGGGGGGTGCGTTCGGGTTGGGGTGGTCGGCGGTGTACAACTCGTTGGATGCTTCGGGGGGCCTGTTGGGCCGGGGGTGGTCGTCGTCTGTTGATGTGTGGTTGTTGTCGGTGGGTTCGGGTCCGCCTGATGAGGGTGATGTGTTGGTCCGGTTGTCCGATGGTCGTCTGGTCCGGTTCGTGAACACGGGGCCGAACGCCTGGCTGGCGCCTGGCGAGTTGGGTCCGGGGGCGGCGTTGGCCTTCGATGAGGGTTCGGGGTCGGTGCCGGCGTCGTGGTCGTTGATGTTGGCATCGGGTGAGGCGTGGGAGTTCGACGACGAGGGTTGGTTGGTGGGCCTGGTCGACGGGCAGGGCCAGGAGGTGGTGGTCGAGCGCGACGCTGGGGGTGTGGTGGAGGTGGTGGAGAACGCGGCGGCGGGTCGCCGGTTGGTGGTGGATACGGCCACCGCGGGGCAGGTGGAGGTGGTGTCGCAGGCCTGGGACGGCGGTGGCTGGGTTGGTGACGGTCGGGGGTTGACCTATGTGGTCACCGATGGGGTGTTGGATCGGGTGGAGGCCGCGGGTGGGGCGGTGGAGCGGTACACGATGACGGGTGGTTCGTTGACCCGGGTCGAGTCGTTGGTGGCGGGCGACGGTTCGAGCCCTTCGGACTGGGTGTTGGTCATCGACAACGTGTTTGACGGTGAGGGTCGGGTGCTGACCCAGACGACGGCAACGGGTGAGGTGGCGTCGTTTGCCTATGAGACACCGGAATCGAATCAGGTGACGGTGACCTTCGATCCCTCGCCGGGGGTGGGCGGTGACGAGGAGGTGACCGTCTATTCGATGTCGGCTGCGGGCGAGTTGGTGGGTGTGGAGGATGCGTCTGGGGAGTCGGTGTCCAAGGGCTGGGTGGGAGGCCAGTTGGGGTCGTTCACTGATCGTCGGGGCGCGGACTACGTGAACGTGTTCGATGGTGAGGGCCGGTTGTCGTATCGGGTGTGGCCGGATCCGGCGACCGGTGATGTGCGTGGGGCGGTGGTTGACTACGCGACTCCGGGCGATCCGGCGGGTGAGCCTCCGAGCGTGTCCGCGGGGGACGTGTTCGAGTCCTATGGCTATGTCGGTTCTGGTGATGCTCGGGTGGCGGTGGTGACCGCGCGGGGTGGTGACCGCCAGGTCGTGTACGGCTATGACGGCGATGAGGTGGTGCCGTCGCGGGTGGAGGTGGTTGATGTCGCCGCGGAACCCGATGTGGTGTTGGAGCGCACCTGTGTGGTGTCCGACGACGGGTTGGTGACGCGCACCATCGAGGGTGGGAACGTGGATTGCTCTTCGGGTGAGGTGGTGGTCGAGTACTACTACGGGTCGGGGGAGCCGGCGGGCGTGTCGGTTCCGGATTGCCCGCCGAGGTTGTTGTGCGCGGCAGGTGAGCGCTCCGGGGTCTGATGATGAATCGGTGACGGTGTTCGGCTATGACTTGGCGGGTCGGGTGGCTTCGGTGACCGAGGCGTTCGGGACGACGTCGGGTGGGGGGTCGCCGGGGGCGACGACGACGGTGTACGAGTACGATCCGGGGGGTCGGGTGCGGCGGGTGTTCGATCCGGTGGCGTGGGCGGATTGGGCACCTGACGACGATTTCGACGGGGACCACTTCGCGACCGATTACGGCTATGACCACTCGGGTCGGTTGTTGTGGGTGTCGGGTCCGGAGAACCCGTACACGGGTGGTAGCGGGTTTGCGTCGTCGTCGTACTCCTATACCGCTGACGGTCAGATCGATGTCGAGTCCACGACGTTGGATCTGGTGTCGGGGGCGGTGACGGTCACGAACAACGACTATGACGGGTTCGGGAACCTCGAGTCGGTGACGGTGGGAGACGACGATGGGGACCCGGCCAACGCGTCGGGTGATGAGGCGACCACGACCTATGAGTACGGTCCGTTGGGTCGTTTGGAGGCGTTGACCGACCCGGAGGGGGTGGTGACGAGCTACGGGTATGACGTTGACGGGAACCAGGTGCGTCGCACGGTGAACCCGGACGCGTCGGGTGATGACGAGCCGTTGGAGTCGTGGATGGCTTATGACGCGTGGGGTCGGGTGGTGTGTGAGACCGAACCTGGGGCCGAGGTGTGGACGACACCGGAGGGAGAGCTGGATTGTTCGCCGTCACCGATCGACATCTCGGTGTGGGCGACGTCGGGTTCGTTCAAGCTGGTGGTCGACGGGGTCTCCTCGGGGGCGATCCCCTTTGATGTGTCGGCGGGGTCGTTGCAGGAGACGTTGCGGGGTCTGGTTCCTGGTGATGACACGACGACGGTGACCACTTGGGGTTCGGGGGGGTATCGGGTCGTGTGGGGTGATGGCCGGCACCATCAGATCCAGGGGTTGGCCCACACGTTGGCGCACAGCTCTGATGACCCGTATGTGGACGTGTATCCCGAACGGGAGTTCGCGGTGGTGTACGAGTATGACCTGGAGGGTCGGGTGACCCGCGAGATCGGTTCGCCGGGTGGGGGTGAGGCGGGCTGGGGCACGCTGGTGGAGTATTCCTATGACGCGGCGGGTCGTCAGCGTACGCGTAGGGCTCAGACGGGTCTGGCGGGTGAGAACATGATCTCGAGCTGGGCGTACCGCTTCGATGTGGTGGAGGAACGGGTCTATGACTTGGCGGGCCGGGTGGCGTCGGTGCGTACTCCTCCTTCGGATGTGTTGTGGTTCTCGTGGGCGTCGGGGTCGGGCAAGGTCGACACGGTCTATGGCTATGACGACGCGGGTCGGGTCGAGTCGGTGATCGAGGCGGCGGGCACGGCGACAGAGGCGACCACGTCCACGGTGTTTGATCCCCACGGGTGGGTGTTGTCCACGACGAGTCCCGAGGGTCGGGTGACTTCGCAGTCTTATGACCCGTTGGGGCGGGTGGTGAGGGTGGAGCGGCCTTCGGGTGTGGCTGATGATCCGGGTACGAGTGGTGTCGATGAGTCGCGGGCCGCGCAGTTGCGGGTGGTGGGTCCTGGTGGTGGGTTGTTGTCGGAGACGGACTTCGCGACGGATCCGACTGCGGTGGGTACTGCGACGAGGTCGTTCGGGTACAACGCGGCGGGTTGGTTGACCTCGGTGGTGGACCCGTTGGGTACGGGGGTCACCTATGGCTATGACTTGCGGGGGAACCGGGTGTCGCGCACCTCGACCCAGGAGGTGGGCGAGGTCCCTGATTGTGGGGAGCCTGTCGACCCGCTTCGTTGCATCACCCAGGCTTGGTCCTATGACCTGTCGGATCGTGAGACGTCTCGGTCTTGGCCGGTGTCGGACACGGCGAGCGCGACGGTGACGTCGAGTTGGGATGATTTCGGGCGGTTGGAGTCGGTCGCCCACCTGGTCGATCCGGGGGTCTGGTCGTGTGTTTCCAACGTGTATGGGTCGTCGGGTCGGTTGTGGCAGCGGTCCGAGGTGATCGTGGCTGGTGGTGATTGTTCGGCGACGGTGACTGATCGGGTGACGACGACCTGGGGGTATGACTCGGCTGGTCGGGTGAGCGCGGTGGTTGCTGCGACTGGTGATGTCGGGGATCCCGATGTGGTGCGCAGCGAGCAGTACGGCTATGACCTGGGGGGCCGGTTGGTGGATGCGTGGTACGGGGTCGATGACGGGGTGTCGTCGAGTTTGGAGCGGTTGCGGTGGGGTTGGTCGATCAACGGGACGCCTCGACGGTTCGTGCACGACGATGGTGCGACGCTGCGTTACGCCCATGATCCGTTGGGGCGTCTGGTGGAGACGGCGGTGTTCGTGTACGGGGTGGCGGTGCCGTTGGCGGCCTATGAGTACGACGATGACGGGTTGGAGACTCGTGAGGTGTTGGCCCAGTCTTCGGTGGGGGTGCGGGAGTGGACCTTGGATCCGGGTTCGGGGCGGGCGGTCGGCTACGTGCAGGACTTCGCGGGTACCGGCGATGACTTGTCTTCGGATCTGTTGTGGGGTGCTGATGGGCGGGTTGTGTCCGAAGCGTCGGATGGTACGTGTCGGTGGTTCGACTATGACTTGGCTGGCCAGTTGATCGCTCGGCGTGAAGCGGCGGGAGCGGTGGGTTCGTGTGAGGCTGGCGGGGTGGTGGAGTCCGCTGACTATGACGGGCACGGGAACCGGGTGGCTCATAGTGTGGGGTCGGTGTCGACGACCTATTCGGTGAACCGGGCTGATCAGGTCACTTTCGCGGACGTCGATGGTGGTCTGGATGTGGGCTATGGCTATGACCTGGGGGGTCGTCGGGTGTTGGCCGATCCGGTGGGTGCCGATGAGACCCAGTACGGGTGGGGTGCGGGTGGTCGTCTGGTGTCGGTGGTGGATGTGGAGGGTTCGGTGACGACCACTGCGACGGCGGGCTATGGGAGTTCGGGTCTGTTGGGTGATGTGGCAATCTCGGATGGTTCGTCGACGACTGAGAACGTGTTCTTGTGGGATCCGACCCAGGGGGTTCCTCAAGCGGTCGACGCGTTGGTGGAAGGTGTCCATCACCGGCAGAACTACGGGATGCGTCGCATCTCGAGTTACGGGGACTGGTATTCCTATGACTGGCAGGAGTCCGCGGTGGCGTCGGGCGACTACCCGTATCATCCGTCCTCGTACTCGTCGTGGGGTGTGCCCGATGTTGATCACACCGGGTTCGGGTATCGGGGCGAGTTCCACATCGGTGGACTCGTCTACCTCCGTAACCGCTACTACGACCCAACCACCGGCACCTTCCTCTCACCAGACCCACTCGACGGCGTCGACGGCACACCCACCGTCGCCAACCCCTACCACTACACAGATAATGATCCGCTCAACAAGACGGATCCGCTCGGTCTGCGACCGGGCGATTGTCAGTTCGAGCTTCACGCATATGAAACGTCGCACAATGGGCTCGAGGGCGCGCAGGCCTCGCTGGAGGGTGCCCTGGGCGACGCTCCTGGGTTCTTTCAGGATGACATCCAGTCGAAGCTCGATCAGGTCGAAGCGTTGCTTGATCCGTCCTGTCGGCAGTTCATCAAGGCCGACCCTGCTAACGATGGTCGACTGATTGAGGTGTTTGGCAGTCTGCAGACAGCACGACATGTGGGCATTCATGTCGCTGCTGGGAGTATTAGCGTTGGAAACTGGAATGGGTTCAGTGGTGTGGGTAAGGGCCTGCAGGCTGCCGGCGGTTCGGACGTCTCGATCATCTCGTGGATGGACTACAACCCACCCGATCCGGGCTCGGCGAGCAACATCGGGGAGTATCTGTTCGGGGGTTCAACTGCCGAGGACGGAGGTCAATCGTTGGCCCCCCTCGTCAATCTCTTGCGGCGAAGGGGCCGAGACGTCACCTTGATCGGCCACAGCTTTGCGGGATCTGTCGTGCAGAACTCGGTGGTGAATCAGGGAGCTGGCCCGAATCGGATCGTCTACTTCGGTGCCAGCTTCTGGAACAGCGGCGCTCTCCCGATGGAGGCCTCCTCATCCAACGTGTACTGGGGAATGACTGGCGACGATTGGATAGATGGCACTCCGGGGACCAGCGCGCCCCCCGGCGCGAACGTCATCTCGACTGAGGGAGCGAGCGGGCACGGCAACTACTTCGACACGAACAACGTCGCCGGCCGGAACCTGATGGCAATCATCAAGGGGAACACGCAAGCCTGCGGAGGGGGCGGGTCGCTCCCGACGTTCTTCAACGGTTCCTTCGACTGCGTCATCTACAAGTAGGGCCGAGCCGTGAGGTGGAGTACTGCCGCTGGAGCTGTCGTCCTCATGCTCGCCACTTGTGGCTGCGGCACTGAGGCTGTGGACTCAGGTTCGGATCCGGCGTTGTCGCTGGCGGAGGCCGAGGAGCAAGTCCGTTCGACGGTTGATGACACCGTCAGTGAGCTGGGTCTATCGGGTGGCACCACGGTCATTGATGGGCCCGAGTCGTGCCTCGACCCCAGCGGCGACGAGAAGTTCAGCTACATGTTGAGGTTCGACGGACTCGAGGAGGGCCGCCCTCAAGAAGCTGTTGGCGACGTTCGCGCATACTGGGACGACGTGGCGATGGAGTGGGCGTCGGATGGCGAGGCCGAGGTGAGTGGCGACGCGGCGGGCTCCACGGTGCGATTCGACGGACTTGAGGTCTACGTCCAGATCACTGGCGAGTCCGATGTCTTGCTGATCAAGGGCTTCACCGACTGCTACAGCTGATCGGGACGCTCTGGTGGTTCCTCACGGCCCGGAGTGGGAGTCAACTGGCCTCCAGGCCGACGTCGTCAGGCGAGTTGGCCGGCGATGGTCTTGAGTCGGTTTTTGGCGATGAGGGCGTCGAGGTGGTTGAGGAGCGAGGCGAGGTCTTCTTCGGGGAGCTCGTCGAGGGCGGCGAGGTGTTCGCCGAGGTGGCGTTCGGGGGTGCGGAAGCTGCGGCGGGGGGCGTCGTCGATGAGGAGGTAGTCGCAGGACACGTCGAGGGCTTCGGCGAGGCGGGCGACGATGTCGGCGCCGGGGGTCATCTTTCCGTGTTCATACCGGCTGATCTGGGCGGCGTCGCCGCCGATGCGTTCGGCGAGCTCGCCTTGGGACCATTTGTGTTCGGCTCGTAGTTGGCGGATGCGGTCGCCGAGGGGCATGAGGTGGGCTCCGTGGTGGGGGTTCCACGCCAATTCTGTGATCATCGCCGGCTCCTCTGCGTGATGGATCCTCCACAACTCCGCGCGAGTCTATGTAGTATTCGCAAGTCAGGTGTGCGGATCAGGCTCACCAAGAAATTTCTTGGGAGGAGGGTGGAGGATGGCGAGATCGGGGCCGGTGACGCGGGTGGCGACTGGGGGGATCGCGGCGAAGCTGCGGGCTGAGGTGTCGTTGGAGCGCTTGGTCGAGGGGTGTGGCGTCGAGTTGTCTCGGCCTCGCACCAAGGACGGGAAGCGCACCGGGGCCTGTCTGTGGTGCGGGACGACCAAGGGCTTGGTGGTGGAGCCGAAGGCGAACACGTGGCGGTGCGAGTCCTGCGGGTTGGGCGGCTCGGTGGTCGAGTGGACCCAGCACGCCGAAGGGGTGTCCTTCACCCATGCGGTGGAGTTGTTGCGTCAGGGGGTGGAGATCACCGCGGCCGGCGTGCGGAACGGCAAGCAGCCGCCGAAGTTGACGTTGCGGTCGTTGTTGCCGACGCCGTTCGACGCGGACCAGCCCGACGAGGTCCTCCTCGCTCAGGTGGTGGACTTCTATCGGCGCAGCCTGGCCGACCGGTGGGAGCCCGCCGAGTATCTGGCGAGCCGCCGCCTGGAGTCCGCCGAGATGGTCGAGGTGTTCGGGGTCGGGTTCTCGGTCCGGGGTCGCCTGGGGAACTACCTGCCCGACACCCGCCGGGTGTTGGGGGCGAAGCTGCGCTCCCAGCTGGAGGGCATCGGGGTGATCGCCGACACCGGCCACGAAGCGTTCCAGGGGTCCCTCATCGTCCCGGTCCGCGATCGCGAAGGGGTGGTGGCCCAGGTCTATGGCCGCAAGCTCGGGAAGTCGTTGCGGCGGGGGACGCGGATGCACACCTGGCTGCCCGGTGACCGGCCCCTGTTCAACCCCACCGCGCTGGACTGTCGGGAGGTGATCGTGTGTCCGTCGGTGATCGACGCGCTCACCTTCTGGTGCCACGGGCACCGCCACGTCGTCGCCGTCCCCGGTCCCACCGGCTTCACCGACACCCACCTGGACCAGTTCGCCGGCCACGACATCGCCCGGGTGCTGATCGCCTACCGGCGCGACGACGAAGGCGACGACGCGGCGGCCGCGCTGGCCGGGCGACTCGCCGGCATCGGGGTGGAGTGCCTACGGGTCGAGTTCCCCAACGGCCAGGACGCCAACGACGTCGCGTGCGCGGCGGCGTCGCCGGCCGACACCCTGGCCACCGCGCTGCGCGAAGCCTCATGGATGACCGCCAAGGCGATCGGGGCTGCGAAGTCGTCTCGCCGGCAACCGTCGACGCCGAAGGCGACGGCGACGGGGGGCGCCAGCCCTCGACCCCACCCGACACCCGAGCCGGCGGTCGACGATGTCGATGAGGTCGAGGAGGTGGGCGGTGCTGAGGTCCAGATCGACTCCGACCCCGAACCGGTGGGCGATGACGTGGCGGGTGAGCTGGCCGACATCGTCCGCGGCGACGACAGCCCGGTGGCGTCGCCGGTCCCGGCGGTTCCGGCGGGGGTGGTCCCGTCGTTCTCCGAGGATGGCCGGGACATGTGGCTGTCGTTCGGGCGGCGCCGGTGGCGGCTGCGGAACCTGGGGGACAACACGAGCTTCGACGTGTTGAAGGCGCTGGTGTTGGTGCGCGCCGAGGGCGCCGATGGGTTCCACGCCGATCGGATCGATCTCTACACCGCCCGGGCGCGGGCGTCGTTCTGCAAGGAGGCGTCGATCGAGACGGGGATCGAGGAGAAGGTTCTGCGGGGCGATATCGCCAAGGTGTTCGGTGTCGCGGAGGCCTACGTCGAAGAAGCGATCCGCCGAGCCCAAGAACCCGCCACCACGGTGGTGACCCTGGATCCCGATGAGCGGGCCGCGGCGCTCGAGTTGTTGTGCGACCCGAACCTGGTCGAGCGGATCACCGCGGACTTCGCCCGGGTCGGTGTGGTCGGCGAGGCCACCAACTGTCTGGTCGGCTACCTGGCGGCGGTGTCGCGGAAGTTGGCCAAGCCGTTGGCGGTGGTGATCCAGTCGACGTCGGCGGCGGGCAAGAGCGCGCTGCAGGATGCGGTGTTGTCGTTCGTGCCGCCGGAGGACTGTGTCGCCTATTCGGCGATCACCGGCCAGTCGCTCTACTACATGGGCGACAAGGACCTGTCCCACAAGGTGCTGGCCATCGCCGAGGAAGAAGGCGCGGCGCGAGCCGCCTACCCGCTCAAGCTCCTCCAGTCCGAGGGTGAGGTGTCGATCGCGTCGACCGGGAAGTCCAACGACTCCGGGCTGCTGCGCTCCAGTGACTACACGGTCAAGGGTCCGGCGGCGATCTTCCTGACGACCACGGCGATCGACGTCGACGAGGAGCTGTTGAACCGCTGCATCGTGCTGACCGTCAACGAGAACCGCGACCAGACCCGGGCCATCCACGACCGCCAACGCCGATCCCAGACCCTCGACGGCCTGTTGGGCGGCAACGACCGCGACCAGGTGTTGAAGGTGCACCGCGATGCCCAACGCATCCTGGAACCCGTCGCCGTCGTCAACCCGTTCGCGGATCGCCTGCGGTTCATCGACACCGTCACCCGCACCCGCCGTGACCACGTCAAGTATCTGACGCTCATCTCGACCATCGCCCTGTTGCACCAACACCAACGCGAACGCCGCACGGCCACCACCACAGCCGGCGTCGAGGTGACCTACATCGAAGCCACCCTGGACGACATCGCGCTGGCCAACCGGTTGGCCCACGAGGTCCTCGGCCGTTCCCTGGATGAGGTGCCGCCGCAGACCCGGCGGGTGTTGGGGATCGTCGACGAGCTGGTCGCCAAGCTTGCCATCGAAGCCGACGCCGACCGGGCCCAGGTGCGGGTCGGGCGCCGCCAGGTGCGCGAGGCGTGCGGGCTGTCGGACCGCCAGTGCCGCAAGCATCTCGACCGTCTCGTCGAGCTCGAATACCTGTGGGTGCATCGGGCTGAGCACGGCTCGGCGTTCGTCTACGAGCTGGTGTTCACCGGCAACCTCGACGACGGGACACCCCGCATGGCCGGTCTCGTCGACGTCGACCAACTCACCGACACCACAGCGGATGGGGACGGGGACCGCGTCGGGGTCGGCCCCCCTTCGGCCCCCCCTCGGCCCCCGGTCGGCCCTCCTTCGGCCCCCACCACAAAGGGCCCGCCACCAGCCCAAACGAACCAGAAGCGGGCGAAGGGCCCCAGATCGCGTGTTGGAGGCAAGCGCAACGGGGCGTCACAGGCGCAGTCGGTCACACCCGCAGCCGGCTCCGGCAACGGGTCCTCGCCGAAGCGGTCGACACGGTCGAGGCGGGGGGCGGGCTGATGCCGGCACGTGGGCAGCGCAAGGCGAAGGCGCCCATCGGCGACCCGGGCGACCCGCGGTCGTTGGAGCGTCATCTGGGTGAGTTCTATGAGTGGATGGGGGTGCACGGCTACAGCCCGCAGACGATCGAGTCGCGGCGGCGGGCCTTGGATCGTCTGCACCGCTGGTTGGTCGAGCGGGGGGTGACGCGCACCGCGGAGGTGACCAAGCCGATGTTGGACCGATATCAGCGGTGGTTGTTCCACTACCGCCAGGCCAACGGCCGACCGCTCACGTTCCTCACTCAGAAGGGGCGCCTGTCGCCGGTGCGGTCGTTCTTCTCGTGGGCGACGAAGACGAATCGGATCCTCTACAACCCTGCTTCCGAGCTCGAGCTCCCGAGGGTCGAGCACCGGTTGCCCAAGCATGTGTTGAACGTCGCCGAGGTCGAACAGGTCATGTCCCAGCCGGACCTGGGCGACCCGTTGGGGGTCCGGGACCGGGCGATCCTCGAGGTCTTCTACTCGACGGGGATCCGCCGTTCGGAGCTGGCCAACGTGCGCCTGTTCGACCTCGACGTCGACCGCCGGGCCCTGCATGTCCGCCAAGGAAAGGGGAAACGGGATCGGATCGTGCCGATCGGGGAGCGGGCGTTGGTGTGGGTCGACCGCTACCTCCTCGACGTCCGGCCGGGGTTCGTGGTCGAACCTGACGAGGGGTGGTTGTTCCTCACCCACGACGGCCAGCCGCTCGCCCCGCCCTACCTGACGATCTTCGTCGGCCGCTACATCGCCGCGGCCGACATCGGAAAGACCGGGTCGTGTCATCTGTTCCGCCACACGATGGCGACCCTCATGCTGGAAGCCGGGGCGGACATCCGGTTCATCCAGGCGATCTTGGGGCACGCCGAGCTGTCCACCACCCAGATCTACACGAGGGTGTCGATCACCCAGCTGCGCACCATCCACGACGCCTGCCACCCCGGTTCCCGCAACGAAGCCAACCGGGATCCGCAGTGGTCACCGGATGAAGCCGAAGGGTTGTGGGCGGCCCTGGATGCCGAAGCCGACGACGAACACGACCACGACGACGGTGAGGAGCGGGTGTCGTGAAGGCGTCGATCTACATCACCGCCGAGGGTCTACCGGATGCCGAGGTGGCCTTCGGAGGCGACGAGATCGAGGTGCGGGTCACCCCACCAGGCTCTGACATCGAGGCGGTCATCGTCGTTGGGATCGACGAGGCCAGGGCATGGGCGGCGGACATCTATGCGGCGGTGACCATCGCTTACCGGGAACACACCGCCGACCCCGAAGCGCTCACCGACCACGAGCTGGCCGCTCTTCCCGACCCAGGACGGGTCATCTTCTTGTCCCTCGCCGACCGACTCCACGACCACGACGACGACGGTTCTCTCTCTTCCTTCTTTGGTTCCAAGGATTGATCTAGAGAACCGCCCGCACCCTTCGAGCCACCCGCGCGCGCACCCAGCTGGGGTGCGCGCGTTGTCGCGTCCGGGCGATCGTCACCGCGTTCACGCGCTCGCCCGGGTGACCGCGCGCGCGTCACATCGACACCCCGTCCACCGCGTCCCGGTCCACCGTTCACGGCGAACCAGCGCGTCCCCGACTCACGCGCGCGCCTGCGATCTAACCGAGAAGCTCGACGCCGACACGCGCGACGCCGACGTCGTGCCACGACGCAGGTCCTCTGACCGGGACTGAACTACTGAACGGTCTCACAGACTTGCAACTACGTTGCGTGGCCGGGCCGCCACAGTCCCGGTGTCGGGACCGGGAACCGATCCGGGAACGCGACCGGGAACGGTTGATGCCGGCTCGTGTCGTTGGGTGCGCAGCAGCTCCCGCCCTCCGCTTCGCTCCGGTTGGGCTCCCGCCCCTCCGGTCGCTGCGCTCCCTGCGGGTTGGGGTCGGGGCAGCCGCCGCCAGCGTGATGGCCACCGGGGGCGAGTCACCGGGACGGAACCGGGAACCCGAACGGGAACTCGAGCGGGAACGGGACAGCGACCGGGACCGTGTCCGGGATCTCCGACACGGGCTGGGGCTGATCCCGGGACTGATCCCGGGACCAGAACCGGGACCGATCCCGGGACCGGGGTGCGCGATGAAGTCACTCGCCACCGCGCTGGGGCGTCCTCGACGAGTGACCCGAGTTGTGACCTGACCAGTGACTCACGCCGACGCGGCCGGCGTTGGTGTGACGAACGACCTCACGAAATTGGGGGATGCACGCGGGCTTAGGAGTGGGGAAGAGAGATGGAGGTCCGCGCGCATGTTGAACATCGGGAAACTCGCGGCCGGCCAGCAGAGGTACTACCTCGACCTGGCCCGCGTCGACGACTACTACACCGGCAAGGGGGAGGCCCCGGGCCGGTGGTTCGGCGCGCTCGCCCCCGACCTCGGCCTCGACGGTGTCGTCGAGCCGGCGGATCTCACCGCGCTGTTGGAGCACCGCAACCCGGCCACGGGTGAGCGGCTGAACCAGGCCCGGCTACCGGGGTTCGATCTGACGTTTCGGGCACCCAAGTCGGTGAGCATCCTTTACGGGCTCGGCGAAGCCGGCGCGGTCACCGGCGAGGTCGTCGCCGCGCACGAAGCCGCGGTGGACGCGGCGATCGGCTACCTCGAGCGCAGCGTGTGTCGGACCCGGCGGTTCATCGACCGTGAGATCGTCCCCGTCGAGGGCGACGGGTTCATCGCCGCGGGGTTCCGCCACCAGACGTCCCGGGCCGGGGATCCGACCCTGCACACCCATGTCCTGGTCGCGAACGCCACTCGCACCGCTGATGGTCGTTGGGGGGCGTTGGACGGCACGCCGATCTACCACCACGCCCGCACCGCCGGGTTCCTCTACCAAGCCCAGCTGCGCGCCGAGCTCACCCGCCGCCTCGGCGTCGAATGGCTGCCCGTCAAGAACGGGTGCGCCGATGTCGCCGGCATCCCCCGCGATCTCATCGACGTCTTCTCTCAGCGCCGGGCCGAGATCCTCGACGCCATGGAAGCCCGCGCCGAGCACTCACCACGCGCTGCGCAGATCGCCGCGCTCGACACCCGCAAAGCGAAGGTCTACGACGTCGACGCCAACGCGCTGCGAACCGACTGGGCTGGCCGGGCGCACGACGCTGGCTTCGGGGTCGGCGACGTCGCCGAGCTCCTCGACCGAGGGATCAAGCGCGAGCCGCAGGTGTGGTCGGTCGCCTCCCTGTTCGACGACCTCGCGTCGGCCGAAGGGGTCACGCAGCACGCGTCGACGTTCGAGCGCCGTGACGTGGTCCGGGCCATCGCCGAGCGGCTCCCCGACGGCGGCGACGTCACCATGATCGAGGACCTCACCGAGGCGTTCCTCACCGACCCTCGTCTGGTCGCGCTCGACACCCGCCGCGAACCCCGCTGGACGACCAGCGAGCTGTTGGCCACAGAACAACAACTCGTCGACCGGGCCCACGCCCTCCAAGACGCCGGGGCCGGGGTCGCCATCCCGCTGGCCGTCGACCTCGCCCTGGCCGAACGCCCGTCGATCTCCGACGAGCAAGCCGACATGGTCCGTTGGCTCACCACGTCGGGTGCGGGGATCGACCCAGTGATCGGCGCGGCCGGCACCGGGAAGACCTACACCCTCGACGCGACCCGGGCCGCGTGGGAAGCGTCAGGGTTCAACGTGTTCGGCGCAGCACTCTCCGCGCGCGCCGCCGCGGAGCTGCGGGCCGGTTCGGGGATCGCGTCGACGACGATCACCAAGCTCCTCGGCCAACTCGACGACGGCCGCCTGGTCCTCGATGAGTGCAGCGTTTTGGTGGTCGACGAGAGCGGCATGGTTGGCACCCGCACCCTCGACGCGCTCTCCCGTCACACCGCGGCGGCCGGGGCGAAGCTGGTGCTCTGCGGTGATGTCGCGCAGCTGAGGGAGATCGACGCCGGCGGATCGTTCCGGGCCCTCACCGAGCAGCTGCCCGCGGCGGTGTTGGTCGAGAACCGCCGACAGATCCACGAGTGGGAGCGTCACGCCCTCGACGACCTCCGCAACGGCAACGTCGCCGAAGCTGTCGCCGCCTACGACCAGCGGGACCGCATCTTCTTCGCCGACAACGCCGACGCCCTCCGCCAACGCCTCGTCGACGACTGGGCTACCGCGCACCTCAACGGCGACGACGCGGTGATGATCGCCAGCCACCGCGCTGATGTCCGCGACCTCAACGACCGCGCACGCGATGTCCTCGACGCCGCCGGCCACCTCGGCAACCGGCGCATGGTCGTCAACGGCCGGGAGTTCGCCGTCGGCGATCGTGTGTTGGCCACGGGACGCAACCACTACGACCTCGACATCCTCAACGGCGACCTCGGCACCATCACCAAGGTGAACGCCAGCGGGGTGACGTTCAGATGTGAGCGCGTCGACGGCGAACGCACCATGCCCGTCGACCGACTCCAAGACGGCTACCTCGACCATGGCTATGCCCGCACCGGCTACAAGACGCAGGGCGCCACCGCAGATCGGGTGTTCACGTTGGGCGACGACGGCGACTTGGACCGCCAAGCCGCCTACACCGCGCTGTCACGTGGCCGGGTCGAGAACCGGCTCTACATGCTCGAACCCGACGAGGACCTCCAGGGCCTCCTCGACCCCAACCCGCAGGGAGCGCAGCGACCGGAGGGGCGGGAGCTGTTGTTGGAACACGCCGAACGTGAACTCTCACGCGACCGCTCCCAACACCAAGCCTCCGAGATGGCACCCCTCGACCCGCTCGCAGCCGAGCTGCTCGCGTCGCTTCCCGAACCCGAAGGCGTCTCGGTTGGCCACAGTGCCGCCGACCTCCTCGACCAGCTCCCCGAACCACGCGCACACAGCTCGCTGGCCGAGGACCTGTTGGCCGACCTCTCCGAACCCGACGTCGAGCCCACCCTCGCCGACCGGGCCGCAGACATCACCGCTCGCCTCGACCGCATGCAGCAGAAGCCCCCATCGGTTGCGGACGACTTCGGCATCGACCTGTGGTGAACGTCCCTGCGTGAACCAGGCACCGCCGCTACGGTCGGCGTGATGGATCCAGCACAGCGCAGGGTGCGCATCGAGGAGTCCGGCAAAGAAGGTGTCATCACGATGGCGGCCATGGGCGCCATGAAGGACCCCATGGGCACACTCAACATCGTGGTGACCCTCGACGACGGCGGAGAGGTGCGCCTCAAGCTCCCGCCGCCAGGAGCTGCTCCTGTCGGCGTCACCGTCGGGCCTGTCACCTACCTCACCTGAACGACTGACTGCCTTCCCCGACCTACCGGCCCGGCTGGTTGTGGAGAGCGAAGATCATGGCGTCGACGAGCACGACGAACTCCTGGGCCTGCTCACGGGTGATCTCGCCGTGGCCATGGACAGCCATGTTGCGCATGACCGCCAAGCCCTCGATGCCGTTGGCGGTCTTGTCATCGATCAACCCCTTGACCCGCGCCATCTTCGCCAACGCCACACCACCGGCGTTCTTCACCGCCGATGGGTCGCCGCCGTTCGCGGCCAACAGCGCCTGAAGCTCACGTTCGATACGACCCCAGCTCGCTGCCACCAACGCCCACGGCGTCGGCCGGCCCTTGCCAGACAGAGCGACCGGTTCAGAACCGATTGATTCGGTGATGCGCACGAACTCGGGGGCGGCCTCACGAACCTCCGCGAGCTGATCGATGGTGTGCTCGGCCGCCTCGTCCCACTCGGCCTCGAACGGCCCGGCCTTCAACCGCGACGGCTGGCGGGCCATCATCTTCTTGATCTCACCGCGGAAGATGAAAGCGATCGCCACCGCGGCGAGCGGCCACGCCAGCGAGCTGATCAGGGACGCAACGAACTCGGTTCCGTTCACTCGACCAGTCTCGCCACCCACCCCTGGGCACTCGTGCATGGTCGGCGATCAACGAACCGCCCTTCGTGTCAGCCCACCGCCAGCGGCGTGCCGAGCGTCGACGAGGCTCGGGTGGGAGACTGGTTGCCGTGAACACGCCCGCCACCCTCGACCAGCGACCCCATCGCCGCGTCGGGCGCGGTGGTCGTCGTTGCCAGAAACACGCGTTCGGGCGCGCGGCAGCCGGCTCGGATGCGCGTCAGGATGACATCGATGTTTTTCCGCAGGTCGCGTCGGGGAAACGGGCCTGGGATGTCCCGGCAAGCGTTGGGGTGGTGTGTTTCTACGACCCAACCACCGGCACCTTCCTCTCACCAGACCCACTCGACGGCGTCGACGGCACACCCACCGTCGCCAACCCCTACCACTACACAGATAATGATCCGCTCAACAAGACCGACCCGCTCGGTCTGCGACCCACCGAAGGGGAGTTCCTCAACGGTTCGTGTGTGGAGGTTGCCGGCGACTGCATGCCAGACGGTCTCGACGGCGACGACGAGATGACGTTCATCTTCGGACAGGTGGAGTCGGCACGAGAACGTCGCCATCTATCTCCCCGCAGCGGGCGCCGGGCCTGGGAACTACACGGGCGAGGCGTCTCAAGCTCTCACGCGAAGGCAAGCCAGATAGGCAGCGTCGCCGTGCTGGCGTGGCTGGGGTACTCGCCGCCATCCGGAATAGGCACCGTGATTCACAACCCCAACAGCGGAGTGGCTCCTCAGCTGGCTGACATCGTCCACTTTCTGAAGAGCCGGGGAAAGACGGTCTCGGTCATCGGCCACAGCTGGTCCGGGCAAGTGCTGCAGGGGGCGCTGTTCGAGGGGACATTCCGCTCGGTTGACGCCGGTCAGTCATCAGCTGTGCCGGACAACGCGATTTTCGTCGGTGCACACGGGAACTACGGCATCGGGAACGACATCCTCGCTGAGCATGCCCCTAGCCACCTCCGAATCTGGTGGGCCTGCAACAGCTGGGATCTCATCTGCGCTGGTGAGGACGACCCGCCTGATGGGATGACTGAGTTCGGTTCGGCATGCGAAGGCTGTGACTGGAAGCGCCACTCCTACTTCAACACAGGCTCCCTCGCGCTCTGCAACATGGCTCACATCGTCGTGGGGCGGTACGTACAGGTCGACGGACCGGCTTGCCGAGAACCGGGGTAGGCCGTGGCGGCTCGCCCCGGATTGCGGAAGCGCCCGCTGAGGTTGTTGGGTGTCGGGCTGCTGGTAGCCATCGTGGTCGCTTTCGCGGCCGTGACAGCCGGTGTGTTCAACACAGAGCCGATCGAGACCCCCGCCTCAGAGGCCGGGACGCTCGTTCGCGAGTCGGTTGCGGCGGGCGTAGGAGAATCCGCCGAGCGACCGCAGCAGAGATCCGAGCTCGTAGATTGCCCCATCCCTGGCACCAGCCAGAGCGGCGTGCGATGGGAGATCGAGGAGAGCCGCGGAGTTCTCACCCGCTGTAGCCGACGGCCTGGTGACGGGCGCGTGAAGGAGCTATGGCAGGACGAGGCTGCAGGTTCGTGGCCATCGGTACGGAACATCTCGACTGAGGCGGTGCCGGAGATGGCCGAGTTGTCAGGCGACTCCGGCGAGTTCCACTTGGTCGCTCGCATCGAGGGCTCAAGACTTGTGGTCTTCGCTTCGTCCCCGTGCAGTTCTGAGCCTCTGATGGCTGTCAGTGACCGGGCTGAGCCACCTCCGGCGTTGCCCGATGCAAGTACGACCCTGCCGCCCACAGATTCATTGAGCACCGATGAGACCAGTTCTACGTCTACGACGACGCCGTAGGTTCTGCGGGCACCATGTTGCGGGCTTGTTGTCCGCGCCGACAACGACCCCTTGAACAAGGTCGACCCGTTGGGTTTGAGTCCGACTGATACGACGTTCTCGGTCTGCTTACCGGGCATGTTCTGTTCGGGGTCGATCACGCTCGGCGGCGGGGGGCCGGTGTGCTCCGTGGATCTTCCGGGTGGCACGTCGATCGATCTGCCGTCGATCGGAATTGCGAATGAGTGGGCCGCTGGGCAGTCAGGCCTGAGCGAGGGTCCGTGTTCGGCGTACCGGTTCTTGTCCGGGCTGAATCCGCTCGATGACGTCCCGCTGCCGCCCGACGTCCGGCAGGCCAGCCGGAAGGTCATGGACTTCATCGAGTTCTTCGAGATCGGGAGCTGGGCGTCGGTCACGTCGCTGGTCGACATCGAGACCGGTCCCTACCTGGACCTCGATCCCGAAAGCCGGGCGTGCACGATCGGCATCGGCGAGCTCGCTCCCTCGGCGAGTCGAGGGAGCTCCACGCCTGAGGACTACGCCCTGTTCAACGACATCGCTGGCGGCGACGGCCAGCTGTCCTATGACGAGGCGAGGAGACGCTTCACGACGGTCGTCGACGTGAAGGGGGCTCAACCGGTTCGCCGATGCGATCTCGTGGCCGCTGACGCAGTGCCAGTTCGATGCGCTGGTCTCCTACAGCTACCAGATCGGGTCTCCGGGCACGAACCAGGGCACGAAGATCAACAACGGTGATCTCACTGGAGGTTTGGCCGAGTTCACCAACGGCACCTCCCACCGCCCGCGTCGTGTGCAGGAGCAGGAGATGTGGACCAGCTGCAATTACGACCCCGATGGATAGGAGTAGGCGGATAACCACGCGCGCCCGGGGATCCCGAACGATCCTGTCATTGGCCGCCGGCTTCGCCTTGATGATTCTGTTGGGATGCTCGAACCCGACGGACGGCGACGAGCTGGCGGCGAGCGACGACGCGACCTCCTCGGCATCGACGTCGATCGTCGAGTCGACGACCTCGCTTGTCGCTGCGGACAACTACTGCGTTCGAAGCGACTTCAGTGGCGACAATCTCGAGCAGTGCTTGACGGAGCTCGAGGTCGATCCGGAAACGGCTTGCTACGAGGATGCGGTCACGCTCGAGGTGGACGCGTGCTTTGCGGACTTCCTTGCAAACGTCGAAGGAGACCTCGACGCGCGTTGGGCCGAGGTTGAGGCGGCACGCCCTGATGGCCTTCCACCCGACGAGCCCTGGGAGGAGACCATCCAGCAGCTGACCGCGGCAGCCGCTGCCTACCGCGACCAGATGTGCGACACGGTGTGGAGCAGCTGGGCCGACGGAACGATCCGGACATCGCAGGGCCTTCGCTGCCGCATCGATCTCGTTCAACAGCAGCTTGAGCTGATCGAGAAGTACGAGTTGGTCTTCGCCAACGACCCTGCGTCTACGACCACCCCCGTCACAGATCCTCCGATGACTGATGAGCTCGAACCTACGTCTACGACGGGCCCGTAGGTTCTGCGGGGCTCATGTCGCGGGTGGGTTCTCAGCACGCTGACAACGACCCCCTCGACGAAACCGACCCACTCGGACTGCGGCCCAGCGATGGGCCGTTCATGGCGATGTTCGCGATGGCGCCGGCAGGAGCGTCGTTTGGTGGGGGGAGTTCGTGCTCCTTGCCGCTTCCGAACGGAGGGAGCATCGACATCCCGACGCCGAGCTTCTCGTTCATGGGCTACGGCCTCAGCGACTGCGGGATCTTCCAGCTCGGAACTTCACGGACGTCGTTCGACGACGGGATGAGGCTTCCTGGGTCGATGCGCCACATGAGCGAGCAAGGACAGCAGTGGCAGGTGCAGTGGGAGGCGAACGTGCTCGGCGCGTACAACGACTCCGAGGGGAACTGCTCGGTTGCGCGGGGCATCCTGCTCACCAACAGCCGCTGCACGAGCGAGCAATACGGGCAGTGGGCCAACCTGAGCTACGGCCAGAGCGTCCTGGTCTCCGAGAAGAAGGTCTTCGAGATCGAGGCGGCGTTCCGGTCCGACGTGGCGTCGACTCTGCTCACTCAGTGGGAATGGGATGCACTCGTCGACGTGGCGTGGAACGGCCCCAATCACGGGGCGTTCCGCAGACTCCTCACCGGTGTGAACACGGCGCTCGACGACGGTTCGATCAGCGGCGGGGAACGATCGGCGATACGCACCTTGTTCCAGGAGGCCGGTCTCGGGGTCGACTTCCTCGGGCCGCGTTCGCAAGGGACGCGGACGTGTTCCCAATGGCGACTAAAGCACACGCAATTGCACGATGATGTCGGGACCTGCGACCCCGAGGGAACGGATAGCACCTACCCGGCGTGCCCGGCCTGGCTGATCAACCAGTGATGTCGACCCCTCGGCGCCGGTGGGCCGTGCTGGCCCTGTCCCCGCTGCTGCTTCTGGCCGGCCGCGTGCGGCGACTCGAACGGCGAGGTGGCATCGGGATCGACGAATACGTCAACGACCGCATCGACGGACACGTCGGCGTCTGCTACCAGCGAACCTCCTAACGACGGCGCTGCGGTGGGCTGCTCGGCGGCGACCCGGTTCCTCGAGACCGAGTTCTTGTTGAGCGTGTACGTCCAGTCGAACGAGGAACGCGGGAGCGCTGCGACGAGCTGGTTCGACGCGCTCGACGCGCTCGCGCCGTCACTGCCCGCCGAGGTTGCCGCTGACGCCAGCGAGTTGGCGGTGCTCGACTCGGCGATCGTCGACTGGTCCGAGGCGAACTCGGAAGCCCTCGACCGGATCATGTCGGTCATCGCGCCGGCGTGCTTCCCTGACTTCACGGTCGTGAACTGCCGCACCGCACCGGCCGAGGAGTGCGGGGCCTGGCAGGCCGAGGTGTCGGATCTCGACGTGTCGGAGCTCCCCTGGGAGCCCGACAGCGGAGGATCGACGACCACTCGATAGCGAGGCGCCGGTCAGGCGAGGTCGCCGGCGATGGTCTTGAGGCGCTTCTTGGCGATGAGGCCGTCGAGGTGGTTGAGGAGCGAGGAGAGGTCTTCCTCGTCGAGTTCTTCGAGGTGGTTGAAGCGCTCGCCGAGGTTGTGGTCGGGGGTGTGGAGCGGCCGGCGGGGGATGTCGTCGACGAGGAGGTAGTCGAGGGACACGTCGAGGGCTTCGGCGATGCGGACGAGGGCGTCGGCGGAGGGGTGATGCGCCCGGACTCATAGCGGCTGATGCGGCCGGGGTCGGTGCCGATGCGTTCGCCGAGCTCGGCTTGGGACCAGCCGGCTTCTTTGCGGACTTGTCGGATGCGATCGCCGAGGGGCATGGGGCTGGGGGTCTCCTGGTCGTGGTGCCAGGCCCATTGTGGAGCCATCGGCCCTCCCGGGGGTTGACGTTGGTGCCCTATCCAGGACCCCTAATGTGCTAAGAACGATACATTCGATGTATCGAAGCGCACATTCCAAGATTTTTCTTGGGGAGGAGCCTGGATGGCCCGAAACGCCGACGAGGGGGAGCTGGCCCGGATCGCGGTCGAGGTGTCGGTGCAGCGCCTGGCCGAGGCCCGGGCCGTCGTGCTGGCCACCGGCAAGGCCGGCGACCTGGTGGGGGCGTGCCCGTTGTGCGACGACGCCGAAGGGCTGGCGGTATCGCCGACCTCGAACGTGTGGGCGTGCTCGTCCTGCGGTGAGGGCGGCGGGCCGGTCGAGTGGTTGATGGCTACCGAGGGCGTGTCGAAGGCGCACACGGTCGAGCTGTTGCGCGAGGGCCTGCCGGCGACGTCGGCGAGCACCGGTCGCAAGCCGCCGAAGGTGAACTCCCGGGCGTTGTTGCCGGCGCCGTTCGAGCCGGGCACCACCAACGACGATCTCCTCGAGCAGGTGGTCGCCTTCTACCACCGCACGCTTCGCGAGGCCCCCAGCCGGCCGCGTATCTGGAGCGCCGCAGCCCGCCGATTCGGAGATGGTGGAGGTGTTCCGGCTGGGGTTCGCGAACCGCACCCTCGGCTACCGGCTGCCGGAGAAGAACCGCGCCACGGGGAAGGTGCTGCGCACCCAGCTGCAGGAGATCGGTGTGTGGTCGGCGAAAGGCCACGAGGCCTACGACGGATCGCTCGTCGTCCCGATCACCGACATCAACGGCCAGCTTGCCCAGCTCTACGGCCGCAAGATCGGCCAGCACCTGCGCAAGGGCACCCGCCTGCACACCTGGCTGGCCACGACCGGCGACCGTTGTTCAACCCCGCGGCGCTCGATGTCGGCGACGAGGTGGTGTTGGCGGGGTCGGTGATCGACGCGCTCACGCTGTGGTCCGCGGGGTTCCGCCACACGATCGGCGTCGACGGGGTGGAGGGCTTCGACGACACCCACCTCGCCCAGCTCGCCGACGCGGGCGTGAGGTCGGTGCGGATCGCATACCGGCGCGACGACACCGGCGAGCACACGGCCCACGCGCACCGCCGAGACGCTGCTGGCAGCGGGGATCGAGTGCCTGCGAGCCGAGTGGCCGTGGGGACTGGACGTCAACGACTACGCGTGCCTCTCCAAGGACACGACGGCAGCGCGCTCGGGCAAGGTCCTCCGCGCCGCGTCGTGGATGGGCAAGGGCACCAAGCCCACGCGCCGTCGCCGGCAACCGTCGGCGGCGAAGCCGGCGGCGGGCGCCAGCCCCAACCCGACGCCGCCACCGACGTGCCGGCATGCGACGTCGACGCGCCGGCTGACGCCGGCCAGCGTGGTGGCCGTCGAACCCGACGCGGTGCTGGACGGCCAGGCGATGCGGGTGAGCTTCGGGGAGCGGGCGTGGCGGGTGCGGGGCCTGGAGAACAACCGGTCCTTCGACGTGTTGAAGGTCCAGGTGACGGTGTCGGTCCCCGCGGTCAAGAGGCCGGCGCGGGGTTCCACATGGACTCCTTCGACCTCTACTCGGCCCGGGCCCAAGCGTCGTTCGTGCAAGCGACGCGGCGGACGAGGTCGGCGTCGAGGACAAGATCCTCAAACGGGACCTGGGACGGGTGCTGATGGCCGCCGAGGCCCTCGTCGAGGAAGCGATCCGCCGGGCCCAAGAGCCCGACGACACCACCGTGGTGCTCGACGCGGATGAGCGGGCCGCGGCGCTCGAGCTGCTCCAGGACCCGAAGCTGGTGGATCGGATCACCGACGACTTCGCCCGGGTGGGCATGGTCGGCGAAGCGACCAACTGCCTGGTCGGCTACCTGGCCACGATCTCCCGGCTCCTCGACAAGCCGTTGGCCGTGATCGTGCAGAGCACCGAGCCCGCGGCGGGCAAGAGCGCTCTGCAGGACGCGGTGATGGACTTCGTGCCGGCCGAGGAGCTGGTCCGCTACAACCGCGATGACCGGCCAGTCGCTCTACTACCTGGGCGAGCACGACTTGGCCCACAAGGTGTTGGCCATCGCCGAGGAGGAGGGCGCCGAGCGGGCCTCCTACGCGCTCAAGCTCCTCCAGTCCGAAGGCGAGCTGTCGATCGCGTCGACGGGGAAGGACAACGCGTCGGGCCGGCTGGTCACCCACCCCTACCGGGTGCAAGGTCCGACGGTCATCTTCTTGACGACGACGGCGACCGAGATCGACGAGGAGCTGACGAACCGCTGCGTGGGTCTCACCGTCGACGAGGACCGCGAGCAGACGAGGGCCATCCACGACCGCCAACGCCGACCCAAACCCTCGACGGCATTCTCGCCATCGCCGACCGGGACCCGATCCTCAAGGTCCACCGCGATGCGCAGCGGCTGCTGGAACCGGTCGAGGTGGTGAACCCCCACGCCCACCGCCTCACGTTCCGGATGGGTCGACGAGGACCCGGCGGGATCACGTCAAGTACTTGACCCTCATCCGGGCCATCGCGCTGCTGCACCAACACCAACACGAGCGCCGCACAGCGACGACGCGGGACGGGCGGACGGTGACCTACATCGAGGCCACCACCGACGACATCACGCTGGCCAACCGCCTCGCCCACGAGGTCCTGGGCCGCTCCCTTCGACGAGCTGCCACCCCAGCCCCGCCGACTCCTCGAAGCCCTCGACGTCATGGTCGACGAGATCGCAGCGGAGCGGGAGATCGACCGGGACCGGGTCCGGTTCACCCGCCACCAGAAGTTCCGCGAGCACCTCGGCGGCGGCGACACCCAGTTGAAGAAGCACCTGGCCCGCCTGGTCGATCTGGAGCTCGTGTGGTGCCACCGGGCCGAGCAGACCGGCGGGTTCGTCTACGAGCTGGCCTGGACCGCTGGCCACGACGGCACCCGGTTCCTGCCCGGCCTCGTCGACCTCGACGACCTCGGCGAGCCGATCACACCCACCGATCCTGCGGCTACGACGCGGGATCGGTCGGCCCGAAAGGGGTCGCGGTCGGGGGGTGGTCGGCCCCCGGTCGCAGGGCGGTCGGCCCCCGGTCGGGACCACGATCCGGACCCGAAACCCCAGGCCAACGGGCA
>CAVRDY010000007.1:0-350811 GCA_963719935.1 uncultured Actinomycetes bacterium | reverse complement strand
CCACGTCCTGGGCCGCGCCCTGACCCAACCGGGAACCCGGAGGGCCGATCCTGGCGGTCAGCCCGGCACCCGCCGGTAGGTGGCAACCGCCAACGCCACCAGGCAGGCCCATGCCGTCGCGGCCACTGCCAGGTGCAGGGCCACCACCGCGGCCGAGCGCACCTCGGTGACCACGTGGACCAGGCCCAGTGCGACGTTGACCCCGTAGGCGCCGGCGGCCCCGGCGATCAGGAACCGCTCCACCGCCGGCAGCGGTCGCCGCAGCGCCTGGGCACCCAACAGACCCAGAGCAACGATGCCCAGCCCGGCCAGGGCCCGGTGCACGAAGTGAACCACGTGGTAGCTGTCTGGCAGGTCGGGCACGAGGGTGTTGTCCATGAGAGGCCAGCCCGGGAAGTACCGGTTGTGCACGTAGGAACCGAGCAGGATCAGCACGTAGACCCCGGCCGCGGTGGCCCACAGGGCCCGTACCCGGCGCGCTTCGGCCCCCCAGCGGTCTCGCTCGACTGGAACCCTGGAAGTGACCACCGCGGTCGCCAGCAGCCCGACCACCGCCATGGAGATGGCCAGGTGTACCGAGACCAGGTCACGGTCCAGGTCGTTGGTGACGATCATGCGCCCCACCCAGGCCTGGAACCCGACCACGACCACCGCCAGAGTGAGGGGCACGACGACGTCGCGGCGAGAACGCATCTGTCGCCAGGCCACCACCGCGGAGGCCAGGGCCAGCAGACCCACCGTCGCGGCCAGCCACCGGTGACTCCACTCGATGATCATGTGACGGTCGGCGGCGGGAAGCAGGCCCCCCAACACCCCGCCCTCGCACAGGGGCCAGCGGTCGGCGCACCCGAAGCCACTGCCGCTGCCCCGCGTGTAGCCGCCGACGACCACCAGCGCCAGGGTGGTGATCAGCGTGGCGGTGGCCAGGCGGGCTACCCGGCGCTCACCGCGCTGAATACCGGTCCCGGACATGTCCGACATGGCCCGTACCGTAGAGGCCAGCGATGGAGAGCTCTGTGCTCTGCGGCGGCGAACCTCTCCGGTGTTCGACGACCCGACCCCGAACACCCGGTCGGACATCATCGGTCGTCGAGGGTCGCCGGCGCGACGCCGAGGTGTTCGGCCCTCGCACCCGCGTGGAGCTGCCGGTCCAAACCGCGACCACGACGTTCCCGGCACCGACGGCGAGAGCGCTGGCGAGGTGGACCGCGTCAGCGCCGCGCAGGCCTCGCTCGACCGCGAGCCGCCCGGCCTCACGTTCGACGCTCGGGGTCAGCTCGACGGGGCGCATCGACGTCCAGAACTCCTCCCAGGTCGCCTCGGCGCCACTGAGCTCGCCCCGGGTCAGGTCGCCGTTGCGCGCCGAGGCGGCAAGCGCAGCCCGGACCTCGGGGTAGGCCAGCCGGCTCGACAGCGCGGCGTCGCAGCCGTCCCAGAGCTCACTGGCCAGATCGGTGCCCGGTTCGTCGACCAGCAGCTTCACCAGCGCGCTGGCGTCGAAGTAGACCAGCCCCACCGGTCACCGCCTCTGGTCGTTGACCTGGTCGGCGACGGGTCGACGGGGCGTGGGACGGGCCCGCCCTCCGGCGCGGGGCGCGAGTCGTGCCCGGGGCGGGCGATGGTGCCATCCCGGGTGAGTCGCGTGAGCGTGGCCGTCGAGTCGACTCCGAGCAGGCGGGCTACCGGGATCCCCCGGTCGGTGACCACGATCTCCTCACCCTTGCCGGCACGGTCGAGCCACTCGCGCAGGTGGGCTCTGAGGTCGGTGACGGCTACCTCCATCCGTCCAGTGTACAGAACAGGACAGTGCAACCGTACAGATAGGCGGACGCTTGGGCTGGCGACTCGCCCCTTCCGTCCGCGACGTCCTTCACCTCATCGGAGCAAGGGGCCGCGGGCGAGATGACCGACGAGCTCCCGCTGTCGTGAACCGCGGTCTCGCAGACACCTCTGTGTTCATCGCCCGGGAGAGCGGCCGTCCGCTGAACGTCGAGGCGCTACCCGGCACTTGCGCTCGCCGTACCCGTCGTCACCCAGAACGACGACTTCCCAGACCTCGAGGACCTGAACATGACCAGGGTGTTACACACCACTCGTTGGGATAGGGACCTAACGGGACGGCTTTCAAACCCATTAGAAGTACCGGATCTATAGATTCTGAGCCGCGGGACCGTCGCTGGCGCACTGATCGGCGCCTCGGCCAGCGGGACACGGGCTGTCAGGGCACACCGATGCCGATGTCGAAGCCGTGGCGCGTGAGCAGCCGTCCGCGATCGCTGTTGTGCCCATAGACGATCCGTCGTAGGCTCATTTCATGCCCTTCGACTCAGCTGACTTGCTGCGTAGCGCCCGTCGACGCGCCCGGCTGTCGCAGAACGACCTTGCTCGCCGGGCTGGCATGGCTCAGTCGGTCATCAGCGCCTACGAGTCCGGCCGCCGGGAGCCGAGCCTGCCCACCTTGATCCGACTGATCGAAGCCACCGGTCACGAGCTCACCATTGAGACCGTCGCCGTGCCCGGGCAGGTACTGGGATTGCCCGACTCGCCGCTCGCCCGCCGGCTGCGGCAGAGGCGCAAGGCCATCATCCATGCAGCCGAGGGTCGGCGAACGCACAACGTGCGGGTCTTCGGGAGCGTTGCTCGAGGCGAGGACGACGAGTCCAGCGATGTCGACCTGCTCGTCGACCTCGGCGAGGGAGTCGGACTGCTCGACCTCATCGGGCTCGAACGAGAGATCGGCGAACTGCTCGGCGTCGACGTGGACGTCGTGCCGGCCGACTCGCTGAAGCCCCGGATTCGCGAGCGCGTCGAGCGTGAGGCGGTGCCCCTGTGAACCGACGCGACGACGAACGATTGGCCGATGTCATCGCCGCCGCCGAAGCCATCGCATCGCACCTCGAACGTGGAGGGCTCGATGATGGGCTCGTATTCGACGCGGTGCGAGTGCGACTCATCGAGATCGGCGAAGCCGTCAAGGACATCGACCCCGCAGTGCTCGCAGGAGAGCCCGAGATCCCGTGGCGCGACGTCGCCGGGATGCGAGACCACCTGGCCCATCGCTACTTCGACACCGCACACTCGATCGTGCAGGCCACCGTCGACCATGACCTGCCGCCATTGCTCGACGCCGCACGACAGCTACTCGACCGCATGGAAACGGCCGCCGAACCAGACACTTGAATCACGCCCGACGGTCGACGTTGTCGAAATCACAACGAGTGGGCCGTGAGGGAATCGAACCCCCGACCTCCTGCGCGTCATGCAGGCGCTCTAGCCAACTGAGCTAACGGCCCTCAGGAACTGGGCACTGTACCAGCCGCGAACGGGAGACTTCCCGCCCATGGACCAACGACACCTCGCCCGCATGATCGCCGTGGGCCGGCTGGCCGTCGGTACCGCCCTGGTGGTCGCGCCGGCCCGGGCGGGGGCCGCCTGGATCGGCCCCGCGGCCACCGACCCGGCGGTGCGGGTGGCGTTGCGGGCGCTGGGGGTGCGCGACGCCGCCCTGGGGGCCGGCACGCTGCGGGCCCTCGACCAGGGAACCCCCGTAGGACCCTGGGTGCAGGCCGGCGCAACCAGCGATGCCGTCGACCTGGTGGCCTCGGTGCTGGCGGTGCGGGCCATCGGCCTGCGGCGCACGCTGGCGGTGGCCGCTGTGGCCGGCACCGCAGCCGTGATCGGTGGACGTGCCGCGCCCGCGCTGGACTGACCCTGGAGCGCCGGGCGGGATTTGAACCCGCGAATCACGGCTTTGCAGGCCGCTCCCTTGGTCCACTCGGGCACCGGCGCGGGAGCCTCCGGAGAGGCGACCGCCCACCCTACCAAGGGTGTGCACGCCCGGCTGCACCCATAGGATCCCCACCGCATGGGCGACGATCCCACACCCTCGCCTCTCACCGCCCTGGATGTGCTCGCCGTCCAGGAGGTCGCCGTCGACGACCAGCTGGCCCACCTGGAGATCTTCACCCTCCGGGGACTGCTGACCCTGCTGTGGCACGGACCGCGCCACCCCGAGGGCGTGGTCCTCGCCTGCGGAGGCGCCATGGGTGGCCTGCTCGGTCCCGCCGACGGCCTCTACCACGACCTGGGCAACCGCCTGAGCGACGAGGGGATCGCCACCATCCGGGTGGGCTGGCGACGCCCCGGCGATCTCGACTCCTGCACCCAGGACCTCGTGGCGGCCGCAGACCTGGCGGGCCGGACCGGTGGACGTCACTTCGTGACGATGGGCCACTCCTTCGGCGGCGCCGTGGCGGTGCGGGCGGGCATCATGTTGCACCGCCACTGCCGAGGCGTGGTCACCCTCGCCACCCAGTCCGCGGGCTGCGAGGTCGCCGACCAGCTCGGTGCCACCCCCCTGCTCCTGTTCCACGGCGATGCCGACGAGCTGTTGCCGCCCTCGGCCAGCCAGGTGGTCCACGCGCTGGCCGGCGGCACCGGAGAGATGGTGATCCTGGCCGGTGCCGGTCACCTGCTCACCCAGGCCGGGGACCAGTTGCGGGACCACCTGTCGAGCTGGCTCCCCCAACACCTGCTCACCGACCGAACACCCGACGACCCCGAGACCCCCGAGGCGCGCGCAACCGCCGGGCCTCCCCGACCCGACGACACCCCACCGCCTCCCGACCCGACCCCCAGGAGCTGACGCCGTGACCGCCCCCCGATCCCCCGGATCCCCCCGACCCGACCGACCCCGTCTGGCCCCGCTGGCCCCCGAGGAGTGGGACGACGAGCAGCGTGCGGTCCTCGAACCCCTGGCCACCTTCCGGGGCCGACCCATGGACATCTTCGCCACCCTGGCCCGCCACCCCGCCCTGCTGCGGCGCTGGCTGCGCTTCGGCAACCACGTCCTGTTCCGCTCCAGCCTGTCCGACCGCCAGCGGGAGCTGCTGATCCTGCGCACCGCCTGGAACTGCCGCGCCGCCTACGAGTGGGGTCACCACGTCGAGATCGGCCTGGAGTCCGGGCTCAGCACCGCGGAGATAGACCGGATCCCCGCCGGGGGGGACCACGCCGACTGGTCCGAGTCCGACCGCTGGCTGCTCACCGCCGCCGACGACCTGCACGCCGACCAGTGCCTGGCCCAGCCCACCTGGGAGGCCCTGGCCACCCACCTCAGCGAACACCAGCTCCTCGACCTGGTGTTCGCGGTGGGCCAGTACCACCTGGTCTCCATGGCTCTGAACAGCTTCGGCATCCAACCCGAAGAAGGCATCCCCTCCTTCCCTGACTGACCGCGTGACGCATGTCCCCTTCCCGGCCACCGGCGGGCGCCGTAATGTGACCCAACGGTAACCATGGGAGCGCAGCCCGCTCCCATGCCATGAGGGGGACCACGAGGGGGACCGATGCCATCCACCACCCCACCGGGAGCGCCCCGCGCCCCGACCGACGAGGAGCCAGCCCCCGGCAAACCGGCCACCGAAGCCAGCTCCTGGGAGCTGCCCGGATCGCGGCTGTCCCGGCGGGCACAGATCTACGGTGCCGCATCCAAGGTGGCCTCCCGCTACGCGCTCATCCAGGTGCCCGGGTTCCGGGGTGATCCCCGCCGCAGCGCATGGGCCCACCGCCAGGGCGCCGCCGACCTGCACCGCACCGCCGTGCACCTGCGCGGTGGCTTCTTGAAGCTCGGCCAGTTCGTCTCGGCCCGACCCGACCTGTTGCCCCCCGCCTACGTCGAAGAGCTCTCCAAGCTCCAGGACCGGGTGCCGCCGGCTCCCGCCGAGGTGATCCACCGGGTCATCGCCGAGGACGTGGGTCCCGTCGACGAGCTGTTCGCCTCCTTCGACCACCACGCCGCCTCGGCCGCGTCGCTGGCCCAGGTGCACCCCGCCACCCTGCCCGACGGCCGGCGGGTGGCCGTCAAGGTGCAGTACCCCCGCGCCGCCGAACTGGTCCCCGACGAAGCCCACGACACCCGCCGCATCCTGGACCTGGTGGCCAGGGTGGTCCCCCACGTCGACCTGCCCACCATCGCCCGGGCCCTGGAGCAGTCCCTCATCTCCGAGCTGGACTACGTCCAGGAGGCGGCCAACATCGCCCGGTTCCAGCACAACTTCGCCGGCGAGGCCACCATCGAGATCCCCGGTGTCCACCACGACCTGTCCCGGGGACGGGTGCTGGTCATGGACTGGGTCGAGGGTGAGAACCTGGCCCGGTCGCTGCGCGACGCCGACCAGGAGACCGCCGAGGAGGCGGCCCGGCTGCTGGTGGACAGCTACCTCAAGCAGATCCTCGTGGACGGGTTCCTCCACGCCGACCCCCATCCGGGCAACTTCCTGCTCCAGCCCGGACCCCGGCTGGGCTTCGTGGACTTCGGGGCGTGCGCCGAGCTGCCCGACGCCACCCGCCACGCCCTGCGCGACCTGTACCGGGCCGGACTCAGCGAAGACCTGAACGCCGTGGTCGAAGCCCTCGACGCGCTGGGCTTCCGCACCCGCTCGGGGCGACTCGACGCGCTGGTGGAGTGGGCCTCGCTGTTCAGCTTCGACGACGTCGACGCCGACCGTGAAGAGGCCTGGAACCGCCTGGTTGCCGCCGCCCGCCGCGACCCGCTGGCCAAGCTCCCCGACGAGCTGATCATGGTAGGCCGGGTGCTGATCGTGCAGACGGGCCTGGTGGCCAGTATCGCGCCGCGCTGGTCCATGGCCGAGCTGGTGGAGCGTCGCCTGGCCGAAGGAGAACCGCAGACGCGCCGGTAGGGTTGGGCGCCGTGCGCCACATAGAGGTCTTCGCCGACACCGGCTGCCCCTTCACCCATGTCGGGCTCCGCCGGCTGCTGACCGCCGCCGAGGCCAAGGGCGTCGAGGTGGCACTGGCCTGCCGGGCATGGCCGCTCGAACTGGTCAACGGCCACCCCATGGATCCCGAACGCATCGCCGGTCAGATCGCAGCCATCCGGTCCCAGGTGGCACCGGAACTGTTCGCCGGTTTCGACCCGGTCGCGTTCCCGACCACCTTCCCCACCTCGACCCTGCCGTCCATGGCCCTGGTGGCGGCGGGCGCGGCACGCTCGGTGGCCCAGAGCACCCAGCTGGCGTTGCGCCTGCGTTGGTTGCTGTTCGAGGAGGGCGCCGACCTGAACGACCCAGCCGTGCTCAGCGGGACCGCGACCGAAGCCGGCCTGGAAGGCGACCTCGACGCCCTGGTGGCGCAGGGGCGAGCGGGCGTCGAAGCCGATTGGGCCGAGGGCCGGGAACGGAACGTGGAGGGCTCCCCGCACTTCTTCGTCGGCGAAGCCGGGTACTTCTGCCCCGCTCTGGACATCTCCCGCGGTGACGACGGGGTCTCCATCCGCCCCAACCCCGACCGCTTCGACGCCTTCCTGGCCGAAGCCCTGGGCTGAAGCGGCGCGCCATCACCCACGTCTAGGGTGCGGACATGAGCGAGATCGTGACCACCACCCGGGTGGGTGAGGTAGCCGTCGTCGACGTCGACGACGGCAAGGCCAACGCAGTCAGCTTCAACCTTCTCGAAGAGTTGATCCCTGCGATCCACACCGCCCGCAACGACGCCCGCGCCCTGGTCATCGCGGGTCGGCCCGGTTCTTTCAGTGCCGGGTTCGACCTCAAGGTCATGGGAGGCGAGCGCACCTTCGAGCTGATGGGACAAGGGTCCACGCTCCTGCTCGACTTGTGGGAGCTACCCATCCCGCTGGTCTACGCGGTGACGGGTCACGCCCTGGCCATGGGCGCGGTGCTGCTGTGCTGCGCGGACTACCGGGTGGCGGCGGGGGGTCCCTACAAGCTGGGCCTCAACGAGATCCGCATCGGCATGCCCCTCCCGGGCTTCGCCACCGAGTTGGCCCGAGCCCGGCTGCACCCGACTCACCTGCACCGGGCAACGCTGCTCGCCGAGATCTACGACCCCGAGGGGGCGGCAGGCGCGGGCTGGGTGGACGAGGTGGTACCCGCCGAGGACTGCCGGCCCCGGGCCATCGAACTGGCAACCATCATGGCGACCGAGCTGTCGCCAGAAGCCTTCCGGGCCAGCCGTGCCACTCTGCGGGGTGCGCTGGCCAACGATCTGCGGGCCATGTTGGGCCTGGATGCGCCCGGCCCGCAGGGGGCCTCGACCTAGCGCTCTTCCTTGAAGGGCACGTGCTTGCGCACCACCGGGTCGTACTTCTTCAACTCGATGCGCTCACGGGTGTTCGACTTGTTCTTGCGCGTCACGTAGGTGTAGCCGGTGCCCGCGGTCGACTTGAGCTTGATGATGGGGCGCTTGTCGTTCTTCGCCATCAGACCTTGACCCCCCGTCGGCGCATGTCGGCCAGCACCTTCTCGATGCCCTGCTTGTCGATGATCTTGATGCCCTTGGCAGACACGGTCAGGGTGATCCACCGCCCCTCACTGGGCACCCAGAACCGCTTGCGTTGGACGTTGGGGTTCCAGCGGCGGCGCGTCTTGCGGTGCGAGTGGGAGACGTTGTTGCCGAACGCCGGGCGCCGGCCGGTGACCTGGCAGACGTTGGACACGGTGACGGGCTCCTTGTGAAGTGGGACGGGGGTGGGGGCCTGCGGTGGTACCGGGCTCATTGAGTCCGGAAGGGCACCGCGACCCTATGGAGCGGAAGACGGGATTCGAACCCGCGACCTCAACCTTGGCAAGGTTGCGCTCTAGCCAACTGAGCTACTTCCGCAAGCGGTCTGTCAGGCTACCAAGCTCGGGGCCGACCGCGGAAGTCGATCAGGTGACTGCTCAGGCAGGCACCTTCACACGGATGCGTTGGGCCATCTCCTGGGCCAGTTCCCGCTCGGGGATGCGCTCGATCACCACCTGCCACCCGGCCGGATGAGCGATGACCAGGGCGGCGCTCTTGTCGTCCTGCCAACCTTGGACGGTCACCCCCGACTCGAAGGCAAGCTCGGCGGTGTCGGGCTTCCACTCGTTGTCGTTGACCAGCAGCAGCCGGTGCCCGGTCAGCACGGCGAGCCCGTTGCGACCCAGGTACTGACCACGTACGAGGCACTCGACCACCTCACCCTGGGCGAGCAGTGCCGACACGATCCCGAACGCGACCTTGCCCGCCCGCTTGGAGCTGAAACCCAGGCGCTCGATAGCGGGAGCCAGCCCGTGCGGGTCGGTGAACCCCGTGGGGGGGAGCTGGGGAACAGGGGACGCCGGCGCCGCTGGGGCGGCAGGGGCAACCGGGGGGCCGGGCGGGGGCGCAGGCCACGCCACATCAGACGGGGGCGGAGGTGGAAGTGCCGACTCGACCACCGGAGGAGGCGGCGGCGCAGGCCATGCCGCATCAGAAGGAGGAGGCGGCGGCGCAGACTCAACCACCGGAGGAGGCGGCGGCGCAGACTCAACCACCGGAGGAGGCGGCGGCGCAGACTCAACCACCGGAGGAGGCGGCGGCGCAGACTCAACCACCGGAGGAGGCGGCGGCGGCACCATGGCCGCCAACTCCTCGGAAGAAACCACGACGGTCTCCGAACCGAGGCCGACCGGTGCCTCGATCGGCGGGGCTGGTGGCACCTCGTCCGGCGGTGGAGGAGGAGGAGGAGGAGGCTCGACCTCCACCGGAGGCGGGGGTGGCGCTGACTCTTCCGGTGGCGGTGGGGGTGGCGGGGGTGGGGGTGCCTCCACCGGTGGGGGTGGCGGGGGTGGGGGTGCCTCCACCTGTGGGGGTGGCGGGGGTGGCGCGGCGTCCACCGGAGGCGGCGGCGGCAGTGGCGGTGCAGAGACCTCGAGTGACGGGGGTGGTTCCGTACCGATATCGGGCGGAGGTGCCGTCACTGGCTCCTCGCCCGCAGACGGAGGTGGAGGCGGCGCGCTCATGGGGGAGCCGCACAGAACGCAGAACTTGGAGCCGTCGGGGTTCTCGCCCCCACAGGAAGGACAGTTCATAGCCAGAGCGTACAGGGGCGATCAGTCGGCTGTGGCCGAGGCCACCAGGGTGGCCAACGGTTCGGGGAGACCGAGCGTGGCCACGACCGATCGGCCATCGTCGCTCATCTTGGCCAACGTCCTGGTCAGAACCCGCAGGGCGCGTTCTTCTCCCAGCTGGTCGACCACACCCGCGGCCTGGGTGGAAAGAAACACGAGGCAGAGCGCGTCTTCGTGTACCTGAACTACGGGATCAACCCCCAGCCCCTCCTTGCGGAGGATGCGGCCGACGGAGGCCACGGTCTCGGGGTCGTACCCGACCTCGACCAGGATCTCCGCCACCTCGTCGGCGTGCCTGCGTTGCTGGTCTGCACGCCAGGCCAGATAGCCCGCACGACCACTCGGATACGACGCACGCGGCACCGCCCAACGCCTGAGATGGTGGGCTCGGGCGGCCAGCAGTTGCACTTCTGAGGCACCGGGGTCGAGGCGGCGCACCCAGGAGGTCATCAGCTCGGCATGAACCAGCTCCTTGGGTCGAGGACCGCCGCCCAGGTCAACTTGCTCTGGGTCCAGGGCGTTGACCACGTCGATGGCGGCCAAGGCCCTGCTCAGGCGACCGGGCACGAACAGAGGTGGCCGGACCGGCCGCTTCGGATCAAGAGGGCGATCCAGCAGAAGGTCGCAGGTCGACCCGCAGGGTGAGGATCCCACCGTCGAGGGAGGCCTGCGCGTCTCCGATGATGGCGAAGTCCTGGTAGTCGAGCTGTTGCTGGCGGATGAACCTGGCCCGCTCCTCCCCCGCCACGGGGGGCAGGGTGCGGCTCTTCACCGCCGCTGCCCGATCACGGAAGCGCTGGAGCATGGCATCGAGGTCGAGTGGTTCGGCCATGGACCCACGCTATCCAGACTCGCCTGCAGGTGGCGACGCCGGCCCGCCACCGGAGTCGCCAGGCTGGGCCGGCTTCTCAGGCTGGGCCTGCTTGTCGGGCACGTCGGCGGTTCCGGTGCCTTCCGGCGTGGCCTGCTCATCACCGGGTCGAGGCGCGAAGGGTTGCTCCGACGCAAGCAACCGGGCGAGAGCCTCACGGCCGCCCTGGGGTGATCCGCCTTGCTGGTCGGCACCGCCTGGGCTGGGTGAGGGCCCTGCCGGGCGCTCGACCTCCTGGGTGGCGTCGCCATCTCCCGCGCCGAGGGCGGCCCCGCTCGTGTCCCCCACCTCCGACCCCGCAACTTCGCCAGGCTCGTCATCAGGCTCGTCGCCGGGCTCGGGCTCGATCCCTGGGCGGGTGCGCAAGAAGTAGACGACGGTGACGACCCCGACCACCGCAGCGGTAACCAACAGCCCCGCCACGGCCAGACCCAGTTTCGACGACGGGCTCAGCCCATCGTCGCCCGCAGAAGACGGAGCGTCATCGGCCGCCGAAGTCGACGTCGTGGGCTCGGTCTCGGGTGGCGCCGGCACCAGCAGCTCGGGCCTGCTCGTGGTGGTCGTGGACTCGGTGGTGGTGGTGTCGGTGGACGCCGGCGCGGTGGTGCGGGGTGCCGTCGGGGGCGGGGCCACCGTGATCGGCGGGCCGACCGTGATGGGCGGAGCCAGCGTGGGAGGAGTGGTGGGGGCGCCCGATGTGGGTGGCTCCGTGGACGATGAGGTGGACGACGACGACGAGCTCGAAGACGAGGAGGTGGACGACGACGACGAGCTCGACGACGAGGAGCTCGACGATGAGCTGGACGAGGGCGTCGAGGTGGTCGTGGCACCACCCCTGGGGCCGGCTGACGCCGGCGCCTCGACCAGACCGGCCACGGCAGGCAGGGAGACCAGCGCCACGAGCGCCAGGATCACCGCGCCCGACCAACAGGCAGCGGCGGCCGCTGCTCGGCGGCGCGAAACGGGAGGGAGGGGGTCGTGTGAGGTCACCAGCACGTCGTCCGCCCGCCTGGAGCGCCGAGCGTAGCCCGCAGCGCACCTCCGGCGGTTCATGCTCGACCCGTCGCTTCCTGGTGTCGTGGGCACCACCAGGTGGTCCTCCCTCCGATCTTGTCGCGCCGCAACGGGGTGCCGTCGCGGGGGCAGTGTCCACCGGGCCTGCGCTCGGCCTGAAGGTTCCCGGTGTGTGATCCCCCGCGACTTCCCAGCACCTCGAGCGTTCGTCCCAGATTGCGGTGGAGGCGGCGGATCTCACGGCCATCCAAGCTGGACAGCGGGACGAGCCGGGGCCAGCGCGGCGCGCCACAGGACCTCGTCGGTCAACAGGTTCCCCAGGCCGGCCAAGTGGCGTTGGTCCATCAGGCGAGCCTTCAGGGCAGCCGTGCTGTCCAAGGAACGGGCGAGCTGAGCGAGCGTCACGCTGAGCGCGTCGACACCGAGAGCTCCCTCGTCGGGATCCAGTTCAACGCCACCGAGGCGGCGAGGGTCACACACCACCAGCGACCCGAAAGGGCAGAGCCGCAGGGTCAGGCGATCCCACCGGGGATCGCGTCGGGCCGGTCCGAACTCTAGGCGTTCGATTGCGGCCCGACCGTCCAGGAACAGGCGACCGGTCATCCCGAAGCGAAGGCCCAGGGTCGCTCCGCCGTCCAGATCGACCAGCAGGAGCTTCCCCCGGCGGCGCACGGCGCCGATGTGCCTGCCGGCGAGGCCCCGCCGCAGGCGTGCCGGGGTGAGACCGCCCTTCAGGTACCAGGTGTCGGGCGCCCCGACGTCCGTGATCGTCCGGCCTATCGCGCCCTCGGCGAGCGCGCCATAGGAGGCCACCTCCAGCAGTTCGGGCACCGGCTCAACCCGGGACCTGGTCGAGGGACTGGCGGAAGTCGGCCAAGAGGTCATCGGGGTGTTCCAGGCCGACCGATACCCGCACCGTGCCCGGGCCGATGCCCGCCGCTTCCAGCTCCTCGGGTGTGAGATGCACATGGGTGGTGGAAGCCGGGTGGGTGACCAGTGTCTCGGGGCCCCCCATGGAGGTGGCCAGCTGAGCCAGCTCGACCGCCTCCACGAAACCGGCCCCCGCCACGAGACCGCCAGCCAGATCGAAGGTGAGCATGCCCCCCGAGACGTCCATCTGGCGGGCGGCCAGCTCGTGCTGAGGGTGGCTGGCGAGACCCGGGTAACGCACCACCGCCACCCGGGGATCGGCCTCGAGGAAACGGGCCAGGGTGAGCGCCGTCTCGCTCTGGCGGCGCACCCGAACGCCCAGGGTGCGCAGGCCGCGCAGTCCCGCGGCGGCGTCGAACGGTGATGCGTTGGCACCCTGGAGAACCGAGAAGCTCCACAACCACTGGATGAGCTCGGCACTGCCGGCGACGACACCCAGCGATGCGTCGTTGTGACCGGCCAGGGCCTTGGTGGCCGAGTGCACGACCAGGTCGATGCCGTGGTCGAGAGGCCGGGTCGCCACCGGGGTGGCCAGGGTGGAGTCCACCACGGTGACCGGACCCCGGATGGCGGCAAGCTCTTCCAGGTCGACCAGGCCCAGCTTCGGGTTGGCAGGTGTCTCAGCCAGGACCAGCACCGTCTTGCCGGGGCGGACCGCGGCGGCGAAGGCTCCCGGTTCGGTGGCATCCACCAGGGTCACGTCGATACCGAAGCGCGGGCAGGCCATCTGCAACAGCAGTTGGGTTCCGGCGTAGAGCTGGTGCTGGCTGACGATGTGATCGCCGGCGGAGCACAGCCCCAGGACGACCGCACAGACCGCCCCCGAGCCCGAAGCGTAGGCTCGGGCTGCCTCCGCGCCTTCCAGGTCGGCCACGGCCTGTTCGAACATGGAGACCGTTGGATTGCCGTAGCGGCTGTAGAAGCAGGTCTCCCCCACCGTCGTGGCCAACCGGCGTGCCGCCTCCACGGTCTCGGCAGTGAAGGTGGTCGAGGGGTGGATGACCGGTGCCAGGTCGGCACCGTTGCCGGTACGGCCACTGCGGACCGCCACCGTGTCAGGGTGCAGGGCCTCACCCATCGTCGATCACTCCTTCCAGGAACTCACGCACGGCCCGGCCCACCTGGTCGGTCTCGATGAGGAAGGCGTCGTGGCCGTGAGGACTGTGGATGGCGACATCGGAGGCCCGCCGTCCCATCGAGAGCAGGACGTCGGCGATGAGGTGCTGCTGGTAGCGGGGATACAGGGCATCGCTGTCGATGCTCACGGTACGCACCGGACATCCCAACCGCGAGAGGGCGACCTCGACGCCCCCCCGATCCCGGGCGAGGTCGTGCAGGTCCATCGACTTGGCGATGCGCAGGTAGCTGTTGGCGTCGAACCGGCGCACCAGCTTGAGGCCGTGGTAGTCGAGGTAGCCCTCGACGCTGAAGCGCTGCCACAGGTCGGGGTGCTCGAGGTCCTCGACCCCGGTCCGGCCGAAACGGTCGTTGAACACCTCGTCGGTCCGGTAGGTGATCTGGGCCAGGGCCCGGGCCAGGGCCAGACCCCGGTGGGGGCCTTCGCCCGGCGGGGCGTCGTAGTAGTCGCCTCCGTTGAAGCCCGGATCCAAGGCGATGGCCTGGCGCTGCACGCTGGAGTAGGCGATCTGCTGCGCGGTGGCCGCCACCGACGTTGCGATGGGGACCAGGCCCCGGCAGCGGTGGGGATACATGACTCCCCACTCGAGGACCTGCATGCCACCCATGGAACCGCCCACCACGCAGTGCCAGGCCTCGACACCCAGCTCGTCTGCCAGAAGGGCCTGGGTGCGAACCATGTCGCGGATGGTGACCACCGGGAAGGCCGACCCGTAGGGCTTGTCGGTCACCGGGTCGGCCGACGCAGGCCCCGTGGAGCCCTGGCAACCGCCGAGCACGTTGACGCAGACCACGTACCACCGGTCCGTGTCGATCGCCCGTCCGGGACCGACGAGGCCGTCCCACCATCCGCCGCTGGGCTGTCCCGGGCCACTTCGGCCCGCCACGTGGGCGTCGCCGGTGAGAGCGTGGCACACGAGCACGGCGTTGTCCGCCGCCGGCGACAGGGCCCCCCAGGTCTCATACGCGAGGTCGACGCGATGCAGCACACCGCCGGAGTCCAGGTGGAAGGGCCGGTCTTCGACGACCCGGGCGAAACGCCGAGCCCCTGGAGGGTCACCGGGACGCCAGGCGCCGGTGACGGGCACGGGCACGTGGGGACGGCCGGGGCGTTCGGGACCCTCAGCGGTCAAGGCTCGCTCCTCTCGGGGAGCGGACACCCCGGACCGTGGCGCTCGGCTGCAAGCCGAACGACCGGACACTTCGTTGCCTCGGATGAGGCCACATCCCCATCGTGGATGGGATGGCACCTTGGGTGTCCGCCCCAGGTTGCCGGACCCGTCACCGGGCCGCTCTGAATGCTCCAGAAAGCGTCGCCCACCGGAACGGCTGCGTCAAGCCGGTAGGTTCTCGGCCCACCATTCCGTGACACCCGACGGTGACCCGTAGGCCTCGGCCATGACCCGGCCCAGCTCCAACAGGTGAGAGCGACGGCTGGGCACGTCGGGAGCCTCGGTGGCGGCGCGTGCCCGGAGTTCCCCTTCGGCCCAGGCAGCCGCGTCGGGAGGGCAGGGGATCTGCGCCACCTCACGAGCCGGGAGGCGGATCCGGCCGCTGGCCATGGCCGCGCCGGCGAGCTTCGCGGCCAACCATGCCGACACCGGCGGAGCTGTCAGCACGGCCGCCACCTTCCACAGCGCCCCAGGATCGGGATGGACAGCCACCGTTGGGGTCGACGGGTACCAGCAACCGTGCACGTCCACCGCGGCCTCCACCAGCTTGGTCTGGGCTGCCACCAACACCTTGGGCTGGCGGCGCAGGGCGGCCCACCTGGCCACCGCGGGGGCACCTACAGCAAGGCGATCCACGTCGACGATCGGAGCCTCCCAGCGACGGCGGGCGAACGACGCCGGAACGTGACCCCAGTGGCACACCAGCGGGTCGATGAGCCCTGAGGTGACGAGCCGCATCGAACCCGGTGGCTCGTCCGCACCCGAGCGTGCACACCCAGTTCCGGGTGCGCACCCCGCACAGGTGCCTTCATCGGCTTCGCGCACCACCGGGACCAGCGCGTAGTAGTGGTCGCGGAACCCTGCCGTGGCCGTGCAGCACCCGCCCAACAGGCCCGGCCGCGGGTCGAGCTCCACGGCCGGCGGGCCCGCCAGCCCGGATGTCAGCCAACCCCAGGTGGGCGCACGACCCGGTGCATGGGCCAGGGGAGGCGCAGGCTCGAACCCGGCACCCACCGAGCGGGTCACCTCACCGGTGGTGGACCCGCCCCGCTGTGCCCCGCCCCGATGTGCCCCGCCCCGCAGAACAGCCGAGGATCGGACGATGACGGGGGCGCAGACGTCCACCGCCGCCCCGAAGACGCGCTCTCGCGCCCACCAGAGGTGCTCGAGGTGGGCCTGCTCTTCGATCCGTCGCCGCACCCGGTGGGCGTCCCTGGCCGCGAGGAGCGACGTGGGTTGGATCAGAACGACCCGGCCACTGGGAGCCACCAACTCCAGACCGACCAGCAGGAACAACCAGGCGGTGTCGGTGTAGGCGCCCAAGGGACCGAACCGGTCTCGCAGACGCGCTCGCCACTGCAGGGGATCGGGCGGTCACCCTTCGCAACTGGCCCCCGAACGGGGGGTTGCCCACCACGACCGTGGCGGTTCCTCGGGCCACCGCAGAGGGCCAGCTACTCCGTACCCGGGTGAGCGAGTCCGCCACGGCCACCCACGGGACGGCAGTGGCGCCCTGGGACGAGGACCAGAGCTCCAGGGAGGCCGTCGCCACCTGGACCGCCACCGGATCGAGATCGACTCCGACCAGCTGCTCAGCTACGACACGCTCTGGGTCCGCTCCCTGGCCTACGAGCCAACGCGCGGCGGCCAGCAGCACGGCCCCACCCCCCGCGGCAGGGTCCAGGACCTGCGCACCAGATGCTGGACCGGAGGGCGCAAGGGCGAGGGAGGCGATACCGGCAGCCACCCCGGGCGGTGTGTACCAGGAACCCCGGGACCGGCGCATACCGGGAGGTTGGAGCGCCTCGTAGACGAGGCCCAGGGTCTCGGGCTCTGCTGACTCGGCGGCAACAACGATCGTTGCAGGTGCAGGGCCCAGGCCTCGGGGGGTAGGCCACCCCCGGGCGTCGGCGATGCCCGCTGCGACCGCGGCCAGTGTGGCGGTCACCCCGTGCTCGCCGACCTGGGTACGGGCGGCGCTGACCAGTGACGCCGGCGGCAACTCGCAGGGGGTGGTACCCGGCGGGAGGCCCCTCAGGTGAACAGGACGGTGATGGTGTCAGCGCCGTTGACGCCGAGCACGCGCACCGTGGTCTCGTAGTCACGGGGGCAGCCGATCCCCGCGACCTTGACGTTCACCGTCTGGCCAGGAGACACCGATCCGCTCGTGGGACTTGCTGTGGCCCCGGAGGGGATCACCGAGAAGGTTCCGACACCGGTGCCAGAGTTACGGACCCCGAAGAAGGCGCCCGAACTGCAGTCACCGCGGATGCTGGTCGTGGTGAGAGCGAGGCTCGGCGAGCCCGGACTGGTCGGGGGCGGTGTGGTGGGAGGCAGCGTCGGCGGCAGTGTCGGCGGCAGCGTGACGGGCTGGCTGGTCGACGGCTGGGTGGTCGACGTCGTTGACGAGGTCGACGAGGTCGACGAGGTCGAGGAGCTGGAGGTCGTCGTGGCCTCGGTGGTCGTCGTCGTTCCCTCGGTGGTCGTCGTCGTGGCCTCGGTGGTGGTGGTCGGTTCCTCCGTCGTGGTCGTCGTCGCCTCTGTCGGCGGGGGAACCACCGCCGCCGTGGTGGACGAGGTACCCGAACTCAGGTCGTCGCCATCGTCGCCCCCCCCTCCCAGAGCCAGGGCAGCCACGACCAGCAGCAGGACCACCGCTGCCGCCGCACCGAACATGAGCGGGCGCCGACTGCCTCCGGCGGAGACCGGTTCGGGCGCCTCGGGGGGAAGCGGCGGGGGCAGCGGGGTGACAACCGTTGCCGCCTCCTCGGACACGACCTCGTAGGTCGCCTCGGTACCTTGCTCGTAACCTGGCCCGGTCGCCTCTCCCTCGGTCAGGTCGACCTCGGTCAGCTCTCCTTCGGCTACCTCAGCCGCAGCGTCACCAGGCCCGGCGGCGGCTGCGGGAACGCCGTCGATCAGCGTGGCTGCGGCCACCCCGGCCCCGGCCACCAGCGCGGCATCGTGATCGTCCTCGGACCCGGGCTCCTCCTCTGCTTCGTCGCTGGCCACGACCACCGGCTCTTCGGTGCCCGTCTCGGCCGCAACATCGACATCGGTGATGGTCTCGGTCTCTTCGAGGATCACGTCCTCGTCGGTCAGATCCCCCGCAGCGACGGTACCCACGACGATCTCGTTGCCGTCCTCGTCGACCTCGACGATCTCGTACTCGACGTCCTCGTCGAGCTCGTCCACCTCGACGTACTCGTAGCCGGCCTCCTCGAAGGCCTCGTCGACCTCGTCGACCTCTTCGACGTCCTCGTCGAGCTCGTCCACCTCGACGTACTCGTACTCGACCTCGTCTTCCCCGGCCTCGTCTTCCCCGGCCTCCTCGAAGGCCTCGTCGACCTCGTCGACCTCTTCGACGTCCTCGTCGAGCTCGTCCACCTCGACGTACTCGTACTCGACCTCGTCTTCCCCGGCCTCGTCGACCTCGATCGACTCGTCCGCGAACGCTCCTGCCGCCCCTACCGCTCCGAGATCTCCTTCTGGCTCCTCGCCGACCACGACATCGGGCTGCTGGGAGCCGCACTCACCGCAGAACTTGGCGTACAACGGCAGCGAGGCCGCGCAGTTCGTGCAGTGCTTGGTTGTGGCCGACGCGTCGAGCTGGATGGTCTCGGCGGGGTCGATGCCCCCAGCGTCGGTTGCGTCACCGGCCGGGACCTCTGCGGGTGGTTCCTCCGACGGAGGCTTCTTGGCACCCGACCGCCCGAGCGAGAACAGCGTCCTCGGTGCCTTCTTTCCCTGGTTGTCCTGGTCAGCCATCAGATCCTCGCCTCGTGCCCACGTGCGGCCTCTTGACTTGTCGGCACCGACGACCCAGGTCTGGAGACCTAGTCGCCGGAAACCCGCACGGATCGAAGGGCACCGAGAGTAGCCGAGGCGGTCCGGGGCATGCTCTGCAACGTGCTTCTCGGGTCAGTCGGTCGGGTCAACCGATCGGGTCAGCCCAGGTGCGCCAGCTCGTCGGACACGAGCTGCACGATCAGCTCGTCGAGTGCCAGCACGTCGTAGTCCTCGGGAGCGACATGGTGGGGGGTGCTGTCACCGGGCGAGGCCCCGTCGCTGCCATAGGTGAGGAACACGAACCGTGCCATTGTGATCTGGGCCAGCTGGCGGAACACGAACTCACCCTGGTCGTCCAGGCCCGAGGAGGCGATGGGAAACACCTTGATGCCCCGGGCTGCCGCCTCCTGGATGTCGACTGCGTAGTCGGGCTCGTCCTCGAATCCGGGCTCACCGGCCAGGTGGGGGGCTGCGTCGGCCACCAGGAACACCAGTCGCACAGCCTCGCCGTCACGCCAGGTGGGCCCCTCCACGGCATCGTGCAGGGCTGCGCCGAGGGCCTCGGGCGTGTCGCCGCCGCCGTCGGCGGCCACCTCGGACAGCGCGTCCGAGAAGGCGGCCACGTCACCGGTGAAGTCGAAGGTGCGGGTGATGTACTCGTCCCCCCGGTCGCGGTAGACGACCATGCCGAAGCGCACGTCGGGCGAGGAGGGAAGGGCACCGATGTCCTCGGCCACGGTGATCATGCTGGCCTTGAGCCGTTCGATCTCGTCGGCCATCGAACCGGTAGCGTCGATGAGGAACAACAGGTCGACCTCGGCGGGCGCGCTGAGATCGGCGTCCAGGGTGATGGTCTGGGCGGGCGCTCCGGCTTCGAGCTCGACCGAGGCCACAACCTCACCCCGCTCGATGGTCGCGGTCAGCCGTGGCCGGCTCTGGCTGTCCGGATCCACCTCGGTGGGTCCGAGGAACACGGCCCGCCCGTCCGCGTAGGTCATGACCCGGCCCAGCTGCGCGCCGGCCTGGTCGGTCACCGTGACGAGCGCCCCCAGCACCGGGTCGCCGTCGCGGTCGACCACCGTCAGCACCTGACGGCCGTCGACGGGAACGTCAGACACCGGGATGCCCTTGGCGAAGAAGTCCTGGCGGTAGAGGAGGTACTCGTCCCAGAACTCGTTGTCGTCCACGCTGCCCGCTGTGGGCGCCACGGTGGCGTCGACAGGCTCGGGTGCCATGTCGGGCGAAGTGGCAGGGCCTTCGGGGGCGGCGAGCGACTCCTCGTCGGCGGTGTACAGATCGGCTCCCGCTCCATCGGTGCCGGCCCGCTCGCCGCTCCATGGCGCGTCGTCATCGCCGACGGCTTCCGAAAGGCCGCTGTCGCGGTCGGCACCTTCGATCTCATCGGCGATGATGTCGAACTTCGAACCGGAATCGGAGGCGTCGTCGCTGGAACCACAGGCTGCGGCCACCAGGGCCAACGCCAGCAGGACGGCCAGCGCCGTGGCACGGTTGATGGACAGTTGGGTACTGGTGCGCCGTCTAGCCATGGCTCCCCCTTAGGGTCCTGTGTTACGCCGACTTCGACGCACGGGGGGCGGACCTGGTTCCCGATTTCTGCCACCGGTGCCCCCGGGGCCAGCTACCGGCCCTCGGCCGCCAGCCGTGAACCGGCAGGGGTCAGGTTCGGGCCACCGGCACGCTGGCTTCCTGGGGCTCGCCGAAGGCGGCCAGATCGGCCAGGCGCGGCGTCGTTGGAGAAGACCTCGACCAGCGGGAGCTCGAGCCCCAGGCGCTTCTGCATGCGGCGCACCTCGAGCTCCTGGTCCCAGAGAACCAGGGTGACCACGACCCCTGCGGCGCCGGCGCGAGCCGTGCGTCCAGAACGGTGCAGGTAGGTCTTGTGGTCCTCGGGCGGGTCGTAGTGCACGACCACGTCGACCTCGTCCACGTGGATTCCCCGGGCGGCCACGTCGGTTGCGACCAGCACGGGCAGCTCGCCGTCGGTGAATCGGCGCAAGGACCGCTCGCGCACCCGCTGGGGCAGGTCTCCGTGAATCGGGGCGGCCCGCACCCCCTCGCGCTCGAGGTGGTCGGCGAGACGGTCAGCCCCCCGCTTGGTGCGCGTGAACACCATCGTGCGCTCGACGTTGTGGGCGATGGACGCGACCACCTTCACCTTGTCCATCTCGTGGACCTGGAAGAAGCGGTGGGTCATCTCGGTGACCGTCACGGAGCGGCCACCCACCTCGTGGGTGACCGGGTCGTGCTGGTAGCGCTTGATCAGGCCGTCGACCACACCGTCGAGGGTGGCCGAGAACAGCAGTGTCTGGTGGCGCCCCTCCACGTTGCGCAGGATCCACTCGACCTGGGGCAGGAAGCCCATGTCGGCCATCCGGTCCGCCTCATCGATGACGACGTGATCGACATCGGCCACGGACAGCTCGCGTCGTTCGAGGAGGTCGATCATCCGTCCGGGGGTGGCCACCACCACCTCGACGCCCTTGCGCAGCTGCGCGATCTGCTGGTCCATGGGAGCCCCGCCATAGACGGTGGTCATGGTCTTTCCGCGAGCGACGGCCAGCGGTTCGAGCTCGGCGTGCACCTGCACGGCCAGCTCACGGGTGGGGACGAGGATCAGGGCTCGGGGCCGGGCCGACTCGGCCTTGGCGACCCGCTCGACGATCGGGATGCCGAAAGCCAGCGTCTTACCCGAACCGGTGCGGGCCTTGCCGCAGACGTCCCGGCCGGCCAGGCCGTCGGGGATGGTGAGCTCCTGGATCTCGAAGGCGTCGGTGATACCCCGCTCGGCCAGCACCTCGACGAGATCGTCGGGTACGCCGAGCGCGGCGAAGGAAGTGGGCATGGTCTGGTCTCGCTCTCTGCGGGTGATGCATACGTGCTTCGTGTCCGGAGGGCCTCCCCCGGCTCACGTGCAGAGCTGGAGGCCCGCGAGTGCCCACGAAGAAGCGGTCAGGGCTGCTCGCACCTCCGAGGGTACCCGCACCGGGGCTGTGGCGTGCGCATCCGGACGGTTCCCGCGCGCCCGTCGACCACACTGTGGGCCCGAAGGCCTATTGGCACCTCGCCGCATGTCGTGCACTCTGGTACATCGTTGGGACACCAGAAACGGGGATGAGCAGATGGCCGGCTTCGAGGAAGCCCGCGCCCGCAAGGCACTCGAGGACGCGGGCCTGGACTACCGCATGCCCCTCGAGCGCGCCTCGTCAGTCACCAACGAGGTCTGGATCGCCGAGGACTACGTGGTCCGGGTCAACCGCCACCCGAACCAGCGCCTGCGGCGCGAAGCACTGCTCGGCCCCCAGCTCCCCGATGACGTGGCCTACCCGCCGGTCGTGGCCTACGGAGGCAACCTGGGTGCCGACTGGTTGATCTGCCGGCGTGTATCGGGCCTGGTGCTCTCGCGCTGCTGGCCAGCGATGACGCGCGGCGAGCGCCGCGAGGCCGTCCGCCAGCTCTCCACCCACCTGCTGGCCCTCCACGAGTTCCCCTTCCCCGACGACCTTCCCGAGGCCACCAGCCCCCAGCTGCTGGGGCCGGCCGGGTCGCTCAACCCGGTGGCCCCGTTGCTGGAAGGCCTGGCCCGGGCGCGCGAGCTCGACCATGTCGACGCCGGCCTCATCCAGGAGGCCGAGCGCATCGTGCGCGACACCGCCCCCGCTCTGGACCCTTGGCAGCACCAGGGCAGCGTGCACGGTGACCTGCACTTCGAGAACATCCTGTGGGACGGCACCCGGGTCACGGCCCTGCTCGACCTCGAGTATGCCCAGGCCGCCCCCTCCGACCTCGAGCTCGACGTGTTCCTGCGCTTCTGCGCCTACCCCTACCTTTGCGTGGCCGAGGACTACGAGCACCTCACCCTGGCCGCCGACTACACCGAGGTGCCCTTCTGGCTGGCCGAGGACCACCCGGCCATGTTCTCCCACCCCCGCCAGTTCGACCGGGTACGCCTGTACGCCATCGCCTTCGACGTGCGCGACCTGCTGGCCTCTCCGCCGTCACGTCGGGCCCGCGACCTCTCCGAGCACCACGCCTGCAACCGCCTGGCAAAGGTGGTCCGGGGCACCAGTCACCTGGACCGCCTGGCCACATCACGCTCGAGCAACGCCAGCTGACCCCCGCTCTGGGGCTCACCTTCACGGCTCAGCAGGACCGGCGACTTCTGGCTCGGGCTCGGGCTCGGGCTCGGACTCGGGCTCGTCGGTGGGCTCGGATGCGTCGGTGGACTCGGCTTCGGGATCCCAGCGGTGGCCGTCGGTATAGGGATCGTCGGTGTCCCCGGGGCGCCGCCGCAGCCCGCCCAGCACCAGGAAGGCGGCTGCCCCGACGATGATCGTCAGGCTCATCCACTCGTTCACCCGCAGACCGGCCAGGCGCGTGGCCGTGTCGATCCGCAGCATCTCCACCCACAGCCGGCCCAGGCCGTAGCCCAGCACGTAGACGGCGAAGAGACGACCCGGGCGCAACACGCCACGGCGGTCGATCCAGATCAGGAACCCGACCAGAGCCAGGTTCCACAACATCTCGTACAGGAACGTCGGGTGGAAGGTGGCGAAGGCCTCGTAGCCGGCCTGGCGGTGCTCGGGGGCGATCTCCAGACCCCAGGGCAGGTCGGTCGGCCGGCCGTAGAGCTCCTGGTTCCACCAGTTGCCCAACCGGCCGATGGCTTGGGCCAAGGGCAGGGCGGGGGCCACCATGTCCAGGCCCACGGGCAGGTTGATGCCCAGCCGGCGGGCCACGATCAACCCGACCGCCACTCCCAGGGCGATCCCGCCGGGGATGCCCAGACCGCCGTCCCAGATCTTCACCGCGTCGAGGGGAGCATCGGCGTAGAGGCGGTTCCAGTCGGTGGCGACGTGGTAGAGGCGGGCCCCGACGAGCCCGGCGGGCACCGCCCAGATGGCGAGGGTGCCGATGTCGTCGGGGTCGCCGCCCCGGGCCCGCCAGCGCGACCTGGCAAGCTCGACCGCGGCAACCACCCCCAGGGCGATCATCAGCCCGTAGGCGGTCAGGCGCAGTCCCCCGAGCTCGAAGGACGAGCTGGACGGGCTGGGAATGGAGGCGAAGGTCGCGGGCACCACGGGTGCCGACGCTACCGGTCAGGACACGCTTCGGGGGGCCAGCTCACAGCCGGTCGGCGGGGAAGCCGACCACGGCGTCGCTGCCGGCCTGCACGATGTCGCTCAGCCCGAGCGTCAGCGGCAGGATCTGTTCGGCGTAGAAGCGGGCCGTGGCCATCTTGGCCTCGTAGAAGCCGGGGTCGTCCACCCCCGCGTCGAGGGCCTCGCGTGCCGCCAGGGCCTGGCGGGCCATCAGCCACCCTCCCACGGTGATTCCGAAGAGCCGCAGGTAGGCCGCCGAGCCCGCCAGCGCGTCCTGGGGATTGGAGGCACCATGTTTCATGATCCACATGGTGGACTCGACCAGGCAGGTGAGTGCCCGGTCGAAGTTGGCCCGCAACGTCACGAACTCGACAGGGCGTCGGGCCAGACGGGCGTCGACGGTAGCCATCATGGTCAGGAAGTCCTTGATGGCCTCGCCCCCGGCCATGGGCAGCTTGCGGCCGACCAGGTCCATGGCCTGGATCCCGTTGGTGCCCTCGTAGATCGAGGTGATCCGGGCGTCGCGGTAGTGCTGGGCCACGCCTGCCTCTTCGATGAAGCCCATGCCGCCGATAGACCTGGATAGCCAGAGAGGTGCACTCGATGCCGGTGTCGGTGCACCAGGCCTTGGCCACGGGGATGAGCAGATCGACCAGGTCCTGCTTGGCTTCGCGGATGCCCGGGTCGATGTGGTGGCCGGCCAGGTCCACCCCTTCGGCACACACGTACAACAGCGCCCGCATGGCCTCGATCTGAGCCTTCATGGTCAACAGCATGCGACGCACGTCGGCGTGCTCGACGATGGGGGACTGCTCACCGGGAGGTGCCCCCACCGCCCGCCCCTGGCGGCGCTCTTGAGAGTAGGCCCGCGCATCCTGGTAGGCCCGCTCGGCGAGGGCCAGGCCCTCGAGGCCCACCGAGAGCCGGGCGTTGTTCATCATCGTGAACATGTAGCGCATTCCCTGGTTCTCCTCGCCGACCAGGTAGCCGACCGCCCCCTCGCCGGCGTCGCCGTAGGCCATGACGCAGGTGGGGCTCGCCTTGATGCCCATCTTGTGCTCGATGGACACGCAGCGCACGTCGTTGGCCTCACCCGGGCTGCCGTCGTCACCCACCAGGAACTTGGGCACGACGAAGCAGGAGATGCCCTTGGTGCCCGGCGGGGCGTCGGGGGTGCGGGCCAGCACCAGGTGCACGATGTTGTCGGCCATGTCGTGGTCACCGAAGGTGATGAAGATCTTCTGGCCCGTGACGCGGTAGCTGCCGTCGGGAGCGGGCACCGCCTTGGTGGTCAGCGCACCCACATCCGAACCGGCCTGGGGCTCGGTGAGGTTCATGGTGGCCGTCCACTCGCCGGTGACCATGCGGGGCAGGTAGACCTCCTTCAGCTGCTCGCTGCCGTGGTTCAACAGCAGGTCGATGGCGCCCTGGGTGAGCAGTGGGCACATCGAGAACGACATGTTCGCCGAGGTGAGCACCTCCTGGAGCGTGAGCCCGATCAGCCACGGGAACCCACCTCCTCCGTAGGCCGGCGGGAAGGCCACGCCCGGCCATCCCGCCTCCACGTACCTGCGGTAGGCGTCGACGAAGCCATCCGGGGTGGTCACCGCACCTGTGGCGGGGTCGTGGGTCGATCCCGCCACATCACCGGGCAGGTTCAACGGCGCCACGACGTCCTGCACCAGCCGGGCGCTCTCGGCCACGACTCCTTTGAGGGTGGCGGGGTCCAGCTCGGCGAAAGCCTCGAGCTGGCACAGCTCGTCCAGGTCGACCAGGTGGTCGAGCACGAAGTCGATGTCTTTGAGGGGGGCCTGGTAGTCGCTCATCGACGCCGAGGCTAGAACCTACGCTGGCGGCCATGCCCACCCGCGTGCCCCCAGACCCACCCCACACGCCCGCCGACCCGCCCGCCGACCCGCCCCGCAACGACTCCTTCCTCGCTGCGCTGGCCTCCGACGGCCGCCTGCTCGTCGACCTGGTCGCCTCCGCACCCGGGACAGCGGTGCCCGCCTGTGAACCCTGGACCGCCGAGAAGCTGGGCCGTCACGTGGCCGGGCTCTGGGCGTGGGTTGCCGCCTGCGTCGAGCAGGCCCCCGAGCCGGTCGATCCGGCCTCGCTGCCCGTCCCTCCCAAGGGTGAGGCGCTGGAACCCTTCGCCACCGGGGCCCTCGACTCTGTGCTCGAGGTCCTCGATGGCGCCGACCCCGAGGGTCTCGTGCACACATGGGCCGGGCCCCGACCCGCGGCGTGGTGGATGAGGCGCCTGGCCCACGAGACCTCGGTGCACCGGGTTGACGCCGAGCAGGCCGTTCGGGGCACCGACTCGGGAGTGGTCGCCGAGATGGCCGTCGACGGCATCGACGAGGTGCTGGCCACCTACGCGCCCCTCGCCTACCAGCCCGGTGTGCCGGCGACGGTGCACCTGCACGCCACCGACGCCGACGGCGAGTGGCTGATCGAGCTGGGAGACGAGCTGGCGGTACGTCACGAGCACGCCAAGGGCGACGTGGCCGCCCGTGGTCCCGCCGGCGACCTGTTCCTGGTGCTGTGGCACCGCCGGCCCACCGACGGGCTCGAGGTGTTCGGTGAGGTCGCCGTCCTGGATCGCCTGCTGGCCTGCACCCGCTTCTGAACGGGCGGGCCGAGCGCGGCGCGTGCTCAGCGGAACGGGCCGGTGACCTCGTAGGTGACCCCGGGGTTGCGCTGGGACGAGAAGTAGAGCCGGTCACCGGCGGGGTTGAAGGCCGGTCCGGTCATCTCGGACCCGGAGACGCCGGTGAGACGCAGCAGCACGCTGGTGTTCCCGTCGGGTCGATAAGGCACAGCTCCATGTTCCCGCCGTCCTCGGCCACCACCAGGTCGCCGGCGTTGGACACCGTGATGTTGTCCACCCCCGAGAGCGGGTTGGGCGAGCTGGTGTCGTCGTCGTAGACGATGGACAACGACATGGTGGCCAGTTCGAGGCGCCACACCCGGTTGTCGCCCTTGGTGGTGAACACCATGGCCCCGGCGTGGTACCAGATGCCTTCGCCTCCGTTGAAGCGACGGACTCCAGCCACCTGGTAGCGGGTGTCGGTGGGCGCACCGTCAGGGTCGGGCACCGGTACCCAACTGAGAACCGATCCGGCACCCACCGCCACCTCCAGGGTGCCCGAGGACAGGTCGTTGCCCGATGCGGGCCGGAACCTGTACAGGCACCCGTCGCTGCGATCCTCGGTGAGGTACACGTGACAGGTCGGTGGGTCGACGGCTGCGGCCTCGTGGTTCCAACGTCCCATCGCCGGGCGTACCACCGCGGCGGTGGCCCCGGTGGGGTCGCACTCGTAGACCTGGCCCAGCGCGATCTCCTCGCAGCTCAGCCAGGTGCCCCACGGGGTCGGTCCCCCGGCGCAGTTGCGGGAGGTTCCCGACAGGATCGAGTACGCGTCGACCAGCGTGCCGTCTGCCGCGAAACGCAACGCCCCCACCCCTCCGCCGCCGCTGCTGGTCTCGGCGTTGGAGACGTAGATCCACCCGCCTCCCCCGGCGGGGAAGCAGGCCCCCCCGTCCGGGTTGGGGTGCCACACGTGGGCCGTACCGGACACCACAGCCCCCGAGGTGGCCACCACCCGCGAGCTGAACCCGGCGGGCAGCATCAGTCCGTTGGCATCGGCAGCCTGGAGCGGCCCGTAGTCGAAGGGCACCGGGGGCACATCGGTCGTGGTGGTGGTGCCCACCGTTCCCGAACCCGCGGCGGCCACCTGCACGGCATACACCGAGGGGGCCAGCCACAGCCCCGTCGCCGTGCCCGCACCGGCCGCCAGAAGCCAGCGCCGGTCGACTCGGGTCGCACCACCGCTGGTCTGGTCCGCCACTTCACCACTCCTCTGGCAGGTCGGACGACTCCGGCAAGGTGGATCGAGACTAGCTGAGTACTTCGGGCCGCCGCACGGTCACGTGGGCCCCTCGGCAGCCTCGGGCCAGCGGCCCGCCAACATGTCGCCCACCGCAGCTGCGAAGATGGCCGGGACCTCCAGCCAAGGCAGCCGGCCCACACCCTCCAGGCGCAGCAGGCGGGCCACGGGTAGACGTGGCGACCCACTCCTCGGCCGCGACTCGGTTGCCTTCGTCAGCCGTCCCGTGCACCACCAGGGTGGGGACACCTCGAGGCCGCCCAGTGTGGCCCGCCAGTCGTATCGGCCGAGGTCCACCAGCAGGTGGGCGAGGGTGGCGGTGACCCGGTCGGGCCACTCGTTGGGATGGCGGCACGGGCGTGACCGCACCGCTGGACGCGGCGGCCGGGTCGGCGAGCTGGAGGGGCAGGTAGGCGGACCGCCAGGCCTGGCAGAAGGCCTCGGGGTCGTCGCGGTCGACCCCTGCGGCCCGCAACTGGTCGAGGTGGGCCAGCACCCCCGGCGGGGCCTCCACCGATCCGCCACCGGCGCCGAGATGAAGACCGACCGGCGCCACAAGCACCAGGCAGGACACCTGGTCGGCGTGGGTGGTGGCGTCCAGGGCAGCCACCCCCGCCCACAACGACCACCCCAGCACCCCGGCCCGATCGATGCCCAGCCCGGCACGCACCGCGGCCAGGTCACTCACCTGGTCGGCGAAGTGCTGCCGGCTCGGGGCGACGGTCTGGGAACGGCCCCGCCCGGCCGTGTCGTAGAACACGACGCGCCGGCCGGGCGTCTCCAGGTCGACCAGATCGGCTTCGTTGGCGGCCCCCGGCACGATCAGCGTCGGTCCCGGCGTCGGGGCGTTCCCACCCCGCCCGGTGTCTCGGAACCACAGCTCGCCCGCCACACCGGGCAGGCGTCCCTCCATCAGGTGCCGTTGCCCAGCTGCTCCACCCGATCGCGACCCGCAGCCTTGGCCCGGTACATGACCCGGTCGGCCAGGTTCATGAGCTCGTCGGCGTCGGTGCAACCCTCGGGCGCCAACACCAGTCCGACCGACACGCTCACCGAGACGTGGCGGCCTCTCACCGACCTGGATGGGGGCTCGCACCGAGTCGAGCAGCCTGTCGGCCACGCCACGCAGCAGCGCCAGGTCACCCACCCCTTCGACCAGGACCACGAACTCGTCACCGCCGACCCGGGCGGCGGTGTCGGTGTCACGCACGAGCTGGTTGATGCGCTCCGCCACCTCGACCAGCACGGCGTCACCGGCGTCGTGACCCAGCTCGTCGTTGACCGGCTTGAAGCGGTCCAGGTCGCAGTACATGAGCGCCACTCCCGCCCCCAGCGCTGTGCCCGGGCCAGCGCCTGATCCAACCGGTCGTACAGCAGTGCCCGGTTGGCCAACCCGGTGAGCTTGTCGTGGGTGGCCAGGTGTCGGAGCTGCTCTTCGGCGGCCTTCAGCTCGGTGATGTCCCGGGCCACAACCGACACCGACTCCAGGCGGTCACCGTCGCGGTGGGCCAGGAGCTGCGCCGAAACCGGAACCGGGGAACCGGACCGGCGAAGCATGGTCAGCTCTCCTCGCCAGACCCCCTCGCGGTGGAGCATGGGCTCGATGATCTCGTAGTAGCGCTCGACCGATTCGCGGTCGAGCAGGTCCCACAGGAACAGGGCGTCGGGTTCGGTGGGCCGGGCCGACACCTCGAAAGCCCGAGCGGCTGCGTCGTTCAGGTAGGTGACCGCACCAGTGGGCAGGGCGATGAGCACGTAGTCCAAACTGGCGTCGAGCACCTGGGCGAGGCGGTCTGCTCGGTCCTTGGCGGCCACCTCGGCCGACACGTCGATGAGTGTGGCCACGAAGCCGGTGTGGTCGCCGTCGGCGTCGAAGACCGGTGCCGCCCGCAGCTCGCCCCAGAACTCGGGTGGCTGGTCGACGAGATCGCCACTACGGACGGCGTCGAAGGCGCGCACACGAAGCGTGAACGGGCTGCGGGCCAGCACCGATTGGATGCCTGCTTCCAGGATCCGGGTGACGTCTTCGGGACGGATGATGTCGCGCCAACCGAAGTCGGGTAGGCGGTCCTGGGGCCGGTCGACGATGTCGTCCCAGCGACCGTTCATGTAGGTGATGCGCCCCTCGGTGTCGGTGCGCACCACAGCCACGGGGCCGGCTTCGGAGATCGTCTCGAACAGACGCTGGGAGTCGCGCAGCGCGGCACGGGTGAGCTCGTTGTCGGTGACGTCGAGGCTGGCACCGGCGTAGCCCTCGAAGCCGCCGTCGCCGTCGAACACCGGACAGGCGCGGTGGTGCAGCCAGCGCCAGGTCCCGTCGCGACGCCGCGAGCGGGCCACGAACTCGAAGGGACGCCGGGACCCTATGGCGCGGGCGACACCCGCACGGGCTGCGGCCAGGTCACGGGGGTGCATGGCATCCACCCACACCCGGGCCAGGTCATCGGTGTGGTGGCTGGCACCCAGGAACTCGAAGCAGGTGCGGTTCCCCAGACGGGCCCGGCCCTCGGTGTCGGTGAGCCACAGCATGACCGGGGTGTGGTGGGCGAGGCGGTGCAGCTGAGGGTCGCGCTCGGGTCGGCCGGCGAAGCTGAAGATGTGGGAGATCAGATACTCGGGCTCACCTTCGGGGCCGTAGACGGGCACGAGCTGGGCCCGAAGCCACAGCTCGCGATCGCCGGGAGCCGTGCAGCGCACGTCGGCTTCGACGAAGTTCCGTCGTCCCGCCCACAAGTCGGCGATCCGTCCCACGAGGGCCGAGGCTTCGCCGGGGTCGATGAGCGATTCGAAGAGCACGCCGGCCAGCTCGTCGGGCTCGCGACCCACCAGTTGGCAGAACACCGGGTTGGCGTGGAGCAGGCGCCCCTCGTCGGTCCACACCGCCAGGCCCACCGGCGCAGCGTCGTACACGCTGGCGATGAACTCGACGTCGTGACGGAGCCGCAGCTCCCGGGTACCGGTCACTTCCCTTCGCTCCCCCTCCCTCCCCCTGACTTCGCCTCCGCTCCCCCTGGCGCGGCGGCTCGGACCAGAGTAGGCCAGGGCGGCCGCGGTAGCCTCACCGGCCATGACTCCCCCAGAAGGCTCCGCCGCTCCCTCAGCCGACTCCTGGTCCGATCCCGCCGAGCTGTTCTCGGTGGCCGGCAAGGCGGTGCTGGTCACCGGCGGAAGCCGGGGAATCGGCGAGATGATCGCCCGGGGCTTCGTCGCCGGTGGTGCCCGCGTCTACATCTCCTCGCGCAAGGAAGACGCCTGCCGTGCTCTGGCCGCCGAGCTGGCAGCCGGTGGCGGGCACTGCACAGCCCTGCCCGCCGACCTGTCCACCGAAGACGAGTGCCGCCGCCTGGCCGACGCCCTGGCCGGGCGCGAACCGGCCCTGCACGTGCTGGTGAACAACGCCGGCGCCAACTGGGGTGCCCCCTACGAGGAGTACCCGGCCAGCGCCTGGGACAAGGTGCTCGAGCTGAACGTCAAGGGCGTCTTCTACCTCACCCGGGCCCTGACACCCCGCCTGGCCGCAGCCGGCACCCACGACGACCCCGCCCGCGTGATCAACATCGGGTCCATCGACGGGCTGCGGGTCCCCGAGATGGACACCTACGCCTACTCGACCTCCAAGGCTGCCGTACACCACCTGACCCGGGTACTGGCCCGAAAGCTGGCCCCCCAGGACATCACGGTGAACGCCATCGCCCCCGGGCCGTTCCCCTCCAAGATGATGGCCGCCACCCTCGACGCCTTCGGGGACGCCATCGTGGCGTCCACACCCCTGCGCCGCATCGGCCGACCCGACGACATGGCGGGCACGGCCATCTTCCTCGCCTCGCGGGCCGGCTCCTACCTGACGGGCGCCGTGATCCCCGTGGACGGCGGCATCTCCACCACCGCCGGCTGATCCCCCTCCCCGCGTCGCGTCCCGCGTCCCTCGCGTCCTCCCCGTCGCGTCCCTTGCGTTCTCCCCGTCGCGTCCCTCGCGTTCTCCCCGTCGCGTCCCTCGCGTCCTCCCCGTCGCGTCCCTCGCGTTCTTTGACCGATACTGAGCGATTATCGCTCAGTATCGGTCAAAGAATCGGAGGCGGCGGATCTGCCGGTAGCCTCGCCGGGGTCGACCACAATTCTCATGGAGACACCACCGGGAACCCTGGTCCCACTCGGGGACGGCGTGTGGGCATGGCTGGCCACCGACCCCGGCCCCGGTCACCCCAACGCCGGGGTCGTGGTCGACGACGACGGCACCACCGTGGTCGACACCCTGCTGGCCCCTTCCCAGTGGCTGGCCTTCGGAGCCTCTCTCAGCGAGCAAGGCCTGCGGGTGCGGAGAGTGGTGCTGACCAGCAGCCACATCACCTCGGTCGGCGGCGCCGCCCAGTTCACGGCCGCTGGACGCTACGGGCGCTCCCAGACCAGCGCCCACCTGGACCAGCCCCCCAACCTGGCCGGCTACCGGGCCCTATACCCCGACCTGGCCGCCGAGCTGGACGACCGCATGGTCACCCGGCCCATCACCCACATCGTCGACGAGGCAGCCTGGCTGAGCCCACGAGTTCTGGCCCTGCCGGTACGGGGGCAACAGGGGGAGAACCTGGTGGTGCAGGTGCCCGAGGCCAACGTCGTGTTCTCTGGCGCGCTCTGTAGCTTCGGGGTGACCCCCAACGCCTTCGACGGCGATCCCTCCGCCTGGGCCGACCAACTGGGCGAGCTGGCCGGCTGGGGAGCGGTGATCGTGCCCGGCGTGGGCCCGGTCGGCGACCCCGACGATGTGGTGGCCCTCCAGGCCTACCTCTACGCCTGTGTCGAAGCCGACGGCGACCCAGACGCCATCCCTGCGGGACCATGGGACGACTGGTCCCACCGGGATCTCGACGTCGTGAACGTGGAGCGCGCCGCCATGCTGGCCCGCGGCGACCCGAGTGTGCCCCCCGCCATGCTGGCCCGCCTGGGAGCCCTGTGACCTGTGACCTGTGACCTGTGGCACTCGTACGAGGTTCGGCTAGGGTGACCGATCGGGTAGCGAGGACCCGGCCGTGTCCTGGAGAGGTGCAGTGGCGATCACCAGGGGTGTGAGGCAGTTCGGAGACGAGCAGGTGCTCGCGTCCGCAGACCAGCAGCGGGCCCTGGCCTTGGTCTTGGACCGCGGCCGCGTCCTGGTCCTGGACGACGGCGTGCACTTCACGCTGCCGGGCGGGCCGGTCGAGGACACCGAGACCGAAACAGCCCTGGCTCGTCTGGTGCAGGCCGAGACGGGCCACGAAGTCACCGAGGCAACCTTGTTCCAGCGGGCCGTACTGCACCCGGCCGACGAGGGCGGCGTCCGGCTGCACTGCGACTACTACCGGGTCGACCTGGGTGAACGAAGCGAGAGGCCCCTCCCCCACGATTCGGTGGCCCGTTGGGCCCCCCAGGAGGCCGCCCTGGATCTGCTCGGTGACGAGGCCAGCCGGTGGGCCTTGTCGGTCGCTCTGTGCGCCGACGCCATCGTCACGGGGTTGCGCTCTGCTCCCAGCTCGCTGGTGCCCGACGACGGCGACCGACGGCGCCGCTAGACCAGAGCCCGCCCCGGCCGCTACGGGTGCGTGGCTTCTCGGCCCGCACCCACACCCGAGCACTCCAGACCGGCCAGCTCGGTCCAGGAAAAGCCGTCGGTCCACCACACCGCGGAGGAGCCGCCGGATCCCGTCACCGCCACGATGTCGCCGCGCCGGCCCGGCTGGTCGCCCTCGGGTGTCTCGGACCGTTCCTGCACCCGGGGGCTCCCGGACGCCAGCGTGTACTGCCAGGCAACGAAGGCTGTGCGTGTGGCGGGATCCACGGGGGCGATGAGTCGCTGGTACTCGAGGGCCAGGGCGAGGTTGGCGACCACTCCCCACACCGCCGCGACACCCAGGGCGAGACCTGCGAGCCATCGCTGCCGGGGCCGAGCGCGGGGCCACCAGGCGACCAGCGCGTGGAGACCGGCGAGCGAGCACAACAGGAGCGGTACCACCAGGTCGGCCAGGTAGCGGTGGGCGATGAAGGCGATCGTGAACACCGGGACCGTGCCCACCACTGCTCCTGCCACCGGCCAGGCCAGCGGCCGCAGGCGCCGATGGCGCACCATGGCCACCACACCGACCACGCCAAGGGCAACCAGGGCGGGCATGGTGGCCGGCACCGAGGACGCCTCGTCCCGGGTGTCGAAGGTGACATCGCCGATGACCGTGGCTGGGCTTCGGGGGAATGTCACCCAGGGCACCAACCCGTCCAGGTCCAGGGCGTCGGGCCGGCTGTACTGCCAGAGGGTGGAGGGCAGGAAGCGGAGACCGAAAAGGCTGCCTCCGTTGTCAGCCAGCGCAGCCTGGCGGCCGGGGTCGATGTCCGAGAACACCTGTTGGTCCAATGGGAGCTGGAAGAAGGTTCCGAAACGGGCGTGGTTCACCGCGGCGTAGACGGCCAGGGGCAGGGTGCAGGCCGCGACCAGAGCCAGCGCAGCGAGCAACGACCAAGCCCCCGGCTGTCGCTCGTGCGGGGCCGGCTCGGACCCAGGGGACGAGTCGGACGCAGAGCCCGCCGGTGTGCCCGGCAGTGAGCCCGGCAGTGACCCGCGCGACGAGCCCGGTAGGGTGCCGGGCCGGCGGACGGCCCGCACGATCTCGCGGCCCGCCAGCAGCCCCAGCGCCACCACCGGGCCGGCCCCAACCGACGCCCTGGTCATCAGCGCCAGGGTGGCTGCCCCCGACGCCAGCGCAACGGTGGCAGCCGGAGGCGGCGCCACGCGGACGGCCAGGGCCAGCACCGGCACGAAGGCAACGAGGGCCAGGGCGGCACCCCACAGCTCTGCCTCGTGGTAGACGGTGGGCTGGCTGGCCAGGTAGGCCAACACCGTTCCGGTGCCGACCGCGGCAGTGGTCACGCCCGCACCCCACACCTCACCCCGCCCCAGGGGGACCGCCGGGCCCCGCACCAACCAGCGCACACGCCAACCCAACACGGTGAGCGCCACGAGGCTCACCACGAAGGCCACCAGCATCGAAGCCTGGGTCAGCTCGCCATCGAGGGTGTCGGTGACGGCCAGCAAGGGCACCCTGAGCAACGAAGGGACCGGCCCGTAGTACAGGTAGTCTCGCCCGTCGATCACGATGGCCTCATAGGACAGGGGGCTGGTGACCGACCCGGTCACCGGGTCGACCCGGTCGGCGATGTCCCATCTACCGTCGAACCACGCCCGGGCCTGGAGGTCGTAGAAGTCGCCGGTGGGAGCGCTTGTAACCTCACTTCGCCCGACGGACAGCACCAACACGAACACGACGGCCGCCAAGCCCGCTCCGAGCATCGACGCCTGCAACCATCGCCGCGGCACCGCGGGGAACCCCCACCCGGGCCCGGGATCAGGCTCTTGGGTGCCGGCGGGAGGCACGGCAATGGTGCCCGACATCGGACCGACGCTACCGGTCCCGGGACAGCGCGACGAGACAACCTGACCTGACAGCGCCAGGGAACAGCGCTACGGGACAGGGCGCCCTGGGGGTGTCCCGGGGCGAACTGAGGGCTTCTCCCAGTGGGCGTCGAGGTCTCCGAGCGGCACCTTGGCAACCATGACGACGAGCCTCGATCCCACACACCCCGCAGCGCGCCGTGTTCCCGCAGCGCGCCGTGTTCCCGCAGCGCGCCGTGCGGGGCGCGACCCGGTACTCGATGCTCTCCGGGCGGCCAGCCTGGGAGTGGTCGTGCTGTGGCACTGGGTGTTCACGGTGCTCGTCTGGCGCCCGGACGGACCCCACGCCTCCAACCCCATCGCCACCACGCCCGGGCTGTGGGCCGCGACCTGGGTGCTCCAGGTCATGCCGGTCTTCTTCGTCGTCGGCGGCGCGGTCCACTTCCAGGCCTGGCAGCGGGCCCGTACCCGGGGAAAAGGAGACCTGGCCTTCCTGGGCCGGCGGTTCCATCGCCTCCTCACCCCGACACTGGCTCTCGTCATGCCCCTCTCGGCGATCTGGGCGGCCCTGCGGTGGGCCGCACCCGGTGCCGGCTGGGTCGACCGGGGGCTGGTCCTGTTGGTCTCTCCGCTGTGGTTCCTCGGCGTGTACCTGGTGATGGCTGCCCTGACCCCACTTGCCGCCCGGGCCCACCAGCGGTTCCCGGTGGCCACCTTGGCAGCCCTGGTGGCAGCCGCAGTGGTCGTGGACGGGGCCCGCCTGGTCGCGGGGGTGGCCTGGATCGAATGGGCCAACTTCGTCTTCGTCTACGGCTTCGCCCACCAGCTCGGCTTCTGGTGGTCCGGGCCACCGCGCCGGCTCCCACGGCTGCGCCCCGAGGCGGTCGGGGCCGTGCTGGCGGTGGCCGGCCTAGCGGGTCTGGTCGCGCTGACCCAGATGGGGCCGTACCCCCACTCGATGGTGGGCGTTCCCGGCGATGCCTTCTCCAACGTGGCCCCTCCCACGGTGTGTCTACTGGCCCTCACCTGCATACAGGTCGGCGCGCTGCTCATCCTCCGTCGACGCCTTTCGGGTTGGCTTTCTGGGGGAGGGGCGGCTTCGACGCTGAAATGGGCGAACCGCCACGCCATGGCCCTGTACCTCTGGCACTTCTCCGGGTACGCGCTGTTCGCGGGGATGCTGGTGCTCGCCGGCATCGAGCGGGCCGGGATTCCCGACACCGGCTGGTGGCTGCAACGACCCCTGTGGGTGATCGGACCTGCGTTGGCCACCTGGCCACTGATGCGCCTGGCTTCGGCTGTGGTCGAACGCCCCGGGTGAGGCTCGGCCCCGCGCGGCTCCGGAATCAGGCGATGGAGATCAGGTCGACCACGAACACCAGGGTGGCGTCGGGGGGGATGGTTCCGTCGGGGGTACCGCTGGGCCCATAGCCGAGATCGGAGGGGATCACCAGGACCCGGCGCCCTCCGACCTGCATCCCGACCAGACCCTCCTGCCATCCGGGGATCACCCCGTCGATGGGGAAGGTGGCGGGTTCGCCTGTCGACCACGACGAGTCGAACTCGGTGCCGTCGGTCAGAAGGCCCAGGTACTGGACGGTCAGGGTGTCACCGGCGGCCACCTCGTCACCGTCGCCGGCCACGACGTCCTCGACCTCGACCTCGGTAGGAGCCGCTTCGGCGGGCTCGAGGTCGACCTCGGGGCGGGTGTCGAGATCATCGGAGACCGTTGCGACCGTCGCTCCAGGTGGTGGAGGGGGAACCACCGCCACCAGGTCCACCACGAAGACCAGCGTCGCGCCCGGGGGGATGGTTCCGTCGGGGGTACCGCTGGGCCCGTATGCGAGATCGGCGGGGATCACCAGGACCCGGCGCCCTCCGACCTGCATGCCAACCAGACCCTGACCCCACCCGGGGATCACCTGGTCGAGCCCGAAGGTGGCCGATGCTCCCCGTGACCAGGACGAGTCGAACTCGGTTCCGTCGGCCAGGAGGCCCAGGTACTGCACCTCCACGGTGGCGCCCGCCTCGACGGTGTCCCCGTCTCCGGCGACCACGTCCTCGATGACGAGCTCGGTGGGGGTCGCGTCGGTGGGTTCCAACTCCACCTCGGGTGCCTGGCTCTGGTCGTCGGACACCGAGACCACCTCGACCCCCGCGGGCAACAACTCGCCGCCGGTAGCCGACGTCCCGCCTTCCTCCTGACCGCCAGCGCCCGCGGACATGTCGTCACCGTCGTCGCTGGAGCCGCAGGAAGCGCCGAGCAGGGCCAGGCCCACCAGTAGGGGCAGGATTCGTCTCACGAGAAAGCCTTTCGTCGGGGGCACGGCATGGTAGCCAGCCCGGGTGCCCGCACCCAGGCGGCACCCATCAGGGCCGTTCGTCGTGTGGCTCCCCACCCCGCTGCCCTCCCGGGCCCGACCGGCGGGCGTCACGCAGGGCGAAAAGGGCGACCAGGGCGATGCCACCCAGCACCAGGACGGCGACGAGGCCCTGTTGCCACCCTCCACGGTCACCGGCGTGGGTGGGTTCGCTCCCCCCGTTCGGGGGCGGGATGATGCGACCGGCACCCCCGGGGAGCTCGGGCAAGGTCGTGGCCTCGATCGGCATGTCACCGCCGAGAACCCCAGCGGCACCGGCACCGGCACCGGCACCGGAGGGGAACGACCCCACCCAGGCCAGGGCCAGCAGGCCGATTACCCCGATGGTCGCGATCAGCTCTCGGGCACCCACCCGCCCATCATGGCCCGGACCCAGGGCACGGGCCCAGGGCCCGGACTCAGCTGCAGCCGCTGGTGGTGCCGCAGCTGGGGCAGGCGTGGCACGAACCCGCCCTGCATCATCTGCACGCCGCACTGCATGCACATGGGGGCGTCGGGTGCGTTGACCACCGTCGCCGACATCTGCGACGACCAGTTCCGACGCCGATGGGATCGAAGGCGGGATCGGCGGGGATGTCGTGGCCCTGGCGGGTCTCGACCACGGACTCCTCGACCCCGGGCAGGGTGGGCTGCATCCGCTCTTCGGTGGAGAAGATGTTCAGCTCGGCCCGCTCGGCCGGAGACAGGTACATGAGGGCCAGGCGTCGGAAGAGGTAGTCGAACAGGCTGGTGGCGATCCGGATGTCGGGGTCGTCGGTCATGCCGGCGGGCTCGAAGCGCATGCCGGTGAAGGCCTCGACGAAGCTGCGCAGCGGAACCCCGTACTGGAGACCGTGGCTGATCGAGATGGCGAAGGCATCGAGGATCCCCGCCAGGGTGGAGCCCTGCTTGGACACCCGGATGAAGATCTCCCCCGCCCGGCCGTCCTCGTACTCGCCGACGGTCACGAAGCCCTTGCAGTCCGCCACCCGGAACTCGAAGGTGCGCGACGCCCGGTTGCGGGGCAGCTTCTCGCGGAAGGGCTTGTGCACGACCGTCTCCACGATGCGCTCCACCACCTGTACCGCGGCCGAACCGTCGGCGGAGGTTCGCCCTCCTTCTTGGCCTGCGAGAGAGGCTGGGCGACCTTGCAGTTGTCCCGGTAGATGGCCACAGCCTTCAGCCCGAGCTTCCACGCGTCGAGGTGGAGTTGCTCGACCTCTTCGACGGTGACCTCTTCGGGCATGTTGACGGTCTTGGAGATGGCCCCGCGAGATGAAGGGTTGCACGGCGCTCATCATCTTGACGTGGCCGAGGTAGTGGATGGCGTTGTCACCCATCGAGCAGGCGAAGACCGGTACGTGGGCCGGCGGTCAGGTGTGGGGCCCCCAGGATCGACTTGTGCTCGTCGATGTAGCTGATGATGTCGTCGATCTGGGTCGGGGGTGTAGCCCGAGGCGCCGCAACGCCCGGGGGATGGTCTGGTTGACGATCTGCATGGTGCCCCCGCCCACCAGCTTCTTGATCTTGACGAGACCCAGGTCTGGCTCGATGCCCGTGGTGTCGCAGTCCATCATCAGCCCGATGGTGCCCGTGGGGGCCAGCACCGACGCCTGGGAGTTGCGCACCCCGACCGCGGCACCGAGCTCGCATGCCTCGTCCCAGGAGCGCCGGGCCGCGTCGAGGAGCTCGGCGGGCACGAGGTCGTCGTCGATGTGGGCGGCAGCCGCGCAGTGCTGGCCCAGGACACGCACCATGTGCTCCTCGTTGTCGGTGAAGCCGGCGAAGGGGCCCATGCGGACCGCGATGCGGGCCGAGGTGGTGTAGGCGTGACCGGTCATCAACGCGGTGACGGCTGCCGCGATGGAGCGCCCCTCGTCGGAGTCGTAGGGCAGGCCCAACGCCATGAGCAGGGCACCCAGGTTGGCGTAGCCGAGGCCGAGCTGGCGGAAGCGGCGGGCGTTGTCTCCCGATGGGATCGGTGGGGTAGTCGGCGTTGCCGACGAGGATCTCCTGGGCGGTGAACACCACCTCGACGGCGTGACGGAACCCGGCCACGTCGAAGACGTCTTCTTCGCCCAGGAAGGACAGCAGGTTCAGGCTGGCCAGGTTGCAGGCGGAGTTGTCCAGATGCATGTACTCGCTGCACGGGTTGGACCCGTTGATGCGCCCGGTCGTGGCCGCGGTGTGCCAGTGGTTGATCGTGGTGTCGAACTGCATCCCGGGATCGGCGCACTCCCAGGAGGCCTGGGCGATCTGGCCGAACAGGTCGCGGGCACGGACGGTGCGCACGACCTCGCCATTGGTGCGGGAACGCAGGTGCCAGTCGTCGTCGTGCTCGACGGCCTGCATGAACTCGTCGGTGACCCGCACCGAGTTGTTCGCGTTCTGGTACTGGATGGAGTGGCTGTCGGCACCGTCGAGATCCATGTCGAAGCCCGCGTCGCGCAGCACCCGGGCCTTGTGCTCCTCGCGGGCCTTGCACCAGATGAACTCTTCGATGTCCGGGTGGTCGATGTCGAGGATGACCATCTTGGCGGCCCGTCGGGTCTTGCCGCCCGACTTGATCGTGCCTGCCGACGGCGTCGGCGCCCCGCATGAAGCTGACCGGCCCCGACGCGGTTCCCCCGCCCTTCGACAGCTCTTCGGAGGAACGGATCCGCGACAGGTTGATGCCGGCACCCGAACCCCCCTTGAAGATGGTGCCCTCCTCGACGTACCAGTTGAGGATCGAGTCCATCGTGTCGTCGACCGAGAGGATGAAACAGGCCGACGCCTGCTGGGGGACGCCGTCGACGCCGATGTTGAACCACACCGGCGAGTTGAACGCTGCCCGCTGGGTGACCACGAGGTACTTGAGCTCGGCCCGGAAGGCCTCGGCCTCGCCGTCGTCGGCGAAGTAGCCGTCGCGGATGCCCCACTCGGTGATCGTGTCGACCACCCGGTCGGCCACCTGGCGCAAGCGAGGTCTCGCGCTCTGGGGTGCCCAGGGTGCCCCGGAAGTACTTCTGGGCGACGATGTTGGTGGCGTTGAGCGACCACGGACGGGGAACTCGACCTCGAGCTGCTCGAAGGCCACGGCCCCGTCGCGGTAGTTGGTGATCCGTGCGTCGCGCCGCTCCCAGCTCGACCTGGTCGTAGGGGTGGGTGCCTGCGTCGGTGAAGTGGCGGCGGATGCCGATCCCAACGTGCTCGGGCGCCATGGCCATGGATGCGTCTCCTCGGATCGTGCCCGCCCTGTGGCGGGATTGACGGCCTGCTTCCCCTGGGTTGGGACCGAAGACCCACCCCACCGTAGCGACCACCGGCCCCCCTTCTGCTCTCGTGTGACAGCAGTCAACACAAGATGTTGTGGTGTGGTGATCGAACCGGCCCGCAGGCCACAAGATGTGGGCCTGCATTACACCATCGTAATTACAGCGATGTCAACGGGAAGGCAGGGGTTTTCGGGGATTCTCCCCTGTCAACGACCGCTGCGGCGCGAACGGGCAGGTCAGGGGGTGTTCGCGAAGGTTCGCACCTGCGCACCTTCCCGAACGGTGAACCGAAGCCCCCAGGAGTCGCCCTGCCAGCCACGAGCACCAAGCAGACGCCAACCACCGTCCACCCGCTCGCACCACAGCCGTTGCCGAGACTGCACGCTAGGAACTCTGGCCTGTGGGTTACAAGAGGATGACCATGTGGATTCCGCCGGTCACCTGTGGGAAACCCCACCTGGTCGGTGGACGACGGGCGTAACCGGCGGCGATCAGGTTCCGGTCGCGGCCTGGTCTGCGTGCCGGTGGCCCCGACCCTGACCCGGGGCGGCGCAGGACCGACCCGGCCGAAGGCGGTCGACGGGCGCATATCCTGTCAGCCCCTCAGCGGCGCTCAACTCGGCCACAAGCGATGTTGCCAGGCGCCTGGACAACATCACCGACAGGTGTCCGTGGTCCTTGATCAGCACGTTGGTGGCCCCCAACCCCGGGGCGGTGAGCATGGCTCTGCGAGCGGGAACCACCATGTCGAGGTTGGTGTAGTAGGCCACGAAGCGTGTGGGCAGGGGCCTGGTGGTGGCAGCCAGCATGCGGGCCACGGACGAGTCGGGTCCGAGCTGAGGTACGACCGCGGGCCAGCGCATCCCCATCCGACCTGCCCATCCGGCCGGGCCCACCCCGCCGTGGGGCGAGCACACGGTTGCGGCCACTCCTACCCCTTCCAGACCCGTCACCTGCACGGCGTAGCGCAACACGACCCCTCCCAGGGAGTGACCCACGAGGTGCACACGGCCGGTGCCGGAGCGGTCCCGCAGGGCCGCAGCCCGTTCGGCGCAGCGCAACGCCAGAGTGGGGACGTCGGCGGTGAAGGGGTTGTAGTCGAAGGTGTCGACGACCCCGAAGCCTGCCTGTGTCAGGTACCGGCGCAGATACAACCAGTTCGACTTGTTGGCGCCGAAGCCGTGGATCAACAGCACCGGGGTCTCCACCGCAGCGCCCGGGGTCGCTGCTTCTGATCCGCCGGATTCCCCTGCCGTAGCGACCTCCCCCGGGCCTCCTGGGCTCTCGGCGTTGCCCAGGCCGAAGGGCCAGAGCGAGGCCGTGACCAGGGTGGAGGTGAACTCGCGCACCTGAGCGGGATAGGTGCGAGGCCGCCGAACGGCACGGGTCAGCTCCACCAGCACGGGACCACCTCCTCACCGGCCGGCGACACCGGTACGGACAGCCGGTACGGACAGCCGGTACGGACAACCGGGGCGGTACCCCCGCGCCGGGACCACGAGTCAACACCACGGCCAACCACCATGGGTGGATCCCCAGCCGGTTGGGTGGCGTGCCGGGCGGAGCCCGGGGAGACCCGGAGGTCCGGGAAGCCCGGGGAGACCCGGAGGTCCGGGAAGCCCGGGGCGAGCCGGCGGTAGGGTCCGACGATGCGCCAACTGCTGCCCGAACCGATGGCCGAGGTCGACCCCGAAGCGGTCTACGACCTGCACAGGCCGGAACCGGCCGGCCGACCCTGGGTGCTGGTGGGCATGGTGACAACCCTCGACGGGGCCACCGCCACCGCTGGGCGTTCCGGCAAGCTGGGCGGCCCTGGCGACCGGCAGGTGCTGCTTGCCCTGCGCAGCCTCGCCGATGTGATCCTGGTGGGAGCGGGAACCGTTCGCGCCGAGGGCTACGGACCCGTCCGCCTCGACCCCTCTATCCAAGAGGCGCGCCTGCTGCGGGGTCAGGCACCACTTCCCCGCCTGGCAGTGGTGAGCCGGTCGCTCAACCTCGACCTGGGCACCCCGATGTTCACTGAGAGCGATCCCCCACCGCTCGTGGTGACCACCTCGGCGTCTCCAACGGCCGCCCGGGTGGAGGTGGCCGACCGTGGCGACCTCCTGTTGGCCGGTCAGGGACGAGACGTCGATCTGGGGGCCGCCTTGGCCTCTGTGGGTGAGATCGGAGCCCGCGTGGTGCTCTGCGAGGGGGGGCCCTCACTCAACGGCCAGCTCCTGTCCGCGGGTCTGGTGGACGAGGTCTGCCTCACCGTGGCTCCCTGGCTCGTGGGAGGCGACTCGGCACGCATCGTCGCCGGAGCCGACATCGCTGGTCCGGTGCGTTTCGCCCTCACCCACCTCCTCACCGCAGACGGTGACCTGTTCCTGCGAGCGGTACGCGAACCTGCCCCGGCCGGCTGACCCAGTACCGGATTACGGCAGACCTGGTGCCGCCGGGCGGCTGGCTCAGTGCCGCTTGGGCTCGGTCGCCTTGGTCAGGGCCTGGAGCTCTCGCGCGAAGTCCGACACGTCGTCGAAGCCCTTGTAGACGCTGGCGAACCGGAGGTAGGTGACCTCATCGAGGATGCGCAGGCGGTCCAGCACCGCACGCCCGATCCGTTCGGTGCTCACCTCGTTGCTCTCGAGGCGCACCTCTTCTTCTATCTCGGTGGCCAGCGACGCCAGGTGATCGCTGGACACGGGCCGACCCTTGGCAGCGGCCGCTATGCCGGCCTCGATGCTCGCCCTGTCGAAAGGGACCCGATCGCCGGATCGCTTGACCACCACGAATGGCTGCTCTTCCAGGCGTTCGAAGGTGGTGAAACGCTGGCCGCATCCCAGGCACTCGCGCCGTCGCCGGATGGCGCTGCCCTCGTCGGCTGTACGCGAGTCGATGACCTTGTCGTCGGTCGTCGCGGAGAAGGGGCAGCGCATGCCCTCGACGCTAGCTCCCATTGCGGCTGGTACAGGCGCCCGTGCAGGTGCCTAGCCCTCGACGAGACCTGTCACGTCGAGCCGCTGGCCCACCTCGAGGGATGCCCCGCCGTGGCGGCGGGCCAGTTCGTCGACGACCGGTCGGACATCACGCCCCGGGGCCAGGCGCTCGGCGATGGACCACAAGCTGTCACCCGGTCGAACCGTGATCGTCTCGCCGACCGACTGGGCCGAACCTGTGCCCGAGGCGGAGACGGCTGCGACCGGGGACGGGGTCGACGCGGCAACTGTGGGCTCTGTGGGCTCTGTGGGCTCTGTGGGCTCTGTGGGCTCTGTGGAAGCGGTGAGGGACGTACCGCTGTCAGAACCATGGGCCCCGGTAGCGGCGAGGGCCCCGATGCCGGCCAGCACGGCCAGCAGCACGGCGGCAAGAGCCACACCCAGGCGGCGGCGCCGGTAGACCCAGGCGGGCTGGCGGCGGCGGAGGGCCGCCCGCGCGCCCACCCTGGATCACCCGTAGGTCAGGGCGGGGCAGGTGGGGAACCGGCGCATCGGGGCGCGGGGAAGCGGCGAGGAGGAGCGGAGCGGACTCGGCTGGAGCCAGCGCGAAGAACCGGGCGACCGGCTCGCCCAGAGAGCCGGCGAACGGCGCCACGGTGCCGGGACGCAGCGAAGCAGGACGAACGCAGACGCGCCGGCTGGGTTGGGGTTGGGTGTGGATGGGGGCTGCCATGGCTTGATCCTCCCGGAAGGGTGGGACAGAAACGTGAAGGCATCTCACCGGGGCATCCACCACGGGGGACGCCGGGGCTGCTAGAACGCCCGTTCGACAAACACTCGTTCGTGTCACGGCCGCCACCCAATCACGAACACCTGTTCGATGTCAAGCGTCGAACAGGTGTCCGCCGCATCGGCCACCAACCGTGGTACCCTGCAAACGTCTGTTCGCCCCGAGCGTCGCCGGCATCTCCGCCTCGAGCCAGCGACAACCCCAGCACCACCGAAGCCCCGAGAGCCCCCCAGCCCAGAGCACATCCGAGGAGATCACCATGGCGTCCACCGAGCTGACTGCCCGACAGCAACAGATCCTCGACTACATCTCCACTCAACTCGTCGATCGCGGTTACCCACCGTCGGTCCGCGAAATCGGCGAGGCGGTGGGCCTCACCTCCCCCTCCACCGTCCACTCCCACCTGGCCACCCTGCAACGGCTCGGGTTCTTGCGCCGCGATCCGTCCAAGCCCCGGGCCATCGAGGTGCGCTACGACCCCAACTCGGGCGCGGCCATCGAGCGACGGCCGGTCAAGCACGTGCCGCTGGTGGGTGATGTGGCCGCGGTACCGACGTCCTCGCGCAGGAGAACGTCGAAGAGGTCCTGCCCCTGCCTGCCGACCTCACCGGCGACGGCGAGCTGTTCATGCTCCGGGTGCGGGGCGACTCGATGATCGACGCAGGCATCTTCGACGGCGACCTGGTGGTGACACGGGCCCAGCGCAGCGCCGACGACGGCGACATCGTGGTGGCCGCCCTGCCCGGTGGCGAAGCCACCGTCAAGCGTCTCCGTCACCGTGACGGCGCCGTGGTCCTTGAACCCGCCAACCAGCGGTTGGAACCCATGACCTTCTCGCCAGGCGAGCTGGTGCTCTACGGCAAGGTGGTCACGGTGCTGCGTCGCCTCTGAGTCCCCCGAGCTGACCGTCTTGAGGACGGCTGGTCCACCGAGTCCCGCGCTGCGGTCTGACCTCAGCCGGCCAAGGCGGCCACAGCCTGCGCGTAGCGCTCGTGCTCTCTGGGTGTACCCAGGTCATCCGAGGCGATGACGTCGGCCACGGCGCCGTCGGCTCCGATCACAAAGGTGGTGCGGTTGGCACACCCCAGCGCTTCGTTGAAGACCCCGTAGGCCTGGGCCACAGCTCCGTGCGGCCAGAAATCGGAGAGAACCGGGAAGCCGTAGCCCTGCTCTTCGGCCCACCGCTTCTGCACGTGCTTGGCATTGCAGGAGATGGCCAGCACCTGGGCGCCGGCGACCTCGAACTGCGTGTGGTCGTCACGGAGCCGACACAGCTCACCTTCACACACCCCGGTGAAGGTGAACGGGTAGAAGACCAGCACAACAGGCCGTCCCTCGAAGTCGGCCAGGCTGACGGGATTGCCGTCCTGGTCGGGGACGCTGAAGGTGGGGGCCGGCTGGCCGATCTCGATGCTCACGGGTGCTCCTCGCTTGATGGTCGTACGCCGGTTGGTTCCAACACCGAGCACGCCGCTCAGCTTCCCGGATACCTCTGCCGAAGGTTCACTCGGCCAACCATCGTTCGAGACAGAGGTAGACGCCGGCCAATGCCTGGGCCGAGACCCGCTCGCCTGGGGTGTGCGCCAGCGCCGGTTCACCCGGACCGAGATTCACTGCAGGTATCCCCAACTCGGCGAACCGGGCCACGTCTGTCCAACCCAGCTTGGCCCGAACCCCACCGCCCGACAGGCCCACCAGTTCAGCCAGGAGCGGGTGGTCGATCCCCGGCGGGGCGGCCGGCGCGCTGTCTTCGACCACGACCTCGTCACCACTCTCCAACAACGGGCCCAACGTCTCGCGCAGGTGGGCCAGGGCAGCCTCGGCGTCGCGATCGGGCGCGAACCGGTGGTTGATCACCACCTGGGCCTGATCGGGGACGACATTGGGTGCGACTCCGGCCTGTGCGCTCACCGCCTGGGTGGCCTCGCGGAACTCACACCCGGACAGCACCGGTCGGCGCTCGGCCATGCCTGCCACCTCCACCACCACCGCTGCCAGGCGATGCAGGGCGTTGCGACCCATCCAGGGTCGGGCAGTGTGTGCCCGAGCACCACTCAGGGTCATGCGCACCCGCAGCGTGCCCTGGCATCCGGCCTCGATGACACCCCCGGTGGGCTCTCCCAGCACGGCGACATCGCCGGTCAACAGATCAGGGCGGTGCTGGATCAACTCCAACAGACCGCTGTCGGAGGCGGCGACCTCTTCGCGGGCGTAGAAGATCCAGGTCACATCAGAGCGCAGCCGGGCCGGTTGTTCCCCGATGCGGTGGGCCAGCTCCACCATCACGGCGAGGCCGCCCTTCATGTCGGCCGCTCCCAGCCCGACCAGATCGTCTCCCTCACGGCGGGAACCCTGACCGCCAGAGGGCGGCACCGTGTCGGTGTGGCCGGCCAGGATCACCCGTGAGGGTCGTCCCAGGTGGGTGCGAGCCACCAGGTTGTCACCGACCCGGGTCAACTCGAGGCCGGTTACCGCGGACAGGTCATCTTGGAGGTGCTGCACGAGGGGACCTTCGTCGCCACTGACCGAAGGAATGTCCACCAGGGCCTGGGTGCGGGCCAGGAGCGTCTCGGTCATGTCCGCCCCCGCGCCAGGCGGTACCGCGTCGGGCGGCACCGGCGAATCAGGTGGCGGCACCATGGCTTCTCAGGATGTCGTTGAGCTGGGCCTTGTCGTGACGTTCGCCCTCGCTGAGGCGTTTGACCACCAACACGCAGGGCATGCCGAACTCACCGCCGGTGAACTGACGGGACCGGGTCGCGGAGATGGCCACGCACCAGGGGGGCACCTCTCCCCTGGACAGCTCGACACCGGTCTCGGCGTCGATCACCGGCACCGAGCCGGTGAGGATGCACCCGGCGCCCAGCACGGTGCCGGCACCCACGCGTGCGCCCTCGGCGACGATGCAGCGCGACCCGATGAAGCACTCGTCCTCGACCACGACCGGGGCCGCCTGGGGCGGTTCGAGTACCCCTCCGATCCCCACGCCGCCCGAGAGGTGGACGTTGCGTCCGATCTGGGCGCACGAACCCACGGTGGCCCAGGTGTCGACCATCGTGTTCTCGCCCACATGAGCGCCGATGTTGACGTAGCTGGGCATCATCACCACACCCGGCGCCAGGTAGGAGCCGAAGCGGGCCGAGGCCCCGGGCACCACCCGCACTCGACGCGCCTCGAAGCCCGACTTGAGGGGGATCTTGTCTGCGTACTCGAAGGGGCCCAGTTCGATGGTGGCCATCTCCGAGACCCGGAACAGCAGCAGAACCGCCTGCTTGAGCCAGGTGTGCACCACCACGCGGCCCGCCTCGTCTACCTCGGCGATGCGGGCGGTTCCGTCATCGAGCCGCTGTACCGCTTCGAAGATGGCGTCGCGTGCCTCGGGGTCGTCGGTGTCCAGGGTGTCACGCTCGGCCCAGAGCCCCGTGATGGTGGCCTGCAGATCGGTCATGGCCGGAGGCTACCGGCCCATACCCCTGCACCGATGGGTCGGGTTCATCCAGAGACGGTCCCGGCGCGGCGCACCATGTCGCCCGCCCGCCCCGAGGCGGGAGCCTGGGCGGCAAGGCGCTGTGCCTCGGATCGCCGTCGGCGACGAGCAACGGTGACCACGATTGCCAGACCGACCAAGACCGTGGTGGCAGCGGTGACCACCGCCGACCAACCGAAGGCGGACAGGCGTTGACCCGGTTCGGGGCCGATGGCCAGGCTCCCGTCACCGCCGGCGGCCCTGATCCGGTAGGTGCCAGCACTTGGGACCTGCACGCGGGCCACCTCCCAGCCCCTACGCCCCTCCACCTCGTAGCCGTCACAGCAGGAGGCCACGACCTCGGCGGAGGGATCGAAGGCCACCTCCAGGTCGGGAGGGCGCACCAACGCACCCCGGGGCTCGTGGTAGACCACCAGCTCCCCCGATGGAAGCACCAGGTCACGGCCCTCGGCGGGCAGCGCCACCCGGACCAGGTCGTCGATTTCGCGCAGGTAACCGAACGCTGCGGCAGTGAGCAGAAAGAAAGCCGACGCCAGACCGCCCACGATGACGGCCACTCCCAGCAGGTACCAAGCCTTGGCGGGGCGAACGGGAGGCAGCGTGCACTGCTCGACCGGCTCGATGACCGTAACGTCAGTCACGTCGGATACGACGGTGGCTTCGGGATGCCACCGTCGGGTGCCGATGCCGCCCCCGGTGGAGGTGGAGGTGGAGGTTGGGGCCATGCACCCGGCGGGCCCAGCGGGCCCGGTGCACCCGGCGGGCCCAGCGGGCCCGGTGCCCCCGGCGGGCCCAGCGGGCCCGGTGCCCCCGGCGGGTGCGGTGGAGACGGTGCGCCCCACCCACCGGTGTTGTGGGGCGGTGGCGGGAGATAGGTCTGCGTGCCGAAACCCCCCGAAGCCAGGCGCATGCGGCGGGTCGCGGAGGAGCGCCGCACCGCGGTGACGATCAAGATGGTCAGACCGACCAGTATCCCCAACGCGGCCAACCCCAACGCGGCGAACACCCCGAGGATGATGTCGCCCACCACTCCCTTTCCGATCGCCACCCGCTCCCCGAAGCGAGGTTCGCCGCGCACGAAGACCTCGTGGGGTCCTCGGGTCCAGATGCGCAACTCCCCCATCGAGATGCCTTCGTTCCCCGAGATCGCGTAGGTCTGTGTCCCCAGGGAGAACCCGATGGGCACCTCTTCGCCCTCAGGGTCCGTGACGATGACCGTGGGGGCGGGGCGACCGACGTCGTCGGCCGCTCCCGGGAACTCGTGGTAGAGGGTGTAGGTCCCCGGCTCCAGGTCGATGGTCGCCCGACCCGGTATGTCGACCCGGGGGAAGCTGTCGATCTTGTCGTCGGCGCCCACCACCGAACGCACCCCCAGCACCACCGCAGCCACGAGACCCGCGACGATGCACGCCGCGCCGATCCAATACCACAGTGCCCTTGGTCGCAGGGGTTCTCCACCTACGGGGCTCCCGGCATCCACGAAGGGATAAGGGTCCGGCGGCGGGTTGATCACCGACACCCCCCCATTGTTGCCTGCGGGCGCCGACGCCACCGGGGATCAGCCGACGAGTCGAGCCCTGGCCCGCTCGAGGTCCTCGACGGGTCGCACCAGGGCGACCCGCACGTGGCCCGTGCCTGCCGGACCGTAGAACTCTCCCGGGCTGACCAGCACGCCGGCGCCGGTGGCCAGACGGTCCGCCAGCGCCCAGGCGTCACCGTCGGGTGCGCGCACCCAGAGGTAGAAGCCACCGCCGGGCCGGGAGGCCTCGAGCCCGAGGGCCTCCAGCAGTCGTGCTCCCACCTCGAGCCTCTCGCGGTAGCGGGCCCGTTGCTCTTCGACGTGGGTGTCGTCGTCCAGCGCCGCCGCCGCGGCAGCCTGGCTCGGGCCCGGCACCATGCACCCGGCGTGCTTGCGGGCCTCGCGCAGGTAGTTGGCCAGGACCGGGTCGCCGGCGTAGAAGCCCACGCGGATGCCTGCCAGGTTGGAGCGCTTGGACAGCGAGTGCACGGCCAGCACACCCGCCGCGCCAGCACTCAGAACGGTACGAGGCGGGCCTTGCCAGGTGAACTCTACGTAACACTCGTCGGAGAGCACCGGCACCCCCCGGTCACGTCCCCAGGCCACCACAGCGTCGAGGTCGTCGAGACCGCCGGCGGGGTTCCCCGGCGTGTTGACCCACAGGCACAGGGCCCGTCGTGTGTCTGCGTCATCCACCGCCGAGAGGTCCAGGCACCAGTTCGCATCGACGGGAACCGGCACCGCGCGGCACCCCGCCAGGGTGGCGCCCATGGCGTAGGTCGGGTAGCTGACCGCGGGGTACAGCACCGTGTCGCGCTCGGGCTGGCGCAGGTGCAACCAGTGGGGCAAGCCGGCCACCAGTTCCTTGGTGCCCATGCATGCCCCCACCTGGTCGGCATCGACCTGCACACCCAGGCGCCGGGCCATCCAGCGCGCACGGGCGCGCCTCAGCTCGGGCGTACCCACCGACGCCGGGTAGGTCCGGGCAGCGGCCGGATCCCCGAGCGCTGCGAGCGCCACGTCGGGAGGCGGATCGAACGGTGTACCCACCGACAGGTCGATGCACTCCCCGTGGGCCTCGAGCGCCCGGGACCGCAGAGCCTCCAGGCGGTCGTATGGGTAGGGCGGAGGAACGAATCCCGCCGTCATCGGGCCTCCTCGGTAGCAGGCAGCGGAGCCACGAAGCCTGCCAACTCCGCACGACCGGCGTCGTCCACCCTGACCCGCAGGTGCAGGCCGCCCTCCAGGGCCTCTTCGTCCATCACCTCGCCCACACGGTGCGCCCTCGCCCGCACGTCGCCCCGGTCGTAGGGGACGATGAGCTCCACGACGTGGTGGCGGCGGGCCAGGCGGTCGGCCAGGGTGGCCACCAGCTCGTCAACCCCCTCCCCCGTGCGGGCCGACACCTGTAGGCATCCGGGGTGGCGCTCGGCCAGGGTGGTGGCCAGCGGTGCCTGGTCCACCTTGTTGAACACGACCAGCTCGGGGATCTCACCGGCACCGATCTCGGCCAGGACCGACCGCACAGCGGCGATGTTGCCTTCCGGATCGGGGGCCGAAGCGTCCACCAGATGCACCAGCATGTCGCTCTCGGCCACCACTTCCAGGGTCGATCGGAAGGCGTCGACGAGCTGGTGGGGCAGCTTTCGGATGAAGCCGACAGTGTCGATGACCAGCGCTTCCTCGCCACGGGGGAACCGCAGTCGGCGGGTGGTGGTGTCGAGGGTGGCGAAGAGGCGGTCCTCGACCAGGACTCCGGCGTCGGTCAGAGCGTTGACCAGCGTGGACTTGCCGGCGTTGGTGTACCCGACGATGGCCACGGCGGGTACCGAGGCCCGCTGGCGGGCCTTGCGCTGAACCCGGCGGTGGCGGGTGATCTCGACCAGGTCACGTTCGAGGCGCTGGATTCGGCGCACGATGCGCCGGCGGTCGATCTCGAGCTGGGTCTCACCGGGCCCGCCGCGCATGCCAAAGGCCCGGGTCTGCTGGGAGAGGGCTTTGCCCCGACCCCGCAGGCGGGGCAGGCGGTAGCGCAACTGGGCCAACTCGACCTGGGCCTTCCCGTCCTGGCTGTGGGCGTTCTGGGCGAAGATGTCCAGGATCACCGCCGTGCGGTCCAGGGCGGTGCGGCCGAGAATCCGCGTGAGGTTGGACTGCTGGGTGGGGGTCAGCTCGTCGTCGAAGACGACGGTGTCGGCATCCCGGGCCTCGGCGAGCGCCGCCAGCTCCTCGGCCTTGCCCCGACCCAGGTATGTGGCCGGTTCGGGCGTGGTCCGACGCTGGGTGACCCGATCCACCACGTCGGCGCCGGCGGTATCCACCAGCAGGGCCAGCTCGTCGAGGCTGGCGTCGGTGTCCTCGTCGCTGCTGCCGGGCAGGGTCACGCCCACCACGACGATCCGCTCACGGAAGCTGCGCTCGATGAGCCCGGCTGTCTCACCACCGAAGTCACCGAATCCGCCCCGGTGAGACTCGGTGACCGACTCCTCGCCGGGATCACTCATCGGGCACCTCCACCGCAGCGACGAAGGTGGCGGGCCCGCTCAGGCGGGTGCCCGCTGGGTGAAGGGTCACAGTGGCGGTCCCCCCCGGCATGCGTACCTCGACCCGGTCGCCGACCAGACCCCAGTGGCGGGCGACATGGGCGGCCGCGCAGGCGCCGCTGCCACAGGCCCGGGTTATGCCCGCGCCGCGTTCCCAGACGGTCAAGACGAGGGTGCCGGTGTCGATGGCTGCGACGAACTCGACGTTGACACCTCCGGGGAAGGCAGCCTCCAGCAAGGGGCCCTCGGCGGCAAGGTCCACCTGCTGGGGGTCGTCGACCAGGACCACCAGATGCGGGTTGCCGACCGAGGCCGTGGCGGCACGCATGCCGAGGTGACCATCGACCACCTCTGGGATCTCTGGTCCCGCTCCGATGGGCCCCATCTCGACGGCCACCTGGGAGGTCAGCGGATCGGCGGTGGCTTGGATGCGCGCCCTGCGCTGCTCGGTGCCGACTCTCACGCACAGGTCGGCCCCGGTGATCCCTCGGGCACGAGCGACCGCCTGGACCAGGCAACGCAGGCCGTTGCCCGACACCTCGGCCTCGCTGCCATCCGCGTTCCAGAGGCGGAATCCCACGTCGGCGCCATCACCACTCGCGCCGTCCACACCGGCGCCGTCCACGGCGATCCCGTGGACCAGACCATCGGCGCCGACGCCGGTGTGGCGATCGCACAGCCGCTGCGCCAGGGAGGCGGTGGGGGTCAGGGGTCGGTGCTGGAGCTCGTCGAGCACGACGAGGAAGTCGTTGCCCAGTCCGTGATGCTTGGTCAGGTGCACGTCGTCACTCCGTCAGGCCCCCCGCCGGCGCGCCATGGCGTGCGGAGCGGGCGGGTTCTTGGGCCACCAGTCTCGCAGCGCCGGGCCCTGGCGGCGACGCCTTTCCTCCTTGGTAGCACCCCCACCCCGTTTCTGGGGCCCGTAGCGTTGCGGATTCCGCAACGCTACGGGCCCCAGAACGCCTCGGTGGCCTGGTCACCGGCCTCGGTGGCCTGGTCACCGGCCTCGGTGGCCTGGTCGGCGACCTGGGTGGCCTGGTCACCGGCCTCGGTGGCCTGGTCGGCGACCTGGGCAGCAACTTGGTCGGCGACCCCGGCAGCGGTCTCGGAACCTTCGAGGTCGACCCAGCGGATCCACGGGTCGCGGCGAAACCAGCGCTCCTGGCGGCGGGCGAAGCGGCGGATCCGAGCCAGCGCTTCGGCCACGCATGCCTCGAGGTCATCCCCATCCTCTACATGGGCCAGAAGCTCGCGGTAGCCCAGGGCCTGGCGGGCGGTGACCGACATCCCGGCAGGGCGGGCCGCCAGGGTACGTACCTCGTCGAGGAACCCGGCGTCGAGTTGGGCCACCAGGCGGGCCTCGATCCGGGCGTCGAGCACGTCGCGGGGAAGGCGCAACCCCACCTGGACGAGCGGGACGGGCGGGTACACGTCGAGGCCGGGACCGAAGGAGGAGAACGGCTGACCGCTGCCCAGGGTCACCTCGAGGGCCCGCAGCACCCGGCGGCGGTTGGTCGGCTGCATCCGCGCCGCGGCCACCGGATCCAGCGTCGCCAACCGGGAATGCAGGCCCGCCGTGTCGGGGTCGGCGTCGAGTTCGGCCCGCACCTGGGGGAAACGTCCGGGGATCGACAGGTCGTCCACCACGGCTCGCAGGTAGAGCCCTGTCCCGCCCACCAGCAGCGCCCGGTGCCCCCGGGCGGCGATCGCCTCGCGTGCCTCGGCAGCCTCGGCCTGGAACCGGGCCGCGGTCATCTCCTCGTCGGGATCCACCAGGTCGATGAGGTGGTGAGGGACGGCTTGCCTCTCCAGGGCAGTGGGCTTGGCGGTACCGAGGTCCATGCCCCGGTACACCTGCATGGCGTCCAGGGAGACCAGCTCCAGACCGGGGACACGGCCAGCCAGTTCCAGGGCCACCGCGGACTTGCCCGCGGCGGTGGGGCCCACGAGGGCCACCGCGGACTTGCCCGCGGCGGTGGGTCGACCGCTCAGCCCGCCACCACCGGGATGCGGGTGCGGTGGCGCGGGCCGGCGGTCACCTCGACCAGTTCGCCTCGCAGGTGATGCTTGCCGGCCGCGGTCACCCGAACCTGGGCGAAGGACCCGGGGCGCAGCCCTCCCGAGGTCGCGAAGTGGACCAGCTTGTTGTGGGCGGTGCGGCCCGTGACCAGGTCCGGGTCTCGCCGCGACGGTCCCTCGACCAGCACCTCCTCGACCCGTCCCACCCGGGCCCGGTGTCGGGCCAGACCGGCGCGGTCCACCACGGCGAGCAGGCGGGCCATCCGGTCGGCGGCCACTTCGGAGGCGACAGTGCCGAACTCGAGGGTGGCCGCCGGGGTACCCGGGCGGGGCGAGTACACGAACGTGTAGGCGCTGTCGTAGCCCGCCTCGGCCACCACCTCCAGGGTCCGCTCGAAGTCGTCCTCGGTCTCGCCACAGAAGCCCACGATGATGTCGGTGGTGACCGCCAGGTCGGCCACCGCGGACCGGGCCGCCGCCAGGCGCTCCAGGTAGCGCGCCGCGGTGTAGCCCCGCTGCATGGCACGCAGGGTTCGGTCGCTTCCGGCCTGGAGCGGGAGGTGAAGGTGGGGGCAGATCGTGGGGATCTCGGCCATGACGGCGATGGTCTCGGGCCGCAGATCCTTGGGGTGTGGGCTGGTGAAGCGCACCCGGCGGATGCCCTCGACACAGCCCACTGCCGCCAGCAGGTCAGCGAACAGCGGTCGGGCTCGCCGGTCGGGACTCCGCTCCCAGTCGGCACCGGTGATCCACTCGTCTCCTCCGCCCACCCCGGGCCGAGTGCCTCGGCGAGCCACGGTGAGATCGCGGCCATAAGAGTTGACGTTCTGTCCCAGCAGGGTGACCTCCACCACCCCCTCGGCGGCCAGCCGCTCGACCTCGGCCACGATGTCGCCGAAAGGTCGGGACACCTCGGGGCCCCGGACCTGGGGCACGATGCAGTAGGCGCAGCTGTTGTCGCAGCCCACCTGGATGGTGACCCACGCCGCCCAGGGCACTTCCCGCTTGGCCGGAAGCGCCAGCAGAGGGCGCGTCGGGATCTCCCGATTCGCCCGGGCCCGCAACGGGAGCCTGGTCCCAGACCTCGGTCACCGGGCCGTGATGGTCGGCCTCGTGCAGCAACTCGACGGTGCGGTGCACGTTGTGGGTGCCCACGACCACGTCCACGTGGGGCGCCCGCTGCCGGATGAGGTCGCGATCCTTCTGGGCCAGGCATCCGGCCACGACGATCCGCAGATCGGGGCGAGCCGCCTTTTCGGCCTTGAGGCGGCCCAGGGCCCCGTAGAGCTTGTTGTCGGCGTTCTCGCGGATGCAGCAGGTGTTGAGGACCACCACGTCGGCACCGGCATCCCCAGGGGCCGAGGTCAGACCGTCGGCTTCGAGCAGGCCCACCAGGTGCTCCGAATCGTGCTCGTTCATCTGGCACCCGTAGGTGCGCACCGAGTATGTGCGGGACCCGGGCCTGGCTGACGTCACGAAGCTCAGGCTACGCGCCCTGCCTTCGCCCGCCTACTCGCCATTCGCGACGCTGAAGCGGCTCGACCCTGGCCCCGGATCTGTAGCCCCGGACTCTGGCCCCGGATCTGTAGCCCCGGGCTCTGGCCCCGGACTCTGGCCCCGGGCTGCAGCCCCGGATGCGGTGGTCATCCGTAGGCTGCCCCCGACCCACGCCGGACCGTGCGACCGGAGGGCACAGGCCGAACGGTCCGGCGTGGGAGGGCTGGGCCAGCCAGCGCTCGGGGTGCTCGATGTCGTCGCACCCCGTGCGCTGCTCTGGCTGGCGGCTCCGCCCGCGAGCTCAGTCGTCCAAGGTGATGGGTTCGTCGTCAGCGGGGGTGAACTCGTCTTCGACCGGTCCGTCGAGGCCCTTGGCCGACCGGATCTTCTCTGAGACCTCGACCATGATCTCGGGGTTGGACCGCAAGAACTCCTTGGCGTTCTCCCGGCCCTGGCCGAGCTGCTCGCCTTCGTAGGTGTACCAGGCCCCTGACTTGCGGACGAGGTCGAGGTCGACACCGATGTCGAGCACGGAGCCCTCACGGCTGATGCCCTGGCCGTACATGATGTCGAACTCGGCCTGGGTGAAGGGAGGTGCGCACTTGTTCTTCACCACCTTGACCCGGGTGCGGTTGCCGACCACCTCGACCCCGTCCTTGAGCGACTCGATCCGGCGGACGTCGAGGCGGACCGAGGAGTAGAACTTGAGCGCCCGACCCCCCGGGGTCGTCTCGGGAGACCCGAACATCACACCGATCTTCTCGCGGAGTTGGTTGATGAAGACGCAGATGGTGTCGGTCTTGGAGAGGTTGCCGGTGAGCTTGCGCAGGGCCTGGGACATCAGCCGGGCCTGGAGCCCGACGTGGGTGTCGCCCATCTCGCCTTCGATCTCGGCCCGGGGGGTGAGCGCGGCGACGGAGTCGATCACGACCACGTCGATGGCGCCCGAGCGCACGAGGATGTCGCAGATCTCGAGGGCCTGCTCGCCGGTGTCGGGTTGGGAGATCAACAACTCGTCGATGTCGATGCCGATGGCCCGGGCGTAGACCGGATCGAGGGCGTGCTCGGCGTCGATGAAGGCGCAGATGCCCCCGTTGCGCTGGGCTTCGGCCACGACGTGGAGGGCCAGGGTGGTCTTGCCCGAGGATTCGGGGCCGTAGATCTCGACCACCCGGCCCCGGGGCAGGCCCCCGATGCCCAAGGCGATGTCGAGGGCCATGGCCCCCGTGGAGATCGACTGGATCCGGCTGATGCCCCGCTCGCCCATCTTCATGACGGCACCCTCGCCGTGCTGCTTCTTGATCTGGCTGAGGGCCATCTCGAGGGCCTTCTGGCGATCGGTGTCCTTGTTGCGATCCACAGGTTCTTCCCCTTCGGTTGCGTGGTGCTGTAACGGTGGGGCTGCGGGTCTCTGGTTCTCCGCAGCGAGGTGGTCTGGCTGGTCAACCATACGGAGACCCTGTGACACTTATTCGGTGGCCCCGAAGGAATGACAGCACCGTAATTTCGAACGGACGTTCGGTCAAGCATTTCGCGCCGATGTTCACCCCGATGTTCTTACGGGTGCTGTCTCCTGGCACCATGAGTTCCTGACCGCGCCGAGCACCCCGAGGTGTCCCATGGCCCACTCCCGACCCGAAGACGACGAGCTCCGCCAGCGCCTCACTCCCCTGCAGTGGCGGGTCACCCAGGAGGCCGGAACCGAGGCGGCCTTCTCGGGCCTGTACTGGGACGAGCAGAGCGAGGGCATCTACCGCTGCGTGGTGTGCCACGCCCCGCTGTTCACCTCCGACACCAAGTTCGACGCCGGCTGCGGTTGGCCCTCCTTCTTCGAGCCGGTGGAGACCGGTGCGGTGGCCACCCGCGACGACACCAGCTACGGCATGGTGCGCACCGAGGTAACCTGCGCGGCCTGCGGCGCGCACCTGGGCCATGTGTTCCCCGACGGACCCCGCCCCACGGGGCTGCGCTACTGCATGAACTCGGCCAGCCTCGACCTCGAACGCGAACCGGACGAAGACGATTCAGCCGACACCGCCTGACCCGAGACCGCGCCGGCCCCGGCGTCGCCCCAGAGCGCTCACCCTGACCGCAGCGGCGGCCGCGACCGTCGCGGCCCCCTGGCTCGCGCGACGTCACCGGGCGGTGGGTCGTGTGGCCTCGGACCTGCGGAACCCGGGGCTCTACCCGCCCCTCCACGTGGGAGGCCCACGTTCTCTGCAGGCGTTCCGATGGGCCATGGCCCAGCGGAGCACCGCCGTTGTGCCCGGCGTGGAGGTGGCCGAACGCCACATCACCCCGTCGCCCGACGGCTCGCCGATCCCCGTCGTCACCTACGAGCGGCCCGGTCGTAGGCGACCCGGCGGTGCACTGGTGTGGATCCATGGCGGGGGAATGGTGATGGGCCACCCGGGCGTGTCCCACGACTGGTGCAGCGCCGTGGCCGACACGCTGGGTGCCCTGGTGGTGAGCGTCGACTACCGGCTCGCCCCCGAGCACCCCGCCCCGGCGGGCCTGCACGACTGCTACGACGCGCTGCGCTGGGTGCACGACCACGCCGGCGAGCTCGGCGTCGACCCCGGGCGCGTCGCGGTCGGTGGTCCCAGCGCCGGTGGAGGCCTGGCTGCCGCCCTGTGCCAACTGGCGCGTGACCGGGGTGGGCCACCCGTGTGCTTCCAGCTCCTCAACTACCCGATGCTCGACGATCGCAGCGTGCTGCGCGACGACCACCTGGGTCGAGGCGACTTCGTCTGGACGCCCAAGTCGAACCGCTTCGCATGGACGGCCTACCTGGGCCACCACCCCCGTCCCGAAGACGCACCTGCCTACGCCGCTCCGGCGCGCACCCTCGATGTGTCGGGCCTCCCTCCGGCGTGGATCGGGGTGGGTGACCTCGACCTGTTCTACGAGGAGGACGTCGACTACGCCGGGCGACTCCGGGCCGCGGGGGTGCCCTGCGAGCTGCATCTCGAGGAAGGCATGTACCACGGGGCAGACGCCATGGTCCCAAGCGCCCCCCGGATGACCGCCTACTTCAAACACATGCTCGACTCCCTGGCCGAGGCGATCGGCTGAGCAAACCCCCGCTCAGATCAGCGGATCGAATCGACGCGCGACCAGCCGACCCGGAACCCTTGTCTGCTTGATCCTCCCATGGTAGAAAGCCGTGGAACTGAATAGCCCAGGGAGGGATCCGCCATGGCAAGAACCCGCGTCCGCTTGACCGCCGTACTGGTGGTCGCCGTGATCGTCGCCGCCTCGTGCGACGTGGGCGACTTCACCGGAGACGACCTACCGGATCCAGCCATCTTCGACCCGGCAACCGGAGTCTTCGCCTGGGCGGACACCACCACGAGCCCGGCGCCGGTCTACTCCCATGTACGCGGCGGGGCCCACGCCACCCGCGACCTCCCTGTGGGGGGTGACTGGTTGGGAGACAGCCGAGCCGACTTCGCTATCTACCGTCCTCCCACCATCGCGCTCGGAGCCACGGGCACCTACCTGGTGGAGGAGAACGGAGACAGCGGCACCCTGACCCTCAGTGGACTCGGACAAATCGGTGACATCCCCATCGTCGATGATTTCGACGGAGATGCCAAGGCGGACGCCGGCTACTACCGGCCGAGCGACGGCACCTGGAAGATCCTGCTCTCCTCGGAGGGCTACTCGGCCACGGCCCCGCTCGAATTCACCTTTGGTGGCCCAGGCCAGCTTCCGCTGACCGGGGACATCTACAACGTCGATGAATACGCACTGGCTGATGTGGCCACCTACGCCCCCCTCACAGGGACCTTCCAGGCTTGGCTGATGGGTGCCGAGGGGCCACAGATCGAACTCACATCATTTGTGGTCAGCGGGGGGACCAACCGCGTCCCCTGGCTCGGAGACATCAACGACGACGGTGAGGCTGAACTCGGTGCGATGGGTCCAGCGGGTGGGAGCCTATTCCGGTATGGGCCCTACTTCGACTCCCAGCAGTCACTCTCTTTCGATCTGGATGGAACGGCCCCGGCCAACAGGTACTTCATCCCGATTCCCTGGACTACCTGGGGATTTGCGGCCTATCGACCCCCCATCGACATCTCGAGCGGGACACCGAAGTGGCTCCGCGAACCAGCGGACCCGCTGTTCGACGGATCTCCGACCGGCGTCCCGGTGCACGCGTCGCTTGCCTCCTGGCTGAGTTGCCGGAACCCCGGGGTACCACCCCACATCGGCACACTGGGTGGCGCCGGTGGCACTCGCGTATCCATCTTGGGTGATTCGATCGCCTTCCGAAGCTGTCTCGCCTTCCAGGCCACGCTCGAAGACGACTATCTGGTCTCCACAAAGGGGATCATCGGTGCGAAGATCGACGACCTCGGTACCGGCGGGCGCCTCTACGAGGCCTTCGACCAGTACGAGGGCCAGGGGTCGTCGACCGCCCACGTGGTGATCAACCTGGGCACCAACAACGTTCTCTACCCTGACGGTCAGTCGATCCCCAGCATGATCACCGACCTGAGTTACTTCGTCGACCAACTGGCCGGTTCGAACGGGTCAGGAACCTGCGTCCACCTCGTCAACATCAATCAGAAAATGGATGGGGATAATGACGGACAGGGTGACTCCGCGAAGGCCTACAACTCTTTGCTCGCCGGGGCGGTCTCCACGCTCAACAGCCAAACCCCATCCCGCCAGGTTCGGATCATCGACTGGGCCAGCGCAGTAGCAGCAAACGCCAGCGCAGGAGCGAACGAACCGAAGTACTTCACCGCCGGGGACACGGTGCACCCCAACCACACCGGCCAGGTGGCACTCGCCGAGCTCATCGAGGACAGCATCGACGACGCGAACACCAACGGCTGCACCGGCGTCTATCCCGCCCAATAGGGAGTCGGCTCGCGCCGCCGCCGGTCACTCCCGCTCGGGTGGGCGGCGGCCGGCCTTACGTTCGGAACGTCGGCGCTTGGCCTGCAGGCGCCGTTCGACCGCACCCCGGGAGGGACGGGTCGCACGCCGCGACCGGGGCACCACCAACGCCCCGGCCAACCGCTGACGCAACCGCTCGGCGGCCAGAGCCCGGTTGCGGGCCTGGGACCGCTCGTCGTCGGCCACCACCCGCACCACCGGCCCCAGGGCGGCCAGCACCCGCGCCCGCTGGGCCTCGGTGAAAGCGGTCGAGCCGGCCACGTCGAAGGTCAGCTCCACCCGGGTGTGGGCCCGGTTGGCGTGCTGGCCTCCCGGTCCTCCGCTGGGCCCGAAGCGCTGCTGCACCTCGGCGGCGGGCACCACCACCCCGGGCACCACCACCAGGCCGTCACCACCACCACCGGGCGGCCCGCCCGCCCTGCCCCCGGTCACCTCGGCCACGGCCGCGCCCCCCGCTCCTAGCGGAACGGGCGGCCCTCCCGGGCATAGGCGGCCGCCGAGCGGTACAGGTTCGTGGCCATCAGCGACGCCTCCCCCGCGGCCCGCTCTTCGTAGATCTCGGCCACCCGCTCGCCCACGTAGGGGTCCGCGGGCGCCGCCTCCAGGGCGAAGTCGGCCAGGTGGCACGCCACCGCCAGGTCACCGGCAGACGCTCGGCGGCGGGCCTCGTCCAGCAACGCCGCCGCCCCGCCCGCAAGGGCCGAGACGGCCGCTGCCAGGTCGGGGCGGGCGGCGGGCTTGAGCTCTGAGGGCCGGCCCGAGTACCAGCCGCCGTACCAGCGGATCACGTTGCGCACGATGAACTCGCCCTCGTCGTAGACCGGCTGGAGCCACGGCGAGTCGGTCCGGGGCAGGGGCACGGCCCGCACGATGTCGGTGTGGGGCGGCGACCCGTCGTTGAGCACCTCCATGGTGCGTTCGACGATCGCCTCGAGGTACCCGGCGGTCTCGGTCAGGATCCGGGCCACCAGCGCCGCGTCGTCGACGACGGGGCCACCGTGGCCGGGGGCCAGCGAGCGGGCCCCGGTGGCCGCCATGGCCCGCAGCGCCGCCGCCCAGTCCCACGGGTAGCGCTGCACCTTCTGGGGGTTCCCGGCGTTGGGGACCCCCCAGATGATCAGGTCGCCCGGGCACACGACGCTGCGGTCCGGGCACCACACCCAGCTGTGATCGTCGGTCTCGCCCCGGGCGTGGTGCACCTCGAAGCGCACACCGCCCACCTCGAGGTCGAGACGGTCCCGGTAGTACTGCGTCGGGGGAACCTCGGGTTCGGTCCAGCTCACCCCGGTCGGGGCCCCCACGGTGCCTCCGAACTGGCGGGCGTTGACGGCCTCGTTGTGGGCGGCGCTGGCCGCGTAGCGCTGGAAGCGGCCCGGCATCGCCTCGTGGGCGATCACCCGGGGCAGGTCCTGGCCGTCGGCCAGGAAGGCCGCCAGGCCGTAGGCGTGGTCGACGTGGCCGTGGGTGAACACGGCGGTGTGCACCGGGGCCGCCGTCTGCTGGCGGATGCGTTCGGCCAACCCCGGGGCGAAGAAGACCACGCCGGAGTCGACCAGGACCAGACCCTCGTCGGTCTCGAAGGCCGTCACCCCGGACAGCTGGGAAGCGAACCAGGTGCGCTCGGCCACCTCGACGGGTCCACCGGTCCAGAAGAACTTCGCCTCTTCGGGCGGCCGGCCTGCCATCTCGGCGAACTTGTTGGTGGGGTTGTCGGCCATGGTGCCTCCTGTCGCGGTGCTCCTGTGACCGTCTCGGCGTTGCTCCGGAGTTGCTCTGAGGGGCCGAGCCCGGGGACGGCGACCGGGGCGACGGGTCAGTCGGTGGTGTCCCTGGACCGTAGCGGCTGCGCTCCCGCCTCTTCCCCGTTGGGCGCATCGAGGGCCCCGCCGCCAGCCCCGTCAGCGGCACCGTCGGCGGCCGCCACGACGTCTCGCACCTCACCCAGCAGGGGGAAGGTGGGGTCGGCCTTGCGGGCGGCGTCCAACTCCTGGCGGGCCAGCCAGCGGTTGCCGACCGCCACAGCCGCCAGTGCCCGCCAACAGGCCAGCGCGGCCTTGTCGGCGGCGCGGACGGCGTGGGTGCCCTCCAACAACGCCAGCGCCTCCGCCGGCCGGCCGGCGGCCACCAGGGCCGCCCCCCGGGTGGACCGCAGCGACGGCAACCAGGCCTCGGCCGTGGCGTCGCCGGCGGCCAGGGCCTCGCCGGTCGCCAGCGCATCGGCGGACCAGTCGTCGGCCTCGGCCACCAGGGCGGGGTCGCGGGTCATCACCGCCGCCCAGGCCAGGTTGTTGGCGGCCAGGCAACGCGACCCGTCGTCGAGGTCTGAAGCGGTGACCAGGCGGCGGCACACCTCGACGGCCTCGGGGTAGCGGTGGGCGAACAGCAGGGCCTCGCTGTAGCGGCGCAAGGCCCCGGTACTCGTGTCGCCGCCGTCGATGGCGGCGCGGGCCAGGCCCACGGCGTCTGCCCCGTCCTGGCCGAGGCGCACGGCGTGGACCGTGTCGTCGAAGTGGGCGACGACGGCGTCGATCTCGGCGGCGGGCTGGCGCAGCGTGTTCACCAGCAGCATGCCGTCGTTGGCCGTGGGGGTGCCCTGCACCACGACCCGGCGAGGCACCAGGTTGGTGGCCAGTCCGAGGACACCGTGGAGCATCAGCACCACGGGCAGCACCGAGCCCTCCCAGGCGGGTTCGTGGATCAGCACCCAGCCCCACCACAACAGCGCGGCGGTGGCGGCCGGTCCGGCCAGCAACACGAGCGACAGGCGCAGCCGGTAGGCACGACGATGCAGGGTGGCGGGCACCGTGACCCCGCCGGAGGGGATCAGGCGCAACTCGACCCGGGTGCCGCCCAGCCACAGCGAGGCCACCGGCGGGCCCGCCCCGAGCACCACGGCCAGCACCCGGAATCCCAGCAGCCGCGCCACGATGGCGTGGCCGGCCTCGTGGACGACGATGCCGGCGAAGCTGACGGCCGCCACCAAGAACAGCATCCATCCGAAGAGCCCCAGCGTCGTCCCGGGAGCGATCACACCCCCGTAAAGGCCACCCAGCAGTGCGGCGGCGAACCATCCCGCGTCGGCGGTGAGCCCGTCACCGCCCTCCCGGCCCTCCCGGCCCTCCCGGCGTGCCATCGGCGCTGCCTCCGACCTCAGCGCAGGTGAGGTGCCACCTCGGCCTGGAAGAGGTCCAGCGCCTCGTGACGCCCGGAGGGGTCGGGCAGGTTGAAGTCGGGGATGATCAGTTCGTCGACCCCCGCGTCGCGATAGCCGGCCAATACCTCGGTGACCTCGTCGGGGGTTCCGATGATGGCGGGGCGGGGGAGGTCCAGGCCGCGGAACGGATCCACCTGCGACGGGTCGGCCGACATGAACAGCAGGGCCACCGCCGAGCGGGCGATCTCGGCAGGGTCGCGGCCCACCTCCTCGCACCGGCGGTCGAGCACCGCACCCTTGGCAGCCAGGTGCGCGGGAAGACCCCAGATGTTCCACTCGTCGGCATGGCGGGCCACGATGCGCAGCGTCCGCTGTTCGCCGCCACCACCCACCAGCAGGGGCAAACGGGTCTGGACCGGCTTGGGAGCCAGCGGGGCCTGGGCCAACCGGTAGTGATCGCCCTCGAAGTCGACCCGGTCATCGTCCCGCAGGGCACAGATCAGAGCGCAGGCCTCCTCCAGGCGGTCGGCTCGACTGGCCACGGTGCCATAGTCGAAGCCGAACATGGTGTGCTCGTTGTGCTGCCATCCCGCCCCCAGGCCCAGCACCGCCCGTCCACGGCTGATGTGGTCGACGGTGGTGGCCATCTTCAGCACCAGCGCAGGGTTGCGGTAGGTGTTGCCCGTGACCAGCGACCCCAGACGCACCCGAGGCACCGCGGCGGCCAGCGTGGCCAGCACGGTCCAACACTCGTGGCAGGGGCCTGTCTCGTCGCCGACGGAAGGGACGAAGTGGTCGGCGAACCACAGACCGTCCCAGCCGGTGCTCCCGGCATGCTCGCTGCTGGCCAGGAGCTGGGCCCAGGACTGGTGCGAGTTGGGCCAGTAGCTGAAGCGCATGCCCGGACGGTAGCGGGCCCGAAGGCCGCGGGCCGCCGATCCGGTTCAGTGGGGCCGGGTCAGGTGAGGCCGGTGAGGGCGCGGGTGACGAGCACCTCGTGGCGTGCGCCCTCGGGATGAGTCTCGGAACGCACCAGGTGGACACGGTCCACCTCGAAGCGGGCCGACAGGCGCGCCCCGGCGATGCCACAGGCCCGACGGCGGCGCAGACGGGCCAAGGTCAGGTGCCCGGCGAAGGGTCGGGGGTCGGGCTCCTGGCCGATGTGGGCGGTGGCACGGGCCACCTCGGCGGCCAGTCGCTCCAGGCCCGACACCGGGACCACCACGGCGCTGCGACCCAGGCGGGACACCACAGGTCCCATTTCGGCGACCGCCGGAGAGGCCCTCAGGTTGGCCACCGCCACCACGGCCTCGGCCACCGGCGGCGGTCCCGAAGAACCTCAGGGTCACATGCCACTGGTCACGGATCGTGTAACGCACGCCCTCTTCGGCGGGGCGAGCCAAGGCCTGGACGCGGTCCAGAACCTCGGCGGGGGGCATGACAGCCACGAACAGGCGGGCGTTCAGCGGGGTCGGCCGGTCATCCTCACCAGGGCAGTCGCCGCCGGGTTCACCCACGGTCGACCAGGCGCAGGCGCAGCAGGCTCAGCGCCGAGATGCAGGCGAAGTCACGGATCCGCCCACGGTCACCAGGGAGGCGCACGAGATGGGCCTCGACCTCACCGTCGATGCAGACGCCCAGCCAGACGGTCCCCACCCGCTGGCCTTCCTGTCGGGTGGGGCCCGCCACTCCCGTCGCCGACACGGCACAATCCGCCCCGGTCACCCGGCAGGCGCCCTCGGCCATGGCCATCGCGGCTTCCTCGGACACGACCGGGCCATCGGGCACGCCCAGCATGTCGCGTTTGACATCGCTGGCGTAGGCCACCACCGAGCCCACGAACACGTCAGAGGCTCCCGCCACCGCCGTCACGCGCGACGCGATCAACCCCCCGGTCACCGACTCGGCGGTCGCCAGCGTCAGCCCCCGGTGGCGCAGCAGGTCGAGCACCTCGGCTTCCATCGACCAGTCGCCGCTCGGAGAACACGAGATCGCCGAGCACGGCGCGCGACCGCCGCCACCTCGGCGTCCAGCACCGCGTCGGCCTCGACCTCGGTTGCCGCCTTCGCCGTGAGGCGTACCTTGAGGCCCTCCATGCCGCTGGCCAGGAAGGCCAGGGTGGCCGAACCGGACGCATCCAGGTCGGGTGACGTGCTCGTCGAGCAGCTCGGCCAGGCCCGACTCGGACTGCCCCCAGGTGCGCAGCACCCGGCTGCGCGATCACCGCTGACTCACCGGAGCGGCGCGCAGGTCGGGGATGACCGTACCCGCCACCATCTCGCTGCATCTCCCAGGGCACACCCGGCACGGCGTAGATGACCTGTGCTCACCGACGGGGCAGACGAGCCCCGGGGCGGTGCCGGGCATCTGCGTCGATCACCCGCGCGCCCGCCGGCACGTCGGCCTGGCGCAGGTTGTTGGCGGGCATGGCCCGACCCCGGGAGCCGAACAGGTCGCGGATGCGGGCCTCCACCTCGAGGTCGCGCTCGAGGGCGACGCCCATCACCGCGGCGATGACCTCACGGGTGATGTCGTCCTGGGTCGGGCCCAGCCCCCCGCACACGATCACCGCGTCGGCGCGGTCGAGGGCGGAGCGCAGCGCCTCTTCGATGCGACCGGCGTTGTCCCCCACCTTGGTCTGGAAGTACGAGTCGATGCCGGCCAGGGCCAGCTGCTCGCCGATCCACGACGAGTTGGTGTCGACGATCTGGCCGAGCAGCAGCTCGGTGCCCACGGCCACCACCTCGCAGCGCATCGCCGAACTCCGATCTCGTGTGCGGTTTCGTCGCGGGCCATGGTGGTCGTCGCCCGGCTGCCGCCACCAGGTACTGGGCGCCGCGACACCAACGCCAGGGCGACCGAGGCCCACAGCGCCACGTCGGCGGACCAGTCGGCGTGGCGCACCGCGGGCGGCCACACCGCCAGGGCCGACGGCCAGGGCCTGGACGAAGGTCTTGGCCTTGGCCAGCGGGCTGGCCGGCACCGCGATCCCCTGCCGTCCCCAATAGGTGCGGTAGAGGCTGATGACGAGCTCGCGCGCCGGCGATGAACGCCACGGGAACCCAGCCGAACCTGTCGATGGAGACCAGGGCGACCAGACCACCCAGCACCAGGACCTTGTCGGCGAGGGGATCGAGAAACGCCCCGGATCGGGTGGTGCCGTGGCGGCGGGCGAGGTATCCGTCGAGGCCGTCGGACACCGCAAGTGCCGTCCAGACGCCCCAGGTGAGCCAGGACACGGGGCGGTTCACGATGAGCCCGAACGGCCACCGGAGCCAGCAGCAGGCGTACCACCGTGACGGCGTTGGCCGGCGTGGCCAGGGCTGAGGGACCGAAGTTGGTGGTGTCTCCGGAGCGGGGCGACGCACCCGGTGGGTGCGCGCTCACCGGGGCCCCTCCCGAGCCACGAGGTCCGGGCCCAGGGCGTCGTCCACCGCCAGTGTGTGGATCTCGCCGACGGCGAGGGCGTCGTCGACGAGCACGACACCGTCGATCTCGGGAGCCTCCCGGTGGGTCCGACCGACGCCCACCGCGTCCACGAGCACCTCGACGGGAAGGCCGACCAGCCGGTCACGGCGCTCTGCGGTGATCACGTCCTGAGCAGACGCGCAACTCGGCCAGACGCTCGGCCACCAGGCCTGCGGGCACCACGCCGTCGAGCCCCGCGGCATAGGTGCCGTCCTCGGGCGAGTAGGCGAAGAACCCGCACCAGTCGAGCTGGGCCTGCTCCACGAACGCCAGCAGCTCATCGTGGTCGAGCTTCGGTCTCGCCCGGGTAGCCGACGATGAAGTTGGACCGGAACGTGGCCTCGGGCTCGCGGGCCCGTATGGCGGCGACGCGGCTCGAAGAACGCGCCCCGTCACCGGGACGGCGCATGCGGGCGAGCAAGGGCCGGGCCACATGTTGGAGCGACAGGTCGAAGTAGGGCACTCCCGTACCGCAGATGGCGTCGGCCAGGGCGTCGGTCAGCTCCGAGGGGTACAGGTACAGGCACCGCACCCGGTCCACGAGGGTGGCGGCACGCTCCAGCAAAGGGATCAGCTGGTGCTCGCCCCGACCCTGGTCGCGCCCGTAAGCGCCCAGATCCTGGGCCACCAGGACCACTTCGCGCACCCCGAGCCCTGCGATCTCCTCGAGGACCTCACCTGGAGGGCGGGATCGCTGGGCGCCCCGGAAGCTGGGGATGGCACAGAACCCGCAGGCCCGGTCGCAGCCTTCGGCAACCTTCACGTAGGCCCAGGGGGCCCGGGCCGGGGGCCGGGGAAGGCTCAACAGGTCGAACCCCGGGACGGCCCGCGGTTCTCCCGGGCGGATCGACACGGCCCGCCGTTCTCCCGGGCGGATCGACACGGCCCGCCGTTCTCCCGGGCGGATCGACACGGCCCGCCGTTCTCCCGGGCGGATCGACACGGCCCGCGGTTCTCCCGGGCGGATCGACACGGTCCGCGGTACACCCAATCGGACCGGGACTGCCACCGGCTCGCCCAGGTGCACAGGTTCCTCCAGGAAGGGGACCCCGAAGCCGGCGACCGTGTCCACCTCGGGGAGCGCCTCGGCCAGCTCGGAGCCGTATCGTTCGGCCAGGCACCCTGTGACCACCAGTCGGGCGCCCTCTCGGCGGGCGTCGGCGAGGGCCAGGATGGTGTCGATGGACTCCTGCCGGGCTTCCTCGACGAAGGCGCAGGTGTTGACCACGACCAGGTCGGCGTCGGCCAACTCGACGGCGCGGTCGAGCCCGCCAGCGGACAGCTGGCCCTCCAACTTGTCGGAGTCGACCTGGTTCTTGGGGCAACCCAGGGTCTCCAACCAGTACCGGTGTGCCACGATCCTCAAGGGTAGTGCCCACCCTGGACCGGCCAATGGGGCGGGAGACCCCCGTCGTCGACCAGGCGGTCTGCTTCAGCCGTCCAGGCCGGAGCGACCGACCAGCAGCAGGTAGCCGTCCTCAGCAGTGGGTTCGTCGGCCAGAGCTCCTGCCGGCGGCGGCCCGATGCCGCGCCAGGTGCCGTCGGCACGCCGCCAGGCCAGCGAAGCGCTCGAGGGCGGCTGAGCGGTGCTCCGCCATACCTGCCCCCGGGCACGCCGGCCGAGGGCATCGGGTGTCCCGACGAACACGATCCGGCCGCGGTCGAGGACCACGAGCCGCTGGGAGAAGGCAGCGGCCTCCTCGATGAGGTGGGTGGAGACCACGACGGTGGCCACATCGCCCAACTGCGAGATACGGGATCGCAGCAGGATGCGCTGCTCGGTGTCCAGCCCGGTGGACGGCTCGTCCAGCACGACCAGTGCCGGGGACCCCAACAGCGCCTGGGCGACACCCAGGCGCTGGAGCATCCCGCCCGAGAGCTCCCCCACCCGGGACCCGGCCCGTTCGGCCAGCCCCACCGCTTCGAGCACCCGGACCACCTCGGCGCGGCGGCGACGTCGCGGGCCCAGCTCCTTCAGGACCGCCAGGTGGTCGACGGCGTCGAACACCTTGGCACGGGGTGCGAATGCCGGGGCCTGGGGAAGGTAGCCGAGGCGCCGGCGGATCTCGGTGCGTTCGGCGGGCCTGGTGGCGTCCATGCCGTCCACCACGCACCGACCCTGACTGAAGGGATGGACCGTCGCCATCCCCCGCAGCAGCGTCGTCTTGCCAGCACCGTTGGGCCCGAGCACGGTCGTGACCCCACCGCAAGCCTCGAAGGTGACCGAGGACAGAGCCCACCGATCGCCGAAGCGCTGGGAGGCGCCGCTGAGAACCAGCCGGGCCGCGTGTCGCGCCCCGGCGGGCCGAAGGAGCCGGCGGCACTCACGCCATGGCTCCCGGGTTGCCCACCGCGAAGTGCTCGCGGCGGGCCACCAGGACCCCGGCGGCGACCGCTCCGGCCACCAGCGCCGCCAGCTGCCCGACGGGTCCGAAAGCGGCCAACGGATCGCCGGCAACCTGTGCCACCACGGTCACCGCCGCCAACCACGCCCCGCCGAGCCCCAGCGCGGCCCGGCGGGGCGGGAACCAGGTGGTGAGGGCCAGGCAAGCCAGGCTGAGTGCCAGCGCCGGCACCAGCCACGCGGCCGCCCACCACGACCGGCCCGGGGTAGCGGCGGCCGCCAGCGCCGTCGCGGGCACACTGAAGGCGAGCACCGCCGCGGTGCGGACCGCCACCAGACGCCAGCCGCTGGCCGGAGCGACGAGGGCCATCTCGTAGGCCGGGTCACTGCCGGGCCCGTAGGCCAGCGCCACTCCGGCGACGGGGATGAGGGGGGCCAGGGCGAGCAGCACCAGCAGCCCCTCGACAGGACGGGCAGGGTCGGCGGCCCCCAGGCCGAAGAGAAGTGCCACGGCCGTGCCGATCACCCACGAGCGACGCAAGGCGGGGGTGGACGCAGCCATGCGGGCTGCCGCCTCGCCCACCCCGACCCGGCGCAACCCGCGTTCGAGAAGAGAAGGTGCGGGGGCGTCCAGGTCGGCGGCGATCGCCCGCCAGTTGGAATCGAGGCGTGCGGGTGGGACGAGGGCTGCGACCCTGGCCCGCAGCTCGGGATGGCGCTCCATGGCTCCCTCCAGGGCGACCGAGGTCGCCACATCGAGACTCCCGTCGACGTAGTGGGCGAGCGTGTCGTGCTCGACGGACTCCTGGCTCACGGCAGCTCACCTCCCAAGTGATCACGGACCTTGGCGCGGGCCCGCATGAGCCGGGTCTTGACCGTGCCCTGGGGGATGCCGAGCAACCGGGCGGCCTCGCGCGTGGACAGCCCGTCCACCGCGGTTGCCACCAGCACGGCAGCAAGGTCGGCGTCGAGCACCCGCAAGGCGTCCGCGACCGCACCGTGCCCGCCGGCGGCCAGCACCAGGTCCTCGGCAGATCCTTCCGAACCGGCTACCAACGGCTCGCCCACCGGAATCGGTCGGCGGCGCCTCAGCTCGTCGGCCAGGCGCCTCACGGCGATCCCCCACAGCCACGCTCCCACCTGTCCCTGCGCCCGGAAGCGGGCCGCTCCACGCCATGCGGCCACGAATGTGTCCTGGAGCGCGGTGTCAGCGATCTCGGTGTCACGACAACGGCGTTGGAGCCGGGCCGTGAGCCATCCGGCGTGGCGGTGGTAGAGCTCTTCGAGTGCCGCCCTGTCGCCGCCGGCCATCCGGGCCACCAGCGACCGGTCGACCGCCTCGGAGTCCTGCTCGACACCGGCCCCCCACGGGGCACCGGATCCGGGAGCAGCGGGCGGGTCCAGAGGCACCTCAGCCAGCTGTTGGGCGATCGACGAGGGCGTGGAGCGGAGCGCAGCCGAAGGACACAGCTCTCTGTCGGACCTGCGGGGCCAAACGGTTCACCTGACTACGATGGCATGCCGATGGGCACCCCAGCGGCCGAACCCCCGACCCGGGTTCCGGGCCTCTCAGCTCCAGGCCAGGCGGCGGGCACCCGACCCTGCCTGAGCGTGGTGATGCCCTGCTACAACGAGGCTGCCACCATCGAGGCGGTTTCCAAGCGGGTGCTCGAGTCCCCGTACACCTCCGAGCTTGTCATCGTGGACGACGGATCAGGAGACGGCACGCTGCAGTTGGCCCGCGATCTGGCCTCCGACCCGCGGGTGCGCGTCTTCGACCAGGGCCGCAACCAGGGCAAGGGTGCCGCCCTCCGCCGGGGTTTCGCCGAGGCCGGAGCCCCCTTCGTGATCGTCCAGGACGCCGACTTGGAGTACGACCCGGCCGAGTACGGGCTGTTGCTGGAGCCCCTCCTCGACGGGCGCGCCGACGTGGTGTACGGATCCCGGTTCCAGAGCAGTGGCCCCCACCGGGTCCTGTACTTCTGGCACTCGGTGGGCAACAAGATCCTCACCACCTTGTCCAACATGGCCACAAACCTGAACCTGACCGACATGGAGACCTGCTACAAGGCCTTCCGGCGCGAGGTGATCCAGTCCGTCGACCTCGAAGAGGACCGCTTCGGATTCGAACCGGAGGTGACCGCCAAGCTGGCCGCGGGCGGATGGCGCATCTACGAGGTGGGCATCTCCTATTCGGGTCGAACCTACGCCGAAGGCAAGAAGATCGGCTGGCGTGACGGTGTGCGAGCCCTGGTGTGCATCCTCCGCTACGCCCCTCCCCTCCAACGCTTACGCCGGGGCGCCCGCCGCTGAGGGCCCCGGACCACCGGGGAAATCACCGGGAGTGTCAACCGGGCAGCCCTACCAGACGGGCTGAGAGGTCCCAGAGGCGCGAAGCGGCCTCAGGGTCACGGGCCCAGCCGGCCACGGACCCCGAGCCGGGTTGGTCCTCGGCGGGGGGAGCCACCGAGCAGTCGACCAGGTACGCGCCACCGTGGTCGGCCAACTCCGGGGCCGTGGCGGCCCACACCGAGGTGGCCGCACCCTCGGCCACCGTCTTGAAGCTCAGGGTCTCCTCCTGGCCGCCACCGGTGCCGGACGGCTCGGTGGAAGGGGTCTCGGCGCGGTCGCGCTCGGCGGCTGTGCGCTCTGCCAGCCAGGCCAGGTCGACCTCGGTGAGATGGCGGGCCAGCGGGGTCATGATCACCCCGGGATGCAACGAGAAGGCGTGCAAGCCCCGGGCCGAGAACCGGCTGTCCAGCTCGAAGGCGAACAGGGCGTTGGCTGTCTTCGACTGCCCGTACGCGATCCAGTTGTGGTACTCGCTGTTCTCGAAGTTGGGGTCGTCCCACAGTATGGGTGAGATCTGGTGGCCCGCCGAGGACAGGCACACCACCCTGGGCGACGGTGCGGCCAGCAGCGCGGGCAGCACGAGGTTGGTCAGCAGGAAGTGGCCCAGGTGGTTGGTGCCGAACTGCATCTCGAAGCCCTCCGAGGTGCGGGCCAGCGGGCAGGCCATCACCCCGGCGTTGTTGATCAGCGTGTCGATGTGGTCGTGACCCTCCATCAGGGCGGCCGCGCCGGCACGCACCGAATCCAACGAAGCCAGGTCGAACAGCACGCCCCGCGGTGGCTGCGCGGTGGCAACCGAGGCCACGTCGGCCACCGCCGCATCGAGGGCTTCGGGGTTGCGACCGGCCAGCACCACCTCGGCTCCGTGGGCGGCCAATGCCCGCGCCGTCTCGGTGCCCAGACCGCTGGCGGCTCCGGTCACAACCACCACCTGGCCCCCGCAGTCGACGCCGGAGAGCACCTCGTCGGTCGTGGTGTGGGCGTCGAAGCTCATCGGTCCTCCTGGGGTGCGATACCCCAGTTGAGCACCCTGCTCACACCGCCAGCAACGGGATGGTCAGGGCGTAGGCCCCGAGCAGTGCTCCGGCCTCGACCCGGCCGACGCGACGTCCGGTGACCATGAAGACCGCTGCGGTCACCACGACCACCATCATGATCAACGCTCCCCGGTGGGCGACGACCGGGTCGGCGAGCGGTCCCGGCCCGACCAGTCCCACGATCCCCGCCACCGCCAGGCTGTTGAAGATGTTGGAACCCAGGAGGTTACCGACCATCAGCTCCTCCTCCTGGCGGCGGGCCGCGATCACCGCGGTGACGAGTTCGGGCAACGACGTGCCCACGGCCACGAGGGTGATGCCCACGAAGCCCTGGGCCAGGCCCAGCTCGTCCGCGATTCCCACCGCTCCCCACACCAGGAGGCGGGCTCCGACCAGGGTGCCCAACAGGCCCAGGACCGTCACGGCCACCAACGAGGCCATCATCGGAGGCGCGTCGGCTTCCGCCACGGCTTGGTCGTCGCCGACGAGATCCGCCTCGAACTCGGCCACGAACTCATCCACCTCGGCGCTCAGCTCGGGCTCCACCGCCCGACTGGCGTCGCGCAGCACCCAGACCAGGAAGGTGGCCAGCAACACCACCAGCGCCACGCCGTCGCCACGCGACAGCCCGTCCCACACCAGGAATGTGAACACCGCACAGGCGGCGGTGGCCACCGGCGCCTCCCGGCAGAGCACACCTGTGTCGATCTTCATGGTCGTCAGCAGGGCCCCGGTGCCCAGTACCAGCGAGAGGTTGGCAAGGTTGGAGCCCACGACGTTGCCCACGCCCAGGTCGCGATCACCACCGGCGGCAGCGAAACCCGACACCATCATCTCGGGCACGCTCGTCCCGAAGCCGATGATCAGCGCGCCCACCACCACGGGTGGTACGCGCAGTTCGGCGGCCAGGCTGACGGCACCTCCCACGAAGCGGTCGCCGGCCTTGACCAGGACCACGAGCCCGGCGGCCACGGCGAGGGAGAAGGCGAGCACGTGGCTCAGTCTGGGATGCGGGTGCGGCGTTCGGCCAGTTCGTCGGGGGTCATGAGCACGGCGCGGGCCTTGGATCCCTCCGAGGGACCCACCACGCCACGCTGCTCGAGCAGGTCCATCAGGCGCCCGGCGCGGGCGAAGCCGACCTTGAGCTTGCGCTGGAGCATCGAGGTCGACCCGAGCTGGGTGTCGACCACCAGCTCCATGGCCGTCTCGAGCAGATCGTCGTCGCCCTCGTCGCCGGTGCGGCCCGCACTGCCCGAGGCGGTGGCGGTCACCTCGCCCTCGATGCCTTCGACGTAGGCCATGTCGCTGGCCTGGCGGCGCCAGTGGGCCACGACCTTGCGCACCTCGTCCTCGGTGACCCAGGCCCCCTGGATGCGCTGGAGGATGTTGGAGGAGGAGCTCAGGTACAACATGTCACCCTTGCCGACCAGGCGCTCGGCGCCGGGCTGGTCGAGGATGACCCGGCTGTCGGCCAGGCTGGAAACGGCGAAGGCCATGCGGGTGGGGACGTTGGCCTTGATTACCCCGGTGATGACGTTCACCGACGGACGCTGGGTGGCGATGATCAGGTGGATGCCCACCGCCCGGGCCATCTGGGCGATCCGGCAGATCGACTCTTCCACGTCGCGGGCCGCCACCATCATCAGGTCGTTCAGCTCGTCCACGACCACCACGATGAAGGGAAGGCGCGGGTAGCGGCCGGCCCACTCCTCACCCCGAGAGGTGACCAGATCCTCTTCCAGCTTGGCCAGCTCGCCCCGATCGAAGGCCTGGTTGTAGCCACCGATGTCGCGCACGCCGACCTCGGAGAGCAGGTCGTAGCGACGCTCCATCTCCTTGACCGTCCAGGCCAGGGCGTTGGCGGCCTTCTTCGGGTCGGTGACCACCTGTGTGAGCAGGTGGGGCAGCCGGTTGTACTGGCCCAGCTCGACTCTCTTGGGGTCGACCAGGATGAGACGCACCTGGTCGGGTGAGGACCGGACCAACAGCGAAGTGATGATCGTGTTGATGCACGACGACTTGCCCGCGCCGGTGGCCCCGGCGATGAGCACGTGGGGCATGGTGGCCAGGTTGGCCATGACCGTGCGGCCCGAGATGTCACGCCCCAGGGCCACCTCGAGGGGGTGGGTGGCCCGGCGGGCCTCGTCGCTGGCGAGCAGATCGCCCAGGGTGACCATCTGGCGCCGACGGTTGGGCACCTCGACCCCCAGGGCCTGCTTGCCGGGGATGGGCGCCAGGATGCGTACGTCGGGCGAGGCCATGGCGTAGGCGATGTCCTTGTGCAGGCTGGTCACCCGGGCGACCTTCACGCCTGCGCCCAACTCCAGTTCGTAGCGGGTGACGGTGGGGCCGACCACCATGCCCACCAGACGGGTCTCGACGCCGTGCTCGGCCAGGGCCGACTGGAGGTGACGACCTTCCTCTTCCACGAGACGGCGGTCCACCTCCTGGGCGCCGGCCCGCTCCAGCAGCTTGGCCTTGGGCAACTTCCAGGCCGAGGGCCGGGCGCCGGGCGGCAGGGGCATCTCCAACTGCTCGGATGTGCCCGGGTCGGCCAGGCCTTCTCCGGTGTGCTCGTCACCGGCGTCGTCCGTTCCACCTTGGCTGTTCTCGGCGCTGTTCTCAACGCCCTCCTCGGTGCCACCCGTAGCGGCCGGGCCCGAGATGGCGGGGTCGGCGGTGTCGGCGTCATCCTCGGGCGGCAGGGCATCCTGGTCGAACAGGTCTCCGGCCACCAGGGGCACGGCTCCCCCCGAGCCACCTCCGGCGCTGGTGTCGGCCTCGGCGCCGGCGCCGGCGCGCAACTCGAACAGGGAGGAGAGGCCGCGGCGCAGCACGCCACCGACGGGGCGTACTCCCGCCGCGGTGTGACCGGCGACGACGCGCACGGGGACATGGGTGGCCAACACCACCCCGATGATGGCCAGCACCACCAGGATCACCGTGGTGCCCGCCGTGGCCACCAGCATCTCGAGGGGGACGGCCACCACAGCTCCCAGGGCTCCACCGGCCCGGGCCGGCGCGTCGGTGTCGGCGGTCCACTCGGGTTCGCCTCGGGCCACCTGTAACAGCCCGCAGGCCGCGACCAGCACCAGGCCCGTTCCGACGGCCAGACCCAACTCGCCGTTGACTTCGGCGTCACGGGGCCCCCTCAGCACCACGGTGCCGAGCACGGCCAGGAGGGGTGGCACCACGACACGCAGGGCGCCGACCAGCACACCGAGACCGGTATCGAGGGCGTGACCCAGAGGGCCGGCGGCCCCGCCGTACACGGACAAGGCCGACACCACCGCCAGGGCCAGCAGCGTCAGACCCCACAGGTCGTGCCCGTGACCGCGAAACGCGTGGGTGAGGCCGGGCCGGCTGCTGGGCCGTGACCGTGCGGCGCTACGGGGTGCTTTGCTCTTGGACCCTTGGCTGCTCCGGCTCGCCGGGCGCTTCTTCTGCGTCGTTGCCACGGTCACCCCACGCTAGCAGCAGCATCCTGGCTGCCTTCGAGTGTTGTCGCGCGTCGCCGCACCGAGGTGCAGCGACGCTTACCGGGCCCCTGCCCCGTCCCGGGAACATCCTGGCCCGCGAGCTAGCCGAAGTGGTGGATGGGGTGGATGGGGTGGAATCAGCTATGAGGTGGAAGCCGTGGCGAACCTGGGCCTGGTCACCAAATCTGGTTGTCGGCGATGCCAGCCGCCGTGCGCGAGGCTGCTACGCCACCGGGCAGGACACGTCGTAGGTGCCGGGTGTCGAGGCGTTCACCGGGTACGGCCCGGCATCAAGGCCACCACAAACGAGTTTGACCTGATAGTTGTACCCGGGCTCCGCCAGGTACACGTAGTAGCCATTGCTGTCAGCGGTCACGTGGTCGGACCACCCGAGGTCACGGCCACCCGGGACGGGGGCTCCGCCTCCGAACGGACCCCCCCCATCATAGGATGAGATGGTCACCTGGGAAAACGAGTCGACGGCGCCATCGATCATGGCTGGGCCCGAGCCCTGGGCGTGGGCAGCGCTGGTCAGCACCGTGGGTGCAGCCCAGGCAACCACACCGCCTACCGCGGCCTTCTTCAAGAGCGAACGCCGTCCCAACCCTGCGGTCTCGGCCTCTGCTTCTCCCGCTGCTTGCGGCGTGTGATCCATCTTCCCTACCTGCCTCTCGCTCTGTCATTGCGGCCGCCCACAGATGCGAGCGGAACTGGCCGAATCAGTGCCCACCGGACCGCCAAGATCGGGGAACCAGAATTGAGAAGACAGCCTAGGCACCCGCCGAACCCCGTGAACCCTATCAGGGCGAGCGCCGCGAGACGGGAAGTGGTCACATGTGCTGGGGTCCGCAGTTGCGGCAGCGGGTGTGATAGCCGGTGGGCACCACCTGAACGGCCATGCGTCTGCCACAGGAAGGGCAGAACCTTGGTGGGTCGAGCGGCCGCCGGCACGACCCGTCACACTCATCAGCCAGCCGCCCGCAGCCCGTGCAGTGGCGGGGCGCAGGGTCGGGGCTCAAAGGACCCGTGAGAGGGCTCCGATCGGCATACGCAGGTCTTCGAGCATGCGCAGGTCCTCGTCGGCGCTACGCCCCAGCGTGGTCAGGTAGTTGCCGACGATCAGCGCGTTGATTCCCGCCGTCAGGCCCAGAGCCTGCAGTTCCCCCAGGGTCACCTCGCGCCCCCCGGCGTAGCGCAGGATCACCGACGGGAGACCCAGGCGGAAGAGCGCTATCCAGCGCAGCGCCTCGAGGGGCTCCATCAGCTCACGCTGACCCAGGGGGGTGCCCGGTCGGGGGTTCAAGAAGTTGACCGGCACCTCCTTGGGTTGCAGGTCGCGCAGCTGGCCCAGCAACTCGAGGCGCTGCTCGTGGGTCTCGCCCATGCCCAGCAACACCCCGCAGCACAGCTCGAGGCCCGCACGCTTGACCCTCTCGCAGGTCTCGAAACGCTCTTCCCAGGTGTGGGTGGTGGCGACGTTGGTGAAGAACGACCGGGCAGTCTCGAGGTTGTGGTTGTAGCGCAGCACCCCGGCCCCGGCGAGCCGCTCGGCCTGCTCGTCGGTCAGGATCCCGGTGCTGACCGACACGTTGACGCCGACCCGGGTGCGAACCTCGCCCACGAGGTCGACCAGGCGGTCCATGGTGCGGTCGTCGGGCCCGCGCACGGCCAGCACGATGCAGAAGTTGGCCGCACCCAGCCGCACGCTCTCCTCGGCGGCGGCGACCACCTCTTCGGTGTCGAGGAATGGGGTCGCCTGCACCTGGGACTCGAAGCGCGACGACTGCGAGCAGAAACCGCAGTCCTCGCTGCACCCACCCGTCTTGGCCGACACGATCCCCTCGACCTCGACCTCGGGCCCACACCAGGCCAGGCGCACCTCGTGGGCCAGAGCCATCAGCAGGGGGACCCGCGTGTCGTCCAGGTCGGCCAGCTCGGACAAAGTGGCCGCGTCGAGCTGGAGGTGCTGGTCGATGAGGGTGACCCGGGCACGGTCGATGACATCGCTCGCCATGGCGCCGCAGGCTAGCGGTGGCTCCTCGGCCGGAGCGATTCACGACCAGCGCCGAACCTGGCCTGCCCCCTCCCTGCCCCTCACGACCGGCCACCCTTCTCGTTCTTTGACCGATGCTGAGCGATAATCGCTCAGTATCGGTCAAAGAAGGGGTGAGGGATCTCGGATCTCGGATCTCGGGCTTCAGGCCTCCATGACCACCGGCACGATCATCGGCCGACGCCGGGTGCGGTCGTTCACGAAGCGGCCGGCAGCACGGCGCACCACCCGCTGAAGGCTCTCGATGTCGAAGCTGTCCTTGGCGAAGGCGTCGCGCACGGCCTCGGCCACGACCTCGGAGGCCTCCTTGAGCAACGGCTCGGCCTCGGGAGCGTGCACCCACCCCCGGGTGATCACCTCGGGGCCCGTGATGATCTCCCGCCGGTCGACGTCCACGGCCACGATGACCACCACCACCCCCTCGTTGGCCAGCACCTGGCGGTCTCGCAGCACCCCGTGACCCACGTCCCCCACGATCCCGTCCACGTAGAGGTACCCGGCAGGCACGTGGCCCGCCCGTTCCAGACCGTCGTCGGTCAACCGGAGCTGGTCGCCGTCCTCGCACACCAGCGCCCGGCTGGGCGCCAGGCCCATCTCGCAGGCCAGCTCGGCGTGGGCCACCAGGTGGCGGTACTCGCCGTGGACGGGCACGAACCACTCGGGGCGGCACACCGAGTGGAACAGCTTCAGCTCCTCCCGCTGGGCGTGCCCGGTGGCGTGCACGTACTCGAGATCGGAGTGGATGACCCGCGCCCCCGCCGGGTGAGGCCGTCGATGACCTTGGAGACCGGGAACTCGTTGCCCGGGATGGGGTGCGAGCTCAAGATGACGGTGTCGTCGCCACCGACCGACACCGAGCGGTGCTCGTCGCCGGCCATGAGCGCCAGGGCGGACATCGGCTCACCCTGGGAGCCGGTGCTGATGATGCACACCCGACCCGGGTCAAGGCCACCGACGTCCTCGACGTCTCGGATGCTGGGGTCGGGGATGCGCAGCACACCCATGGAACGTGCCAGGGTCACGTTCTTCTGCATGGACCGCCCGACGAAGGCGACCACCCGGTCGAAGGCCAGAGCGGCGTCGGCGATCTGTTGGATACGGTGGATGTGGGAGGCGAAGCAGGCGGTGATGATGCGCCGCCCCTCGTTCTGATGGAACAGCGTGTACAGCGACGCTCCCACGCTGCGCTCCGAGCGGGAGTGACCGGCCTCGGTGGCGTTGGTCGAGTCGGCAAGCAGCAGGCGTATCCCCTCGGCGGAGGCGATCGCCCCGAGACGGGCCAGGTCGGTCAGGCGACCGTCCACCGGCGTCAGATCCAGCTTGAAGTCGCCCGAATGCAGGATCGTGCCCTGCGGCGTGTGGAAGGCGGTGGCGAAACCCTGGGGTACCGAATGGGTGACGGGTAGGAACTCGACGTCGAAGGGGCCGATCTGGCGGCGCTCGCCGTCTGAGACGGGCACGAACGTGGCCCGGTCCACCAGGCCCGACTCCTCGATGCGGTTGCGGGCCATACCCAGGGTGAGCGCCGAGCCGTAGATGGTCAGCTTCATCTCCCGCAGCAGGTACGACAGGGCCCCCACGTGGTCCTCGTGACCATGGGTGGCGATGATTCCCTCGACCCGGTCGGCGTTCTCGCGCAGGAAGTGGAAGTCGGGCAGCACCAGGTCGATGCCCAGCATGTCGGCGTCGGGAAACATGAGCCCGCAGTCGATGAGAAGCAGTCGCCCGTCGACCTCGATGCAGGCGCAGTTGCGTCCAATCTCCCCCAGGCCCCCCAGGAAGGTGATTCCAACCGGTTCAGGCATCGGTCGTCCCGGTCTCGCTGGCCGTCCCTGGTCGCGGCCAGCCGGGCATGGACCTGGCGGGCGCGATCCTCCAGAGCCGGCGGGGCGTCGCCCATGGGAAGGCGGCACTTGCCCACCGACAGGCCCAGGGTGCGCAGCATCGCCTTGGTGGGCAGCGGGTTGGGCCACTCGGGACCGGACTCGAACTCGTAGGACTCGAGCAACGCCGCGTTGAGGGCCCGGGCCCCGGCCAGGTCGCCGCGCCCGACAGCAGCGATGAGCCGCCCGAAGTGGCGCGCCGCCCAGTGGGTGGCGACACCGATGACCCCCGCCGCCCCGACGGCCACCAGCGGCAGGGTCAGAGCGTCGTCGCCGCAGTAGAGCTCGAAGCCCTCGGGGGCGCCGGAGACAAGGCGTGCCGACTCGGCGACATCACCTGCGGCGTCCTTCACGCCCACCACGGTGGGAACCTCTTCGGCGAGACGCCACAGGACCTCGGTGGGCACCTTGCGCCCGGTGCGCACGGGGATGTCATAGATGACCACCGGCAGCGCCGAGGCCCCCGCCGCGGCCCGGAAGTGGGCCTCGATACCCGCAGGACCGGGCCGGCTGTAGTAGGGGGTGACCACCAGGGCGCCGTTCACGCCGGTGGCCGCCGCCTGCTCGGTCAGTGCCACGGTGTGAGCCGTGTCGTTCGACCCCGTTCCGGCCAGGACGGGCACCTCTACGGCGTCTCGCACAGCCCGCCACAGGTCCAGCTTCTCGGCGTCGGACAGCACCGAGGCCTCGCCGGTGGTGCCTGCCACCACCAGGCCGTCGCTGCCGTGGTCTACCAACCAACGGGCCAGGGTGGCCGCGCCGTCGAGATCCAGCCGACCCCCCTCGTCGAAGGGGGTGACCATGGCGGTGACCACCGCCCCGAAGCGGGCCGTCATCGGAGCGCTCCGGGGACGGTTTCGCGGGCACGATCCAGGCCGAGGCTGGCCAGCAGGTGCTCGTGCAGCTCGAACCAGACCGTGTGGTAGCTGTCCACCCCCGGCGAGGTGAACCATTCAGCCTCCCCGGCGCGGAGTTGGGCCAGCGCTCGGTCGAGGCGTCCGGGGTACGACCCGAACCGCTCGAACCGCTCGGCAAGAGTGGCCAGGGTGGGTGCGGCCCGGGCGTGGAGAGCCTCCAGGCGTTCCACACAGGCCCGGTCGTAGACAGGATCGTCGTGCTCGTTCACCAGGCGCTCGCCCTCCACCTCGAGCAACTGCCAGGCAGTGCACGTCTCGAGGAGGTCGCCGTTGCAGGCCATGAACGACTCGTAGGCTGCCTCCAGCGGACCCCGCTGACCGGTGCCGTCGAGCTCGGATTCCAGCAGGCTCGCCACCTCTCGGCGCCCGGCAGGGGTGAGTGCCCATCCGTGCAGCCGACCCTGGCGGTAGCGGATCAGGCCGCCCGCCGCCGACGCACCCAGGACTTCGTCCACGACTTTGGGGGCCAGGGACCAACGACCGGAGAGGTCTGAGGCCTCCGCCAGGCTGGTCAGGCGCAGCCCGAGCAGGACCAGGAGCTCAGATGACGACGCTCGGGGCACGATCGCCCACCCTACCAGGCACCTCCCCAACGGCTTCCCGGGTTCCCGGGTGCTCGGGTTCCCGGGTTCCCGATCAATCAAGGTCTGACGGCCCTTCAGGGCCCACCTCCGGGCGCCGATGCCCCATAGGTGGAGCGTTCCCACATTCGTTCGACGCGACCTATCCGGTCCAGGGCTCTGGTCTCGGTGACGATGGGGCTCGCGGGCCTGGTGACCGCGGTGGTCAGCTACCCGGTGGGAGCCTGGGGCCAGACCGGAGCCACCGACGCCGCCCCGGCGACCGCCCCGGCCAACACTGGTACCGCCTCGCCGGCCGGTGACACCAGGGCCAGCACTCCACCCCAGTGGCTTCCCTTCCGTGGCTCAACCCTGTTGGGGTGCGTGCTCACCAACTGCAACGGATCCGGCCACGGCGACTGGGCCCTGGACATCCCCCTGGTGCGCAACGCCCCCGTCTACGCCACGGGTTCGGGCACCGTTCTGGGCCTCGAAGACGACGAGGGGGGCAACTGCGACCAGTCCGTCTACCCCACCCTCGACCACTGCCCCCCGGGCAGGAAGGGCAACGTAGTCCTGATCGACCACGGCGGCGGGGTCTACTCGCTGTACGGACACCTGGGCGAGGTCATGGTGTCATTGGGCCAGCGGGTCACCGAGGGGACGGTGCTGGGGGCGGCCAGCGACAGCGGCTGGGCCCCACCGGGATTCGTGCACCTGCACTACGAGGAGTGGAACGGCCTGCCGTGGGCGGGCGGCAAGCGCACCGAACCCCGGGACCTGAAGGCCTGCCACGGTACCCACACCGTCACCTACCCCGATACGGCCGGGGCCGGCCGATGGAACTCGCTTCCGGGGTTCCAGACGACCCTGCGCCACGACGGGGGCTGCAATCCCAACGGACCCACCTGCATCACCGGGTTCATCGACGTGCTGGGGGGGCATCCCTTCTGCGAGGAGATCGACTGGCTCGTCGAGCGCCAGATCACCGAAGGCTTCGGGGACAGCTACTTCCTCCCCACCCGGTCCACGTCCCGCCAGGCCGCGGTGGCCTGGCTATACCGCCACATGGGATCGCCCAAAGGGCCCTTCCCCGACCCGAACTTCCCCGACGTGGACCTGTCGAACCCCTTCTACACGGCCATCGCCTGGGGGGTCGAGGTCGGCCTGGTCACCGGCTTCGACGACGGGACCTTCCGACCCACCCGAGACGTGAGCCGCCAGGCCTTCGTGGCTTGGCTGTACCGTCTCGCTGGCGAACCTCCCGTGACCGGCGAACCCGGGTTCCGCGACGTCGAGGATGACGACCCCTTCGTGGTAGAGATCACCTGGGCCGTGGACCACGGGATCACCACCGGCTACGAGGACGGCACCTTCGGAGGCCACCGGGACGTCACCCGCCAGGCCACGGCCGCATTCCTCGAGCGCTACGCCACCTGACCTGCGCCGAGCAAGGCCCTTCGCCTCGGGCCCAGGCCGTTCTGGGGCCTGTTACGTTGCGCTTTCCGCAACGTAACAGGCCCCAGAACGGAGAAACTGGGCCGGGTTCGGGTCTGGTTCAGACAGTGAGACCGGCTGCGGCAGCCTCGCGGTCCTTGGCCACCTCGTCGAGGCTCTCGTACTCGGCCCCGGTGTCGACCCAGTCCTCGAACTGGATCACGCCCAGCTCGGTGAACCGAGAGCGCAGCCAGCCGTCGGCCGCATCCAGCAGGCCCAGCTTCTTGCAGTTGGGCACGATCTTGGAGAACAACATCGCCTGGAACATCCGCTGCTCGGGAGCGTTGAGGATGGCCTGGGTGGCCTCGCGGACAGACACGCCCATGCGCTCCCACACCTCCTGCTGGAGGAACCGGTCGCGCATGCGCACGGCGGCCTCGAAGGCGAACTCCTGGCGCTCCCGCAACTCGGCAGTGGTCAGGTCCGCGTAGTACTCCTGGAGGCTGAGCACACCGAAGGCGACATGGCGGGCCTCGTCGCTCATCACGTAGCGCAACAACTGCTTCAGGAGAGGCTCGGTGGTCATGGCCGACATGAACCCGAAGGCGGCCAGGGCCAGGCCTTCGACCATGATCTGCATACCCAAGTAGGTCATGTCCCAGCGGCTGTCGTCGACGATGTCGTCGAGCAGCAGGCCCAGGTGGGCGTTGATCGGGTAGAAGCCCGACAGCTTCTCCTGGAGGTAACGGGCGAACACCTCGACGTGCCGAGCCTCGTCCATCACCTGGGTGGAGGCGTAGTACTTGGCGTCGATCCACGGCACGGTCTCGACGATCTTGGCGGTGCACAGGAGCGCGCCCTGCTCTCCGTGCATGAACTGGCTCAGGGTCCAGTTCTGCATCTCGACACCGAGTTGCAGCCATTCCTTGTCACCCCAGGTGGCGAACACGGTGCCCGAAGCGTCCCACGAAGGCGACAGGGCGCCGCTCCCCTGGTCGTTGGCCAGGAAGTTGGCCACGACCACGGCCTCCTGGTCCACGTCGATCGACCAGTCCAAGTCGGTGGAGGCATTCCACTGGCTCTTCTTCGCCTTCTCGTAGAGCTTGTCCAGCGCCGGGCGGGCACCCTTGTTGTAGTCCCAGGTGAAGATGGCATCCGCGTTGTCCTTCACCGTGTGGACCAGGCCGTCGGTGTCGGTGTTGACAACCGACAGGATGGCTTCGAGGTCGTCTATCTCACTGCGCCCGATCAGGGTCTCCATCTGGCTGATCTGATCCTGGGTGGTCATCTCCGGTGCTCCTTGCTGGTTCGGTGCTTGCTGGTTCGGTGCTTGCTGGTTCGGTGCTTGCTGGTTCGGTGCTTGCTGGTTCGGTGCTTGCTGGTTCGGTGCTTGCTGGTTCGGTGCTTGCTGGTTCGGTGCTTGCTGGTTCGGTGCTTGCTGGTTCGAGGGCGGGAAGGAGGTACCGGCGCACGAGTCGCTCGGCTCCCTGCCGCGTGGTGGGGTCGATGTGGTCCGAGGGCTGGAGCCAGTAGGAGATCACCATGCGCGTGACCCATTCTGCGGTGTGGGCGATCTCCTCCGCCGGCAGGTATCGCTCGAGATAGGGCTCGAGGAAGGCGGTCGTTCGGTACAGCAGGGGTCCGATCCGGTCGAACGCCAGGAGCGGGAGGATCAGATGAGGTTCGTGGCGAACCAGGGTGCCCACCAGCGCATGACCGGCCAGGTGGCTCGATGCCTCGTGGACGACGGTCACCAGGGTCTCGTCGAGGCTCGTGAAGCGGTCCAGGATCGGCGCGAGGTGAGACGTGAAGCGGCCCTCCTCGTAGATTCCGACGCCGAGTACCAGGTGGTCACGCCCGCCGGGGAAGTACCGGTAGACGGTCGCACGAGACACCCCTGCCTCCCGGGCCACGTCTTCCACGGTGGTCTTGGCGATCCCCCAACGACCCAGGCAGCGAGCCCCCGCCTCCAAGATGGCGGCGCTGGTCACATCCCGATCGGGTTCGCGAGCCAAGCCCGCGATGTCCTGTGGCGTGTTGGCGATGGCAACCATCTCTTGAGACGATAAGGCGGTCAGTGTCTCATCGACTACCAGGAGGCGACGTGACATCTGTCGCATCAGGGGTTGCGAGGATGCCACCGACGAACTGGCTGGCCACGAGGCGCTGTACCTGGCCGGGGTCTTCGAGGTTCCAGCTGCCTCCATGGCCCAGGTAGGTGAGGAAGAGCCTGGCCAGGTACTCGGCGGCCTCGTCCACGGCGACGCCGGGAGCCAGCGCTTCGCTGCGTAGCAACGACGCCAGGTAGCCCTGAAGTCCTTCGGCCACGATTCGCACCGCAGCATCGAGCTCGGCCACGAGCTGGTCGGGATCGCGGCGCAGCAGAATGTGGAGCACTTCGTGGTCGACCAGACGGCGGTGGCCCTCCATCAACGCCGCCTCGAGTTGGGCGCCCAGCCCATCTCGGGTGTGTACCGACTCGTGGATCAGGGAGAAGAAGCGACCCACCTCCCAGCGGACCGAGTCGGTGATGAGCTGGTCCCGGCCCCCGGGAAAGGCCCGGTACAAGGTGGCCCGTGACACCCCTGCCGCATGGGCCACGTCCTCGACACTGAAACCGAAGCCCGACCGTGCCGCCGCTTCGAGAGTCGCCTCGTGCACCCGCTCACGGGTCTCGGGGTTCATCGCCGGTCGTGCTCGGAGGTGCTGAGGGAGGACCGGCGGGTCGCCCGGACCTCGCGGACCACGAGCACGGGCATTCCCACCACTGCCACCGTGGCGAACAGGAACCACTGAACCGCGTAACCCAGGTGCGGCCCCTCGTCGAGCTCTGGAGGGTCCAGGGGCATCGGCAGTGCACCGGCCACAGCGGGGGCCTGGGTCTCGAGGCGGATGGCCACCGGGTACACGTCGGCCGCGAGTTGCTCGTCGAACCATTCCAGGTCGGCGTGAGCCACCGTCGTGCGTTCCGCTCCTGCGGGCCGCGCGTCGGGACGATGCACCTCCAGGCTCCCCGCGACCTCCACCGCTCCGGTGGGACGGTCGTAGTCCACATCGGTCCCGTCGGTGGCCTGCCGGAAAGGGATCCAGCCCCGGTTCACCACCACTGCGGTGCCGTCGCCGAGGTCGAGGGGGGTCAGGACCCAGAAGCCGGGGGTGCCGTGGCGGTCGCGGCCCCGCAGCAGCGCCTCTCCGTCGAGGTCGTAGCTGCCCTGGGCCCGAACGGGGCGAAAGGCGACCTCGCTTCCCACCGACACTGAGTCCGTAGCCGACACCACCTCGGCCAGCGCCTCGGGGGCCAGCGCCTGGCGGGCCTCGATCTCGGCGTTCAGGTCGCGCTTGTCGTCCAGGCGGCGCAGCTGCCACAGGCCCAGGTTCACCATCACCACCACGGCCACCACCACGAGACCCACGAATGCGACCCAGCGGGGACGGGTGAGTGGGTCGCGGATGGACGGCGACGGGGACGCCGCCATGCCCGACCCGCCCGACCCGCCCGACGCGCCTGACCCGCCGGTCCCACCCGGCGTGCTGGCGGGTGTGTCAGGGGAAGTGTCGGGCACCGGGGGGCGGGGTCTGGGCATCGGGTCCAGCGTAGGGACCCTGCACCGCCATGACAGACTGGGCGACCATGGCGGGAGCAGACCCATCCGACGGCGACCAACCCGCTCCCACCCGCGAGCGCCCCACCCCGTCGCGCCTCCAGCTCTGGCTCATCGTGGGGCCACTCATCACCCTCTTCGTGGGCGCCCAGATAGGCGATGCCCTGGCGCCCACCCTGGTGAACACCCACCCACTGGTGTTGGTCCTTCTCAACGCCCGCAACCGGAACCTGATCCTGACCGTCAACCAGATCGACCCGGTTGTGTTCTTCGCAGTGGCGACCGTCCGGCTCCTGCTCTCCGACCCCCTCTTCTACCTTCTCGGCTACTTCTACGGTGACGCCGCCGTGCACTGGATGGAGCGACGGTCCTCCACCCTGGGACGCGGAGTCCGTCGTTTCGAGGAGTACTTCCGGGTGGCCGCCTACCCGCTGGTGGCCATCGCACCCAACAACCTCATATGCCTGCTGGCCGGGTCCGGGGGCATGTCCCCGCTCACCTTCCTGGTGCTCAACCTGGGGGGCACCGTGGTGCGGGTCCTGTTGATCATGTGGCTGGGAGAACAACTCGAGGAGCCGATCGACTGGCTCCTCGACTTCATAGCCGAGTACCGGTGGTACCTCATGGCCATCTCCGTCACCATCGTCGGCATCACGCTGCTGCGGGAGCTGCGCCAGGGCACCAGCGAGGTCAGCGGGCTGGCCCACCTTGGCGAGGAGACCGGCGCCTCCTCCCCCGGGAACGAGTGGTCGACCGACAGCGCACCGGGCCAGGAGCGGGCCCGGGACGCCGATGGAGGTCCACGATGACCGACCTCGGAACCGCCGTGGTGTCAGGGGCGAGCTCGGGTATCGGAGCAGCCACCGCCCGTCGCCTGGTCGCCGAGGGCTTCGACGTGGTCGTGGGCGCCCGCCGCCTCGACCGGCTCCGGGCTGTCGCCGAACCCATCGGAGCCAAGGCGCTTCCCCTCGACGTCACCGACGCCGGGTCGGTGCGGGCCTTCGCCGAGGAGGTGGGCCCCTGCCGGGTCCTGATCAACAACGCCGGGGGTGCCCTCGGCCTGGAACCGGTGGCCACCGCCGACCTCGACCGCTGGCGGTGGATGTACGAGGCCAACGTGGCCGGCGTGGCACGACTCACCCAGGCCCTGCTGCCCCAACTGGTGGCCAGCGGCGACGGCCAGGTCGTGACCGTCGGGTCCATCGCCGCGTTCGAGCCGTACCCGGGTGGCGCGGGCTACAACGCGGCCAAGCACGCGGTCCGGGCCGTGATGCGGGTGCTGCGCATGGAGTTGCTGGGCGAACCAGTGCGGATCTGCGAGATCGATCCCGGCATGGTGGAGACCGAGTTCTCCCTGGTGCGCTTCGACGGGGACGCCGAGCGGGCCGCGCAGGTCTACGCGGGTGTCGAGGCCCTCACTGCCGACGACGTCGCCGACGCCATCGCCTGGGTCGTGACCCGACCCCCCCACGTGAACATCGACACCATGACGCTCATGCCTCGCCAACAGGCGGGCGCCACCCGGGTGCAGCGCTCCGACGTGGCCGACTGACGGGCCGACTGACGGGCCGGCTGACCGGGCCGAGAACGGGCCCGCGAACCCCGCGCAACTGCACCACGCACCCCGCCACCGGCCTTCTGCGCGATTCTGTCGGCTGTAGGTGCCCAAAACGGACTACTGGAACCGACGGTTTGCGGTGGCCACGGGGATCAGGGGAACAGGAGGGGGTCGAGGCCCACGGTGAGGCCGGGACGGTGGGCCACCGCCTTGACCGCCAGCAGCACACCGGGCATGAACGAAGTGCGGTCATAGGAGTCGTGGCGGATCGTCAGGGTCTGCCCCGCTGTTCCCAGCAACACCTCCTGGTGGGCCACCAGGCCCCGGAGCCGGACCGAGTGAACCGGGATGCCTCCCGGCCCCACCCCACCCCGCGCCCCGGGCACCACCGTGCGCAGTGTGGGATCGCCGTTCCACTCGTCCGACGCGGCCGCCATTCGCTCCACGGTGAGCATGGCCGTCCCCGAGGGCGCATCCACCTTCTGGTCGTGGTGGAGCTCGATGACCTCGGCAGTCTCGAAGTACGGGGCCGCCAGCTCGGCGAAGCGCATCATCAACACGGCCCCGATGGCGAAGTTGGGTGCCACGATGCAATTCGACGTCGTGAAGGCGACCCGCAGCGCCTCGAGGTCACCGGCGTCCAGGCCCGTTGTGCCCACCACGGCGTGGATCCCCAGCTCGGCCAGGGCCGGGAGCGTCTCACGGGCGGCGTCGGCCACCGAGAAGTCCACCACGATCTCACATGCCGCCCGTTCGAAGTCGTCCAGGTCGCCCCCGATGTGCAGGTCGATCTCGCGGCCCGTGACGTGGCGCAGGTCCAGACCCACGTGCAGCGGGTCCACGGCGGCCACCAGGGTCAGTTCGGGGTCGTCATCGACGGCCTGGCACACGGTGGCACCCATCCGACCAGCCGCTCCGAAGACACCGACGCGCAACATGGACCCGAGGCTAGCCAGTGGCCTCTCCCGGCGGTCAGCCGGCCAGGACAGCCAGGGCCGGATGATCCTCGCCGAAAGGCCCCACGGCAGCCACGGTGCGCGGTCCGGTCAGGACCCGGGACAGCACGCGCTGCACGTCGTCGACCTCGACGGCCTCGATGCGGCGCACCTGTTCATCCACCGACACCACCTCCCCGCGGATGGCCTCGCCGGCGCCGAGGCGGCCCATACGACTGCCACTGTCCTCGAGGGCGAGCAACAGGGATCCGGTCAGGAACCCTTGGGCGACGGCCAGCTCTTGGTCGGTTATCCCCGACACGGCCAGGTCGGTGACCACCTGGGCCACCACCTCTGCGGTCTCGACCAGTCGGTCGGGGGCGGTGCCGAGCGAGAGGGCCAGTGACCCGCAGTCCGACAGCGACGAAGGCGCCGTCCCAATGGCGTAGACCAGGCCCCGCTCCTCGCGCACCTCCTGGAAGAGCCGGCTGGACACCCCTCCGCCGAGGACCTGGTTGGCAATGGCCAGCGCGTAGCGGTCAGGGTCGTCGTGATCGACCCCTGGCCAGCCGACAGCCACGTGGGCCTGCTCGAGAGGCCTGGACTCGACGACGGTTCGGGTCGAGCCGCCCGCGGTGGGTGCCGAACGCTCGCGCCGGGTGCCGCCGGGAGCACCGGGGACCAGCGAGGTCACGGCCTCGACCACCCGCTCGTGGTCGAGGTTCCCCGCGGCTGCCACCACGATGTTGGTCGGGCCGTAATGGCCGGCGTGGAAGGTGGCGATGGTGTCACGGTCCATTCCGGCGATGGTGCCGGCGTCGCCCAGCACCTCTCGGCCCACAGGGTGATCGGTGAACATCGCCTCGTACAGCATCGTGTGCACCCGGTCGTCGGGATCGTCGAGGTTCATCAGCAGCTCCTCGAGGATCACCTGGCGTTCGGCTTCGACGTCGGTGGAACGCAAGGCCGGGCGCGACAGCAGCTGGCCCAGCAGTTCGATCCCCCACTCGAGGGCCCGGTCGGGCACACGCAGGTAGTAGGCGGTGTACTCCTTGGAGGTGAAGGCGTTCAGCTCACCTCCGAGCTGGTCCACGGCGTCGGCGATGGAGCGCGCCGAGCGATCGTCTGTCCCCTTGAACAGGAGGTGCTCGAGGAAGTGGGACGCGCCGGCCAGCTCGGCCGGCTCGTCTCTCGATCCGACCGCCACCCAGCAACCGATGGCAACGGAGCGCACCGAGGCCATCGGCTCGGTGACGACCCGGATCCCCGAAGCCAACTGCTGGCGGGTGATGGCTCCGCCGTCGTGGCCGCTGCCGTCGTGGCCGCTGCCGTCGCCGGTGGGGCCGCGCATGTCGAGTCGCGCCGACGACCGCCACCTCGACCACCACGCCGGCCTCTGCCGCCGCGCCCCCGGTCACCGTCTCCGCGGCCACCCGAGTCACGGCCACCCGAGCCGCTATCCTCCGAGGCTGGCCCCAGGTCGCCGTAGACCTCGGAGGCCTCGTGATCCCAGGCGTCCTCGAAGCTGGCGACGGCAGCCGGAGCGTCGCTCCGGTCGCTGATCACGATCACCGCGACCACCGTCGCGATCACGATCACCGCGACCACCGTCGCGATCACGATCACCGCGACCACCGTCGCGATCACGATCACCGCGACCACCGTCGCGATCACGATCACCGCGACCACCGTCGCGATCACGATCACCGCGACCACCGTCGCATCACGGTCGCGGCCGCCGCGATCCTCCCGATCATCGCCGCCGTCGTCGTCACCGTCGCCCACCGGCACCAGGGAGATCTTGCCGTTGGGGTCGACGTCGTCGACGCGGACCTCGATGGTCGTCACCCAGGTCGACCACGTCCTCGACCCGGTCGATGCGCTTGCCGCCGACCCAGCTTGGAGATGTGCACCAGGCCGTCACGGCCCGGGAGGATGTTGACGAAGGCACCGAACTTGGTGATGTTGACCACCTGGCCCGTGTACATCTCACCCACCTCGGCTGTCGGCGGGTGCAGGATCAGCTTGATCTGGCGCTCGGCCTCGGCCACGGCACCGCGGTCGACGGCGCTGACCGTGACGATCCCGACCGTCGCCGTCGTCGTCGACGTTGATGTCGGCGCCGGTGTCGGCCTGGATGGAGTTGATGACCTTGCCCTTGGGGCCGATGACCTCGCCGATCTTCTCGGTGGGGATCTCGAAGCTCATGATCTTGGGGGCGGTCTCGCCCACGTCGGGACGAGGCTCGGCGATGGCACCTGCCATGACCTCGAGGATCGGCAGGCGGGCCTCCTTGGCCTGGTCGAGCGCACCGGCCAGCACGTCGGCGGGGATGCCGTCGATCTTGGTGTCGAGCTGCAGGGCGGTGACGAACTCGGCCGTCCCGGCCACCTTGAAGTCCATGTCGCCGAACGCGTCCTCGGCGCCGAGGATGTCGGTGAGGGTGGTGTACTTGCCCTCGGCGTAGACCAGGCCCATGGCGATGCCGGCCACGGCGGCCTTGATCGGCACGCCGGCGTCCATCAGCGACAGGCTCGACCCGCACACCGACGCCATCGACGTGGAGCCGTTGGACGACAGCACGTCGGAGACGGTGCGGATCGTGTAGGGGAACTCGTCGATCGTGGGGACCACGGGCACGCAGCGCCCGCTCGGCGAGCAGACCGTGGCCGATCTCGCGGCGCTTGGGTCCGCGCATGAAGCCGGTCTCACCGGTGGAGAACGGCGGGAAGTTGTAGTGGTGCATGTAGCGCTTGCGGGTGACCGGATCGATCGTGTCGATCATCTGGTCCATGCGGCCCGTGCCCAGGGTGGTGACGTTGAGGACCTGGGTCTCGCCCCGCTGGAACAGGCCCGAGCCGTGGGCAGTGGGCAGCACCCCGACCTCGGACGAGAGCGGCCGGATGTCGGCGAGGCCCGCGGCCGTCGATGCGGACACCCTCCTCGACGATGCGGCGTGCGCACGACCTTCTTGGTGAGCGAGCGGACAGCCGCCTTGATCTGGCGATCGGCGTCTTCGACCTCGGCGAACCCGGGGGACAGCTCGGCAACCAGTGCCTCGATGGCCTCGGCCTCGGCGGCCTGGCGCTCGGCCTTGTCGGCGATGGCCTCGGCGGCCTCGATGCGCTCACGCCCGGCGGTGGCTCACCGCGCTCGGAGATCTCGTCGCTGTAGTCGGCCACCGTGGAGTACTCCATGGTGTCCTTGGTGCCGACCTTGGCCATCAGCTCCTCCTGGAGATCGATGGCGTCGCGGATCCAGCCCTTGGCCGCATCGAGACCGTCGGCCAGCACGGCCTCGTCGACCTTGGGGGCGCCGTCCTGGTAGTAGTCCCAGCTGCGTTCTCGGTGCCGCCGGCCTCGACCATCATGATGGCGACGTCGCCGTCGTCGAGCAGACGCCCGGCCACGACCATCTCGAAGGTGGAGTCGTCGCCCTCTTCGAAGGTGGGGAACGGGATCCACTCGCCGTCCTGGCTGTAGGCGATTCGCACCGCGCCGATCGGGCACTGGAAGGGGATGTCGGAGAGGCAACAGGGCCAGCGGACGCCCCGTTGATGGCGGTGACGTCGTAGGGGTTCACCTGGTCGGCGGCCAGGACCGTGCCCACCACGTGGACCTCGTTGCGGAACCCGTCGGGGAAGTTGGGGCGCAGCGGACGGTCGATCAGCCGGCAGGTGAGGATGGCGTTGTCGCTGGCGCGCGCCTCACGGCGGAAGAACGAGCCGGGGATCCTGCCCGGCCGCGTACATGCGCTCCTCGATGTCGACGGTGAGCGGGAAGAAGTCGGCGCCCTCACGGGGCTTGCGAGCCCCGGTGGCGGTCATGAGCACGACGGTGTCGCCCAGGGAGACGGTCACCGAACCGCCCGCCTGGCCGGCCAGCTTGCCGGTCTCGAAGGTCAGGGTCTTTTCGGTCCCTGCGATGGGACCGGACACGGAAGTGGCCTCAGCCATCACGAGTCCTCTCTCGGGCGCTCGGCCCGGATGGGGGGCGACGGGTGGCCAGTTCCCAGTGGTCGATCTCCCGGCGCCCGCCGGGGGACCCACGACTGGCAGCTGACCGCGGGGGTCGCGCCCTTCGGTTGTTCTGGTGTGGTCGAGGGCTCCCGAGCCGCTCAGCGGCGCAGGCCCAGCTTGGCGATGATCGCCCGGTAACGCTCGACGTCGTTGTCCTTGACGTAGTCGAGGAAGCGACGGCGGCGGCCCACCAGCATCAGCAGGCCCCGACGGCTGTGATGGTCCTTCTTGTGGACCTTCAGGTGCTCGGTGAGGTGGTTGATGCGCTCGGTGAGGAGTGCTATCTGGACCTCGGGCGAGCCGGTGTCGGTGTCGTGCGTGCGATGCTCGGCGATGGTCTCGGTCTTGGGACGGAGACCGGAAGCAGGGGAGCTCATGGGATGGAACCTCGCTGTGGGTTTCGGACCCGGCCGCCTGGGACGTCGGGGGATCGAGCGACCTCCCCGCGCCTCCGGCAGCGGAAACAGTGGGGTGACCGGGAAGCCCGGACACGGCCGCCAAGGGTAGCAGCGATCCGGTCCGAACCGGTAGCCAGGATCAGCGGCCGGCGTCAGCAGCTCCGTCAGCGACCGAGTGTCCAGGTGTAGCGGGGTTCGCGGTGGGCCTCGTCGACCGGGGTCCAGCGCAGCTCAGGGGTCAGGTCCAGGATCTTGGCCCCGGGCTCGAAGCAGGCCTCCTCCAGATCTTCCACCGACCCGGCACCCGCGGCGCCGATGGCGTTGCGGATGGCATAAGCCCAGGTCGATCGCCCAGCAGGTCCTCGACGATGGCAGGAAGGGTCTCGGGGTCGCGCAGCAGCCAGGAGTGGGTGGCCCGGTGCACCGTGACCAGCTGGCCCCCGGAGCGGCGTGCCGCGTCGCGCGCCGTACACCAGGGCACGATGGCGTCACGGTCACCGTGAATCACGAAGGTCGGCACCAGCTCGGACTCGAGGTGTTCGAGCAGGTCCTGGCTGGAGGCGGAGCGGATGATGGAGGCTGCCGGGCCCACCAACCGCCAAGGCTGGAGGGCGTGACCCACCAGCGTGGGGACGACGAGGCGGATGAACTTCATGGCCTGATCGCGGTCCGAGAGCATGGGCACGGTGGACAGGCTGTCACCCACCAGCGCCACCCCGAAGGCCGGCATCAGCCAGGGGGCCAGCTTGAACGCCAGGGTCATGCGGTCCCACGTGTCTCCGATGATGGCGTCGAGCAGCAGGAGGGCGATGACCCGGTCGGTGTGCAGGGCTGCGAACTCGGCCACACAACGCCCACCCATGGAGTGGCCGGCGAAGACGGCCTTGCGGATCCCCAGCTCGGACACCGCCCGGCCCAGCAGCTCGCCGTAGGCCTGCATGCTGCCCCCACCCAGAGGGAGGCCCTGGGTGGAGCCGTGGCTGGCCATGTCGATGGCCACGACCTTGAAGCCCCTCTTGACCAGCCGGTTCAGGGTCTGGGCGTAGAGGAATCCCTCGGCGGTGAACCCGTGGATGACCACGATGGGGACCCCACGGCCGCTGACGGCCAGGCCCACCACGTGCCCGTCGTCGAGGGTGATGGTGTGCCGCGCCAACCGGGGGGCTCGGACGCGGCTGGCCACGGGGGCCTCACGGGCCGGACCTGTGATGGGCTGGACGATGTCGCTCATGGCCGCCGGGTCGTCGGCGCGCATCGCGCTGACGGTGAAGAACGAGCCTATCGACCCAGGTGGGCCGATACGGACACCATCAGCCTCGGTGGGGGTTCTCCCATCGCAGAGCCTCGAAACGCGAGAAGTCCGAATCGTTGGATACGAGCACCAGGCCGTGCTCGATGGCGATGGCCGCCAGATGCGCGTCGCTGACGAGGTTCCCCGACATCTGCCCGGCCTCGAGCAGATCAAGGAAGATCTCGTCGTGCCGGGGCCCGGGGGCGGGGCTCCACACGACGTCGGCGGCCAGCCAGTCCCGAACGAAGCCCACCGCTTCTGGAACGGGCAGTGGCCTGTCGGTGGCGCGCAGGTTGGTGCTGATGCGCATGAAGGCGACCAGGCTCGTCCACGGGAGACCGACGCGGCGCGCGCCGTTCAGCGCATCCGTGAGCCACCGGAGTGATCGTTCATGGAAGGGGCTCCGCTCGTCGACGGCATACAGCAGCAGGTTCGCATCGACGAGCATCAGCGATGGTTCGGACCTTCGAGCGCTTCGAGCGCCTCCGCCACGTTCGACACGTCGATTCGGACACCGATCGCCGCCGTGCGCTGCACGAAAGGCTTTCGGGGACGCGACGCGACAGCTCCCGCTCGCAACAGCTCGTTGACTGCGTCGCTACGCCCCAGATCGCGAGCTCGCTGAAGCGCTTCGACGGCGGCGAGGACATCGGGATCGAGATCGACGGTCGTACGCACTGCTCGACCCTACATCATGATGTGTCACTTCGCGCATCTTGACGCCTCACTCAGGCCAGCACGGCCCGGGCCCGGTCGCAGTCCCGGGTCATCTGGTCCACCAGGGCCTCCACCGAGGCAAACCGCTCCTCGCCTCTCAGGTGGGCCACGAAGGCCACCCGGGCCTCCTCGCCGTAGAGATCCCCTGAGAAGTCGAGCAGGTGGGCCTCCAGCAGGGACGCCTCGGCGTCGGCGTAGAAGGTCGGGCGGCGGCCCAGGGAGATGGCCGCAGGCCACGAGGTGCCGTCTGGGCGCAGGTACCAACCGGCGTAGATCCCGTCGGCAGGCAGCGCCATGCCGGCGGGCACCGCCACGTTGGCCGTCGGGAACCCCAGCTCGCGACCCCGCCGATCACCCACGACGACCGTGCCCCTCACCTCGTGGTGGCGGCCCAGCATGGCGGTGACGTCGTCCAGGCGCCCGTCGACCAGCGCCCGGCGGACTGCGGTGGAGGACACCGGGCCGTCCCCCGGACCCGGGTCCTCGCCGACCAGGCTCATCCCCACGACCTCGAAGCCCTCGTCGGCGCCCATGGCCCGAAGGAAGTCCACGTGACCCTGCCGGCGGTGACCGAAGTGGAAGTCCTCGCCGACCACCACCGCCCGGGAACCCAGGCAGTCGAGGAGAACCTCGTGGACGAACTGCTCCGGTGACTCGCGGCTGCGCTCGTCGTCGAAGCGGATGACCACCGTGTAGTCCACACCGGTGGCGGCCAGCAGCTCGAGCTTCTGGTCCAGGTCGGTCAGCAGCAGCGGGGCCGACTCGGGGCGCACGACGCTGGCTGGATGACGGTCGAAGGTGACCACCGCGGTTCCCCATCCCGCGTCGGCGGCCAGCCGACGAACCTCGCCGATCACCACCCGGTGACCCAGATGCACACCGTCGTACTGGCCGATGGTGACGGCCACCCCTTCGGGGGGACGGGGGCAGGGGCCCGGTTGGTGGATCACCTCCATCAGCGGGGAACGCTACCCGGACGCCAGCACGACGGCGGGCTTGGCGCTGGCAGCGGGGCGCTCTACGGGCTCGTAGACGGCCAGCAGCGTGTCGTCGGGACCCAGCACCGCCCACGGTCCGTCCCCTTCGACACCCAGCCGGTCCCGGGCCAGCACCGAGCCGTGGCCCACGGACTCGGCCACCGAAGCGTCCACCCGGACCGCCGGCATGTCCCGCAGGGCTTCGGTGGGAGCCAACACCGGGATCTCATCGGCGCCGGTGGCCCGCGTGAAGGGTACGGCCTCACCCAGGCCGAACGAGCCGATACGGGTGCGCCGCAGGGCGCGCAGGTGGGCTCCCCCGCCCAGGGCCGTACCCAGGTCGGCGGCCAGGGAACGAACGTAGAAGCCCGAAGAGCACCGCACCGACAGGGAGTAGACCAACGGATCGGCCGTGGGCGCCAGCGCCAGATCGTGGACCCGCACCGGACGGGCCGGACGGTCGACCTCCTTGCCCTCCCGGGCCAGCTCGTGCAGGCGCCGCCCCCCCACCCGCACAGCCGAGACCATCGGTGGCACCTGGAGGATCTCACCCACGAAGCCCGAAGCGGCCGCGGCGACCTGGCCGGGTCGCAGTCCGGTCATGTCGTGGGTGGAGGTAACGGTTCCGGCCGCATCCAGCGTGTCGGTCTCGGCACCGAACACGACCTCACCCACGTAGGACTTCTCCAGGGCGGACAGGAAGCGCAGCAGCCGGGTCACCTGACCGGCCCCGACCAGGAGGACCCCGGTTGCGTCAGGATCGAGCGTGCCGGCGTGCCCGACCCGCCGGGTGCCCAACACGCCCCGGAGGCAGGCCACGACGTCGTGGCTGGTCCATCCCGCTTGCTTGTCGATCACGCACAGCCCGTGGGGACCCGCGGCGCGGCCGCGGCGGCTCACGGCGCGTCGGACGGGTCCAGCGGGACGCCATCGGTGTCCGTGGACTCGTCGGGGAGCTGGCCCGAGGCGTGCATCTGGCGCAGGATCTCCTCGATCGCGCGCGCCATCGCGGATGCCGTGATCGGGCCGGAAGGCCAGGCGTGGCGTCTGGCGCAGGCGCGCCTGAGTGGCGATCTGGGCCTGGAGGTCACGACGGTGATGCTCGAGAGCAGCCTGAACCTCCTCGTCGGCGTCGTCACCCTCCAGGGACGAGTAGTAGACCACTGCGTGCTCCAGACCGGTGTCCACCTCGACCCCTGAGATGGTGACCAGGCCTAGCCGGTCGTCATCGATGCGCTCCACGGCTTCGCCGAGGATCTCACGCAACAACTCGTTCACCCGCGCCGTGCGGGCGTAGCGGCGGCTGCTCATGGCGCACCTCCCGGGGCTCTGGTGGACTTCACCGGTCGACCTCCACCCAGTGGCGGGACACCTCGAGCACGTCTGCCTCGGGGACCGACCACAGGTAGCGCTCCACGGTATCCATCACCGCCTCGCACTGCGCGACCCGGCCCGACACCGTGACCAGTCCCAGCTCGGCCCGTTGCCAGGTCTCCTGGTGGCCGGTCTCGGCCGCGGCAACCTGGTAGCGGTGCCGGCACGTTTCCACGATCGAGGAGACGACCGCACGCTTGGCCTTGAGCGAGCGGGCTGCGGGCAGGTGCAACTCGACGGCCAGGGCCAGCACGTGCACCGTCACAGGCCTGTGCTCCGGTTCTCCACGGAGGTCAGGACCGGGGGATCTCCCGCTCCTCGAAGGTCTCGATGACGTCGCCTGCCTTGAGGTCCTGGAAGTCGGAGAGACCGATGCCGCACTCGAATCCGGGCTGGACCTCGCGCACGTCCTCCTTGAAGCGCTTCAGCGACGAGATGGAGCCCTTCCAGATGACGGTGCCTTCCCGCAGGAACCGGACCTTGGAACCCCGGGTGATGGTGCCGTGCTGCACGTAGCAGCCCGCCACCGCACCCACGCGCGGCACCCGGAAGATCTCGCGCACCTCGGCCTCGCCGGTGACGACCTCTTCGAACTCGGGCGCCAGCAGGCCCAGCATTGCGTTCTCGATGTCGTCGAGCACCTCGTAGATGATCTCGTAGGTGCGGATCTCGACGTGCTCGGTGTCGGCCAGCTCCCGGGCCTGGCGGTCGGGCCGAACGTTGAAGCCGATGATCGTGGCGTTGGAGGCGGCCGCCAGCTGGATGTCGCTCTTGGTGATCCCCCCGACACCGCGGAGCAGGAACCGCGGGCGAACCTCGTCGCGTTCCAGCTTGAACAGGGCGTCGGTGAGGGCCTCGAGCGAGCCGTTGACATCCGCCTTGAGGATGAGGTTCAGCGTGGCCGCTTCGCCGGCCTGGATCTGGGCGAAGATGTCCTCGAGCTTGGCCCCGCCGCTCATGGCGTGGGCCTCCCTACCGAGGTTGGCCACCCGCTCGTAGTGCTCGCGGGTCTCGGCCACCTTGGCGGCCACCTTCTCGTCGGGGGCCACGACGAAGTCGTCCCCGGCGGAGGCAACGTCGGAGAGGCCCAGCACCTGTACGGGGGCCGACGGCCCTGCCTCTCTGACCTGGTGGCCGTGGTCGTCGACCATGGCCCGCACGCGGCCCCAGGCCGGACCAGCCACCAACGGGTCGCCCACGCGCAGGGTGCCGCGCTGGACCAGGACCGTGGCCACCGGACCCCGGCCCTTGTCGAGGTGGGCTTCGAGAACCACTCCCTGGGCCCGACCCTCAGGAGCGGCCCGGAGCTCTTCGATTTCGGCCACGACCAGCAGTTGCTCGAGCAGCTCGTCGATACCCAGACCCTGGAGGGCAGAGACCTGGCACACGATGGTCTCTCCACCCCAGGTCTCGGGCACCAGATCGTGCTCTGAGAGCTGTTGGAGGACCCGGTCGGGGTTGGCGTTCTCGCGGTCGATCTTGTTCACGGCCACCACGATGGGGACCTCGGCGGCCTTGGCATGGTTGATGGCCTCGACGGTCTGGGGCATCACCCCGTCGTCGGCGGCCACCACCAGGACCACTATGTCGGTGGCGTCGGCACCCCGGGCCCTCATGGCGGTGAAGGCCTCGTGGCCCGGCGTGTCGATGAAGGTGATGAGTCGTCCGTCGTGCTCGGCCTGGTAGGCGCCGATGTGCTGGGTGATACCGCCGGCCTCGCCCTCCACGACGTTGGCGTCACGGATGCGATCCAGCAGCTTGGTCTTGCCGTGGTCGACGTGACCCATCACCGTGATCACCGGCGGACGCTCGGGCAGATCGGCGCCGTACTCGTCCTCCTCACCGAAATCGTCGACGTCGAGCAGCTTGAGCAGCTCGACCTCCTGCTCCTCGCCCGGCTCGACCAGGCGGATCTCCGCTCCGACCTCGGCAGCGAACAGCTCGATCATGTCGTCGGAGAGCGACTGGGTGGCGGTCACCATCTCGCCCTGCTGCATGAGGAAACGAACAACGTCTGCCGCGGTGCGATTCAGCCGGGGACCGATCTCCTGGGAGGTGGAGGCGCGCTCGATGACGATCACGCCCTCGGGCACCGGCGCCTCGGCGGGTGTGTAGGTGGGGATGTCGATGGGCTGGAGCTCTTCGCGCGAAACGCCGACGACGCCCCTTGCGGCGAGGCGGGCGCCTTTGCTGGCCCGGCCCGCCCCGGCCGCGTCCCGGTCCACCGCCGGGGCCTCCGCCAGGGCCTCCGGGGCCGCCCGGTCCACCGGGACCGGGGCGAGGCCCGGCACCGGCACCGGGAGCCTGGGTGCGGGGCCCGCCGAGTGGGGGACGTCGCGGCCCTCCGCTCGGCCCGGCCCGGACTGGTCCGGCCACGCGACCACCCAGCCCGGGGGGCGGAGGGATCGGCTTTCCGGTGGACGACCGGGGGGTCCGGGCGGAGGCGGGATGGCCTCGCCGCTGGTCGACCTGGGAGCTGTCTCCGGGGTTACGGCGCGCGCCGCCACAGGTGCTGCCGTGTCTGGAGCGGGGTGCCCCGGAACGCTGGGCGGTGCCGTTGCCGCTGGCGGTGCCGGGGCCGTTGCCGTTGGCGGTGCCGTTGGCGGTGCCGTTCGCGGTGCCGTTGGCGGTGCCGTTGGCGGTGCCGTTGGCGTTGGCGGTGGCGGTGGCGGTGGCGGTGGCGGTGGCGCAGCGGGTGCGTGGGGGACGACCTCAGGGCGCGGGCGCGGCGGTGGATGCTCGCTTCCCGAGGAGGTGACCAGTCGGGGGCGGGGCGCGGGTGTCCGGGCACCAGCGCTGCTGTCGACAGAACCGTCGTCGGTGCCGGTGGTGCCGGTGGGGGCGGCATCATCGCCTGCACCGGAAGGGGTGGCCGCGGGCTCAGGGGTCGGGCTCGGTTCCCCCGCGCCGGCTTCGGCCTTGTCGCTACGGGAACCGGCCTCGCCGGCCTGCCCGGCACCGTCGGTGACATCGGCGGTAGCCGACGTAGCTGCGCTGGTGGGACCCTCGCCGTCCGCCGCGGGGCTCTCGGGCCCGGACGGCTTCTTGGTGGCCGTGTCCTTCTTGGTGGCCGTGTCCTTCTTGGTGGCCGTGTCCTTCTTGGTGGCCGTGTCCTTCTTGGTGCGGGTCTTCTTTTCGGGTTCGGGTGGCTGCTGCTCGCGGATCAGCCCCTCACGCTCGGCCTTGCGGCGCACCCGGTCGGCCTGGGCTTCCTCGATGCTCGAGGAGTGGCTCTTGACCCCGATACCGAGCGCGTCGCACAGCTCGAGGGTCTCTTTGTTGGTGAGCCCGAGCTCTCGACCGAGCTCGTAGACACGGACCTTGGATGCCACGTGGGTTGTCTGTCTTCCTGTCGGGTTCGGATGTGCTGAGGGCTGACCCCCTGCATGCACGGTCGACCATTGTCGCGCACCGCGCCCGCCGGGAACGAAGCGATCAGCCCGGGGGCGCCTCGGCGGCGGTCTCCGTTCTGGTGTCGGCAACCTCTCCAGGTGCTGCTGTGTCCTCAGGTGCTGCTGTGTCCTCAGGTGCTGCTGTGTCCTCAGGTGCTGCTGTGTCCTCAGGTGCTGCTGTGTCCTCAGGTGCTGCTGTGTCCTCAGGTGCTGCTGTGTCCTCAGGTGCTGCTGTGTCTCCGCCAGCTTCTTCGGTGCCCGTGTCCTCCTCGGCGTTGGCCATTCGCTGGGACCACTCCTCGGCGGTGATGGCGGGGCTGCCGTCGGCAGGCTGCCACATCTGCTCGCCGGTCTCAGGATCGACGATCCACTCGCCCTGAGCCCACTCGTCGCTGGCGTACGCGGCCTCCTCGGCGAGTTGGGTCTCGGACTTGATGTCGACCCGCCAGCCGGTCAGACCGCGCCGCCAGGCGGGCGTTCTGGCCTTCCTTGCCGATGGCGAGCGACAGCTGGTAGTCGGGGCACGATGACCTCGGCGACACCGAGATCGGCGTCGATGCGCACCTCTTTGACCTTGGCCGGGGAGAGGGCCTTGGCCACGAAGTCCGCTGGGTCGTCGCTGAAGGGGACGATGTCGATCTTCTCGCCCCGTAGCTCGTTGACGACCATCCGCACCCGGGCTCCCCGTGCCCCCACGCACGCGCCCACCGGATCGACGTTGGCGTCGTTGGACCAGACGGCGATCTTGGTGCGGTGCCCGGGCTCACGGGCGCAGGCCTTCGAGCTCGACGATGCCGTCGGCGATCTCGGGGACCTCCAAGCTCGAACAGGCGCTTGATGAGACCAGGATGGGTTCGGCTGACCACGATCTGGGGCCCCTTGGCCGTGCGTCGCACCTCGACGATGTACGCCTTGAGCCGGCTGTTGGGCTCGGGCCGCTCGTAGGGCACCTGCTCGGCCTGGGGCAACAGCGCCTCGACCCGTCCGAGGTCGAGAAGGGTGTACCGGGAGTCGCTCTGCTGGATGATGCCGGTGACGATGTCGCCCTCACGGCCGGCGTACTCCTCGTACTTCATCTCGCGCTCGACCTCGCGGATGCGCTGGCCCATGACCTGGCGAGCCGTCTGGGCGGCGATGCGACCGAAGTCGTCGGGTGTGACGTCGAAGTCGTCGCCGACCGGCTCGCCGTCCTCGTCCAGATCCTGGGCGAACACGCGGATCTCACCGCTGTCGGGATCGATGGTGACCCACGAGAACTCGTGCGCCTCGGGCATCCGCTTGTAGGCCGACTCGAGGGCGTCAGCGAGAGCCCCGATCAGGGTTTCGGGTGACACGCCCTTGTCGGCAGCAAGCGCCTGGAGGGCCTCGATCAGATCTGGGTTGTTCATCGCGCTCGCGCTTTCTGCTTCGACGTTCGCTTGCTGCTGCCCTTGGTACGGGGTGTGGGACCCCAGTGGAAGACGGTGCGGGCCTCGGGCCACGTCACCGAAGCCGAAGTGCAACTCTGTGCCGTCTGCGGTGCGCACCGACGCTCCCTGGGAGTCTGCGGTCACCAGGACCCCTGTCATCCGGCGGGGGCCCTCGAAAGCTGGGAGGGTCTTGATCGAAACCTCCGAGCCCAGTGCCATGGCGTAGTGCGCCGGCGTGCGCAGCGGCCGCTCCAGACCGGGACTGGACACCTCGAGGGCGCTGGAGGCGGGCAGTGCACCCTGGTCGTCGAGGGCCCGCGACACGAGCCGTGTGGCGGTGGTGAGCTGGTCGAGGGACACGCCGTGTGTGTCGCCGTGTGTGTCGACCAGGATCCTCAACGTGCCGCCCTGGTGCTCGATGTCGTAGACCTCGAGCCCGAGATCAGCCAGGAGAGGTGCGACCAGGGCGGTGACGCGCTCGACCGAGGTAGGACCAGACTCCATGGCTCACCTCCTCGTTCTGCGCTGGTTCTCTGTTGGCCGCTGGTTCTCTGTTGGCCGCTGGTTCTCTGTTGGCCGCTGGTTCTCTGTTGGCCGTCGGCCGCTGTCTGCTGGCGTCCCTGACGAAACGAAGGCGTGGGCCGTGCCCACGCCTTCCGGTCAGTAACGATCGGATTGGACGGGGCATTTACCATGTGTCGGCCCCGCCGTGTACGCGCACGTTGCCCACGGCCGCCAGCACAGCCGACCAGGCTAGCAGACAGCGGGAAGCCAGGTCGGTACCGGCGTCAGTAGGCTCGGGCCACGAAGGCAACCAGGTCGCCCTCGTCTTCGATGGCCGGAAGTGAGCCATCGGCGCGTCTGAAGGCAGCGAACGCTGACACCCTGCTCGGTGCAGGTGCGCCTCACCGTGTTCGCCGACGTCATCCCAGGGGATCCGGGCCCAACCGGTCTGGCTGCCTCGATGGCGTCCTCGAGGGCTGTCGACCTCGGCCGATGCGTGCGTCGCGACAGTCGAGCGCCGCATCGAGCAGGTCGTGCTGCATCGGCATCGAGGGGCATCTCGATGTGGGCTCGCATGTCGTAGGCCGCGACGGTGGCCTTCTCGCCCGTGTCGCGCCGCACGATGGTGACGAGCTCCTGGGCCAGGTCGCGGGGCCCGACCTCGACGCGAACGGGTATCCCCTTCAGCTCCCAGTCGGTGGACACGGCGCCCGAAGCTGGTCTCGACCCGGTCGTCGAAGTGCACCCGCAGGCCATCGGTCTTTCAGCTCCGTCGGCCATCAGGCGCGACTGCTCGCCCGCTCCGTCGGTCGTCTCGCACCAGGATGACCACCACCTCGATCGGGGCCAGACGAGGCGGGACGCGCAGTCCCCGATCGTCGCCGTGCGCCATGATCAAACCACCGACCATGCGGGTCGAAACACCCCACGACGTCTGCCAGACCAGCTCTTGTTGACCGGCCTCGGAGAGATACGTGGTGTCGAAGGCCTTGGCGAAGTTCTGCCCGAGCTCGTGGCTGGTTCCCATCTGGAGAGCCTTTCCGTCGCCCATCATCGCCTCACAGGTGATGGTGTTGATGGCTCCGGCAAACCGCTCCCGCTTGGTCTTCACCCCGCCACGATGGGCATGGCGAGCACGTTCACCATGAAGTCGAGGTACACGTCGTGCAGGATGCGCAAGGCGTATTCCCGGGCGTCCTGCTCTCGTCGCGTGCGCGGTGTGACCCTCCTGCCACAAGAACTCGGTGGTGCGCAGGAACAGGCGGGGCCGCAGCTCCCAGCGGACCACGTTGGCCCACTGGTTGACGAGCAGGGGCAGATCGCGGTAGCTCTGCACCCACTTGGCGAAGAAGTGGTTGATGATCATCTCCGAGGTGGGCCGCACGACCGCCGGCTCCTCCAGCTCCTTGCCGCCGCCGTGGGTGACCACGGCCAGCTCGGGACTGAAGCCCTCGACGTGCTCGGCCTCCTTCTCGAGGAAGGAATTGGGGATGAACAGCGGGAAGTAGGCGTTCTCGGCACCCGCCGCCTTGATGCGGCGGTCGATCTCTGCCTGCATGCGCTCCCAGATGGAGTAGCCGTAGGGCCGGATCACCATCGTGCCCCGCACCGGGCCGTTGTCGGCCAGCTCCGCCTTGGCGATGACGTCCTGGTACCAGCGGGGGAAGTCGTCGCCCTGGGGGGTGAGCACGGGAGCCTTGCCCTTCGATCCGGTCATGGCGGGATGCTACCGACTCCGGGACCTTCGGCCCTTAGAGCTTGCGGCGCCGCCTGGCACGCTGGATCCACCCGAGCACCTGGGGAGGTCCCATGGCCATATCGTCAAACACCCGTTGGCTCGCTCTGGCCGTCGTCCCTCTGTTGGGTCTGGTCGCCTGCGGTGACGACGACGGCAGCGAGACCGCCACCACGGGCAGCGAACCCGCCACCACGGTGGCTCCCGCGACCACCACCACGACGGTCGGCGAGGCGGGTTCCACCACGACGGTCCCCGCCCCCACCACGGGCGACGGCGGGGGCGGCGACGGGGGCGGGGCGGGGGCGGCATCGACCCCATGCCCGGCGCCGACACCGAGCCCAAGTCCGGCCCCGCGTCGGGAGGCTTCACGCCCCTCACCGACGTCCGCACCGGCCGCCACGAGGGATACGACCGGGTGACCTTCGAGTTCCGGGGCCCGGCTCCCGGCTTCACGGTGGGGTACCAGGACCGGCCCATCCTGAGCGACGGCGAAGGAGCCGAAGTGGACGTGGAGGGCGCGGCGGTGCTGGTGGCCCGCTTCGAGCCGTCCTCCACCGTCGACTACGAGACCGACTACGAACCGGTCTACACCGGTCCCACCCGGATCCCCGGTGCGGGTTCCACCATCACCGAGGTGGTGCGCACCGGGGACTTCGAGGCCGTCCTGGCCTGGGCCATCGGGGTCGAGGCCGAGCTGGACTTCCGCGTCGACGTCCTCGAGAACCCGAGCCGGGTCGTCATCGACGTGCGCAACCACTGATCCCGGCCGGGCAGGCTCAGAGGGAGCGGATCCGCTCGATGCGGGCCTCGGAACGGTTGACGTCGTCGCCCTGCTCGTCGAGGAGCCGCCTCCGGTCGCGCTCGGCCTCCCGGGCCGCCTGTTCGGTGTCCACCCGGGCCAGAGCGGCCTCGATACCGTGCTCGGCGATGAACTCGGCCCACTCGACGAGGGCCTCGACCATCTCTTCCTCGGCCACCACCGCCACGTTCCTGCCCTTGACGAACAGGTGACCCCGCTTGTTCCCCGCCGCGATCCCGATGTCGGCGTCGCGGGCCTCACCCGGCCCGTTGACGACGCACCCCATCACCGCCACCTGCAGGGGGAGCTGCGAGCTCGGCGAACGCGTCCTGGGCCTGCTGGGCCACATCGAAGACGTCGACCTCGGCCCGCCCGCACGAGGGGCAGGCGATCAGGTCGACGTTGCTGCCGCTCCCGAAGCCCCATCGCCTCGAGCAGCTGCCGGCCGGCACGGGCCTCCTCGACCGGGTCGGCGGTCAGCGAGTAGCGGATGGTGTCGCCGATGCCCTCGGCCAGCAGGGTCGCGATTCCTGCCGTGGCCTTCATCAGCCCGGCGGGTGGCGGACCGGCCTCGGTCACCCCGAGGTGCAGGGGGTGGTCGGTCACCTCGGCCAGCTGACGGTAGGCCTCGATCATGAGAGGGACGTTCGAGGCCTTCACCGAGATCTTGATCAGGTCGAAGCCCACCTCGTCGAAGTAGGCTATCTCGTCGAGGGCCGATTCGACCATCGCTTCGGGCGTGACCCGACCGCCGTACTTCTCGTAGAGGTCCGGGATCCAGTGACCCCCCGTTGACCCCGATGCGGATCGGGACGTTCCGGTCCCCGCAGGCCTCGGCGACCGCCTTGATGTGCTCGGGCCGACGGATGTTGCCCGGGTTCAGTCGCAGGCACTGCACGCCGGCCTCGAGCGCCGCGAGCGCCATCTTGTACTGGTGGTGGATGTCGGCCACGATCGGCACCGGCGAGCGGGGCACGATGTGGGCCAGACCCTCGGCTGCCTCGACCTCGTTGCAGGTGCAGCGCACGATGTCGGCGCCGGCCGCCGCCAGCGCGTAGATCTGGGCCAGCGTCCCCTCCACGTCGGCGGTCTTGGTGGTCGTCATGGACTGCACGGTGATCGGGCGCGCCGCCACCGACCGGCCACGTCGCCGACCATGATCTGGCGGGTCGGCCGGCGGGGGAAGGTCACTCCGGAGGCGTCCACGGGATCAGCCCGGGATGTCCTCGGATCAGTTGGCGAGGGTCGGCGGGTCGACGGCGTCGAGCCAGAAGCACCCGCACCGACCAAGATGATGAGGACCACGACGGCGTAGGTCACCGGGATGAGCTTGGCTGAAGTCGGCAAGGTAGCGCCTCGCCTCGAGACGGGGCCGACACGCCTTGGCCGAGCCAGGCCCTCCCGGATGCGCTCGTAGGTGGCGACGGCGATATGACCACCGTCGAAGGGCAGCAGCGGGATGAGGTTGAACACGGCCGAGGAAGATGTTGAGCAGCGCCAGCAGGACAGATGACCCCGATGACGTGAGCTGGCTGCCGAGGACGATGATGCCCAGGATGGAGTGCACCCGCTCGGCATCGGCCATGGCCTCGACCTCGTCGGCAGGACGGCAGGGCGGGCAGGTCTCGGCCGGTCGACCGTGTCGCCGGAGCCAGTGCCGGAGGTCGGCCGGGGAGGCCGACTCGCCGGGTGGCGTCGACACCACCTGGTCGGCGAAGCCCGATCAGCCCGCTGGGTGAGAAGAACCGGTAGAGCCCGTACATGGCGGTCCAGGCCACCTCACCGAACTCCCGGCGGACCCGGTGAGCGCCTGCGGTCCGCGCCCCGGCGCGCTGGGGTCAGGGCACGTAGCGAGCGACACCGACGAAGCCCGGCGGGCTCGGGACCAGCGGCACGTGGCCGCCGTGGCATAGCGGTGCCGTCACGCTCGACGACCAGATCGACCGTTCCGCCACCGGCGGCGGCGAGCTGGTCGGTGAAGGCCTCGAAGCTCTGCCGGGTGCTGGCTGCCCGTCGACCGCAGATGCCGATCGCCCGTGAGGAGCCCAGCTGCCCTCGGGCGGCAATCGGTGGAGGGCGTGACGTCGAACGCCTCGGGCCAGTCGGTGCCCGAGAGCCCGGCGATCTGAAGGCCCAGGTCCGGGGTGCTCGTCGACGCTCGCCGTCACGTTCGTAGACGATTCTCGACCGTCTCGCCGGCCCGGTTGGTCATGCCTGGCGGAACGCGTCGAAGCTGTCGGACCGGCTCGCCCCCGAAGCTGACGAGCTGGTCGCCGGTCTGGAGGCCGCCGCCTGAGCGGCGCTCCGCCTCGGCACGGTTCCGACCCGGGGCCATGGCCTCGTCGGCGGGTAGCCCCCACGACAACGCCACCCCGAAGAGCAACACGAAGGCCAGCATCGAGGTTCATCGCGGGCCCGGCGAACGCGGTGACCACCCGTTTGGGGTACGAGCTGCCGGCGATAGGTGTGGGCCTCATCGGCGGCTCGCACCTCCTCGAGGTTGTTCATCCCGATGATCTTCACGTAGGCGCCCGCCCAGATCGCCTTGACGCCGTATTCGGTCTCACCCCGCCGGAACGACCAGATGCGGGGACCGAACCCGATGAAGAACTCGGTGACCTTCATGCCCGCGCGCTTGGCCGCCAGGTAGTGGCCCAGCTCGTGCAGGAAGATCGACACCACGACGGCGAGGATGATCACGATGACGCCGACGCCGAACATCACGCCGATGGCGACGAAGAACCCGATCAGCCCGAGGAGACCACCCCAACTTCGCTCGGGTGGCGTGGTGTCGAGTTCGAGGGGCTCGATGGCGGACGGCGGACTGGTCAGGCCAGTTCACCGTCTCTTCGGGGCGAATCAGGTCGGTCACACCAGGCTCCTGGTCGGTCGGATCTCGTTCACACGCTTGTCGATCACGTTGCTGGCGACCTGGCGCGCCCGTCGGTCGGCTTCGATCACAGCCTCGACGCTATCGGCCGGCAGGGCTTCACAAGGACGTCGAGGGTGGCCGTCAGAACCTCGCCGATGGCCCGCCAGGCGATCCGACCCGTCGAGGAAGGCGGCGACGGCCACCTCGTTGGCCGCGTTCAACCAGGCCGGTGCCGTCTCCCCCGATCCGGCCGGCGGGTAGGCCAGATCGAGGCAGGGAAACGCCTCACGGTCGGGTGGCTCGAAGTCGAGGCGTGCCGAGCTCGCTCCAGTCGATACGACCCGAAGGCCGCAGGAGCCGGTCCGGGTAGGCGAGCGCGTAGCCGATGGGCAGGCGCATGTCGGGCATCGAGAGCTGGGCGATCGTGGACCCGTCGGTGAACTCGACCATCGAGTGCACGACCGACTGCGGGTGCACGACCACCTCGAACCCGACCCACGTCGTGATCGCCGGCGGACGCCGAACAACTCGTGGGCCTCGATGACCTCGAGGCCCTTGTTCATCAGTGTCGACGAGTCGATGGTGATCTTGGGACCCATCGACCAGGTGGGATGGGCCAGGGCCTCGGTCCACGGTCACGTTGGCCAGCTCGGCGGCCGAACGGCCCCGGAAGGGACCGCCGCTGGCTGTGAGCACGATGCGGGCCGACCCGCTCCGAGCGGTCGTTGGCCCGCAGGCACTGGTGGACGGCGGCGTGCTCGCTGTCGACGGGCAGCAACTCGGCAGCCGGCAGTTCTGCGCGCCTCCTGCACCACCGGCCCGGCGGCGATGAGCGACTCCTTGTTGGCCAGGGCCAGCCGGCGACCGGACCGCAGCGTGGCCAGAGTGACGGGGAGCCCGGCAAAGCCCACCACGGCGTTCACCACGACGTCGGCTCCCGTCCCAGAGCGAAGCCAAGCCATCGGCTCCGCGACGCGCACGTCCACGGTAACCCCGGACGCCGCCAGCGCGTTGGCCACCTCTCGGGCAGCCTCCTCGTCAGCGACCGCCACCACCGCGGGGCGATGCCGGCGCACCTGGTCGACCAGTTCGCTCGCCCTTGCGCCGCCGGACCCCAGCGCCACCAGCTCGTAGCGCCCGGGGTTGGCCTCCAGCACCTCGAGGGTCTGGGTGCCGATCGAACCGGTCGACCCGGCGATCGCCACCCGTGGCGCGACATCCTCTCGCCCGGGATCAAGTACCGACGACACCCAGGTACAGACCCAGGTACCAGGCCGCAGGCAGGGCGAAGAGGATTCCGTCCATGCGGTCCAGCACTCCACCGTGTCCGGGAAGCACGTTGCCCATGTCCTTCACGCCCAGGTCACGCTTGACCACCGACTCGCACAGATCACCCACCGCGGTGGCCACACCGACGACCACACCCAGTGCCAGGGCCCGGCCGACGTTCTCGCCGAAGGGACCGATTCCGACGAGGTTCACCACCACCACTGCCATGGCCACCGAGGCCACCACGGCGCCGGCCAGACCTTCCACCGTCTTGCCAGGACTGATCGAGGTGAGCGGCGCCCGCCCGAAGGAACGGCCCACGAAGAAGCCGCCGACATCGTGCGCGACCGCCACGAGCAGCACGCTGAGCATCAACGACGCCCCCTGGCCGGGAACGGCCAGCAACAGACCCGCGAAGGATGACAGCATTCCGATCCAGAGGATGCCGAGCGCCGTGACCCCCAGGTTCATGACGGGGCGTTCCTCTCCTGCCCCGACGATGTACCAGATGAACCCGCACATGGCGGTGAGGCCCAGCACCACGGGATAGGCGAGCGTCCCCTTCCAGAAGGCGGCCAGGGGTAGGACCACGCACACCACGATGCCCAGCAGTTGAGCGGGCACGTAGCCCGCACGGCGGGTGGTGGTGAACAGCTCGGCGGCCGAGAACAACACGACGGCGGTCACCAGGATCATCATCCACCCCGGACCGGCCCACAGCAGGCCCAGCGCGCCCAACGCCAGGATGGCACCCACGGCCATGGCGGTGGGGAGGTCACGATCGCCACCTGTCGGTCCTCCGGGACGACCCGCTCCTGGCGGGCGGCCCGTGGGACCGGGCCCCCCAGGACGCCTCGAATCGGGGCCCGAACCGGGACGACCGGGACGACCGGGCCCACCGGGCCCACCGGGCCCACCCGGCGAAGGTGGGCGGGCCTTCTTCTTGGAGGGCGCTCCCGAGCCCACCGGCCGTGGACCCGCCGCCTTCTTCTTGCGGGGAGCTGGAGCGGCCAGGTCGTCGAAGGCCAGGAGCTCGTGCTCGCCGGGCGCGTCCGGATCCAGGGCTCCCATCCGGGCTTCGGAGTCGTCGAGCGAAGCCAGATCGTCACGTTCGTCGTAGTCACGGGCGTCGTCACGCCAGCGCGGCCCGCCATCGGAGAAGGCGGCCCAGGCGTCGTCATCCGCCCGGTCACCGACGAGAACCGCGGGGACCTCTCCGGTGGCCGGTTCGGTCCAGTGGGGGATCCGCACGCTGGCGGCGTCGTCCCCGCCACCAGAGCCACCCTCGACGCCGTGCCCGGCGCCGTGGTCGTCGGTCATGTCGTCGGTTCGGTCCTCTGGCATTTCCTCTCCCTCGTCGTCGTAACCCTCCCAGCCGGCAGGGCCATCAGGTGTGCCGCCGGTGTCAGGACCCACAGAGAACAGGGACCGTGGCCGGTCGTCCTGGGGAGGAGGTGCCGGGGGCTTCACCTTGGGACGGGCCACGTCGGCGACCTCGGCATCGGGCAGGGGGAACCGCAACGTCGGCCGAGGCCCCTTCGGCTGAGCCGGAGCCTGGGGCGGGCGATCGCCGAACCGAGGCTCGTCCTGGCCCCTCCGCGAGGCAACCTCGCCGCGTTCTACTGCCTCGGCCGCCTCGTCCGCGCCGATGATGCGCACGCCTTCTGCGTCGGGATCGGGGGGGGTGAGTCCCGTGTCGTCGTCCACGTGGTTCCTCCCTGGAACTCGGTCGACCTTAGCCGTCGATGGCCTGGGACCCCTCTCAGACCTCGAGCAGCTCGGCCTCTTTGGCGGCCAAGGCCTCGTCGATCTGGGCCTCGTGGCTGTGGATGTGGCGGTCGAGCTCTTTCTCGGCCCGCTGGAGGTCGTCGTCGGAGAGATCGCTGTCCTTGTTGAGACGCTCGAGCTCGTGGCGGGCCGCCCGGCGCTCGTTGCGCAAGGCCACCCGACCGTCCTCGGCCATCTGGCGCACCACACGAACCAGGTCCTTGCGACGCTCCTCGGTGAGGGGAGGGAAGTTGAGGCGGATGCTGTGCCCGTCGTTGCTCGGGTTCAGACCCAGATCCGACTCACGAATGGCCCGTTCGATTGCCCCCATCGACCCCTGGTCGTAGGGATTGATGAGAAGTTGGCGGGCCTCGGGCACCGAGAAGCCCGCGAGCTGCTGGAGCGGCACCTCGGTTCCGTAGTAGTCGACCGGCAGCTTCTCGACCAGAACGGGGCTTGCGCGCCCGGTGCGGATTCCGGAGAACTCCTGGCGTGCGTGACCCACCGACTTGGCCATCTTCTCCTGCGCCTCCTCCAGGATGAGGCTGACCATCTCGTCACTCACGACGTCCCTCCATGAACCAGGGTGCCAATCGGTTCCCCTTCGAGTATGGCGCGGATGTTGCCGGGCGCGAGGAGGTCGAACATGACGATCGGCAGGTCGTTGTCCATGCACAAGGTGATGGCGGTGGCGTCCATCGCCCGGAGCCCGTTGTTCAATACGTCGAGGTAGCCGATGCTCTCGAGCTTGACCGCATCGGGGTTGGTGCGGGGATCGTCGGTGTATATGCCGTCGGTGCCCGAGTGGGTTCCCTTCAGCAGTGCACCGGCTTCGATCTCCACCGCCCGCAGGGCGGCGGTCGTGTCGGTGGTGAAGAAGGGGTTTCCCGTCCCGCCCGCGAAGATCACCACACGCCCCTTCTCGAGGTGCCGGATGGCGCGGCGCCGGATGTAGGGCTCGGCGACCTGGGCCATGTGGATGGCGGTCTGTACCCGGGTGGGCTGACCCATGCGCTCGAGGCGTGTCCTGTAGGGCCAGCGAGTTGATCACCGTGGCCAACATCCCCATGTAGTCGGCCTGGGAGCGGTCCATGCCGGTACCGGCCCCTTCGGTTCCCCGCCAGATGTTGCCGCCCCCGACCACGATGGCCACGTCCACCCCGAAGTCACGGCGCACCTCGACCACCTGGCGTGCGAGGGCATCCACCGTGTCGGCATCTATGCCGGAGTCGGCCGGTCCCGCGAAGGCCTCACCGGAGAGCTTGAGGACGATCCGGGACCAGCGGGGCTGGCCCACCGCTCAGGCGCCCACTGTGGCCAGCGCGAAGCGGACCACCCGACCACCGCCCAGAGCCTGGGCGACGGGGTTTCCCTTCTCGTTGAACAGGTCCTGCTCGTTGAGGACCCGGTCCTTGAAGAAGGCTCCGAGCTTTCCCTCGATGATCTTTGGCCATGCGGCCTCGGGCTTGCCCTCGTCGCGGGTCTGCTGCTCGAGGAAGGCCCGCTCACGTTCGACCTGATCACCGGGAACCTCGTCCCGGTTCAGGTAGGTGGGCTTCGCGAAGGCGACGTGCTTGGCCACCTCATGGGCCTGGTCCTGGGTGCCGCCGTCGACCTCCAGGAGAACACCGACCTTGCCACGACCCTCTGTGCGGTGCAGGTAGGTGTCGAGGAGGCTCCCCTCGGTGGCTTCGAAGCGCGCCACGGTGCCCACCTCGATGTTCTCCTTGGTGGTGAGCTTGAGCTGGTCGAGGTCTTCAGCGGCCTGGGATACCGCGTCGGGTCCTTCGGCCAGAACCAGTGTCTGCCAGACGCTCGGCCAGCGCAACGAAGGGCTCGGTCTTGGCGGTGAAATCGGTCTCGCACTTGAGCTGGACCATGACGGCCACGTCGGCTTGGGTGGCCACTGCCACCACACCCTCGGCGTTCTCACGGTCGGTGCGGGACGCGGCTTTGGCCAGCCCCTTCTCGCGCAGCCACTCGACGGCCGCCTCGGCGTCACCGTCGGTGGCCTCCAGGGCCTTCTTGGCGTCCATCATCCCCGCTCCGGTGGCCTGGCGAAGGGCCTGCACGTCCTTGGCGGTGAAGGGGGGCATCGTCACTCCTGATCTGGTTGGGTGGCGGGCGTCGCGGCCTCGAGGGCTGCAGCAGGTGCATCCTCCGGGGCCTCCCCGGCCGGAGCAGGAGCATCTGCGGCAGGCACGGCCGCGGCAGGCACGGCCGCGGCAGGCTCTGCAGCCGGGGCTGCGGGAGCGGCAACCTCGGCTGCGGGAGCGGGAGCCTCGGCAGTCTCGGCTGCGGGAGCGGGAGCCTCGGCAGTCTCGGCTGCGGGAGCGGGAGCCTCGGCAGTCCCGGAGACGGGGGTCTCGGCAGTCCCTGGGGCGGGCGGCGCAACCACACCGGCCGCCAGGCGAGCCTCGCGTTGTGCGGCCTGCTCGGCGGCCTGGCGGCGGGCCTCGGCCTGCTGGGTGGCGATGGCCTGCTCTTCTTCGGGTGAGCGGGGGGGCGGACCGGCCGTCTCGACACCACGGCGGCTGGCGATGAACCGGCCTTCCTCGACCGCGTCGGCCATCACCCGGCACATCAGGGTGCCCGACCGGATGGCGTCGTCGTTGCCGGGGATCACGTAGTTGATGATGTCGGGATCGCAGTTGGTGTCGACGACGGCGATGATGGGCATGCCCAACTTGTTGGCCTCGGTGACCGCGATGGTCTCCTTCTTGGTGTCGAGGATGAACACCGCGTCGGGCAGCCGCTCGAGGTTTCGGATGCCGAAGAGGTTGCGCTCCAGCTTGGCCAGCTCGCGGCTGTTCAGGAGGGCTTCCTTCTTGGGCATGGCCTCGAACTCGCCGGAGTCCCGCATGCGCTGGAACTCCTTCATCTTGCCGACCCGCTTCGAGATGGTCTCGAAGTTGGTCAGCATGCCCCCCAGCCAACGCTGGTTGATGTAGGGCATGCCGCACTTCTCGGCGTAAGCTCTGGATGGGGTCCTGAGCCTGGCGTCTTGGTTCCCACGAACAGGAGAATCCCTCCGTCGGCGACGATGTCGCGGACGAAGGAGTAGGCCTTCTCGATGCGCTCGCAACGTCTCTTGGAGGTCGATGATGTAGATGCCGTTGCGCTCGCCGTGGATGAACCGCTTCATCTTGGGGTTCCAGCGGCGGGTCTGGTGGCCGAAGTGAACCCCGGCTTCCAGCAGTTGGCGCATGGTCACGACGGGTGCCATGGCAAGTCTCCTTCCTCGGTTGGGCGAAGCCCGGGCCCGACACCCCTCTGGGGCGACCGTGGAGTGGACCCGGGTGAGGATTCCACATACGTGACCCGGGCGGGCGCCCGGGTCGGGGGCAGAGTGTACCGGCTGGACTCACCCGCCACCAGACGCAAGGGCTGCGGCGGCCCCGGCCAGGTCCTCTGCCCAGCTGATCGACTCGGGCAGCGCCCGGTCAGCGAGCTGGTCGAAGCGGTCCCGGCACCGGGGGGGCCATCCGGAGCGGGCCAGCGCCAACTCGCGGGAGGTGGCAGGGTCGCCGGGTAGCAGGGTGTGGGCGTCGGGACCGACGAGGTCAACCACGGCGTGGGGAACACCGGGGAGGCGGCTGTGCACGGCCGGCACGGTCAGGTCACCCCGCGCCGCCACCGTCAGCCGGCGGATGCCTTGGGGGGGAGGAGAGGCGGCCAGCACCGCCATGAGCGGGGAGGTCTCCGACATCTGCGCCACCGAGGTCGCCCCCGGATCCAGGCCCAGGTCGAGGAGTTCACCGAGACGCTCCAGTGCCTCGGTGCCGGCGGGATCGGAGGTGACCGCCTCGACGGCGGTGGCCAGGTCTGTGCCGTCGTGGGGCGAACCGAGGGTGGCCACCAGGTCGACCTCGGCCGGCAGAGCGGGCCCGCCGGGCAGGGGTGTGGCCGCGATCTGGGTCACCACCCCTCCCTGGGAATGGGCCACCACGTCGATTGGCACCCCAGGTGCGCGCACCGCCACCTCGGAGAGGAGCAGTCGGAGCTCGCGGGCCGCGGCCACGAGGTCACCCTGGGTGTCGGCGGAGGCGTAGGGACGCGCCACCACCATCGTGAGGGGGCCGGCGGGGGGACGCCCCGGAGTGCGGCCACCCCTGTAGGAGAACCGGAGCACATCCTCGGCGGAGTACCCCAGGCCCGAGGCATCGACGCTCTCGACCGAGGACCGTTCGCTTGTCGTGCCCAGCCCTCCCACCAGCACGAGGATGCGCCGGCCTTCCATGGCGGGGGCCGGGATCGTGTCGGGTGTGCAGCGACGGGAACCGGACCAGGCCACGATCGTGCCGGCCACGACGCGTCCGAGACGGCGGGAGGGATCCAGTTCGGTCAGGTAGTGGTGCCAGGGTCCACCCGTGGCCCCGCCCAGCACGGCCACTGCGTCGACCAGCAGAGCCCATCCCTCACGGTGGCGGCCACCCAGGCCGGGAGGCGGTTCGGGTACCAGGTGCACCCGGGGCGCCTCGCCTCCCAGCAGGGCGGCAGGGTCCAGGTACCGCTCGCCGGCTCGGACACCGAAGTGCAGCCGCCCAGCCGAAGTCCCCACCTCCTCCCCGGAAGCCACCCGGCGACCCTCGGTGACCGACACGGTGGCCAGGAACGAGTAGCTCGTCCGCAACCCGTCGGGATGGAGGACCGTCACATGGTTGCTACCGGCGACGTTGCCCGCGAACACCACGACGCCGGCCGCGGCCGCCACCACCTCGGCTCCGGGCTCGGTGGCGTAGTCGATGCCGCGGTTGCCGGGACCGTATGGGGTGTCAGGGGGCCGGAAGGGGTCGACGATGGTGCCCTCGACCGGCGGCCGGTACCCGGGATCGGCCCGGGACACAGCCCCGGCAGGGGCCCGGGACACAGCCCCGGCAGGGGCCCGGGCACACAGCCCCGGCAGGGGCCCGGGACACAGCGCCCGGCAGGGGCCCGGGACACAGCCCCGGTGAGCACGGCTGCGGTCAGCGCCACGCCCAGCAGGCGCAGGGGTAGGCGGGCACGGTTCGCTGGGCCTCTGGGGACGGCGGTGGTCGGGGTCGGGTGGGGCACGGGCGCGCTCCTCGAAGGCAGGGTCCTTGCGGGGAAGCGGCCGGTTGGTCCCGGCAGGAGGCCGGCGGGCGCCGGCGAGTGTGCTCAGGTGGGCCGCGGAGCGGCCGGCTCGCGATCGGCGGCCACCAGGCGCGACCGCAGCTGGAGGATCGCCTTGGTGTGGATCTGACACACGCGACTCTCGGTCACCCCCAGGATCTGGCCGATCTCGGCCAGGGTGAGGCCCTCGTAGTAGTAGAGGGTGAGCACGACCTTGTCGCGTTCGGGCATCCGGTTGATGGCCTGGGCCAGGATGTGGCGCATCTCCTCGACCTCGTAAAGAGCCACAGGGCCGTCGGCACGGTCGGCGATGGTGTCGCCCAGGGTCGCATGATCGCCCCGGTCCCCACCTACCGAGAGCATCTCGTCGAGTGCCACGAGGCCCACGAAGGAGATCTTGGACAAGGTCGCCTGGAGCTGCAGCTCTTCCATTCCGAGCGCGGAGGCCAGCTCTTCGTCGGAGGGGCTGCGGTGGTGCTGGGCCTCGAACTCGGCGATGGCGCGCTCGATCTCACGGGCCTTGGCCCTGACGGAGCGGGGTACCCAGTCGATGGAGCGCAGCTCGTCGAGGATCGAGCCCTTGATCCGGGCGATCGCATAGGTCTCGAACTTGAAGCCTCGGCCCGGGTCGAACTTCTCGATGGCGTCGATGAGCCCGAAGATCCCGTAGGAGACCAGATCGGACTGCTCGACGTTCTGGGGCAGCCCGACGGCCACCCGCCCCGCCACGTACTTCACCAGCGGTGAGTAGTGGAGGATCAGGCGATCCCTCGTTTCCTGGCTGCCTGTGGCCTTGAACTCGGACCACAGCGCCTCGACCTCGGTGCTTTCCTCCTGGGCCACGGGCCTCCTACGCCGCGCGGGTGGCTCGACCGGAACACTGAGCGCAAGCGCTCCTTGGACACATGAGTGTAACCCTGAGTGGTCGAGAGGTCAGAGTGACCGAGCAACTCCTGCACGACCCGCAGATCCGCCCCGCCGTCGAGGAGGTGCGTGGCATAGGTGTGGCGCAGGGCGTGGGGGTGGGTCGGGGACATGGCCAGATGGTCCAGGACGCGCCGCAGGTCGCGGGGCGTGAGGGGCCGGCCACGCCGGTTGACGAACACCCTCTGGTCGGCGTCGGGGCCTGCCAGCACGGCGCGGCCCTCCCGCAGCCAGGCCTCCAGCGCGCCCACTGCCGGCTCGGACAAGGGCACGCTGCGCTGCTTCGATCCCTTGCCCCAGACGCGCACCATCCGGCCGGCCAGGTCGAGGTCGTCAAGGTTGAGCCCGCACAGCTCGCCAACCCGAAGCCCGCTGCCGTAGAGGACCTCCATGAGGGCCTGATCCCGCAGGCGCACCTCCGGAGGGTCCGCCGCACCCCTGGCGCGGGGTTCGTCGAGGAGGGCCGCCAGCTCGTCACCACGCAGCACCCTGGGCAGACGGGCCGGACCCGGGGGGACGGTGAGGTCGATGGTGGGATCTGCATCGACGTGGCCGCTGCGCTGGAGCCAATGGAAGTAGCGGCGTATCGCCGAGGCTTTTCGGGCCATGGTGCGCCGGGCGTAGCCACGGGTGGCCAGCGATGCCGTGTAGCGACGCAGCACCTGACGGTCGACCCCATCGGGCCCCGGCACACCGGCACGAGATGCCCACTCGACGAGAGCCGACACGTCACGGCGGTAGGCGTCGACCGTGTTGGGAGCCGCTGCGGTGAGCGACGACAGGAACCCCTCGACGTGCCAGGCCATCCGATCACGGTACCGGGGCGGCCCACCGGTGGAGGTGGAACCGGTTCTCGCCCCTCAGCCACCCGGGCACACCTAGGCTCGGCGGCATGTCCCTTCGCAGCGCTGCTGACTACCGGGCCTCGGTGGCCGACGGCCGGGTGGTCTGGTACCAGGGTCGACCGGTGGCCGACCTGCGGAACGAACCCGACCTGGTGGTGGCCCTCGACCACGCGGCCATCGACTACGAGCTCGCCGGAGATCCCCACCACCGGGACCTGGCCGTTGATGTCGACCCCGATACGGGCGAGGAACACAGCGCCTACTGGCGCATCCCCCGCAGCAGCCAGGATCTCCTCGATCGCTCCCAGCTCATCGACGCCGCCACAAGAGCCGGGGGCACCATGGTCACCCTCATCAAGGAGATCGGTTCCGACGCGGCGTTCGCTCTGCTCCGCGTGCTGGAGGGCGAAGCCCTGGAGCGTGCTGCTGTGTTCCATCGGCGATGCCGCGACCAGGACCTGGCCGTGGCCGTGGCCCAGACCGACGTGAAGGGCGACCGGGGGAGGCCACCGCACGCCCAGGACGATCCCGACCTCTACGTGCGGGTGGTGGACCGCTCCGCCGAGGGGATCGTGGTCAGGGGCGCCAAGTGCCATACGTCGGTGGCCGTGAACTCCGACGAGATCGTCGTGCTGCCCACCCGGGCCATGGACGATGACGACGCGGACTGGGCTGTCGCCTTCGCGGTGGCCACCAGCACCCCGGGCCTGTCGATGTTCGTGTCGCCCTACGGCGCAGGACCACGTGACCCCTTCGAGTTCCCCGTTTCCGCACGCCACAAGATGCTGGAGACCCTGACGGTCTTCGACGACGTGTTCGTGCCCTGGGAGCGGGTGTTCATGTGCCAGGAGCCCGCCCAGGCCGGCCCCCTGGCACTCACCTTCGTCGAGTATCACCGCTTCACCGCGGTGTCCTACAAGCTGCCCCTGCTCGACGCGTTGGTCGGGGCGGCCGTGGCCATCGCCGACATGAACGGAGTTCCCCGGGCCGCGCACATCCGAGAGAAGCTGGCCCAGCTGGTGATCTACGCCGAGTCTGTCCGAGGGCTCACCGAGCTGGCCGCTCTGCGTGCCGGCACCGACCGCGGCATCGCCTTCCCCGACCCGCTCACCACGAACCTGGCGAAGTACACCTTCGCCACCCGCTACCACCAGGCTCTGGAGCTGGTCCAGGACTGCGCCGGGGGCCTGCTGGTGACCGGCCCGGGAGCGGCCGACTGGGCCTCGCCCGAGGTGAGGCCCGTGCTCGAGAAGTACTACGCGGCCGCGGTTCCCGCCGCGGAGCGCCTGGCCATGATGAACCTCATCTCTGACCTGACCGCTCGCGACCTGGGCGGCTACCACGCGGTGCTGGCCGTCCACGCCGAAGGGTCCATCGAGGCCGAGAAGCTGCAGATCACCCGGGCACACGATCGCGACTCGGCGGTGGCCTACGCGCGGCGCCTGGCGCGGCTGGACTGATCGCAGCGTTCTATCCACGCACCCTCCCAGCGCAGCAGGCCCGCCCCTTCGAGGTCGGTCAGGGCCGAGTGCAGGCGGGGCAGCGGCAGACCGGTGATCAGGGCCACCTGCTCGAGCGACGCCGGCTCCCAGCCCAGCGCCTCCAGCACCTGGGCCGCGTCTCCCGAGAGCGCCTCAGCGCCCGGTGTCGGGTCCGGTGGGTCGGCGGGCACCGAGCACGCCGTGTCGGCTGGCGCTCGCGGCCCGACATCGGTGCCGCCTGTGGCAGCCCGATCGAGGCACTCCGGAGCGGGGAGGCCCAGAGCCTCGAGGACGTCGCGTGCGTCACGTACCGGGACGCAGCCCTCGCAGATGAGCAGGTTCGGCCCCGCCGAGGCCGGGCTGCGCACCGAGCCGGGGATGGCCATCACGGCGAGGTCGCGGGCCATCGCCTCCTCGACCGTGTAGAGCGAGCCGCCCCGGGTTCGTGACTCGACCACCACCACGGCCCGTGCCAGGGCGGCGACGATCCGGTTGCGGGCAGGGAAGGCCCAGGCCCGAGGCTGGGTCCCCAGGGGGTGCTCGCTCAGCAGGAGACCTCTCTCCCCCACTGCCCGGTACAGCTCACGGTGCCGGCGTGGGTAGACGACGTCGAGACCGTTGGCCACCACACCGATCACGGGTGCAGGTGACGGAGTGGGACTGCCGACGCGCGGCGGGGCGGGTGGCGGGCCATGTGACGGGGCGGGCGACGACCCCAGAGCGCCTGCGTGGGCCGCGGCGTCGATGCCCGCCGCCAGGCCGCTGACCACGCTCACCCCCGCCGAGGCCAGATCGGCACCCAGGGAGAAGGCCACCTCACGTCCGTACTGGGTGCACCGGCGTGTGCCCACCACGGCCACTGCGGGGCACTCCAGGGCGCCCAGATCGCCCCGGGCGAAGAGCACGGGGGGCGGTTCGAGGTCTCCGCGCAGCACATCGGGGTAGCTGGTGTCGTCTGGGATCAGCACACGCACCCCGGCTCGCACGTGGGCATCCCACAGGTGGGCCACGTCCATGGTGCGGGCCGTATTCCTCCAGCGACGCAACAGCTCGGGACCATCGGGAACCAGGGTGGCGCCCACTACCCGGTCGGCGGCGAGCCGCCCCTCGAGCACGGCCCGCCACGCGGATTCGGGATCGTGCTCCACGAGCAGCGCCTGGAAGCGGCGCGGTCCCATGCGGGGCAGGGAGGCCAGGGCCACCAGGTGGGCGGCAGGCACCGGCGCCGTCACGATGCCACCGCCCAGCCGGTCTCGACCACGGGTGCGCGCAACAGCAGCGCCTCGTGAAGGTGGCCTTCGTCCACCGCGGCTGACCCGTCCAGGTCGGCCAGGGTGCGGGCCACCCTCCTGACCCGTTGCAGGCCGCGGGCCGAGAGCCGGCCCCTGTCCACTTCGCCACGCAGCACGGTGGCTGACGCGCCTGTCAGGGGTACAGCCTCGTCCAGGTTGGACCCGGCCAGGTCCGCGTTGGCACGAACTCCCCGGGACCAGGCGAGATCCCGGGCGGCCCGGACCCTCTGGCGCACCTCGGCGGTGGGAGGGCCGCCGGGCGAGTCGAAGAGCGCCCGGCTGTCCAACCGTGGAACACCCAGTCGCAGGTCGAAGCGGTCGAGAACCGGGCCCGAGATGCGCCGCGCGTATCGAGCCCTTGCGGCGTCGGAGCACCGGCACGAACCCGGGCCGGTGGGGGCACCACATGGGCAGGGGTTGGTGGCTGCCACGAGCAGGACCCGGGCCGGGAAGCTGACCGTGCCCCGGGCCCGGCTGACCCTGATGCAGCCGGCCTCGAGAGGTTGGCGCAACATGTCGATGACCACCGCCCCGAACTCACCCAGCTCGTCGAGGAAGAGCACGCCACCGTGAGCCAGGCTGATCTCACCTGGCCGGAGAGCAGCCGAGCCGCCTCCGGCCAGGGCCACCGCCGTGCACGAGTGATGTGGGGCCCGGAACGGGGGGTTGGTTACGAGGCCGCCGGGCGGGAGCGCCTCGCCTGCCGCCGAGTGGACCCGGGTGACCTCCATGGCTTCGCTCGCCTCGAGTGGGGGGAGCAGACCGGGGAGGCGACTCGCCAGCATGGTCTTGCCCGCCCCCGGTGGGCCCACCATCAGCAGGTGGTGACCCCCTGCCGCGGCTACTTCGAGCGCCCGGCAGGCCACGGGCTGACCACGGACATCAGCCAGTTCGGGGACGGCAGGCTCGGGAGCCGGTGGCCCCGGCGGGGGTGGTGGTGGCCAACCCGCCTCGCCCCGCAAAGCATCCAGGACCTCGTCCAGGCAGGCCACCGGGAGGAGCTGGTGGCGATCCACCAGGCGGGCTTCGGCCATGGAGGCCCGAGGTAGGACCACCCGGTCGGCCCGGACTGCCTCGATCAGGGGCAACATCCCCGCCACGGGCCGGATCGAGCCGTCCAGACCCAACTCGCCCAGGAAGGCCAGATCGTCCAGGGCCGTGGACGGGACCTGGCCGGCGGCGGCCATCACTCCCACAGCCAGGGCCAGGTCGAGGCCGGCACCGATCTTGCGCAGCCCGGTGGGCGCCAGGTTGACGGTGATGCGCCGCAGCGGCCATTCAGCGCCGACGGACAGCAGCGCGGCCCGAACCCGGTCGCGGGCTTCGCGGCAGGCCGCGTCGGGCTGGCCGACGATGGTGAGCCCGGGGATGCCGGAGCTGACGTGGACCTCGACGGTGACGGCGTGGCCGTCGATACCGAGCAGGGTGGCCGAAGGGATGGTGGCGAGCACAGTGCCTCCCGTGATCGAAAGATGCGGGAGGGTCGCTCGCCGACCCTGAGCGCCGGGCCTTGGGCCCGGAGCGAGGCAGTGACCAAACCCTACCGGCGGAAGGGCTCGGGGGCCAGGGGTTACTCGCCGAGTTGGCTGCGCTCGTAGCGCACGATGGCCGCGATCTCGGCGTCGTCGAGGGAAGAGGCGAATGCGGGCATTGCAGCCCGGCCGTTGACGACGATGGCCACGTGTTCGGCGGCGGTGTACTTGTCGGCCACCACGCCCGCCAGCTGGGGCCCGACGCCGCCCTGTCCGTCGCCACCGTGGCAACTGGCACAGTTGGCGTTGTAGAGGAGGTCGCCGTCGGGCAACTCGTCGCCCGAACCGACCAACTCGGCGATTGTCGCCACACGGTCACCATCGTCGCCACCCGCGTCGTCGCTGCAGCTGGAGGCGCCCAGCGCCATCACGGCCATGATCACCAGGAGTAGGGCCGGCAGCCCTCTATCGCGCATCACGGACCCAAACTAGCCCTGGCAGCCCCGTCCTGCCTCCCCGCCAGGTGGTGCCGCGACCCGGGTCAACCGGCCCAGGAGGGCGGGTTGGCACGTTGGCGGGCCGTGGCCCGCTTCGTGGAGCGCGTCCGGCCAGCGGCCTGGCGGCTTTCGGGTGCAGGAAGTGACCGATTCGGTCCCGTTGTGCGCCTGATACTCGCCGTCGTGCAGCGGCATCGGCCGTGGCGGCCGGCGGCGCTCAGGGGGAAGCCGGAAGATCGATCCGCACCGTGGTGCCCTGGCCCGGAGCGGACCGCAGGGTGACGGTGCCTCCATGGGCCCCTACCGTTGCCTCCACGATGGCCAGGCCCAGCCCGCTGCCCCCCTGGTGTCGCGAGCGTGATGGGTCGGCCCGGTAGAAGCGTTCGAACGCCCGCGCCGCCACCTCGGCGGGCATGCCCGGCCCCTGGTCGCGCGACCTCCACGAAAGCCACACCGGTGTCGACGCCCGAGGCGAGGGTCACCGGGGTACCAGCGGGCGTGTGCACCAGCGCGTTGCCCACCAGGTTGGCCACCACCTGGCGGATGTGGGGCTCGTCGACGGACACCACCAACGCGTCAGCGGACAGCGTATCGGGGATCACCACCTCGACGGGGCGCTCGGGATCGACGGCGCGGGCGTCGGTGGCGGCGTCGCGCAGCACCTGGGCCAGATCCACCGGCGCCCGATGCAAGGGCCGGCCCTGGTCGAGGCGGGCCAAGGCCAACAGGTCGTCGACCAGACCACCCATGCGCACCGCCTCGGCCTCGGTGCGGCGCATGGCGTCGGCCAGAGCGTCCTCGGAGGACAGCCCACCGGTGCGGAACAGCTCGGCATAGCCGCGGATCGTGGCCACGGGGGTGCGCAGCTCGTGGGAGGCGTCGGCAACGAACTGGCGGAGCCGCGCCTGGCTGCGTTCGCGCTCGGCGAAGGACTCCTCGATGCTGCCCATCATCTGGTTGAGGGCCTCGCCGAGCTCGCCCGCCTCGGTGCGCGGCGCTGGTGGCGGGGACCCGCTGGGACAGGTCGCCGGCGGCGATGGCGGTTGCCACCTCGGTCATCTGCCGGATGGGATGCACACCCAGGCGGATCACCCACACGGCCACGAGTACGAGCGCAACCACGATCACGGCGGCACCCGCCAGTTCGCGGCCCACCAGGTCGTCCATGGTGGCGTCGACCGAGTCGAGGGGGGCGGCCAGGATGACGATGGTCTCCTCCCCGCCCCGTGAGGAGGCCAGGACCCGGTAGCGCATCCCCTCGGCGGTGCTGCCCACGGTGAAGGCCTCGCCGCTGGTGGCGCCCTGGCGGGCCCGGTCGGCGTCGATGACCGGGACGGCGCCGTCGGTGCGCAACCCGGGTGCCGCCACGGTGTTCACCTGGTCGCCGTCGAGGTAGCCGACGTACAGGGAGGACAGCCGCGAAGCCGCCTTCGTGGCGAGGGGCGAGTCGGGGCTCACCCTCGCGGTCACCGCCCCGCTCGTGGTCGAAGGCGACGTCGCGCACGGGTTGCATGGCCGCGGCCGAACTGCTCATCGACCTGGCGGACCATGCCGGCCTCAGTGGTGCGAGTGACGTAGAGGAGCATGGCGGCGAGTGCGAGGCCGACCACGCTCACGGCGGCGACGACCCGCGTTCGCAGCGACATCTCAGCGTTCCTGAACGGTCCGCTTCGGGGATCGCACCGCCGTCACGTGCGCGGGTCGGGCCATGTTCAGGGTTCCCGCAACGAGTAGCCCACACCCCGCACGGTGTGGATCAACTTGGGGTCGGTGTGTCGAGCTTGCGGCGCAGGTAGCCGATGTAGGTCTCCACCACGCCTCCGTCGCCGCCGAAGTCGTACTGCCACACGTGGTCCAGGATCTGGGCCTTGGACAGGACCCGTCCGCGTTGAGCAGCAGGTAGCGCAAGAGGTTGTACTCGGTGGGTGACAGGGCCACCTCGGTTCCGGACCGGAACACCCGGTGGGCGTCGTCGTCGCATCTCGAGGTCGGCGCAACGCAGCACCGACGTCGTCGGCCCGGACCAGCCCGGCCCGCCGCAGCAGGGCCTGACAGCGGGCCACCAGCTCCTCCAGGCTGAAGGGCTTCACCAGGTAGTCGTCGCCGCCCAGCGTCAGGCCCCGGACCTTGTCCTCGGTGGTGTCGCGGGCGGTGAGGAACAGCACCGGTGTGTGGTCGCCCTCGGCACGCGGAGGCGGCGGCAGACCTCGAAGCCGTCCAGGTCGGGCAACATCACGTCCAAGCACGATGAGGTCGGGGGCGGTCGCCGCAGCTTGCTCGAGGGCCGAGCGTCCCGTGGTGGCGAGCTCGACGTCGAAGCCATGGTGGCGGAGCGCGGCCTCCAGCATCGAACGCAGGTTGTCCTCGTCGTCAACGAGCAGCAGCTTCTCTCCGGACATGGCACCAGCATCGCCCGCCGAGCTGTGGGTTCGCTGTGAGTTCCCCCACAGCCCGGCGGGAGCGAGCTGGGATCAGTGTGACAGGGACGTGCCTTCGGTGTCGGCGGTGCCGCTGTCGGACTCCGCGGACCCGGCGTCGCCGCTGTCGTCGCCGCTGTCGTCAGCGCTGTCGTCGCCGCTGTCGTCAGCGCTGTCGTCAAGGGACTCACCGTCGGGACAGGGGTGCCCACTCCGCCCGTGGTGACCTTGGTGACCGGGGTGGCCCTGGTGCTCCAGGACCTCGATCACACCGAGGTCCTCGTCGAAGGTGACGACGACATCGGCGCCTTCTGCGGTCTGCACATGGGCCTCGTAGGCGGCGCCGTCAGCGTCGGTCTCGACCCGCAGCACGGTGCCGCCGGGCACTGCCTCCTGGGCCGCCGCTGTGACCTGGTCGGCGAGGGTACCGGTGAGCGGGGTCTCCTCGCCGCGGGGGAGGGACTCGCCCCAGCCGTCGTCGGAGCCCTCGTCAGCATCCGTGTCGGTACTGGTGTCGGTGCCCTGCTCCTCGGTCACGGTGGTCTCGGTGGTGCCGTCATCCTGGGCCGCGGCCACGCCGAGACCGCCGAGGGTCAGACCCAGGGCCGCGCCGGCGGCCACGATGATCGACGGAGTCCGTGATCTAGCAGGGGCGGGCGCCGAGTGCCGGTACGAAGCGTGGTCGGGGGTGGGACTGAGGGGGTCGGTGGGTGCCATGGTGGCCTCCTGGGGGTAGGGGTGGGGTTGTGGCGAGGTCAGCGTGAGCCATCAACCCCGGAGAAGGCTGAGAACCCACCGGGAAGATGCAGCGTGAGTGTGCTCCCGGCTGATCCACGGCTGGTTCCCAGAAAGGGTGGTCAGGGTTGGCGCCATGGATTCCCTCTCCCGATTGGACCCCCCCACCTACCCGCCCGGCCCTCCTGAGGCACCGGCAGATGAAGGATCGCGCCCCTCGACACAGCGTTCGCTTCCCGGGGAACGCTCGGGGAGAGCGCGCCGGCATCCTGCTCGGACCGCCCGGGCCGTCGCGCTGGCGGCCAGCCTGGCGGCCACCGGGGGTCTCGTCGGCGTGCTCAAGCATGCCGACCAGGCTCCTGGTGCCGCTCCGGGTACATCGGTCGCCGGAGAGTCGAACACGGCTGACGCATCCGCCGCCGGAACCTCCTCGGGTGAGGGTCAGGGTGCCACCACGGGAAGCGGGCAGTCATCGAGTCCCGGCTCACCAGAGTCCCTGGTCTTGACCGACGGCGTCTGGCTCGGATCGGCGGAACAGATCCGCTGGGGCCCGATCCAGGTGGAGGCCACGGTCAGCGACGGTGTGCTGGTGTCCGTAGAACTCGTGGCCGCGCCCGGGGACAGCCGCAGCTCGATGATCAACGGTCGGGCCGATCCCACCCTCGAGGAAGAGGCTGTGGCCGAGCAGGGCGCCGACCTGGACACGGTGTCAGGTGCCACCTACACCAGTCGTGCATACGCGGACTCGCTCCAGGCCGCCTTGGACGCAGCGGCCGGGGACCAGGCCACCCAAGACACGACGCGGGGAGCGGAGGGGAGGTCGTGAGCGAGCTCTGGCCCGTCCTGACCCGGGCCACCGGTCTGGTCGCCACGGTCCTGGTCGGTCTGGCCGTGGGTGGGGGGATGCTGTTCTCGGCGCGGGCCACCGGGTGGCGCCGGCGTCCGAGCTGGTGGTTGGACCTGCACAACCAGCTGGGCGGCCTGGCCCTGGCCTTCACCGGGGCCCACCTGGCGGCGGCCTACGCCGATCCAACCGCGGCGCTCGGTCTCTTCGAGGTGCTCGTTCCCATGACGGCCACCGGCTGGGCCTGGGGGATCACCTGGGGTGTGCTGGCCACCTACCTGCTGGCCGCGGTGGTCTTCACCTCCTGGCCGGCCCGACGACGAGCCCGGCTGTCCCGGCGGACCTGGCTGGTCGTGCACCTCCTGTCGCTACCCGCATCGGTGATGGTGGCCGGACATGGGTGGATGGTGGGTTCGAGCCGGCACGGCCGCTGGTTCCAGGCGGTGCTGGCGGTGCTGGCGGTGCTGGCGGTGCTGGCGGGGATGGTCGTGTACCCCGCGGTGCTGCGGGTTGCGGGACTCGGTGCCCGGCGCAGGGATGGACATGTCGACGGGTCTCGCACTGCCGTGCACCTGGGAACACCGTGAGCGGAGCCCGCTTCTGTGCCGCGCCGCCGACTGCCGCGCCGCCCGTGGTTCGCCGCGTCGAGCCCGCCATGGACACGGCGGTATCGCTGGCAGTCAGCGGCGCAGACCAAACCAGCGTCGACGACTTCTTCGGTCGCATCCACGACCTCGAGGCGCTGTTGAGCCGTTTCCGACCCAACTCAGAGATCAGCCTCCTGGTCGCAGGCCAGCTGGGTCGGGACGAGGTCTCTCCCGAGGTTCGGGAGGTGCTGGCGCGCTGCGAGCACCTCCGTGAACTCACCGATGGCGCCTTCGACCACGAGCCGAGGCGGCGTGCCCATCGAGGTGAGGTCCCCACGCTGGACATCGACGCGGTGGCCAAGGGCTGGATCATCGAGGAGGCAGCCATGGGGCTGCGCCTGTCCGGCGCCGACATCCTGGTGAACGCCGGGGGCGACGTGATGGTGGCCCGCCCTGGGGGTGCCTCGCCCCGGCGGGTGGGTATCCAGGATCCTGCCGATCCCCGGTCGGTGATCGCCGTGCTGTCGGTCACCCGGTCCGCGGTGGCGACGTCGGGCACGTACCAGCGCGGCCAACACATCCGCACCGACCGTCCCGGGGCGTTGCTGTCGGCGACAGTGATGGGACCGGACCTCGCCTGGGCCGACGGGCTGGCCACCGCCGTCCTGGCAGCCGGGATCCCCCGGCCCCGGTGGTGGAACCAGGTGGACCCTGACTACGGCCTTCTGGTCCTGACCTCCGACCGCCAGCGCCACTGGATCCCACCTGGAGAGGCTGATCTCTCCGAGGTCGGCTGATCCCGCCGCAGCAGGCCGGGTCGGAGCCGCGCACGGCGGCCTGAAGGACCGGTCACGGCCTGTACCAGTCAGCCAAAGAGGGCCGTGGGAGGCGTCCTGGCCGACATACTGGTCATGTGAGTGTGAGCAGCTGGGCTGACGATTCGGTCACCGTGCGCGTCGTGCAGCCCTACGAGGCCCGCAAGCGCTACCTCTGTCCGGGCTGCAACCAGGACATCGGCGAGGGAACCGGCCATGTGGTGGCCGTCCCCCACGACGCGCCCGACCTGCGCCGCCACTGGCACAAGGGCTGCTGGGCGGCCAGGGACCGGCGCCGGCCCCGAGGTGCCCGCTGACATGCGCATCCACCTCGTCCGCCACGGCCAGCCGGCGTGGTCAGTGGATGGCAACAGCATCGACGATCCCGACCTGACCGGGTCCGGCCACGAACAGGCCATCCGACTGGTCCCCCGCGTTGTCCCTGGGGACACGGGCTGCGAGACCGAGCTCGCCGGGGACTGCGACGGCCGGCCGGGCCGCGTCGACCGCTTCCTGGTCTCACCCCTGCGACGGGCCGCCCAGACGGCGGTCCCGGTGGCGGGCGCGCTGGGCGAGATGCCGATCCAACGGGCATGGCTGGCCGAGATCTCCAACCCGCGATGGGAGGGCGCGCCCGTCGAGCACGTCGAGCAGGTCTTCGCCGAGCAACGCCTGCGGCCGGTGGACGAGCTCTGGGAGGGCCTCGAAGGGGGCGAGAGCTTCCGAGACTTCCACGACCGGGTCACCACCGGGCTGGTCGAGGAGCTGGCCAGCCTGGGCTTGCGGACCTGCAACGACCATCCCCGTCTGTGGGAGCTCGACGATGCCGACATCGAGGTCTTGGCCGTGGCCCACGCCGGTACCAACGCCGTGGTGGTGGGAGCGCTGCTGGGCATCGCTCCCGTGCCGTGGGAATGGGAGCGCTTCGTGACCCACCACGCCTCGGTCACCGAGTTGGTGACCGTGCCCATCGGAGGAGCCCACGCCTTCACCCTGCGCCGCCTGAGCGACGTCAGCCATCTGCCCCCGGGACTGCACACGCGCTGAGCCAGGGCGGTGACTCCGGCCTGGGACGCAGGATCAGTTGCAGGCGGAGGCGGCCACCCAGTGGTAGGTGGCCACCACCTGGTGATCGCCGTCTGCGCCCGCCTCGGTTCGGACCTGGCGAAGAGCCACGAGGCGGACCCGCTGGCTCCAGCCATCGGCCGCTGTGACCGAGAGGACCCGGCCACCGTTGAGGAGGCGCTCGAGGAGTGCTCGATCGCGATGGTGCCGCACGTCGACGCTGATGGTGCCGTGGACGGGACGGCGGTCGTGGCGGTTGGCTGCATGGGCGACGTAGGGGACCGTGTCGAGCGGATCGACAGGCGGTGGGATCAGGTCTGCGGGCGCCACGGTCGACACCCAGAGGACGTCCAGGTTCTCGTCGCGGTCACGGGGGGGATCCAGATGGTGCGGGTGCTCGCCGGGCACCTCATGACGGTACCGACGCCTACTGCGCCAGGCGCGGATGGTCACCCCTGGGTGCGCTCTCGTCCGAGTCGGTCAGAAGGCCCCCTCTATGACCTCGACGCTTCCGGGAAGCACGGCGGCCACGTCGAAGCGCGGCTGGCCGCTGCGGCTCGGGTTCTCGCGGAACCAACGGGCTGCCAGGTGACGTAGGCGGCGCTGCTTGGCGGGCCCCACGGCCTCGGCAGGATGGCCGAAGGCCAGGGACGAGCGGGTCTTTACCTCGCAGAACACGATGATGTGACCCGTGGTCAGGATCAGGTCGACCTCGCCTTCGGAGCAGCGCCAGTTGCGCTCCACGACCTCATAGCCCTGTTCCTGATACCAGCGGGCGACCCGCTGCTCACCGGAACGCCCCAGCGCCTGGTTGTGCGCGCTCACCGCGAACGGCCAGGCCAGGACGGGATCAGTAGTCGCGCTTCTCTTTGACCTTGGCTGCCTTACCAACGCGGTCGCGCAGGTAGTAGAGCTTGGCCCGTCGGACATCGCCGCGGGTGACGCGCTCGATCTTGGCGATGATTGGTGAGTGCACGGGGAAGGTGCGCTCGACGCCCACGCCGAAGCTGACCTTGCGGACCGTGAAGGAGGCACCCGCACCCGAACCCCGGCGGGCGATCACGACACCTTCGAAGACCTGGACCCTCTCACGGCTGCCCTCGACCACGCGCACGTGCACCTTGACGGTGTCTCCCGGGGCGAAGTCGGGGATGTCCGACTTGAGCTGGGTGTGCTCGACGGCATCGGTGGGCTTCATGTGAAGGCTCGGTCTCCATCAGGGGCGGCAACTGTGTCGGCCAGCCCGGTCGAACGGAACCGCCAGGATACGACGGCAACCCCCGCAGCGACAAAGCGGGTCGGGAACCGGAGAGTGCTCACCTCAGCCGCAGTCCGGATCGCGGTCGGGCGCAGCATCAGCTCCGGGCGCAGCATCAGCTCCGGGCGCCGACCCCGAAGCGAGTTCGGCGAGCAGCTCCTCCTCCTCTGCGCTCAACCCGCCCCGGGCCTCGATGAGGTCGGGGCGTTGCGCCAGAGTGCGCGCCAGGGCCTGGGCCCGCCTCCACCGGGCCACCCTGGCGTGGTCGCCCGAGCGCAGCACCGCGGGCACCTCCCACCCCCGGAAGCTCGCCGGCCGGGTGTACTGCGGGTACTCGAGGAGCCCGGAGGTGAAGGACTCGTCCTGGGCGGACTCCTCGTTGCCCAGCACGCCGGGGACCAGGCGGGCCACGGCTTCGATGACCACCAGGGCCGCCGCCTCTCCCCCGGCCAGCACGTAGTCGCCGATGGACAGTTCTGCGTCGACCAGGTGGACCCGTACCCGCTCGTCCACTCCTTCGTAGCGACCGCAGAGCAGGCTGAACCCCGCCGTGCCAGCCAGTTCTTGGGCCCACGACTGATCGAAGCGGCGTCCACCCGGACCGAGCAACAACAGCGGCCGGGGAGCTTCCTCTGCCTCCACGGCTGCGAAGAGCGGCTCGGGCATGAGCACCATGCCCGCTCCACCACCGAAGGGCGAGTCGTCCACCGACCGGTGCGGGTCACGGGTGGCAGAGCGCAGGTCGTGGGTCCGCACATCGAGCAGTCCCCGCCGGCTGGCACGCCCCAGGATGCTGGCGCCCACGAACTCCCCGATCAGGTCGGGGAAGATCGTGAACACGTCGATGCGCACCGTCACCGTCACAGGTCGAACAGACCCGGCGGCGTGTCCACCACCAGTCGGCGCCGCAGGGCGTCGGGACCGGGGCCCCTTCCAGGCCCGAGGCCCGACCCGGACGACGGGCCGGCGTCGGGCTTTGGACCGGACTCGGGCGTTGGGCCGTCCACGAGGAACCGCAGGGGTACGAGGGCGCCCGTGTCCAGCACCAGCAGGTCGCTGGCAGGGTTGTCCTCCAGGGCCACCACCGTCCCCCGAAACCGGCCTTCGGCGTCGACCACCTCACATCCGATCAGCTGGTGGGCCCAGAGAGTGCCCGGCTCGTCGATCGGCTCGGCGTAGAGGAGACACCCGGCCAGAGCCTGGGCCGCTGCCCGGTCGGCAACCCCTTCGAAGCTCACCAGGTGGCGGTGCTGGTGGGGTCGGCTGGACCTTACCCGGAGGCGACCCGCATGGGTGTGCAGGACGCTGCCGGCCGCCACTCGCTCGAGGCGGTCGGTGAACAAGCGCACGACGACCTCGCCACCCAACCCGTGGGCCCGGCCCACACGACCCACCTCCAGCAGGCCCGGCGCCGGAGGATCGGGCGGGCCGGACGAGGCCACCCCGCCCCCCATCGGACTAGTCGACGAACTCGACGTCGACCACCACACCGTCGCGAGCAGCCGCAGCCCGCACCACGGTGCGGATGGCCCCGGCGATCCGTCCCCTGCGGCCGATGAGGCGACCCACGTCGTCGCGGGCGGCGTGGACGTCGAGACGGATGGTGCGACGCGAGTCGTCGACCACGACCTCGAGGGCATCGGGATCGTCGACCAGGGATCGGGCCACGTACTCGAGCACCGCCTTGGCCGTGGCCGCCGCGACCCGGTTGTGTTCGTCGTCGTCGTCGTCTTCGTCGTCGTCGTCTTCGTCGTCTTCGTCGTCGTCTTCGTCGTCGCCGTCGTCTTCTTCTTCTTCTTCGTCGAAGTCGTCGTCCTCGAGCTCGTCGTCAACCTCGGCGTCGAGCTCGTCGTCGGGGCGTTCTTCCTCGCTCATTGTTCCCCTCCGCTCTCCTGGTCGCCTCCGACCTCGTCGGTGTCACCACCGCTTGTGCCCTCGGCGGGCTCGTCAGCGGAGACAGGGGCCGTCGGCTCTGGTGTCGGCTCTGGTGTCGGCTCTGGTGTCGGCTCTGGTGTCGGCTCTGGTGTCGGCTCTGGTGTCGGCTCTGGTGTCGGCTCTGGTGTCGGCTCTGGTGTCGGCTCTGGTGTCGGCTCTGGTGTCGGCTCTGGTGTCGGCTCTGGTGTCGGCTCTGGTGTCGGCTCTGGTGTCGGCTCTGGTGTCGGCTCTGCGACAGGAGGAGGGGTCACGCTCGGTGTGGACCGGGGGGCCGGAGCGTCGGGCGGGGCGGGAACCGAGGTACCGGGGGCGAGCCCCTTGAACTCGTCCCAGGCCCCCGATATGCGCAGGAGCTTCTCGACCCGATCGGTGGGCTGGGCACCCTTGCGCAGCCACGACACCGCCTTGGTGTTGTCGATGGCGATGCTGGAGGGCTCCTGGCGAGGGTCGTAGGTGCCGACGATCTCGATGAAACGACCGTTGCGGGGACTGCGGGAGTCGGCCGCGACCACGCGGTAGAAGGGCTGCTTCTTCTTGCCCATCCGCATCAGGCGGAGCTTGACCACGTTGATTCCTCTGTTCTCGATCCGGTTGTTGTGTCCGGTTGTAGTGTCCGGTTGTTGTGTCCGGTTGTCGGATCCGGTGTTGTGGAGCCAGTGCGTGGATCCCGTGCGTGGATCCGGCGCCCTGGTCGGAGGTGGACCGGCACCCGCCGGACCACGCCACCCTGCAGAGGGCGGCCGTCCATGGTGGGCCACAGCGGCCCGGTCGATCAAGCCGGAGTGCCGCCGAGAGCCCTACTGGGGCAGGCCGGGCAGGCGAGGCTCCAGGTTGGCCAACTCCTGCTCGAGGTCGGGTAGCACCAGCTTCTTGGTGCCCTTGGGCGTGACCCGGCCCTGGGTCGGCTTGCCGCCCTTGCCCTTCTTGCCCTTCTTTCCCTTCTTGGTCTGGCGGGCCTTGGTACGCGCCAGTGCCTTGGTGCCGAACCCACCCAACTGGTTCAGAGCCTTCTGCATCTCCTTGAACTGCTTGACCAGGTTGGCCACGTCCTGGGGACGGCTGCCCGAACCCGTGGCGATGCGCTGACGTCGCGACCCGTCGATGATCTCGGGGCTGGTGCGCTCTTGGAGGGTCATGGAGCGGATGATGGCCTCCACCCGGCCCAGCTCGCGGTCGTCGATCTCGACGTCGCGCACCTCCTTGGGAACCCCGGGCAGCATGGACACCAGGTTCTGCAGCGGCCCCATCTTCTTGATCTGCTGCATCTGGGCCAGGAAGTCGTCCAGGGTGAATCGCCCCTCGAGCAACTTGGCCGCCGCCTCCTCGGCCTCTTCCTTCTCGTAGACCTCCTCGGCACGCTCGATGAGCGTCAGGACATCTCCCATACCCAGGATGCGACCGGCCAGTCGGTCGGGGTGGAACAGGTCGAAATCGTCCAGCTTCTCGCCCGTCGAGGCGAAGGCGATGGGCCGACCCACGACCTCCTTCACCGACAGGGCCGCGCCACCGCGTGCGTCGCCGTCGAGCTTGGTGAGGATGACGCCGTCGAGGGCGAGGGTGGCGTGGAAGCTCTCGGCCACGGTGACCGCGTCCTGCCCGGTCATGGCGTCGATGACCAGGAAGGTGTAGTCCGGGCTCACCGCCTCTGAGATCTGGCGCACCTGCTCCATCAACTCGACGTCGATGGCCAGGCGGCCGGCGGTGTCCACGATGACCACGTCACGACCGCTCTGACGGGCCTCTTCGATGGAGCGGCGAGCCACGTCGACGGGTTCGGTGGGCTCGCTCCACACCGGGACACCCACCTGGGACCCGAGGGTGCGCAACTGCTCGACCGCGGCCGGCCGCTGGAGATCCGCACCGACCAGCATCGGGTTGCGACCCTGGCTCTTGAACCATCGGGCCAACTTGGCCGACGTGGTCGTCTTGCCCGAGCCCTGGAGGCCGGCCATCAGCACCACCGTGGGTGGCTTGGAGGCGAAGGTGAGCCGGATCGTCTCGCCACCCAGGGTGGCGGTTAGCTCTTCGTTGACGATCTTGACGACCTGCTGGGAGGGGTTGAGGGCCCCGCTCAGTTCGGCGCCCACACACCGAGCCCGCACCCGATCGCAGAAGCCCTTGACCACCTGGAAGTTGACGTCGGCCTCGAGGAGAGCCACGCGGATCTCCCGCAGGATCTCGTCGACGTCCTGGTCGCTCAGCCTCCCCTTGGAGCGCAAGCGCGAGAAGATGCCGTCGAACCGGTCTGAGAGGGCCTCGAACATGACGGTCGGTCAGGCTACCGGAGGGCGCGGCGGTGACCCACTCGCGCCACCGCAGGTAGTCCTCAACCCGCTGGGGTCGCCAGGGCTTCGTCGATGCTGAGGTTGTCCTCGACCTGGTCGACGCCCGCGACCGAAGCCGCCACACGCACGAGTTCTTCGCGTCCCCGCTCGTGGGGAACCGCCCCCCGCAACTCGACCCGGCCCGCCGCTACGCTCACCTCGGGTTGGGGCAGGTGCCAGGTGCGGGGCGCGTGGGCCAGCTCGAAGGCGACCTTGTCGCTCAACTCGGAATCGCTGACCACAGCCGCCTCGGCCCGCCTTCGTAGCCTGGCTCGCAGGTCCCGCCCCGGACCGGGTGCGAAGAGAAGCCCGATGGCGATTCCGGCCACGAACAGCACGAGGGCACGCAGCCCCACCAGTCGCCCGGTGCGCACGGTGACCCGAGCCGGCATTCGGGCCGTCCACCAGCCCATCCGGAATCCGGTGGTCACCGCGGCGGCCACCACCCGGAAGGGCAACAGCGCCGCCCGCACGGTCAGCGGTCGACGTCGATCCTCACTCACCATCTCTGCCTCTCCTGGTCCACTGTTCCGGCAACTGCTGCTGTGACCCCTCGTACTCTCACTCGAACAGGGCGTCCACGAAGGCATCGGGATCGAAGACGACGAGGTCGTCGACCCCCTCACCCAACCCCACGAGCTTGACCGGGATGCCCAGATCGTGCTGGATGGCCAGCACGATACCCCCCTTGGCCGATCCGTCCAGTTTGGTCAGCACCACGCCGGTCACCTCCACCGCGTCGGTGAACTGGCGGGCCTGGACCAGACCGTTCTGCCCGGTCGTGGCGTCGAGGACCAGCAGCACCTCGGTGACGGTGCCGTCGCCCTTGTCGGCCACCCTCCGTACCTTGCGCAGCTCCTCCATGAGGTTGACCTTGGTGTGCAACCGGCCGGCGGTGTCGGCCAACACCAGGTCACCACCCCGGGCCGAGGCCCGTTCCACAGCGTCGAAGATCACCGAGCTGGGATCGGCACCCTCGGCTCCCCGCACGAGCTCGGCTCCGGTGCGCTCGGCCCACATCCCCAGCTGCTCGGCGGCAGCGGCACGGAAGGTGTCGCCCGCGGCCATGACCACCGAGTGCCCATCATCGGCGGCCCGCTTGCCGAGCTTGCCGATCGTCGTCGTCTTGCCCACACCGTTCACCCCGACGAACAGCCAGATCGTGGGCGGGGCGCCGGCGTGGTGCAACAACCGGTCTGCCCCGGCCAGGTCACCCTTCAGCTCCTCCTTGAGCAGCTCCACCAGTGCGGCCGCATCCTTGATCCCGCCGGCCTCCACCCGGGTCCGCACACGCTCGAGCAGCTCCATGGTGGTCTGAACACCTACATCGGCGCGTATGAGGGCCTCTTCGAGCTCCTCCCAGGTGGTGGCGTCGATGTCGCCCCGCCCCAAGACCGAGGCCACCGCACCCGCCAGGGTGCTGCGTGCCCGACCCAGGCGCTCCCGGAAGCTGGGGCGGCGCTCCTCGACGAGCTCGAGGGCTTCCTCAGGCTCGACGACCTCGGGTTCGACTGGCGCTACCTCGGCTGGCGCTGCCTCGGCTGGCGCTACCTCCGGCGCGGGTGCGGTGGCCTCCGGCGAGAGTGTCTCGAGGGAAGAGGGGGCACCGGGGGGCGGAGCGGGGGGCGGCTCGAGTTCGGTGGGGCCGCCACGGCCCCGGGTGACCACGTAGGCGGCCCCGGCCAGAACCAGGACGGCCAGGATGACGAGTACGACGACGATCTCCATGACGGCCGAAGCCTACCGAGCCCACCCCGCACCCCCGTCATCACCCACACCGGCATTCTGGGGCCTGCAGCGTTGCGGATTCCGCAACGCTGCAGGCCCCAGAACGACTCGGTCAGCGCACGCCCAGAGTTGCCTCGAGGGTCAGCGTCTCGCCGTCGCGTTCGACCGTCAGATCGATCGTGTCCCCGGGCAGGTACCGGAAGATGGCGATGGCCAGCTGGCCGAAGTCCCGGACGGGCTGGCCGTCGATGGCGGTCACCACGTCGCCGTCACGCATGCCGGCCTCGTAGGCCCCGCTCTGCTCGTCGACCTCGCCGATGAGCGCACCGGGCACGTTGTCGTCCTCGTCGGCGTCGGGCGCCATCACCCCCAGCACCGCCGTCTCGATGTCCTCACCGGTCGCCAGACGTTCGGCCCGCTCGTAGGCCAGGTCGATGGGCACCGCGAAGCCCAGTCCGTTGTTGTCCCCGCTGACGGAGGCGATCGCTGTGTTGATCCCGATGACCTTGCCCTCGCGATTGGCCAGCGCTCCACCGCTGTTGCCCTGGTTGATGGGGGCGTCGGTCTGGAGCATCCCCACCAGGATCTCTTCGGCCTCGTTGGGGAAGGGTCGCCCGACGGCGCTGATGATCCCCGAGGTGACGGTCTGGTCGAACCCGAAGGGACTACCGATGGCCACCGCCGTCTGGCCCACCCTGACCTCCTCGCCCAGGGCCAGCACGGCCACACCGATCACCGCGTCGGTGGGCACCTGCACAACGGCTATGTCCGAGGACGGGTCGGCGCCCAACACCTCTCCGTCGACCGCAGAGCCGTCGGCGAAACGAACGATCACCTCGTCGCTGCCCTCCACGACGTGGTTGTTGGTCAGGAGCAGACCCTCGGGGTCATAGACCACACCGGATCCCAGGCCCAGCCCGGTCTCGATCTGCACCACTGCCGGTGACAGCGCCTCGGCTACCGCGGCGACGGCTTCTTCGGGGTTGCCCCGCACGGGTGCCTCGGTCGGAAGGCCCGCCTCGCGGAGGTCGGAGGCAGAGGGACCCTGGGCCTGCGCCGGCCCGCTGTCGCTGGTGACCCGACCGGCCACGAACCCTGCTGCCAACAGGGCGGCGACGACCAGGATCGCCACCGCGACGAGTCCGGGGCGCGCCCCGCGCCCGGGCGCCGGGGCGGTGGGGGTCTGCCATGGTGGCGGAGGGTTGGGGGGGGACCAGGCAGGGGGTTGGCGGACGAGACCGGTGACGGGGGGCGGAGGGGGTGGTGGTGGACCCCCCAGGCCGACCGAGGGTGCCTGATGCGGGGTAACGGTGCTGGCGGGGGCCATCGGGGACTCGGGCGGTCGTGCCGGCCCGGGGGATGTGGGCCACGTGTTGGCTTCGCCCACCACGGGTCCGGAGGGGACGGCGTCACCCGAGGAGTGGGAGCGGACGGGGTCGGTGGGGTCCCAAGGTGCGTTCATGGCTGGAGAGCAGGCATCGGATCGGCGCTGGTCGGTAGGGGAATCGGGCTCTGGTTCGTGGTCGGCTGGAGTTGGGGCACGGGTTCGGTCCGGACCCTAGAGGGGAGATCCGAAAGGCGACGAAAAGCGTGACGGTGCGGCGGACGGTGCGGCGGACGGTGCGGCGGACGGTGCGGCGGACTGGGCGGCGGAGGTCGCGGCAGACCCGACAGCCGACGCCTCCCTGCCGGGAACGGTCTCGGTGCCGACAGCGGCACCGGGAGCCGGGGAGGACGTAGGAACAGGTGCGGAGCGCTCCGGGAACCACAGCGAAAAGGTCGAGCCTCGGCCCGGTTCGGACGCGAGGCGTACCTCACCCTGGTGGGTCTCGGCGATCTGGCGCACGATGGCCAGGCCGAACCCCGAGCGTCCTTCCCGCCGGGCGCTCTCTCGTCACCGCGCCAGAACCGCTGGAAGACGGCCGCTTGCTGGTCGCGGGGATTCCCGGTCCCTCGTCCTCTACCGCCATCCACACCCAACCCTCGTGAGACCCGGCGGCAACCCTGATCCGGCGATCCCTCGGGAGCGAGGCGAACCGCGTTGGCGAGCAGGTTGGCCAGACGCCTGGCGCAGCGCCACGCGGTCGCCCTCCACCCACAGCCCGGGTCGCGCCGCGCACTCGAGGATGGCCGGCGGGCTTCGGCGGGCGCGGAACTCCGCGGTGGCTGCGCCACGACCATCGGCCACGTCGACCGGCCATACGCTCGGCCGGCGCCTCCTGGCGCGCGTACGACAACAGATCGTCGACGAATCGGGTCATGCGCTCCCAGCCGCCTTCACCACCTCACCGGTCTCGGCGCAGGTCCTCGACGGTCGCCTCGGGGTCGGACAGGGCGACCTCCAGGTTCGTCGTGATGACCGCCAGAGGGTTGCGCAGCTCGTGGGAGGCCTCGTGGACGAAGCGCCTCTGACCCTCGAAAGGCGTCGTCGATGCGTCCGAGCATGTCGTCGAACGTGTCGGCCAACTCGCGCAGCTCGTCGTGCGGTCCGCCAGCGCGATGCGCCGCTTCAGGTCGGTGGCCTGGATCTGGCGGGCCACACCGGTGATGCGGTGGATGGGCGCCAGGGCCTGACCGGCGACCACCCACCCGACGCCGAGACTGGCGACGAACAACATGATCGAGCGCGGCGAAGGAGTAGTCGCGAAGAGCTTCGAGGGCGCGCTCGTTGACAACCGCTTCCAGGGTGACCCATCTCGCCCTGCACCTGGTTGCGGGTCACCACCCGGCCGTCGGGCAACGGCGTTCAGCTCCTCCACGGCGAAGGTGGGGTGCACCGACTCGTCGTCGAGGGTGGCGGCCAGGCCCAGGTAGATCCCTCCCACGACCAGGGCCGCCAGGCCGAAGAGGACGGTCGAGTAGATGATCGTCAGGCGGAAGCGGACCGAACCGAGCCACTCGGGGGCAGCGAACCGACCCCTCCTGGGGTCCTGGGAGCCGGCGCTCACGGGTGCTCCTCGGCGGGTTCAGGTCCCACTTCTTCGAGGAGGCGGTACCCGCGCCCGATAACCGTCTCGATGAGGGTCGGCTCTCCGTCCTCGGAGAGCTTGCGGCGCAGTGTTCCCACCGTCACCCGGACCGTGTTGGTGAAGGGGTCTGCGTGCTCGTCCCAGACATGCTCGAGCAGGTGCTCCTGGGAGAGCACCTCGCCGGCGTGCAACATGAAGTAGCGCAACAGCGCGAACTCCTTGGCTGTGAGCTGGAGGGTCCGGGGCGCGCCGGGCATCGTGGCGGGCCGTGTCGAGGCACAGCTCGCCGACTTCGAGCACGGCGCTGGCGGCTGGTGTGTCACGGCGCAACAGCGTTCGGACCCTGGCGCCGAACTCTTCGAAGGCGAAAGGCTTCACGAGGTAGTCGTCGGCGCCCAGTGTCGAGGCCCACCACCCGATCCTCGAGCGACGTCGCGGGCGGTGAGCATCAGCAGGCGGGGCTGCTCCTCGGCGACCTCGCCTGCCCGGATCCGCCGCAGACCTCCAGGCCGTCGAGGTCGGGCATCGTCGAGGTCGAGGCAGACCAGGTCGTAGGGAACCAGCGAGACCTTCTCCAGCGCCTCCCCTCCGCCGTAGGCGACGTCGACCGCGTAGCCCTCCCGGCGCAGGCCCCGGGCGACGGCATCGGCCAGAGCCTCTTCGTCGTCGACCACCAGGATCCGCATCTCCTCCGACCTTACCGACCACCCGGCGGCACACCGAGCCTCGGGTCGGGTAGGCACCGTGCAGCCCCGATGGAGCCATCCGGTCCCGAAAGCTCACCGAAAGGAGGTGGCCACATCAAGCGTCTTTATCCCCGACTTCGCGCTTGGCTGCTTCAGTGCGAGGGAACGACCGACCCCGAGTCTCCGGAGAACCCCCATGCCCGCACCTCCCGGTCCCGAAGCCGCCCTGCTCGAAGCCACCCTGTTCGAGATCAAGAAGGTCATCGTCGGACAGGACCGTGCCGTCGAGCGGCTGCTGGTGGGTCTGCTCGCCCGGGGCCACGTGCTCCTCGAGGGTGTACCCGGCCTGGCCAAGACCCTGGCGGTCGAGACCCTGGCCGCGGTGACGGGTGGGAGCTTCGCTCGCATCCAGTTCACCCCCGACATGCTCCCCGCCGACATCGTGGGAACCCGTATCTACAAGCCCTCCAGCGAGACCTTCGACGTGGAGCTTGGGCCGGTCTTCGCCAACTTCGTGCTCGCCGACGAGATCAACCGGGCACCGGCCAAGGTGCAGAGCGCCCTGCTCGAGATCATGGCCGAGCGCAAGGTCCGATCGGCGGGGCTGGACCTACCCGGCGCCCAACCCCTTCCTCGTGCTGGCCACCCAGAACCCCATCGAGTCCGAGGGCGTGTACCCGCTCCCCGAGGCCCAGCGAGACCGATTCCTGTTGAAGGTCGCTCGTCGGCTACCCGACCCCCGAGGAGGAGCTCGAGATCGTGCACCGCATGAGCGTCCAGCTCCGCACGCCCGCGAGGTGCTGGCCCTGGAAGACCTGGTACGTCTCCAGGCCCGCGCCGACCGGGTCTACGTGCGACCACGGCGTCGCCGAGTACGCGGTGAGCCTGGTTCTGGCCACCCGCGAACCCGTCGCCTTCGGCCTGCCCGAGCTCGCCCAGTACCTGGCGTTCGGGGCGAGCCCGCGGGCCAGCCTCGGGCTGGTCAAGGGAGCACGGGCCCTGGCGCTGCTGCGCGGTCGCAGCTACGCCCTCCCCCAGGACGTGTTCGACATCGCCCCCGACGTCCTGCGGCACCGCCTGGTGCTCTCCTACGAGGCCCTGGCCCAGGGACTGACAGAGGAGCACCTGCTGGCGCGCCTGCTCTCGACCGTTCCCGCCCCCCGGGTCTCCCCCACCCAGGATCCGGCGTCGCAGACCCACGGCCACCAGGCGCCACACAGCCAGAGCACGCCGAGCGGCCAGGCGGCCCCCCATGACCAGGAGCGTGGCCCCCAGGTCTACGGGCCGACGCAGACCCATGACCCGGCCGGACCGACCGGACCCGTCGGCGAGCAACAGCTCGCCGCGCGCCAGCACGGCGGCGCCCAGCGATGAGCCGCAATTCCGCGCTCGCTGTCAGCAGCCCGCCGCCAACCTCCCCGGCTGGCCGGAGCCGACGCCCAGGAGACGTTGCGCCGCCTCGAGCTGGAGGTCACCCGACGCCTGGACGGCCTGTTGCACGGTGACCACCTGAGCCTGGTCCCAGGTCACGGAAGCGAGCCCGGGGACAGCCGGGCCTACACGCCCGGCGACGACGTGCGCCGGATCGACTGGAACGTCACCGCCCGCACCAACGAGGTGCACGTGCGGGACACCATCGCCGAGCGCGAGCTGGAGGTCTGGCTGGTGGCCGACCTGTCGGCCAGCCTGGAGTTCGGCACAGCCGATTGCCGCAAGCGTGACCTGGCCGCCGCGTCGGCCGCGGCCCTGGGGTTCCTCACCTCGCGCGGAGGCAACCGGCTGGGTGCTCTGGTGGTGAACAGCGGGAACAGCGCCACGGTGCCGCCCCGGGGCGGCCGGGCCCACCTGATGGGCGTCCTCCACCGCCTCGTCAGCGAGGAGATCCCCGACGGGGGCGGACCCACAGATCTGGGCGCGGCCCTGCACCGTCTCACGGGTATCGCCCGTCGGCGGAGCCTGGTGGTGGTGATCTCCGACTTCCTGGCCACGCCGGGATGGGATCGGGCTCTGGGGGTGCTCGGCACGCGCCACGACCTCCTCGCCGTCGAGGTCATCGATCCCCGCGAGCTGGAGTTGCCTCCGGTCGGGATGCTCGACCTGGTCGACCCCGAGACCGGCCGGCACCTCGAGGTGCCGACGAGCAGTCGCGCGCCTCCGCCGGCGCTACACCGAGGCGGCGGTCGCCCAGCGCCGGGCCATCGCCACCGCGCTTCGCGGCAGCGGGGGCCGACCACCTGCGCCTCCGCACCGACCACGACTGGTTGGCCGACCTGTTGGCCTACGTCCAGCTGCGCCGCCGCCGCTCCCGAGCCTCGACGGCCATGACTGCGAGGACCCCATGAGCTTCCTGTCACCGGAGCGGCTGTGGTTGCTGGCGGCGGTGGCCGCCCTGTGCGGCGTGTACGCCGTGCTCCAGGCCCGGCGCCGCCCCTACGCGGTGCGCTTCACCAACCTGGACCTGCTGGCGCTCGGTGGCGCCCCGCCATCCCGGCTGGCGCCGGCACCTGACCGCAGCGGGGTTCCTGGCGGCGCTGGCCGCCCTGGTGGTGGCCTTCGCCCAACCCGCCCGGGCCGTGGAGGTGCCCCGAGAGCGGGCCACCGTGATGCTGGCCATCGACACTTCGCTGTCGATGGAGGCCGCCGACGTCGAACCCAGCCGCATCGAGGCAGCCCAGGACGCCGCCCAACGGTTCGTCGACGAGATCCCCGAAACCATGCACGTGGGCCTGGTCAGCTTCGACGGGGCGGCGGTCGTGCGGGTTCCCCCCACCCTGGATCACGACCTGGTGCGCCAGGGCATCCGCGACCTCGAGCTGTACGAGCAGACCGCCATCGGCGAGGCCATCCGGGCTTCCCTCCAGGCCATCGCCGCGGTGATCGAGGAGGACCCCGGCGAAGCTCCACCGGGAGCGGTGGTGCTGCTCTCCGACGGCGAGACCACCGTCGGAACCCCCAACGACGTGGCAGCCGACGATGCCGCAGACACCGGTGTTGCCGTGTCCACCATCGCTTTCGGCACCCCCGACGGCTACATCGATGTTCCGGATCAGGGCCGCATAGACGTTCCGGTCAACGAGTCCTCGCTGGCCGACATCGCCGAGGTGACCGGAGGGTCGTTCTACACAGCCGAGACCGCCGGCGAGCTGGCCGAGGTCTACGCCGACCTGGGCACGGCTGTGGGCTACGAGACCGAGGAACAGGAGATCACCGCCTGGTTGGTGGGCCTGGCCCTGGTGCTGATGGCCGCCACCGCGGCCGGATCGCTGGCCTGGTTCAGCCGTCTTCCCTGAAGCGTCGACCGCCTCTCAGCTCACCGGCTCTCAGCTCACCGCCTCTGACCGGTCACCGCCTCTGGCTGCCGCCGCCGGGACGGTGGCGGCTCCGGCGGTGGCGGCTCAGACCGGCGCCACCTCGCTCACCTTCTGGCTGACCACCTTGGAGGATCCTCCGGGCTGCATGCTCACCCCGTAGAGGGCGTCGGCGGCCTCCATGGTGCGCTTCTGGTGACTGACGATCACCAGCTGCGCGTCGTGGCGGAACTCGTTCACCAGGTCGAGGAAGCGGTGGAGGTTGATGTCGTCGAGGGCCGCCTCGACCTCGTCCATGACGTAGAAGGGCGATGGCCGGCTGCGGAACACGGCGAAGAGGAAGGCCAGCGCGGTGAGCGAACGCTCGCCACCGGACAAGAGCGACAGCTTCTTGACGTTCTTGCCCCCGGGCTTGGCCTCGACTTCGATTCCGGTGGCCAGCAGATCGTCGGGGGCCGTCAGGTGCAGCCGGCCCTGACCGCCGGGGAACAGCGTGGCGAACAGGTGGCCGAAGTTGGCGGCGACGTCGGCGTAGGCCGCGGAGAACACGTTGACGATCTCGCGGTCGACCTCGCGGATCACCTTGGCCAGCTCCCGCCGGCTGCGCTTCACGTCGTCGAGTTGGTCCTGTAGGAACTGGTGGCGCTCGGTGAGCGCCTCGTACTCCTGGAGGGCCAGGGGGTTGATGGGCCCCATGATGCGCAACTCGCGCTCGAGGTCGTGGACGCGGCTGGCGACGCTGGCACCCTCGGGAAGAGGTGGGCACGGGGCTGCCACCGCAGCCTCGGGATCGGTGTCCAGGTCGTGGCGCACCGCCTGGAGGGCGGTATCGAGCTTCACGTGCAACTCGGCGTCGGTCACCTCGGCCCGGGACACCAGGTCGCGCACTTCGGCCAGCTCTGCTTCCACGGTGGCCCGTTGGCGGCGACCGGCGTCGAGTGCGCTGGTTATACGGCGGGTGCTCTCGGACTGGGCCTGGCGGGCGCGGCGCAGCTCGCCCAACTCGACGGTGATCACCTCGAGACGTTCGCCCACGTAGGCGTGCAGACGATCCAGGGCTTCGGCCTGGAGATCGAGGGTGGCCAGCCGATCTCCCGCCGCCGCCCTCTGCGCGTCGTGGGCGGCCAGCTTGCGCTCCAGGCCCTCGAGGCGGGTCGCCAGGACCTCGTGGCGTTGCTCCAGGCCGGCCCGGCGCACGTCGAGATCCTTGCGGCGGGCCGACACCTCGCGGGTTCGGGCCTCGAGGCTGGCGCGTGCCCCGTCGAGGGCCTGACCCAGCTGAACGGAGATCTCGACCTCGCGCCGGCGGGCCACCTCGACCGTCGAACGGGTCGAGGCCAGGGCCACCGCCGCTTCGCGGGCCTCGTCGCCGGCCCGCGCAGCCTGGGCCCGGGCGTCCTCCAGAGCCGCTGCTGTCACCTGGGCGCCACCGGCAGAACCCACGCTCCAGGTGTGGGGACCGAATCGTGCGCCGTCGAGGGTCACGACCACCGCTGCCGGGTGGGCCAGCGCCACCTGCCAGGCCTCCTCCCAGCTGGCCAGGGCCACCACCGGGCCCAGCAGCTCGTCCAGGAGTTGTTCCACTGCAGGGTCGGCGGTGGAACCAGCCGCAGCGGTTCCGGCGGCCCGGACGTGGGGGCGGACCCGGTCACCAAGTGGCGGTGACGGGGGCTGAGGTCGCGTGGCCCCCAGGGCCACCACTGCGCCGGAGAGCTCTCCCGCCACGAGCACCTCCAGGGCCCGCCTGCCTGCGTCGGGGTCCGAGACCACCACGGCGCGCAGGGTCTCGCCCAGCGCGGCTTCGAAGGCGGCTTCCCAGCCCGGGTCGATGGCCACGAGGTCGAGGAGCGTGCCGACCACCCCGTCGACCGCCGCGAGGCGATCCGCTCCGGCACGGGAGCGTGCCTCGTCCAGGGCCAGGGCGAGCGCCTCGGCCCGGGCCGACCAGGCACCGGAGTCGGCCTCGGCGTGGCGGCGACGCTCCTCGGCCACCTCCAGCTCGGCCTCGGCACCGGCCCGCTCGTCGCGGGCGGTGCTGAGAGCGGTTGCCAGGCGCTGGCGTGCCCCGACGTCGGGCACGTCGTGGACCCCGGTCGACGCTGCGCCGGCCGAGGCGGAGGATCCCCCTCCGCCGGGTGCCCGAGGCTCTGTGGGGAAGGTGGTACGCAGCGGAAGCTGCTGCTGGTCTCCGGGCTGGGCCAGCTCGTCGTCGAAAGCCTGGCGGTCGGCGACGACCGAGGCCTCGTCGAGGGCCAGGGCTTCGGCCTCGGGTACCAGGTCGGCCAGGTTCGCCTCGACTGTGGCCAGATCGTCACGCGCCGCGGACAGCGTCGGCGTCGAGGGTTGCGGCCACGTCCTGGTCGACGAAGGCCGAGCGATCGCGCTCGACTCCCCGCCGGCGCTCGGCCAGCAGGTTGCGCTGACCCTGGGCCTTCTCGTTGAGCGATTCGAAGACCGCCAGGAGGTCGCCCAGGTCATCGCCTCCGATGCCGGCCAGCTCGTGTTCGGCCGCCTGGACCTCGGCTTCAAGGCTGCGCAGGCGGGCCTCGAGCTCGTTCTGGCGGGCGTGGGCCTCTTGGCGGCGTTGACGGTTGGTGGCTCGCTGCTGGCGCAACTCGTCGATCTGGCGGCCGGCCTGGTGGATGCGCAGCGCCGTCAGCTCGGCCACCACGGATCCATGGCGGCGGGCCGCGTCGGCCTGGACCTCGAGGGGCCTCAGCTGGCGCCGCACCTCGCGCAGCAGGTCGTGGAGACGGGTCAGGTTGGTCTCGGTGGCCGCCAACCGGCGCTCTGCCTTCTCGCGCCGCTTGCGGTACTTGAGCACGCCGGCAGCTTCTTCGATGATGAGGCGGCGCTCCTCGGGCCGGGCGTTGAGCACGGCGTCGATCTGGCCCTGGGAGACGATGACGTGTTGTTGGCGGCCCACGCCGGCGTCGGACAGGAGCTCCTGGACGTCGAGCAGGCGGCAGGGAACCCCGTTGAGGGCGTACTCGCTCTCACCGGTACGGAAGAGGGTGCGGGTCACGGTGACCTCGGAGAAGTCCACGGGCAGGAGCCCGGCACCGTTGTCGATGACCAGCGACACCTCGGCGCGGCCCAGGGCGGGGCGGGACTGGGTGCCCGCGAAGATGACGTCGTCCATCTTCTGGCTGCGCACCGCGCTGGGGGCCTGGGCGCCCAGCACCCAGCCGATGGCGTCGACCACGTTGGACTTGCCCGAGCCGTTGGGCCCCACGATCACGCTGACCCCGGGCTCGAGCTCGAGGGTCGCCGGATCGGCGAAGGACTTGAAACCCTTGAGGGTGAGCGCCTTTAGGTACACGCAGGCTCCTGGCTGGCTGTCCGGACCCCCCGACGTTACCGACGCCGCCACCGGGCGCCGCGCACCCACGCTGACCAGCCGCGACGCGGCACGCTGACCAGCCGCGCTGCCCGGCGGGTCGGGCCGGAACTGCCTAGACCTGGCAGCCGGGGCAGTAGTAGGAGGAGCGGCCGGCGAACTTGACCTTGGCGATGGTGTGCCGGCAGCGCTGGCAGGCCTGCTTGTCCCGGGCGTACACCTGGTGGTGGTGCTGGTACTCGCCACCCTTGCCGTGCAGGTCGACGTACTGCTCGTCGTCGAGGGTGGAGCCCCCGAACTTGATGGCGTCATGGAGGATCGAGACCACCGCCCGGTAAAGGCGGCGGATCTCCTGCATGGTCAGCTCGTCGCTGATCCGGTCGTAGCGCAGCCCGGCGTCGAAGAGGATCTCGTCCGCGTAGATGTTGCCGATCCCCGCCAGGATCGACTGGTCGGTCAGGAACGACTTCAACTTCATGTGGTGGGCCATCAGCAGGTGGCCGAAGAGGCCCAGCTCATGGGCTCTTCCACGGGGTCGATACCCAGCTCGGTCAGCTCAGGGGCGGTCTCGCCCAGCTCGTCGGGAGTGGTGACGAACAGCTCGCCGAAGGTGCGTGGATCGACATAGCGCAGCTGGCCGTGCTGGGTGAAGGTGATCACGACGTGGGTGTGTTTGGCGAGCGGCTCCCTGTTGGGTGCCCGCAACAACTGGCCGCTCATGCCCAGGTGCACCACCAGCAAGTCGCCGTCGTCGAGACCCAGCACGAGCCACTTCCCCCGTCGCCGGCTGCTGGTGAACTTGCGCCCCTCGAGCCGGGAGATGAACTGCTTCTTGGTGTTGTGGCGGCGGATCGTCCGGGTGCCGGTGACATCGACAGCCTTGATGCGTTTGCCCACCACCTCCTTCTCGAGCGCGCGACGGATGGTCTCCACTTCGGGTAGCTCAGGCATCGCCTGCCCCTTGTCCAAGAGAGGTGTCACCGGGAGAGGTGTCACCGGGAGATCGGTCTCCGGCTTCGAGAGCCTCGAGAGCGACTTCGGCTGCGGCTTGTTCGGCCTGCTTCTTCGTGCGTCCCGAACCGGATCCCCGTTCGTTACCGGCAACCAGGACCCGGGCGTGGAAGCGGCGCTCGTGCTCAGGGCCCTCTCCTCGCACGCGGTAGGTGGGAGGCTCCAGGTCGTGGCGGGCCGCCCACTCCTGGAGCCGGGACTTGTGGTCGAAACCGGGATGGTGGGCGGCGCGCTCCATGGCCGAACCGAGGTGGCGCAGCGCCACGTGCCGCGCGCGCCTCCAGGCCGCCATCGAGGAACACGGCTCCCATGCAAGCTTCGAAGGCGTTCTCGAGCAGCGACGGCTTGTCGCGACCGCCGCTCTGGGCCTCACCGCGGCCCAGCAGCAACGCTTCGCCCAACCCGAGGGCCGCGGCCGCCGGTGCCAGACCGGCGGTGGACACCACCTGCTTGCGGGCATCGGTGAGGCGACCCTCGTCCAGGTCGGGGTGCCGACGGTAGAGCTCTGTGCTGACCACCAGACCCAACACGGCATCACCCAGGAACTCGAGGCGTTCGTTGGAGGACCCCCCGTGCTCGGCCGTCCAGGACCGGTGGCGCAGGGCGGTCACGAGAAGCTCGGAATCCGCGAAGGGGTGGCCGAGCGCCTCGGCCACGGCCGGGAGATCGACGGACAGCTCGGGGGAGGCGGGACCCGCCACACGTCTATCCGAGCCGAGCGACCACGTAGTCGACCGCGTCGCGGACGGTCTTCAGGTCTTCGAGATCCTCGTCTTCGATGCGGAAGCCCGAAGCCCGCTCCGACAACTCGTCCTCGAGCGCCTCCACCAACTCGATGAGGGCCAGGGAGTCAGCCTCCAGGTCGTCCTGGAACGAGGATCCTTCGGCGATCGACGACGGGTCGATCTCGAGGATGTCGGCCAGCCGGTCGCGGACCAGCGCCAACACCTCCTGGCGATCCATGGGACCCTGCTCCACGTGGGTCTCAGCAGGCACGCTCGACTCCTCTCGTCCACCGACCCCGGGCCGGTGCGCTCGACGCCAACACTGGGCACCGGTCGCCCGGGCCGACTCTGAACCCCCCGGTTGCACGCCCCTGGGAAGGCCCCACGACCCGGTGTCGTGGGATCCGGTGTGGTGGGATCCGGGGCTGCAAAGGCGCCGCACTCTAGCCGACCGGGGGCTCCCCTGCCCATCGGTGGCCAACCGTGGTAGTCCGTCAGCTCATCTCTGGCAGTTTCAGCGAGCGGCCACGGCTTCGGCCAGGTGGCTGACGACCTCACCTCGCACCATCTCGGCTGCCACCCGCACCGCGTTCACCACGGCGGTGGCGCTGGAGGACCCGTGGCTGATCACGCACACTCCGTCCACACCCAGGAGCATCGCCCCTCCCGTGCTCTCGGGATCGAGTTGGTGGTAGAGAGGGGCCAGAGCCGGTCCCAGCACCTCGGCTGCGGCCCGGGTGGCATCGTCGACATCGAATGCGCCCAGAACCGCCCCCACCAGGGCGCGCATACCGCCCTCGAGGGTCTTGAGGGCGACGTTGCCGGTGAAGCCGTCGGTGACCACGACGTCGGCGGCGTCGGTCATCAGGTCACGCCCCTCTACGTTGCCCACGAAGGTGGCCCCGGTCTCGCCCTGCCAGCCGCCCGCGGCCAGCAGTTCGTGGGTCGCCTTGGTGAGGGGGTTGCCCTTGGTGGGCTCCTCACCGATGGACAACAGGGCCACGCGGGGCCGGGCCACCCCGTAGCGGTCGTGGGCGTAGACGGCGCCCATCTGGGCGAACTGCACGAGCCATTCAGGGTTGCACTCGGCGTTGGCACCCGCGTCGAGCAGCAGTGTGGGCCTGCCACCCGGTTGGGGTATGGGCGTGGCGATGGCGGGACGGCTCACACCACGGATCCGGCCCATGCGCAGCAACGCCGAGGCCATCGTGGCTCCGGTGTTGCCCGCCGAGACCATGGCCGAGGCCCGGTCGTCACGGACGGCCTCTGCAGCCCGCACCAGCGACGAGTCCTTCATCCGCCGAACGCTGGTGCCGGGGTCGGCATCCATGGCGATCACCTCCGAAGCGGCGATCACCTCCAAACCACCGGGGTCGCCGATCTCCTCGGGCCGCCCCACGAGCACCACGGGCACTCCCAACTCGGCGGCTGCCCGACGAGCGCCTTCGACGATCGCGCCGGGTGCGTTGTCGCCTCCCATGGCATCCACGGCTACGGGTAGCACGGCCAGTTCTCTCCTCGGCGGGTTCGGTGAGGATCGGGCCGGGGCCGGCTCGACTCAGTCCAGGTCGAGGGCCTGACGCCCGCGGTACCAGCCGCAGTTGCCACACACCCGGTGGGGGCGCTTGGTGGCACCGCAGCGGGGGCAGTTGCCCCGGGCCGGGCGCTCCACACGCCAGGCACTGGCGCGGCGGCTGCGGCTCTTGGCCTTGGAGGTCTTCTTCTTTGGGACTGCCATCTCGCCTGCTCGGTCTCTTCTCGCCCCGTCCCGGTGCCCCTCGTGGAGCTGCCCGGATGCCGGGGTGGTCGTCGGTCGCCCGCTCGTGGCTCGGGGGACCGGTCGAGACTAGTCGCCCTCCGCTCCGGCACACCAGGCGGCCGGCATCACCGCGGGCGCTTGTCAGGAGTCGTTGTCGAAGCGCAGCTCGTCGAGCGCGTCCCAGCGGGGATCACGCTGCTGGTCGGCCTCCTCTTCCCCGGTTCGGGTGGGGAAGCGTCCGGGATCGGGGCCCTGGCACTCGGGTCCGCACAGCGGCGCCAGGGGAAGGGACAAGAGCACCGCCTCGCGCACGACCGGTTCGAGCTCGATGTGGTCACCCCCGATGGGCAGCAGGTCGTCACTGTCGGGATCGTCGGCGAACACCTCTCGACCTCGGCGCGCAGCTCGCCGCGGACGGGCTCGAGGCAGCGACGGCACTGGCCTTCGAAGGGTGCGCGGACCTCGCCGGTGAGGGTGAGACCTCCCGCCACCGCTTCCAGGACGGCCTCGAGGTGCACCTCGGCGCCGGGCGGCACCGAGGCACTGGCCATGCTCAGCCCCTCCAGGGATACCTCGCGGCAGCAACTCGCGGCGCTGCCCGGTACGTCCCAGCAGGTCGGCCACGGGCACCCGGAGGACCCGGGCGCCGGTCACGGGATGTCCTGGTCGAAGAGCTCGCCCGCCAGGACGTCGTGCTCGTCGAGCTCCTCGTCGTCGTCCGCGTGCAGCAGGGGCATGGCCTGGAGCTTGGCTCGCCCGGCCCCCACGGTCTTCAGTGTGCGCTCCAGCACGATCTCGAAGCTGGCCAGCTTCTGGTCGCAGTAGTCCTCGGTCTCGTGGCGCATGCGGCGCGCCTCGGCCTCGGCGGCATCCACGATCTGGCGGGCCCGCTGCTCGGCCGCCTTGACCACCTCGGTGCGTTGCACCATGCGCTCGGCCTGGGACCGGGCCTGCTCGAGGATCTCGTCGCCTTCGCGGCGCACCTTGGCGAGGAACTCGTCGCGCTCCTTCAGCAGCCAGCGGGCGGCTCGCAGCTCGTCGGGAAGGCGGGCCACGGCTTCATCGAGCAGGTCGAGCAGCTCGTCCTTGTTGATCATGGACGAGGCCGACAGGGGAACGGGCTTGGCCGCTTCGACCAGCTCGATCACCCGGGTCAGGAGAGCCTCGGCCTCCACCGTGTGGTAGGGCGAGGCCATCTCGGCCAACTCCTCGGGGCTGAGGTCCTCGGGGTCGACCCCGTCGCCGTCCTGGGTGCTCACGAGCCGTACTTCTTCTGGAGGCGCCGGGCCACGGGGACGGCACGGTCATGGACACGTCACCGCCGAAGCGGGCGAAGTCACGGATCCACTTGGATGCGATGAACGAGTTGGTGGTGGCGGTGGGGATGAACACGGTGTGCACGCCCGACACGGCGTGGTTCATCTGGGCCTGCTGCAACTCGGATTCGAAGTCGGAGACGGCCCGCAGTCCCTTGATGATGAAGTCGGCCGCTTCGCTGCGGGCCAGGTCGACCACCAGGCTCGAGAACATCGTGATGGAGACGTTGGGAAGGTGGGCGAGGGACTCCTCGATCATGGCCCGGCGCTCTTCGAGGGTGAACAACGGCTTCGGCCTTCTGCGGGTTGCGCACCGCGGCCACGACGACCTCGTCGAAGAGCTTGGCGGCGGTCTCGATGATCTCGACGTGCCCGTTGTGGATGGGATCGAAGGATCCCGGGTACAACACCCTGGTCACTGTTCTCCTCTGGCGGTCCGCCCGGTCGGGGTGGGCCGTGGCTGCTCGGCTACGGTCACGAGCGTACCGCCGTATCGCTTCTGCCTCAGGACATGCCACCCCGGAGGCACCATCGGCGCTTCTCCGGTCTCGAGCGCGGCGACGGTCGCGGGCAGCCCGGCGAGCAGTTCCCCCCAGCCCTCGAAGCTGTAAGGGGGGTCGAGCAGTGCCAGGTCCCACCACTCGCCACGGGCCGCGGCGGCCGCCACCGTCGCCACGGCCTCGCCGCGCACGACACGGGCCCGATCCGCCAGCTCGAGCCGGTCGAGGTTACGGGTCAGCACGCCCAGCATGACCGGGTCACGTTCCACGAAGGTGGCGTGAGCCGCCCCCGCGACAACGCCTCCACGCCGAGCGCCCCGGTGCCGGCGAAGAGGTCCAGCACCCGGGCGCCGGAGAGCACCTGGCGCTGCCCCCAGAGCGTTGAACAGCGCCTCGCGCACCCGGTCGGTGGTGGGCCTCGCCCGCTTTCCGGGCGGACCCTCGAGATGGCGCCCTCCGAGGCTTCCGGCCACGACTCGCATCCCCGGGACGGTACCGTGCGGGCGATGGAACACGAGCCCGCCCGGGGCGCACCGGCCACCATCGTCTGCGTCGACTGCGGTGGCACCTGCCACCTGCTGTCCGCGCTGGCTCCCGACGAGCTGTGGGCGCCCGGCGACGTGGCCGCCTACCGGTGTGAGGACTGCCAGGACCGCTGGGACATAGTGCTCGACGAGGACGACACCGGCCGCGTGACCCCGAACCGGGAGGGCCGGGCGGGCTCAGCCCTTGAGTAGGAACTCGCCCGCGTCGTCGTCGGCCAGGAACAGGTCGACCTCTTCGGCCAGCAACGGGTGATCAGCCAGTTCGGGGTCGGCGTCCACGATCGCCAGGGCCGCCTCACGGGCCCGCTCCACCCACTGGCGGTCCCGGCGCAGCGACGCCAGCTTCAAGTCGTTGCGTCCCTTCTGGCGCTCACCCATGATCGTCCCCTCGCCCCGCAGGTCCAGGTCGATCTCGGCCAACTCGAACCCGTCGCCGGTTCTCACCATGGCCTCCAGGCGCTTCTCGCCGAGCGGGGTGGCGCCTTCCCCCACCAGGAAGCACACCGATGCGTGGGATCCCCGCCCCACCCGGCCCCGCAACTGGTGCAACTGGGCGATCCCGAAGCGGTCGGCGTCGAGGATGACCATGACGGTTGCGTTGGGGACGTCCACACCCACCTCGATGACGGTGGTGGCCACCAGCACGTCCAGCGCCCCGGAGCGGAAGCGCTCCATGGCGGCGTCTCGCTCGGCTGGGGTCACCCGCCCGTGCAACAGCCCCACCTCCAGTCCTGCCAGCGCTCCATCAGCAGCGGTGAGCCGCCCGTGCACCTCCTCGGCGGCAGCGGCGACGACCTTGTCGGACTCCTCGATCAGGGGGCAGACCACGTAGGCCTGGCGGCCCCGGCCGACCTGCTGGCGCACCCGCTCCCAGGCGGCTTCCTCCTCGATGGGGCCCCGGGCCCACACCGTCTCGATGGGGGTGCGCCCCGGTGGCAGCTCGTCCAGCACCGACACGTCGAGGTCGCCGTAGACGGTCATGGCCGCGGTGCGGGGGATCGGCGTGGCCGTCATGACCAGCACGTCGGGGACCGCCTCACCGGCGTTGCGGGCCCGCAGCGCCGCCCGCTGCTCCACTCCGAAGCGGTGCTGCTCGTCGATGACGACGACCCCGAGGGATGCGAAGGTGACACTTTCCTGGATGAGGGCATGGGTTCCGATGACCACGTCGACCTCACCGGAGGCCAGGCCGGCCAGGATCCGGGACCGCTCCCCGCCGGTGACCCGGTTGGTCAGCAATTGCACCCGCACCGGCCTTCCACCGAACAGGCTCGAGTCGTCTCCCAGCTCGAGCCCCTCCAGCAGGGCGCGCACACCGGCGCTGTGCTGCTCGGCCAGAACCTCGGTGGGGGCCATGAGGGCGCCCTGGTGCCCGCCTTCCACCGCCACCAGCAGGGCGTGCACGGCCACCAGGGTCTTGCCCGCTCCCACGTCTCCCTGCAACAGGCGGTGCATGGGAACTGCCCGGGCCAGGTCTGCGTCGATCTCGGCCATGGCGCGTGCCTGGGCGGCGGTGAGGGCGAAAGGCAGTCGGGCCGCGAAGGCGTCCAGGAGGGGGCCCGAGGTCGTGTGGGCCAGCCCGAGGGTGTCGCGTTCGAGGCGGCGCTTGCGGCGCACCAGCTCCACCTGGACCCGCAGCAGCTCGTCGAACACCAGGCGTCGGCGGGCCGCGCCGGCCTCGGCCATCGTCTCGGGCCCGTGGATGCCGGCCATGGCCGTACCCCGGTCGGTGAGATCCCAGCGCTGCCGGCACCATTCGGGCGCCGGGTCGGCGAACTCGCCGGCCCGCTCCAGGGCCTCGGTGACCCAGCGGCCCAACTCGCCCGAGCTGATCCCCGCCCGCTCGGACTGGGGGTAGACGGGGATGATGCGGAGGGTGCGGTCCCCCACCAGGTCGACCACCGGGTTGGTCATCTGGCGGGTACCCCGGAACTCTTCGAGCTTGCCGAACACCACCGCCTCGAGACCGGGCCGCAGCTGGCGTTCCCGCCAGGGCTGGTTGAAGAAGGTGAGGCGCAGGTGACCGCCGGCGTCGGCGACCTCGGCGGTGACGATGGTGCGACGGTTACGGGTGGCCCGCTTGGACACCCGGCGTACCTCCACCAGGACGCTCGCCTCCTCGCCCACCACCAGGTCGGCCAGGCGGGCTTCGCGGGTGCGGTCCAGGTAGCGGCGCGGGTAGTGGGTGACGAGGTCCAGCACCGATTCGACGCCCAGCGCGGCCAGGCCCTTGGCGTGGGCGGTTCCGACGCCACGCAGCTCGGTGACGGGGATCCTCGCCAGCTGAACCAGGCGCCGGGCCAAGCGGTTCGCCTACTCGACGCCGAAGAGGTACGGGTAGAGCGGCTGACCGCCGTGGTGGATCTCGACACCCACGTCGGGGCGGTTCGCCTCCAGCCACTCGCTGATGGCCCGGGTGTCGGCGGGGTCGGCGTCCTCACCCTCGAGGATGGTGACCAGCTCGTGGTCGTCGCCCACCATGGCTTCGAGCAGGTCGATGGCCGCCCGGGCCTCGCTGTCGGCCAGCGCCTGGATCCCCCCAGGCCCGATGCCCATGAAGTCGCCGGCCGAGATGGGTCCCAGGTCACAGGACGAGTCACGCACGGCCCGGCACACCTCACCGGAGAGCACGGCGTCGATGGCTGCGGCCATCTCGGCGGCGTTGCCCGTTGCGGTGGACTCGGGGTCGTAGTGGATGAGGGCGGTGAAACCCTCGACCAGGCTGCACGTGGGCACCACGCTCACCGACTTGGTGGTCTGGGCATCGACCTGCTCGGCCACCGGGATGATGTTCTTGTTGTTGGGCAGGATCACCACCTCGCCGGCAGGCACCCGCTCGACGGCCTCGAGGAGCTGCCCGGTGGAGGGGTTCATGGTCTGGCCTCCGACCACGATCCCCCTGACCCCCAGAGAACGGAAGATCTGGATGACACCGAGGCCGCTGGCCACGGCAACGACCGCGGTGGGCACGGACTCGCTCGTGTCCACCTGCACCTGGCCGGGGGCGCCTCCGTGACGGGTGGCCTCGCGCACCCAGCCTTCTTCTTCGACCTGCTCGTGGAGGTCGGTGACGCGGATCTCGTGGGGCCGACCGACGGCTATCCCCGCCTCGACGGCCGCTCCGATGTCGTCGGTGTGGATGTGGCAGTTCCACAGCCCGTCGCCACCGACCACGACGATCGAGTCACCCACCGCCGACCAGGCGGCCTTGAAGGCGGCGATGCCCTCGTCGGGCGCGTCGAGGAAGAACATCACCTCGTAGCGCAGCTCGGACACGTCGCCGGTGGGACCGTGGCCGCCCGGCGCGGCCGATGCCGAGCCGGCAGTGGCCGGCGCTGCACCGGTGCCGATGCGAGCGGCCCGTTCGGCATCGACCACCCCCTCGCCCTCGACGGGTTCGGGCACGGGCCGGCCGTCGACGACCTCGAGCAGGGCGTCGAGGAGGAGCACGTACCCGCTGGCTCCGGCGTCGACCACGCCGGCTTCGGCCAACACCGGAAGCAGATCTGGTGTGCGGGCCAGGCTGGCGGCCGCCTCCAGGCGGGCGGCGTCGAGCACCCCCACCAGGTCAGCGCCGTCCCCGGCCCGGGTGGACGCCGCCTCGGCGGACTCGCGCGCCACGGTGAGGATCGTGCCCTCGACGGGTCTCATGACGGCTTCGTAGGCGGCATCGCCTGCTGCGGTCAGAGCTTCGGACATGGTCGAGGCGTCGGCACCGGCGCCGTCGGTGCCGACCAGCACCCCCGCCAGGCCCCGCAGCACCTGGGACAGGATGACCCCCGAGTTGCCGCGCGCTCCATCAGTGAGCCGTGGCTGATGGCGGCACACGCCGGGGCCATGCCTTCCTCGGCCTGATCCAGCTCGGCCAACACCGAATCGAGGGTGAGCGACATGTTGGTTCCTGTGTCGCCGTCGGGCACCGGGTACACGTTCAGCCGGTTGATGGCCTCGCGGTGCGCGCTGAGAGCGTCGCGGTAGCGACGCATGACCCGGTGCAGGTCCTCCGCGGAAAGCCGCTCCAGCGCACTCATCCCAGCCGATGCTAGTGAAGCCTCCCGCCCATCCCGATCCCGGAGTGTGCCGATGTCAACGCGACGCCGTCGCGACGCGTCCGTGGTGGGTCGGGTTGGGGGTCCTGCCCAGACGGAGAGGCGTCGCGTTCGATCTGCGGCCGATCGGGTCGGTACGCTGCGGACCGTGCAAGGCGTGATCAAGTCCTATGACCCCACCAGCGGCGACGGTGTGGTCGTGCGCGACACCGACCTGGCCGAGTTCGACCTGGCTCCCGACGCGCTGGCGGACTCTGTGTTCCGCACGCTGCGCCAGGGTCAGCGGGTGGTCTTCGACCTCGAGACCGATCGCGCCACCCGGGTGCGGCTCGGCTCTGAGGTGGACATGGCCACCCCCGAGCTTCCCCCCCTCTGAGCTCCCGCCCCCTGATCTGGCCGCTCTCCGGACCCGGAGACCCCTGTTCGACGCGTGCCGCTCAACCCTGTTGCCCCCGTCTGAATCTGGACGACTACGAATACCTGAGTTGTCAACACTCAACTTTTCTGTAGAATCCGAGAGAACCAAGCCAAGTGCCGCCGAAGCCCGGCGGCAGGACCCACTCGGAGGCAAGCCATGCAGATCCGTCGCTTCGATCCCTTCACGGAGTTCGACCGTGCCCTGTCCGCCATCTCCAGCCAGACCAGCACAGCAGTCCCCATGGACGTCGTACGCCGGGAGGACGCCGTGGTCGTCCACCTCGACCTCCCCGGTGTCGATCCGGCCAGCATCGACATCACCACCGAGGGCCGCCAGATCACCCTGCGGGCCGAGCGCACCCTCACCCTCACCGAAGGCGAGGATCTGATCACAAACGAGCGTCGCCACGGATCGATGACCCGGGTGCTCAACCTGTCCGACAAGCTCGACCCGGGCCACGTCAGCGCCGACTACCGCAACGGGGTGTTGAGCCTGGCGGTCCCCTATGCCGAGACGGCCAAGCCCCGCAAGATCGAGGTGGCCGTGGGCGCTCCCGCCATCGACACGACGGCGACCGAAGTAGGCACAACCGCAGCCAGCACAGACACAGCTGCAGCCAGCACAGCCGCAGCCAACTCCTGAAGGGCGCGGCAGCGCTGCACGGCAGCGCGGTGGATAGCACTGCGCTGGTTGGCAGTGCTCAGCGGGGCCAGTCGCTCGCCTCGAACACGCCGTCGCCCACCAGCATCATCCCGCTCATCCCCCGCTCGGCGTGGGTGATGCGCCAGTTCAACATCCGCTGGGTCATGGCCACCAGGTCGTCGCGGTAGGCGGCCTCGGTGGCCACCGAGCGCAGCTCGCCGGGGTCTGCGGTGAGGTCGATCAGCACCGGGGGCATGGTCGGGAAGTGTGCGAGCTTGCGATCAGCGGTGCGCACCACGCACAGGGTGGCCTGGTCCATGCGCATGCCCAGCGGATGGGGGATCACCTGGGGGATGCGGAAGTCGAACTCGTAGCGGACCTCGTCGCGCCAGTCCGCCGGCGGCGGCTCTCCCCGCACCAGCGGCACCAGGGACCGGCCGTCGCACTGCAAGGGCGCCTCGGCCCCCAACCAGTCCAGGATCGTGGGCATCACGTCCACGTTCTCGGTGAAGGCCTCGACCGCCTTCCCGCGGCCCGCGTGTCGGCTTCGGGGCGGGGGTCGCGGACGATCAGGGGGATGTGGTACGAGCCGTCGAAGAAGCCCAACTTGCCGGTCAACCAGTGGTCACCCAGCTCCTCGCCGTGATCGGCGGTGAGCACCACCAACGTGTCGTCCCAACGTCCGGTCCGCCGGAGCCAGGCGAACAGGCGGCCCAACTCGTCGTCCACCTCGTTCATGAGCGCGTAGTAGGTGGCCTGCTGCTGGCGCTGCTCGGACTCCTCGGCGGGGGCACGCACGAAGTCCAGCGACAGGGCGGCCTCGAGGAAGGGGTGGCGCGCCGCCTCGTCATCCACGGTGGGCAAGCGGACCGGAGGGGGGACCAGGGCGGGGTCGTAGAGGTCGTGGTGCGCCCGGGTCGCCCGCCACGGCGGGTGGGGCCGCAGGTAGCTGGCGTGCACGAACCAACCCGGGGTCGACGCGGCGATCTCGTCGATGACGTGGTCGGTGACGAAGGCGCTCAGGCTGTGCTCAGGGGCGTAGCGGGTGGGCGCCCAAGTCGAGCCCCGACCACCGGCGTCCACGGTGGGGTCGGCGGTGTGGAGGGCGTCGAGGTCGCCCTCGGCGTCGTAGCCGCGGGCCCGCAGCCAGGCGGCGTAGGGGCGGCAGTGGGTGGGGGTCAGCGCGCCCTCGCGGAACCCGGGCATGACCCCCTCGTAGGTGCGCAGCCGGCGATCGTCGCCCCTCACGGTGCGGGGGTCGATGCTGGTGTCGGTGTAACCGAACAGGACCGGGTCGTAGCCGAGCGCCCGGGCTTCGCGGGCCAGGTTGGTGAAGCGGTCGTCCAGGGGGGTGCCGTTGAGCACCGACCGGTGGTTCATCAGGTACTGGCCGGTGAGCAGCGAAGCCCGGCTGGGCCCGCAGGGAGCGCAGTTGGCGTAGTGGTTGGTGAAGCGCACCCCGTCGGCGACCAGGGCGTCGAGGTGTGGGGTCTTCACCATCGGGTGGCCGGCGGCAGACAGGCACTCGCCCCGCCACTGGTCGACAGTGATGAGCAACACGTTGGGTCGAGTCACCCCGGCATTGTGGCCCACCGGTCCCCCACCCTGGGGCTCGCTACACTCTGGCTCTCAGGGCCACCAGGCCAGGGACGGAAGGAAGTCATGACGGTCAAGGCCTACGTGCTGATCCAGACCGAGGTGGGGCGCGCCGACCAGGTGGCCACCGAGATCCGCCGGATCGAAGGCATCACCGCGGCCGACGACGTGACCGGCCCCTACGACGTGATCGCCCAGGCCGAGGCCGACAGCATCGACGACCTGGGCCGCATGGTGGTGAACCGGGTGCAGCTCATCGACGGCATCATCCGGACCACGACCTGCCCCGTGGTCAACCTCTGAGGCGCTCGTCCGTCCGGCGGAGCCGATCAGGTCGCGGTGCCCACGATCATGGCCCGGATGCCCAGACCCATCAGGAACAACCCGCCGCCACCGTAGAGCAGGTAGCGCCACTGCTCCATCTGGGCCCGGTAGCTGTAGATGATCCCCACGGCGATGATGGCCACGAACCCGTAGAACATGTGGAACTGAGGTGCCTCGATCCCCTCGCCGGCCACGAGTGCCACTCCCAGGGCCACCTGCACGAAGATGGCCACCTCGGCCACGATCGTGAACCACCACAGGGCTCGGACCCGCAGGGACGGAACCCAGTGAGCCCCCAGGGCCCACGCTCCCGCCAGGCCGTTGCCGATGATCACGAACCATGCCCAGGCGGTGTGCAGGTCGAGCAGGAAGAGCGAGGCGAGCAGAGCTGGGGGCAGGTCCACGGCCCGCCGAGTCTGCCAGAACCGGGCGGAGCTCCCGAAGCCGAAGGTGCCGGGGTGGGCGGCCGCCGCGCTGTCAGCCCGCTTCGAGGCGGTAGAGGGTCCCCGAGGAGGTCAGCGTGTAGAGCTCACCGTCGAGGTCCTCACCGAAGGACACCAGCTCGCCGCCGCCCAGCTCCAGCCCGAGCTCGATGCGCTCCAGCTCTCCACCCTCGGTGGGCCGCAGGCCCCACAGTGCCGAGGTGCAGAAGTCGCCGAACACGTAGACGCCCTGCAATCCCGCCAGGGCCTCACCCCGGTACAGGTAGCCCCCCGTGACCGAGCACCCGTCGTCTCGGCCGTATGTGTACACGGGCGGGGTGTGGTCGGAGGGTTCGGTTCCACCCTCGTAGGGCTGATCGCCCTCCATCTCGTTCCAACCCAGGTTGGCGCCCGCTCCCCCGCCCTCGTCGGCGGCGAGGCGGTTCACCTCCTCGGTCGTGTCCTGACCGACGTCGGCCAGCCACAGGTCGCCGGTCTCGCGGTCCCAGGAGAACCGCCACGGGTTGCGCACACCCCACAGGTGGACCTCGGGCTCGCCCCCGTCGGGGTCGAGCACCAGGAGCTTGCCCAACAGGTTGTCCGGATCCTGGCCGGCATCCAGGGGATCACCGCCGGCGCCACCATCTCCCAGACCCAGGAAGAGCCGACCGTCGGGGCCGAAGGCGATCTGGCCGCCGTTGTGGTTCGGGAAGGGTTGTTCGATGGCGAAGATCTCTCGGCGCGACCCGGCGTCGACCTCGGCGGTGTCGACCTCCGCGGAGTCGATGGCCACCTCGTCGACGCGGGTGTTGCCGTCGGTGTCGGTGTAGGACACGTACAGGTGGGTGCCATCGGGATCGACGGCGATACCCAGCAGGCCACGCTCGCCGTCGGTCGTCGTCTCGTCGCTGAGGTCGAGGACCGGACCGCTCACCTCTCCCGATGCCAGGTCCACGACATGGACGCGGCCCTCGCGTTCGGCCACGAATGCGGTGCCGGTGGCAGGATCCACGGCCATGGCCGTGAGGGTGCCCAGGGTGGTCACCTCGGTGAGCACCACGACCGACGGACCCTCGGGATCACCGGTGCCCGGTGCGCTCGTGCCGTCTGTGCCGTCTGTGCCGTCTGTGCCGTCTGTGCCGTCTGTGCCGTCTGTTCCGTCTGTGCCGTCTGTGCCCTCCGGTGTGCTGGTGGCCCCACCGGCGTCCAAGGTGCCGCGGGTGTCGGGTTCGTCGGAGTCGTCCGAACAGCCCGTCAGGCCCGTCACCCCCATGGCGAGCACCACCAGCGCGCACGCAGCTGTGCTCGCGGGGCGCTTGTCTCGCGGTGGGATGTGACCGGAGAGGAACCGAAGAGAGCTCACCTCTCCAGGCTCCCACGCCCGGGGTCCACCAGGCGCGCGGCGAGGTCCTCGACGGTGGTGGTGACCACCAGGGCATCTCGCTCGGCCAGCCAGGCCCGGTTGCGGGCGTGCACGTCGTCTCGGGGATCGAAGCGGTTGAGGTGGACGACGACTGGGACCGCGCCGCGTGCCAGCGCATCCACGCTGGCCCGCACGGAGTGGATCGTGCCCAGGGTGGCGTCGGCGACCAGCACCACCCGGTCGGGGACGAGGTGCACCACCAGGTCGACGGCGTCGCCGTCGGCCGCCTGGGGTGAGCGCACGCCGCCGGCGGTCTCCACCAGGCCCACGTCGGCGGGCGGGTCGGGCCACACGACCTCGCCGAGGAGGTCGGCGATCGCGAAGGCCGGGAGCCCGAGGGCTTCGGTGGCCATCGGGGGCGCCAGGGCGACGGGGTACCAGCGGTTGGATGGGCAGACCTGATGGGGGTCCTCGCCGGTGGCCTCGCTCAGGACATCGGCGTCGGTGCCGGTGACCCCGACCGACGAGCCGGCCTGCGGCGACCCGCCAGGAGACGACCCGGCAGCCGGTCGCTCGAACGACTGCGCGGGCTTGCGGGCGGCCACCCGCAGGCCCTGGCCGTCCAGAGTGCGGGCCAAGGACGCCGCCACCCACGTCTTGCCCACGTCGGTCCCGGTGCCGCAAACGACCACCACCAGACCCGGCCTGGGCGAGCGACCCCCGGCGCTCACGCCCTCAGGCCCAACTCGGCCAGAGCGGCGGCCAGCGCGTCGACCTGGTCGGCGGTGTGTGCCGCCGACAGCGCCACCCGCAACCGGCTCGTACCGGGGGCCACGGTGGGAGGCCTGATGGCCGGCACCAGCAGGCCGCGCTCGAGCAACGCCTCGGCGGCCTCCACCGCCGCCACCTCGGCTCCCACGATGACCGGCACGATGGGCGAGGGGTGCCCCGGAGCCAGGCGGGCCACCAGCCCGGCCAGGTGCCTGCACAGGGCGTCCCCCTCCGGGGAGGTGATCACCCCCACCGCGGCCAGCGCGGCCGCCGTGTCGGCCGGGGAGGACGCCGTGGTGAAGATGTAGGAGCGGGCCCGGTTCTCGACCAGAGCGCACAAGGGGCCAGGACCGGCGACGAACCCGCCCAGTGAGCCCAGGGTCTTGGACAGCGTGCCCACCCTCAGCACCGGTCCCTCGACCTGCCCGGGGTCGGGGCCCAGAACGGCGTGTGCCTCGTCGAGCACCAGCAGGGCCTGGTGGCGAGCGCAGAGGGACCCGAGAGCGTCGACGTCGGCGACGTCGCCGTCCATGGAGAAGACCGAGTCGGTGACCACCACCGTGGGCGCGTCGCCGCGGGCCAGGCGGCGACCGAGGTCGTCCAGGTCGCGGTGGGCGAACACCTCGACCTCGGCGCGGGCCAGGCGCGCCCCGTCGATGATCGAGGCGTGGTTCAACTCGTCGGAGAGGATGCGGGTGCCGGGCCCGGCCATGGTGGTCAGCACCCCGAGGTTGGCGGCGAACCCGGTGGGGAACAGCACCGCACGCTCGGTCTTCTTCCAGGCGGCCAACGCCGCCTCCAGGTCGTGGTGCACCGGGCGCGACCCGACGATGAGGCGCGCCGCGCCGCTGCCCGCTCCCCACCGGTCGAGGGCGTCGTGGGCGGCTGCCACCACCGCCGGATGGCCGGTCAGCCCCAGGTAGTCGTTGGACGCGAAGGCGGTCACCTCGCGGCCGTCGGGCAGTCGGCCGCGCACCCCGGTGGCGTCGAAGGGGCGAGGGGCCCGCCAGCGGCCGGCGGCCCGGATGGTGTCGGCCTCGGCGGCCCCCCAGACCAGCCAGTCCCGGGCCGGCCCGTCCCCCTCGCCGGGCATCAGGGGTCCGTCCCGCCACCGCCACCGCCACCGGCGCCGGCTCCGCCGGCACTCGAGGCACCGGTGCCACCGGCGGCACCGGGGGCACCGGCGGCAAGGTCGTCGAGAGAGGCGTCCAGCACCTCCACCATGCGGTCGATCTCCTGTGCGGTGCTGGTGAGCATCGGCATGAGGACCACCACGTCACCCAGAGGGCGCAGCAGCACGCCCCGCTCGACGGCTCCGGCGCACACCCTTCGGCCCCACCGCAGCCCCTCGACCGGAGGAGCCAGCTCGACTCCCACCATGAGCCCGCGCTGCCTCACCTCCGCGACCTCGGGTCGGGGCGCGATCCGCTGCGCCAGCAGGCCGGCCATCTGCGCGGCTCGGGCGACCACGTTGTCCAGCACCGCCCACTCGTCGATCAACTCGAGGTGACGCAGGGCGACGGCCGCGGCCAGAGCGTTCCCCGAGTAGGAGTGCCCGTGGTAGAGCGTGCGCTCGGAAAGGTCGGGGCCGAGGAACGAGGAGAAGACCGGCCCCGACGCCACGGTGGCCGACTGCGCCAGGTAGCCGGCGGTCAACCCCTTGCCCAGACACATCAGATCGGGGCGCAGCCCGCACTGCTCGGAGGCGAAGAGGGTGCCGGTGCGTCCGAACCCGGTGGCCACCTCGTCGCAGACGACCAGCACCCCCAGGTCGCGGGCCGCGGCGGTCACCCGGGCCACCTCGGATGCCTCGGTCACCAGGATGCCCGCCGCGCCCTGCACCAGGGGTTCGAGGACGAGGGCGGCCAGCTCGGCGTGGTGCCCTTCCAGGAGGGCGACCGCGGCGTCGGCCCACCCGGGGTCGTCGTAGCCGGGCGAGCGGATCACACCGAAGCGCAGCGGGTCGAACAGATCCGTGCCGAAGCCGCCCGCACCCAACGACAGCGAGCCCACCGTGTCGCCGTGGTAGGCGTGTCCCAACGTCAGGTAGCGGGTACGGCCCTTCACACCCAGGTTCGCCCAGTGCTGGAAGGCGATCTTGAGGGCCTGTTCCACCGCGGCGGCTCCGTCGGCCGCGAAGAGCACGTGGGGGTCGTCGACTGGAACCCGCGCAGCCAGGGCCTCGGCCGCCAGGACGACCATCCGGTTCCCGTTGCCCAGCATGGTGGTGTGGGCCACCCTGTCGAGCTGGTCACGGACGGCCTGGTCCAGCTCGGGTACCCGGTGACCCAGCGTGGTCACCCACAGCGAGGAGATGGCGTCCAGGTAGCGGCGACCGTCCACGTCGATGACCTCACGCCCCTCGGCGCGCTCCACGATCACCGGTCGGTTGTCGGCGTAGGCCGACATCTGGGTGAACCCGTGCCACACGACAGATGCGTCGCGGGCCACCCATGCATCATGCGCCGTCACCCCGCCAGCTTGCCCGGGGCCTTCAGGTGCCGCCAACCGGGCGTCCCCCCACGCCGGCTCCGAAGCGGCCACACTGTGCACCCGTGTCCGAGCTGTCCCTCACCCCCGCCGACCGCCGGGTCTTCGACCGTCTGAGCGCCGCAGTAGATGCCTTCGATCTGGGCATGACCGAGGTACCCGCACTGATCGAGGACGTCGCAACCCTCCTCGACCAGTTCGAGGAGGTGCCGACCGCCTTCGCAGAGGAGCTGCGCCAGCTGTGGTGGCCCCTCCAGTACGCGCTGGCGCTGAGCCGCGACCAGGAACGCGGCCTCTCCGACGAGGAGGACCAGCAGGCCCGTGACACCATCGCCGTGCTCGCCCACCAGCTGGCCGACCTGGAACTGAGCTGATCCGCCCGGCTCCTTCGCGCCCTGCATGGCCCTCGCCCTCTTCGACATCGACGGGACGTTGATACGCGCCGGTGACCCCGACCACCGCGCCGCCTTCGAGGAGGCCCTCCAGGTCGTCTACGAAGTGCCCGCCACCCTGGACGGCTTGCGCCTGGGCGGGCGCATCGAGCGCCAGATCGCCACCGAGGCCCTGGAGCGCTGCGGAGTGGAGGGCAACGCGGTGCGATCCCGCTGGGCCCGGTTGGTGAGCACTCTCGAAGAGGGCTACCGCCGCCGCCTCCGCCCCGGGGCGCGCGTGGACTGGCTGCTGCCGGGCCTTCCCGATGTGCTCGACGCGCTGACCCGAGCGGGCGTGACGCTGGGGCTGTTGACCGGCAACGCCCGGGGGGTGGCGGCCACCAAGCTGGAAGCTGCGGGCCTGCACCCATGGTTCGCCGGAGCCCCCGGCGGGTTCGGCGACGAGGCCGACGACCGCCACGAGCTGGTCGAACACGCCCTCGGTGAGGCCCGCGACATCCACGGCCGCGCCTGGCCCGCCGCGTCGGTGGTCGTGGTGGGTGACACACCCTTGGACGTCTCGGCCGCCCACGACGGAGGAGCCCGGTGCCTGGCGGTGGCCACCGGACGCTGGTCCGTGGAGGATCTGACGACCGCCGGTGCCGACGCCGTGCTGGCCGACCTGGGCGACGAGGACGCGGTCACGGGGGCCGTCGTCGCCCTCACCAGCTGACCGATCCGGCCGGACCGGGACGCAGTACCGGGACGCAGCGCCGGGCCGGAACCGGGGCTCAGCCCGTACCGGCGAACAGGTCCGTCCCGAAGGGGGCACCCTCGGGCCGGGTCTGGCCGAGCGCGACGTACCACTCGGTGCCGAACGCCTCGGTGAAGGCCTCGGGGGGCATGGCCAGGAAGAACGAGTCGTCCGCGATCTGGCTGGCGTGAGCCCTCATGCAGGCCCGCTTGGCGTCGAGGTGGGCGGCCACGTCGACCGCGTGGGTGATGCGTTCCTCGGGCTCGCCGAAGTCGTCGCCAGGTGCCTCGTCGGGAAGCTCGAGGTCGGGTTGTTCGGTGGCCGCCCGGATCATCATCTCGCGTATTCGGGTGCGGTTCATGGTGGCCTGGAAGACGTCGGTCACCCCGGCCAGCTCGGCGGCCCGCCTTCCCACGCGGTGGACCTGGATGTGGTCGGGGTGGCCGTAGCCGCCGTGGTCGTCGTAGATGGTCAGCACGACCGGACCTCCGGCCTGCTCCTCACCCAGGATGCCGGCCAGGCGGTGCGCAGCCTGGTCCACCTCCGCGGTCCAGAACGAGTAGGGGTCGTCATTGGTGGCCTCGCCCACCATCCCCGAGTCGACGTAACCGAGGAACTCGACGCGGTGAACACCGAGGACGGCGGCCGCGGCGAAGGTCTCCTGGAGGCGGCGCAGCCCCAGTTGCTCGCCGTCGTCGAGCACACCGGGCACCACCTCACCGTGCTCACCCCGGGTGGCCACCACCAGCACCACCCGGTGCCCCTCGGCGACGGCGCGGGCCATGGTGCCCCCCGTGGCGATGGCCTCGTCGTCGGGGTGGGCGTGGAAGCAGACCAGGGTCGACATCTTGTGTTTCTATCGCCTGGACCCGCCCGACCCCACTCGGCCGCCAGGACCGCGTGCTCAGGCCACGGCGCCCGCGGCCCGCAGCTCGCCGATCCGTTGGGCGTCGAGTCCCCAGTCGGCCAAGGCCTCGTCGGTGTGCTGACCGGGGTGAGCGGGGGGCCGGGCGATGGCACCGGGTGTACGGCTGAAGCGCGGGGCGGGAGCGGGCTGGAGGACACCTTCGTGTTCTGTGAAGGTGCCCCGGGCCACGTTGTGGGGGTGGCGGTGCGCCTCGTCCATGCTGAGTACCGGAGCGAAGCACACGTCGGTGCCCTCCATGATCTCGCACCACTCGTCACGGGTCTTGGCGCCGATGAGCTCGGCGAGTTGGCGGGCCCGCTCGGGCCAGGAGGCCCTGTCGTACTGGACCGGTGCCTCACCCAGCTGGTCGGCCAGGCCCGACAGGCGAACCAGCTCGGCGTAGAACTGGGGCTCGAGGGAGCCCACCGAGATGTAGCCGCCGTCGGAGGTCTCGTAGGTGTCGTAGAACCAGGCCCCGGTGTCGAGCATGTTGGCACCGCGCTGGGAGGTGTCCCAGAAGCCCATGGCGGCGAAGCCGTACATCATGGTCATCAGCGTGGCGGCCCCGTCCACCATGGCCGCGTCGACCACCTGCCCTTCTCCCGAGCGCGACGCCTCCAGGAGCGCGCAAACCATCCCGAAGGCCAGCATCAGGCCACCTCCGCCGAAGTCGCCCACCAGGTTGATGGGAGGGACGGGGCGTTCGCCCTGGCGGCCGAAGTGGTAGAGGGCACCGGCCAGGGAGATGTAGTTGATGTCGTGGCCCGCCATCTGCGCGTAGGGCCCTTCCTGGCCCCAGCCGGTCATGCGGCCATAGACCAGGCGCGCGTTGCGTTCGGCGCACACCTCGGGACCGAAGCCCAGACGTTCGGCCACGCCGGGACGGAACCCTTCGATCAGCCCGTCGGCCCGCTCCACCAGGTCGAGCAGGGTCGCCAGCCCGTCGGGGTGCTTGAGGTCGAGGCCCACAGAGCGCCGGCCCCGGTTCAGCACCTCACGGGGCGGATTGGCGGGGTCGGCACCGGTGACGGACTGGGCCCGGTCGACGCGCAGCACCTCGGCGCCCATGTCCGACAGCAACATGGCACAGAACGGGCCGGGCCCGATGCCGGCGATCTCGAGGATGCGCAGACCGGCCAGCGGTCCGCTGGAGTTGCCGCTCATGCCCCGGTTCCCTGGACGGCGCGCACCGGGGCCCGGGCGGTGTGTCGCTCCAGGGCGTCGAAGAAGTCGGCCCAGGCGAAGCGAGGCAGGTCGTGGGCCATGCCTTCCACCCACAACAGCTCGGCGCCGGGGATGGCCTCGGCGGTGCGCTGACCGCCACTGGGCTGCACGAGGGGGTCGACGGTGCCGTGGACGACCAAGGCCGGCACCTGCACCCCACCCAGGGCCTCGGTGCGGCTGGGCGAGGCCATGATGGCCGCCAGTTGGCGCAGGACGCCCAGGCCCCCGGGGTCTCGGTCCCACGAATCCTCGGCCCGGCGACGCACCGCCGCCTCGTCGGTTGCCCCCGGGCTGCCGATGACAGCCCAGGTGGCCAGGGCCTGCTCGACGGCGCTGGCCTTGTCGGTGACCGGGGTGGCCATCGCGGCCATGAGAGCACCCATGGCCTCAGCGGTGGGGGCGCCCACGTCCGGGTCGCCGGTGGTGGACATGACCGAGGTGAGCGTGGCCACCTTGTGGGGGTGGTCGATGACCAGCTGTTGGGCGATCATCCCACCCATCGAGGCGCCCACCACGTGGGCCTGGTCCAACCCCAGGTGGTCGAGAAGGCCCGCAGCGTCAGAGGCCATGTCGGCGATCAGGTAGGGGGCCCCGGTGTGGTCGCCGCCGAAGGCGCCGGCCAGGGCCGCTGTGGGGTCGTGGTCTTCGAACTTGGTGGACAGGCCGACGTCACGGTTGTCGTAGCGCACCACGTGGTAGCCGCGGGCCACGATCTCGTGGACCAGTTCCAGCTCCCAGGCCACGAGTTGGGCGCCGAGGCCCATCACGAGGAGGAGAGGTTCGTCGTCGGCGTCGCCGTGGGTCTCGTAGCACAGCTCGATCCCGTTGACCGTTGCGTGGGGCATGCCGCCATCCTCACCTCACTTGACCGTACGGTCAAGTGAGGTGCGGCGAGGACCACCCGCACGATCACCAGACCCGTCACCGTCCCGGTGGCCAGGGCCACCAGTCCCACCAACACGGGGTGGGTGGCATCGGCTCCGGCACCGAGGAGGTGCAAGGTGGTCACCACGAAGAGCACCAGGCTGAGCCGGTGGATGCGGGCCCAGGCCCGGCGGGACAGCGTGGCCATGGCCAGGACACCGACCTGGACGGCCACCAGCAACCAGAGACCCACCACCCCCCAGGCCACCGCGCCCGGCCGCCCACGCCTCGGGGTTCACGACTCGCCCGTGGGCGAGGCGGGCTTGGTTCCGCTCCGGGTCGAAGGGTGCCCGACCGTGCGTGAAACGGTCCCCCCGCCACCACGGGGGATCAGGAACCGGCCCCAGTCACCCAGTACCCGCTCCTGGCCCCCGGCGGTGACCGCCAGGCCCGCCGCCCCGAAGGCCGCCAGCAGGTCCGCTGCCACCTCGGCTCCGGCCACACACCCCGCGGTGGCCAGGACCTCGGCGGTTGTGGCGTCGGCCGCCACCACGGTCAGCGAAGCCAAAGCCCCCTGCGCCGGCTTCCCCCGCCTGGAGTCGATGAGGTGATGCATCCAGCTGCCGTCGCGTTGCCAGCGACGGCGGCACGGCGAGGACGTCGCCACCCCTCCGTCGGCGATTCCCAGCAGACCGCGATCATTCCCGGACGCGGCCTCCTGGCCCGGGTCGTCGCCGTCGCCAGCCTCGGTGGCGTCGGGAGCGGGGACCTCGGGAGAAGCCACACCCACCGCCCATCCCCCACCGCCCGGTCCGGTGCCCGCCACCCGCAGGTCGCCTCCCACCTCCACCGCTGCCCCTGCCGCGCCCGACGCCACCAGCGCCGAAGCGACAAGATCAGCGGCCCGCCCCTTGGCGATGCCTCCCAGGTCCAGTTGCACTCCCCGGGGACACCAGACCCATGTGTCCACCACAGCCACGTCCCCCGCGCCGGGGCACGAAACACCACCGCTCTGCGATCGATTCGGGGTCCGGGTCCGAATGCGGCCGCAGCGTGTCCGGCGGTCGGGCCAGCACCTCGGGCAGGGGACGGTCGTAGCCGGCGGCAACCACGGCGTCGAGCACGGTGGGATCGAACCAGCCCGCGGTGGTCCACCACGCGTCGATCGCCGCGGCCACCAGGGCCGCTGTCTCCGCGGACACCCGCAGCGGGCCGGGGGCGCTGTTGATCCCACTCAGCTCACTGCTGGGACGGAACCGGCTCCACAGTCCCTCGAGTCGCTCCAGTTCCGCCCGAGCCCACGAAACCGCAGCGGGCGGTCCGTCGACCACCACCACCCGGGCGGTGGTGCCCATCTGGGCGAAGCTGGCCTCGGCCACACCATCGGTTCTCGCCTTACCACCGGTGCTCGCCATGCCACCGGTGCTCGCCGCTGCGTCGACGGGGCGGGTCGGGGGGAGCCGGTCAGCTGGCACTGGTCCTGACCACCAGGAGTGGGTTGTAGTCAGCGGCGGGTTCGGCCCACAGAAGCGAGAGGGTCACGGTCCCCGCCAGCATTCCGCTGAGGGCCCGGGCCGCCCGCTGGGCGGTGCTGCGCTGCCACCTCGTCCCCGAAGCCATGCCCTCATCCTCGACGCCCGAGATGAGGATTCTGTGAGGCGGCCTCCCCGGGTAGCGTCGGCGCCGTGCACGTGCGAGCCACCGCGCCCGGCCGGGTCAACCTCATCGGCGACCACACCGACTACCTGGGAGGCCTGGCCCTGCCCATGGCCGTCGACCTGGCCACCACCGTCACCGCCGAGGTGGGCGGTGACCGGGTGGTGCTGCGCTCGGACCAGCAGCCCGGCACCGTCGACCTGCCCATCTGTGACCCGCTCGAGGCTCTCGAACCCGCCACGATGCCGGGCTGGGCCCGCTACGTGGCCGGGGTGGTGGCCGAAGTGGCGCCCGCTTCAGGACTGGTGGGCAAGGTGTCCTCGACGGTGCCCGTCGGCGCGGGGCTGTCCTCCAGTGCCGCCCTGGAGGTGGCAGTGGCCCTGGCCCTCGGCTTCCGTGGCAGCCCACTCGAGTTGGCCGCCGCCTGCCAGCACGCCGAGCAACTCGCCGCGGGAGTGCCCTGCGGGATCATGGACCAACTCGCCTCCGCCGCCGGCGTGACCGGCCACGCCCTGCTCATCGACTTCTCCACCCTCGAGGTGACCCCGGTGCCCCTTCCCACCGGCGTAGAAGTGGTGGTGGTGCACAGCGGCCAGGCCCGCACCCTGGCGGGCTCGGCCTACGCCGAGCGGCGCGCCGCCTGCGAGGCGGCCGAGGCGCTCATCGGACCGCTGCGGAAGGCCAGCGAGACAGACGTGTCGCGCCTCACGGACCCGGTGCTGGCCCGGCGGGCCCGCCACGTGGTCACCGAATGCTCCCGGGTGAGAGAGATGGCCGCGGCGCTGGGGGCGGGCGACCCGGTGACCGCCGGGCAGGCGATGGTGGCCTCCCACGACAGCCTGCGCGACGACTTCGAGGTGTCGACCCCAGCCCTCGACGCGCTGGTGGAGCGCCTGGTGGCCACCGACGGGGTGTTCGGGGCCCGCCTCACCGGAGCGGGCTTCGGGGGCTGTGCGGTCGCCCTCTGCGAGCCCGGCGCACTGGAAGAGGGGTGGCGGGTCGAGGCCGCGCCCGGCGCCCGGCGCGAGGTGTCAGAGACCCCCTTCGACTGAGGCGCGCCGCCGGGTCTTCGTGGCAGCCGTGGCGGCGGCATTGCGTGCCGGGTTCAGGTGCCCAGCAAGCGGGCCTTCTGGGCCTCGTACTCCTCGTCGGTGATTGCACCCTGCTGCTTGAGCTGGTGCAGCTTCTCGAGCTGTTCGGGCATCGACACCTGGGGGGCCGGCTGGGGGGCCGAGGCGGGAGCGGACTGCTGGAGGGCCTGGGCGGTGGCAGCACCCATGCGGTCGTAGGTGGCGTCCTCGCGGCTGTCCACAACCCCGTAGATGATGCTCTGGACCGCCGACGGCTTGGGGATGTTCTCGAAGACCGATGACCCCTGCTCGCTGGCGGACTCGATCTTGACGTTGCCGTTGCGCAGCAGGCGCTCGAAGACGCCCTGGTCGAAGTGGACGGCGTTGATCTTGTCGACGGGGATCTCGATCCCCCGCTTGGCGAAGACGCCCTCACGGAAGATCACCCGGTCGCTGGTGACCACGAAGTTGGTGGAGATCCACGACGCGTAGCGACTGGCGAACCAGCCCAGGGTGCCGAGCACGATCAACCCCGTCAGGATGCCGGCGGCATCGCCGAGGAACCCTTTGGGGTCGTTGACCAACACGATCATCCCGAGCAGGAGGGCACCACTCAAGGCAAGGGAAGGGAAGAAGACGAACCACCAGTGCGGCCGGGTGTCCAGCACCAGGTGCTCGTCCTTGCGCAGCAGCTCGGAGGGGTAGGGCATCGCGTGAGTGTAGATCCCCCACACCAGCCCGTCCCGGAATCGGGTGGGGCGCCCGCCGCTCGGCTTCGACTCCAGCCAGCACGGGCTGAGATGCCAAGATGATCCCGACTTCCGGAGGAGGACGAGTGGGTGAGGCCTTGATGGGAACCAGTGCCGAAACGCCTTCGAAGCCGCTGATCGAGCTGGCCGGCGTCGAGAAGTCCTACGCCATGGGCAAGCTCACCTACACAGCCCTGCGGGGCGTCGACATGGTGATCGACGAGGGCGAGATGGTTGCCGTCGTCGGGCCCTCGGGAAGCGGGAAGTCGACGATCCTCAACATGGTGACGGGCATCGACCGGCCGAGCGTGGGATCGGTCCTCTTCGACGGCGACCCCATCGAGGTGATGAGCGAAGAGCAGCTCGCCGTGTGGCGGGGTGCCAACGTCGGCATCGTGTTCCAGTTCTTCCAGCTGCTACCCACCCTGTCGGCCCTCGAGAACACCAGCCTTCCGCTGGACTTCCTGAGGATCGGCAAGAAGCGGGAACGCCTCGAACGGGCACAGCACAACCTCGACCTCGTCGGCCTCGGCGACAAGGGTGGCCACCTGCCGAGCGAGCTGTCCGGGGGCGAGCAACAACGCGTAGCCATCGCCCGGGCCCTGGTGGCAGACCCGCGGCTGCTGGTCGGCGACGAGCCCACCGGCAACCTCGACACCCGCACCGCTGCCGAGATGTTCGAGTTGCTCCTTCAGCTCAACGACCAGGGAACGACGATCCTGTTCGTGACCCACGACCGTGAACTCGCCGCCCGTGCCCCTCGGGTGGTCGAGGTGCGCGACGGCGCGATCGTCGCCGCCTGAGGCATCCAGGTGCTCACCGCGGCGACGCGCAAGTCGGTCAGGGATCTCACCGGGAGGCCGGTACGGGCCGTCCTGAGCATCGCGACCCTGGCGATCTCGGTGGCGAGCATCTCGTTCCTGGCCGTTCCCACCCTCATCGACGACGCCATGCAGGACGAGGTCCGCGCCGGGCACCTGGCCGATGTGACCGTGTGGCTCCAACCGATCGCCCTCGGCGACGACGACCTGGACGCGCTGGCCGCGCTCCCCAACGTCGCCGGGGTAGAGGCTTGGACCATCCTCGACGTCAGGGTCCTCATCGGCGAACGCCGCGCGCCGGCACGCGTCATCGGAATCAGGGACTTCGAGGACCAACACGTCGACCTGGCCCGTGTCGAGTCCGGCAGCTTCCCTGACGAGGGCGAAGTGCTCTCCGATGTCCAGAACGCCAACGTCGGTGTCTACGGGGGCGATGCGGGCGACACGATCACCGTCGTCGGCGAGACGGGCGAGACTCCTCTCGCGCTGAGCGGTCGCGGGCGCACCCTGCCGGGGGGCGAGCAGGTCCAGGACGAGAGCGTCGTCGTGCTCTATGCCACGGTCCCCACCGTCGCCAGCCTCGGCGGCGACACGGGGTTCGGAAGGCTGGCCTTCCAGCTGGACGATCCAGGGCCTCTCGCGGCCGAAGAGACCGTCGAGTTGATCCGACAGCAACTCGGCGCGGTCGAGGGATTCGAGGGCTTCGCCGGTCTGCCTCAGGTGCGCGAGCCGGGAGACTGGCCGGCGAAGTCCGACACCGAGCAGTTCGCAAAGCTCCTCAGCGTCATCACCGTGCTCGCCCTGTTCTCCTCGGTGGTGCTCATCGCCAACACGATGAGCACCCTGGTCGCCGAACAGACACGCCAGATCGCGGTGATGCGGGCGATCGGTGCCCGCCGCCGCGACATCTCAGCCGTGTACCTGCGCACCACCGTCCTGGTGGGTGGCTCGGGTGCGCTGGTCGGGAGCGCACTGGGTGTGTTGCTGGCCAACGCCCTGGCGGCCTCGTTCGGCCAGCAGTTCTGGGCGGTGGACGTGGCCTTCGGAGTCGACTGGAAGGTGCTCCTCGCCAGCCTGGTGCTCGGTGTGGTCGCGGCGCCGCTGGCTGCGTTGCCCGCGATCTGGCGAGCCCAACGCCTCGGGGTCCGTCAGGGGCTGGAAGCCACGGATATGACCATGGGCGCAGGGCGTATCGACGCCGTGTTGCGGCAGGCCACGTTCCTGCCCCGTCCCGCCCAGATCGGTCTGCGCAACGCCGGCCGCCGGTTGAGGAGGAGCCTGGCCATCGCCGTGATCGTGGCGCTCGCGGTGGGGAACCTGCTCGCCGTTCTCGCCGTGTCCCAGGGCGCGACCGAGGCGACCCAGAGCAGCTGGGGCGACCATCTCGAAGACGTGCAGTTCTTCACCGGTGGCACCCGGCCCTTCGATGACGCCGCACGGGAAGCGGTGGCGTCGACGCCCGGTGTCGCCGAGGTGGAAGAGGTGCTCAAGACCGGTGCGCTGCTGGGGTCGCGCCGCGTGGTGATCTGGGCGGTCGAGTTGGATCCCCTCTTCGGGTACCGGATGTCGGAGGGGCGCTGGTTCGACTCCGTCGAGGCCGACGAGGCCCGACCTGTCGTGGTGGTAGAGCGCAACCTCGCCGAGGTGGAGGGCATCGAGGTGGGCGACACCATCGCGTTGACGATCGAGACCGGCGTCGCCGACTTCGAGGTCGTCGGCGTGGCCGGCAACCAGCAGGAGGACGGGATGGCCGTCTTCGTGCCGCTGAGCACGGCCCGCTCGCTGCTGGACCAACCCGAGGGAACGCGGCTGCTCTGGGTTCAGATGACCTCGTCGGAGGAGCCATTCGTCGATCGGACGACCAGCGCCGTCGAGGACCGGCTGATGGCACTGGGCCACGACGTGGCCAGCGAGATCCGCTACGTCGCGGAAAGCCGCGAGATCAGCGCCAACCGGTCGATCACCTGGACGATCACCGTGCTCGGGTTGATGATCGTGGCCATCAGCATGGTGGGCCTGGCCAACACCATGACCACCAACGTGCTCGAACGCACCCGGGAGATCGGCATCCTGCGCAGCATCGGAGCGCGGGGCCGCGACGTGCGCCGCATCTTCACCAGCGAGGGAGTCGCTCTCGCCATCCTCGGGTGGGTGATCGGCATCCCTGTCGGCTACGCCCTGGCACGCCTGTTGGTGTGGCTCATCTGGCAGGTGCTCGAGGTCCGCATCCCGTTCCTGTTCCCTCCCCTCAACCTGCTCGGCGCACTCGCGGGGACGATCCTCCTGGCGTTGCTGGTGCTCTTCTTCCCTGTCCGTCGCGCCGTCCGCTTCCGGCCCGGGGAGGCCCTGCGCTACGAGTGAGGTCAGGACTCCTGCCGGGTGATCCCGGTGGGGTCGCGCTCAGCATCGGTCGTTGCTCGCTGACCTCGCGGAGTGGGCCGTTGGAGCGAGGCGTTGTCGCGGCGGCCTGAGACCAAGTCGTGGTAGTTGCCACTCCAGAGAGCAGGGATAGCAGTGCCCCCAGACTGGGCCGAGCCACGTCAGTCCTCAGTCCACAACCTGAGCTCGACATCATCAGGAAACGCCAAGGAGACCCCGGTAGGCATCAGGTCCTCGTTCCTCACCTCCAGATGCACCTCGGCCACCACCCGCTCGCCCGCGGCAAGCTCACCCGAGAGCGACAAGCGCAGCGTCTGCCGCTGGAACTGACTGATCCAGGTGCCTTCGCCGTCGACCTCGACGTGGTACTCGGCCCTTTGCCAAGCCGACGCGTTCCTCGTGACCGGTGGTCCCGTCGGTTCCATCGGGCCTTTGATCTCGAATACCTCCGTGGACGGCAACTTGCCCTTTCCCACCAAGGTGAGGCCATCGCCCAACGCCAACCCGCCGACGACCCAGTTGGCATGACAGACCTCACACAGACCGCTCTCCGCGGCAGGACCTGTGCCCCGAAGCTCAGCGGTCAGCACCACCGTCCTGTGGTCAGGCCCGAACTCGACCGTCACCCGGTTCGACTCGCGCGACGAGTCCGGTGACGACTCGATCACCCTGGCTATCCACGACCCCAGCAGCCACGCTGGTGCCCACAGCAGGAGCACCCCGACCAAACCCACCCAGCCACGCCAGCGGCGCCACGCATCATTCCGTGACAATGCCGCACACCCCCACCCTCAGGTCATTGCAGTTCCAATCCAACTTCCCCTCTTCCACGAAGCTCCCGACCTGCCGGTTGATGTCGGTGTTGACCCACACCACCGTGGCGTACGGGCACGCGAGGTCGAGTTCGACGCTGCGCTCCCAGCCGTTGCTCTCGTTCAGGTTGAACACCTGGGGGCTTCCGTCACGTGGCCTCGGCGCCGTTCGCGTACGAGGTCGTGCTCGTGCAGGATCCGGTACATCTGGCGGGTCGAACACAGATAGGTGCCCTCATCAAGCAGCGTCGCGTACACCTGCGCGGGTGCCAGATCACAGAAACGGTCCTCGCACAGCACCGCCGCGATCTCGTCTCGCTCGACGTCGGAGATCCGAGCCGGATGCACGACCAGCTCCTCAGGCGGCTTAGCTCGCGACGGTCGCGGTGAGCACGCGACCCTCGGCCACCTGGCGGCGATACCGCCACGTCCTGGGTGACATCCCGAACGCGCGAGCCGCCACTTCCACCCCCACACGGGGAGCGAACTCGGCGATCAACACGCTCAGTTCTTCTTCGGCCTCGGCTCGGCGCTCTTGCGGGAGAGTTCCGACAAGAGCGCCCACGCTTTTCCCTGGGCGTCGATCAACTCCTCCGCGGTCGCGAGCCGCTCAGCCAACCGTCCGTTCTCGTCGCGAAGCCGCTCGAGCTCGACACGCATCGGGTCCTTACCCCGACGGCCCGCCGGCTTGTCGCGCAGCCCGTCCAACGCCCCCTCGTCGCGTTGGCGACGCCACTCCGAGATCAACGACGAGTACAAACCCTCCCGCCGGCAGATCTCACCGACCACACCCGGCTCACCCGTACCCTTCGCGTCGTCGATCTCCCGCAGAATCCAGACCTCCTGACATAGAGCGATCATCTCTGCGGAGTCATCGGTGTTCGTTGACCGAGTAGACGAGGGTGAGCTTGGTTCCGGGGTAGAGGGTCTTGGTGGCGGTGAGCTCGTTGCAGAGACCGGCGATGGCGCGTGTGCGCCGGGGTGCTGAGAGCGGGGAGAGCCGCACGTGGAGTTCGTCGCCGACTACCTTGAGGTCAGCGGGGGTTCGGAAGGCTTCGCGGAGCAGGCTGCGGGCTTCGTCGCCGGCTCGGGCGTAGTGGGGGGCGAGGAGGCGGGCGAGGGCGGACTCGGCGTTGTAGCTGGCCATGCGGATGGCGTCGTGGATGCGTTTGCGTTCGGGGGCGAGGCGTACCGCGTCGGGTCGCACTTCGCCGAGGGGGACCTTGGCGGGGATTGCTTTGGTCGTGTGAGCGAGGCCGTCGACTTCGGCGCGGGCTGCGGCGAAGGCGTTGAGGAGCTCAGGGCTGGGGCGGCGGCCGTTGATGGAGGCCTTGCCCTCGGCTGCCTCGCAGTCGCGGAGCTGTCGTCGTGCGTCGCGCAGTAGCCGGTCCGCGTCGCGTCGGGCCGGGTTCGGCACGAGCCGGTCGGGGTCGTCGTCGATGGTGGCGTAGGTGTCGAGGGCGTCGAGGGCGTAGTGGGTGCGCATGTAGCGGAAGAAGTTCTCCTGGCTCCAACGGTTGAACATGGCGTGGGCCACGGGGGCGGGGTCGGGGTCGGTGCGGGTGGTGAGGATCTGGGTTTGGTGGCCGCTGGCGGGGTCGAGGCGGGTGATCTGTCGGCAGGCGAAGCGCCGTCGGCCGCTGTCGTAGGCGATGCGCACGTTGCGGTCCGCGAGCAGGTAGCGGTGCTCGTGTCCGGTGTCGTCGAGGTAGACGTGCTCGGTGAACGCTCGGCGGGGTTCGTTGGTCTTGTCGCCCTTGCGGTAGGTGAGGATGTCAAAGCCCGCCAGGGTGAGTTCCGCGAACAGTTTCGGGGACCAGCCGCCACGATCAAAGCAGATCGTCGGGTGGGCGGTGGCGCCGACCAGGTCTCGGATCTTGGCCACGACTGTGCGTAGCTCACCGACCAGTGAAGCGCCCGGCGGGGTGGACCACACGAGCACGCCGTCGCCGTTTCGGTCGCAGACCCAGGTGTCGACCTCGGCGTGCATGGCGAGGCGGATACGTGCCACATGGGCTTTGGGGACCTCTGCGGCGCCGTGGTAGGCGCGTACGTGGCCGTCTACATAGAAGATCCCAGCGGTCTCGGCGTGGGTGTCGAGATGGTGTCGTGCCAGCGCGTCGATGAAACGGTCGGCGCGACCGAGCTGTGCGAGCTCATCCATGCGCCGACGCATGGTCTTGACCTCAGGTGCCCGGTCGAGGCCGAGCAGTCGCCCGACGTCGGTCGGGTCGACACGGGTGAGTCCTTCAGCGCGTGGTTCGCCCAGCAGGCACGCGAACACGACCGACAGGACCAGCGAGCGCAGCCCGTAGAACGCTGCTCGACCGGTGCTGTAGACCCGCTCCGAGCAGCCGAGCAGACCCGTCGCGACGACCGCCGGCAAGATGATGAGCGCACCCGCGAGCGGCAACGACGCGCCCTCACAGATCACCGGCGGCGCCTCGGTGAGCGCACCGGCACGAGCCGCCTGGCGTTCAGCGCTGCGATCAGCGGGACGAGCGAGAGGCTCGAGCTCGGATACACCCGAGGGCTCAGCGGCCTTCGGTGTCGGTGCCGACGCCGGTGGCCCGGTCAAGGCCCGGCGCACGGTGTCAGTCGACACTCCCGTGCGCTCAGCTACCGCTAGCAACGCAAGCCCCTGACCGCGCAACGCCTGGATCTCGGCCCGCTTGGCGTCGGTGAGCTTCGACGGTCCCTTCGGACCCAGCCGACGGCCGACCAGCCCTGCGGTGCCCTTCGCCTTGTACTCGCCGCGCCAGATGATCAACGTGTCCTCGTTCACGCCGAAAGCGGCAGCCACCTGGCGTTGCCTGGCCGCCTTGGACTCGACGAGCTGCACCGCCGCCAGCCTGCGGGCCACACGGTCACCCGCGCCCCAACTCCACGCCGCCATCCCCCACAAGAACACCGAGCCGTTGCCCTCGTCGTCCTCTAGAAACGCCACACCATCGGCTACTGGAACCGAGGCGCCCGGAGCCAGCGGAAGCGGCTGTATCGCGCCCTGTCTGCTCGCTGCCAACGCCATCCCCAGACCTCCCAGAATCTCCGATCACTCCGAAGACATTATCTCACCCCGACGACCCGAACTGGTGGATACCCGCTGGTCAGCGAAGTGCGCGCCTTCCTATGTCAGGAGGTCTGGAATCCCGAGCTTGTACTCAGCGCTCCACGACCTACGGGCCCGACGCACCTCCGTGTCGTCGTCCCTCGTCATCACAGCCATGATTCCACTCCTTTCCGCCCTCAAACATTCCGGACACTCTGCCCGGCAACCTCAACCATGACAGATAGGGCCCTCCACCCCAGTAGAAAACGTCTTCGACGACTCCGTACGCTGCCCCACCACCTCCACCACCGGCTCAGCACCCTCAGCCGCCAACACCTCCTCCACCACCCCACGCTCCCGCAACGGAGGCCGCCCCCACCCACCGCCATCGCCGCCCCACACCCCACCATCATCACCAGCAGGATCAGCAGCAGCAGCAGCAGCAGCAGCAGGATCACTCACCCCCGGTGACGCACCCAGACCCCCCCCACAGACAAAGGCAACACCGCACACACCAACCCCAACACCACCCACACACGAACCCGAACCACCACCAGCCCGCAACGACCTACTTCCCCTCGGCCTTCCCCCTGATGTTGGTGCCCTCCCCGGACTGCCGGGACGGCTGCGCTCAGGCCCGGCGCAAGAGCAGCCCGTCGGCGGGACCACCCGCCCCCGAGGCCACCAACACCACCTCGGCGCCAGACAGGAGGTTGACTGCTCACCGCACCGGTCAGCTGCCAACACCGCCGCCGTCACCTTCACAATCAGGCCGCCAACATCCCTGCGCTCATACGAAAGCGCCTTCACCGCCGGCTATTCGGAGCTATTCGGATGGTTCAGCGAAGGCGCGGCTGAGTGGGGGGCGCGGCGTGGTCTCGAGGTCGAGGCCATCGAGACCGCTCACCTCGACGCCTCCCTGATCCAGGTTGATGTCGAGGTGGCGGCCGCCGACCCGCAAGCCGTGCAACGCCAATCGTCGCATCGACGGCGGCGGTACGGGGGCGAGGTGCACCCGGCCGCGGCTCTTCCACGGGTCGAATCGGAGAAGCACCCGGAGGAGTAGGAGAGGCGATGCCGCCGCCCATGCCTGTGGTGAGCAAGACGTAGGATACGCGGCGGGTGTGGCGAGTTCCGCGCGATCGAACCCGGCGAAGAGCTCAGGCAGCCGTCCGTCGAACGCGGCGGCAGCGTCGAGCAGCGCCTGAATGACGGCCTGACCGTGCTCCACGAATCCATAGCGCACGAGACCCGCGGCGGTGATCGCGCTGTCGTGGGGCCAGACAGAACCGTTGTGGTAACTGACCGGGTTGTATCGGCCCATGGTCGACCCCAGCGTCCGCACCCCGAAGCCCGTGAACATCTCAGGCGAGAGCAGATGGTCGGCGACCGACTGCGCCCGGCTCTCGTCGATGATGCCGGTCCAAAGGCAGTGGCCCATGTTCGAAGCAAGCGCGTCAATCGGTTGCTTGTCCGCATCAAGGCCGACGGCGTACCAGCCCCGGTCTGCGAGCCAGAAGTCGCGGTTGAACGCAGCCCGCAGATCGGCCGCCTTGTCGCGATACCGCTCGTAGGTCTGGCGGTCGTCGGATTCGAGCGCGAAGTAGGCGCGAGCGAGGTACGCAGCGTATGTGTAGCCCTGAACTTCGGCGAGAGCGATCGGCGGCTGCGGGAGACGACCGTCAGCGAAGGAAATCCCGTCCCAGGAGTCCTTCCAGCCCTGGTTGGCAAGACCGTCGGGGCTGCTGCGCTCGTACTCGACATAGCCGTCGCCGTCGCGGTCGCCGTGCTCCTCGATCCACCCCAGCGCTCGATCGGCGTGGGGAAGCAGCCGCTCGACGGCCTCGTCGGCCAGCTCCCAACGTCGCAGCTCACCCATCAGCATGACAAAGAGAGGCGTGGCGTCCGCCGTCCCGTAGTAGACCGAACCGCCACCAAGCGCGAGCGACGCCGCTTCTTCGAAGCGGACCTCGTGGAGGATGCGTCCAGGCTCCTCCTCTGTCCTGGCGTCACGCTCGCTGCCCTGAAGGCGCGCCAGCGTCTCCAGTACCCCTTGCGCCAAGGATGGGTCGACGATGAGCGCCATCCAGGATGCGAGCAGCGCGTCGCGCCCGAACAGTGTCATGAACCAGGGTGCGCCGGCAGCGATCACAGCTGAGTCCGGGTAGTCAGGGTCAAAGATCCGGAGCGCTCCGAGATCATCGATCGCCGCCGCAACCGCCTGTTCGAGGCGGGCATCGTCGGTCTCCAATGTCGGGGTCTCGGACCGCCACCGTTGAAGGCGACGCTGAGGTGTGGCCTGCTCGTCGGGAGTGCCGCATCGGAAGCGTGGCTGCAGTCGCCGGCCTTCGATGGAGATCCCGACCTCGAAACAGAGGTCCATCCGGCCGTTCGCCGGCACCGTCAGATCCCAAGAGGCGCGGCCGAGCTCTGTCGCCGCAGGCTCGGAGAACTCGACCGTCGTGACCCGGTTGATGCGGTCGGTCTCGACTCCAAACACCAGCGCCCCGGGCGCGGCGTCGCGGCTGTGCTTGCCCTGCACTCGCACCCGGTCCTCCTTGACGGCGAACAGGTCGGCGAAATCCGCGTCAGCCCACAACTCGACGACGGCGCTTTGCGGCTCCTCCCCGTAATTGCGAAGCGACACAACCTCCCTCATGCCGTCACCTACATGGCGAGTCCGGAAGACGACCAGATCGCTGTCGGCCTGTTGGCCATGAGGCCGAACTCGCCCCACGAAGGTCGCCTCATAGGGGGCGCGCTGGGACACGGCGAGCCGCTCGATCGGGGCGCCGTCCACCTGGAGCAGCCAGCGGGACAGCACGCGACTGTCGAGTAGGAACAGGCCCTCAGCTGACTCCGCGTGCGTGTTTCCGGACCCGTCTGAGAGACAGAAGCAAGATCCCTCGACGACCGTCACCCGCTCACCGGTGTGGGCCAGCGAAGCAACTGGTCCGCTGGAATTCCACGGCGAGCCGGTCATTGCGCCCGATCGTATCGGCCGGAGCCGCGCGGGAACCGCGCCGAGATTGCCACCAACACTGAGGACGAGATTGCCCGCAACGCTGAAGGGGTGTGAACTCGGGCCATGAAGATCGGATTGCTCGCACCGCCGTGGCTCCCGATACCGCCTCCCGCCTACGGGGGCACAGAGGCGGTCATCGACCTCCTGGCACGAGGGTTCCAGGATGCGGGCCACGACGTCGTCCTCTACACAACCGGGGACTCGACCTGCCCAGTCCCGCGACGCTGGGTGTTCGATCACGGAGAGCCCGATCGGATGGGCATCGCCGCCATCGAGCTGCGCCACCTCATCCACGCCTACCGAGAGCTACAGGACTGCGACATCGTCCACGACCACACGCTCATCGGGCCGGTCTACGCTGCCCGTTTCCCTGAGCTAACGGTCGTGACGACCAACCACGGGCCCTTCAACCCCGAACTCACCGATCTCTACACCGAGATCGCCTCTGAAGTCCCGATCATCGCGATATCCGAGCACCAGGCCAGTACCGCGGCGCGACTCGACATCGCCGCCGTGATCCACCACGGGCTCGAGCTCGACCAGTTCCCTGTGGGACCGGGCCTCGGCGACGACGATGGTGAGTACTTCCTGTTCCTTGGTCGCATGGTTCCCGAGAAGGGCGCTCGGCGAGCTGTCGTCGCGGCGCAACGAGCTGGCGTCCGACTGAAGATTGCGGCGAAGATGCGTGAACCCTTGGAGCACCAGTTCTTCTCCGAGCAGATCGAACCGCTCCTCGACGACAGGGTCGCGTACGTCGGCGAGGTCGGGGCGTCCGAGCGCCTCGAGCTCTTGCGGGGCGCGAAGGCGCTGGTCAACCCCATCCGTTGGCCGGAACCGTTCGGGCTCGTGATGATCGAAGCCTTGGCGTGCGGCACTCCGGTTCTCGCATTCAAGGAGGGGTCGGCCCCCGAGATCGTCGAGCACGGCGTCACTGGCTTTCTTTGTGACGAGGTCGACGACCTGGTCGAGGCCATCGCACACGTCGGAGAGATCGACCGGGACGCCTGCCGGACATCGGCTGAGGAGAGGTTCACGACCAGACGCATGGTGTCGAATCACCTCACCCTCTTCGAACGGCTGCTGCGCACTCGATAGAGCGAGGCAGCTCGCACTGCCGACGGACCCCATAGCCATCGGATGCAGGGATCATGGAGGCGAGCACCACTGCGTCAACTGCGAGCTTTCCACCGACGACAGCGCCTCGGTGCCCTGGTCTTGTGCAATGAGTCCCTCCACCGTTGGACCAGAAGATGTCCGGCTCTCCACCCTCTCGGGGCTCTTCGTGTCGAATGAGAGATCCCTGAGGTAGACACGGATGCGTGGGTGAACACGGACCCGCAGGCAACCCCGCCCACCGCCCCGGTCAAGGGGCAAACGACCAGCCCGACACGGGGCTCATGCCCAGCCCAGCTCGTCCAGGCGGTCGTCGTCGATGCCGAAGTGGTGGGCCACCTCGTGGATCACCGTGATGCGCACCTCCCGGCGCACCTCGTCCTCGCTGCCACAGGCTGCACAGATCGGCGCCCGGAACACGGTGATGCGGTCGGGCAGCACCATCCCGTTGCCATAGTCGGCCCGCTCGGTGAGCGGGATTCCCTCATAGAGGCCGAACAACCCGACCAGGCGGGGATGATCCCGAACCTGCACCACGACGTTGTCCATGCGGGCTGCCAGCTCGTCTGGGATCTCTTCGAGGGCCTCGCCCACCAGTTCCTCGAAGCGCGACGCCTGCTCAGCTCGATCACGCCCGAACGCTACCGCCGCCCCCGATCCGGCCCACCCACCAACCCACCTCGACAACCCCGCTCCGACCCACCCGCCACCCCTCCGCAAGGTCCGCTCCCCCACTCCCGAGGGTCCCCCGCTGGCCGGGCCTCGCCTCCTAACCTCGCCGGGGTGCGTACGGAGGAGATCCTCGAGGGCCTGAGCCCCACCCAGCACCACGCCGTCACGCACCCGGCCCCCACCCTGGCCGTCGAGGCCGGCGCCGGCTCGGGCAAGACCCGCGTGCTCACCCGCCGCATCGCCCACCGGGCTGCCACCGGCGAGGTCGACCCCCACCACGTCCTGGCTGTCACCTTCACCCGTCGCGCCTCCGGCGAGCTGATCTCCCGCCTGCGCGGACTGGGCCTGCGCGACTCGGTCACCGCCGGCACCTTCCACAGCATCGCCTACGCCCAGCTGCGTACCCGCTGGGCCGATCGGGGTGTGGCCGCCCCCAGCCTCATCGAACGCAAAGCATCCTTCGTGGCCCGCTTCCTTCCCGAAGGGGCAGACCTGGCCGAGGTGATCACCGAGATCGAGTGGGCCAAGGCCCGCCTGGTCACGCCCACCCAGTACCCGGTGGTGGCCAACGCCGAAGGCCGCCGCACGGCAGCCGACGCCACCGTGGTGGCCGAGGCCTACCGGCGCTACGAGACCGAGAAGCGGCGACGGCGGGTGGTCGACTTCGACGACCTGTTGCGGCTCTGCTGCCACGAGCTGAGCGACGACCGCGAGTTCGCCGCCGCACAGCACTGGCGCTACCGACACCTCTTCGTCGACGAGTTCCAGGACATCAACCCGCTCCAGTTCGCCCTCCTCCAGGCCTGGCTGGGTGCCCGCGACGACCTGTTCGTGGTCGGTGACCCCAACCAGGCCATCTACGGCTGGAACGGTGCCGACGCCCACCACCTGAGCGACCTCGAAGACCACTACCCCCACCTCGAGCGGGTACTGCTGGACGAGAACCACCGATCCAGCCCTCAGGTGCTGGCCGCGGCCGCCGCTGTGCTGCGCGGTCCCGGCGCCGGTCCCGTGCTCCGACCCACCCGCCCCGACGGACCCGCCGTGGAGGTGCTGGCCTACGAGGACGGCACCGCCGAGGCCCGCGGGGTGGCCAGGTCCCTGCGCGACCTGCACCGACCTGGCGGACGCTGGTCCTGGCAGGCGGTCCTGGTACGCACCCACGCCCAACTCGTCCCTCTGGCCGAGGCGTGCCGGGCCGCGGGCATCCCTGTTCGCCTGCGCGGTGGGCGCAGCCTGGCCGACGACCCCGAGGTCCGCCGCCTGCTACGCGAGCTGGCTGAGCGGGGCGGACCCTTCGTGGGAATGCTGGCTGACCTCGAAGCCGAGACCACCCAGGACCTGAGCCCCGATGAGGGCACGGCCGGGGCCGATGCCACGAACCCCGACGACCAGAGCACCCCCTCACCCTCGCTCACGGCGGGGGTCCTGGTTCGGCTGGGTCACGAGTACCTCGACGCCGACCCCGCCCCCACCCTGGCCGGCTTCGAGGCGTGGCTGCGTGACTCCACCGGTGGAGACGAGCTACCCGCGGACGCCGACGCCGTCGAGTTGTGCACCTTCCACGCGGCCAAGGGCCTGGAGTGGCCGATCGTGCACCTCGCCGGCCTGGAGCAAGGCCTCGTGCCCATCGCCCACGCCCGCACCCCCGACCTGCTCGAAGAGGAACGCCGCCTGCTCTATGTGGCGGCCACCCGCGCCGAACAGCAGCTGAGGTGCACCTGGGCCCGCACCCGCACCTTCGGCACCAAGTCGGTGCGCCGCCAGGCCTCACCCCACCTGGCCGACATCGAGGCCACCGCCCCCACCGGCGCGCCCGTCAGCGACGAGGCCGGCCGCGAGGCGGCGAGCGCCCAGCGAGCCCGGCTTCGGGCAGTGCCAGGCGGTGCGGGGCGCCCGGCCGCTGATGCAGATGGCACCCAGAGCCGCACCGGGGGGCTCCACCCCTCCGAACAAGCCATCCTGCGAGCCCTCCAGGAGTGGCGCGCCGCTGCCGCCCGAGCCGCCAGCGTGGCTCCCACCGCCGTCCTCGCCGACCGGACCCTGGTCGAGGTGGCCCGCCTGCGCCCACGCAACCGCGACGAGCTGCGCGCCGTCCGCGGGATAGGCCCCATGAAGGCCGCCCGCTACGGCGACGCGCTGGTTCACATCGTCGACCAGCACCGCGTCGGTTCCCGCGTCGGCTGATCTCCGGGTCACCCGCCGGTCGGGTTACCGCCCGCCTTCAGCTCGTCGCGCAGCACCATGAGCTTGCGGAAGACGTCCGCGTCGATGGAGATGAAGATCCCCTCGGCCTCGGCGCACAGCCGGTCACCGGCGTGCAGGGTGCCCTCGGCGAAAATCTTGCGTCCCTCGACCCTGGCCAGCCATCCCGCCAGGCGCAGTTCGGTGTGCAACGGGGTGGGGGCCCGGTAGCGCACGGTGAGCGTGCCCGTCATGCCGGGGTGGCCCGACATCGACTGGGTGGCACCCAACAACTCGTCGAAGGTGGCCGCCACGTAGCCGCCGTGCACGCACCCCGGCGGACCCTCGTAGGCCGACCCGAAACGCACCGCGCCCACCACCCGCTCGCCTTCCTGGCGCAACGAGATGGGCGGAGCCAGCGGGTTGGCCGGTCCGATGAAGGGCGACAGGTCGAAGCCCACCAGCACGTCGCCCCCGACGTTGGCGGTCTCCCGGTAGCCCTCGTAGCCCTCCTGGAGGGGCCCGGCCTCGAAGCGGTCGGCGATGCGGGCCAGCTCGTCGGCCGCGGCGACGCAGGTCTTCGAGGGGAGCTCCCGTCGCGATGAGCACCTCGATGACCCGGCGCATGCCGTCGGCCAGCCGGCGGCGCTCGAGCTTGTCCTCGGTCAGCTCCTCGGGGGGCGGTGGCTGCCAGCGGGCGTAGATCCCTGCCCGGACGAGCTCGGCCTTGGCAGGATCCATGGCCCGTGCCTAGCACGCCGCCGGCTCCTCAACCCAGATCCACCACCACCGGCGCGTGGTCCGAGGGCGCACCACCGGCAGGGTTGCCGGTGGGCTTGCGCTCGTCACGGTCGATGCGCACCTCGGCCAGCCGCTCGCGCACCGCGCCGGTGCCCAGCACCAGGTCGATGCGCATGCCCATCTTCTTGTGGAAGTTCCCGCCCCGGTAGTCCCACCACGAGTACAGGCCCGCCTCGTCGTGGGCTGTGCGGAACAGGTCGCACAGCCCCCAGTCGGCCAAGGCTCCCAGCGCCTCGCGCTCGGGCGCAGAGGTGTGGGTGGCGCCGACGAAGGCGGCGGGATCCCACACGTCGCGGTCCTCGGGTGCGACGTTGAAGTCACCGCACACCACCAGGGGAGCCCCCGGATCCTCGTGGCGGTCGAGCTGGCGGCGCAGGCGCGCCGAGGAAGTCGAGCTTGTAGGTGTAGTGGTCGTCGTCGAGGGAGCGCCCGTTGGGCACGTACACCGACGCGACCCGCAGGTCTCCACAGCGTGGCCCACACGAGGCGGGCCTCGGGGTCGGGCTCGTCGTCGTCGACGAAACCGACCCGCACGTCATCCAACCCGACCCGGGACAGGATCGCCACACCGTTCCAGCGCCCCTGCCCCACGTGGGCCGCCTCGTAGCCCAGCTCACGCAAGGTCAGCGCCGGGAAGGCACCGTCGGCCAACTTGGTCTCCTGGAGGCACACCACGTCGGGTTCCCAGGCCGACAGCCAGTGCTCGCACCCGCGCCAGGCGTGCCTTGAGCGAGTTCACGTTCCATGTGGCGACGCGCACGCCCGCACCCTACCGGCCGGTTCCCCGGGCAGCCCCGGTGGGTCCCCGGCGTGCACCCCAGAGGAACAACCCGGGAGATCGGTACCATGCCCGCGGTGACCGACGCCGACGCAACCAGGTTGGGCCCCAACGAGTGGCTCGTCGAAGAGATGTACGAGCGCTACCGGGCCGACCCCGCCTCGGTAGGTGAGAGCTGGCAGGACTTCTTCGAGGACTACCGGCCCGCCGCCCATCCCGCAGCGCCGGCCGCGGCACCACAGACTGCGACACCCCAGACTGCGACCCCGACGGGAGCACAGCCCTCCACCGCCGAGCCGGCAGTCGAAGCACCAGGGGAACCCATCCGTGGAGCGGCGGCGCGCATCGTGGCCAACATGGAGGCCAGCCTGGAGGTGCCCACGGCCACCAGCTTCCGCCAGGTGCCCGCCCGGCTCCTCGAGGTCAACCGCAAGGTCATCAACGGCCACCTCGGGCGCAAGGGTCGGGGCAAGATCTCCTTCACGCACCTCATCGGCTACGCGGTCGTCCGGGCCATCACCGGCGACGTGCCCACCATGAACGCCACCTACGCCACCGGACCCGACGGGGAGCCCCGGCTGGTACGCCACCACCACGTCGGTCTGGGAATAGCCGTGGATGTCGAGCGCAGCGGAGGCCGTCGTTCTCTCCTGGTGCCGTGCATCCGCGACGCCGACACCCTCGACTTCGCCGAGTTCCACGCCCGCTACGAAGAGCTCATCCGCAAGGTGCGGTCCAACGCTCTGACCCCCGACGACTTCAGCGGTGTCACCGTCAGCCTGACCAACCCCGGCACCATCGGCACCGTGCAGTCAGTCCCCCGCCTGATGCCCGGCCAGGGTCTCATAGTGGGAGTCGGCGCCCTTGGCTACCCGACCGAATGGCAGGCCGCCGACCCCCAGACCATCGCCGAGCTGGGCGTCTCCAAGATCATCACCATCAGCTCGACCTATGACCACCGGATCATCCAGGGCGCCGAGTCCGGGCTGTTCCTCCAGGCCCTCCACAAGCTGCTGGTCGGTGAGCACGACTTCTACGACGACGTGTTCCGTGCACTCGGTGTCCCCTACCAGCCGGTGCAGTGGCGGCGCGACCTGAACCCCACAGACCGGGACGAGGCCCACCTGGTCAAGCAGATGCAGGTGATCCAGCTCATCAACCAGTACCGGGTGCGGGGACACCTGATCGCCGACCTCGACCCGCTGGCCACCGACGAACCCTCCATGCACCCCGAGCTGGACCCGGCCACCTACGACCTCACCATCTGGGACCTCGACCGCCACTTCCTGACCGGGGGCGGCGCGGGCATCTACGCCCCCGTGGGCGGACAACCCTCGATGGCCCTGGGCGACATCCTGGGCGTGCTGCGCGACGCCTACTGCCGGACGGTGGGCATCGAGTACATGCACATCCAGGATCCCGACCAGAAGCGCTGGATCCAAGAACAGGTCGAAGGCACAGCACCCGAGCTGTCCACCGAGGACAAGCTGCACATACTCGGCCGCCTCAACGCGGCCGAAGCCCTCGAGCGGTTCCTGGCCACCAAGTACGTCGGCCAGAAGCGCTTTGGCATCGACGGTGCTGAGAGCGCCATCCCGGTTCTGGACGCGGTGCTGTCAGCGGCGGCAGACACCGGGTTGGGGCGCGCGGTCATCGGCATGGCACACCGAGGTCGGCTCAACGTGCTGGTCAACATCGTGGGGAAGTCCTACGGAGAGATGTTCCGCGAGTTCGAGGACTACGTCGAGCCCGACTCCACCCAGGGCTCGGGTGACGTGAAGTACCACCTGGGTCAGGCCGGAACCTTCACCAGCGCCGCCGGTGCCGCCATCGCAGTGGAGGTGGCCGCCAACCCCTCTCATCTCGAGGCTGTGGATCCGGTGGTCGAAGGCATGGTCCGCGCCCACATGGACCAAGTCGAACTCGACCCGGACAACCCCGAAGGCCACTACCCCGTGCTGCCCCTGCTCATCCACGGCGACGCCGCCTTCGCCGGCCAGGGCGTGGTGGCCGAGACCCTCAACCTGTCCCAGATCAAGGGCTACAAGACCGGGGGCACGGTCCACCTCATCATCAACAACCAACTGGGGTTCACCACGCCACCCAAGGCGGCCCGCTCCTCGGAGTACTGCACCGATGTCGCCAAGATGGTGGGAGCCCCCATCTTCCACGTGAACGGCGACGACCCCGAGGCCTGCGTGCGCGTGGCGCGCCTGGCCTTCGCCTTCCGCCAGTCCTTCGCCAAGGACGTCGTCATCGACATGGTGTGCTACCGCCGCCACGGACACAACGAAGGCGACGACCCCTCCTACACCCAGCCCGCCATGTACCAGCGCATCGACGCCCGGCGCTCGGTCCGCAAGCTCTACACCGAACGCCTCGTCACCCGCGGCGACATCACCTTGGAAGAGGCCGAGGCCGCACTTGACGACTTCCGTAGCCGCCTCCAGAGCGCTCTGGACGACACCCGCCAGTCCGCCCCGCCCGCGGACACCCAGGCCCTTCCCCAGCCCCCCGCGGTCGGCGTGCTCCCCCGGGTGGACACCGGAGTCGAGCGCGCCGTCATCGACGAGGTGTTCGCAGCACTGTCACGCGTGCCCGAGGGCTTCACCCTGCACCCGAAGCTGTCCGCCCAGTTCGACAGGAGGGCGGCCATGTTCGCCGGTGGACAGGTGGACTGGTCCCTGGCCGAGGCGTTGGCTTTCGGCTCACTGCTGGCCGAGGGCACCTCGGTGCGCCTGGCCGGCCAGGACTCACGCCGGGGCACCTTCTCACAGCGCCACGCCGTGCTGGTCGACTACGAGACAGAGGATGAGCACACGCCTCTGGCCGACGTGGCGAGCGACGACGCCCACTTCTGGATCTACGACTCCCTTCTGTCGGAGTACGCGGCTCTGGGCTTCGAGTACGGCTACTCGGTGGTCAACCCCGCCGCGCTCGGTGTGCTGGGAGGCGCAGTTCGGTGACTTCGCCAACGGGGCCCAGATCATCATCGACCAGTACCTGGTCGCCGGCGAGGACAAGTGGCAGCAGTGCTCGGGGCTCGTTCTGCTGTTGCCCCACGGCTTCGAGGGTCAGGGACCTGAGCACTCCTCGGCCCGCATGGAGCGCTTCTTGATCCTGGCCGCCGAAGACAACATCCAGGTGGTGAACGCCACCACCGCTGCCCAGTACTTCCACGTGCTGCGCCGCCAACTGCACCGCCCGGTGCGACGTCCCCTGGTCGTGTTCACCCCCAAGTCGCTGCTGCGCTCACCCCAGGCCCGCTCGGCCGTGGAGGATCTGACCACCGGCGGCTTCCACGAGGTGCTCGACGACCCCGGTGCCGCACACGCCAGTGGCACCGAGACCAGCGGCACACACACCGGCGGCACAGATGCCAGTGGCCTCGATCCGGGCGCGGCAGAGGTGGTGGTCGTCGCCACCGGCAAGATCGCCCACGCCTTGATCGAGGCCCGCGACGGGCGGGGTGCCCCGGTGGCGGTGGTGCGCGTCGAGCAGGTCTTCCCCTTCCCCGGCGAGGCCCTGGCCGAGACTCTGGCCCGATACCCCGCGGCGCGGCATCTGCGCTGGGTACAAGAGGAGCCCGCCAACATGGGACCGTGGAGCTTCGTGAAGGGCCGCGTGTTCGACGCCCTCGGCGACCGCTTTGACATCGAGCGGGTCAGCCGACCCGAGAGCGGCAGCCCGGCCACGGGCTCCAAGACCATCCACGACCAGGAGCACGCCTGGCTGCTCGATCAGGCGCTCCGGCCCGCCGGATCCTGACGACACCGGTCTCTCACCGACGATTCTTTGACCGATACTGAGCGATTATCGCTCAGTATCGGTCAAAGAATCGGGTGGGGAATCGGGTGGGGAATCGGGTGGGGAATCGGGTGGCCCAGAACCGAGGCCAGGTCGGCGAGGGCCTGGTCACCGTCGACGACCTTGATCGTCGCCATTCCCAGGGCCCGGGCCGGCTTCAGGTTCACGCCCAGGTCGTCCAGGAACACCGCCTGGTGCGGCTCGACCTCCAGCAGGTCACAGGCCAACTCGTAGAAGCGGGGCTCGGGCTTTCTCACCCCGACCCGGCTCGACTCCACCACCGCGTCGAAGAGATCGAGCAGAGCTGAGCGCGGCCCACCTCCGGTTCGGGCACCAGCGCTGTCGCCGCCGCCGAGAGCGTCACCGACGGCCACGTTGTTGGTCAGAAGCCCCGTGCGGTAACGGCTCCGCAGGTGGCGCACCGCATCGATCATGGCGGGACGCAGGTCGCCCGCCAACAGAGCCAGGACCTCGTGCCCCCCCACGCGGTGGCCCAGAGCGGCGGACTCATCGGCGAATCGCCGGTCGAACTCGTCGACGCTGATGTCCGCTCGCTCGAGCTGAGCCCAGGCGTTGGTGTCGGGAGAGGTCGCGTTCACCGAGCGCAGGAACCCGGGGGGCAGGCCCCGCTCACGCTCGAAGCGCGCGAAGGCTTCGAAGGGGCTGGTGGTGAGCACTCCACCGAAGTCGAAGAGCACCGCCGCGAAGGCCATCTGACGATCCTGGCACACCCGATGCATTGCCCCGACCCCGCCAGGTGCTTGACTGGTTGGTGCGCCGTCCCGGTCATGGTGCCTCGGCACAGGCGGGACGGGCCCTGGGGACCCGGATGTCCACCCCCGAGAAACCCTGCGCGAGACCGGGCTCGGCAGGCGACCTGACCGCGGCCCTGCCGCGGCAGGGGGAGCAGAACACATGACCCAGACTCATCTCGTCGTCGATGGTTCCAACATCGCCACCGAAGGACGGGACCGACCCAGCCTCCGCCAACTCGACGAGGCGGTGACCGCCTTCCTGGCCGAGCAACCCTTCGACACCTTCACGGTGGTGGTGGACGCGACCTTCGGCCACCGCATCCCCACCGAGGAGGTGGCCGACTTCGAAGCCGCGGTGAACTCCGGGGAGGTGATCACCCCGCCGGCAGGGGTCATCGGCCGGGGCGACGCCTTCGTGCTCGAGATCGCGGACCGCACCGAGGCGGTCGTGTTGAGCAACGACTCCTTCCAGGAGTTCCACGGCGAGTTCAGCTGGCTGTTCGACGAAGGGCGCCTGATCGGAGGCAAGCCCGTACCCCACGTGGGATGGGTGTTCCTCGAGCGCTCGCCGGTGCGGGGGCGGACCAGCCGCCTTGCCATCCAGGAGAAGCGGCGCAAGGACGCCTCCAAGCGCGGATCGAGCACAGCCAAGAAGAAGGACCCAGCCAAGAAGTCGGCGGCCAAGAAGGCTCCGAGCAAGGACCGCTCAGGCAAGGGCGGAGCAGGCAAGGGCGGGGCAGACACGGACCGCACCACCAGCAGGTCCGCAGGCGGCAAGTCCGCAGCAGGCAACAAACAAGAGAGCGCGGCCGGTGGCTCCACCAAGACCGGAAGGTCACGCGCCTCACAGCCGCCCAAGGGTGGCTACCTCAACGACGCGCTCCCCTTCATCGAGTTCGTGGGCGCGCATCCGTTGGGTTCGAACGTCGACGCCGTCGTCGATCGCTTCTCTTCGCACGGCGCGTACGTCGCCGTCGAGGGCGTGCAGTGCTACGTCCCGCTCAAGGCGATGGGCGATCCCGCGCCCCGCAGCGCGCGCGAGGTACTGACACTCGGCGACACCGTGACCTTCCGCGTTGAACGAATTGACACACCTCGGCGCGGTATTGATCTAGCGTTGTCGGTGGTCGGTGGCTCGGAGGGGGCACCAGAAGATGTCTCTCGACGCGACACCGGCTCCGACGAAGACCACGGTGGTGACACTCCAGGTGCTGCCGCCGACGAGCAAGGTGAACTCGACATCGCCGAGGAGGCGCTGGTGACACCGACCAAGAAGAAGGCCCCAGCCAAGAAGAAGGCTGCCGCCCGCAAGGCACCGGCCAAGCGGAAGGCCCCAGCCAAGAAGAAGGCTGCCGCCAAGAAGAAGGCTCCAGCCCGCAAGGCTCCGGCCAAGCGCAAGGCTCCGGCCCGCAAGGCACCGGCCAAGAAGAAGGCTCCAGCCAAGAAGAAGGCTCCGGCCCGCAAGGCACCGGCCAAGCGCAAGGCTGCCGCCAAGAAGAAGGCTCCAGCCAAGCGCAAGGCTCCAGCCAAGAAGAAGGCTCCAGCCAAGAAGAAGGCTCCGGCCCGCAAGGCACCGGCCAAGCGCAAGGCTGCCGCCAAGAAGAAGGCTCCAGCCAAGCGGCGCTGAACCACCGATCACCTGCGGTGCCCCCGCCCTGGGCGGGGGCACCGCCGCGTCCGGGCTGGGGGTCGCCGCGCACCCGGCCTCTAGGCTCCCGGGATGATGGCCGCGCAGTTCATCTTCACCATGCAGCGGGTGGGTCGATTCCATCCGCCCGATCGTCAGGTCCTGCGAGACATATCGCTGTCCTTCTACCCGGGCGCCAAGATCGGCGTTATCGGTGCCAACGGGTCCGGCAAGTCGTCGCTGCTGCGCATCATGGCGGGGGTCGACACCGACCACACCGGCGAGGCACGGCTGACCCCCGGCTTCAGCGTCGGCTACCTGGAGCAGGAACCCGACCTCGACGCCACCAAGGACGTGCTGGGCAACGTCATGGACGGGGCCGGCGAGTCGGCCGCCCTGCTGGAACGCTACGACCAGGTGCTGGCCGCGTGGGGTGATCCCGACGCCGACCTCGACAAGCTGGGCGAGGAGCAGGCCGACCTCGAGACGCGCATCGAGGCGGCCGGGGCGTGGGATCTGAAGCGCACCATCGACATCGCCATGGACGCGCTACGGCTCCCCCCTGGCGACGCCGACGTGTCGACGCTCTCGGGTGGCGAGCGTCGGCGGGTGGCGCTGTGCCGGCTGCTGCTTTCCCACCCCGACCTGTTGCTGCTCGACGAGCCAACCAACCACCTCGACGCCGAGTCGGTTGCCTGGCTCGAGCGCCACCTCCAGGACTACCCCGGAACAGTGGTGGCCATCACCCACGACCGTTACTTCCTGGACAACGTCGCCCAGTGGATCCTCGAGCTCGACGCGGGCAGGGGCATCCCCTTCGAGGGCAACTACACCGGCTGGCTCGAGCAGAAGCGTGCCCGCCTCGAGCGTGACGAGAAGGCAGAGAGCGCCCGACGCCGAACGCTCGACCGTGAGCTCGAGTGGGTGCGCATGGCGCCCAAGGCCCGCCAGGCCAAGGGCAAGGCCCGGCTGGGTGCCTATGAGCGCCTGCTGGCCGAATCCCAGGACCGCGACGGCGCCCAGGAGCGGCTCCAGATCTTCATCCCTTCCGGTCCCCGCCTGGGTGACCTGGTGATCGAGGCCGAGCACCTCACCAAGGGCTACGGTGACCGCCTGCTCATCGAGGACCTCGACTTCCTGTTGCCGCCCGCTGGCATCGTCGGCGTCATCGGACCAAACGGGGCAGGCAAGACGACGCTGTTCAGGATGATCACCGGAGCCGAACAGCCCGACGGCGGGACGCTGCGAGTGGGACCGACCGTGGAGCTCGCCTACGTCGACCAGAGCCGTGACACCCTCGACGCCACCAGGACGGTGTGGGAGGAGATCAGCGACGGTCGTGAACAGCTCGATCTGGGAGGGCGCGAGGTGAACAGCCGGGCCTACGTCGCCTCCTTCAACTTCAAGGGCAGCGACCAGCAGAAGCCCGTGGGTGTGCTGTCGGGAGGCGAACGCAACCGTGTGCACCTGGCCAAGGTGCTGGCGCGGGGAGGCAATGTCCTGCTCCTCGACGAGCCCACCAACGACCTCGACGTGGACACCCTGCGGGCCCTGGAAGAAGCTCTGGACGCCTTCGCCGGATGTGCGGTGGTCATCAGCCACGACCGCTGGTTCCTCGACCGAGTCGCCACCCACATCCTCGCCTTCGAGGGAGAATCACAGGTGCGCTGGTTCGAGGGGAACTTCAGCGACTACGAGGCCGCCCGCCGCAAGGAGCTGGGCGCGGCGGCCGACCAGCCGCACCGGATCCACTACAAGCCCCTGGTGCGGAGCTGAAGTGTCACCCCGCAACGTGCGCCGCGCCGTGATCGTGGTGTTCGTGGCGGGAATCGCCGGGATGATCGCCGGGTCGATCGCCGACAACAACGGCACGGCCCTGACCTTCGGCCTCGTCACCGCGGTGGCCGCGCTCGGCTTGATCCTGGTCACCGCGGTTGCCCCTCCACCGGGGACCGCTAACAGCGAAGCGCCCGTCACCGACGAAGCCGCGGCGCAGGCCCTCGAGGCGCGGGTGCGCGACCTCGTGGAAGCCGGGGCCGACGAGTCAATGGTGCGCGACCTGGTGCGGGCCGCGGTGCACCTCGGGCGCCGCGCCGAGCACGGCGCCTTCCGTCCACGACAACCGAGCTGAGGAGTCCCCCCGGTGTCCGTCATCACCCCCCACGACCACGAACTGGCCCACCGTCTGGCCGCACAGGCCGGAGCGAAGCTGGTCGTCCTCCGTGCCGAGCTGTCCTCCCGGGGGGCGCCCCCAGAAGAACTGAAGGCCGCGGGTGACCGGGCCAGCCACGAGCTGCTGATGGATCGGCTGGCCCACGATGCGCCCGGCGACGCGGTGCTCTCCGAAGAGGGGCGCGACGACCGGGCCCGCCTCCTCGCCGAACGCGTGTGGATCGTGGATCCCCTCGACGGCACCCGCGAGTTCTCCGAGGTGCCCCGCGACGACTGGGCGGTCCACGTCGCGCTGGTGGTCGAAGGCCGGGCCGAGGTGGGGGCGGTGGCCCTGCCCGCCCAGGGGGTCGTCCACTCGACGATGGACCCACCCACCCTGCCCGCACCCCACGACGGTCCACCCCGCCTGATCGTGAGCCGCTCACGACCCCCGAAGGTGGCCACGGCCCTCGCCGAAGCCCTGGGTGGCGAACTGGTACCCATGGGTTCGGCGGGTGCCAAGGCGATGGCCGTCGTTCAGGGGCACGCCGACATCTACGCCCACGGCGGCGGCCAGTACGAGTGGGACTCGGCCGCTCCGGTTGCCGTGGCTGCGGCTGCGGGCTGCCACACATCCCGGCTCGGAGGCGAGCCGCTGGTCTACAACCAGGAGGACCCCTACCTGCCCGACCTGTTGGTGTGCCGTCCCGAGTGGTCCGCCCGGGTGCTCGAGCTCATCGCCGACCTGGGGGTCGAATGAGGCTTCCGATCCCAGCGGAGGTCCCTTCGCCGGCCCGGTCCGGGGTGCGGGCGCCAACCCGACCGGAGGTACCGGAGTGGAGCTGAAGGTGACCCGCTACGAGGTGGACGGGGCGGTGGCCACCATCACCCTGAACCGGCCCCACCGCCTCAACGCCTGGACGGGCCGAATGCACGAGGAGTACCGCGCTCTCCTGGCCCGGGCCCAGGACGACGACGCCGTGCGTGTGGTGGTGGTGACCGGTGAGGGCCGGGCCTTCTGTGCAGGAGCCGACACCCAGGCGCTGGAGGGCCACGTGGCGCGCGGCGGATACGACGACGGGCTCCGGACCGCGCCGGCGAACCCCGGCTATGGCGTGCGGCCCGAGTTCGACCACGCCTTCGCCTACCACTTCGGACTCACCACCCCCGTCATCGCCGCGGTCAACGGACCCGCCGCCGGAGTGGGTCTGGTGTTGGCCTGCTTCGCCGACCTGCGCTTCGCCGCCGCGGGCGCCAAGCTCACCACCTCCCATGGGCGCCTCGGGCTTCCCGCCGAGTACGGGTTGTCGTGGCTGCTGCCCCGCCTGATCGGTGTGGGCCGAGCCATGGACCTGCTCCTGTCCAGCCGAGTGGTGCTGGCCGAGGAAGCCGCCGCCATGGGCCTGGTCAACGAGGTGCTGCCCGCCGGCGAGGTGCTGGCCCGGGCCCAGGACTACGCCACGACCCTCGCCGAAACCGTGTCACCGGCGTCCCTGGCCACCACCCGGCGCCAGGTCTACACAGACCTGCACCGTGACGTGGGGTCCTCGGTGGCCGAGGCGGAGTCCCTCCTGGCCGAGATGATGACCGGCCCGGACTTCGCCGAAGGGGTGCGGGCCTACATGGACAAGCGCCCGCCCCGCTGGGGCGACGGGCCGGCGACCTGACCAGCGACGAGCTACCCCGACGACGAGCCGGGCCCGTCGGGTTCGCCGTCGCCCAAGGCTCCGATGACCTCGGCGGTGTGCTCGCCGAGGGCGGGAACCGGACCAAGTGCCGGCTCGTGGGCCGAGAAGCGCACGGGTGAGGCCACGGCCCGGTGAGCGGGCGCACCGGGACCGCCGGGTACCTCGACCACCGCCCCCGCGGCCAGCGCCTGGGGGTCGGCCACTGCGTCCACCATCGTGTTGACCGGTGCCCACCACACCCCGTGCTCGTCGAAGCACGCCTCCCACTCGGAGCGAGGGCGCGTGGCGAACACTGCATCCAGTTCGGCGATGAGCGCAGTGGCGTTGTGACGGCGGTTCCGGGCGGTGGAGAACCGCTCGTCGGTAGCCAGCTGGGGACGCCCCAGCGCGGTGCACAAGGTGGGGAAGTGGCGCTGGGATTCGACGCCGAGCAACCAGAACCAGCGCCCGTCGCCAGCCTGGTAGGGGTTCACCATCGGGTTGACCGTCTCGGTGCGCGCCAGGGTCGGGGCCACCTTCCCGAACCGCAGCGCCAGCCCCAGATCCCACCCCAGGCAGTACATGCCGGTGCGCAGCAGCGACACGTCCACCACCTGACCCTCGCCGGTGCGCTCGCGGTGCCACAGGGCGGCCAGGATCCCGGCCACGGTGGTGATGCCGGTGACGTGGTCACCCAGACCTCCCCGCAGTGCCGGTGGCGACTCGCCGGGCGGCACGGTGGCCGACGCGATCCCCGAACGGGCCCAGAAGGCGCCGACGTCATAGCCGGGACGACCCGCGTCGGGACCCACCCGACCCCACCCGGTGACCGTGGCGTAGACGAGGTCGGGCTGTCGGGCGAGCAACGCGTCGGGGGACAGGCCCAGGCGCTCGACCGCGGCGGGACGCAGGTTCGTGAGGAACACGTCAGCGGTGGCGACTAGCGCGTCGAGCTGGTCTCGGGCTTGGGGGTCGGTCAGGTCCAGCACCACGCTTCGCTTGCCCCGGTTGTCCAGGTCGAAGGGCGGCGACTGGGCCTCGCCGTGGCCGATGATCACCTGGAGCATCCGGCGCATGGGATCGCCCTCGGGGGACTCCACCTTGATGACGTCGGCCCCCCACTCGGCCAGCAACCCGCCCGCGGACGGCCCGGCCACCCACACACCCAACTCGATCACCCGGATGCCGTCGAGCACGGCCCCGACGCTATCCCGGCGAGCACCCGACCGACCGCCGGGCGGTACGCGTCCGGCCTTGGCCGCGGAGCGGCGCTGGTCCGGTCCCTGGCCGCAGTGCGCGTCCGGTCACCGGTCTGGCTACCGTGCAGCCCCAGGGCCATCAGGTACCCGCCCGCCACCATGACCACGACGACACCCGAAGCCGCCACGCCATCCGGCGACCCTGCCGCGGGGGACAAGCCCCCCGACTGGGAGCTGGGCTCGTTCACCGAGCACGGGCCCTGGATCATCGACCCCCACCACCTCCCGTGGCGGCGGGCGGTCCCCGCCGTGGCCTGGACCGTGCACCACCAGGTGCCCGAGCTGATCCGGCCACGACGGGTGCCTCCGGGGCTGCGCGTGGTGCGGGTGGTGGGCCGCCTGGGTCGTGCGGTGGGCACATGGTTCGTGCGTGAGCGCCCCCAGGGGGGAACGGTGTCGCGGGCGGGGATATCGCGACGGCTCCGCCAGGCCGCCGAGGACCTGGGGCCCACCTACATCAAGTTGGGCCAGATCATCTCCTCGGGCGAGGGCATCTTCCCCGAAGAGCTGGTGGACGAGTTCCGCCTGTGCCGTGACCGGGTCCCAGCCGAGCCCTTCGCCGCGGTGCGCCGCGTGGTCGAGGAGGATCTCGGCCAACCCCTCGAGGCGGTGTTCTCCCGCTTCGAGCGCCGACCCATCGCCGCCGCGTCCATCGCCCAGGTGCACGACGCCACCCTGGTCACCGGTGAGCAGGTGGTGGTCAAGGTGCAGCGGCCCTCGGTGCGGGCCCTGGTACACCAGGACATCAAGATCCTGGCGTGGATGGCTCCCTTCCTGGTGGGCCGCATCCCGATCACCGCGCTGGCCAACCCCCCCGCGCTGGTCGAGCTGTTCGGCCAGACCATCGCCGAGGAGCTCGACTTCCGCATGGAGGCCGAGAACATGCTCGACGTGGCCCGGGCCTTCGCGCTCCTGGGCCAGCGGGGCTATGTCGTGCCCCGCCCCCACCCCGAACTGGTCACCCCCCGGGTGCTGGTCATGGAGAAGCTGGAGGGCTTCGCCTTCGACGATGTCGAAAGCATCGAAGCGGCGGGCATCAGCGGTGAGGAGGTGGTGCGCACCGGCATGATCGGGTTCATGGAAGGAGCCATGCTGCACGGCATCTTCCACGGAGACCTGCACGGCGGGAACCTGCTCGTGCTGGCCGACGGCCGCATCGGCCTGCTCGACTACGGCATCACCGGACGCCTGGACGAGACCAAGCGCCTCGCCTTCCTGCGACTGCTGATCGGGGCCTCCACCAACGACCTGCGGGCCCAACTCGAGGCCTTCCGCGATCTGGGGGCCGTCCCTCCCGACACCGACCTCGACGCCATGATCCGCGACCTCGATCTGGACCAGGCCCCGATCGACCCCACCCAGCTCACCGCGGACGAGATCACCGAAGAGATCCAGCGCTTCGTCAAGGCCCTCCTGGGCATCGGGGCGCGCTTCCCCAAAGAGCTCATGCTCTACGTGAAGAACCTGGTGTTCCTCGACGGCGCCATCGCCGCCCTGGCTCCCCAACTCGACCTGTTCGCCGAGATCGCCACGATCTCGATGTACTTCGCCGAGCGGCACGGCGAGCGCATCGCCGAGGACATGGGGCTCGACCAGGAGGCCTTCGAGTTCGACTTCACCGGGGTCAAGGCGAGCTTCGGCGTCGACCCCGACGCCACCGAGTCCTTGACCTACGAAGACCTCCTGGAACGCAGAGCGGTAATCCGTGAACGCATGCAGGACCACCGTCGCGACCAGCGGCGTGGACCCCGGCGACGTGACCGGCAACGTGACCGGCGGCGGCGCTGAAGGATCGGACGTGCGCCTGGTGATCGCCCGCTGTTCGGTGGACTACAAGGGACGCCTGGCGGCCCGCCTGCCCGAGGCGGTGCGCCTGGTCATGGTCAAGGCCGACGGGTGCGTGGCCATCCACGCCGACACCCTGGCCTACAAGCCGCTCAACTGGATGAACGCCCCCAACACCCTCGTGGAGGGGGACGGCTTCTGGACGGTGACCAATCCCAAAGGTGAGCAGCTGACCATCCACCTGCACGAGATCCTCGCCGACCACCACCACGACCTCGGGATCGATCCCGGGTTGGAGAAGGACGGCGTCGAGGCACACCTGCAGGAACTGCTGGCGGCCCGACCCGAAGCCATCGCCCTGGGCCTGCGCCTGGTGCGGCGCGAGTACCCCACCGACATCGGCCCCGTCGACCTGTTGTGCCGCGACGACCAGGGCCGGGCCGTAGCCGTGGAGATCAAGCGGCGGGGCGAGATCGCCGGGGTCGAGCAACTGGTCCGCTACCTGGAACGCCTCGACCGCGACCCTCGCCTCTGCCCCGTGCAAGGCGTCTTCGTGGCCCAGGAGGTGCGCCCCCAGGCCAAGGTCCTGGCCGACGACCGTGGCATCGCAGTGGTGGAGGTCGACTACGACGCCCTGCGGGGGCTGGCGCCCGACGAGCTGCGGCTCTTCTGACCGACCGAACACGCCGCGCATACAGGAGTAACCATGCCCACCGATCCCGTCCACGTGGCACGACTGTGGGCGGCAGACGCCGTACCCAGCCTCGAGGCCTACATCCGCATCCCCAACCAGTCCCCCGCCTTCGACCCCGACTGGGCGGCGGGCGGGCTCATCCACGAGGCCTGCCGGCACGTGGCCGACTGGTGCCGCCTTCACGGACCCGAGGGCCTGACCGTCGAGATCGTGGAGTTGGACGGGCGCACCCCCCTTCTGCTCATGGAGATCGACGCGCACCCCGGCAACGGTGTGACGCCTACCGGGCCGGGCGCCGGAGCGGACACACCCACGGTGCTGTGCTACGGGCACCTCGACAAGCAGCCGCCCATGGACGGCTGGGACGAGGGCCTCGGTCCCTACACGCCGGTGGTACGGGACGGTCGCCTCTTCGGCCGGGGTGGGGCCGACGACGGCTACGCGGCCTACGCGACAGTGACCGCGCTGCGGGCGCTGCGGGATGGCGGGGCCGCCCATCCGCGCTGCGTCGTTCTCATCGAGGCCAGCGAGGAGAGCGGCAGCCCCGACCTCGTCGCCTACCTCGACCACCTGTCCGAGCGCATCGGCACCCCAGACCTGGTGGTGTGCCTCGACTCCGGATGTGGCGACTACGACCACCTGTGGGTCACCACGTCGCTGCGTGGCCTTACCTCGGGGATCCTCCACGTCGACGTGCTCGAGGAAGGCGTCCATTCCGGTGACGGCGGCGGAGTCGTTCCCGACTCCTTCCGTCTGGCCCGGCTGCTGCTGGACCGCGTGGAGAATGCCGCCACCGGTGAGGTGCTAGTGCCTGCGGCCCGGGTGGAGGTGCCCCCGCACCGTCACCACGAGGCGGCCGTGGCCGCCGCCGTTCTGGGCAGGTTGGTCCTGGACCGCTTCCCCTGGGTGCACGGGCCCGAGAGCACCACGCCAGGCCCGACACCCGGCGCCGAGGGGGACGCGGATCCGGCCGTTCCCGACCCACAGCATCTGACAGAGGCCGTCCTCTCGCGGACCTGGCGGGCTTCACTGGCCGTGCACGGGGCAGACGGCCTGCCCCCGGTCGCCCAGGCCGGCAACGTGCTGCGACCCGGCACCGACCTGCGGCTCTCGGTGCGCACACCCCCGGGCGCCGACGCCGATGAGGTGGCCGCTCAGCTGGCCGAGGCCCTGACCACAGACCCACCGTCGGGTGCGGTCGTGCGCTTCGAGGCCGAGGCGGTGGGCCCGGGTTGGGACGCGCCCACCTTGGCCCCGTGGCTAGCGACCGCGCTGGAAGCCTGCGCGCAGGCCCACTTCGACCGCCAGGCGTGCTTCATGGGCGAGGGCGGCACCATCCCCTTCATGGCCATGCTGGGAGAGCGCTTCCCGCAGGCCCAGTTCCTGGTGACCGGCGTGCTGGGTCCCCAGGCCAACGCCCACGGACCCAACGAGTTCCTGCACCTCGACTACGCCAGGCACCTGGTGAGCTGTGTGGCCGACGTGCTGGAGGCCGCCGCCCTGGCCCTGGGCTGAGCATCCGCGCCGAGCACACACTTCCCTCACATGGGGATCCGACACTCTCCGCATCCCAACAACAACCCCCCAACGGGGAAGGAGAGTGCGATGCACATGCGCAAGCTCATCGCTTCGGCCACCGCCTCGGCGGTCCTGCTGGGCGGCTCGGCGGCCCTGATCGTGCCGGCGGCAGCCCAAGAGGCCGAGCCGGCCACTGCGGAGGCGACCGAAGCAGGTTCATCGAAGGACAACCCCCGCGTGCGGGCCGTGGTCCGCTACGCGGTGAGGACCTCAGCCGCGACCATCGGCATCCCCGCCCCCGAACTGGCCGAAGCCCTGCGCTCTGGCCAGACCGTGGCCCAGGTGGCCGAGGCCCACGGCGTCGAGGTGAGCACCGTCGTGGATGCGGTGATCGCTCCGGGGATCGACCGGATCAACACGGCCGTCACCAACGGGCGCATCACCCCCGAGAAGGGAGCCCGGCTGGCCGAGCTGCTCACCCAGGGCACGAACCTGGCCGCCAACGGCGACTACGCGACCGTGATCAACTTCATCCGCGAGCACCGTCGCTGACAGCCACTGCGCAACCAGCCACTGCCACTGAGCCATTCTGGGGCCTGTTGCGTTGCGGATTCCGCAACGCAACAGGCCCCAGTTCGGCTTGGTTCGGCTTGGTGCGGCTTGGTTGGGGCTTGGTTGGGGCTTGGTTGGGGCTTGGTCGGCTTGGTTCGGGTCAGGTGAAGGTGGCCCGCCCGCCTTCCAGCACCACCCGGCCGTCCTCACCCTTGCCCGAGGCCGTGGTCTGGAACAGGCACTCGCCGCCGTCGACCCACATACGCACCGTGAGCGCCTCGCCGGGCCACACCGGCGATGAGAACCGGCCGTCCATGCTGGTGAACCGGCCAGGATCGCCGTCGCAGAGCGTGTGCAACAGCGCCCGGCCGGTGAAGCCGTAGGTGCAGAGCCCGTGGAGGATGGGCGCGTCGAAGCCGGCCATCTGAGCGAAGGCCGGATCGGAGTGCAGAGGGTTGCGGTCACCCGAGAGCCGGTACAGCAGGGCCTGGTCGGGGCCGGTCTGGTAGGTCACCACGTGGTCGGGCTCGCGTTCGGGGGCCGGGTTCTTGGCGCCCGACGGCCCCCGCTCTCCCCCGAAGCCACCCTCGCCGCGGATGTAGACCTGGATCCGGTTGCGGAAGAGAGGATCCCCGCTGGCCTCCAGCACCGACTCGGAGGTCACCTCGATGACCGCCCCCTTGCCCTTGTCGTAGATGGCGGTGATCTCGCCTGTGGTGGTCACCGTCCCCTCGGCGGGGATCGGGCCCGGTCAGCTCGATGCCCTGCTCACCGTGCACGAGCATCGCCATGTTGAACGAGCCCGCCTGTCCCATCGCCCCGAAGCCGCCAGATCCCAGCACCACCGCCATCGTGGGCAGCACCTGCTGGTCGACGTTCATGGTGTTCTCGGTGGTGAAGGCCAGCTCGTCGGTGCCAGCACCCACACCGAGGGCGTAGAGGATGGCGTCCTTGTGGTTCCAGCTGTGCTGGTAGGGCTCACTGCGGGCGCCGACGGCGTCGGGGTCGATGGGCATCGTGGTCCTCCGGGATCGGGTCGAGGCTGATCTGGTCGAGGCTGGTCGGGTCGATCAGGACGGGCGCTCGCCGTTCATGGCGGCGTTGGGGGCGGCGTCGGCCAGGAGTTGCTCGACCAGCGGCCCCATGAGGGTGGGGTCGTCCACCGGTTCCACGGTGGGCCCACGCGACCAGCCCTCGGCCACCGACAGGCGCAACCCGGTCACGTCGAACACCCGGCCCGTCACTCCCGACGACTCCTCACTGGCCAACCAGGTCACGATCGGCGAGATCCACCTGGGCTGCATGCGTTCCTTGACCTCGTCGGGCGCCTGGCCCATGCCCAGGTTCTCGGTCATGCGGGTCAGCGCGGCGGGCGCGATGGCGTTGACCGTGACCCCGTAGCGGGCCAGTTCCATGGACGCGATGATCGTGAAGGCGGCGATGCCGGCCTTGGCCGCTCCGTAGTTGGTCTGGCCGACGTTGCCGTAGATCCCCGACGGCGACGAGGTGTTGATGATGCGGGCCGCCACCTCTTCGCCCGCCTTGGACCGGTCGCGCCAATAGGCCGCAGCGTGGTGCGAGGGAGCGAAGGTGCCCTTCAGGTGCACCCCGATGACCGCATCCCACTCGGCCTCGTCCATGTTGACCAGCATGCGGTCTCGCAGGATCCCGGCGTTGTTGATCAGCACGTCGAGACCTCCGAAGGTGTCGACGGCCTGGTCGATCAGGGCCTTGGCCCCTGCGAAGTCCGAGATGTCGTCGCCGTTGGCCACCGCCTCGCCGCCCATGGCACGGATCTCGTCCACGACCTCACCCGCCGGGCCGGTGGAGTTGCCCGACCCGTCGATCTCGCCACCCAGGTCGTTCACGACGACCTTGGCTCCCTGCTGGGCGAGCATCAGCGCATGCTCACGGCCGATCCCACGACCGGCCCCGGTGATGACGCACACCCGCCCCTCACACAGACCTGGCACATCTGCCCCCTTAGTCCTGCGCCCGGAGGCGCTGTCTCGTCCTGCGCCACGAGGCGCTGTCCTGACCCGCTCACCTGGCGGACCTCGGACGGAGCGTTGCCCATGGCCCGGGGTGATTTCAAACCGGCCCGCGACCGTGCCAGCCTTGTCCGGTGACCGACGCGTCCCCGCCCGGCGAGGGCAGCGGCCCAGACACGCCCGGCGGAACACCCGGCGGAACACCCGGCGGAACGCCCACCGCCACGCCCACCGCCACGCCCACCGCCACGCCCACCGGCACGCCCACCGCCACATCTCCCGGAACCCCAGCCGACGACCCCACCGGCACGCCCACCGCAACCCTCCCCACGGTCTCCCCTGCGCCTCCGGCTCCCACCACGAGCTCCCCGTCCCAGGGGCGACGCCGCTGGCGGTGGTGGCTGGCGGCCGCCGGCGTTCCTCTCGCCCTGGTCCTGGTGCTGGTGGTGGCCTGGGCCGGCGACGAGATGGTCAACGGCGAGCGGGTCACCCGGGGTGTCACCGTCGGGGGGCGTGACGTGAGCGGGTTGAGCGAGTCCGACCTTCGGGCCGCGGTCGCGGGCATGGCGTCGTCGTTCGGCCAGACACCGGTGGCAGTGACCAGCCCCGCTGGCAACCTGGACCTCACCGCCGAGGAGGTGGGCGTACGCATCGACATCGACGCCACCGTGGCCGAAGCGCTGGCGATCGGCGGTCACGAACCGCTCTGGCACCGACCCCTCGACTGGGCGGGTGGCCTGGTGGGCGAGCGCCCCTCCCCCGTGGTCTACGAGATCAACCAGACACTGGTCACCCACCGGCTCGACCCGCTGGTCACCGCCAGCGTCGTCGCCCCCACCGAACCCGGCATCGAGCCCACCGCTGAGGGCTGGCAGGTCGTTCCCGGCGTCGCGGGCGAGGTGCTCGAGACCACCGACGTCCTCGCCATCCTTGAGACCGCGGTGCTCGCCGGGGACGAGGTGCTCGAGGTGGCCTTGGACCCGATCCCGGTGGACCCGCGCTTCACCGACGCCGATGCCCAGACGCTGGCCACCGAAGCCGACAGGCTCACCGCAACCCCGCTCACCGTGACGGTCCAGGGCACCGCAGCGGAGGCCACCGCAGACGTGCTGCGCACCTTCTACACACCCGTCGTGGGCGACGATGCCCTTTCCCTGCGCCTCGAGCCCGAACGTGTGGCGGCGTGGCTCTCCCAGACCTTCGCCGGCCTGCGGGTCGAGCCCACCGAAGCCGGCTTCGAGCTCGGCTTCGGGGTCTTCGTGAAGCCCAGCGCACCCGGTCAGACCTGCTGCACCGCCGAGGCTCCCACCCAGCTGGCCACCGCGCTCGACACCGAGGCAGGAAGCGTCGAGCTCGCCGTGGAGGTGCTCGAACCCCAGCTGACCACCGAAGAAGCCGAGAGCTGGGGGATACGCGAGCCGGTGGCATCGTTCACCACCAACCACAGATGCTGCGAAGGTCGGGTGTCCAACATCCACCGCATGGCCGACCTCATGACCGGCGCGGTCATCCCCCCGGGCGGGAGCCTGTCGGTCAACGAGCACGTCGGTCAGCGCACCCGTGAGAAGGGCTTCGTGGAGGCGGGTGCCATCTACGCCGGCGTGTTCGTGGAGGACGTGGGTGGCGGTGTCTCCCAGTTCGCCACCACCGCCTTCAACGCTGCATTCTTCGCCGGCCTCGAGTTCGACGAGTACCAGGCTCACACCATCTACATCTCGCGCTACCCGCACGGGCGGGAGGCCACGATCTCGTGGCCCAGCCCCGACCTGAAGATCCACAACCCGAGCCCCTACGGGGTGCTGGTCTGGCCCACCTACACCGAGTCGTCGATCACGGTGACTCTGTGGTCGACACCCTGGGTCAGAGCCGACCAGACCGGCCAGAGCGAGCGAGGCCTGGGTGGGGGATGCACCCGCGTCACCACCGAGCGGACCCGCTGGTTCGACTCCCCCGAGGAGGCCGAGCGCATCCGGGGCGGCCCGGCCGGTGCCGACGAGGACCCGGTGGCCGTCAAGGACACGGTGTTCGCCATCTACCAGCCTGCCGAGGGCGTGCTGTGCTGAGCGTGCTGTGCTGAGAGCACGGGCATGCACCGACGCGCCCCATGGGCCACACTGCACACATGACAGATGAGTTCGACTTCGAACCCCGCATGAGCGACGCCGACGCGCTCATGTGGCGCATCGAGAAGGACCCGCTGCTGCGCTCCACCATCACCAGTGTCGTGGTCCTGGACCGGCCCCCCGACCGCGACCGATTCATCCGGCGCCTCGACCGTGCCACTCGGGTGGTCCCCCGGCTACGCCAACGGGTGCTGGGCCACGCCTACTCGGTTGCACCTCCCCGCTGGGAGGTCGACCCCAACTTCGACCTCCACTACCACCTGCGCTGGGTGCGCGTTGCGGGCGCGGGCACCCTCCGCGAGGTGCTCGACCTCGCGGAGCCCATCGCCATGCAGGGCTTCGACCGGGCCCGGCCCCTGTGGGAGTTCACCGTCGTCGAGGGCCTGGAGGACGACCGGGCCGCCATCATCCAGAAGATCCACCACGCCATCACCGACGGCGTCGGCGGCATCAAGCTCCAGCTCGAGTTGGTCGACCTGGAACGCGACCCCGCTAGCGGGGACGAGGATGACCTTCCCGACGCTCCGCCCGCCGGCACACCGGACGAGCTGCGCCGCCTGGTCGATGCCTTCGCCTACGAGGGACGCCGCCAGTGGGGAACGGCCGGGCCGCCGCAGGCGGCCTCGTGGACACGGCCCTCGACGCCGTCGGCGACCCGGTGGGGATGGTGACCCGCAGCCTGCGCCTGGCCGGCTCCACCGCCCGGCTGGTGGCTCCCGCCACCTCGCCGCTCAGCCCTCTCATGGCCGACCGGTCCCTGAGCGTGCACTTCGCGGTTCTCACCTTCGACCTCGACCAGCTCAAGGCTGCCTCCAAGATCGTGGGCGGCAAGCTCAACGACGCCTTCGTGGCTGCGGTGCTGGGAGGCCTGGATCGCTACCACCGCCACCACCAGACCGTGGCACCGCACCTGCGGATGACCATGCCCATCAACATCCGGGCCAGCGACACCGAGCAGACCGCCGGCAACTACTTCGTGCCCGCCCGCTTCTGCGTCCCCGCCGACATCCTGGATCCGATCGCGCGCATGACCGCCGTGCGCGAGCTGGTCGAGCACGAGCGGGGCGAACCGGCCCTCGCCCTCACCGAACCCATCGCCGGCATCCTGAACCGCCTGCCCACGTCGGCCAGCACCGCCGTGTTCGGTGCGATGCTGAAGGGCACCGACTTCATCACCTCCAACGTGCCCGGGGCGCCCTTCCCCGTCTACATCGCAGGAGCCCGGGCCGAGGCCCAGTACCCCTTCGGGCCCATGACCGGTGCCGCCACCAGCGTGGTCCTGCTCTCATACCTCGATCGCGTTCACATAGGGGTCAACATGGACCCGGCGGCCATCCCCGATGCCGAGGTGTACGTGGGCTGCCTGCGCGACAGCTTCGACGAGATCGCCAAGCTCGCCTGAGGTGGCCGTCGCCGACGTCGTCGTGGTCGGCGGGGGGCCGGCCGGTGCCTCCGCAGCGGTCACCCTGGCCCGGGGCGGGCTGGAGGTGGTGGTGGTCGACCGGGCCGTGTTCCCTCGCGACAAGACGTGCGGCGACGGGCTGACCACCCTGGCCCTGCGTGAACTGGAGGTCCTCGGACTCGACCCCTCGACCGTGCCTTCCTTCACCCCCGTGGACCGCTTCGCCATCCGGGGACCGGCCGGGCGCTGGGTGCACGTGTCGCTGCCCCCCGGTCCAGGCTGGTACGGAGCGGTGGCGCGACGGGCCGAGTTGGATGCCACCGTTCTGGACCTGGCCCGCGCCGGCGGTGCCCGGGTGCTGGAAGGTCGGAAGGTGGTCGGCGCCTCCCAGGGGCCCGACCGCGTGACCCTCGAGGTGGAGGGCCGCGAGACGGGGGACGAGCAGATCCAGGCCCGCTACCTGGTGGGAGCGGACGGGATGTGGTCCCCGACCCGCAAGGCGCTCGGGGCGGGCGATCCCCACTACCGGGGCGACTGGTACGCGTTTCGCCAGTACGCCCACAACGTGTCGGGCCAGAGAGCCGGAGAGCTGGTGGTGTGGTTCGACGCCGACCTGTTGCCCGGCTACGCCTGGTCCTTCCCCCTGGGAGACGGGGTCACCAACGTCGGCCTGGGGATCTGGACGGCGCCCGACACCCCGATCAAGCCCCGGTCGGCGGCGGCCATGAAGAACCGGTGGCCCGAGCTGTTGGACCGCCCCCACATCCGCCGTGTGCTGGGCGAGGACGTGACCTTCGAGGACCCACCCCGGGCGTGGCCGATCCCCACCCGGGTCGACCGGGTTGTCGTGGCGACGGGTCGTGCGCTCTGGGTGGGTGACGCGGCTGCGGCATGTGACCCGATGACCGGCGAAGGGATCGGGTCGGCCCTTCTGACCGGGCGCTGGGCGGCCGAGGCCATCCTGGCCGCCGGGCCCACCGACGCTGATGTGGCCACCGACGCCTACCTACGCCGGGTGACCCGCGACCTGCTGCCCGACCACCGCATGGCGCTCTGGCTGGCCCGGGCCCTCCAGCACAGAAAGGGCACCCGGATCCCCCTCTGGCTGATCGACCGCAACGAGTGGACCCGCCGCAACTACGCCCGGTGGCTCTGGGAGGACTACCCCCGCGCCCTCATCACCACCCCCCGCCGTTGGCACCGACGGGCGTTCACGGGCCCGGGCGCCTTCGCCTCCACGACTGCCTCCGGGCAGGGATAGCGTCGGCATCCGTGGAGGGCGCTCTACGGGTGGTGACCTGGAACCTTCTCGGCCGTGAACGTCCCGACCTGCACGCGGTGGCCGACCACCTGGAGGCTCAGGACGCCGACGTGGTGTTCCTGCAGGAGATCCAGCGCTCCCAGGCCACCCGGCTGGCCGGGCGGCTCGGGGCCGTGGCACACCACTGGGCCTTCAAGCACTGGCCGTTGGTGTCCCCCGCCGAGGGGCTGGCCGTGCTGAGCACCCTTCCGCTGCTCCGGGCGCGCACGATCGCTCTGACCCACCCGCGGCGCTGGTGGCACTTCAGCCGGAGGGTCGCCATCGTGGCCGAGCTGGCCGGGCCCGGAGGCGCGGACCTCGTGGTGGTCGACGTCCACCTGAGCCCTCACGGCGCAGAGTCAAACCGTCAGGCCGAGGTGGCCCAGCTGGCCGGCCTTCCGGCCCTGGCCGACCCGGTGCCCCCCGCTGGCCCGGTGCCCCCCGCTGGCCCGGTGCCCCCCGCTGGCCCGGTGCCCCCCGCTGGCCCGGTGCCCGTGGTCGTGGCCGGCGACTTCAACGACGACCCGGCGACGGTCTGGCTGGATCCGCTCCGACGGGCGGGCCTGGTGGACGCCTGGCCGGCGGCGGGCCTGGGCTCGGGGGCCACCTGCTGGCCTCCGGGGCCGCGCTCGGGGTCACCGGTGCGACGCCTCGATGCCGTGCTGGCCACCTCCGAGGTGGAGGTGCTGGCCGCTTCGATTCCCCGCGACCCGGCTGTGGTCGAGGCTCTCATGGTGATCTCGGACCACCTGCCGGTGACCGTCACCTACGCCTGGCCGCCAGCCCGAGGCGCCGGCGGAAACGGCTGAGAGGGCCGGAGCGGCAGAGCGGGCCTCGGCTAGGGTGGCCACCATGTGCATGAACTGCGTCTCCAACGGCGAGACGGTGGCGGCCGCGGCCGCACTGGTCGTGACGATGGCCAAGGATCCCCTGCACCAGGCGCTGGCCGACGTGGGCCTGGTGGCCCCGCCGAGCACGATCGCCCGAGACGCCAACACCGTTGCGTTCCTTCGGCACCTCGACCTCGACCCCGTACCCGTCCTGGGGGCCGAACCGGTGCGGGCCGCGGACCGTTGGGTGGCCGAGGGTGGTCAGGGCCGCCGAGCCCGCTCGGTCGCTTCCCGCCGGGCCTGGGCCCTGCCCATCGGTTCCCACAGCAGGATCGCCGTCCCGTAGACGGCCACCAGCAGCACGGCCACCGCCGGCAGCACGATCCAGGGCGAGACGTGGGGCAATGACCGGGCTGTGATCCACCACGGCCCGGTCCAGGTCAGGTCGTAGGGATAGCCGACGCGCTTCACCCCGTCGATCACCGGGCGCGCCACCAGGTGCGCCCAACCGCTCCAGGCCACCAGGCGGCACACGCCGTAGAAGAAGACACCCCGGTACACGGCCAGCAGCACCCGTTCGGGCATGAAACGGGAGAGGCGCGCCCATGAGTGGGGGCTGGCAGGCACCACCTGGGTCCGCCAGAACTCGCGTGTGAGCACCCGCCACGAGGCCAGCACGACCGCGAACCACACCAGGTCCATGACCAGCCCCAGGCTCGAGTAGTAGGCCGCCGCGTCGAGGTACTTCCCGCCTTCCACGGTGGCCGCGTAGGCCCAGGTCTCCACCGTCCAGTTGAGGTCCGAGAACGGGAACAGGAGCACGGTCCCCACGCTGTCGTTCACGTCGGTGAGGGCGTGGGCCGCGTAGCCCAGGAGGTAGCCGATGGTCAGGGCCCGGTTGCGCTTCCATGCCCACAGCAGCGCTGTCAGCAGCGCTCCCATGAACACTGTGTGGGTGATACCCATGCCGGGCCAGCCCCGGTGCCACTGGTGGGGCACCGAGGCCCCGTAGTGCGTGTCGCCGATCGTGACGCCGTACACCCAGAACTTGGAGAGCAGATCGGGCGTGGCGTCGCCCAGGAAGATGCCGAAGAAGCTCACCTGCCCCTGCATCTTGCGGGGGAGGTGCGCCTCGATGGCGTAGACCTCGAACTGGTGGGCAGCCCAGCTCACGGCGAGGGGTCACCCCCCGTCGCCCCTCCGGCACCTGGCGCGCGTCTGGCGCCTCCGGCGCCCCGGGTATCCCGGCGCCCCCGAAGCCGATCCCACAGGGGCGGTCCGACCCACACCACGGCGACGAGCCAGACCGGGCCGATTATCCAGTTCAGCAACCACTTCTGGTACACGCCCGCGATGACGTAGCTGACCCCGGCGACGAGGTACCACCACCAGGTCTCGGTGCCCGTGAGCACCCGTTGCCCCAGGTGGTCGACCGCGGGCTCACCGCTGCCGGGTCCGCCGGCGGGTCCGCCGGCAGGGGGGATCAGGGGTTCGGGCACGTCGGGACGTTAGCGGCGGCGCTGCGAGCCGCGGCACAGCTGCGCAGCTGTTCAGCTGCGCAGGAGCTCGCGCCAGGCCAGGTCCTTGTCCGGTTCAGGCTCGCGGGGCAGTCCCAGCACGCGCTCGCCGATCATGTTGCGCAGGATCTCCGAGGTGCCCCCCTCGATGGTGTTGGCCCGGGCCCGCAGGAAGGCGTGGGCCTTGGCCTCGGCCTCGCTGTCTCCTGGCTCCCAGGCCACTCCCGCCGGTCCCCGTTGGGTGACCAGCCACGAGCTGCGACGTTGGTTGTACTCGGCGTTGAACACCTTGCCGATGGATCCCTCCGGGCCGGGTTGGGCGCCGGACTGGCGGGCCGAGGCCGCCCGGAATGCAGTGACCTCCTTGACCTGCTGTTCTATCCAGAACTGGGCGATGGCCTGGCGCACCTGGGGGTCGGAGCGGTCGGGCACCGAATCGAGGAAAGACGCCCAGGGGTCGCGGCGCACGCCGCCGGTGAAGGCCACGGCGTCGAGCGAGATGCCCGAAAGGGCCACGCGCTCGTTCATCAGGGTGGTGCGCGCAACCCTCCATCCGTCGCCGACGTCACCCACCCGCTGGTCGTCGGGGATGCGCACGTCGGTCAGGTAGACCTCGTTGAACTCCGATGAGCCGGTGAGCTGGCGGAGGGGTCGAATGTCCACCCCGGGCGCGTGCATATCAAGCACGAAGTAGGTGAGTCCTTCGTGCTTGGGCACCTCGGGGTCGGTGCGGGCCACCAGCATCCCGTAGTGGGAGAACTGGGCCACCGAGGTCCACACCTTCTGGCCGTTGATCACCCACTCGTCTCCGTCGCGCACCGCCCGGGTGCTGAGCGAGGCCAGGTCCGAACCCGACCCGGGTTCGGAGAACAGCTGGCACCAGATCTCCTCACCGGTGAGGATCTTGCGCAGGTAGCGCTCCTTGTGGGCGTCGCTGCCGTGCTCGATCAGGGTGGGCCCGGCCAGGCCCAGTCCGAGAACGTTGATGCTCACGGTGGGCAGGCGGTGACGCTCGAGTTCTTCGCGCACCACCCGGACCGCCCAGGACGGAGCCGACATCCCTCCGTACTCGCTGGGCCAGAGCGGGGCGGCGTAGCCGCTCTCGCCTATCTGGCGGGTCCACACGAAGGGGTTCCAGCCCGCTCCCTCAGCGGCGCGGCGGGCCGTGGCGTGGGCCTCGTCGTCGTCGGCGTCGACGGCCGCCACCCAGTCCGCTGGCAGCACCTCGGCCAGCCAGGCCCGCATCCGGGCCCGGAACTCGGCCTGTTCGGCGGTGTCCTCGATCGTCCAGCGCACGGCTCCTCCTCGTCCTCTCGGGTGCGGTCCGGATCCCCCCGGATCCGGTACTTGACCGCTTGGTCAAGTACCCTACCGGTGGGTCCGGGACCAGTGACAGTCGGAGGAGAGGCCGAGTGAACGGCGAGCCGAGCGACACGCTCAGTGACACGCCGAGCGACACGCTCAGTGACACGCCGAGCGACACGCTCAGTGACACCGAACAGGAGCGTCGGCGCCGGGCCGTGGCCGAGCTCATGCCGACCACCCCCTTCATGGGCTGGCTGGGTCTGGTGTTCGAGCGCTACGAGCACGACGACGTCACCGTGCGCCTGCCCTTCCGCGAAGAGCTGACCAACGACGGGACCTACTACCACGGTGGGGTGCTGGCATCGGTGCTCGACACCGCGGGCGCGGCCGCAGCCTGGTCACACCACGACTTCGACCGGGGAGCCCGGGCTTCCACGGTCAGCCTTGCCATCCAGTACGTGGGCGCCGCCAAGCGCTCCGACCTGACCTGCCACGCCCGCACCGTCAAGCGGGGCCGGGAGCTGGTCTTCACCGAGATAACCGCAACCGACGACGAGGGCCGCGTCGTGGCCCATGCCGTCCAGACCTACCGATTGGGAGGAAGCTGATGCGTACCCGACTGACCGACATCCTCGAGATCGAGCACCCCGTCATGCTCGCCGGCATGGGTGGGGTGTCCTACCACGAGCTGACCGCGGCCGTGTCCGAAGCGGGCGGTTTCGGCTGCCTGGGAGCTTCGACCATGGGACCCGATGCGCTGGTCGAGGAGATGCGCGGCGTGAGGGCCCGCACCGCCAAGCCCTTCGGGGTCGACCTGCTCACCGCCGCGCCCGGCGACATGGTGGCCCAGGTGCGCACCATCATCGACGACGGTGCCACCGTGTTCGTGGCCGGGCTCGGCGTGCCCCGTGACGCCATCGACCTGTGCCACGACCACAACGTGCTCGTGATCAACATGTGCGGCAAGGTCCGCCACGCCGTCGTCCGCCGTCGAGGCCGGCTGCGACATCGTGGTGGCCCAGGGCACCGAGGCCGGGGGCCACACCGGTCAGGTCGCCACCATGGCCCTGGTCCCCCAGGTCGTCGACGCCGTGGGTGACCGGGTACCGGTCGTGGCCGCCGGTGGCATCGTCGACGGCCGCGGCCTGGCCGCCGCGCTGACCCTCGGCGCCGACGGTGTCTGGGTGGGCACGCGCTTCATCGCCACCCCCGAGGCCCGCACGGTCGGCGGGCTACAAGGACACGCTGCTGGCCACCGGCGAGGACGGCACGGTCATCACCCGCGCCTACACCGGCAAGACCTGCCGGGTCGTCTCCAACGGCTACACCCGGTGGTGGGAAGAGCACCCCGACGAGCTCGCAGCCCTTCCCGGTCCAGTTCCTGCGGTCGATGAACGACGGTGCCAACCACCTGGGGGCGCCACCCGAGGCACCCGACATCGACCCCGAGCGCGAGTTCTACCCGGCCGGCCAGGGCGTCGGTGCCATCGAACGAGCTGGTGCCGGCCGGCGAACTGGTGACGCCGCTTCGTGGCCGAGGCCGAAGCGGTCCTGGACCGCAGCACCGCTCTGGTCTGACGCAGGCCCCTGGCCCTCAGGCGAGCCACTCCCGCACCTTGGAGATGACCTCGGCGGGGTCACCGATGGGGGTGACCAGCAGGTTGGTGACACCGGCCTCCTTGTAGGCCTGGAGGCGCTCCTGCACCCAGCCCTCGTCGCCGCACAGGTTGGTGAGGTCGAGCAGCTCGTCGGGGATGAGCGCGGCCGCCTCGTCCTTCTTGCCGTCGAGGTAGAGGTCCTGGATCTTCTTCGGCCTCCTCCTCGTAGCCGTAGCGGCAGACGAGGTCGTTGTAGAAGTTCTTGCCCTTGGCGCCCATGCCACCGACGTAGAGCGCCATCATCGGGCGGCCGAAGTCGAGCATGCTTCTTGGTCGTCGGCCGATGGCGACCATGCCGCCGGCCGACCACGTCGAGCGGGGCGAGATCGGCGGACCGCTTGGCCGACCCGGCGCGAGATCGTCGCCCCACACGTCCTCGGCCTTCTCGGGCATGTAGAAGATCGGCAGCCAGCCGTCGGCCACCTCGGCGGTCATCGCGACGTTCTTCGGGCCGAGCGACGCCACGTAGATCGGGATGTCGGCCGCGAACGGGGTGGTTGATGATCTTGAGCGGCTTGCCGAGGCCGGTGCCCTGCCCCTCGGGGAGCGGGAGGTGGTAGAGCGGCCCGTCGTGGACCAGCCGGTCCTCGCGCTTCCAGACCTTGCGGCAGATCTCGATGATCTCGCGGGTGCGTCCGATGGGCGTGTCGTAGGGGACGCCGTGCAAGCCCTCGATGACCTGCGGCCCGCGAGGCCCCGAGACCCAGGATGCAGCGGCCGTCGCGACAGCGCGTCGATGCCCGCCGCGGTCATGGCGCCAGGAGCGTCGGTGTGCGGGTGTAGATGGGCAGGATGCCCGAGGCGATGGTGATCGGTCGAGGTGGTGGCCGCCAGGTAGCCCATGAGGCTGACGGCGTCGAAGCCGTAGGCCTCGGCCACCCAGACCATGTCGAGGCCGGCCTTCTCGTACTGAGCGCACCACCGCCGCCGAGTCGCTTGTATCCGCCGGCGTACGATGAGCTGCATGCTGATCTTCACTGTGCCCTCCTCTTGCCACGCAGGCACATCACCGGCGCGGTCATGGTTGGTCGATGTGGTTCAGGCCGGTGCCGGCTCCGGCCACTCGGAGCGGCGGGCCAGATCGGAGCGGTCGAGGCTGCCCAGGTCGCGGCCGTTCTCGAACAGCACCCGGTAGCGGTTCCAGGTGACGCCCGTTGGCCAGGATGCACCTTGCCCGGCGTGCCCGCGGGCACCCCCGGCAGGTCGATCGCGGCGACGACCTTCGTCGTGGCGGTCGAGGACGTCGGTCGTCGTCCGTCGGCCATGGCCGATCATCTACAGCACTCCGCGGCGTCGGGCGGATCGGCGAGTCTGGTCGATGCCGACGCGTGGCCGGTCGCCGGGCGCCGGGCCTCGGCCCAGGTGAGGCCCTGCTTCGACGTCGATGTCGTGGGGCAGGCCGAGCACCCGCTCGGCGACGATGTTGCGCTGCACGTCGCCGGTGCCGCCGCCGATGGTGAGCGCCGGGCGAGAACAGGTAGCCGTAGTGCCACGCTCGCCGGTCGCTCCGAGGCCGTGCAGCCGCGGCCGACGCCCTCAGGCCGTCGAGCGTCGGCGCCCCGAGCATGCCGCGCCCTCGAGGTCCTTGGCCAGGGCCATGACCGTCTGGCCGTGCTCGTCGGCGAGGACCTTGCGGATCGATGCCTCGGGCCCGGAGGCTCGCCCTGGATGGCGGCGGTGACCGTGCGCAGCCGGATGAGGCGCAGGATCTCGGCCTCGATGTGGAGCGGACGCGCGCCGCTGGCGCAGGTGCGGGTCGCTGACACCACCCTCCGGGCCGGACCAGGTCGAGCAGGTCATCGGCGGTCGGGCCGATGCCCCACAGCGCACCGCCGCCCGAGACAGCGACACCCGCTCGTTGCCGAGCGTCACCTTGGCCAGGCGCCAGCCGTCGTTCTCCTCGCCCACCAGGTTCTCGGCGGGCAGGCGCACGTCGGTGAAGAACACCTCGTTGAAGGTGTGGCCCCCGGTCATCTCGATGATGGGGCGGATCTCGATGCCCGGCGGCGTCCATCGGGCAGATGAAGTACGAGATGCCCTTGTGCTTGGGGGCGTCGGGGTCGGTGCGGGCGATGAGGATCCCGAACTGCGAGAACTGGGCCAGCGACGTCCAGATCTTCTGGCCGTTGACGACGTACTCGTCGCCGTCGCGCACCGCCCGGGTGCCGAGGTTCGCCAGGTCGCTGCCCGCCTCGGGCTCGCTGAACAGCTGGCACCAGATCTCCTCGCCGGCCAGCAGCGGGAAGAGGTAGCGCTCCTTCTGCGCCTCGGTGCCGGCGTGCAGGATCGTCGGGCCGGCCCAGCCGATGCCGATCATGTTGCTGGGCCGCCGGACACCTGGCCGGCGCAGCTCCTCGTCGATGACGAGCTGGTGGATCGGGTCGGCGTCGAGGCCCCACGGGCGGGGCCAGTGCGGCGCCACGTAGCCGGCCTCGGCCAGCTCGCGGCCCGAGGGCGTCGGGGTGCGCGGCCAGCCACGCCCGCACCGCCGGCGGCGTCGGGGTCGTCGTCCGGCGGCAGCTCGAAGTCCATCGTGGTCTACCCTCTGTCGAAATCCCTGTCGAGATCCCTGTCGTGGTCCCGCATCCGAAGCGCCGTCCCTGGCCGGCAGTACCACCGCGAGTGGCGCCCGGCCAACGGTGGTGCTTGATCGGCGCCGCACCGACGTAGCACGCACCGCACGAGGGGAGCACCAATGCCGGGATGGAACTACGCCGACATCTGGGAGCGGGTCGCCGAACGGATCCCCGACGCGCCGGCGCTGGTGCAGGGCGACCGTGCGCCGCAGCTGGGCCGAGTTCGACCGGCGGGCCGACGGCATCGCCCGTACCCTCCTCGACGCCGGGGTGGACCACCAGGACAAGGTCGCGCAGTACCTCTACAACTGCCCCGAGTACCTCGAGTCGATGTTCGCGGCCTTCAAGGCCGGCCTGGTGCCCGTCAACACCAACTACCGCTACGTCGACGACGAGCTCATCTACCTCTGGGACAACGCCGACGCGGTCGCCGTCGTGTTCCACGGCACCTTCGCCGACAGGATCGACGACGATCCGCGACGAGTGTCGGGGTGCAGCACGTGGCTCTGGGTCGACGACGGCAGCGGGCCCGTGCCCCGACGTGGGCCACGCCGTTCGAGGACGGCGGCCGCGGCCGCCGCCGAGCGGGTCGTCGCCGCCCTGGGGCCGCGACGGCGACGACCTGACTTCCTCTACACAGGCGGCACCACCGGCATGCCCAAGGGCGTGATGTGGCGCCAGGACGACCTGATCCGGGCCACCGTCGGAGCCACCAACCCGAGCATCCGCGACGACGAGGCCGACCTCGCCATCGTCGACCGTGCGGTCAACGGGCCCGGGCATGTCGCAGACCCCGGCCTGCCCGCTGATGCACGGCACCGGCCAGTTCACCTCGCTCATCGTCCTGTCCGGCGGCGGGTCGGTGGTCACCGCTGGAGGGCCGCACGTTCGACGTCGACGAGCTGCTCGACACCATCGAGCGCGAGAAGGTGAACAGCATCGCCATCGTCGGCGACGCCTTCGCCAAGCCCATGCTCGACGCCCTCGACGCCGAACCCGACCGCTGGGACATCTCGAGCCTGTTCGCGGTCACTTCGCTCGGGCGTGATGTGGAGCGAGGAGGTGAAGCAGGGCCTCCTGCGCCACCACCCCGGCATGATGCTGATCGACGCCTTCTCGTCCTCGGAGGCGGTCGGCCTCGGCCAGTCGGTGTCGACGGCCGGCGGCACCTCGAGCACGGCCAAGTTCTCGCTCGGCGAGAACGCCAGGGTGATCACCGACGACGGTCGCGACGTCGAGCCCGGGTCCGGCGAGATCGGCCAGGTGGCCGTGCGGGGCTTCACGCCCATCGGCTACTACAAGGACGAGGAGAAGACGGCGGCCACCTTCGTCGACATCGACGGCGAGACCTACTCGATCCCCGGTGACTACGCCGATGGTCGAGGCCGACGGCACCCTCACGCTGCTCGGACGCGGCTCGCAGTGCATCAACACCGGCGGCGAGAAGGTGTTCCCCGAGGAGGTCGAGGAGGTGCTCAAACGCCACCGCGACGGTGCACGACGCCGTCGTGGTCGGGCTCTCCCGACGACAAGTTCGGCGAGTCGATCACCGCCGTGGTCGAGCTCTGGCCCGGCGACTCGGACGCTCGACGAGGACGACGCTCGTCGCGCCACGTCAAGGGCAAGCTGGCGGCCTTCAAGGCGCCGAAGCGCGTCGTCACCATCGACACCATCGGCCGCGCCCCGAACGGCAAGGTCGACTACAAGCGCCTCACCACATACGCCGCCGAGCAGTTGAGCTGATGGCTGTACTGATGGCTCTTCGCGGCTTCGGTCGGCTCTCCGACCCTCGCTGAACCTGCCGGCACGCTCCGGCGCGATGCCCGGACCACGAACGGACACGCGCTAGATCCTTGAAGGGACGACGACATGGCTGATCTCGGATACGACGGCAAGGTCGCGATCATCACCGGCGCTGGTGGCGGTCTCGGCCGCGAGCACGCGCTGCTGCTCGCCTCAGCGTGGTGCGCGCATCGTGATCAACGACCTCGGTGGCTCGATCTCGGGCGAGGGCGGCGACGAAGGTCCCGCCGAGAAGACCGCCAAGGAGATCCGCGATCTCGGCGGCGAGGCCGTGCCCAACACCGACAGCGTCGCCACCCCCGAGGGCGGCCAGGCGATCGTGCAGACCGCGGTCGACGCCTACGGCACCGTCGACATCGTCATCAACAACGCCGGCATCCTGCGCGACAAGTCGTTCCACAACATGACGCCCGAGCTGCTCGACCCGGTGATCGACGTGCACCTCAACGGCGCCTTCTACGTCACCATCCCGGCCTGGAAGATCATGCGCGAGAAGAACTACGGCCGGGTCGTCAACACGGCCTCCAACGCCGGCGTGCTCGGCAACTTCGGCCAGGCCAACTACGGCGCCGCGAAGATGGGCCTGGTCGGGCTGACCAACGTGCTCGCCATCGAGGGCGACCGCAACAACATCAAGGTCAACGCCATCGCCCCGGTCGCCAAGACCCGCATGACCGAGGAGCTGCTCGGCCCGCTCGGCGACAGCCCTCGCACCCGACGCTGGTATCACCGCTCGTGGCGTGGCTGGTGCACGAGGACTGCCCCGTCACCGGCGAGATCTACTCGGCGGCCGGTGGCTGCATCAGCCGCTTCTTCGTCGGCCTCACCCCCGGCTACTGACAACGCCGAACCTCACCGCCGAGGACGTCCGCGACCACTGGGACACCGATCCGCGACGAGAGCGGCTACATCGTGCCCGCACCATCCAGGACGAGCTCACCAAGCTGCTCGGCGTGTTCGGCCAACGCCAGGCCTGACCGCCACTTGGCGGGATCACCCGATCCGGGCAACCCGCCCGCTAACCTGTCCACAGGTTGTCCACAGACAACCGATTCGCTCGCGGTTCGTCAGTTTCTTGAGCGGATTGTCCGTGGAAAGCCGTGTAGCACGGCGGGCTCAGCCCTATAGTGTTACGGAATCGTGACAACGGCGTCCCGATTGCATACCAGGAGGCAACGATGCCACCGCTCAGCGCACCCGAAGCCCCGGCCGCCGATTCCCCGGCACCGGCAGATCCCGCCCCCCCCGCCCCCGGCCCCGCCACCAGGGACTGGTCGTGACGAGCGCCCAGCGCTGGCCCTGGTACGACGACCGCAGCCCGCAGCAGCCCGCCAGCTCCTGAACGCGCAGGACTCCCCTCAGCTCAAGGGTTCACGTAGATGAACGCCGTAGCCCTCGTCGCGGTAGGCGCAGCCCGGTGGCAGTCGAGAGCATCGGCCCAGTTGCCGGTGCACTCGGGGTTGGACTCCTCCATGCCGTGGTCGGCGACGAGGAAGAAGGCCGTGCGGTCGAAGACGCCCGACTGCTCCACGGCGGTCGAGGATGTCGCCGAGGCGGGCGTCGGTGTCGTGCACGCTCGCCGCGGCGATCTCCGAGTACGGGCCACCCTCGTGGAAGGCGGCGTCGGTGAGGGTGAAGTTGCACCACGTGAACTGCGGCGGCCTTCGCTGCCTCGGTAGTCCGCCCAGACCGACGAACTGCTCGACCCCGGCGTGGTCGACCTTGGACGACCACTCGTACTCCTTCACCGGTCGCACGAACCGTTCGGTGGTGTGGGGCAGCTCGCTCGGCGGTCGGCCCAGATCACGCCCGGCCCGCAGCTCGTCGAAGTCGAGTACGCCGCGCCCCGCGTCGGCCGGCTCGTTGATGCGACGCCGTCACCGCGCTCGGGCCAGGTCCGGGTCACCGCCTCGAAGAGGGTCTCGACGTCGTCGCCCAGCGTGCGTCCATCGCGGTGATCCAGTGGCCGGGCGAGTTGGTGATGATCTGCTGCGGGTCGCCCGATCCCACCACGCGTTGTGCAGGATGCCGTGGTGGCCCGGGCTAGCACACCGGTGAGGATCGACGTGTGGTTGGCCAGCGTGACCGTCGGGCAGTGACGACATCGCACCGTAGGCGAACGCGGTACCCATCTCGATCAGCCGTGCCACGTTCGGGGCCTCACCCCGCGCCGCCAGGTCGTAGAGCACGTTGGCGTTGGCTCCGTCGAAGAGGAACCCGATCACGTGATCGGGGCGTCGGCCGCGGCGATCGATGACCTCGTCGACGACCTCGCCGTCCTGGCGAGCGAGAGGGACCCTCCCGGGTCGCGCGCCGTTCTCCCCGACCCCCGCGGTCAGGCGCAACGCCCATCAGCGCAGCGACGGTGGGTGCCACGTCGACCAGCCGACACGACCGGGCGACCAAGTCCGTCGTCGCGCACGCCCGCTCCGGCCATGATGAACGGGGCCCTGGGCCTGCACCACGTCGATCGAGCCATGCTCGCCGAGGTGGCCGCCCTGGTCGGCCCAGTTGTGACCCGCGGTGTGGATGGCGCACAGGTCAGGGCGCCGCCGGACGCGTCGAAGAGCTGCGACAACTGGAGGTACGCGTACGGGTAGGAGTTGACGGTGCGGTCGGGGAGCGGTTGGCCGTCTCGTCGGCCAGCGGAGCGAAGCGGTCGGTGGCCTGTTCGGCGAGCGGGTCGCGCCCCTCGCACCGACACCACCTCGAAACGCCCACCCGAATCCTCGGGCGATCGACCGGAACCGCACCCGCCCGTCGACCGCGGCCGCCTCGTAGGTGTCGCCGTCCCGGCGACAGGACCATCTCGACGATGTGCGCCCACGCCGGATCGAGCAGCGCCGCCTCCGCCGGCGCACCTGGGCTCGGTGCTCGTCGGACCCGACGGGGGACGGCTCGGTGATCGCCATGCCCCGAGGATAGGAGCAACGTGACCGCCCGTGCCCAGCGAGTGGGCGTTCGGGGCTCCGGTGGCATCACGGCGCCGGACACCGACCACACTGGCGAACATGAGCGGTACCCGACCAGCGTCCACCTTCGGCACCGGCGATCCCCACGACTTCCTGCAGACCTGACACCCTGCTCGTCCGACGAGGAGCGGATGCTGCGCGACACGGTCCGCCAGCTTCGTCAACGACCGGATCGTCCCCGAACGTGGCCGACTGGTTCGAAACGGGCACCTTCCCCAAGGAGCTGGCCAAAGAGATGGGGGCCCTCGGGCTGCTCGGGCATGCACCTCGAGGGCTACGGCTGCGCCGGGCACCAGCGCCACCCAGTACGGCCTGGCCTGCCTCGAACTCGAAGCGGGCGACAGCGGGGCCCGGTCGTTCGTGTCGGTCCAGGGATCGCTGGCCATGTTCCCCATCTGGAGGTTCGGCTCCGAGGACCAGAAGCAGGAGTGGCTTCCCCGCATGGCGGCGGGCGAGGCCATCGGCTGCTTCGGCCTCACCGAACCCGACTCGGGCAGCGACCCGTCCTCGATGCGCACCACCGCCCGCCGAGCGCGACGGCGACGACTGGGTGCTCAACGGCACCAAGATGTGGATCACCAACGGCGGCATCGCCGACGTGGCCGTCGTGTGGGCCCGTGGCATCGAGGACGGAGCGGACGTCGGCATACGCGGGCTTCATCGTCCCCACCGACACGCCCGGCTTCATCGCACCCAGACATCCACGCGCAAGCTCTCGCTGCGAGCCTCGGTCACCTCGCGAGCTGATCCTCGACGACGTCCGCCTGCCCGACTCGGCTCCGGCTCCCCGAGGTGTCGCTCGATGCGCGGGACCGCTGTCGTGCCTCAACGAAGCCCGCTACGGGATCCTGTGGGGGGCCGTCGGCGCCGGCACGGGCCTGCTATGAGACCGCACTCGACTACGCCGGAGACACGCCAGCAGTTCGGCAAGCCCATCGTCCGGTTCCAGCTCACGCAGCGCAAGCTCGTCGAGATGATGGTGCGGGTGCAGAAGGGCACGCTGCGTGGCCCTGCACCTGGGCCGGCTGAAGGACCAGGGACGGCTGTCCTCGGCCCAGGTCAGCTTCGGCAAGATGGACAACGTCCGCGAGGCGCTGTGGGTGGCCCGCGAGGCCCGCTCGGTGCTCGGCGCCAACGGGATCACCCTCGAGTACCCCGTCATCCGCCACATGAACAACCTCGAATCCGTCTACACCTACGAGGGCACCAACGAGATCCACCAGCTCGTGCTCGGCCAGGCCATCACCGGCCTCAACGCCTTCGCGTGATCGCAATACCTGGAGGGGAACGATGACCACCGCCAACCACCGTCGCATGCTCGCGCTGGTGCTGATCGCAGCGCTCGGCCTCGCCGCGTGCAGCGACAGCAGCGAGGAGTCGACCACCGGCGAGGGCGAAGTCGCCACCGACGACACCGCCGCCGACACCGCCACCTCTGAAGGCACGACCGCGACGACGGCCGGTGACCCGGTGGCTGTCGCCGCAGGTCCGGTGCCTTCCGCCGGTTGCGGCACCACCACCACGGGCGCGTTGCACGAGGAACGCCGCACCCTGGACGTGGCCGGTACCGAACGGTGGTTCCTGCTCACCACCCCGGAGGCACATGACGGCACCGCGCCCCTGCCTCTCGTGGTCGACTTCCACGGGCTGGCCGAAGGAGCCGAGATCCACGCCGGGATGACCGGCTACGCCGAACTGGCCGAAGCCGAGGGCTTCGTGGCCGCCTTCCCCCACGGCACCGGCGAACCGGTGCGCTGGAACATCAGCCAGGAAGGAGACCAGCCCAACGGCGACCTGGCCTTCGTCACCGCCCTGCTCGACACCCTCGAGGCCGACCTCTGCCTGGACACATCCCGCGTGTACGCAACCGGGCTGTCCAATGGCGCCATGATGAGCAGCCTCGTGGGCTGCACTATGGCCGACCGCTTCGCCGCCGTCGCCCCCATCGCCGGGTTGGAGGACCCCCAGCCCTGCACGCCGGGCCGACCGGTGCCGATGCTCACCGAGCACGGCGGTGCCGACCCCATCCTGGTGTTCAACGGTGGCGTCGGGGTCGTCCCGGGCCTGCTGGGCAACGTCGATCCCGACGCTGCACCCACCACCCTCCCGGCACCTGACCTCGACGGCCCCGGCTACCCGCAGCGCGCCAGCGACCTGGGCCGAGCGCAACGGCTGCGACAGCTTCACCGACACGACACTGGAAGGCACCACCGACGAGGTGATCCACCGGGTGTGGGACTGCCCGCCCGGAGCCGACGTGGAGCTGTACGTGGTTCCCGCCGGTGGCCACTCCTGGCCGGGCAGCGAGTTCAGCCAGAGCATCGCCGACATCGTCGGCTACACCACCTTCGACCTGGACGCCAGCGCCCTGGGCTGGGAGTTCTTCCAGCGCTTCACTCTGCCAGCACCCTGAGCCAGCCAGGTCAGGTCTCAGCGGGGCCGGCGGGATCCAGCTCGGAGAGGTCGCGGCCCAGGCGGCGGGCCCCGATGGCGCTCAGCACGTCGACGAGCCCTTCCAGGACCACGCCCGCATCGTCGCCGATGCCCTCGGCGATCTCCACCTGCCGGCGCGACACCCGCACGGTGGCCTCGGCCAGGCCTGCCCGTACGCCCACGACCAGCGGCCGGGGCCAGGCCAGCACCAGCGTGCGCACGAGAGCATGGCCCAGAGCCTGGGGTACCAGCTCGCGCAGCAGGTGGACGGCCAGGTTGTCATCACCTTCGGGTGGTGTGCGCACAGCCGGGATTGCCGGGGCCAGCCGCGTGGCCACCCTCATCAACCCTGCCGATGCCGTGAGGGGCACCAGGACGGGCAGAGCGCCCAGAACGAGGGCCGCCTCGGTGGCGCTGCGGCCCACTCCTGCTCCCACCTCGGCAAGGTCGAGTCGCGCCTCCAGCCGGGGCCAGGACGGGTTGGTCAGGCGCTCCCACCAGTCCTGGGAGCTGTTGGTGACCAATGAGGAAACCGCCGACGCGGCCACCACCGCCCTCACCGCCCGAACCGCACCCGGCGCCAGGTGCCAGGACAGCTCGCCGGAGTCTCCCGGTGTGCCCTCCAAAGCCGAGCGCCGTGCCCAGGCCAGCACCACCGCGGCCTCGGGATGCTCGGGCTCGCCGCCCAGGAAGTCGCGCCAGGACTCGTGGATCCAGACCGTCAGGGTGGAGTCGCTGGCCGCCGCCACCACCACCGCCAACTGCTCGTGGGTACGGGGATCCAGCTCGTTGCGCACCGGTCCGAAGGCGCGTACCAGCCCGGGCGCGGTGCGGGCCAGCTCGCTCACCCAGGGGACCAGGCGGCCCAGGGTGGCGGTGGGCCGGAGGGGGAGGCTCACCCCATCCAAGCTAGACCGGGTGGGCGGGCGGCTGACAGGATGCGGCGTGCGCCGAGCGACCAGCACCCACGAGATCAGCCTGGCCGTCCACGACCTGGGCGGAACGGGCAAGCCCCTCCTCTTGTGCCACGCCACGGGTTTCTGCGGGCTGGTGTGGCGGCCCCTGGCCCAGCAACTGGAAGGGTTCCACTGCTGGGCCCCCGACCTGCGGGGCCACGGCGACTCCCCCGCTCCCGACGACCACCGCTTCGACTGGGAGGGGTTCGCCGACGACGTGCTGGCCGTGGTGGACGAGCTGGGCATCACGGGCTGCGTGGCGGCCGGCCACTCCAAGGGTGGAGCGGCCCTGCTCTTGGCCGAACAGCTTCGGCCCGGCACCTTCGAGGCCCTGTGGGTCTATGAACCCGTTGTGTTCCCCACTCCCGAAGAGAACGAGATCGAGGCCCTGGCCGAGGTGCTGAGCGAGAACCCGCTGGCGGCGGGCGCACGCCGCCGCCGGGCCCGCTTCACCGACCGCGCCGAGGCCTTCGTGAACTTCTCGTCCAAACCTCCACTCAGCGCGATCAGCATCGAAGCCCTCGATGCCTACCTCGACGGCGCCTTCCGAGAGGAAGCCGACGGGAGCCTTCACCTCAAGTGCCCCCCCGAGCACGAAGCCCGGGTCTACGAGATGGGTGGTCGTCATGGCGCCTTCGGCCGCCTCGGTGAGGTGGGCTGCCCGGTGACGGTGGCCCGCGGGGCCCTGGCCCCCGGGCCTTCGATGGTGGCCGACGCCATCGTTGCCGCCCTCCCCCACGGTCGCCTCGAGGCCCACAGCCACCTCGGTCACTTCGGCCCCCTCGAAGCCCCCGCCGAGATGGCTGCGGCCGTGCAGGCCGCTCTGTCCACCTGAGAGGGCGTCGGGCCCCGTGAGCGCTGCGGTAGTGGTCGGCTCGGGGCCCAACGGGCGCGATCAGAAGGCGCCGCGCCTTTTCCCCGCCCCCGCCGGCCATCTAGCCTTGGGGCGCTGACCCAGGGAGGGTACAGATGACCCCACCGCCCCGCGCCCGGCGACCTCTCGACAGTCCGGGTCTCGACCGTGAGCGCATCGTCGACGCTGCGCTCGCGCTCACCCGCCGTGACGGCCTTCAGGGCTTGAGCATGCGCAAGCTGGCCCCCGAGTTGGGCGTCACCACCATGGCGCTCTACTACCACGTCTCCAACAAGGACGAGCTGGTCGACGCCATCACCGACGCGGTGTTCGCTCAGATCAAGCTGCCCTCCGACACCGTCACAGGTTGGGAACAGCGGCTCCGGACCCTCGGCTGGTCGGTGCACGACGTGCTGGTCGAGTTCCCCGGCGTGGCCGACCAGATCTACACCCACCAACGCTTCCCGCCCAGCGCCGTGCCCCTGGTCGACTACGGGGTCCGCACCCTGGTAGAGGCCGGTTTCGACCTGGACGAGGCCTCAGAGGCCTTCGATGTGCTGGCCTCGGTGGTGGTCACCCGCACCCACTTCGAGGCCAACCGCCGGCTCGCTCTGCGTGGCCGCGAGGAGTCCACCCTCGACCGCATCCGTGCCGGCTGGCACAGCCTGCTGAGCGAGCTGGACGACCAGGTGCCCGGAGTACAGGGATATGTGAGCCACCTCGACGGTGGCGAGCCCCCGCAGGTCTTCACCCGGGCCCTCGACGTGGTGCTGGCGGGCCTGCGCTGCGAGCTCGAGGGTCGGGCAGAGCCGAGCTGAGATCGGCCCCGCACGCTCATTCCACCATAAGTGTCACAGGGGGCGCGTATGGTGACCACGATGGCTCTGGAACCTCCCTCCACCCTCTCGCCCTCCAAGATCGGCGCCTTCACCGACTGCGCCCTGGCCTTCCGCTTCTCGGTCATCGACCGCCTTCCCGAGATGCCCTCCATCCACGCCACCCGGGGCACGTTGGTCCACCGCGCCCTCGAGCTCCTCTTCGCCTCCGAACCCGCCGAGCGCACCTTGGCCACCGCACTCACATGCCTGGCCCAGGCTGCCGACGAGATGGCCGGCGATCCCGAGTACACCGATCTGCACCTCGACATCGAAGCGGAGGCCACCTTCCTCGACGAGGCCGAGGCGCTGGTTCGGCGCTACTTCCAGCTCGAGGATCCGACCACCATCCGGCCCGAGGGCCTCGAACTCCTGCTCGAGGCCGAGGTCGGAGGGGTGCGGCTGCGGGGCATCATCGACCGACTCGAGCGCGACGACCAGGGCCGCCTCGTGGTCACCGACTACAAGACCGGCCGGGCCCCCAACGCCCAGTACGAGCAGAAGCGCCTGGGAGGCGTCCAGGTGTACAGCTACCTGTGCGAGAAGGCCTTCGGCGAGCGTCCGGCGGCGGTGCAGCTGCTCTACCTCTCCGATCCGGTGGCGATCGTGCACCGCCCGACAGAGCAGGGCACCCGGGGCCTGGAGAACCGTGTGCGGGCCGTGTGGTCGGCGGTCACCCGGGCCTGCGAGCGTGACGACTTCAGACCCCGCACATCCAAGCTCTGCGACTGGTGCGCCTACCGCGAGTTCTGCCCGGCATGGGGCGGCGATCCCCAGGCTGCCGCCGAACTGGCCGAAGCCACCCGACAGGCCGAAGCCGCCCGGCAGGCCGAAGCCGGCTGAGACCCCGAGTAGCATCGCCGCCCGTGCTTGCCGTCGACCGCTTCGACACATGGGTGGACCGCGGCTTCGATCGTCTGCGGGGCCGACCCCAGCTCGACCGTGCCTACTACGCCGCCACAGAGCTGGGAGACTTCGGCCTCATCTGGCTGCTCCTGGGCTCGGTCAGCGCGCTACGCCGACCCGACCCGCTCCGGTCGTTCGCCCGGGTGGCGGTACTGATGGGCCTCGAGTCGGCGGTCGTCAACGGCGCCATCAAGTCGGTCTTCCGGCGAAACCGTCCGCTCCACGAGGGCGAACGGCCCCACCGGATGCGGCAGCCCCGCACGAGCAGCTTCCCGAGCGGCCACGCATCCTCGGCCTTCCTGGCCGCCTCGATCCTCTCCGAGGGAACGCGTCTGGGCCCGGCCTACTACGCCTTGGCGGTGGTGGTGGCCACCAGCCGCATCCACGTCAAGATCCACCACGGTTCCGACGTGGTGGCAGGCATGGCCCTGGGTGCGGCCATGGGCGCCACGGCGCGCCGGGCCTGGCCCCGCCCAGACGCCCTGACGCCCTGACCCTGACAACGGGGTCCCGCTTGCCGGTTCTCTGACCTACCCTTCGTGGCCGTGGGTCGCATGTCCGACGTGGAAGCGCTGATGTGGAACCTGGAGAAGGACCCGGTGCTCAGCTCGGCCTTCGCCACCCTCACGATCATGGACCGCCCGCCGGACCTGGACCGCCTGCGGGCCCGCATGGCCCACGTGGTGTCGGTGGTCCCCCGTTTGCGCCAACGGGTTGTGCCCTCCCTGGGTCGCCTGGCCCCACCGGAGTGGCGCGACGACCCCGACCTCGACCTCGACTACCACGTACGCCGGGTGGCGCTGCCCGAGGGATCAACCCTGGCCGACCTAAGGGACCTGGCCGCGCTCTTCGTCCAGGCCCCCTTCGATCGGACCCGGCCCCTCTGGGAGTTCGCGGTGATCGAGGGGCTGCCCGACGGTCGGGGAGCACTCGTCCAGAAGATGCACCACACGATCACCGACGGCGAGGGCGGGGTGCGCATGTCCGAGCGCATGGTCGACCTGACCCGCGACGCCGAGGACCCACCACCCGTAGCCGTCCCCCCGGACGAACCCCAGGACCGGGATCTGATCGAGCTGTCCCTGGCCACCGTGGGGCACGGCGCCCGCAGGGTCGGTGGGATCGCCACCCGCACCCTCGGATGGGCGACCGACACCGCTGTGCACCCCGAACGGTGGTGGCAGGAAGGCAACGACGCCACCCAGCTGCTGCGCTCGGCCTCCCGCCAACTGCTGGTGGCCGATGGGCCCCATTCGCCGTTGTGGGCCACCAGGACCTTGCGGCGCCGTTTCGAGGTGCTCGACGTGCCCTTCGCCGATGCCAAGGCGGCAGCCGAGGCCCTCGGGGGGAGCCTCAACGACTTCTTCGTGGCCGGTGCAGCCTGGGCTGCCGGCGCTTACCACCGCCAGGCGGGTGTTGAGGTAGCCGACCTGCGCATGGCCATGCCGGTCAGCTTCCGCACCGACCGCTCCGCGGGAGGCAACGCCTTCGCCCCCATGAGGGTGGTGATACCCACCGGCGGCGCCGACCGTGCCCAGCACTTCGCTGCGGTGCGAGAGCGGCTCACCACCACCAAGTCGGAGCGGGCCATCGGGCTCATCGGGGCAGTGGCCGGGTTGGTCAACGTGTTGCCGACGTCGGTCCTGGTGCGTTTCGTGCGCCAGCAGACCGGGGCCATCGACTTCACGACCTCGAACGTGCGGGCCGCCCCCTTCGACCTGTACATCGCGGGAGGCCTGCTCGAGGCCAACTACCCGCTGGGACCCCTGTCGGGAACCGCCTGCAACCTGACCATGATGAGCTACCGGGGGATGCTGAACATGGGACTGCACGTGGACACGGGCGCGGTCACCGATCCCGAGAGGCTGAGGGAAGACCTCGTGGACTCCTACGCCGAGCTCGTCGACTCAGCCCCCTGACCGGGGGCCCCTTCGACAGGCTCAGAGCATCGCCAGCGGAGGGTCGACGGTGGGATCGACCGGAGCGTCCAGCGGAGCGAGCAGCATACGGATGTCGAGGAGCAGGTCGGCCATCTCGTCGGAGCTCACCAACTCGCGATGGTTGAGCGTCGACAACCCCTCGTCGATGAGGGCTACGGCACGGCCGACGGCCAGGAGCGGGGCTTCTGCGACTGCCTCTGCAACCATGTTCGCTCCAACACTCCTCTCGCCCACATGATTCCGTGACGGCGCCACAGTTCTGCGGGGTGCGTTCACCATACCCACCCCGGACGCCGAGGAGTAGGCACTTCCGTGTCGTTTATGGGTCAGGGCTAGTTTGGGTCGATGCCTTCCGTGCCATTGGGTGTCACCTTCGCCAGCTTCCAGGCCCTCGGACTCGACCCCGGCCTGGCCTCGGTTCGCCTGGCCGAGCAGCTCGGCTACCGCTCGTGGTGGACCGCCGAGACGGTGGGGGTCGAGGCGTTCGCCACCCTGGCCGCAGCAGGTGCCACCGGCCCAAGCCTGGACCTGGGAACGGGTGTCCTGGCTCTCCAGCTGCGAACGCCCCAGGTGGTGGCCATGGGGGCCGCCACCCTCCAGGCGCTCCACCCCGAACGCGAGATCCTCGTGGGGATCGGCATCTCCTCGCCGGTGGTCACCGAGCGCTGGCACGGTGTCGCCTACGGCGAACGTCCACTGGCCCGGGTCCGGGAGTACGTCGCCCTGCTGCGCGAATGCCTGAGCGGCGAGAGCGTGTCCTTCGACGGTGACTTCTACCGGGCCAGCAGGTTCCGCCTGGGCGTCCGGCTGGGCGAACGCCGACCCAAGATCGTGATCGGGGCCCTCAACCCTGCCATGTTGCGCCTGGCCGGCGAAGTCGCCGACGGTGTGCTGCTCAACTACCTGCCGGCCTCCCACGTGCCCTGGTCGGTGGAACAGGTTCGCGCAGGGGGCGACGCCACCATCTACGCCTATGTCCACGCGGGCGTGTGCGAACGGGAGGACGGGATAGAGGCGGCCCGACGCGATCTGTTCTCCTACGTGGTGGTCGACGCCTATGCGGCCAACTTCACCCGGGCCGGGTTCGGCGACGAGGTCGAAGCGGTACGCGCCGCCCATGGAGCCGGCGACCGCGAGGCGGCTCTGGCCGCGGTCTCCGATCGCATGGTCGACGCCATCGACGTGATGGGCGACGCCGCCACGGTGCGCGACACCGTCCGGGCCTATTCCGACGCCGGCGTCGACGTGCCCGTCGTGATGCCCATGCCCTGGGGTCCCGACCGCTGGGCGGTCATCGATGCCACCATGCGGGCCGCGGCCGAGGCCTGAGCTGCGCACCGCTCAAGCGGCGCGGAGGACCCCGTCGATGATCTCCACGGTGCGGTCGCAGTAGTGGGTCATGCGCCGGTCGTGCGTGACCACCACCCCCGCCACCTGACGCTCACGGACCTCACGGCCGATGAGCTCCATCACCTGCTCGCCGAGGTGCGTGTCGAGCGCCGAGGTTGGCTCGTCGAAGAGCACCACCTCGGGCTGGAACACCAGGGCCCTGCCTATGGCCACCCGCTGGCGCTCACCACCCGACAGCTTCTCGGCGCGCGACCCGCGCCGGTCGGCCAGGCCCAGTTCGTCCAGCAGGGCTTCGCCGCGGGCGCGGGTCGCCGCGCCCGCCCGACCGGTCAGGTCGGGTACCAGCAGGACGTTCTCCAGGGCGCTCAGGAAGGGCACGAGGTTAACGGCCTGGAAGACGAAGCCGATGTTGCGGCGGCGGAACTCGGTCAGGGCCCGGCTATCCAACTCGGAGATGTCGCTACCCGCCACCTCCACTCGGCCGGCACTCGGCCGAAGCAGCCCTCCGGCGATCGACAACAGGGTGGACTTCCCCGATCCCGAAGGGCCGACCAACGCCACGAGCTCCCCCCTGTCCACGCACAGCTCGGCGTGGTCGAGAGCCACGATCTCGGTGTCACCCGATGGGTACACCTTGCGGACGTCGCTGAGCTTCAGGGCAGGCACAGTTCCTCCTAGGAGATGGCGCTGGCCGGGTCGATTCGCAGGATGCGGCGCAGGGTCAACAGGGAGCCCACGGCGGCGGTGATGACGAGGATGATCCCGGTGACCACCGCCCGGCTGGCTTCCAGACGCAGTGGCACCTCTTCGGGGATTCCGGCGGCCAGGGGCATGGTCACAGCCAGACCCAGAACGAAGGCCCCCGCAGCGACCACCACCGCCTGGAGCACCGACCAGCCCACCAGCCGGGAGCTGGGCACGCCCAGAGCCTTGATCGCCGCGAAGAGCCGGGTGCGCTCCACGGTGAGCAGCACGAAGAAGAGAGCCGTGATGAGGCCCACGACGAAGAAGGCCGTGCCCAGCAGTGCGGTGAACGTGGCGTTCTGCTGAGCGGTGCCCGGAAGCGAGAGCACCGCCTCGTCGCGGGTCAGGGAGGTGGTCGCTCCCGTGGCGGCGTCGATGCGTGCGGCCAGATCGGCGGCATCGGAACCGTCGGCGGCTTCTACCAGCAGCACCTGGAACACCTCGTCGCCCACCGCTCCGTCGGGCCGGCTATCGGCCTGGACCTGGCGCCAGGTCTGGGGCTCGACCCAGAGGCTCTGCTGGAGCAGGTAGCTGGCGTCGTCGACGAAGCCCACAACCTCGAGGGGGATCTCGGTGGGTCCCACCGCCACCACGTCGCCCACCTCCACGCCCTGGGCGCGCAGTGCCCCGTCGGCCACCGCTGTGCCGGGTGCCGGTGGTTCGCCGAGAGGACCGGCGGGCTTCTCGTAGCCGAGCACGGCCACGTCGAGCAGCTCCTCGCCATCTCCCGGGTGGCCTGCCACCGCGTCTCCCGGGTGGCCTGCCACCGCGTCTCCCGGGTGGCCTGCCACCAGGGTGACGCCCAGACCGCCGGTGGCCTCGACACCCTCGACGGCTTCCACCTGGGCCCGCAGTTCGGGGGTCACACGCGAACGCAGGAACGACTTCTGGGCGTCGTCGGAGTAGACGAAGACGTCGGCGTCCTGGATCCGGATGGCCCCTGTGGAACCCAGGAACAGACCGTCCAGCAGACCTCCCAGCAGGAGCAACAGCACGGTCAACAGAGCCAGGGACACGCCCGCCACGGCGAACCGTCCGGGACGGCGCAACAGCTCGCGCACCGGGACCTTCACCGTGACACCTTCACAGGGAAGCATCCAGGTCGACCGCACGGGCGGGATCGAGGCGACGAATCCGGCGTACCGCGCCCGTGGCCGCCAGGAGGGCCAAGAGCGCAACCAGCCCGCCCGCACCAGCCAGCTCGGCCGGGGCCAGGCTGGCGTCGATGCCCGAGCTGCCACTACCCAGCGCTGCCAGGGCCAGGGCGCCTCCCAGGACCAGCGCGACGGCCACCACGGCCGCCACCTGGGTCAGCACGACGGCCACGAGTCGACCACCCGAAACACCCAGGGCGCGCAGCAAGGTGAGCTGGTCGGCCTTCTGGGTGGTCAGGATCAGGAAGAAGAACCCGACCACCACCGCCACAACCACGTAGCCCAGCAGGAGGATCACCGAGAAGGACTGCTGGACAGCGGAGACTCCCGGAGCCTGGGCTTCGGCCTCGGCCCGGGTCAGTGGATCCGATCCGACCAGAGCGTCCTCCAGGGCGGCGGTCACCGCCGCGGTGTCGGCGCCGGGCACCACGGCCACCGCCACCGCCGAGGGAGGAACCTCCCGGGCGTCGGGATTCTGGGCCCTACGGGCGGCCACGTAGGTGTCGAAGGGCACGAACAGGGTGGGCAGAACGCTGAAGCTGATCTCGGTGGCTGTTCCGACGATGGTGATCTCGGGACCGCCGGACACCACGGCGACCAGATCGCCCAGGGCGAATCCGGCACCGGCGTCGGCCGACACCACCGCTTCGCCCGGGGCCGACGGCAGGCGTCCCGCCGCCAGGCGGGAAGGGCCACCGGGACGCCCGGGCTCGTAGCCGAAGAGCGCGGCGTCGGTACGCTCTGGAGACACCGGTGCGCCGGCGTCAGGCCCGGTGGAGTTGAGGTCGACCGTGAAGGTGCCAACTCCCAGGGGACCCGTCGGCCGCCACCCCCTCGACTGCGGCTGCGTCCTGCACGAATGCAGGGGGCACAACCGAAGCCTGGAGGTTCTGGCGGGCCTGGTCGCTGTAGACCAGAACGTCCGCGTCCTGGTTGCGGATGGCGCCCACGAACTCGGTGACCAGGCCCGAGAGCAGACCCTGCTGGAACAGCAGGAAGAACACGAGCACCGTCACCGCACCGGCCAGCACCGCGAAGCGGCCGGCGCGACGGGTCATCTCCCGGAAGGCGAGGCGGAGTGCTCCCATGACCCCGAGAAGGCTACCGGCGAGGTCGTCCTATGCTCCCCCCATGGAGCTCGCAGATGCAGTGGTGGTGGTCACCGGCGCCGGCCACGGGATCGGCGCCGCCCTGGTCCGGCGATTCGTGGACGACGGTGCCCGGGGTGTGGTGGTGGCCGACATCGACGGTGACGCCGCCACCTCGGTGGCCACAGACCTGGGCCCCCGGGCACTGGCCGTGCACTGCGACGTGCGCCAGCCCGACGCGGTGGCTGCCACCGTGGCCACCGCCGAGGAACACTTCGGCCCCGTCGACCTCTACTGCTCGAACGCCGGGATCGCCACGTGGGGTGGCGCCGACGCGCCCGACGAGGCGTGGCAGGCAAGCTGGGAGATCCACGTCATGGCCCACGTGTACGCGGCCAGGGCGGTTCTGCCCGGCATGATCGCCCGGGGCCGGGGCTACCTGCTGGCCACCGCCAGCGCGGCGGGGCTGCTGACCCAGCTCGGTTCGGCGCCGTACTCGGTCACCAAGCACGGCGCGGTGGCCTTCGCCGAGTGGCTGTCGATCACCCACCACCACCAGGGGATCCGCGTGTCGGTCCTGTGCCCCCAGGGAGTGCGCACCAACATGACCGCCGGGCTGGGCTCAGACGGCGGCGTGGTGGGCATGGACGGCATGCTGGAGCCGGCCGAGGTGGCCGAGGTGGTCGTGGATGCACTGGCCACAGAACGCTTCCTGGTGCTGCCCCATCCCGAAGTCGGTGAGTACCTGGCCCGCAAGGGATCCGACGAGGAACGCTGGCTGTCGGGGATGCGCAAGCTCCAGGCCCGGCTGGGCCTGGCGCCGTGAGCACGCCTCGGCCGGGCACCCGTCGCGCGCCTGCCTCAGACGCGGCGACGCCCAGTGACCTGGTGGCCCTGGGGCTGCGCGTGGGCGACACCGTCCGCTTCCGCCGCCGACCCGAGGAACGCTGGCGCGAGGGAACCGTGAGCGGACGTGAGAAGGACGGTTCGGTGGGGGTGCGCGACGCCCGAGGCGCCGCCCGGGCGCTACCCGCGAGCCAACTGCAGGTGCGCCGACGGGGTCCGCGAGGCGGAGTCGTGTGGGAGCCGCTGACCGAGGTGGCGGCGCGCACCGAGCAGCTGGGCCTGCTCTGAGCTGGGTGAGGCGGTAGCGTCAGCACATGGGCCTTCGCCTCGAACCAACCGACGAGTACATGCACACCCTCGGTGACGAGAAGTCCTTCAACGAGAGCATGTACTTCAACTTCTTCGACCCGTCCTGCCGCCTGGGCGGGTTCTTCCGGCTGGGAAACCGGGCCAACGAGAGGTACGCGGAGATGACCGTGTGCCTCTACCTGCCCGACGGCCGGGTGGCGTTCATGTTCCAGCGTCCCGCCATCGAACACAACGACGCCTTCGACGCGGGCGGCGCCCGCTTCGAGGTGGTGACACCCTTCGAGGAACTGACCGTCGCCTACGAGGGTCAGGTGGTGATCCTGGACGATCCACTGGCCATGGCCGACCCCCGCACCGCCTTCACCGAGAATCCGTCGGTCCCGTGCCGGGCGTCGCTCACCTACACCCGGGTGTCGGACATGGTCGGCGGTGAGATGCCGGTGGCCGAACAGCCCGGCCTCGAGTTCGCCAAGGGCCACTACGAGCAGCTCGTGGCCACCGCGGGCACGGTCGAGGTGGGCGACCAGGCCTGGGACGTGAACGCCTTCGGGCTGCGGGACCACTCCTGGGGGCCCCGGTCCTGGCAGGCTCCGTTCTACTACCGCTGGCTGACAGCCAACATGGGCGCCGACTTCGGCTTCATGACCTCCCGGGTCGCCCGCCGCGAGGGCCCGGGCATCCGCGGGGGATTCGTCTGGGAGGACGGCAAGGTCATCCACTGCGACAACTGCACCATCAGCACCGAGTGGGAGGGCGAGGACCGCTACCACCGGGCCATCACCGCGACGCTCTCCGCCGGCGGCTACCTGACCGGCGGTGAGGATCGCCAGTGGCAGTTCAGCGGCCGGGTCCTGTCACTCATCCCGCTGCGCAACCGCCGTGACGGCAAGGTGACGCGCATCAGCGAGGGCCTGACGGAGTGGACGCTCGAGGACGGCCGTGTCGGCTTCGGCCTGTCGGAGTACCTCGACCAGATCGAGGACGGGGTGCCCGTCGGGCTGGCCGAGTAGCCCGCGCCCCGAATCACCCGGCGGCGTCGAGCGCCAGGATCACGCTCCTGGCGTCGCCGCCCGGGATCGGCGCTCGCGGACGATCTGGTCGAGCAGGTCGGTGACTATCTCGGGCTGGGGCCGGCGACGGAGCCACACCGCCCGCAACTGGCGGGCCAGGTCGAGGTCCACCACCTCCACCTCGCACATCCGGTCGCGTGCCAGCTCGCCCGCCACGGCCAGGCGACTCAGCACCGCCGGGGCCTGGCCCCCGAGTACGGCGGCCCGAACCTCGGCACTGGAACCCAGCTCGACCACCGGCTGCTCGAGGCGGACCCCGGCCCGCTGGAGGGCCCCGTCGAGCGCTTCACGGGTCGCCGAGTCGCGCTCGCGTACCGACCAGGGGACCCGAGACCAGCTCGGCGGCGGTACGGGCACGGCTGGAGCGCGCCCAGGGATGCTCGGGATCGACCACGACCACCAGCTCGTCGTCGGCCACCACCAACGAAGCCAACTCACGGGGGGCGGCCCGGCTCTCGATGAAGCCCACCACAGCCTCCTCGTCCTTGACCCGGTCGATGACCGACGCCGAGTTCGTGACGGTCAACTCGGGAGTGACGTCGGGGTAGCGACGCCGGAAGCCGGCCAGCCAGGACGGCAGGAGGTGCTCGGCCACTGTGTGGCTGGCCGCGATGCGCAGCCGGCGCGCTGTCGGCGGTGATGGCCAGCACAGCGGCCGAGAGGCGCTCGGCGGCCTCGAGGATGTCGGTGGACCACTCGATGACAAGGACCCCTACTTCGGTGGGAGTGGAACCACCCGGAGTCCGGTGCAGCAGGGAGGCACCGAGTTGGTGCTCGAGGCTGCGGAGCCGTGCGTTGGCAACGGCGGCGGTCATCCCAGATTCGTCGGCGGCCCGGGCGACCGAGCCGGACCGGGCCACCTGGCGCAGGAGCGAGAGCGCCAGAAGGTCCAGGTCGGCGTCGGTGCTCACCGACCCCACGGTAGGCCAACCGCCGCCTCCGGGCCCCCTCTCCGGGATTCGAGGCGGTCGCAGAATGCGGAGCGGGGCCGGGGGCGTAACGGTCGGCGTTACCGCCGCACCCCAAGGTTTACCTCTGGGCGCCTACTCGTCAATATATAGGGACGAAATATCAATTTACTGGTCTATATTTACTATTGATCTATCGATAATCCTGGTGAACGGTGGTAAGCTCGGCAGATGGCGTCCGGCCCTGTGTTGGCATCACAGCCCGCGACAGAGGACACCAGGACGAAGGGTGAGCGCACCCGCCAGCGTCTGCTGGATCTGGCCGTGGACCGCTTCGGCCACAACGGCTACCGGGGCACCTCGGTCAGCGAGATCGCCCGCTCCGCAGGATTGACCCAGGCCGCCGTCTACGCCTACTTCCCCAACAAGGAGGCGCTGTTCCAGGCCGCAGTGGATGCCGACGCCGCTTCCCTGGTGCGCCGCACCCGCACCGACTGCGAGGGCACCGACGTCCACCTGCTGGTACCGACCCTGCTACTGACACTGCTCGGCCACCTGCCCGAACACCCCCTGGCCAACCGCGTACTGGCGGGCCAGGAACGCGACCAACTCGCCCGCCTGGTCAACCTCCCCGCCCTGGGCGAGCTGGCAACCTGGATCGCGGCAGAGGTCGGGGCCGCCCAGCGGGAAGGGAAGGCTCGTACCGACATCGACGCCCGGGTGTTCGCCGACGGCGCCGAGACGATGCTGCTGGGCCTGCTGATGTCGGTGATACAGGTGGGAGGCAGCACCGAACAGCGCCGACAGCTCGGCGTGCTCACGGTGTGGGACAAGATGCTGCGGCTCCCGGAGAACCGGTGAGCGGAAGCGACGAGCCGGACCCGGACACCCAGCTCTCCGCCGATGACGCCGACACAGACGACAGCTCCGAGACCAAGGGAGAGCGCACCCGGCGACGGCTCCTGGAACTGGCCGTCGACCACTTCGGACGCAGGGGCTTCCGAGCCACCTCGGTCAGTGAGATCACACGCGAGGCCGGGCTCACCCAGGCGGCCAGCTACGCCTACTTCGAGTCCAAGCTGGACCTCTTCCGCCAGGCTGTGGACCGTGACGTCGTCACCCTCCTCGACGGGGTGGTGACCCGGCTCGAGGAGACCCCGGTCCGTCAGCTGCTGCCCACGGCCATGGTCCTGCTGATCGCCGCGGTCGATGAGCACCCCCTGGCCCGCCGGGTCCTGGCAGGTCTGGAACCCGAGGGAGCGGGTCAGCTCCGCGACCTCCCGGCCCTGATCGAGGTGCGGCGCCGCCTGGCCGAGCGCCTGGCCGAGGGCCAGGCCAGCGGTGAGGTGAGGACCGACATCGACCCAATGGCGGTGGCGACCGGCCTCCAGGCCGTGCTGCTGGGCCTGCTCGTCTCGCTGGTCATCACCGAAGACCCCGAGCGACCCGAAGCAGGCCCTTCCCAGGAGATCACCCTGGGGGTCCTGGCCGTCTTCGACGCTATCCTCGATACCCCCGACGGCTCCTGAGCAGAGCCATGGAGACGCCATGAGCACCGCACCGCCTGCCCCCACGAGCACGGGCCAGGACCCCAGCCACACCCGCTTCCTGGGCGGGCTGCTGGCCCCGGTTCACGACGAGTTGGACGTCGCGGGCCTCGAGGTGGAGGGCCAGCTACCCGCCGGCCTGCGAGGCACCTTCATGCGCAACGGGCCCAACCCCCAATTCACCCCGCCGGGCCGTTACCACCCCTTCGACGGGGACGGCATGATCCACGCCGTGGTGCTGGGTGAGGGCGGGGCGCACTACCGCAACCGCTGGATCCGCTCCCGGGGCTTCGAGGCCGAAGGGCGGGCCGGGCGTTCCCTCTATGGAGGGCTGAGCGAGTTCGTCCTACCCGATCCGGAACTGGTGGCCGAGGCCGGGATGGTCAAGAACACCGCCAACACTCACACCCTTCGCCACGCCGGGCGCTGGTTCGCCCTCATGGAAGCTGCGCCACCGACCCAGATCACCCCGGAGCTGGAGACCGTGGGCGAGTACACCTTCGACGGAAGGCTGGTGGGGGGCTGCACCGCCCACCCCAAGATCGATCCGGTATCCGGTGAGCTGCTCTTCTTCGGCTACAGCCCCTTCCCACCCCACCTGCGCTACCACCGGGCCGACGCCTCCGGAGCCCTGGTGCAGACCGTGGAGATCGACCTGCCCAACCCGGTGATGGTCCACGACTTCGCGGTGACCGAGAACCACGTGGCCTTCATCGACTCGCCCTCGATCTTCGACCCCATCGCCCTGGTCAACGGTGAGCCGGCAATGCGGTGGGCACCCGAGGAGGGCACCCGGCTGGGAGTCATGGCGCGCACCGGTGGAGCGGTGCGTTGGTTCGACATCGAGACCCGCTACGTCGTCCACTTCTTCAACTCCTGGGACGACGGAGACACCCTCGTCCTGCACGCTCCCGCCTTCGACCGCATGCCCGGCGGCTTCCAGTTCGACGACCCCCACACGAGCCTCGCTCCCTTCCCACGCCGCTGGACCGTCGACCTGGCAAAGGGCACCGTCCTGGAGGACCAGCTGGACGACCGGGCCGGAGAGTTCCCGCGCATCGACGACCGGAGAGCCACCCGGCGCCACCGCTACGCCTACAACTGCCTTCCCCGACCCGGAGGGCTGGACGACTTCGACTTCGGCGGCGTGGTCAAGTACGACCTCGAAGCAGACACCGCAACCACCTACCTCCACGGCGAGACCGGGGTCAGCGGCGAGCACGTATTCGCCCCCGATCCCGGCGGCCGGGCCGAGGACGACGGCTGGCTGCTCACCTACGTCACCGACCGCAGCACCGAGTGCTCGTACCTGGTGGTGCTCGACGCCCGCGACATCGATGCGGGACCCGTGGCCCGGGTGCGGATGCCACGGCGGGTGCCTCTGGGCTTCCACGCCAGCTGGATGCCCACGACCGACTGACAACCGAGCTCGGCTGACAAACCAGGGCGGCTGTGTCCGCCCTCAGCGAGGTGCCAGGTCGCGGAGAGCCTGGCGCTGGTCCACGCCCGGGAAGGGCAGAACCGCTATGGCGGGCGTGTCCACACCGTTGGCCACGTACTCACCGATCCGCTCCCGGCACGCTTCGGGGGAGCCGTGCACGATGAGCTCGTCGACCACACCGTCGGGAATGGCCGCCAGGGCCCCCTGCCGGTCGCCGGCCGACCAGGCGTCCCACATGGGACCGAACTGCTCCTGGCGTCCCAGCCAGCGGTGGAACTCGGCGTAGACGGGCACGTTCATGTACGCAGCCGAGCGCGAAGCGGCCGAAGCCCCTGACCGCCTCGGCGTCGTCGATGGGGGCCACGAAGATGCGCGCCGCGATCTCGGGTGTCGGCCGGCCTGCGGCCGCCGCCGCCTCGACCACGATGGGCACCACGGTGGAGACGTCGTGGGGGGCGAGCCAGTTGATGATGGCGCCGTCACCCTCACGCCCGGCCAGGCGCAGCATGCCCGGTCGCAGGGCGGCGATCAGGATGGGTGGCGACTGGGCCGGTGGCTGGGAGAGCTTGAACCCCGACACCGAGAAGGTCTCGTAGGACTCCTTCACCTTCTCACCCGTCAGCGCCGACCTGACGAAGCGCACCATGTCGCGGGTGCGCTGGTAGGGCCGGTCGAAGGCGATGTCGTTCCAGCGTTCCACGATCACGTTCGAGGAAGAGCCGATCCCCAGCACGAATCGGCCCGGGGCGGCGTCGGCCAGGGCGGCCACGCTCTGGGCCAGGCACGCGGGCCCCCGGGTGAAGGAGGGGATGATCGCCGTGCCCAGGCGCAGTTCGGGCGCCCAGGCCGCGGCCAGGGCCAGGGGTGTGAACCCGTCGGGCCCGTCGGTCTCGGCCGACCAGATGTCGGTGTAGCCCAGGTCTACGAGTTCGCGATACCACTCGCGATGCTCGTGCAGGGGAACCCCTGCGAACGGCACCGTCATCCCCCATCTCGCCACGGCACTCCCCTTCTGTGTCAGCCGGTCGCCTGTCAGCCGGTCGTCGCCTCAGTCACGCCAGGCTCGCACGATTGTGGACTGGCTGGCCACCGCCAGCAGCGTGCGGTCCTCTGACCACAGGTGAACCCGTCCGTGGGCGAAGCCACCGGCCACGCCATGCAGGTAGACGTCGACCAGGATCCACTCGGTGGGCACGAGGCGGCAGATGCGCAGGGTGTTGTCCAGGCTGGTGCCGCCCGCACCGATGCCCAGCGCCTGGCTGATTCCGAAGGGCACGTAGTCCCCCAGGATGGCCAGGCTGGCTGCCGACACATCGAGGTCGTCGGGGATGCGGACCCAGAGCGCACAGCCGCCGTCGCCCTGCACGCCGTCCAGATCCTGGGGGTGACGCCCCTTGGCCAGACGCTGGTCGAAGCGGGACATCACCGACTCGCCCCGGAAGTGGTGGCTGCGATGGACACGGGGCTCGCAGTCCTGTGGATGGGGTATGCCCTCGGGATAGCTCGCCCAGGTGCCCTCCGCCTCGTGGGGGCGATCACCGAAGGCGCCGAGCACGGTGAGGATCTCTGTGTCTCCGTCGTGCGCGATGGCCCGGGCCTGACTGAGACGGTGGCCGGCGGAGGGGACGGTCACCTCGATGTCGAGCACGGAGGGAGGGCGGGCGAAGGACAGGTACTGGGCGGTGGCCCACACCGGGGGGCGATCGGTGGCCAGCGCCATGGCTGTCATGGCCGCGCCCAGACCCACCCCGCCGAACAGGAACCCGCCCCATGTACACAGCGACTGCACCACCGGGAGCCGGAACCGGTTGGGGTCCTCGGTGGGTTCAAGGCCCAGGAACTGGTGAGCGTGCATCGGTGGCCAGACTACGGCCACGGACTCGGCGCACCGTCACGTGCCAGACTCCTGCCATGACCGACACCCCCTGGTTGGGCGACGCCTGCTCGCTGGTGGACGCCTTCCGTTCCGGCCAACGCTCTCCCACAGAAGAGCTCGACGCCTGCGTCGCAGCCATCGGGGCCAGCGGGCTCAACGCCTTCTGCCACCTCGATCTCGACCGGGCTCGCCAGCACGCTGCCTCCGCGGACGTGTCCCTGCCATTCGGAGGCGTGCCCTTCGCCATCAAGCAACTCGACTCGGTTGCCGGCTGGCCGGCGACCGAAGCCTCGCTGGTGTTCGCCGACCGGGTGGCCACCTACACCCAGACCCACGTCGAACGCGGAGCTGGCCGCCGGGCTCGTACCCGTGGGCCAGACCATCGCCAGCGAGTTCGGCGGCCTCAACATCTCGAACTCGCGGATCAACGGTGTCACCGGCAACGCCTGGGATCCCACCAGGACGGCGGGCGGGTCCTCGGGAGGCAGCGCCACCGCGGTGGCCGGCGGGCTCGTGCCCATCGCCACCGGCGGTGACGGGGGCGGCTCCATCCGTATCCCCGCGGGGTTCTGCGGGCTGGTGGGCCTGAAGGGCACCGCCGGGCGCATCCCCCGCGGGCCCCGGACCGACATCGCGCCGGGAACGGTGGTGCTGGGCTGCCTGGCCCGCTCGGTCCGCGACGTGGCACGCTGGTACGACGTGACCTCGGGCTACGACCGGCGCGACCCGACCTCGCTGCCCCGCATCCAAGGCTGGGAGGCCGGGCTGGGAACCAGCGAGCTGGCCGGCCGGCGTGCGGCTGTCTCCTTCGACGTGGGCGGGGCGATCGTGCGTGACGAGGTTCGGGCACTGGTCACCGAGGCGGCCGAGCAGCTGGCCCGCGAAGCGGGACTGGTACTGGTGGACGTCGAGGTTGCCATCCCCGGAATCGCCTGGGAGTGGGCAGTGTCGAACCTGGCCCAACTCTCCCGTGAGCTGGGTGACCGCTGGCCGGGGTGCAAGGACGACCTCACAGCCGAGATCGCCTTCGGGCTCACCATGGCCGAGCAGGTCATGAACCTGGAGGTGGCCGCCAGGGTGGAGGAGGCCCGCACCCAACTCAACGAGGCGACCGCTGACGTGTTCGACCAGGTCGACTTCCTGATCACCGCCACCAACCCCGACATCGCCTGCCCGGCCGAGGTCACCGTGAACACCCGGGTGGGCGACCAGCGCGTGGGACCGGAGAACAACGCCGCCCTGACCGCCCCGGCCAACATCAGCGGCAACCCGGGCATCTCGCTGCCCGCGGGCACCGTCGAGGAACTACCGGTGGGGATGCAGATAATCGGCCACCACCACGACGAGGCGTCGCTGCTGGACCTGGGCCTGACCCTGGAGCGCTGCCGACCCTGGCCCCTCACCGCCCCCGGCGCGCCGTGCTGACCTTGGCGCGCCGCTGACCGGGGCGCGCCGCTGACCGGGGCGCGCCGTGCTGACCGGGGCGCGCCGCTGACCGGGCGCGGTAGGGGCGCAGATCTGAGCGGGTTCACGGGTCGTCCTCGTGGAGGCGGGGCAGGATGCCCTGGAGTCTCTTACGGGTGGTGGGGTGGAGACGGCGGGGTCTCGAGGTGAGCCGGGTGCCGGCCGGGCTGGTGAACTCGACGTCGTGATCGCCGTTGCCGTGGGCTGTCCAGCCGCCTTCGTGGACGAGACGATGGTGGTGGTAGCAGAGGCCGACACCGTTGCGGGTGGTGGTCTCACCGGTGGCAATCCAGTGGTGGATCTGATGGATGGGCGCCCCGCAGCCGGGGAACCGGCAGCGGTCGCCATCGCGGCAGCGGATGATCCGGCTCAGCCACGACGGCCAGATCCGCGAAGCCCGACCGATGCCCAGGTCGATGCCGTTGGGACCCTCGATGGCCCATTCGATGCGCCCGTCGCAGCAGTGCCGGCGGACGGTCTCGGCGGCCAGGGGAGTGCCATCCGGGGTGGCGGCGTGGGCCCGGGGGTTCTCGCCGGTGAGCAGGGCGACGTCGGCGTGGAGCACCACGGTGGCCCGGTCGGGGTCGGTGTCGGCCCCGAGGCTGCGGCCAGCCAGGGACGCCAAGGCGTCGGCGCGCTGTTGGGACCGGGTGGGCCGCCGACCGGTATCGGGGTCTGGCTGGGCTTCCTGTTCGCGGATGCGATCCAACGCGGCACGGACACGTTCGGCGTCGTCGGTGGGTAGACATCCGCGGATGGCGGTGGCACCGGGCCCGTCGGGGCGGAAGACCAGGCCGCGGCGCTCGATGGCGTCGCGGGCGTGACGGTCGCGGATCTGGCGGGCGCGGACCATGGCGGTGAGGTCTTCGGCGCTGGTGCCGGGCCCGTCGATGGCCCAGGCGGCGTCGGTCTCGGGAGTGGCCAGCTGACAGAGCGCGACGAGTTGATCCCAGCACAGCTGGCCTCGACCGAAGGCAGCGGCCAGGGCGGGAAGGTCGTAGATCACCTGGGCGACCTGGGTGATCTGACGCGCCGTGCGCCGACTGACGCCCGTGTGCAGGGCCACCCAGTTGGCCATGGTCGTCTGCCCGTCGTGGCGCCACACGCATCGGACGGCCAGGCGAGCCACGAGGCGGACCAACTCGAGGCGAACCGCAGCTTCGACGCAGCTGACCTGGATCAACGCCTCGGCCAGCTCGTCGTCGCCGTGGGCCGGGTCGTCCCAGGCCACCGCTGCGCTGACCGCACGAGACCCGCTGCCCCCGGACCCGTAGTCGTCGCCCCGGTCAGCGTCACACCGGTCAGCGTCCGGGGCGGGTGAGGCGCCGGCCTCCTGCGGCTCAGCGAACATGTGTTCGTCCATGTGCCCATCCTCCCACAAGGGTGGGACAAGAACCCCGGGAGTGCCCCGCCGAGGACTGCTCCCTGCCGAGGGTTTGCCCATGCCGACACAGGGCCGCGGACCGACGCCCGGGAGTAAGTGTCACAGGGGGTCCGCATACTGGGTTCATGGAACACCAGCTACGACTCCTCGACACCCCAAAGGACTGGCGGCTCGACGAGCACACCCGTGAGGTGGGCCGTCGGGGCATCCAGGCCGCCCGGGCAGAGCTGGTCAGGCCTCCCGGTTCCGGCGATCACGTCGGTGAGCACGGCGACGGGCACGACCAGCACCGCGCAGCCTGAAGCTAGATTGCCCGCACCACCGCGTCTGCCAGAACCGCTCTGCCAGTGTCGGCGGCCACCGTCACCGTCACCGTCACCGAGGGAGACCCCATGAGCAACGCCAATCGCGACAACGCCGATCGCGACCCAGCCCGTGACGTCGTAATCGTCGAAGCTGTCCGCACGCCGATCGGTCGGCGAGGGGGTGGCCTGGCGGGGATGCAGGCCGCCGACCTGCTGGCCACTGTCCAGCGAGAGGCGATCGACCGCTCGGGCATCGACCCTGCCCACGTCGAACAGGTCGTCGGGGGCTGTGTCAGCCAGGTAGGCATGCAGGCCTTCAACGTGGCCCGCACCGCCTGGCTCACCGCCGGGCTGCCCGACACCACGCCCGCCACCACCGTCGACAGCCAGTGCGGCTCGTCCCAACAGGCCACGAACCTGGCCGCCAGCCTGGTGGCTTCAGGGGTCGTCGACGTGGCCATGGCCTGCGGGGTCGAGGTGATGAGCGGCGTCCCCATGGGATCGTCCCTCGGCCGGGGCCTCGGGGTCGGCAAGGCCATCCCCCCTTCTTACTTCGACCGCTACGAGTTCACATCCCAGTTCGAGGGCGCCGAGCGCATCGCCACCAAGTACGGCATCACCCGAACCGACACCGACCAGTTCGGCCTGCTGTCCCAGCAACGGGCGGCCCAGGCCTGGGCCGAAGACCGCTTCGCCACCCAGGTCGTTCCCGTCACCGCACCCGACCTCGACGACGAGGGCGAGCCCGCGGCAGGCACTCACGTCGTGGCGCGCGACGAGGGGCTCAGAGACACCACCCTCGAGGCACTGGGCAACCTCAAGCCGGTCGCGCGTCCCGACGGGGTCCACACCGCGGGCACCTCCTCGCAGATCTCAGACGGAGCCGCCGCTGTGCTGGTAACGACGGCCGCCCGTGCCGAAGAGCTGGGACTGCGCGCCCGGGCACGAGTCCTCGACACGTGCCTGGTGGGGTGCGATCCCGTGCTGATGCTGGAGGGCCCCATACCCGCCACCCGCCGGCTCCTCGACCGCCAGGGCCTGACGATGGCCGACGTCGACGTCGTCGAGATCAACGAGGCCTTCGCCTCCGTCGTGCTGGCCTGGGCCCGCGAGCTGGAACCCGACATGGACACGGTCAACCCCAACGGGGGGGCCATCGCCCTGGGTCACCCGCTGGGTGGCACGGGGGCCATCTTGTTGACCAAGGCCCTGCACGAGCTCGAGCGCAGCGACACCGAGATCGGCCTGGTCACCATGTGCTGTGGTGGTGGCCTGGGTACCGGCACCCTCATCCAGCGCGTCTGAATCCTCGCCCCCCGGGCCCTCGCAGCTGCGGCTGCCCCAACCCCCGAGCCGAGGAGGTGCCTTGGCTTGCACCACAGTGGCGGCTCGCCCCCAAAGACCGCTCCGGATGTGGCTGACGGTCCTGTCGCTGGCGGTCTGTGTCGCTGCGGTGGGGGCATGCACCGCCAACCCGGCACGGCCCGCGGGAACCGCCACCATCATCGAAGTGATCGACGGTGACACCGTGGTTGTGGGCCTGTCCGGGCGCGACGAGACGGTCCGGCTGCTGGGGATCGACACGCCCGAGACCAAGCACCCCACCACGCCGCCCGAGTGCTTCGGGGCCGAGGCCAGCGCCCGCACCGCCGCCCTCCTGGCGCCCGGCACCGAAGTGCGCCTCGAGCGCGACGTCGAGGCACGCGACATGTTCGGGCGGCTGCTGGCCTACGTGCACACGACCGCGGAGGGAACCTTCGTCAACCTCGCGCTGGTGCGAGAGGGGGCCGCGGACGTGCTGATCATCTCCCCCAACCAGGCCTACGCCACCGATCTGCGCGCCGCTGCGGCCGAGGCCCGCGAGGCCGGGCGGGGCCTGTGGGGAGCGTGCGGCGGGCCCGACACGCCTGCGGGGGTCAGCCAGCCGGTACCGTCTGTGCGGTGAGCACGCTGGCCCAACGCCTCGGGTACGGCCCCGAAGACCGCCTCCTGATCGTCAACTGCGACGACCTGGGGTCCAGCCACGCCGCCAACCAGGGCGTGTACGAGTCGCTGCGGGCCGGAGTGGCCACCTCGGCCACCTTGATGGTTCCCTGCCCGTGGGCCCGGGAGGCCGCCGCTCACCATCGCGGCGAGGACGTCGGCGTACACCTCACCCTCAACGCCGAGTACGACCTCTACCGGTGGGGTCCCATCACCTCGTCCCCTTCTCTTCTCGACGGCGACGGCGGGTTCCCCCGCACCGTCGCTGACGTGTGGGATCACGCCGACCTGGACGAGGTGCGACGCGAGTGCAGTGCCCAGATCGAGCGGGCCATCCTGTGGGGCTTCGACGTGACCCACCTCGACTCTCACATGGGCACCCTCCAGCTCCGCCCCGAGTTCTTCGACGTCTACCTCGACCTGGCAGTCGAGTACGGCCTACCCCTGCGCCTGTCAGGAGCCGGAACCGAGCGCCACGTCGGATTCCCGTTCCGCTCGCTGGCCGCCGAAGCCGGCGTGGTGTTCCCCGACCACTTCGTGTACGTGAACGGAGTCGGCAGCCGCCGCACCCTGGAGCGGGTCCTCTTCGACCTGCGGCCCGGCGTAACCGAGGTGTACGTGCACCCCGCGGCGGACACCCCCGAGCTACGTGCGTTCGCCCCCGACTGGGCCAACCGGGTCGACGACCACCACCTCATGTGCCACGACTCCGAGATCCGGGCGATGTTGGATCGGTCGGGGACCCGCCGGATCGGGTGGCGGGGCCTGCGCCAGCTCCAGCGCGACGGTTGAACCCGGCGTCCAACGACCGGGTCCGCCTCGCCGCCGGCAACGCCGGGCTGATCCTGGTGTGGTGCGCACTGCTGCTCCCCTGGGCCGAAGTGGCGGGCCGAAGGCGCACCGGGCCGGCCTTCGCCGACCTGCTCCTCGATCTCCCCCGCGTCTCGTTGGTTGGCGAACACCTGCGCCTGGTGGCGGTCGGGTGGTATGCCATCCCCCTGCTGGCCCTGGCAACCTGGCTCACCCAGTTCCGCTCCTGGCCACCTCGCTTCGACCGCCTCACCGCGGCGGCCGCGTTGCTGCTCGGAGTCACCGTGGCCGCCTCGGTGGCCTGGCTGGCCGTGCGGGGGGTGGGTTTCCCCCAGCCGGGCCCGGTGCTGGCCTCGCTGGGGGCGGCCGCCGTGGGAGCAGCGTGCATCCGCCTCCCGAACCGACGGGAGGGTCGGGCCCCCGCGAGCGCATCCAATAGCATGCCCCCACCCAGGAAGGAGTGCCCATGACCTGTGCGACCTGTGGTGCCCTCCTGCCCGAGGTGGGTCAGTTCTGCCCGGAGTGCGGCACGGCGCGCCCCGACGAGCAACCGGCACGGCCCTCGATCCTGGACACGCCCACGACCACCATCCCGGCCCCGGCCGCCTCGGCCACCCCATCTCCAGGCCCACCGCCCACCGCGCCACCAGGCAGCCCGCCCACCGCACCACCCGCACCACCTGCCTCACCCCCCACCGCGCCACCGGCCGCGCCCGGTGATGGCTCCGGGTCGGCGCACCCGGGAATGCCCACCTTGGTAAAGGTCGGCATCGCCCTGGTCACCCTCGTGGTGCTCGGAGGGGTGGCCTGGGCCGTGGTGGCCGGCCGCTCATCGTCTGGCACCGGCGCGGCCAGTCCCGACGAAGCCGTCGAGGCTCTGGCCGCCGCCCTGGCCGAGGACGACATGGTCGGGGTGATGGAGGCTCTCGACCCCGACGAGGTGGGTCCTCTGGCGGAGTTGGCCGACCTCATCCTCCGCCGGGCCGGCGAGCTGGAACTCGTGACGGTCACCGATCGGGGCCTGGCTGATCTCAGCCTCGACGTCGAGGGGTTGGAGCTGTCAGTGGAAGAGCTGCATCCCGACGTGGCTCGCGTCACCATCGAGCGGGGCGAGCTCAGCGCCGACTTCACCTCACCCGCCCCCGACCTGGTCCTGGCCACAGACGGCGAGGTCGTCACCTACGACACCGAGGAACTGTCGGGCCGCGTCGACCTCGACGACGCTTACCACGACATCGAGGACGGGCCGAGGGAGACCTTCGTGATGGCCGTTCGCCGCGACGGTGGGTGGTACGTGAGCCCCCTCTACACCGCAGCCGAGGTCATCCGTCAGAGCACCGACCTCGACGAGCCCGACTTCGATGCCTCCCGGGGCGAGAACGGGGGGGCCGACTCCCCGGTGGCCGCTGTCGAGGCCTTCGCCTCCGCCCTCGCCGACCTCGACCCCGAGACCGGCGTCCTGGCTCTCCCACCCGGCGAGTGGGGCTTCGCCCACGATTACCTGGACGCTCTGATGGAGGAAGTCGACCAGGACGAGCTGGAAGACACGCGCCGCGACCTCGACCTGGCGTTGGACGACATGGAGTTGGTCGAGGGCGAAGACCTGGGCGGCGGCCGCCGCTCCGTCGAGATCCGCTCCCTGGAGCTCGAGTGGAGCGACGAGTACGACGGCGAGACCCGCGTGAGCGTCGAGGGCCGGTGCGCCGAGGTGACGACCGAGGACGACAGCGACGAGGCATCGGGCCAGGGCTGCCTCGAGGACTGGTTGGCCGACGGCGGCTACGACCCCATCCTGGCCGCCCTGCTGCCCGAACAGCCCTACGTGGTGACGGTGGAGGACGGCGGCGGCTGGTACGTGAGCCCCATGGAGACCCTCGCCGCCTACCTGCGCGAGGCCGTGGAGCGCATGGACCGCGACCATCTCGACGCCATGGGCCTGGTGGAGCCGCGAGCCCTCGAGGTGGGCGAGGTGACCGAGGACGAGCTGGCCACCCCGTTCCGCCGGGCCGCCTACGACTTCGAGCTCGAAGACGGCGAGGTGTACCTCCTCGGCATCGAGGCCACCGACCACGCGGGAGACCTGAGTGTCCACCCGCGAGGAGGGTCCTCCTACGGGGCGGGTGCAGCCTGGGTGCCCTCAGACCGGGACCTGCCCTTCACGGTCGTGCAGGCCGAGGCTGAGGAGTACATGGCCGTGGTGGAGGCCGATACCTGGGATCTGGACGAGGACGACCGGGGCGACGCCGTGCCCTTCACCGTCGAGGTGCGCCCCCTCGAGTCGGAAGGCGAGTTGGCGCTCGACGAGACGGTCGAGATCGATCTCGACGAGGGTCAGCTCGTCGCCTACACCTTCGAGAGCGACGGTGACCTCAGCTTCGTCCCCGAGCTCGAAGGTGACGCCGCGGGTCGCGTTCACCTGTCTCTGCGGCTGGGATCCCTGGGTCGAGCTCGGCACCCAGGCCGACCTCTACTCGGAGGGCACCTACGTGGTCCTCATCGAAGGGACCTCACAGGGTTCGGTCCGGTTCGTCATGGAGTCAACTCCGGGCACCGACGATCCCCTCGGCGACGACCCACCGGAGGACCCGCTGCTGCTCGACCCACCCGAGTCGCTCGAGGGTCTTCCGGAGCTGGTGGCGGGAACGCCCGCAGACGTCGAGGTCGGCGAGGACGAGATCGCCGACCTCGTGGTGGCCGGCACCGGTGGATCCCTGACCGTGACGGCATCTGCCACCAACGACGCCTTCGATCCGGTCATCGTGGTCTTCGACGAGAACTTCGACCTGGTGGTGCAGAGCTCGGGGGATCCCTCCTTGCTGCAGGCCGAGGTCGGCTTCGAGGCCGAGGCCGGTGCGGTCTACGTCGTGTCGGTCGCGGGATACAACGGGACCGCCGGCGCCGGTGTGGTCGAGTTGGTGGAGGGCTAGACCAGGGCTAGGCCGAACGGGCGCGGGCGTCGAGGTCCTTGACCACGGTCCGGAACACCCGGGACACGGCGGCGCCGGCCGTCCTGGCGTAGAAGGAAACCGGACCCACCCAGGCGATCTCGGCCTCGGGGTAGCCGGCAACCCTCAGGTCGGAACACAACTGGCCCAGAAGGGCGGAACCGGTCCCGGCGACATGAGGCCCCGGCCCACCCCGGGTGGCCATGGGTCCGATCCAGCCGGCCCGGTTCACCGAGTGGCAGGCGAAGCCGGCCACCTCCCGCGAGCCTTCAGTCGGGCCGGAGAGCCGCCAGGCGGCGAAGGCCGAGGCATGCTCGGTGGCCAGCGCCAGTTCGGGTTCCCACCGGGGCCAGTGCGTGCGACACCAGGCCCGCACCGCGGCCTCCTCTTCATCGCTCACCACTCGGGCCACCTCCAGGCCGGCGGGAACAGGGGCACGGTAGGTGGTGGCACAGGCCATGTTCATCTCCGCTCCCTCGGCGCGGTAACCGGCGGACTCCGCCAGGCACAGCCCGGCGGTCCAGGCCACGTCGATCCCGGGCCACAGGTAGAAGGGAGCCGAACCCCCGAAGCGGATCTGGGCCGCCCCCCGGGACCGGCACCACTCCTCTGCCGCCGCCAACAGGGCTCGACTCACACCGGCGCGGCGCGACCCGGGGTGCACGACCAGAAGGCGCACCCAACCCAGGACCGTATCGCCGACGGTCCGGGTGACCGCAGCGGCAACAGCCGTGTCGCCGCCCAACACCACCCCCGGGTCGTCCCAGCAGCAGGCAACGAGCTCATCGCGGTCGAGACGCTCGCCGGGCAACGTTGCGGCCACCAACTCGGCCAACTCGTCGGCCCGGGACCGGTCCCACTCGTCTTGCACCCCGCAAGCCTGGCATGCCGACGCATGCCAGACTGCCCGGATGCGCAGGCGCTCTCTGCTAGTACTGATGGCCTCGGCTCTGCTGCTGGCCCCCGCGTGCAGCGAGGCCGGACCCGACCGCACCCCCGGGCCCCGCACCCTCGACGACTACGGCACCCCGGTGGTGGCCGAGGTGTCAGTTGACCCCACGGGTTTCTCGCCCACCGAGGTCCAGGTGACCGCTGGTGAAGCCGTCGAGATGGTCAACGGCGGCGAGGACTCCGTGCGCGTGGCGGGCGACGTCGTCCTGGCCACCGACTCCGAAGACGAGGATCCGGCGCGCAACTACGACACGGGTGCGCTACCCCCCGGCGAGCGCACCGTGCTGGCCTTTCCCGAGGAGGCCCGCGTCACCTTCTCTCTGGTGGAACCAGCCGGCGCCGAGAGCGACCCGTTGGTGGTGCTGGTGGCTCCGGACCCCGACGAGAGCTGAACCGCTGACCGTCAGCGCAACCCGGCGAAAAGGTCGTCTTCGGGCAGGTCGGTGCCGACGGTGGACCGGGCCAGGATGTAGTCGTCGTAAGGGTGGATGGTGCGGGCAACCTCGCGGGGCAAGCCGAACCAGAACGGAGAGGACGGGTCCACCTGGGTGGCATGTGCCAACAGCGCCTCCCAGCGCACGTCGTGGTGGTCCGTCACATCCAGCGTCGTGGTGATGCGGGCGTCCTGGGAAGGGCGGGCGAACCACTCGTCCGTGAAGGGCGACTCGAGGTCGAGGTCGAGGAACGCCCGGTGCATCAGCTCGAATCGGCGACGGGACCAGACCGTGTAATACAGCTTGGACGGCGCCCACGGCGCCCCCGACTCGGGGTACCAGGCCGGGTCACCAGAGCGATCGAACGCAGCCACGGAGACGTCGTGGACCCGCAGGTGATCGGGATGGGGATAGCCCTGCTGGTCGTCGCCGTAGGTGACGACCACCTGGGGGCGGGCGCGGCGGATCACCGCAACCAGTCGGCCCACCGCCTCGTCGTGGTCGACGTTGGCGAAGGCGCCGGGCCGGGTGTTGGCCTCGCTGCCGGGCATCCCCGAATCGCGGTAGCCGAGCAGGACCACCTCCCGGTAGCCGATGACTGCCGCCGAGGCCTCCAGCTCGGCCCGGCGTACTTTGGCCAGGTCGGCGCGCACCTCGGGGCGGTCCATGGCCGGGTTCAAGATGTCGCCGGCCTCACCACCGGTGCAGCAGACCAGGGTGGCGGGGATGCCTTCGGCCCGGTAACGGGCAACAGTGGGCGCGCCCTTGGATGCCTCGTCGTCGGGATGGGCGTGCACCGTCAGCAGCGCCAGGTCAGTCGATGTCATCGGCACCGGAGGCTACCGGGCCCCAGCCAACGACCCGCCTGCTAGCGTCGTCACGAAACCGGAACGCGCACTGGGTCGCTAGACCCAGGCGAACACGTGTTCCCAACTGATAGGGTGGCTCCACAAAGACGGAGACCCGCAGAGTGCGGGCCACCCGTCATGGAGGGCATCCATGGATTCGCCAGAGACGTGGCGCTGGGTCTGGCTCGCGGCCACCGCAGCCTTCGCCACCGGAGAGATCATCACCACCGGGTTCTTCCTTCTACCTTTCGCCGGGGGTGCGCTGGTGGCCACCATCCTGGCCTTCGTCGGTGTCAGCGTGGCGGTGCAGTGGGTCAGCTTCGTGGCTGTGTCGGCCGTTGCCTTCAGCGCCCTGCGACCCCTGGCCCGCCGGCTCGACGAGGCACACCCTTCCGAAGGCATCGGCTCGCGACGCCTCATCGGCTCGAGCGCCACGGTCCTCGAGGCCATCCCCGGCGGACCGGGTGCGACCGGCGTGATCCGCGTCGACCGCGAAGAGTGGCGGGCCGAATCTGCTGATGGCCATCCCATCCACGCCGGGTCTCCGGTGTGCATCGACGACGTACGAGGCACCCGTGTGGTCGTCCGACCCCTTCCCGAGAGCGAGAGGAGCTCCTCATGACCGCCGTACTGGTGGCCGCCGCCGTCTTCTTCGTCATCTTCGTCTACTTCGCAGCCGGCGTCCGCATCGTCCGCCCCTACCAGCGGGGCATCATCGAACAGCTCGGCAAGTACAAGGAGACCGTCGACCCGGGCCTGCGGGTCATCTTCCCCTTCTTCCAGGTCCTGCGACTCGTCGACATGCGCGAGCAGGTGGTCGACGTACCTCCCCAGGAGGTCATCACCGCGCGACAACGTGGTGGTGTCGGTCGACGCAGTCGTCTACTACGAGCCCACCGACCCCCAACGCCTCGTCTACAACGTGGCCAACTTCATCCTGGCCGTCACCAAGCTGGCCCAGACCAACCTGCGGAACGTGGTCGGCGACATGGACCTAGACGACGCGCTGACCTCACGCGACCAGATCAACCTGAACCTGCGTCCGATCCTCGACGACGCCACCGACAAGTGGGGCGTGCGGGTGGTCCGCGTCGAGATCCAGCGCATCGATCCGCCGCCCGACGTCATGGCCGCCATGCACGAGCAGATGAAGGCCGAGCGCACCCGGCGGGCCGTGGTGCTCGAGGCCGACGGCGCCCGCGAAGCGGCCATCGCACGGGCCGAGGGCGAGAAGCGCAGCGCCATCCTCACCGCCGAAGGCGAGCGCGAAGCCAACATTCTCGAAGCCGAGGGCCAGGCCGAGGCCATCCGACGCGTGGCCGAGGCCGAGCAGTTCCGCCAGAAGACCGTCGCCGACGGTGAGGCCGACGCCATCCGCAGCGTCTACCAGGCCATCCACGACGGCGACCCCACCGACGACCTGATCGCCATCAAGTACCTGGAGACGCTCACCCAGATCGCCGACGGGCAGGCCACCAAGATCTTCCTCCCCGCCGAGATGTCCGGTGTGATGGGCTCCCTGGCCGGAGTCGCCGAGCTGTTCCGCGACGGCGAGCCGCCCAGCCGCAGCCCTCGGGATCCCCGGCCGGCCCGCGTGGGACAGGCCGAGGTGGGGCCATCGGCGTCGGCGGCCACCCCGCGGCTCCCCGACCCCGAGCTGCCGCCCCCGCCGCCGGCCGGCTGAGCGGTAGCTCGGGCCAGCGGGCAGTCGGCTCAACCGGCTCACGCCCGGTTACGAGGGGTTGCAGCTCTGCTTCGCCGGTGTCCTCGTCGAAACGGAGCCGCCAGCCGAACACCTGGGCGAACAGTTCCCGACCCTCGTCGGGGCCACTGGCGATCAGCTCGTCGCCGGCCTGGAGCTCGCACGCGGCCCCGGGGCCGGTAGAAGTAGCGGCCCCCGCGGCGCACGGCCAGCACCGTGTAGCCCGGCTCGATGCTCGAGCTGCAGCTGCGACAGTCGTGGCGCCGTCGCCCCGCGAACCGGCCGCGACGGGCACCTGGACGATCACCTCGTCGGCTGTCGCCGAGCGCGATCGACGAGGATCGGGGTGGACGTCCTCGTGCCGCTCGATGAGCCACACCATCTGCTGGGCCTGGTCGCCGATGTCCTCGGCGGCCTGGGAGAGCTGCAGCAGGCCCCGCAGCGGCGAGGGGTCGATCTCCTGGCCTCCGGCTCGCAGCACCCACAGCTCGAGGCGGTCCTTCATCTCGTCGAGACGATCCTCGAGGTGGCGGACCTCGGCGGCCAGGCCCGGATCGCGGAACACCAGCGCCGAGTAGGCCAGGCCGACGGCGACCTCGGAGATGTTCTTCATCTCCACGAGCACGTCGACGGCCCGATCCAGGTCGGTGAAGAACCCGTCGTCGGGCGGCTCCGGGGGCTCCCACAGGGCCGCTGCCGGCGAGCTCGCGAAGGCGCCCGATGCCCGCGGGAGGGCCCTCGAGGAACAGCACGTCGCCGGGGAGCAGGACCTGGTCACCGTCGACGTCGGTGATCCAGTCGCGCTCGCGACGGATGGCCATGACCCGGAACCCGCACTGCACCGGCAGCTCGAGGGCGGCCAGCGGCCGGTGGGCCATGTGCGACCCCTCGCGCACGACCACCCGGTGCGACACCTCCTCGGCCTCGGACAGGTCGGCCACGCAACTCGGCGGGGATGCCGACCTGGTGGGTGACGATGCGGGCGATGTCGATGGCGTCGTTGCCGATGCGCTCGATGGCGCTGATCACCTGGAGGACCGACGACATGCCGTCGGCCTCGCGAGGGTTGCGCACCGCCAGGATGCACACGGCCCGCATGTCGTGCACGAGATCACTCATCTGCCTCTTCGAGCTCGACGACCTCCTCGGCCATGTCCGCGTCGCCGAAGTACACCGCGGCGTAGGCGATGTCGACCATGATCTCGGAGAGGTCCTTGGCCTCCGAGAGCATGGCCTTCAGGTTGCGGGGGCGATCGTCCATCATGGGTTCCCGGCGGGGCCCACAGCATAGGAGCAGGGCCCGATACTGCTCATGTGGATGTCACGAACACCGAGACGGCCAGGATGAACGAGACGCTGCCCAACAGGTCGATGCTCGAGGTGACCAGGGGGATGCCGTAGTTGTCGGGGTCCAACCCCAACCGGAAGGTGGCGATGGCCGTGCCGTAGGCCACGACCACGGCCAGCGAAGTGGCCAGCAGGCCGCCGGCCAGGGACACCAAGACCATGTCGAGAGGCCCGGGGCTGTTCAGGTCCAGCAGCCACGAGGCCAGGTCGCCCACCAGCGAGCCGGCCACGAAGGCCGGGACGGCCACCACGTAGGCAAGGCGCACGTCCCCGAGCGCCGCGCCCTGGGGGACCGGGGTGGGGATGATGAAGCCGAGGTGCAACTTGGAGGCCAACCGGCTGGAGAGGATCCCCCCGATTGCCCCTGTCACGGCCAGGAAGGCGGGAACCAGGGCCAACAGCGCCGGGTACTCGGTCAGGGCCTCGAGCCGACCCTCCAGGGTCAAGCCGGCGACCAGGCTCAAGACGCCGGCCACCAACACCACGCCCAGCGACTCCCGCACGATCCCCCGCAGCACCAGGCGGGGCGAACGCAGCCCCGTGGCCACCAGCGCGCCCGCGGCGACGATGGCCAGGAGGCTCACCAGGGTGGGCACCAGGGGCCAGCCGACCATCGTCGTGGCCAGGAACAGGGCGGGCAGGGTGATCATGTCGCCCGCCGCCGTCACCAGGGGAGCCATCACGTTGTCCGAGTCCCAGCCGTAGCGCACCGAGGTGGCAGCCAGGCCGACGGTCATGACCACCAGCACCAGCGAGGACAGGATGCCCGCGACCACCGAGATCATCACGAAGTCGACCACCGACATCGACCCTTCGACACCGAAGCCGACCGACACTGCCTTGGCCACCACCGCCAGGGCCACCGAGGCCACCACCGTGAGGATCCCAGCGGCGGCCAGGTTCTGACCCACCACGGTGTCGCGGCGAAAGGCCAGGGTGAAGGACCCGGTGTGGATCGAGGTGGACAGGCGGGCCCCCAGCGCCCCGAAGACCGTGCCCCGCAGCCCGATGGCCGCAGGGATCATCACCAGCAGGCCGGGGAGCTCTTGGAGGGTCGATGAGATGGACCCCAGGGTCAGGCCGGCGACCAATGCGGCGAGAAGCCCGAGGGACAGCGCCACCAGGCTCTGGCGGGCATCGGTCGCGTCGGAGCCCAGCAGGTCGCCGAGTCGGACTCGCCAGGAGGCGCGGGGAGAGGGCATGGGGGATCCATCGGGGTTCGCCCCCAGTCTGGCCCACAACCAGCCCTCCGAGCTGCACCTTGGGCTGTCGACGCATTCGGGGTGCTGCGGCGCGGTTGGTGTGCGATGACGCGCCCAGGGGCCGGGATGGCACGCGTCAGCATCGGGGAGATGCGTCGGATCACCGGGATCGTGGTGCCGGCCGTACTGGCCGTGTTCGCCATGGTCACGGTGACGGCCTGCTCGGACGGCGACGATGCCGACGAAGCGGAAGGTCCCGCTTCGGCTTCGTCGGGCACCGTCGGCGAGGAGGCCTTCACCTTTACCAGCCCCGCGTTCGACGAAGGCGACCCCCTCCCCGACCAGGCAGCCCTGGGGGCCGAGAACCTGTCGCCCCCCCTGGTCTGGTCCGGGGTCCCCGCCGGTGCCGACCAGTTGGCCATCACCGTGGTGGACCCTGACGCCGCCAACTTCGTGCACTGGGTCCTATGGGGCATCGACCCGGTAAACGGCTCGCTGGAGGAGGGAGCGGTCCCCGATGGCGCCGTGGTGGGGCTCAACCAGTTCGGAGAGCCGGGGTGGGGTGGCCCCCAGCCCCCCGCCGGTGAGGAACACACCTACCGTTTCACCGTGCACGCTCTGGAGGCCGATCCGGGCATCGCTCCCGACACGCCCGCGGTGGAGGCGCTGGCCGCCGTCGAAGCGGTCACCGACGGGAGGGCCGAACTACGCGGCCAGTTCGAGACCGGATGAACGTGGCACCGGTCCGGTTGGAGGCACAGGTGGTCCGGTCGGCAGCGCTGGGCGTCGCCTTGGTCATGGGCCTGGTGTCATGTGGTAGCTCCGGCACCGCGCTGCGCGACCCGCCCGTTGGCATGACCGCTCCGGCGCCGACCTCGAGCTCGACCCCTCCCACCAGCACCGCTGTGTTCGCCGTGTCCAGCCCGGCCATCTCGCCCGAGGGACTGCTCGCCCTCGACCACACGTGCGAAGGCGCGGGTACCGCGCCAGCGGTGACCTGGGTGTCGGTACCCGCAGGAACGGTGGAGCTGGTCGTTGTGGTGGCCTCCCGTTCACCCGAGGTGACCGTGCACTGGTTGGTGACGGGCATAGAACCCACCACAACCGGAATCGGGCCGGGCCCGGCGGTCGCCCCGGCCCTGGAGTGGCCCAACACCGCGGGTGGTGCCGGCTGGGATCCCCCGTGCCCTGATGAAGGCCGGCAGACCGATCTCGACATGACCGTGTACGCCCTCACCGAGCCCAGCGCCCTTCCCGCCGATCTCGCTACCGACGCGGCCCTGGCCGCACTCGACGAGCGGGTGGCGATACGTACCGTGGCCACCGCCAGGGTCGAGGGCTGAGCGGTGGGGTTCGCCTTCTTCTGGCTGATCTTGGGCCTGATCGCCCTCGGCGCGTGGTGGTTGGCCCACGAGATGACCCGCCGGCGCCGCCTGCGCTTCGAGGCCGTGGCCCGCCAGCTGGGCCTTCACTACCACCCCACCGACTCCTTCGGAACCGTCGACATGCACTTCGGGGCCTTCCGGCGCGGCCACTCACGCAAGGTCGACAACATCCTGGTGGGCACCGGACCCGGCGGGAGCGAGGTCCGGGCCTTCGACTACCGCTACACCACCGGCAGCGGCGACAACCAGACCACCCACACCAAGACCGGGATCCTGGTGGCCACCGGTGGGGCCTGGCCACACCTACGCCTGAGCCGCGAGAACTTCTTCAGCCGGGCTGGTGATGCGCTGGGCATGCGGGACCTGGAGCTCGAATCCGAGGAATTCAACAAGGCCTTCGAGGTGCAATGCGACGACGGTCGCTTCGCCACCGCCTTCCTCGACCCCCAGATGATGCACCACCTCCTCGCCTCGGGGATCGACGACTGCGTCGAGGTGCACGGCCCCTGGGCGCTGCACCTCTACCACCGCCACGACCCCGAACAGCTCGTGAGCCTCGTGCAACACGCCACCGCGCTCGTCACCCGGATCCCCGCGGTGGTGTGGGACCTGTACCCCGGGCCCCGACCTGGGCCCCGACCCTGACCTCGCACCCACTAGCATCGCGTCCGTGATGACGGTGGTGGCGGTCGCAGGAGGCGGGCTCCTCCTCGTGGTGATCGCCCTGTTCCTCTCCTACAACCGGTTCGTGTCCCAGCGCCAATACCTGCGCAACTCCTGGGCCAACGTCGACACCGAGCTGCGCCGCCGCTACGACCTCATCCCCAACCTGGTGGAGACCGTGAAGGGCTACGCCCGCCACGAGCAGGACACCCTGCGGGCGGTGACCGAGGCCCGCACCCGGGCCTTCGCCAACCACGGCGAGCCCGGACAACAGGCCCAGGACGAGAACTTCCTGGTCGACGCGCTCAAGCACCTGCTGGCGGTGGCCGAGGCCTACCCCGACCTGAAGGCCGACCAGCAGTTCCTGGAGCTCCAAAGGAGCTGGTGGGCACCGAGAACCGGATCCAGGCCGCTCGCCGCTTCTACAACAACAACGTCCGCGACTACAACCGCCGCGTGCAGTCCATACCCTCGAACATCGTGGCCTCGCTGTTCGGCTTCGGTGAAGAGGACTACTTCGAGGTGGAACCCGCCGTCCGGGTGGCCCCCGAGGTCCAGCTCCGGGACTGACGCGGGGCCGGACCACGCGAGGACGGGCCGCTCGCCGCACACAGACAGGGGCCAGGAGCGTGCATCCCCAGACACGGGTAGCCATGGTGGTCGAGACAGCCCGGGCCGTGCTCGACGAACGCCTGGAGGCGGCCCAGGCAGCCACGGCGCTGGTGCTGCAAGCCGAGCAGCTCGCCCCGCTGTTGCGCAACGACCGCCTGGACGTCACCCAGTCCGAGGCGGCCGACGTCTCCACGCGCCTGCGCATGCTGGCCGAGCAGGTGAACGACCGGGCCTCGGGCCTACCCGACGCCGAGACCGTCGAAGCCCACCTGGCCATCGCCGAGGCGATCGGCGCGCTCAGCCAGGCGCTGCGCTGAGCCACCACGCGGACCCGTCCTGTGCCACCACAGGCGGGCCGATGTGGGCCTACTCGTGGGTGGCGGCGTAGCGGTGAAGGAAGGCAGCCGTGGCCTGACGGGTGACCTTGACCGTGGGGCGGAACGAACCGTCCGCGTAGCCCGCGGCGACGCCCGTGGAGGCCAGCCATTCGATCTCGGTGTAGAAGGGGTGGCTGGCCGGCACGTCACTGAACGACGGTGTCACCGGCGGCGTGAACGGCGGCTCGCCGGCGTGTCGGTAGAGGAAGGCCGCCATGGCCTGACGGGTGATCCTGGCCGAGGGCCGGAAGGTGCCATCGGGATAGCCGGTGGTGATCCCGGTGGACGCCAGCCACTCGATCTCGAAGAAGAAGGGGTGGCTGGCCGGCACGTCGCTGAACGACGGTGTCACCGGCGGCGTGAACGGCGGTGACCCGCTGAAGCGGTACAGGAAGGCGGCCATGGCCATGCGGGTGACCGGCGATGCCGGCCGGAACGTGCCGTCGGAATAGCCCGAGGTGACCCCGGCGGCCACCAGCCAGGCCACGTCCAGGAAGAAGGGATGGGCCAGACCCACGTCCGAGAAGCTCTGGAGTGCCTCCACGGTCACTGCGGTTGCTCCCACCGTGACCCAGTCCTCGGGGACGTCCTCGACGGTGGCGAAGTCTCCGGTGACCCCACCGGCGGTGACGATGTCGATTCCGGGCGAGGGGACGGCGGTGGCCCTCACCTCTACGGTGCCACCGAGGGTCGCTGTCCCACTGACGGAGAGGTGGTCGTAGGTGCCGGGTGCCGTCCCGTCGACCTCGGCCAGCAACCGGCCCCCGGGGCCCTGGGTGAAGTCACCCACCACGGACAGGGTGCCCGGAGAGGACCCCGTGGCAACGACAGCGCCGTTGTTGGTGACGTTCCCGGTGACCGTTCCGGTGCCCCCCAGCGAGCCGCCGTCGAGGTTGAGGTTGGCCTCGAGGGCTCCGTCGACGGTGGTGGCGCCACCATCCTGGTCGATGCCTTTGGGGAACCTGGCCGTTCCGCCGGCGTCGACGTCGACCTGGCCGGAATCGAAGTTGGTAGTCACCCCACCGTTGGTGCTGCGGGCGGCCAGCGCGGCTCCCGGACCAACGTGCAGGCTGCCCTGGTTGGTGAACGTGTCCTTCCACAACTCGCCCGATGCCGAGGTGACGTCCATGGATCCGGTGTTGGTCAATCCGCCATCGATGAGACGGCTCCCGCCCCCACCAGCCAACAGCTCGAGCGTGCCCGCGTTGTCGATCGCGTCGCCAGGCTTGGTGCGCAACGTGGCACCACCGCTACCCGGACCACCCAGGCGCAAGGTGCCCTGGTTCACCAGGGTCGAACCGTCCGTCGACAGAATCGGCGACGCCGCATCTTCGGGATAGACCTCCACCGTCAAGGACGCGGGGATCGTCCCCGACGCCGCGTTGATGCCCGACACCATGCGGACCGTGCCGCTGGTGGCACCCGAGAAGACGACCTTGCCCCCCTGGTTGCGGATCGGGTTGCCCGTCAGGGTCGTGGCGCCCAACTGGAGCGTGTTGCCCGGATGGGCGATGCCGCCCTCGTTGTTGACGCTTCCACCGACCATCTCCATTCGCACGCCGCCGTTGGTGCCAAGGGCGGTGAGCGCGGCCCCCACACCGACGTGCAGGCTGCCCTGGTTGGTGAATGTCCCCTTCCACAGCAGTCCCAGAGTCGAGGTGACATCCATGGACCCGGTGTTGGTCAGCCCACCGTCGATGCGACGGCTTCCGCCCCCACCGGCCACCAACTCGAGAGTGCCCGCGTTGTCGATCGCGTCGCCAGGGTCGGTGCGCAACGTGGCACCACCGCTACCCGGACCACCCAGACGCAACGTGCCCTGGTTCACCAGGGTCGAACCGTCCGTCGACAGGACCGGCGTGGCCGCATCTTCGGGATAGACCTCCACCGTCAAGGACGCGGGGATCGTCCCCGACGCCGCGTTGGTTCCCGACACCATGCGCACCGTGCCCGTGGTTGACCCGGTGAATGCCACCTTGCCCCCCTCGTTGCGGATCGGGTTGCCCGTCAGAGAGACACCGTCTAGCTCCAGACGGTTGCCGGCGTGCTCGATGTTGCCCGAGTTGGTCACTGAACCGGATTCGAGGATCAGGTTCGTGCCCCCGTTGGTGCTGTCGAAGTCGAGTGAGGACCCGGTGGTGACGTCGACGGTACCGGTGGAGGTGACGACGCGCGGGGAGACGGCACCCACCCGGCAGTTGGTCGCGCAGCGAAAGGTCCCCGAGTTCTCGACGTTTCCTCCGGAAAGCTGCATGGTGCCCCCGACACCAGGAGAGAAGAGGAACAGCCCGTGGTTGGCCAGCACCTCCACGGGCGGGATGGTGCCGTTGTAGTTGCCCACCGAGAAGGTCGCCCCGTCATCGGCGAGATGGCTGCTCAGTTCGATGGTGCCCCAGTTGCCGGTGTTGCCCACGGCCAGGGAGGCACTGGAGACCAACAGCCGGGGCTGGGAGCCACCTCCACTGGCGCCGATGGTGAGCAGACCCGTCTCCAGGTAGCCGCCGGGACCCACGGTGACGGTGTAGTCGCCCGCGGGCAGACATCCCCAGTGGTCGGGATCAGGCACCTCGGCGGGGCTCCAGTTGTCCTTCTCGCGGTAGTCACCGCTGCCGGCGATCCAGGTGTGGGTGCAGGACCCCGGCGCGGCGCCGGCGGTCGATACCCCGGTGGCCACCGCCACCAGCGACCCGACCAGGGCCACCACGACGACCACCGCAGACCACTTCGAACGCTCTCCGCCAAACATGTGTGACCTCCCTCGTTCCCTGGCGACACGGTAACGCGGGGCACCGGCCTTGGCGAGGGGCAGGTTGAAAGCCCAGGGCCCCTGGGTCGTCACCGGAAATCACGGGAGGGGACGGTGGTGGTGGCGACCTCGACCGGCATCGCCTCGATGCGTTCGGCCACCACGTTGACCACCGCACCCGCCCGTTCCACCCGGCCCCGGACCAGCAGCGCCGGGGCCGAGCGGGCCACGGCGGCGTGACGTAGCCAACAGCCCCGGGACACGATCACGTTCACCAGCCCGGTCTCGTCCTCCAGGTTGACGAAGGTGGTGCCCCCCGCGGTGGAGGGACGCTGACGGTGGGTGACCATCCCGGCCACCCGCACCTTGGCTCCGTCTTCGGCGGTGGCCAGGGCGGCCGCGGTGACCACCCCCGCGGCCTCCAGGTGCTCGCGTGCGAAGACCGTCGGGTGTCCCTCGGGGGCCACCCCGGTGGCCCACAGGTCGGCCTCGGCCACGTCGCTCTCGCTCATCCCCGGCAATGCGGGTGCCACCGTTCCGGTGACGATGCCGGCCAGGTGCTCGTCGTCGGTCTGGGCCACCGCTCCGGCCGCCCAGACCGCCTCTCGCCGGCGCAGGGGCGCGGCGGGTGGGGCCACGCAGGTGGCGAAGGCCCCGGCGGTGGCCAGCGCCTCGAGGTGGTCGAGGCCCAGGCGTACCCGCCGCTCGACGTCTTCCATGGAGCGGTAGGGGCCGCGGGCGTCGCGTTCGGCCACGATGGCCTCGGCCCGCTCGGAACCGATGGTGCGCACCGAGGACAGCCCCAGCCGCAGAGCCGCCCCCCCGGTGCTGGTGGAGCACGGCTCGAGGGTGGTTTCGGATCCCGAGGCGTTGATATCGGGCGTGTGGGTGACCACCCCGTGCCGGCGGGCATCCTGTACCAGGCTGTGGGGTGAGTAGAAGCCCATGGGTTGGGCGTTGAGCAGCGCCGCGCCGAACGCCGCCGGGTAGTGCAGCTTGATCCAGGCCGACGAGTAGACGATGTAGGCGAAGGACACCGAGTGGCTCTCGGGGAAGCCGAAGTTGGCGAAGGCCGCCATCTTCTCCCAGATCTGCTCCCCCACCGCAGCGGTGATGCCTCGCTCTGCCATGCCGGCGAAGAACCGCTCCCGGAGTCGTTCCATTCGCTCGCGGCTGCGCTTGGCCCCCATGGCCTGGCGGAGCTGGTCGGCCTCGGCCGGGGTGAACCCGGCCACGTCGATGGCCATCTGCATGAGCTGCTCCTGGAACAGGGGGACGCCCAGGGTCTTGGCCAGGGCCGGTTCGAGGAGGGGGTGCAGGTAGGTGACAGGCTCGGTGCCGTTGCGCCTCCGGATGTAGGGGTGCACCGAACCGCCCTGGATGGGACCGGGCCGGATGAGGGCCACCTCCACCACCAGGTCGTAGAAGGTGCGGGGCCGCAGGCGGGGCAGGGTGGCCATCTGGGCGCGGGACTCGACCTGGAACACGCCGATGGTGTCGGCCCGGCACAACATGTCGTAGACCGCGTCTTCCTGGGGAAGGGCGGCCAGGTCGATCTCGACGCCGTGGTGGCGGCGGATCAGGTCGACGGCTCCGTGCAGGGCCGACAGCATCCCCAGGCCCAGCAGGTCGAACTTGACCAACCCCACCGCCGCGCAGTCGTCCTTGTCCCACTGCAGGACGGTGCGCCCTTCCATGGACGCCCACTCCACCGGGCACACCTCGACCACCGGCCGGTCGCAGATCACCATGCCCCCCGAGTGGATGCCCAGGTGGCGGGGGACGTGCTCGACCTGGCGGGCCAGCTCCATGACATCCTCGGGCACCTCGGAGGACAGGTCGGAGGGTTCGGGGCCAGGGCCCCGGGGGTCGGGGGCGGGTGCGGCCCCGGAGGCTCCCAGGCCGCTCCAGCGGTCGAGGTGGCGGGCGAAGGCGTCCTGCTGGCCGGCGCCGTAGCCCAGGGCCCGGGCCATGTCGCGCACCGCCGAGCGGGCCCGGTAGGTGATCACGTTGCACACCTGGGCGGCGTGGCGGCGGCCGTGGGTGGCGTAGACGTACTGGATGACCTCTTCACGGCGGCCGCTCTCGATGTCGACGTCGATGTCGGGGGGGCCGTCACGCTCGGGGGACAGGAACCGCTCGAAGAGCAGGCCCAGACGCACGGCGTCGGCCGCGGTGATGTCGAGGGCGTAGCAGACCGCCGAGTTGGCCGCCGAACCCCGGCCCTGGCACAGGATCCCCTGCTGGCGGCAGAACCGCACGATGTCCCACACCACGAGGAAGTAGCCGGGGAAGCCCAGCGTCTCGATGACCTCCAGCTCGTGGTGAAGTTGGGCGTAGGCCCCGGGGGCGGTCTCGGCGTCGGGAGGGCCGTAGCGGTGGCGGGCCCCCTGGGCCACCAGCTGGCGCAGGTAGGACATCTCGGTGTGGCCCGGCGGGCAGGGGAACGGCGGCAGCCGGGGAGCCACCAGGGACAGGTCGAAGGCGCAGGCCCGCCCCAGCTCGGCGGCCCGGGGCACCGCCCCCGGGTAGCGGGCCAGCCAGCGGGCCTGCTCGGTGGCGGATCGCAGGTGGGCGGCCGCGGCCGAGGGCAGCCAACCCTGGTGGTCGTCGAGGCTGCGCCGGGCCCGCACGGCGGCCACGGCGGTGGCCAGGCGACGCCGGGCCGGGGTGGCGTAGTGCACGTTGTTGGTGGCCACCACCTCGACGCCCACCCGGGTGGCCACCTCTACCAGGGCATCGTTGCGGGCCGAATCGAGGGGGTCACCGTGGTCCCACACCTCCACGGCCACGTGGTCGGTGCCGAAGGCCTCGACCAGGTGGTGCAGCTCGCGCCGCGCCGCGGCGGGCCCCTCGGCCACCAGCGCGGCCGGGACGGTGCCCTTGCGGCAACCGGTGAGCACCTGCCAGTGCACGGCGTCGTCGCTGGCCCCCACTCCCCGGCGGCGGGCCACGGTGGCCAGCTCGGCCAGGGTGGTAGAAGGAGCGCTCTTGCGCCCCCGCAGCTGGGATTCGCTGATGGCGGTGGCCAGCCGGGCGTAGCCCACCGGGTCGCGGGCCAGAACCACCAGGTGGCGGCCCGGAGGATCGGGCGGCGGAGCCCCCCGGGGGGTGGAACGCCGTCCGGGGGGCTCGGGCGGCAGGTCGAGGGTGAGCTCGGCGCCGAACACGGTGGCCAGCCCGTGGTGGCGGGCGGCCTCGGCGAAGCGCACCACGCCGGCGAAGCTGTCGTGGTCGGTGAGGGCCAGTGCGTCCAGCCCGAGGCGGGTAGCCTCGGCGACCAGCTCCTCGGGGTGGGAGGCGCCGTCGAGGAAGCTGAAGTTGGAGTGGCAGTGCAGCTCGGCGTACCCCATCCCGCCGAGGATAGCGAACATCTGTTCGGTCTTCGAACGGGGTCCTCCATCGCGATCCCGAAGGGGCGGCCTACCGCACGATCGACCGATTCGACATCGGCGAGAACGCCGAGCGTCTCGACGTCGCGGTGATTCTCGAGCCCTGAGGCTTCCACCCGGGCCGATGATCCGGTCCGGTCGGCTGCTCAGCCCAACGCCCCGCCGGCCCGCAGTTCGGCGATTGCTGCCGCGTCCAGACCCAGCACCTCGGCCAGCACGTCGTCGGTGTGCTGGCCCACGGTGGGAGCCCGGGTGGGGGTCGGCAGCTCCTCTCCCACGAACTTGAGGGGGAGGGGCAACTGGTCTGCACCCAGGCGGTCGGCGGGGAGCCAGGGGAAGCGGTCCTGGAACTGGGGGTCACCGGCGATGGTGCGGGGCGTGTTCACCGGGGCGATGGTGGTGTCGTGCTCCCCGGCGAAGGCGATCCACTCCGCCGAGGTCCGGGTGGCGAAGATGGCCCGCAGCTCGGCCTGCAGCTCGCGGTTGTTGCGGGCGTGGTCGGCCACACGGCTCCCGGGCCAGCGCTCGAAGAGATCCATGCGCCCGACCCCCGCGCAGAAGCGCTTCCAGAACTCCTGCTCGCTGGCCATGAACAGAACGTGCCCGTCAGCCGACTCGTAGAGCTGGTAACGCACCCCCTCACGCATTCCTGCCGTCCCCGGCGCCCGCCGTTCGTAGCCGTCGGCCTTGTTTCCGGTGACCTCGCTCTCGGGACGTTCGTAGGCCCGCCAGGTCTCGCTGCGGTACCAGTCCATGTAGGCGGCGGCGTCGGACTGGGCGATCTCGAAGCGGCTGGGCTCACCGGTGTCGCGGGCCCGAATGACCGCGGCCAGGATGCCCAGGGCACCGAAGAGGGGCCCGGCATGGAGGCCCATGGAGGGGTGTTCGGGGATGTAGCAGAACCCCTCGTCGTCATAGGCCGGGTTCACCAGTCCCGCCCAGGTGTCATAGGCGATGCCGTGGCTGGGCAGGTCCTGGTAGGGCCCGGTCATCCCGTAGCCCGAGATGGTGCAGAACACCAGGCGGGGGTTCACCTCCACCAGCCGCTCGTAGCCCAGGCCCCGGCGTTCGAGGCCGCCGGGGCGCATGGCCTCGACAACGACGTCGGCGTGGCGCACCAGGTCGAGGTACAGGCCGACGCCGCCCTCGGTGCGCAGGTCGAGGGTGACCGAACGCTTGCCCCGGCTGATGTGCAGGTGCATGAGCGAGACGCCCTCGACGATCGGCCAGGTCATCTCGCGGATGTAGTCGCCCTGGGGCGACTCGACCTTGATGACGTCGGCCCCAAGGTCGGCCAGGTGGGTGGTGATGGCCCCGGGCCCCAGCATCGAGGACTCGACGATGCGGATCCCGGCCAGCGGCGCGGACGAAGTCATCCGGGCAGGCTATCCCCGACCTGACGACCCGTCAGATCAAGGGCCGGTTATTCCCCTGCGCGAATACGACCCTTCAGTCCGCCACCCACACGTCGGTTAGGAACACGGCGCCCCAGTCCATGGGCTCGGCCGGGCTGCCGTCGGGGAAGGTGAATGTGCCCAGACCCTCGATGCCGTCGCGAGCCAGCAGCATCCACTGGCCGTGGTAGAGCCACAGGTACGGGAGGTTCTCGGCCCAGTCCTGCCAGACCTCGGCGTAGAGGGCCTTGCGCTCCTCGGGATCGGAGGTCTGCCGCGCCGCGTGCAGGGCCTCGTCGATCACCTCGTCGGTGTAGCGGGGGAAGTTCAGGCTCAACTCGCCCGGTGCGCCGATGCGGTTGGGATCCCAGAAGTGGAAGTGCTCGTCGGGATCGGAGCGGTTGTAGTACTGGATCGCGAACGCGTCGAAGTTGCCCAGGAGCATGGCCTCGGAGAAGACGGCTTCGGGGATGGCCTCCACGTCGGCTTCGATGCCGGCCCCGTCCCACTGCTGCTGGATGGCCTGACCCAACTCGAGGTTCTCGGGGCTGGCGATGACCATCAAACGGATCTTGAGCGGGCCGTTCTCCTCCTCCCAGGCCTCCACCAGAGCGGCGGCCGCGTCGGGGTCGGGTTCGGGCCAACCTGCGTCGGACCACCAGAACGACTCGGGGTCGAAGGGCCCGTCGGCGATCTCGAAGAAGCCCTCGTAAAGTCCGTCCACCAGGGCCTGGCGGTCGGTGGCCAGGGCCAGGGCCCGGCGCACGTCCAGGTCGGCGGTGGGACCGGTCTGGGTGTTGAGTCCGAGGTGCGCCTCGTCACCGGCGCTGCCATCGAACACTGCGACGAAGCCCTCCGGGGCTCCCGCACCGTCCCGCCCGATCTCCATGAGGTCGGCGGCGGCGTTGGTGTGGATGAGATCCACGTCGTTGCTGGCCAGACGCGGCGCGCCTTGTCGCGGCGTCGGGTGTGGGTTTGAACTCGACCTCGTCCAGATACGGCAGGCCGGGCCGCCAGTAGTCTGGGTTGGCCACCACACTCAGGTGGTCGTCGGGAGTCCACTCCTTGAACACGAACGGACCGGTCCCCAGCGGGTCTGTGACCTTGCCGGTCAGCACGTCGGGATGGACCATGTAGCCGGGCTGACCCGACAACATGGCGGGGAACGTGGCCCAGGGCTCGTTGGTGATGACCACCACCTGGGTGTCGTTCAGCACGGCAACAGCGTCGATGGGGTCGAAGGCGAAGCCTGCGAGCACGGACAGCTGCATGGTCTTGAGGAAGGTGGCGAGCACTTCGGTCGTCAGCGGGTCACCGTTGTGGAAGGTGACGCCCTCGCGGATCGTGATGGTCCACTCGGTGAGGGTGTCGTTGGGCGTGATGGACTCAACCAGGTAGGGCTGGGCCACACCCTCGAGGTCGATGACCGTGAGCGGGTCGTACACGGCGCGGGCGACGCTGAATGCGCTCGGGCCCCAGCGGCTGGCCGAGGGGTTCCAGCCATCGGTCTCGGCGGTGACCGCGAACACCAGCTTGCCGCCCTGCTGGGGTTCACCCGGTGAGGTGGTCGTGGTGGTGCCGGTCGCCTCGTCGCCGCCATCGTCGTCGCCCGATCCGCAGGCGCTGGCCACCACCACCCAGACTGCGAAAAGGGCCACGAGTGGCCGCAACCTCGAGGTCCGGGCTCGGATACCCGTACTGCCAGCCATGGCTACCTCCCTCAGGCCGGGCCACTACGAGGTGCACGCGGGTTCCCGACCCCGACACCATATTCCAGGCCAACCCCGATGTGTTGGAGGTCACACCTGGGATGAGCCCAGGCAGCGCAGGTACACCGCCCGCACGGCCAGGTCGGTGCGCAGGGCGCCCAGGAGGTCTCCGCTGAACTCCTCACGGTAGGAGGCGTCGGTGAGGGCCGAGACCGTGAACTGCAGCCCGGCGATGGCGCTCACGAAGGCGCACACCACCAGCAGGGAGTCGGTGACCACCAGGGAGTCACCCCACAGCTCCCAGGTGGCGAGCGGATCGACGACCTCGACACCGGTCCAGGTGGCCACGGTGGCCGGGCTGACCACCAGCAGCCCGAAAGCGAAGTAGAAGGCACCGATGGTGATGGCCACGAAGGCGATCTGGGTGGCCTGACTGACGAAGAGGTTGAGACCCAGGTTGACCCGGGCCCGCCGGGACAGCGGGGGCGTGGCTCCCGGGCTGCCATCCCACGGGTCCCGGGCTTCCGGATCCCGGACCTCGCCGATGGCACCTGCGGTTCGGGCGGCCATCTCGGCCAGCGCGGCCACGGGGGTTCCCTCCACCAATTCGGTGACCTCCTCCCAGGAGGTGAAACGGCGCATCCCTTCGGTCTCGCGGGCGAGACGGATGACCATGAAGAGGCCTCCGGTAGCGACCAGCAGACCCATCGCGACTCCGAACCAGAGCCGTGAGACGTCGTGGGCCACCTGCCACATCTCGTTGTTGAGGAACATGAACATCGTGAACACGAGCAACAGGGGCAGCGAGCGGATCATGAGGTTGGCCACGTCTGCGAGCTGGCGGCCGAGCTGACCCACGGCCCAGCGGGTCATGGGCAGGAGCCCGTAGCTGGTGACGACGTACACGAGTCCCAGCACGGCGAGGTTGGCTGCCAGGGTGACACCGGCGTTGGCCACCTCGCCGAAGGCCACCTGCACGGCCGGGCCGATAAGGACGAACAACACCAGCTCCGCCGGACCCACCCGGTCGGGGCGCCGATTCCAGGGGCGACCCCGGACCCGGTTGGTGACCGCCAGCGCGCCCACCACCACCGCGGCACCCACCACCAGCACCAGGGCGTTGGACCACAGCGGCGCCTCGTCGCGCATCGGCTCGGTCAGCTCCACCAGGACAAGCAGCGCCAGGACCGGCAGGGTCCGGGTGAAGATGTCCTCGCCGGCTGAGTAGTCGTCGATCAGGTGGGGGACGCCGCGCCGCACGAACCAGCGTTCAGTCAGTCGCCGTAGCTCGCCCCGGTCCACGCCGGACCCCGCGGGTTCCTGTGCCTGCACCACGCCACCAGTGTGGCCATTCCGGGTGCCCCGGGCGGGGAGGATCTCGCGGACAACGGCCCGACGGCAGCTTGGTGATGTCGCGCGGTGTAGCCTCTGCCTGGCGCTCAGGCCCAGCCGACGTGGGGCCACGGGAATCGAGGACGGCTCTCACGCTCAGGATCTCCCCCAACTTGCCATCGGTCGGCGAGGGCTTCGAAGGTCAGGCCGTGCGAAGAATCCTGGCCCTGCGCCAACTCGGGCCCTCCTCCGCTTGGGTGCTGTCGCTGGCCTGGCTGGGTCTGGTCACCGCCCTGGACATCGCTACCGGGGATTCCCTGGCCCTGACGCTCTTCTACCTGCCTTCCGTCGGTATGGCGGCCTGGGTGCTGGGACCACGGGGGGGGTTCTTCACCAGCGTGGCGGCCGCCGGCGCCAATCTTGCGGCCACCCAGGTGGTGAGCGGAGGGCCCTCCCTGGCGATCGACATAGCGAACACGGGGTTCCGGTTCGTCTTCTTCGCCGGGTTCGCCTACCTGACCACCCTGCTGCGCCGCCTGATCGAGGCCATAGAGCAGAACGCCGCCCATGATGAGCTGACCGGTATCGCCAACCGCCGCGCCTTCTACGCCCAGGTTGGGGTGGACCGCCAGCGGGCCGAGCGCAGCGGTGAGCCCATCAGCCTCATCTACGTCGACCTCGATGACCTGAAGCGCGTCAACGACCAACTGGGCCACGAGAAGGGGGACCGGCTGCTCCAGCTGTTCACCGAGCGCGTATCCGCCGAGCTGCGACCCACAGACTGGTTCGCCCGGATGGGTGGCGACGAGTTCGCCGTCGCCCTGGTGGACACGGGCGCCGACGCCGCCCAACAGGTGGCCCGGCGCCTCCAGGAGGTCTTGGATCACCCGGATCCTTCGGGGCTGACCCCTCGTGGCTCGATCGGGTGTGCCACCTTCGTCGCCGTCCCTTCCACCGTGGAGGAGATGGTCCATGTGGCCGACGGGCTCATGTACGAGGCGAAGAAGGTGGCCCGGGGCAGTGTCCGGTTTGCCTGCGTGGACGGGGGTCAGTCATAGGTGGCCGTGCACCACCAGCTACCCCCTTCCAGTACCAGCAGGTACGCCTGGCCCTGGTCGGTTACCACCTGGAAGCGGGCCCGGCGACGCCGGCGGGCCCCGTCCCACCACCACTCGTCCAACAGCCATGGCCCACCCCAGGCCACCACCTCTGCCCACGGACCCGTCCCGATGCACACCCGGGCCGGCGGCGCTGACACCTGACCCCTCCCGTCGACGCTCACGGCATCATCCCGCTGCGTCTGATCCCGGTTGGCCTGATCCCGGTTGGCCTGATCCCAGTTGGCCTGATCCCAGTTGGCCTGATCCCAGTTGGCATTGACTGCAACGGGCAGGGGTGGGTCGTGCAGCCGGGCGGGGGCGGGAGCGGGAACCCGGCCCGGCCAGGGTGCTCCCTCTGTGAGTCCCGTGCCGACGCTGGCAGCCGATCCGGCACGGGCAGCCAGATCGAGCGTGGACGCCGGCACCAGCGCGACCTGGTCACCGGGTTCGCGCCCACCCTGCGGGTCGGCCGCCAGCACCCCCTCGGGGCCCACCAGGGTCTCCAGGCGGGCCAGGACCCGAAGGGCCCGCTCGGTGGCGTCGCTCTCACCTCCCCAGAAGTCGAGTTGGCGGCCGGTGGCAGCCACCACCTCGGTGGGGACCAGCACCAGTCGGCCTATCCCCGCGGTGGGTCGTGCCCGGACGGGACCGTTCAACCACCCGTCGATCTGCCAACGGGCCCGTTCGGCCAGGGCCGCCGCGCTCAGGATTCCCTCGTGGCGCCATGCCCGCTCGTGGCTATCACCGTGGTCGCTCTCGGCCCGGATCACCACCCGGGTGCAGGCCAGACCCCGGGGGGCCAGGCGGCAATGCAGCTCGTCGGCCAGGGTCTTGGCCGCGAAGGCGACCTGGTCGACCTGGTCGGCGGGAGGGTCCAGCTCGACGGCCACCTCCAGATCTGGGGATGGGGTACGCAGGTGCGGGGGGTGGGTGTCCAGACCCGAGGCCAGGCGATGAGCCGCTTCCCCTTCACGACCGAAGCGCTCGAGAAGGGAGCCGACGGGAAGGGCCGCCAGGGCCCCCAGGGTGGTGATCCCCAGACGGGTGAGCACTCCGACCAGCTCGGGCCGGTCGAGGGTGTCCAGTGGCCAGGGGGCCAGGAAGTTCGGGGATCCTCCGGGCGGGACGACCAGGGGGTCGACCAACGGTCCGGTGACCGGGCCTGATGCCCGATCGGTTGCTGACGACCGGGCAGCCAGGTGGGCGGCGAAGGCGCCGTCGGCGACCCCCACCCGTACCGTTGCCGGCGCGCCCGCCTGCGGCGAGCACCGGCCGGCCAGCACGTCGTGCACCGCCGCCAGCACCTGCTGGGCCAGAGCCTGGTCGCCACCGAAGTAGCGCGACGGCCCCCGGGTGGGCAGCGTGCAGGCGCCGGGGCACTCGACCTCGAGGCGGGGAGCGAAGGCCTCGACGGCGGCGAGCACCGCCTCGAAACTGCGGGCGTCCCGGTCCGGGTCGGCGTCGACCACCACCAGGTCGGGGCAGCGCCCCTGGGCCTCACGGCGGCGCAGGCCCGGGGTCACGCCACGTCGGCGGGCTCCGGGTGAGCAGGCCACCACCCGGTTGGAGCGCACCACCGCCACCGGCTCGGCCAGGGGAGCCCCGGTGGCCACGACCGGCCAGTCGGGGCACCACACCGCCAGCGTGCGCACCGGGGCGGTCATGCCACCGCGTCGGGAACCCGGGACCCGAGGCGCAGCGAGCGCAGGCCGGCACCCCCCGGCACCGGGCCCGCACGTCGGGTGACGGGAGGGAGGCTTTCCCGGTCGGGGTGACCGGGCCGACCCGGGTGACCGGTGACGGGAGCGGGGCGCACCTGCCCGTGCTCGTCGGGGAGCCACAGCTGGGCGGTGCGGGCCCGGGCTGCTCGCCCCCGGCCGGTGGCGGTCACCCGCACCCGGCGGCCCTGGAGGTGGCCGTGGCCTGCGCCCAGACCCACCCAGGTCTGCCGGTCGACCGACAGGACCAGGTCGGTGGGGGCCGGCCAGGAGCTGCCGGCCAGCACCAGGGTGGTCGCCCGCTCACGGGCCCGGGCCCCGAGACGGCGGGCCGGGCCGGGCGGCGGCGGGGCGGCAGGCCCGACCAGCACCACGTCCACGGCACCCACCAGCGCGGCCAGCACGTCCACCCGGCGCGCCTCGGGTGGAGCGGGGACCAGGATCAGGCGCTCCAGGCACACACCCGATCCGGCTACCGCCCCACACCCCAACCCGGGCCATCCCACCACCGCCACCCAGGAGCCGGCTCGTGACGCCTCGGACACCAGGGCCAGGGCCAGGGAGGTGGCTCCCGCTCCCGCGCAGGCCACCGTGACCCCCCGGGCCAACCCCTCCCAGGGGACGAGGTGACCCAGCGCCGGTAGGAGAGGCAGGACCTGGTCGGCGGCCAGGGTGACCGGGCGGGCGGCCAGGGTGACGGCAGGGTCGACGGCCAGGGACGGCACGGTCGACAGTATCGAACAGGTGTTCGCCGGGCGCAACCCCGGGTCAACGGCAGGTCAGGCAGCCGGCTGGTCAAGACCGCCGTCAGCGTCAGCTCCGGAAGGACAGGGCCCGCTCCACGTGATCGAGTCGGGTGGGGTCACCCACCCCCACGATGACGTGGTCACAGCCGGCGGCCACGAACTCGGAGATCTGGTCCACCTCGGAGGGGTCGTTGAGCAGCACCGTGCGCTCGATCTCGGCCGGGTCGCGACCCACCTCGGCACACCAGTCGTCCAGCACCCCGTTCTTGTGGGCCCACGAGTCGGGGGGACCGAAGGCGTTCCACGCGTCGGCGTAGGTGGCCACCAGGCGCAGGGTCACCTTCTCGCCGGACCCGCCGACCAGGATGGGCAGGCGACCCACCGGCGGCGGGGACAGCGCAGGGATCCGGGCCTTGATCCGCTTCAGGGCTGTCTCCAAATCACGCAGACGACTGCCCGCTGTACCGAACTCGTAGCCGTACTCCTCGTAGTCGCGCTCGAACCACCCGGCCCCGATGCCCAGATAGGCACGGCCGCCGGTGATGTGGTCGATGGTGCGGGCCATGTCGGCGTGCAGGTCGGGGTTGCGGTAGGTGTTGCAGGCCACCAGCGTGCCCACCATGGCCCGCGAGGTGTCGGCCCCGATGGCCGCCAGCAGTGTCCATCCCTCGAAGTGGTTGCCCTCGGGTGGACCGTAGAGCGGGTAGAAGTGGTCCCACACCCAGATGCTGTCGGCACCCATCTCTTCGACAGTGCGAGCGGCTTGGCGCAGGGCCTCGACGGTGGTGTGCTGGGGGTGGAACTGCACCCCGATCCTGGCAGTCATGAACGATCCCCCTGTGGCTTGTGGGAAGGCCAGTATGCCGCGGGAAGATCAGCGCACCAACGGCCCCGGGGTCCGGGCGGTATCGCCCGCATCGATCGCCCAACCCGCGAATCTCAGCCAGTTCCGGCTCAGGAGTCCACCATCTGGGGGGCGTCGCCGGGCTGGTAGTAGAGGTACAGGTCCTGGATCACCGCCTGGACGCGGGGGGCCAGGCCGGCATCAGCCTCGACGGTGATCACCCCGCCGTACACGACCACGTTGTGTACTCCCCCCAGGTCGAAGAGTCGGCGGGCGAGGCGGTCGGTGGGCCGGTCACGTTCGATGTCGGCCGGCGAGGCGTAGATCTCCTTGCCCATGCCGGTGAGGTTGCGGTTGGTCTCGAAACGCAGCACGCCCGGAATGGACGAAGTCTTCTGGACGACGCTGACAGGCTGGCCCATGGGTTCTGGAGGCTACTGCCCGGCCGCCTGGACAACCGAACCCGCAGGAGGAACCGGCGCTCCACCAGGTTATGTGCCGGTGCTCAGGCGCTCGCGGTGCTCGCGGTGCTCGCGGTGCTCACAACGTCAGCCGTGTCCGGCGCTTCCGGCCCGGGGTCCGTGGCACTCTCGAAGTTCCCCTCGGCGGGAGGGCGTTCGGGAACCGGCAACCGGGCCACCTCCCGCCAGCAGACCACTGCCAGGGCCATGGACACCCCCGCTACCAGGGCGTGAACGGCCACGAATCCGGTGGTGTGGTCGCCGGCGGCGATGGCGAGGATGCGCATGGCCCACACGCCCACGGTCCAGCCTGCCAGAGCCCCCACGATGATGTGGTCTCCCCGGGTGGGCAGGTAGCGGCGCATGCCGAGCGACAGCACGCTCACCACCAGGCCCAGAACCACGAAGCTGGCGGCGACGGCGGTGACCGCCACCCGCTCCTCGGTGCTGGGCAGAAGGTCACTCCAGACGTTGACGACCCGCACCGACCAGGTGAGAGCGGTCACACCACCCCAGATCGCCAGGACCCACCAGCGCACACGTACCATCGGCTCACGCTACCCGGAGACAGCGCCCCACGGTTCGGCACCGAAGGAGGGCGCCCGGTAGATTGACCGCACGGTCAAGAAGAGCGAACACTGTTAACCGGAGGCCCGCCATGGCTGAGATCACCCTCGAGGAGTTCCGCTCCGAGGTCACTTCCTTCCTCGACGCCAACGCCACACGTCGCGTCGAGACCAACGACACCCAGGCTGAATGGGGCCAAGGCTCCGACGAAGTCTCACTGTTCGAGGAGGTCGACCGCACCGTCGAGCTGGAAGAGCTGGCCAAGGCCAAAGCGTGGCGTGCCAAGCGCTTCGACGCCGGGCTGGGCTGGATCACCGGCCCCGCCCAGCTGGGGGGCCGTGAGCTGCCCGGCACCTTCGAGCGTGCCTATTCCAGCCTCGAGTCCCGCTACGAGGTGCCCAGTCAGACCTTCTTCGGGATCGGCTTGGGCATGGTGGCCCCCACCATCAAGGACCACGCTCGGCCCGAGGTGGCCGCCGACCTGCTCCCCAAGCTGTACCGGGGTGACATCGTGGGCTGCCAGCTCTTCAGCGAGCCGGGTGCCGGCTCGGACCTGGCCAGCCTCCAGACCCGCGCCGAGCGCGACGGCGACGAGTGGCTCCTCACCGGCCAGAAGGTGTGGACCTCGGGCGCCCACTACTCCGACATCGGCGAGATCATCTGCCGCACCGACGTCGAACAACCCAAGCACAAGGGTCTCACCGGTTTCGTCGTGGACATGCACGCACCCGGGGTGGAGGTGCGACCCCTGCGCCAGATGACCGGTGGCGCCGCCTTCAACGAGGTGTTCTTCGACGAGGTGCGGGTCCCCGACACCATCGCCTCGGTGACGTGAACCAGGGCTGGGGTGTGGCGCTCACCACGCTCATGAACGAGCGAGCCTCGATCGGTGCGGGCGCGGCCGGAGGTGGCGGGGGCGGCCTGGGGCTCATCGAGCGGCTCACCCTGTTGGTCGACCACTTCGGCTGTCGCGACGACCCGCTCGGTGCGTGACGAGCTGGCCGACCTGTACGTCCACTTCCAGGTGGCCAAGTTCACCAACCAGCGGGCCATGGACAAGATCAAGGCAGGCCAGCTCCCCGGCCCCGAGATGTCGATCGCCAAGCTCGCGCTGACCGACAACCTGTGCCGGGTCACCGAGTTCGTGGCCCGGGTCCTGGGGCCCCGCATCACCGCCGACACCGGCGAGTGGGGCACCTACGCCTGGAACGGGATGCTCCTGGGCGTCCCCGGCATGCGCGTCGCCGGCGGCACCGACGAGGTGCTGCGCAACATCGTGGGCGAGCGTGTGCTGGGCCTCCCCAAGGACCCGGGAATCAACACCACCTCACCCTTCCGCGAGCTGGCGGTGGGCACCCAGCGCTGACCGCTCCGCATCGGGCATCGGGTGCCGGCAAGGGCCGCGCCGGGCATCGGGTGCCGGGTGCCGGCAAGGCCCGCGCCGGGCTCCAGTCGGCGCACAAGTCCACCGAAACGGTCACTTCCTGCGCCCCAAACCCGCCGCGCAGGCCTGCCGCCACCGCCTGGCTCGCCTGGCGAGCGAGTCGCCGGGCGCCCGCTTCTCACCACGCTCTTACCCGCTCCTGCCAGCATGGGGGCATGACCGCCACCCCCCTCGACGCCGCCGCCCGGGTGCTGGTGGCCGAGGATGACAGGGCTCTGCGGGAATCCCTGGCTCGGGTGCTGGGCTTCGAGGGCTACCAGGTGGTGCTCGCCCGGGACGGGGCCGAAGCCCTGGAACAGGTCGTGGCGGAAGCCCCCGACCTGGTGGTGTTGGACGTGGCGATGCCCCACGTGGACGGGCTGACCGCCTGCCGACTGCTACGCCAGCGGGGCTTCCACGTCCCCGTTCTCATGCTCACGGCCCGCCACACCGTCGCCGACCGGGTGGAAGGCCTCGACGCCGGGGCCGACGACTACCTGGTCAAGCCCTTCGCTCTCGACGAACTGCTGGCCCGGGTGCGGGCGCTGCTACGCCGGCCGACCGCTGCGCTCAGCGACACTCCCCTTCGCGTCTGCGACCTGGTGATCGACCCCACCTCCCGGCGCGTCCAGCGAGGCGCACGAGAGGTGTCGCTCACCAAGCTCGAGTTCGACCTGCTCGAGCTTCTGGCCCGCAACGCCGGCCTGGTGCTGTCCCGCGACGTCATCTACGAACGCATCTGGGGCTACGACTTCGAGACGGGCTCCAAGTCCCTCGACGTGTACGTCGGCTACCTGCGCCGCAAGACCGAGGCAGACGGCGAGGACCGGCTGTTGCACACCGTGCGGGGTGTGGGCTACACGCTGCGAGAGTCGTGAGTCTGCGCTGGCGGCTGGCTCTGGTGGTCGGTCTCGTGGTGGCCGCCGCGGTGGGCACCGTTTCCTGGGCGGCATGGCTCTCCACCGAGGAGGAGCTGGTCTCGGGACTCGATGCCTCGCTGCGCGCCGCTGCCACCATCCCGACGCCGGCCCCCACCCCCGCCGCGCCCGGGGGGCCGGCACGGCCCGGGGTCCCGGTGCTGCCCCCCGGCACCGTCGTCCAGATCCTCGACGCCCGCGGTGAGGTCCGGGGCAGCTCCCCTCTGGGATCCCTCCCGGTGGACGAGCGCGACCCGCGAACGGGCGTCGACCCCGGGACCACCGGTGGTGCGCGACGTGGAGTTGGCCGGCACCGCCTACCGGATGCACACCATCGCCACCGACACCGGTGCGGTCCAGGTGGCCCGGCCACGCAACGAGATCGACGACGCCCTCGCCGGTTTGCGGACCCGGCTGGGGATCACCGCCGTACTGGCCACCGGGCTTGCCGCGGCGGTCGGGTGGCTGGTGGCCCGGCGACTGACGCGTCCCATCGAGCGTCTCACCGCCGCCACCGAGGCCATCGCCGCCGGCACCGAGCCGCCCCAAGTCATCGACGGATCACGGGGCGACGAGACCCGCCGTGACGAGGTGGGCCGGCTGGCCGCCAGCTTCACCACCATGACTGCGGCGCTGGCCGAGAGCCGCCAACAGCAGCAGCAGCTGGTCATGGACGCCAGCCACGAGCTGCGCACTCCGCTCACCACCCTGCGGACCAACGTGGAGCTGCTGGCCCGTGCCCCCATGCTGGGGTCCGCCCAGCGCCAGGAGCTGGTGGAGGCCGCCGCAGCAGAACTCGAGGAGCTCACGTCCCTGGTGACCGAGCTGGTCGACCTGGCCACCGAGAGCCCCGGCGGCGAAGCCGAGCACGAGGACGTCGAGGTGAGAACGCTGGCCGAGCGGGTCGCCTCCCGGGCCCGCCGCCGCTACGACCGGCCCGTCGAGGTCGTCTACGAGCGGGCGGTGGTGGTCCGGGGAGCACCGGTGCTACTGGAGCGCGCCCTGTCGAACCTGGTCGACAACGCCCAGAAGTTCAGCCCCGAAGGAACAGCGGTCACCATCACGGTCACTCCCGAGGGGACCGGGGGGTGCGTCCTGGCCGTCGCCGATCACGGACCGGGGATCGCTCCCGGGGACGCCCCCAGGGTTTTCGACCGGTTCTACCGAGCGGAGACCGCGCGCACACTTCCAGGCTCAGGCCTGGGTCTGGCCATCGTCGACCAGGTGGCCCGGGCCCACGGCGGCTCGGTCTCGGTGGCCACAACCCCCGGCGGTGGCGCCACCGTGGCGATACACCTACCCGCACCACCGGGCTGACCACCGGGCTGACCACCGGTTGGCCAGACACAGCATCCACCCACGCGTGCCCCGGGTGCGATTGGATGGGCACGTGCCGGTGTGGCTCTGGATGATCGTGTTCAGCGGGTTGGCCTACGGCCTGTGGGAGGTGGGCCTCCGCGACCGGCGCGAGGCCCGGGCCCGCCTCCGCCGGATGCGCGCCCACGGTGAGCGCATCGGCTTCGAGCACGCCGTGGGAGTCGGTGAACGAGAGCTCACCGCTGTGCTGGTCGTGCTGCGCACCCTCGACCATCCCGGCGGCGTCGCCGACGTGTTCGGCGGCCGACTCAGCGACGGTACGCCGGCTGCGATATTCGACTTCGACGAGCGTGCCGGCACACAACGGCCCGAGCCCCGCACCGGCTTCGTGCTCCGCTACCCGGCGGACTGGCCCACCTTCGAGTTGGACACGCCGGGAACCTCGCTGGTGCCCAAGCGCCGTCCGGGCCAGCCCGCCCCCGGCGAACGCCGGGGCCACGAGCACGAGTTCACCACCGCCCTGCTGGCCAGCGAGCTCTGCGAGTACCTGGCTGCGCACCGGGGCTGGACATTCGCGTTCTCCGGCCCTTACGCGGTGGGGATCACCCAACGGGGAGATGGCGACGACCTGGGGCGGCTGCTGGCCACCGCCGAGGGCCTCGCCTCGCGACTCCCGGCCCGGGTGCTCTCCGAGTGGCCGGCCGACCCCGACCGGCGGTCGCGCCGGCGGGCCAGCTGAGCTCGGGCTCCGCCTGCCGCCGGCCCGATCAGACCGGGGCGACGAGACCCTCCGCCACCAGCCGGTAGAGGGCGGCCGCAACGGTGCGACGCACGACCGCAGACGACGGCGACAGCGTCCCGTCGCCCATGAGATCAGGCCAGGTCGGCGCCCAGGTGAGGGCCTCGTAGCGTCCGTCGCTCAGCCAGGACAGCTCGGCGAAGAACGGGTGGGTGGGCGCCAGGTCGGCGGGCAGGGGCGGGCCGTGGGGTCCGGCGGGGGTGCCGGCCAGGCGGTGCATGAAGGCGGCGAATGCCTGGCGGGTGACAGGGGTGGCGGGGCGGAAGGTCCCGTCGGCGAAACCTGTGGTGATGCCCATCGAAGCCGCCCAGGCGATGGCCCCGGCGAAGGGATGGTTGGCCTGGACGTCGGTGAAGGTCGGGGCATCGGCAGGTGGTTCGGGTGTACCTGCGAGCCGGTGCAAGAAGGCCATCAGCGCCTGACGGGTGAGACCCTGTTCGGGCCGGAACGTGCCGTCCGCGAAACCGGTGGTGATGCCTGCTGAGGCCATCCACTCGATCTCACCGCAGCTGGCCTCGGCTCCAGGTGCACCCACGTCGATGAAGACCGGCACCGGCGCGCACACGGGCTGGGCCACCACCGGGACCACCGTGGTGGCACCGTCGGTCACGACCACGGCGTCGCCCGCCGTCGTGCCGGGGGCCAGATCACGGTGCAGCTCTTCGACGTGACCGGGCGGGGTCACCTCCAGGGTGTAGGACCCTGGGGCCACGAGCAGCTCCCAGGTTCCGTCGGCGGCGCTCGTGGCGGTACCCACGGTCGCTTCGCCGTCCACGATGCTGACCGCGGCACCCTCGATGGGCACCCCCTCCGCTCCCACGACCGTGCCCGCCGCAGTGCCGGCATCGAGTTGGACGTCGATTCCCGAGCTGATCCCGCCATCGGGCACGGGCACCAGCGTGGCCGCATCGGAGCTGGGCGCGTCCAGATACCACTCGGGGGCGTCGGGCCGGCCGGCGGGTGCCTCCACGCCGACCCGGTAACCATCGGGCGCGGCTACCGCTGGCAGGTGGTGCAGCACCCATGAGCCGTCGGCCGCGGTGGTGGCGGTCGCCTCTTCGGTCCCGTCGCTGCGGGCGATGTGGACCGTGGCCCCCGGCAGGGGGTCACCAGCGTGGTCACGGACCTGCCCGGACAGGGATCCCTGGCCCGGGGTCGGTGCCCGGTAGCCGAAGTAGGTCCAGGAACCGGTCGGCGAGCTTCCCCGATGGTTCGTGACCCGGACGTGGACCAGCCACGGGTTGGCGATGGGTGGCACCGTGGCCCACAAGTGGTAGTCGTCCACCACGGTGAAGTCGGTGGCCACTCCGTTGATGGTGACCGTGTCGAGGCCGGTGAAGTTCCGACCTATCACCTCGATCCGGTAGCCACCGGAGATCGGACCGGTGTTGGGCGCGACCCGCTCGATCCAGGGACTCGGATCGATGTCGTGGTCGTAGAGGAACTGGGCGGTCTCGTCGCGCAGGATGTTCCAGTCCGAGATGATGCCGTGCGCTCCCCCGACGAAGGAGTGCAGCTCGCAGTACACGCCGCGACTGTTGGCACCGTTGCAGAAGTTCACGGCCTCGTCGTAGTAGACGGTCTTGTCCTTGGTGCCGTGGAGCATGAGGATGTCAGGCTCGCCCCGTTCGGGGAACAGCATGGTGGTCAGACCGGCGAAGGACACCACTGCGCCGGTCACCGCGGAGGTGTCGGTGGGGGCCACCCCGTTCCCCTTCTGGCGCTCGTGCATCACACCTGTGTTGATGGCCGTGACCGCCCCCGCCGAATAGCCCGCCACCGACATCCTGTCGGGGTCGATGCCCCACTCGTCAGCGTGGTCGTGGAAGTACTGAAGGGCCTGGTCTGCATCCTTGAACGCCTCATACACAGCCGCGATGAAGTCCCAGTCCGAGAGCACGTCGCTGAGGGAGGTCCCCTCCCAGTGGGCTCCCTCGGCCAGGCGGTAGTTGATGGTGGCGCTCACGTAGCCTCGGCGAGCGAAGTCGGCGGCCTCGTCTCGGTGGCTGCTCTTGTCGCCGGTGACGAAGGTGCCGCCGTGGATCCAGATGAGCAGGGGACGCCGCTCGAGGGTGTCCCCGCGGGGCTGGTAGACGTCCATCTTCAGATCGGTGAGGATCCCGTCGTCCATTGACTCGCCGTAGACGACGTCGAACTGGCTGTCGACCTCGGCGAAGACGTGATCCAGGTAGCGCACCCCAGGTTCTTCAGCGCCCGCCGTCACGTGACCGCCCGGAACAGACGCGGCCGGCATCACACTCGCGGTCAGCACCGCCCCCAACACCACGAGGACCCGCACAACTCGCAAAGCCTGGAACTGACCCGTCCGCCGCCAGTACACGGCGCCAGCGTAGGCCATCGCCCAGGTCCGCGCCCGAGCGCCACAGCCGGACACAGGATGGAGCGTCTGCGTGAGCGGTTGGTCAGGCAGCAGAGCGGTGCGCGGCACCCACCATGGCGGCCACCGTGACGAGACCCGAGATCCTGCGTACCACCTCGTCGGCCTGCATCCCACCTTCGGAGGCACCGGATGGACCGGGGCGGCGGCCTCCCACCCGGAGCACTCCGCCCGAGGCTCCGATCGAAAGGATCGAACCGGTGGAGGCGATGGAGAGGATGGATCCGGCCGACGCCACAGATCCCAGGGATCCCACCGACAGGACCGAGGCCGCCGACAGCACCGAACCTGCCGACAGCGCCGAGCCCACGCTCAGCGCGCTGCGGCGGGAGCCCACACAGAACCATGACCGCTCAGAGCCCACCGACCAGGCGGCGCCGGTGCGGGCCACGATCCGGGCGGCGGCCACCAGCCCCCGGGAGGGGCGCTGGGGAGCACGTCGATGTGACCTGGCCCGAACTGGTGGGACCCGCAACGGCCATGACGTGGCGGGGGTGACCCACCGCGGGTCGCGCAGGTGTTGGCCTGGACATGGTCGCCAGTCGCATGAGGCGACGGTAGCGCACCCGGATCAGGTCGGACCGGTAGGGTCCCGGCAATGGCCGCAACGGTCCCGCCGCTCCGCAAGGCTCTCCGCCACCGGGCACCGTCGCGGCAACGGGAACAGGCTTTGTGGTCCGACGGTCACCGCGTGGTCGTGGGAGTGGACGAGGTGGGCCGGGGATCGTGGGCGGGACCCCTCACGGTCGGGGCCGCGGTGATCCCCTCGGAGCGGCGTGTCTACAAGTTGCGCGACTCCAAGATGCTCACCGAGGCCGAGCGGGAAGCGATCTTCGACCGGGTGGCGGGATGGTGCGAGGCGTGGTCGGTAGGACATGCCAGCCACGACGAGTGCGACGCGCTCGGCATGTCCGCCGCGCAACGCCTGGCTGCCCGCCGCGCCCTCGAAGCGCTTGGAGTCGTACCCGACCGGGTGTTGGTGGACGGGTCGTGGGACTTCGTTGGCGGGGGGATCACGGAGAGCATCGTGAAGGGCGACGCCACGTGCCTGTCGATCGCCGCGGCTTCGATCCTCGCCAAGGTGACCCGCGACCGGATCATGCGCGGCGAGGCGATCCATCACCCCGGCTACGACTTCGAGCACAACAAGGGCTACCCCTGCCCGCGCCACCAGATGGCTCTGGCCGGCATGGGCCCCACAGCCATCCACCGCCGCAGCTGGGTGTTCATGGACCACCAGCCCTGGACGGGCTGCCCCCGCACCCCACCCGCCGGCCAGCAACAGCTGTTCACCTGACCCGCCTCCAGTTCGGGCTGTGCGCTGTAGATCCACGCCTGCAAGCGGATGCGAACGAAGAATTGCGGGCACTCCCCTTGCCCTCGGCATCTGTGCCGTCGACAATTGGTCATCGGCGGCACCAAGGCGGATCACGGCGACTACCCAGGGGAAGGGGGCCAGAAGATGACCGAGGTCGCGACACGGCTGGCACTCGACCTCCCGGCGGGCACACGGGTGGAGGTGCGCAAGCGCTTCGATGACTCCTGGGCCCGCGGCTTCGAGGTACTCGCAACCGCCGACACGGGCTACCGGCTGCGCCGGCTCTCCGATGGGATGGAGCTACCCACCGAGTTCGGCGCAAAAGACGTACGGCGCGAACGCAAGCGCCACGACATGTGGTGGTATTGACTCGTTCTCTGACCGAGGGGGCGGACGGGGGTGCGAGGATCTGGCGGTGAGCGACACCGATCCCCGGGTGATCCGGGTCTTCATCTCCTCCACGTTCCGCGACATGCAGCTCGAGCGCGAGGAGCTGGTAAAGCGGGTGTTCCCCCAGGTCCGCCGACGCTGCGAGGAGCGGGGCGTCACCTGGAGCGAGGTCGACCTGCGCTGGGGGGTCACCGACGAGCAGAAGGCCGAGGGGGCGGTGCTGCCCATCTGCCTGGCAGAGATAGAACGGAGCCGCCCGTACTTCATCGGCCTGCTGGGCCAACGCTATGGCTGGGTCCCCGACGAGATCCCCGCCGACCTGGCCGCCGAGCTGGGCTGGCTGGCCGACGCCCGCGGGCGTTCGGTCACCGAGATGGAGATCCTCCACGGCGTCATCAACGACCCCGAGGCCGCCGGCCACGCCTTCTTCTATCTGCGTGACCCGGCCTGGGTCGAGGGACTGCCCGGCGACGAGCAGGGCCTCTTCCTCGAGGACACCCCTGAGGGAGTGGCGAAGCTCGAGGCGCTGAAGGACCGCATCCGCACCTCTGGGCACCCAGTGCGCGACTACCCCGATCCTGCGGCTCTGGGCGACCAGGTGCTGGCCGACCTCAGTGCCCTCGTCGACCGCCTCTACCCCGAGCATTCCCTGCCCGACCCCCTCGACCGGGCCGCCGCCGAGCACGCCGCCTTCGCCGCCAGCCGCTTCGCCGGCTTCGTGGCCCGGCCCGCACTGGCCGCCCGCCTCGAGGCACAAGCCGACGGGGCCGGACCTCCGCTGGTCGTCACCGGCGAATCGGGCGCCGGGGCCTCGGCACTGGTGGCCCACTGGGCGGCATCACGGCGCGCCACCCGGCCCGACGAGGTCGTGATCGAGCACTACGTGGGTGCCACCGCAGCGTCCGCGGACTGGCGGGAGCTGGCCGGCCGCCTGATCGGCGAGCTGGCGCGGGCCCACAGCCACACCGGCAACGACGAGCAGCCCGGTAACGGTAGCGACGACTGGTCTGGTACTGGTCCCGACGACCTGCCCGCCGATGCCCCCGGCCTGCGGGCAGCGCTGGCCCACGCCCTGCTACAGGCCGGCGCCGGCGCCCGGCGCACCGTGCTGGTGCTCGACGGCGTGGACCGCCTCGTGGACGAGGATGGTGCCCCTGACCTGGGCTGGCTCCCTGCGGTTCCAGCGGGCGGAGTGCGGGTGGTGCTCACCTCGGCGGGCGGGCGCCCCCTGGCCGCTGCGCTCGGCCGGGGTTGGCCGAGCCTGGAGGTGCCCCCCCTCGACGAGGACGAGCGCCGGATGTTGATCACCACCTTCCTCGCCCGGTTCTCGAAGGGTCTCGACGAGCACCACCTGCTGCGCCTGACCCAGGCCCCCCGCACAGGTAACCCGCTGTACCTGCGGACCGTGCTGGACGAGCTGCGCCAGCACGGCGACCACTTCACCCTTGGTGAGCTGATCGACCACCTGCTGGCTGCCGACACGGTCGACGACCTGTTCGAGTTGGTGCTCACCCGCTACGAGCGCGACTTCGAACGTGACCGTCCCGGGCTCACCCGCGACGCCTTCTCACTGCTGTGGGCCGCCCGGCGGGGCCTGGCCGAAGCCGAGCTGCTCGACCTGCTCGGTCCCGGAGACGCCACCCCCCTCCCCGGGCCGTCTGGTCACCCCTGTTCCTGGCAGCTGAGCAGGGCCTGGTGACACGGGCCGGGCTGGTGGGGTTCGGCACCGAACACCTCCGCCGGGCCGTGACCGACCGCTACCTGTCCGACGACGCGGCGCAACGAGCCGCCCACGCACGCCTGGCCGCCTACTTCGCCGGACGGCCGCTGGGTGACCGGGTCGTCGACGAGCTGGGATGGCAACAGCTGGGAGCAGGAGACACCGCCGGGCTGGCCCACACCCTGGCCGACCTGGCGTTCACCGAAGTGGCCTACGTGCGTTCGGTAGGTGACCTGCGCCGGCTCTGGGTGCACGCCGAGTCCGCAGGCCACTCCATGACCGACGTCTACCGGCCCGTTCTCGACGACCCGGCCGCCAGCGAGACCGGGCCGCCACCCGCAGCCGCCGAAGGGTCAGAGGGGGTGACGGGGATCGCGGGGCGCCGCCACCTCGTGTGGGGCGTGGCGCGCCTGCTCACCGATGCCGGCCACCCCGCCGAGGCGCTGGTGCTCAACAGGTTCCTGGTGGACCAGGCCCGCCGGTCCTCCGCCGGGCGGGACGACGCACCCGGCGGTGACTCCAGGCTCCGGGCCGCCCTGGTGAACCTCGGTGCGGCCCTGTGGTCCCAGGGTGACCTGGCCGGGGCCGACCCGGTGCTGCGCGAGGCCGTCGAGCGCGGCCGGGCCGCGGAAGACCAGGCCCTGCTGGGGGCTGCCATGGGCAACCTGGCCATGGTGTGCCGCGACGCCGGTCGCACCCAGGAGGCATCTGCGCTGTTCGCCGAGGAAGAGGCCCTTTGCCGCCAACGGGGTGACACCGCAGACCTCCAAGCCAACTTGGGCAACCAGGCCCAGCTGCTGGTCCTCCAGGCTCGCTTCGACGAGGCACTGGCCCGCATCGACGAGCAGGAGCAGCTGTGCCTGGATGCCGGCGACCCGCTCGGCGTGTCCCGGGCGCGTGCAGGGCGGGCATCGATCCTGGCTGATCGGGGTGACATCAGCGAGGCGCTGGCGCTGACCGTGGCCCACGCAGAGACCTGCCGTGAGATGGGCGACCGCCGGGGACTGCTCGAGGCGCTCCTCAACCAGGTGGTCATGCACAGCCAACTCGCTCATCTCGACGCGGCTCTGGCCACTGCGGCCGAAGCCGAGTCCCTGGCTCGCAAGATGGCCGATTCGGGAATGCTGGCAAGGGTTCTGTCCGCCGGTGCCATGGCCGCATCGATGAGCGGCGACTGGCCCGAGGTGGAACGCCGGGCCCGTGAGGCCGAGCTGACCGCCCGCAACGCCGGCGCGGCCACCCAGACCGCCGTGGCCCTGGGTCTCATCGGCACGGCCCGCCGTGAACAGGGCGACCTGGCGGGGTGCCGGGCGACCCACGAAGAGGAGCTGCGGGTGGCCCAGGCAACCGGTGATCGCCACGCCGTGGCCGTGGCCACCGTCAACCTGGGCACCTGTGACCTCGCCGAGCAGCGCTGGGCGGACGCCCTCGAACGCTACGGCCAGGCCGAACCGGTCCTGACAGAGCTGCGGGCCTACTCGACGCTGCTGCCGATACTGGCCAACCGGGCTCAGGTCCACCACCAGCACCAGGACCTGGCGGCCGCTGTCGCGGACTACGCCAGAGCTGCCGACGCGGCTGCCCGGCTGGGGGTTGCGGCGTCAGCCAAGCAGTGGGGCGAACAGGGCATCGGCCTCGCCTATCAGGTCGGTGACACCGCCAATGCCGAGTCGTTGTGGTCGTCGCTGGTGGTCGCCTACCGGGCTCTGGGTGACGACGCCGCCCTCCAGCGGGCGCTGGGCGAGCAGGCGTTGCTGTGCATCAACCGGGCACAGCCCGCCGGGGCGGCCGGCGACGCCACCAACGTCGACCACGCGTTGCTGACCCAGGCCGCTGCCTTGCTCGACGAGCAGGACGTCTTGTGCCGGCGACTCGGCGACCAGGTCGGCTTGGCGGCCTGCGTGGGCAACCAGGCCATCGTCTTGCGCTACCAGGGTGACCTCGCCGAGGCGTTGGCCTGCGTCGAGGAGCAGTTGGGCCTGGCCCAGGCCGGCGGCAACGCCCAGGGGGTGCTGTTCGCCACCGCCAACCGTGGGGAGCTGCTGGGCCTGTTGGGCCGCGTGCCCGAGGCTCTCGACGCGTTGCACCAGGCCCGCCGGACCGCGGCCGGCTACGGCCCCCAACTACAGGCCATGGTGGCCCAGCTCGACCAGATGATCGCCGACCTCCAGTCGCGCAACTAGCCCACCGGCCGCGCAACCAGCGGTCAGCTGCGGGCCAGCTCGAAGCCTGCTCTCGCCAGCATGCCGGGGCGGGTCCGCACGGCGTCCCGGTTGGCGGCCTGGGCTTCTGCTGGAGCATCGACCCAGGCGACCAGCAGCGGGTTGAGCTTGGCGTCGTCGTCGCGGGAGGGCCCGTGGCGCCAACCCTGGGCCTGGCGTTCGGCTCGCCAACGTTCGTGCTCGACCCGGGCCAGTCGCTCCACCTCGGCGTCGGTGAAGGGAACCTCGGCCGCTCCCCAGCGTCGCAGCGGTACGAGCTCGAAACCGACGTCTGCCAGGGTGTCGACGATTCCGTCGGCGGCCCGGCGACTCGACTCACGCTCGGCGTCGTCGAGCTGGTCCCAGGGACGGTGCAGACCCCCGTCGTGGCCTGCCCGTGCGGTGTGGTCCTCGTGGATGGCGCGGGCCAACTGCTCACGCACACCGCCCTCGATGATGGCCGGCGAGCAGGTGCGGTCGAGGAACGGGAACAGCACCAGACCCGGGAATCGAGCCGGCTGGTGCGGATCGGGGGTGCCGGTCGAGGTGACGATTCCCGCCAGCCCGGCATCGGCGCTGGTGCGCACCACCACCGGCACCGACGGGCGGCCCAGGGTCTTGTGCACGAACAGGGAGGTGGACAGGGCCAGGGACTCGTCGGCCAGCACGACGGCCACTGCGGTGGGGGCCTCGTCGAGCAGCACGGTCGTGAAGCGCTGGACCATGTCGGCGGTGGGGGCCTCCAGATCGAAGGCGAGGCAGCGGGCGTCGGCGGCCGCCTCCAGGGCCGGGTGCTGGAGGAGCAGCGCGTTCCACCGTCCGGCGGCGTCCCGGTCGACCAGCGATACGACCAGGGGCCCTTGGCCCACCTCGGCCCACTGCTGGGCGGCGGCCACCACCAGACTGCGGCCCAGTTGGCCCATCCCCACGACCACCAGGTGCGGGGGCCGGGACCCGTCCCCGAAGGCCTCCACCTCGCCCAGCAACGCCCGGGCCCCCCGCTCGTGCAGGTTGAAGAACTCGACGCGCACGTCGCTGCTGCCACCCAGATCGGCCCCGCGCAGCAGTTCGGTGAGCTCGGCGTCGGTCAGGTGCACCGAGCACCGCAGAGCGGTGTCGTTGCCGTGGCGGGGCACCGCACGAACTGCGGCCGTGACCGCCACATTCGCGGCGTCGTCGCGGTCGAAGGCCACCACCTGCGCCGCCCGGTCGACCCGTGCGGCAAGGAGCACTTCGGCATCGGTGGGATCCCCGGCCAGGGCGGGGACGTCGGCGTCACGTAGCGCGGCCAGGCCACTGGCGGCCGGGTCGGCGTCGACACCCACGACCGGGTGCCCCTCGCGGGCCAGGGCGATGGCCAGGCGGGTGCCGGCGGGACCGAGGCCACACACAACCGTGTGCCCTTTGGAGAAGCCGATGCGCCAGCGCAGGAACTGGTCACGGAAGACCACCGACGCCGTCTGCAGCACGGTGCCCGCAGCCATGACGGGGGCCACGAACCGGGCGATCTCAAGCCGCCAGTTGAGGGCGGTGGAGCCGCCGTCGTAGTCGAGGGTGGCGAGCTGGAGTGTCAGGTACAGGTTGTCCAGGAAGCCGCGACCCAGGTCACCTTCGTGGGACTGCTCGATGAAGCCACCCATGCCGATCACCAGGAGGCCGACCCAGCAGGCGGCCAGCAGGTACCAGCGGCGCCGCGACGAGTCGATCCACCTCATTGCCTGCGCTCCGCCGTCATGACTGGGGCTCCGCCGTCATGGCTGGGGCTCAGCTCGGGTGACGGGGACGATGACCACGGCACGACCTCGCTCCCGGGCGTGGTCGATGATGTCGGCCGTGCCGCCCCTGCCTCGCGACGAGGTGCCGTCCCAGAGGCCGAGCAGCACGTCGCAGCGTTCGACGACGGCCTGCCCGGCCCGCTCGTAGGCCGACTCCCGGCTGCCGCCGGGGTCGGGTCCGGTGATCTCCACCTCGGCCGCCCGCTCGAGCATCGCCCGGAAGGCACCGACCGAGGCCGGGTCGGCGAAGTCGGTCTCGTAGTCGTCGGGGTCGAGGGGCAGCACCACCACCAGGCGGCTGCCGGTGTGCACCAGCACCCGGTCGACGACGAGGCGGTCGGCTCCCTCGGCCAGCGACGACACGACTTCCAGCGTCGGACATCGGTCGGGGTCTTCTCCCCCGCCCACGCCGGCCAGGACGTCGTCGAGAACGGCGTCGACGGCCCGGGCCAGCGCATCCTGTGCGGCCAGCGCACGGTGCCCGGTGACACCCACGCGCACCACCTTGCCTGCTCCCGCATCCACGACCAGAGCATGGCACGCGCCCGGTGCGAGCCAGGGGCGAACCAACCCTCACGGGTGCTGGCTGGACACCGATATGACCTCGCCGGTCAGGTAGCTGGCCAGATCGCTGGCCAGGAAGACCATCACGTTGGCAACCTCCCAGGGCTCGGCGGCCCGCCCGAACGCCTCCTTCTGCGTCAACTCCTCCAGCAGCTCGTCGCTGGTCACCTTGGCCAGGAACGGGTGCATTGCCAGCGAGGGTGCCACTGCGTTGACCCGCACGTTGGACCCGGCTGCCTCCACCGCCGCGCACCGGGTCAGGGCCATCACCCCGGCCTTGGCCGCCGCGTAGTGAGCCTGGCCGTCCTGGGCCCGCCACCCCAGAACCGAGGCGTTGTTCACGATGGCGCCCCCGCCCCGGGGCGCCATATGACGCAAGGCGGCGCGGGTGCAGCGGAAGGTGCCGTTGAGGGTCACGTCCACCACCGCGGACCACTGCTCGTCGCTCATGTCCACCAGGCGGGCCGTGCCACCCAGGCCGGCGTTGTTCATCATCACGTCCACCCCGCCGAGCTCGTCCTGCGCCGCATCGAACAACGCCTGCACGTCGGCTTCCACCGTCACGTCGCAACGCACCGAAGGGGGACGACCACCACACACGTCCTCCAGGCGTTCGGCCGCCTCGGCCAGGCGGCGTTCGTGCATGTCGCTGATGAGTACCCGGGCGCCCTCCTCGGCACAGCGCCGGGCCAGGGCATGGCCGATGCCTGTCCCGGCAGCGGCGGTGACCACGACAGACCTGCCGACCAGGAGCTGGCGGCCGTGGGGATAGGGCGGGACCGACACGGACATGGGACCTCCAGGTGTTAGCTGGTGCGGGGCTCGCGGGGCAGGCCCAGGGCCCGCTCGCCGATGAGGTTGCGCTGGATCTGGTTCGTTCCTCCGTAGATGGTGTCAGCCCGGGTGAACAGGAACAGCTTCTGCGCAGCGGACAGCATGTACCCGCCGGTGTCGGCGGGGTCGTCCTCGGGGGAGGCGCAGATCGTTCCCGCGCCTCCGGACACATCCAGGGCCAGGTCTCCGAGGTCTCGGTGCAGGCTCGCCCAGTAGAGCTTCGTGACCATGGCCGCCCCGCTGAGTTGGGCTTGGCCGGCCTCACCAGAGAGCACACGCAAGGTGTTCCACCTCAGGATCTGCAGACGTGACCACATCGCCGCCAGCCGCTGGCGAACCGATGGATCACCGAGCGCGCCGTTGGCCCGGGCGGTGGTCACCACCGCTTCGAACTCGCGTGAGAACACGAGTTGTTGACCCAGCGTCGACTCGCCCCGTTCGAAGGCCAGGGTTCCCATGGCCACCTTCCAACCACCGTTCACCTCGCCCACCACCTGGTCGGCGGGCACCCGCACCCCGTCGAAGAAGGTCTCGTTGAACTCGGCGGTCCCGGTGATCTGGCGGATGGGTCGGATCTCGATTCCGGGGCTGTCCATGGCCACCAGGAAGTACGTGATTCCCCGGTGTGGGGCGGCGTCGGGGTCGGTACGCGCCAGCACGAAGCACCAGTGCGAGAAGTGGGCCAGGCTGGTCCACACCTTCTGGCCTTCCAGCACCCAGTGGTCGCCGTCGAGCACGGCCCGGGTCTTCAGGTTGGCCAGGTCCGAACCGGCGTCGGGTTCGCTGTAGCCCTGGCACCACACCTCGGTGCCGGCCACGATCCCGGGCAGGAAGCGGCGCTGCTGAGCGGGAGAACCGAAGTGGATCAACGTCGGCCCCAGAAGGCCCTCGCCCACGATGCCCACCCGGCCCGGACCCCCGGCGCGGGCGTACTCCTCGTGGAACACGATCTGGTGGTCCAGCGACAGCCCTTGCCCTCCGTGCTCGGTGGGCCATCCCACACAGGTCCAACCGTCGGCTCCCAGGCGGCGCTCCCAGGCCAGGCGCTCGGTGACGAAGGCGTGCTCGTCACCCGGCCCACCCCGGCCCCGCACCACAGCGAACTCGCCCGAGAGGGCGGCTGCGAGGTAGCCGCGCACCTCGGCCCGGAAGGATTCGTCCTCGGGGTGGGGCGACAGGTCCACGGCCAGGCAGGCTACCCGCCGATCTGACGACCCGTCAGATCCCTGGCGCCGTCCCGTCGCGCAGGTCAGGAAGCCTCGGGGCATAGGCTCGATCTGTGTCACCGTCGACGCGCACGCGCTCCGGCCACCCTCGTCGCGGGATGCGGCGGGTCGCCCTGGCCGTGGGTTCTGTCACCCTCGGCGCCGTCGCCCTCGCCTGCTCGTCCACGGGAGCCGAGGACCCGGCCCCGGGCACCGGACCCACCACCTTCACCGCTCCCGGACCCGAAGGTGCCCCCGGCCCCACCACCCTGGCCCCCGTCACCCTGCCCGACCCGGGAGTGGCACCCGGGGGCTGCGCCATGGTCGTCACAACCCCTGCCGCCTCGCTGGACGCACAGGACAGCGAGCTGTGCCGGCCCGCCCCCGAGCGCGCCCGCGACGTGGGCATCGTTCTGGTCCACGGAGGCGGGGGGATCGGCGGCAACCACACCGGGATGACGGGCTGGTCCCAGATCTACACCGATGCCGGCTACACCACCCTGTCGGTCAACTACCACCTCTTCTCGCCCGGCAGCACCGAGTCACCGGTGTTCCCCGTCCCCGAACAAGACGTCAAGGCGGCCGTGCAGTGGCTTCGGGGCTCGGCGCCGGCTTTGGGCCTGGACCCCGAACGCATCGCCCTCCACGGGGTCTCCGCCGGAGCCCGGCTGGGTGCGGTGGCCTTCACCACCCCGGGCCACCCGCTGTTCGACAGCCCCGAGTTGTGGGCGGCCATCCCCGACCACCTCAACGCCTTCGTGGGCTTCTACAGCACCTACGACGGGACCATGCAGTACGACCGCCAGTACTACGGCGGCGACCGTGACGATCCCGACCCCGAGGTGCGCCGCCGCTGGCAGGCCGCCGACTCGGTGGTCAACGCGGCCGGCGCCACCGGTCCGGTGGTCCTGTTCACCGGATCCCTGGACCTCGGCGACATCATCCCCCAACAGGAGTACCTGGCGGCCGGGGTCGAGGTCGCGGGCTACCAGGCTTCGGCCCACGTGGTGGAGGGCGCCGAGCACGGCTTCGACACCACCGAAACCGGCCTGACCCACGACGGTGAAGCCGCCGCCGCCCTGCTCGTCGGCTGGTTCGACCGGATCTTCCCCCAGACAGATGAGCCCGCCGGTTGACCCAGGCGAACCGGCCTAGCCTGACCCCGTGCTCCTGGCTCACCTCTCCGACATCCACGTCAGCGACCCAGACTCTCTCATCGCCTCCTTCAGCGACGGGGCGGCCCAGCTCGAGGCCGTCGTGGTCCAGCTCAACGGCCTCGACCGCAACGTCGACGCTGTGGTCATCACCGGCGACCTGACCGACAGGGGTCACCCTGACCAGTACGCCCGGCTGCGGGAACTGCTGGCCCCCTTGGACGCCCCCATCTACCTGCTGGCGGGCAACCACGACGACCCGGCCGCGCTGAGGGCGGCCTTCCCCGACCACCCCGAGCTGGCCGGCGACGGTCCCCTGCGGTGGGTCGTCGACGACCACCCGCTGCGCCTGGTCGCCATCGACTCGACCCGCACCGACCACCACGACGGGTGCCTCACCGACGACGAGCTGGCCTGGTTGGACACCACGTTGGCCGCCGCCCCCGAACACCCCAGCGTCGTTTGCCTGCACCACCCGCCGTTCGTCACGGGGATGTGGTGGATGGACTACGGGGGCCTGCCTGGCACCGCAGAGCTGCGGACCGTGGTGGACCGCCACCCCCAGGTACGGGCCGTGCTGTGCGGCCACGTGCACCGCGCCGTTGAGGTCGGATGGGCCCACGCCCGGGTGGCCAGCGCCCCGGCCCTGACCTACCAGTCGTGCCTGGGCCTGGACCCTCAGGTCAGCCCGCCCCTGGTCACCGACCTGGCCAGCCCCATTTCCCTCTGGTGGTGGCAGGAAGGCGACCTCTACTCCTCCACCACCGACGCGCGCCTCCCACACCGGACCATCGACCTGCGCACCATCATCCCCGACTGGACCGACTACGAGGCCCGCTGTCGCGCCGGCGGCCCGCTGCCCCGGGAGCGTTGAGCGACCATGACGACACGGAGCGTTGAGCGACCATGACGACACGGAGCGTTGAGCGACCATGACGACACGGAGCGTTGAGCGACCATGACGAACTGGACCCTGGAGCACCCGATTCCGGGTGGCCCTGGCCACCTTCACCCGGCCACCCATGAACCTCATGAGCATGGCTGCCATGGCCGAGTTGGGTGAGATCGTCGAGACCGTCGCTGTCGACGAGACGATCAGCGTTCTCGTGCTCACCGGTGGGGTCCCCGGCTACTTCGTAGCCCACGCCGACCTCGACGACCTGGCCGCACTGGGTCGGGGACAACCGGTGGGAGACCCCGGTGCCTGGCCCCGCACCATGGCGCGCCTGGCCACGATGCCCCAGCCGGTGGTGGCGGCGGTCAACGGTCAAGCCTGGGGTGGGGGCTGCGAACTGGCCCTCGCCTGCACCCTGCGAGTGGCGGCCGCCTCGGCCCACTTCGGCCAGCCCGAGGTGCTGGTCGGGATCATCCCCGGTGCCGGAGGAACGCAACGACTTCCACGCCTGGTCGGGGTGGGTCGGGCTGCGGAGATGATCCTGTCGGGGAGGATCGTCGACGCCCTGGAAGCGGCCCGCATCGGACTGGTCGAGGCAGTGCTCCCAGACGAAGGCTTCCTGGACGCCGCACTGGGCTGGGCCGAGCGCCTGACCCGCCCGCCACGCCATGCCGTGGTGGCCGCCAAGCGCGCCGTGCTCGAAGGCCGCGAACTGGCCCTGGAAGAAGGGCTGGCCCTGGAAGGGCAGTTGTTCCTGGCATGCCAGCTGCGACCCGACACGATCGCAATCCAGGAGCAGGTGGCCGACGTGGAGAGGAGCAACTCCAGCGGAGAGCGCCTCGATCTCGACAGGGTCGGAGACGTTTCGGTGGGTCGCCCGCCCGATTCGGAGCGCTAGGCCGGATCGGGGCGTGGGCCAGACCACCCGACCGGTCCGGGGCAAACCTAAGCGGGAGCGTCCGACACGGGAGCGTCGGCACATCCGTTCGTCGCCCCCTCCTCGGCCCGACGCACAACCTCGGTGGCCAGCGGACCGAAGATGAGTCCGTGGAAGGGCACCAGCGCGTACCAGTAGGCGCGACCAACCAGCCCCCGGGGGTGGAAACGCGCCCGCTGGTTCAGCACGCTGCCGACACGTCCGGTGCCCGGACCGACCTCGGGGGCGGGTTCGACCCGCCACTCCAACCAGGCCTCTCCGGGCAGACGCATCTCGGCGCGCAGGCGCAACAGGTGGTCGACCTCGAGGGCCTCGACCCGCCAGAAGTCCACTGTGTCTCCCACGCGCAGCTTGTCGGGATGGCGGCGGCCCCGGCGCATGCCGATACCTCCCACCAGCTGGTCAACCAGGCCTCGCAGCCGCCACATCCACCCGCCCACCAGCCACCCTCGGTCACCGCCGATGCCCCGCACCACGGCGAACACCGCCTCAGGCGTTGCGGCGGCACGGCGCACCTGGTGGTCCTCCAGCACCGTGCCCCCGGCCCAGTGGGGGTCAGTCGGCATCGGATCGGCGGGGCTGCGCCCGAACAGCTCGGCATCGGCCCAGGTCGTGACCACGTCCAGATCATCGATCCGCCGCAAGGACGCGGCCAACGCTTCGCGGTAGCCGAGCGGCTCGTGGGGGACCACGGCGTCGATGGCGTGGTCGTGGACCACGACCTCGTTGACGAGGCTGTCGACCAGAGGACGGGCCAGATCGGTGGGTAGCGGTGTCACCAGCCCGATCCAGCGCGAGGACAGCGACGGTGACAGCACCGGAACGGGAAGGATCACCCGGCGGCGGAGTCCGGCAACCTCGGCGTAGCCCTGCATCATCTGGCGGTAGGTGACCACGTCGGCCCCGCCGATCTCGAACACCCGACCCAACGCCCCGGGTCTACCCAACACGCCGACCAGGTAGACCAACACGTCGCGCACCGCGATGGGTTGGCACCGGGTCTCCACCCAGCGCGGAGTCACCATGACGGGCAGCACCTCGGTCAGGTGGCGCAGCATCTCGAAGGACGCGCTGCCGCTGCCGATCACGACCGCGGCCCGAAGCTCGGTGACCGGGACCGGCCCGGACGCGAGCTGTTCGCCGACCTCGTGACGGCTTCGCAGGTGCGATGAGAGGGTGCCCGACGTGGCATCCCCGAGCCCGCCCAGGTAGATGATCTGGGACAGGCCGGCGGATTCGGCGGCCCGGGCCACGTTGGTGGCCGCCCGGCGGTCACGGGCCTCCCAGTCGCCCGCCCCACCGATGGAGTGGACGAGGTAGTAGACGGCATCCATCCCGGCGAAGGTTCCCGGCAGTGAGTCGGGGGCGGTGACATCGCCTGCCACGACCTCGACGACTTCGGCCCAGGGCTCACCTGCCAGCTTGGCCGGGTTGCGGGCCAGGCAACGGACCCGGTGACCGCCCTCGACGAGGTCGTGCACGAGCCGCCGGCCGATGTAGCCGGTGGCGCCGATCACCAGGACCGATTCGGGGGTGCCCATCGCCCCATCGTCGCACCCGACGTCGCCGTCGGGCGGATCCAGCGTGGGGCCGTCGTGCCGGAGCCCGATAGGGTCCGCGACCTTGTCCCACGACTGTGCCGCCACCTGCAGCCCGGGCCTGGAGTCGATCCTGGTCACCGAGCTGCGCGCCCTGGGCCTGCGACCCGGCCCGGGAGCGCGAGGGTTCGTTCCGTTCTCGGCGTCGACCCGCCAGCTGTACTCGGCCAACCTTTGGCTGCGCACCGCTGAGGCCGTCGAGGTGCGCCTGGGGTCCTTCGGGGCCACCACGTTCTCGTCGCTGGAACGGCGCCTGGCCGACCTCGAGTGGGATCCCTGGCTACGCCGCGGTTCGGCGATACGGGTCCGGGCCTCCAGCCGGTCCTCGACCCTCTACCACACGGGCGCGGTGGCCGAACGGGTGCACCGGGTGACCGGCTGCCCGGCTGCGGATCCCGCCGACCCCGCAACGGGCGCCACCGGTCACGAGGACGTCGGTGTCGTGGTCCGGATCGCGCGCGACCGGGTCTCGGTGAGCATCGACACGTCCGGCTCACCCCTGCACCGGCGCGGCTGGCGGCTGGCCACTGCCAAGGCACCCCTGCGGCCCACCCTGGCCGCGGCCCTGCTCGTGGCGGTGGGATGGGACGGGACGATGCCGCTGGTCGACCCCTTCTGCGGGTCGGGGACCGTCGTGATCGAGGCGGCCCGCCTGGCGCGGTCCCTGCCCCCCGCCGAGGGACGCCACCACGCCGTCTGCCGAACCCCCGGATTCGAGCCCGGCACCTGGGCCTCGGTCACCGGTGAGGCCCGGAGCCGGGCACGGGCCACCGCAGGTGTGGCCCTCGTGGGCGCCGACCGCGACGCTGGAGCTGTGGCGGCGGCCACCGGCAACGCCGGCCGCGCTCAGGTGGCCGGCGACGTGCGCTTCGAACAGGCTGCCGTGTCGGCGCTGGAGTCGCCGGGCGGGGTGGGTTGGGTGGTCACCAACCCACCCTTCGGGACGCGAGTGGGAGGTGGGGATCTACGCAACCTCTACGCCCGATTCGGGGACGTGGTCCGCAGCCGTCTGGCGGGCTGGGGTGTGATCCTGTTGTGCGCCGACCGGCGCCTGGCCGACCACACCGGACTGCCCCTCACCCGCATGGCCCGTACCCGCACCGGGGGCCTCGGAGTTGAGTTCTTGGCCACGGGCCCTCCTGAAGGACCGGGTGATGGACCGGGCCCGCCCGAACCAGCGCAGCCGGTCGACGCAGACCTGGCGGACACGGGTCAGCCGGGCTGACCAGGACGGCGGGGACGCAGCAGCACCTCCTGGGTGACGGTGGCGACGTGCACGCCCCCGGCGGTGAACACCTCGCCGATGGACAGTCCCCTCGAGCTCAACAACCCGTGGCAGGTGAAGTCGTGGACGTGCCAGTCGTCGGCGGCCAGGTCACGGTGGAACCAGATGGCGTGGTCGAGGCTGGCGCTCCAGAACCCCGGCCCTCCTTCCGCACGCTGGCGGGCCCGGTCCGGGTGCTGGGCGACAGCCGCGTCGGTGGGCAGGTCGTCGGAGAGGAACGCCAAGGCGCACGCGTGCAGAACCGGGTCCTCACCCACGGCGCCGAGCATGCGCAACCACCCGGTGGCCCGGCCCGGCAGGGCTTCGGTGGGTACGAAGCGGCGGTCGAACACCGGGCTCCAGGATTCGGAAGGCAGGTCGTCGGGTCCGGGGATCTCGCGCAGGGAGGCGGTCTGGACGTCGGGAGCGTCCTCGTGGGTCTGGAAGGAGGCGGCCAGGGTCAATATGGCCCCCACCGCCTGGCGGGCCACCACCCGGCGGGTGGCGAAGGTGCGCCCGTTGCGAACGCGGTCCACCTCGAAGCGGATGGGTTCGGTGGCATCGCCCAGCCGGATGAAGTAGGCGTGCAGGGAGTGCACCCGGTACTCGGCGCCCACGGTGTGGGAGGCGGCCCGCAGGGCCTGGGCCACGATCTGACCACCGTAGAGACCGCCCCACGGATAGCTGGGTCCGACCCCGATCCAGGTGTCGGGGCCGTGGGGTTCGAGGGCCATCATCGTGGCGAAGTCCATGCGGGGATCATGCCCATCGCGGCGTGCCGTCACCCAACCGGCGCGGACGGCCCGAGCCAGGAGGCCGAGCGAGAAGGCCGAGCCAGAAGGCCGAGTCAGGGAACGGCGGTCACCTCGACCCGGGCGTCGTGGAAGCAGGCCCCGCCGCCCAGGTCGGCTTCGGTTGTGGGCGTCAACATGTTGACCGTCCCGCCGGGAGCAGCCCGCAGCCAGGCGCCCTTCGTGATGGCCACCACCCCGGGACGCAGGGCCGAATCGAGGTGGGCCGTGGCCAGGACGCTGCCCCGGTCGTTCCACACGCGCACCAACTGGCCCTCACCGATGCTGCGGTCGGACGCGTCGTCGGGGTGCAGGGACAGCACCTGGGTACGGGCCCGCTCGCCGAAGACCGAGTTGATGGCGCGTGGTCCCGCCGGTGACAGGAGCGACAGCGGGTGGGACACGGGCGGCTCCCGGTAGGTGGCCACGGGGTCGACGCCCGCCTCGTCGACAGCCAGGCGGATGCGCGTGCGGGGTTCCTGGGGACCGGGATCCACAGGCCGCCAGCCGTGGTGCCCGCCCCCCAGAGCCTGGGCCAACTCGGCCCGGCCGCCGGCCTGCGCCAGCGCGGCCGGGTCAGCGTCGAAGCCCGAGAGGCCCAACCGGGCTGCCAGGGCTACTGCCACCTCGTCGTTGGTACGACTCTCCCCCACCCGAGGGATCACCGGGGGCATGACCTCGCTCCCGAAGCTCCCATAGGACGAGGTGACGTCGGCCGCTTCGAAGTGGGTGGTGGCGGGCAGGACCACGTCGGCGAAACGGGCCGTGTCGGTGAGCACCTGGTCGTGGACCACGCAGAAGACGTCGGGGCGGGCCAGTCCGGCCAGTACCCGGGACTGGTCGGGGCACATGACCGCAGGGTTGGCCCCCTGCACGAACAGGACTGCCACGGGCGGGGACAGGTCGGGATCACCGAGCCAATCGGCCAGGCGGTGCTGGGCCAGAACCCGTGCCGGAGGGGGCGGGGACTGCCCCATCACCGACGTGGCCAGCGCGTCTTCGTCCCAGCCGAAGGCCCGGGACGTGCTCCAGTACAGGCCCGCTCCGGACCTGCCGATGTTGCCGGTGAGGGCAGCCAGACCGAGCACGGCCCGCCAGGCCGAACCGCCGTTGGTGTTGCGCTCCATCCCCCAGCCGGGCCGGAAGAAGGCGGGACGCACCTCGGCCAGGAGTCCCGCCACGGCATCGAGGTCGCTGGCTTCCACCCCGCAGGTGTCCGCAGCCCGGTCCAGTGGCCATGCCGCCGCAGCCGCCAGGTGCTCGGTGGCCCCTTCCACGTGGTCGGCCACGAAGGCCTCGTCGATGCCGCCCAGCTCGGCCAGGCGGTGGGCCAGGGCCAGGGCGGCGACCACGTCGGTTCCCGGACGCAGGGCCAGGTGCACGTCGGCCCGGGCGGCCAGGGGGATGCGCCGGGGATCGACGACCACGAGGCGAGCACCGCGGCGCTGGGCCTGGGCCACCAGGGACTGCCAGTGGGTGTTGGACACAGAGGGGTTGGCACCCCAGACCACTACGAGGGAAGCGTCCAGTACCGCTCGGGGGTCTGCGCTGGGCAGCCTTCCCATCACCAGGCGCCGGGCCTCGCTGGAGGGCGCGGCGCACAGGGTGTGGGGCACGTGGGTGGCACCCAGGGCCCTCCACAACAGCGGTGCCAGGGCGCTGGCGGCCAACACGCCGGCGGAGGAGTTGTACAGGTACGGCACCAGGGCCGCTGGACCGTGACGATCCAGGGCCTGGCGACAGGATTCGGCGACCCGGTCTGTGGCTTCGTCCCAGGACACCTCAGAGAAGCGACCCTCACCTTTTTCGCCGGTGCGCACCAGCGGGGTCAGCACCCGGTCGGGCCCATGGACCCGTTCGGCGTGGCGGCGCACCTTGGCACAGATCCACCCCTGGGTCATGGGATTGGTGTCCGGACCGGCCGGGGCGGCACCCACCGACACCAGCCGACCGTCGGCCACCTCGACTTCCAGCGAGCAGGTGTCGGGGCAATCGAGGGGACAGGCCGTGCGCATGGCCTCGTTCTAGCGGTCACCGCCCCCAACGGTCACACGCTTTGCCCCGGGGCCTTCCTCAGGCCGTACCCCCGGGGCCTTCCTCAGGCCGTACCCCCGGGGCCTTCCTCAGGCCGTACCCCCGGGGCCTTCCTCAGGCCGTACCCCCGGGGCCTTCCTCAGGCCGTACCCCCGGGGCCTTCCTCAGGCCGTACCCCCGGGGCCTTCCTCAGGCCGTACCCCCGGGGCCTTCCTCAGGCCGTGCCGTCAGGAGCGGCGAAGCGCTCTAGTGACACCGGCCGGATGTGACCTCGCTGGGAGGCCAGGGCCACCAGGCGGCGGTCGACATCCCACAGCTCCACCTGGCTGTAGGCGTAGCCGTCGCCGGCCACGGGCACCCGGGTGTGCTGGAGGAGCCACGCCGAGGTGGTGGGCGCCACGAACTGGACGGTGATCTCCAGGGACAGCACCAGGAAGGGCGGGTTGTCGGGCCCGAGCGGGCCGAGCCGGCTGAAGATGGCAGGACTCAGGATGTCGGCCGCCATGCACAGGGCCAAGGGGTCCACGGTGCCGTCGGCCAGGCGAGGTTCGCGCACCAGGCGATGCCAGGACAGCGACCGCGCCGGACCGGGGATCCAGTCTTCGCTGGTGCGGAAGGCCATGCCGCGCTGGGCGGGACGCCAGTCGGTCTGACGGTGGTAGTTGATGTCGGCGAACGGCGAGTCCTCGGGCATGGGTGGGGGTGCCTCGGCCTGGTCCACCGGGATGGCGTCATCGGGGTACTCGGCGTCCACGAAGGACACCCCGGTCTCGTGGTCAGCACCGAACACGGCTGTGAGGTGAACGCCGGGGGCGGGTGGTGCGGCTTCCGGCGAGTCCCCAGAATCCGGGGCCGGGGACGCCGACAGTGCCGCTGTGACCTGGGCGGCAGAGCGCCCCGAGCGCAGCACCGTGGTGTCCACCACCAACGGACCGCACGGCACGGGCGAGATGAACACGGCCGTGGCCAGCACCGGGTGCAGGTCGGGGCGGTCCAGGGCACGGGTGGCGGCCCGCAGTGCCGTGGCCATGGTGGCCCCGCCGAAGGCGTAGAACACCTTCCACGCCTCGGGCAGGTCGGCGCGCCAGCGCCCGGGCTGCAGCGGGTCGGCCACCACGTCGGTGTCACGGGCGAAGTCGCCGTCGGTCATCCCCCGTTTCTACCGGCCGGGGCCCGGGGGGACGAATCCCGGTGGTGAGGTGACTTGCGCCCCTGTTCGCCGGGCCACCGGACAAGAGACGGTGTCAGTAGCTGAACGGAGGTACCGCCATGCAGGTTCTGGTCGTCTACGAGTCCATGTTCGGCAACACCCACGCCGTGGCCGACGCCGTCGCCCAAGGTCTGGCGGGAACCCACACGGTGGAGGTGTGCGCCGTGGAGGAAGCGGTGGCCACCCGCGTGGTCGAGGCCGACGCCGTCGTGGTCGGGGGCCCGACCCATGTCCATGGCATGTCGTGGTCCACCACCCGGCAGACCTCGGTGGACGAGGCCCGGGCGCGGGCCGCCGCCGCTGAGGAACCCCTGGACGAGCACCTCGACGAGCACGCCACCGGCGAGGGTCTGCGCACCTGGTTCCACCACCTGCCCAAGGTTGTGGACCGGCCCGGAGCCTCCTTCGACACCCGAACCCACGGCCCGACTGCGCTCACCGGGTCGGCCGCCCGAGGGATCGCCCACCGCCTGCGCCACCATGGCTTCGACCTGCTGGTCGAGCCCGAGAGCTTCCTGGTGGAGGACATGGACGGCCCGTTGATCGCCGGAGAACTGGACCGGGCCCGCCAGTGGGGCGAGGCCTTGGCCGCCCGCCTCGAAGACACCGACCAGCGCGCGGCGAGCACCACCGGTGAGCCGGCTCAGTGACGGGTGACTCGCGTCCGAGCCCGCCTTCGCCCCCGCCCCCAGCCCGTCGCTAGAGCTAGACACCCCGGCCCCGGTCGACCTGACCCGGTGACCTTTTCGGGGAGCTTTGTGGTTCGTGTGAGCAACAAAGCTCCCCGAAAACCGCAGAGCACCCGGCGCGGCGACCCCGGGAGATGAGCCAGACTGCTGGCGTGCACACTGGAACGCGTTTCAACACCTGGCTCGGTTCTGAGCGAGGCGCGCCCGGATTCGGCCGGCTACCAACGAGCCGGAGGAAAGGCAGGAAGACATGACCGCCACCGGCCTGGACATCGGTCTCAGCCAGGAGGATCTCGAGATTCGACAGACGGCGCACCGCTTCGCCGAAGAGGTGCTACGACCCGTCGGTCGTGAACTGGACCGCATGCCCGACCCCTCCGAGGTGATCGCCGAGGACTCGCCGCTGTGGGACACGTTCCGTCGGTACCACCAGCTCGGCCTCGACGGGATCGCCACGGATCCCTCGCTTGACCCCGCCACCCGGGCCAGGCTGGGCTGCATCGTCAACGAGGAGCTCTCCTGGGGCGATGTCGGTCTCACGATCTCACTGGGGCTCGGTCAACTCCATCCACCTTTCGTGATGCTGTCCGGTGACACCGAGCTAATCGAGCGCTTCAACTCACCCGAGGACCCGAAGATCGGGTGCTGGGCTCTCACCGAGCCCGACCACGGGAGCGACACCGTGGGCCGGCCCGAGCACTACCTGGCCGACCCGGCGAGGCGGCCCAACTGCGTCGCCCGGGCCGACGGAATCGACTTCGTGATCAGCGGCCAGAAGGCCGCCTGGGTGTCCAACGGATCCATTGCCGACATCGCGGTCCTGTTCTGCGCTCACGACGACGGCGGCGACCAGCTCGGTGGTGCGGTCTTCGTGGTCCCACTGGACCTACCCGGGATCTCGCGCCCCAAGCCTCTCGACAAGCTCGGACAGCGCTCCCTGAACCAGGGTGAGATCTTCTTCGACGAGGTACGGGTCCCGGCGTCGTACCGGGTGGTTCCTCCCGAGATGTACGAGCTCGCCCTCGAGGGGATGCTCGCCTACGCCAACGCGGCGATGAGCCAGCTCTTCGTGGGTGTCGCACGGGCGGGCTACGACCTGGCTCTCGACTACGCCAAGGAACGTGTGCAGGGGGGAAGACCCATCTTCGAGCACCAGAGCGTGGGGGGCCGGCTGTTCAAGATGTTCCAGCAGGTCGAGGCCGCCCGGGCGCTGTCCCGTAGGGTCGCCGACCACGGCACGGTCGCGGGACCGACACTCCAGTACTCGATCGCGGCCAAGGTGTTCTGCACGCAGACCGCGTTCGACGTCGCCAACGCCGCCCTGCAGATCTTCGGTGGCAACGGGCTGTCCCGCGAGTACCCGGTCGAGAAGCTGCTGCGCGACGCACGTGCCTCGCTGATCGAGGACGGGTGCAACGAAGTGCTCTCTCTCGTCGGCGCCACCAAGCTCTAGGAGGAAGCAATGGATCTGTTCGAAGTGATCGGGAACCGGCGTTCCATCCGGTTCCTGTTGCCCTTCCGCCCGGTCGAGCGGGAGAAGATCCAGTGCATGCTCGAAGCGGCGCGGCTCGCTTCGCACTGGGGGAACGTCGCGAGCCTCAGGGCGTTGGTGATCGAACGGGACAGCGCCCCAAAGGAGGTGCTCGACGCTCTGCCGTCGCCCGTCGGGGGCTACCAGATCCCCCTCGCACCGGTCGTCATCGTCTGGTACATCGAGACCGAGGCGACCGCCGAGATCGGTGGGCGCCTGCGCGAGCTGATCGATGTGGGTGCCGTCGGCTACGGCGACCAGAAGAAGGACGAGGCCGAGAACACCCTCATCCCGCTGATGGAGGCCGCCAACGAGGCGCTGCGAAACCCCGGTCTCGGCGAGGTGGACTGCGGCCAGGGGATAGCCCAGGCGACGCTCGTGGCCTTCGACCTGGGCCTGGGTACCTGTTGCCTGGGCTCGGGGGATCCCGACGGCCTTCGCATCAAGCTGGGGCTTCCCGACACCTGCCGGGTGCTCGTGTCCCAGACCGTCGGCTACCCCGCCGAGGACCCGGAGGCGGGCGGCCAGCGTCCGCGACCACCCTTCGAGGAGATGTTCCACCTCAACACCTACGGTGAGGCGTTCCCACGCTCGGACGAGGTGGTGCAAGACCTGAAGGCCAGGAAGATGATCCAGCGTCCCGCCCCGCTGCCCTGGAGGGAACAAGAACTTCTGTTCCTGCGCGAGGCGTTCGATCTCCCGGGGCAGGGTCTGCTCTGACAAGCGCGCGCCATGCCGGGCGCCGACGACCGAGGAGGTAGTTGAATGCGTTTCGATGCGGTCATAGCCGGGGTCGGCATGACACGGTTCGCCAAGCACCCCGACCGCAACCTGAAGGACCTGAGTGCCGAGGCGGTGACCGAGGCGGTGGGCGACGCGGGCATCGATCTGGACGCTGTCGAGGCAGCCTTCGTCGGCAACTCCGCGGCGGGCGTGGTTACCGGTCAGGAGTCGATCAGGGGACAGGTGGTCCTCTCCCCGCTGGGGGTCGGCAAGATCCCGATCATCAACGTCGAGAACGCGTGCGCCAGCGGGTCGACGGCGTTGCACCAGGCCTGTGTGATGGTGACCGCCGGAATGCACGACATCGTGCTGGCGCTGGGAGTCGAGAAGCTCACGCACCCCGACAAGACCCGTAGCTTCGCCGCATTCGCCGGAGCGGTGGACGTGGACGAGATCGCCGAGATGCTCGAGGCTCTGGCCGGTTCGGAAAGTGCCGGTTCGCAGGGGGCCGGTTCGGACGGGGCCGGACAGAACCGGTCGATGTTCATGGACGTGTACGCCATGGCGGCCCGCGACCACATGGAACGCTACGGCACGACCAAGCGCCAGTTCGCCGAGGTCGCGGCGAAGAACTCCTTCCACGGGAGCCTCAACCCCAAGGCCCAGTTCCGTGATGCGCTGAGCGTGGACGAGGTGCTGGCGGAACGCCTGATCGTCGAACCGTTGACGCGGGCCATGTGCTCCCCGATCGGCGACGGCGCCGCCGCCGCGGTGGTGATGAGCCCACGCAAGGCCCGCGAGCTCGCAGTGCGCTCGCCGGTGCGGGTGTGCTCGATGGTCATGCACTCGGGGTGGAACCACGCTGCCGACGAGCCCGACACGGTGAGGTTGTGCGCCGCGGAGGCCTACGAGGAAGCCGGAGTCGGTCCCGACGACCTCGATGTGGTCGAGCTCCACGACGCGTCGGCACCGGCGGAGATCATCGGGTACGAGCAACTGGGCCTCTGCGAGGAAGGAGGAGGGGGGCCACTCGTCGAGTCCGGGGCGACCCGTCTGGGTGGTCGCCTCCCCGTGAACACGTCGGGTGGCCTGCTGCGCAAGGGTCACCCGGTGGGAGCCACCGGCCTGGCCCAGGTGACCGAGGTGACCCTGCAGCTCCAGGGGCGAGGCGGTGAACGCCAGGTCGAGGGCGCCCGGGTGGGCCTCACCCAGAACGGTGGCGGCAAGAAGGGCAACGACGCGGCCGCCATGCTGGTGACGGTGTTGAAGGCATGAGTGCCCGCCAACTCGACGAGATGATCCTGGCCGACCTGGTCCGGCTACGCGCGGACAGCCAGCCCGCACTCGACGTGCTGACCTTCGAGCACCTCACCCTCGATGGAGGGACGACCCCTGACGAGGTGCGCACCTACGCCGACCTCGCCGAGAACGCCAACCGGATCGCGGCCGGCCTGATCGCTCTGGGAGTCGAGCCCGGCGATCGGTTCGCGATCATGCTCCGCAACCATCCCGAGTTCGTGGAGACGATGATCGCCGCCTCGATCCTGGGCGCGGTGTTCGTGCCGATCGATCCGCGCACCCGGGGCGACAAGCTCGCGTACATGCTCGGCAAGGTCGGCTGCGGGGGTCTCGTTACCTCCGAGGCCTGCCTGGACGAGGTGGCCCGCTTGCGGGAGGGTCTGACCGAACTCGGCTGGGTACTCGTGGTGGACGCAGGCGAGATCGAAGGCGGTGCTCAGCTCCCCTCGTGGGCCGAGCCCTTCGCGGCGCTGCTCGAGCACCCGGTGGCCACCGTCGACGGGCGCGCCGTGAGCTCGGAGGCCCCGTTGCAGATCATGTACACCTCGGGCACCACGGGCGACCCCAAGGGGATCGTGGGGTCCAACTACCGGTTCTGCGGAGCGGCCTTCCTCGGGCACTTCTTCGGCTACCGCGAAGACGAACGCCCGTACACGGGATTGTCGCTCACGCACGGCAACTCCCAGTCGGTGACCCTCGCCCCCTCGCTGAGCATGGGCCTGCGAGCCGTGTACAGCCGACGGTTCACCAGGTCCCGACTCTGGGAGGTGTGCCGGGCCTACGGATGCACGACCTTTTCGATGCTGGGCGGGATAGCCACGGCGATCTACAGCGAGCCGGCCCGGGCCGACGACGCCGACAACCCGGTGCGCATGGTCGTGAGCGGAGGTATGCCGGCGGCGCTGTGGGAAGCGTTCGAGAGCCGTTTCGGGGTTGAGATCCTCGAGTTCTACGGGGCCATGGACGGCGGTGGCATGGCATGGAAGCCCGTCGGTGAGGGACCGGTCGGCTCGTTCGGGAAGCCGATGGCAGGCATCGAGATGAGGATCCTCGACGAGGAGGGCAAGGAGTGCCCGCCCGGTGTGATCGGAGAGATCTGCTGCCGTCCCGCCGGGGGCGACGCCAGCATCGAGTACCACGGAGATCCCGAGGCTTCGGAGCGCAAGATCCGCCGCGGGTGGAACCGGAGCGGCGACATGGGTCACCGTGACGAGGAAGGCTGGCTGTTTTTCGATTTCCGGTCCGGTGGGGGGATCAGACGCAACGGTGAGTTCATCAGCGCCGGATTCGTCGAGAAGGCGATCGCCGAGATCCCGAGCGTCGTCGACGTGTTCGTATACGGGGTTCCCGCGGCATCGGGAGCACCCGGTGAGCGCGACGTCGTGGCTGCCGTCGTCGGTGTGGAGGGAGTCGCGCTCGACCCGGCCGCAGTGTTCGCCGCGTGCCGGTCGTCCTTGGAGGCGAACTTCGTACCCAGCTACCTGCAGGTCATGGACGAGATCCCCAAGACGGCGTCGGAGAAGCCCCAGGAGCGCGTTCTCGCCACTGCCTTCTCTCCTGGCGCGGCCAACGTCCACGCGCTCGACGACCAGACCGTGTAGCTGGTCGAGAGGATCAGCATCGAAGGCGCCCACCACTGGGGTCAGGGTCGCAGGACCTTGGCCAGGTTGCCCCGCCGGCCGACCGTGAGACGACCGAGGCCGAGCCAGCTACGCAACCGGTCGAGCTCAGGTAGCGCTGCGTCGACCAGGGCCTGACGGTCCGCGCCGGGCTCCGCGTACACGCCGAGAACACGCAGTACCGATACCTGGCGGTCGGCCTTCAGGTCGAACCGGGCGACGAGCTCGTCCCCCAACAGCAACGGCAGCACGTAGTACCCGTGGCGCCGGTCACCGCTTGGCACGTAGATCTCGATCCGATAGTCGAAGCCGAAGAGTCGCGCCGTGCGATCCCGTGCCCAGATCAGCGAGTCGAACGGTGACAACAGCGTCGCTGTGGAGCGCCGAGGCGGCCGAGGGTCGACATCGGCAGGACAGAAGCCGGGGTGGCGCCATCCCTCCACGGTGACCCCGACGAGCTGCCCTTCCTCGACGAGCGCCTCGACGGCGTGCTGCGCGTCGGCGCGCTTCATCCGGAAGTAGTCGGCAACGTCGCTGATCGTCGCCACGCCGAGCGATCGAACGGCTGATGCCACCAGCGCCCGCTTCGCATCTTCGACGGGGGGTGTGGGAGTGGCCAAGACCTCGGCAGGAAGCGCGCGGTGAGGCAGGTCGTAGACCCGCTCGAAGGACGGCTCCCTCCAAGCGACGACCTCGCCGTGGCCGAACAGCCACTCGAGCACCTGGCGGCCTTCGCTGCGACGTCCCCACCACTCGCCGTCGCGCCGGCGCGGATCGCTCAGATCCGAGGCGGTCAACGGTCCCCGATCGCGCACCTCGTCGCGTACGGCAGCGACGTAGTCCGCGTTGGCGCGGATGTAGGAACGTAGGCGCTCGCCCCACTTGCCCGTGCTCTGGAGCTCACCGAAGCGATCCATCTTCCAGCGCAACAGCGGCTGCATCCTCGCCGGCATGAGCGATGCCGCATGGCCCCAGTACTCGAACCACTCGCCGCCCGGACCGGTCATGGCGTGGAAGCGCGTGGGGTCGTATGCGCCCAGCCGGCTGAACGGAACGACGAACTGCGTTCGCTCGACCACATTGACCGCGTCGAGCTGAATCGTTCCGACATGGCCCATGACCGAGCGCAGATGACGACGGTCTATCCGCCCGCTCGGACGCTCACGGGCCAGCCCTTGGGCCTCGATCGCCAGCCAGCGCGCCTCACCGCGGATAGATCGGTCACGAGGCGACTCGTCCAGTGGCGGGCGCGTGCCAGGTCACGCCGTAGCGGAAGTAGGGCATTCGCCGGTATCGAGCGCCGGGCAACGCGTCGAGCGAAGCGGCACGTGTCTCGGCGTAGGTCAGGGGAGGTGGCCAGATCTTGGGCGAGGGCGTCTCCCAGACGCCCTTGGTGACGGCATGCCGGCGAACTGCGACGGTGTCGAGGGCGTCGCGTGCGAAGTCACGGGGCGAGCGGGACCGAGCGAGCCCCACGACGAGCAGGGTCCCGCCCGGCCGAACCAGCCGAGCAAGCTCTCTGAGTCCAGTTTGCTGGTCGAGGTGGTGGAGCACGCCCACTGCGCTCACGACATCGAAGGAGCCTTCAGCGAGCTCGATGTCGCCGAGTGCACCGATGAGGTACTCGATGTCATCGTCGTGTGAGCGCGCCTGATCGATACTCCCGGGATCGGGGTCGAGTCCGACGACCGACGCGACGCGCGTGCGAAGCCTCCGTGCTGTCTCGCCTTCGCCGCAGCCCACGTCGAGGCCCCGCTGCATTCGTGCGGGTGCGGCCCGCAGCAGCATCTCGAACGCGTGCAGACTCGAGTTCCATCGTTCGTCCCCCACGCGACGAGCTTCGCGCGGGTTGTCCCGGTACGCCGGATGCCGGGTGCCGGGTGCCAGATCCGGGGCGGGAGGCTCAGCGTTCCAGAGCGCGACGACGCTCGGCGGATGCTGAAGAGGAGCTCGCGCCGCGGCCGTGTCGGGCAGGTCGCCGCGCTCCAGCGGTAGCCTCCCCACATCAGCGTGATCTTCGCCTCCCGCGGGGCCGGGAAGGAGAGCGGTGGCACACGACTATCACCATGGCCAGCGCGAGTTCCAGGATCGGTTCGACACCCGACGCCTGGCTGATCGTCTCGCGGAGGGCACCATTGACCGGATCACTCCACAGCACCGGGCATTCATCGAGGCTCGCGACATGTTCTTCCTCGCGACAGCTGATGAAGCCGGGCGGCCGGAGTGCTCCTACAAGGGCGGAGAGCCAGGTTTCGTGAGAGTCCTTGACGAGCGGTCGCTGGCCTTCCCAAGCTACGACGGCAACGGCATGTACCTCAGTTCTGGAAACCTCACCGTCAACCCCGGCGTCGGGATGCTGTTCATCGAGTTCGAGACGGGCACCCGCCTTCGTCTCAACGGTGACGCCTCGATCGATCCCGATGATCCGATGGTGGAGGACTATCCAGGGGCACAGTTCGTGGTGCGTGTCCAAGCGCTGGAGGTTTTCGCCAACTGTCGCCGGTACGTGCACCGTTACGCCTTGGCACAGCGCTCGGCGTTCGTTCCGTCCGGGACGGACATGCCTCCGGTCCCGGACTGGAAGCGTGACCCCTGGTTCGAAGGCACGCTGGCAGCCTCAGACCCTGCGCTCGACCCTCACAACGCGAGCGCACCGTCAGTCCCCTGCTTCTGACCCACCCGATTACCCGCTCGAGCCGTCTGGGAATCATGAACCTGCAACGCAGCGTCTTCTCTCATCTCTACCGCCGCACCAGCGGCGTCGAGAACCTCCCGTGGCACCGCGACCGACCACCCGAGCTGCTGGAGCGTGCGGTCAGCCGTAGAGGAACGCCCGGAAGGGCACTGGACGTCGGCTGCGGTGAGGGCGTCTACGCGGTGTACCTCGCGAAGGCCGGCTACGACGTTGTCGGCCTCGACTTCGTTTCGGCTGCCCTCGACGCCACCCGGGCCAGAGCCACCCAGGCAGGCGTCAGCCTCGAGCTCCACGAGTGCGAGGTCACCACCTACGAGGCAGCTGAACCCTTCGACATCGTCCTCGACTCGGGTTGCCTCCACCACCTCCCTCGAACACGTGTTGCCGCCTACCGGGACCGCCTAGACCAGTGGCTGGCGCCTGGGGGTGACTACGTCCTGATCCATTTCTCGGACCGACCCCGCGTTGGCTGGATCCCCAAGGGCCCTGGTCGCCTCACACGCGACCAGGCGATCGAGCTCTTCGCCCCCTTGCAGCTCCAGGACGACGACCAGACCTCCTTCGACGTCCCCTTCCCCATAGGCCACATGCGCGCCGGCGTCTACTGGTTCACACGCCCGGCACACTGAAGGCCCCGCCGACCCGTCCGATACATCGACTACATGCGGTACCGCTACCCGGGCTTCTGGGACAGCGTGTGCCTGGCCCTTCAGTCGCCGAGATCGATGGTCGCGATCCCGACACCGATGTCGCTGGTGACGACGGATCCCTCGACGTCGAAGCGGAACACACGACTGAAGCTGCTGGGTTCGGCTCCGAGTTCACAGGTCGAGTCGCTGCCCGGCTGGAACTCGCGCGCACCTCGGATCGAGAAGCCCTGGGCGTCGGAGAGGGTCACCTCCGAACCCGACCAGGAGTCGGTACCGGTCGTGACGCATTCGCCGGACTCCTCGGTCCAGCTCACCGTCCAGTCGACGAGCACGCCCCCGTTCGCGTACTGGAGTGTGACATCCGCAGAGTCGATGCTGACCCCGGAGCGGAAGCCCCCTGTCGACGTGTCGACCGTGCCCTCATAGAGACCTGTGGGGATGCCCTCCAGCGCTGTGTTCCCGCCCTCCGACGCCTGTTCGGCGCCAGTATCACCGCTTCCGGACGTCCCGCTGGTGCCCTCGACCACCATCTGGCAGAACGCGGCGAACCGGTCGAAGGCCATCTCCGGTTCCTCGCCGTCGATGCTGAGGCAGATCTGGGAGTCCGATCCGCCCACGATGCTGCCCGTGGCCATGCCGGCGGCGATCTGTCCTGGGGTGTATCCCCGTAGCGACAGCAAGAGGATCCCGAGCAGGACCTGGGCGTCGCGCTCGCTCAGGTCGTCGCCGCTGTCCGGCCCGGGGGTGGGCGAGTCATCGCGGGCGGGAAGGAACTGTTCGAGCCCCGAGATGAAGTCCTCCTCGCCTGCACCCTCCCAGATCTCGTGCAGTGTCAGCTCGATTCCCGTTATCCCGGCCATCGTCGCATCGCGATCCGGCCGCCCGACGTCGTCCTCGTCGTCAGCGGAGAAGGTTCGCAGCGACACGAACTCGACCCGCGGCGCACCCATGCTCTCCTCGTCGGCGCTGTCATCTTCGGCGCTGTCATCTTCGGCGCTGTCATCTTCGGCGCTGTCCTCATCGCCACTGTCCTCTTCGCCAGCCGTCACGTCGGTCGCCCCGAACGGCTCATGCTGGGGCTCGACACCCTCGACCGTCCCCTCGGCGGCGAGCGTCACGCCGGGGTCCAGGAGCTGGCTCACGTCGTACCCCCGGTCGAGTGCCAAGAAGACAGCCGCGAAAGCCTCCTCGCCGCCCAGCTGACCGACAAGACGCACAGCGGCGGCGGCCGCTTCGTCGACCTCCGCTGGCATCTCCGGATCGTTGGCGTCGGTGGTTCCCCCATCACCGGAAGAGCCGTCAGATCCGCACGCCCCGGCAAGCAGAGCGAGCACGACGAGGAGCACCAGAGCATGAGTCGAGCGAGCTGGCATCGGCCGACCATACCAATGCATCGCGGATGTACGCCCACCCTCCCCCAGCCCTGCTTGCCCTGGTCCCCAGAGCAGGCTGCGGTGCGTGGGGGTCCAGTGGAGGACTATGGTCATCGGTATGGCATCGGTGAAGGTGACCGTCACGGTTCCAGAGGAGCAGCTCGAAGCGATGCGACACCTCGTGGCGCACGGCAAGGCGGCTTCGGTGTCCGGCTTCGTGCAGCACGCCGTCGGTGTCGTGCTCGACGACGTCGCAGGGTGGCAGCGGACGCTCGATGAAGCGCTCGCCGTGAGCGGTGGCCCGCTCTCCGCCGAGGAGCGAGCATGGGCTGACGAGGTCCTGGCCTCTGCGACGCGCTCGGTCGCATGAGCAACGGGATAACGCTCGACGCAGGGGGACTGATAGCGCTCGAACGAAACGATCGGCGGGTCGTTGCGCTGCTGGTCCGTGCACAAGAGCTCGGTGCTGAGGTGATCGTGCCGGCCACTGCACTCGCACAGGTGGTTCGGGTGCCGGCGCGCCAGGTTGGCTTGATGAGGCTGCTCCGACAGCCGCGAACCAAGACGGTTGCACTGGATCGAGCGAACGCCTCCTTGGTCGGGCAGCTACTGGCCGCCACGGGTACGGCAGATCTCGCGGATGCGCACGTCGTGGTCTGCGCCCACCGCGCGGGTCATGCGGTGGTCACATCGGATCGTGACGACCTCCGTCGGCTCGACCCCCAGCTGCCGCTCATCGACGTGTGAGGTCGGTCGCAGCCTTCGATGTGATGCGACACATCGTCAACGCAGCGACGGCACCTGAGACCTGGACCTGATGAGACTACTCTCGAACCCCGACCCCGATGTATTGTCGATATTCTCCACTGTATTTTGAACGGACATTGGGGACGTTTCGCTCACACACGAGGGGACGAATCATTCGTTAGAGTACGGACGTGACGATCGAGCTTCCCGAGCGGTTCATCGCTCGACGTGCGGTCGGTCTGGCCGAACGGCGGCTGAAGGCTGCTCGGGTTCTGGTCATCAACGGTCCGCGTCAGGTTGGCAAGACGTCGGTACTCGGCGTGCTCCACCGGACACTCGGCGGGACGTATGTGAGCCTCGATCGCACCGCCGACCTGCGCTCAGCCCGGACCGACCCCACCGGGTTCGTGACCGGGTTCGACGAACCCCTCTTCATCGATGAGGTGCAGCGCGGGGGTGACCCGCTCGTGCTCGCGGTCAAGGCGGAGGTCGACCGACAGCCGACGCGTGGTCGATTCGTTCTTGCTGGTTCGACGAGGTTCCTCACCGAGCCACGCCTGTCCGAGTCGCTCGCAGGCCGAGTGCGGTTCGTCGACATGTGGCCGCTCTCCCAGGGCGAGATCGACGCGTCACCGGACCGCTTCATCGATGTGCTCCTCCAAGATGCCGGCCAGCTCCGCCTTGTAGCGCATCCGCCGCTGTCGCGCCGAGAGATCTTCGAGCGGGTGTGCAGAGGAGGGTTCCCGGAGGCCGTGCTCGCCGACACGCTCACCGACCGCCGCGAGTTCCTAGCTGACTACGTTCGCACGGTGACCATGAAGGACGTCCGCGAGCTCGCCGACCTCCAGCACAAGCAGAGCCTTCGATCCATCGTTGGTCTCATTGCCGCGCGGACTGCCAGGGAGCTGAACGCGGCGGACATCGGCCGGGAGATCGGGATCCCGGCCGCAACGCTGCGGCGATATCTCCCGCTGCTGGAGACCATCTACCTTCACCATCTCGTTCCGGCCTGGTCGCGGAACCTCACGTCGAAGGTCGTCCACCGTCCGAAGGTCCACATCGTTGACTCAGGCCTAGCCGCCTACCTTCTGGGCACCGATGCCGACGGGTTGGCTCGGCCCACCGCGGTGCACTCGGGTCAACTGCTCGAGAGCTTCGTGGCCGGCGAGCTGGCGAGGCAGCTGACATGGTCCGATCAGGAGGCGGCCCTGTTCCACTGGCGAGACCGCAGCGGCGTCGAAGTCGATCTCTTGCTCGAGACACCAGACGGCCGCGTGGCGGGCGTCGAGGTCAAGGCCGCCATCGATGTCCGAGAGGAGGATTTCGCCGGACTTCGCTCACTGCAACGACATCTTGGGAAGTCGTTCGTCGCCGGCGTCGTGTTGCACTGTGGAGATCGGCCCCGATCGTTCGGTCCGAACCTCATGTCGTTACCCATGTCATCGCTCTGGACCGCGGGTTGAGTCCCGCGGTTTGCGCTGGGCGCCCGGCCGCGATCTCGTCCGCCAGACCCGGCGCCCCTGTCTAGGCGCCTTGGATCTCAAGCCCGGAAACGGTGGCGGGCGCCGAATGTCTCGGACCAGCTCGACTCCCATGTGGTCGAGGGGACCAAGCAGCAGGCTCAGGCGTTGGGCCGTAGCCAGAGCGGAAGGATCCCCTGGAGCACCCAGTCTGCCCGCCGGAAGGTATCCGCCTCCGCACAACGTCATCGACCACCGCGCGGATGAGCCGCGGACGGCGGAACCAGGCGGGCGGCCCGTCCGGTCCTGATCGCCCCCGGGGCGAACCCGCCTTTGGGCAGCGCAACGTTGTGAAATCCACAACGACCAGTGGAGGTGATGGGATTCGAACCCACGGCCTCTTCGATGCGACCGAAGCGCTCTAGCCAGCTGAGCTACACCCCCGCAGGGAAACCGCAGGATAGCGCCGCCCCGGGGACCTACCCACCCGGGTTCCTCACCCACCCGGGAACGATCAGATCCGGGACGGCGCCGGCCGGGACGTGGACAACCCTCGCTAGGGTGCGGCCATGGACCTGCGGATCTTCGTCGAGCCCCAGCAGGGTGCCACCTACGACCAGCAGTTGGCCGCGGCCCTGACCGCCGAGCAGGAGGGATTCGATGCCTTCTTCCGCTCCGACCACTACCTGGCCATGGGTGAGGGTTCGGGCCTTCCGGGCCCCACCGACTCCTGGGTCACTCTGGGAGCACTTGCCAGGGAGACCGAGCGGATCCGCCTGGGCACCCTGGTCACCTCGGTCACCTTCCGGCATCCCGGTCCGCTGGCCATCTCGGTCGCCCAGGTCGACCAGATGAGTGGGGGCCGGGTCGAGCTGGGCCTGGGCACCGGCTGGTACGAAGGTGAGCACAACGCCTACGCCATCCCCTTCCCTCCCCTCCCCCAGCGCTTCGCCATGCTCGAAGAGCACCTCGAGGTCCTGCGGGGCATGTGGGCCACGCCCCCCGGAACCCCCTACTCCTTCGCGGGCACCCACTACACACTCCAGGATTCACCCGCTCTCCCCAAGCCCGCCCAGCCCGGCGGACCCCCGGTGATCCTGGGCGGGTTGGGACCGCGCCGCACCCCCGCCCTGGCCGCCCGCCACGCCGCCGAGTACAACCAGCCCTTCGTGCCCCTGGAGCACTTCGTGACCCACGCCGAACGGGCCCGGGAGGCCTGCGACACCATCGGCCGCGACCCCGATGACCTGGTGCTGTCGGTGGCCTTGGTGGTGTGCTGCGGTGAGGACGAGGCTGCGGTGGCCCGGCGGGCCGGCGCGATAGGGCGCCCGGTGGAGGATCTGCGGGCCAACGGCTTGTGCGGCCGGCCCCCCGAGGTCCTCGACCGCCTGGCGTCCTTCGCCGAGGTCGGGGCCCGCCGCGTCTACCTCCAGGTGCTCGACCTCGACGACCTCGACCACCTGCGCCTACTGGGCACCGAGGTGCTACGCCTGATTCCCTGACCAGCCCCCGCCACACGCCCTGACCGGCTCAGGCGCGGGCCTCGAGGGCAGCCTGCAACCGGGCCTGGAGCACCGTCGTGGTGACATCACCCCGGGTGCGCTCCAGCACTGCCCGCAGGGCATCCACGCTGCGACGCAGCCCCACGGTCAGGGCATCGGGGTAGTCGAGGGTCATGAGGGTGTCGTACACGTCGTCCATAACCTCGAGCAGCTCCTCGCCCCGGCCGAGCTCACCGGACCGGAGCCGGTCGAGGAGGTGGCGGCGCAGCTCGCTGGCCGCTTCGGCCAGCCCCTTGAGCCACGAGGCGTGGTGCACGCCGAGGTCGCCGGCTGACGGGAGCGGGTGACCACCGACCAGGGCCAGGGTCAGGCGGGCCTCTGCGTACTCCTTCTCGGCATCGCCCAGGAACCCGGCGCGGGCCAGCTCGGGGTGGGGTGCCAGCGCATCCTGGGCGCGGCTCAACTCGCTGGCCGCTTCTTCGGTCAGCTGTTGGGCCCGGTCCCATTCGAGGCGGTGCACCGCCCGGATGGCGGAGCCACAGTGGCGGATGGTCACCCGGCAACTGGGCAGGGCCCGTTCTCGAGCCGCGTGTGCCGCGTCCAGGTCGGCACGCAGGACCTCGGTCAGTTGGCTCAGTTCCGCCCGTCGCGGTGAGGGCACCTCAGCGGGCCAGGCGGTACACGGGGGCGATCTCGGCGGGGGCGGGCGCCTCGTCCCATGCCTCGGGCCAGGTGTCCCAGTCCTCGCTCCACTCTTCGTCCCACTCTTCGTCCCACTCGCCATCCGGGTCGCCGTCCCACGCGGAGTCCCAGCCAGCGTGGTGCTCGTGGGCGCCTACGTGTCGCAGGTCCAGGTAGTGGACGCGCTCGGCTCTCTGTGTGGCCAGCTTCTGGGCCCGGACGAGCAGGAGAACATACGCAGACAGCATCGTGCCCGCACCGAAGGCGGCGTAGACGACCGGGCCGCCGACTGCCGCTGATCCCGCGACGGCGGCAACCGTTACCGCCACCAGGAGTCGCAGCACCTCTCCGCGGCGGCGGCGGGCATCGTCGACGGTTATCGGCTGACCTCCGAGCAGACCCCGCACCTTGGGGGGCCTGACCAGCGGATCGGGGCGCAGCACCACCGGGGCCCGAACGACGGGAACCTTGGGGACCGGAGCGAGCCCGGCGGCGGGCCGGGCCCGGTCGAGCACCTCGAGATGCTTGGTGAACGACGAGACCGAGTTGGCCGAACGCACCCGCGCCTGGTTGCGCAGGAACGACAGCAGGTAAGCCGTCCAGACCAAACCGAGTATGAAGAGAACCACCAGCGTCACGCCCCGAAGCCCTACTTCCTCTCGGGACCGTACCTCCGGGGAATCGACAGGTGGTGGATACCCCGAACCATGACGGTCGCTTGACGAATATGAAGTTTCTACTACGAACCGGTGGCAGCTGCCACCCGGAGCCCCCACTCTGCCTGCCTTCGAAGGTCCGGGCAAGGGCCCTGGCACAGGTCCAACCCGGGAGTTCAGAGGAATCCCAGGTCAGCCGGGTCGTCCACAGATGTGACCTTGGTCACCACACCCCCTGGGGACGGGCTTGGGGACAGACAGAGACCCGGGCCCAGCCCGGATCAGTCCGCGGTGACGTCCAAGCGCTGGCCCAGCGCCGCGTCGATGGCTGCGTCGAGGGCGGGGCCGGTCCGGCCGGTGGCACCGCTGCCCGCAGCTGTGCCGGATTCCCCGGCAGCGTCGGAATCCGGGGAATCGGAGCTGCCGTTCGCGTCGGACCGCCGGTAGGTGCCCGACCGACCCCCCGACTTCTCCCAGAGGGCGATCTCACCGATCTCCATGCCCCGGTCGGCGGACTTGCACATGTCGTAGATGGTCAGGCAGGCCACCGAGCAGGCCGTGAGCGCCTCCATCTCGACGCCGGTGCGGTCGACGGTGTCCACGTGGGCCTCGACCTCGATCCAGTCGTCGTGGAGCTCGAAATTGATCAGCACCGCGCCCACGAGCAAGGGGTGGCACAGGGGGATGAGCTCGGAGGTCCGCTTGGCGGCCTGGATGCCCGCCACCCGGGCCACAGCGAGGACATCGCCTTTGGCGACGGCCCCCTTGGCCACCATCGAAGCCGTCTCGGGCCGCATGTTGACCCGACCCCGGGCAACCGCCCGGCGGTGCGTGGGCTCTTTGGGGGTCACGTCGACCATGCGCGCGCGACCGAGCGGATCGAGATGGGTCAGCGCGCGCTCGGACATGGGTGGCGAGTGTAGGCGCCCCGGGCCCCGGGCCCCCGGTCCCCGGTCGAGAGGCGAGCCCGGCGCGTGACCGGAGCTACGGCTGCGCCGACTCGCTCAGCCTCTCAGCCGCCGATCTGGCTCATGGACTTCGCCGGGCGGATGAAATCGACGCGGCCGATGCCGTGCCCGGCCCACTTTCCGGCCACCACTGCGGCGATCATCGTGGCCAACTCGTCGTCGTCGGCGCCGTCGCGCAGGGGACCGCGCAGATCGTGCTCCTCCAGGGCGAACAGGCAGGCCCGCAGACGGCCCTCGGCGCTGAGGCGCACCCGGTCACAGGATCCACAGAACGGCTCGGTGACACTGCCGATGACCCCGAAGGAGCCGGCTCCGTCGAGGTAGCGGAACCGTTCTGCGGGTTCGTGGCCCCGCGCCACACCCTCGACCGGGAACACCTCGGCGATACGGCCCACCACTTCGGCGGAGGGAACCACCTGCTCGGCCTGCCAGCGCTCGGAGGCGTCCAGGGGCATGTACTCGATGAAGCGCACCTCGACACCCCGGTCGCGCCCGAACCGTGCGAAGTCCACGACCTCGTCGTCGTTGACGCCCCGGGTGACCACGACGTTCACCTTCACCGGGTCCAGGCCCGCCACCACAGCGGCCTCGATGCCGGCCACCACGGTGTCGAGGGCGTCACGCCGGGTGATGGCCAGGAAGCGGTCGGGCCTGAGGCTGTCCAGCGAGACGTTGATCCGCCGCAACCCCGCGGTGGCCAGGTCCTCGGCCATCGTGGCCAGCGTGGCCCCGTTGGTGGTGAGGGCCAGATCCACTCCGAGGCGGGCCAACTTGGCGATCAGCACCGGCAGGCGGGCCCTCACGGTCGGCTCACCACCGGTGAGGCGGATGCAGTCGAATCCGAAGCGCTCGACCAGCAGACGGGCGATGCGCTCTGTCTCTTCGTAGGTCAACAGATCGGGGCGGGGAAGCCACTCGACACCCTCGGCGGGCATGCAGTAGGTGCAGCGGAAGTTGCACCGGTCGGTGACCGAGATGCGCAGGTCGCGGTGAACCCGCCCGAAGCCGTCGACCAGGGGTGCGGGCCCGGAGCCCGGGGAGGCGACCACCTCGCCAGGATACGGGGTACCTGCGCGAGCCGGGCAACCTCTCACTCGGCGTCGAGCAGCATGACCCGGACTTCGGCCCCCGGGGCCACCGCCTCGCCGTCGGGCAGCACGGCCAGACCCTGGGCCCGAGCCATGGCCCCCAGTTGGTGTGAACCCTGGCCCCCCGAGGACCGCACGTGCAGGGTGCCTTCGGGGTCGTGGTCGACCAGGACCCGCACGAAGTGGGTCTTGCCGTCGGCGCGCCGGGCCAGACCCTGGTCGGCGACCGCCCGCAACTGCCACCGCTCGGGGTGGGGGTGGCCCATCATGGCCCGAAGGGCGGGGCGGGCCAGCAGCTCGAAGGACACCAGCGACGACACCGGGTTGCCCGGCAGGCCGAACACGGGAACGCCCTCGACCACTCCGAAGGCGAAGGGCTTGGCCGGCTTGATCGCCAACTGCATCCAGCGCATCTCGCCGATGCGATCCAGGACCACCTTCACGAGGTCGACGTCGCCCATGCTCACCCCGCCACTGGACAGCACGGCGTCACAGGTGGCACACCCCCGGCGCACCGTCTCCTCGATGGCCTCATCCTGGTCGGGGCACCAGCCCAGGTCGACGGGCTCAACGCCCGCAGCGGCCACCGCCGCCAACAGCGCCGCCCGGTTGGAGTCACGGATCTGACCCGGGGCCAGGGCAACGCCGGCGGCCACCAACTCGTCACCGGTGGACAAGACGCCCACCCTGACCCGGCGCACCACCTCGACCACTTCCACGCCCAACATCGCCAGCACACCCAGCTGCGCGGGGCCGAGCCGGGTGCCCGCAGCCAGGACCTCTGTGCCCACACGCACGTCGTCGCCGATCCCCCGGATGTTGTCCCCGACCGCGGCCGGCACCTCGATGACCACCCGGGAGCCGTCGTCTCCCTCGCCGGGGTGGGTGCGCTCGACCATCACCACCGCGTCGGCCCCCTCGGGTATGGGAGCGCCGGTCATGATCCGCACGGCTTCGCCCGGACCGACCGTCCGGGTGGGGGCACGGCCCGCGGTCAGGGTGTCCACCACGGTCAGGGTCACCGGAGCGTCGGCGGTGTCCGCGGCCTGCACGGCGAAGCCGTCCATGGCGGTGTTGGCGAAAGGGGGTACGTCCTCGCCGGCCACCACCGGGGCTGCCAGGACCAACCCCAGGGCTTCGGCAGCCGGCAGGGACACCAACGGCAGGCGAGCGCAGCGTGCTGCCACGTGGGCCTTGGCCTCGGCCAGAGGGACGAGGCTCACGCCAGGCCTTCCCGTCGGGCCAGCTCACCCAGCCAGGACCGGAAGTCATCGCCCACCTCGGGATGGGTCAGGGCCACCTCGACCACCGTCTGGAGGTAGTCCAGCTTCTTGCCCATGTCGAAGCGGCGCACAGGCAACTCGTAGCCCAGCACGGGCTGGGTGCGGTTCAACAGGCCGATGGCGTCGGTGAGTTGGATCTCGCCGCCGACGCCGGGAGCGGTGGCGTCGATGGCGTCGAAGATCTCGGGGGTGAACACGTACCGGCCGATGACCGACAGGTCCGAGGGGGCGGTTCCCAGGGGAGGCTTCTCGACGATCGACCTCACCCGGAACAGCCCCGGCTCGACCTGTTCGGGATCGATGCAGCCGAGTTGGGTGAGCTGTTCGGGCGTGGCCCGCATGAGGCCGATGACCGACGCCTGGTGGGAGTCGTGGGCCTCAACCATGCCCACGAGGCCGGCTGGGCTCTCGACGAGGTCGTCGGGCAGGAGCACGGCGAAGGGACGGTCGCCCACGTGGCGACGGGCCACCGCCACGGCGTGCCCGAGGCCCAGGGGTTGGGGCTGTCGGACCAGGTGCACCTGGGCCAACTCGGTCACGGCCCGCACCGACTCCAGGTCCTGGCTCCGTCCCTTGCGTTCGAGGGCCTCCTCGAGTTCGAGGGTGCGGTCGAAGTGGTCCGCCATCGACTCCTTGTGCCGGCTGGTCACGATGATCACATCGTCGATTCCCGCCGCCGCGGCCTCTTCCACCGCGTACTGGATCGCCGGCTTGTCCACCACCGGGAGCATCTCTTTGGGGAGGGACTTGGTGGCCGGCAACAGCCGGGTGCCGAGCCCCGCTGCTGGGATCACAGCCGTGCGAACGGGGGCCATGGGGCAGGCACGCTAGCCCAACGTGGTGAGCGCCCGGAGCCGCGCGCTAGCCTTAGCACTCACCAGTTGAGAGTGCTAACCGTCCTGATCCCCACCCCTTCCGGGTGCGGGGCACCGACACCGGCGGAGGACACGACCGATGCCCACCTATGAGTACGCCTGCCGGAGCTGCGGGAACCAACTCGAAGTTGTCCAGGCCTTCACCGAGGATCCGCTCACCGAGTGCCCCTCCTGTCAGGGATCTCTGCGCAAGGTATTCAGCCCCGTGGGCATCTCCTTCAAGGGGTCGGGCTTCTACAAGACCGACAGCCGCTCCTCGGGCCGTTCGGCTTCGGCCACCTCCGGTGAGACCAAGAGCGCCACGGCAACCGAGGAATCCAAAGCAAGCAACGAATCCAAGGCAGGCAACGAATCCGGCGGCTCCTCGGGTGACGGGGCCGGGTCCTCCTCGTCGGGAACCAGCTCCAAGAGCGGCAACGGCTCCTCGGGTGAGGGAGCCAAGTCCGGCTCCGCCAACAGCACCTCGACCACCGGCTCCAGTTCGACGACCGCGGCCTGACCCGCGCCCCCTCGCCGCCACCGGCCCCTCGCGCCCCAAAGGGACGCCATCGGACGCTCGTGCCCTCCGGGGTGTGTGCGACCCCGTGCATCCCGACCCGGAGGGAACCGAGTGCCGCCACCAACGCCCACCAACGCCCGGGGTCCGTGGCCCCGACCCCGTACGTCCCGCCGGTCGCACACGAGAAGGCTCCCCGCGCGATCCCGGCGGCGGGGCCTCGGGCGCGTCCGTCCGGTTCGCTGGCTGCGACACCACCGCCGTGGTGTCGCAGCCCTGTCGGCGCTGTGGGCGCTACTGGTCCTTCCCGGTTGGCTCGACGCCCTCGCCTCACCGGGAGACGCCGTGGCCGTCCGCACCACGGTGGCCACCCACGACCTGGTGCCCGGCACCCGTATCGGCCCCGCCGACCTCGCCACGGTTGACTGGCCGCCGCCACCCGGCCTGGGGCTGGTGGAGGATCCGGTCGGACGCGTGGTGGCCCAGGCGGTAATGGCCGGTGAACCGATCGTCGCAGCCCGAGTGGCACCTGCCGGGCTGGACGGCACGCCCGCCCTCGTCCCTGCGGGGCATCGCGCCGTGGCCGTGCCCGTCGCCATTGCCGTGCCGCCCCTGCGCGTAGGCGATGTCGTCGACATCCACACGACCGATGGGACCGGTGCCGTCCTGACGGTGACCGAGGAGGCCGTGGTCGTCGCGGTGGACACCGACGCCATCACCGTCGCCGCCAACGAACAACACGTTCCGATGCTCGCCGCCGGCCTCGCGTCGGGTACCGCTGTGCTGGCCCTGCACGGACAGGCCGGTTGAAGGCGGATCTGCGTGGAAGTCGACTACGCGTACGCAGCGCAGGGGACGCTCACGTGCCCGACATGGTGACGTCCGCGATCACCAGGCTGGCCCCCGAGGCCCGCATGGGCAGGCGGATCAGGTCGGAGCCCACCTCGGCGACGTCGAGGAGCATCTTTTGGATCGTGGAGGCGATGGTGAACTCGCGCACCGGTTCGGCCAGGGCGCCGTCGCGGATGCGTAGGCCTTCGGCCCCCGTGGAGAAATCTCCCGAGACCGGGTTCACTCCCGAGTGCAGGCCCGACACCCCCTGAACCAGCAGGCCGTGGTCGATTCCTGCCACCAACTCCTCCTGGGACCGGGCGCCCGGAGAAGGGGCCAGGGCATGGCAACCAACGCCGGGGGTGCTCTTGAAGCCCCGCACGGCCGAGCCCGTGGACCGGGTGTCCATCCGGCGCGCCGTGTAGGCGTTGTGGAGGAACCCGCCCAGAACACCGTCGGACACCAAGAGGTTGCGGCGAGTGGCCAGACCCTCTCCGTCGGTCTCGGTGGCGGTGAACGCGTCGGGGTCGGTGGGGTCGTCGACGAGGCTGAAGAAGGGAGCGGCCACGGGCTCGCCCAGCCGGTCGGCGAACAGGGAACGGCCCTTCAACACCGCCTCGGCGGAAAGGGTGGCCCCGATGATCCCCAGGAACTGGGCGGTGACCCAAGGGTCGAGCACCACGGTGAGCCGCTCGCTGGCCGGTTTGGTGCTTCCCAGCAGCCGGGTGGCGCGCTCTGCGGTGTCCGCGGCGGCGACCTCGGGATCGAGGCGGGCCGGGTCGCGGCCCAGCGACCAACCGAAACCGGTCTGGGTCTCGTCGCCTTCGGTGGCCATGGCCCACACCATCAGGTAGCAGGCCACCTCACGCGATGCGGTGCGGACACCGGTGGTGGTGACGATGGCCCCCGCCGCGGCCGTGTCGACGTACTCAGCGGACTCGATCCCCGACATGCGGGAGTCGGCGGCCATCGTCGCCCGCTCGAGGGCCAGGGCCAGATCGATCTTGGCCTCGGTCGGGAACGTGAGCACCTCTTCGTGCCAGAGATCCAGGGAGGCGGGTTCCACCCCGTCGGGCTCGGCGAGGCCCAGGGCCTCGTCGGGGGTGCCGAAGGTGGCGTTGTCGCGTGCGTCGGCCAGCGTGTCGGCCAGCACGTCGTCGTCGAGTGAGCCGGCGTAGGCGAATCCCTGGCGGTGGTCGCGCACGACCCGGATCCCCACCCCCGACGAGTCGGCCACCGAGAAGGACTCGATCTCACCCTCGTAGACACGGATCTCGGTGTCGTGGTCTTCGACGACCACGACTTCGACCTGCTCGTCCTCACGAGCCATGGCCACCACGCGGTCGCCGATGGCCAACAGGTTCTCGACGTCGACGCTCATGCCGCTGTCCCACCCACGGTGAGGCGCGTCACCCGCAGGGTCGGTACGCCGTCACCCACGGGAACCCCCTGACCGTCCTTGCCGCACGTGCCCGGTGAGCCCATGGCGAAGTCGTTGCCCACCGCATCGATGCACGCCAGCACCTCGGGCCCGTTGCCTATCAGGTTTCCCTCCCGCAGGGGGGCGGTGATCCGCCCGCCTTCGATCAGGTACGCCTCTGTCATGCCGAAGACGAAGTCTCCGGTGGCCGTGTTCACCTGTCCACCTCCGAGCTGACTCACGTACACGCCGCGGTCGGTGCCCGCGATGATGGCTTCGGGATCTTCGGTGCCGTTGGTGACATAGGTGTTGGTCATTCGCACCATCGGCAGGTGCTGGTAGCTCTGGCGCCGCCCGTTGCCCGAGGAGGCCCGGTCGGCCTTGCGGGCCCGCAGTCGGTCCCACAGGTAGTCGGTGAGCACACCGTCGGCGATCAGGACGTTGCGCTGGGCCGGGTTGCCCTCGTCGTCGACCGCGAAGCACCCCCACTCCTCGGCCATGGTGCCGTCGTCGACCAGTGTGACCAGCGGGGATGCCACCTGCTGGCCCACCCGATCGCGGAACACCGACGCCCCCTTGGCCACCAGGTCGGCTTCGAGCCCGTGACCGCAGGCCTCGTGGAAGAGCACGCCTCCCCCACCCGCGGCGATCACCACCGGCATCTCACCACTGGGGGCGGGACGGGCGCCCAGCTTGGTCAGCGCCCGCTGCGCCGCCCGGTCGGCCAGGTCGTCGACATCATGGCGGTCGAAGAGCTCGAAGCCCACCGTGTGCCCCACGGTCTCGCGGCCGGTCTGCATGCCGGTGTCCCCCGTTGCCACACAACTCACCGAGAACAGGGAACGGACCTGCTCGTCGCCGGTGAGGACCCCCTCGCTGTTGGCCACCAGGATCCGGCGCCGGCTGTCGGCGTAGCGCGCCGACACCTGGCTGATGGCATCGCCCGCGCCCCGGGCCGAAGCGTCGGCGCGGGTCAACAGCTCGACCTTGGTGGCCTTGGCGACCTCGCCGGGGTCGCGCAGGACCTCGTTGGGTCTGGGAGCGTCGCTCCTCTCGAGGGCGACGACGCGGGTTCCGCCCCCACCTCCCCGGGCCGCGGCCGCGGCGGCCTCCGCGGCACGGTGCAGACCCGCTTCGGACAGGTCAGCGGTGTGGGCGAACCCGGTGGTCTCGCCCACCACCACACGGATTCCTGCGCCTCGGTCGCGACCGGAGGTGAGCTCTTCGATCCGGCCGTCGTCGAGGAGGGCCGAGGAGGAGCGCTTGTCCTCGGCGAACACCTCGGCGAAGTCGCCCCCCGTGCGCAGGGCGGCACCGAGTACCCGTTCGAGCACGTCCTCGTGGATCACAGCAGGCCTTTCGGGGTGGGTGGCGGCAACCGGGCCCTCACCGTGCCGGCCACCGTGCCGGCCACCGGGTCGGCGCGGGTCGGGTCGGGGGTGGTGGCAGTTGGCCGCAGCTGGGGCGGGGTTCGTATGGTATCCAGATGCCCGTGGATCCCGGCTCGGCAGCCCAGGCCGACCTCACCGTCTCCGACGCCGACACCGCCGTGTCCCTGGGCTCGGGAGACGTGCCCGTGCTGGGCACCCCCAGGCTCATCGCACTGTGCGAGGAAGCCACCGTCAGGGCCTTGTCCGGTCAGTTGGCCGACGGCGAGACCACCGTGGCCATGCAGGTCCAGTTCGATCACCTGGCACCCACCGCCGTCGGATCCACCGTCACCGCCGAGGCCACGGTGGAAGAGGTGAAGGGTCGCCGGGTCATCTTCAAGGTCTCAGCCCGCGACGAGCGGGGCCTGGTGGCCGCGGGACGCGTGACCCGGGTGCTCGTCGACCGCGAGCGCTTCTTGGACAAGACCCGCTGAACCCCCTCACCCGGCGCCCGGGCAGCTGCGCGGCCCGAGGTATCAGGCCAGGTTGGACGAGCGGGGATAGGCGTCAGCGGGGTCGGTGAGCACGTTCACCAGGTAGGGCACCCCGGCGGCGAAGGCCCGGTCGAGAGCGGGGCCGATGTCGTCGGCGGTGGTGACGACCTCGCCGGCACCGCCCAGCGCCGTGACCACCTGGTCGTAGCGGCAGCCGGGTTGCAGGTCGGCGGCCACGTCGTAGCCGTAGAGCATCTGCATCGGGTGCTTCTCGAGACCCCAGATGCCGTTGTTGCCCACGACCATGACCACCGGCAGCTCGTGGCGGACCAGGGTGTCGACGTCCATGAGCGAGAAGCCGGCGGCGCCGTCGCCCAGCACGGCCACGACCTGGCGGTCGGGGTGGGCGACGCGGGCGGCGATGGCGTAGCCCATGCCGGTGCCGAGGCAGCCGTAGGGTCCCGGATCCAGCCAGCAGCCCGGCTCGTTGCGAGTCGATGTACTTGCCGGCGTAGGAGACGAAGTCGCCGCCGTCGCACACGACAACGGCGTCGCCGTCGAGCACCCGGCGCAGCTCGCCGTAGATCCGTGTGGGCTTGATCGGGTCGGCTGTCGGCCTCCAGCAGCGGCCTCGTCGGCGGCCCGGGCCGCCGCCTCGGCGTCGCGCAGGCGGCCGATCCACGGTTCGTGGTCGGCACGGCGGCCCGCTCCAGTTCGGCCAGCGAGGTGAGCACGGCGCTCCAGGTCGCCCGCCGGTGAGACCGCCGGGTCGCACGTGGGTGGCCCGCAGGTCGGGGTGGTCGACGACGTGGACCACCTGGGCGTCGCCGAAGTAGCCGAACGAGAGCCGGAAGTCGAGGGGCGTGCCGACCACGACAACCACGTCGGCGTCGGTCTTCAGCATGCCCCGGGTGCGGGAGAAGGCCAGCTCGTGGTCGGCGGGCAGGCAACCCCGACCCAGTCCGTTCACGAAGGTGGGCACCCGCAGGTGCTCGACGGCCGCCGCCAGTGCTTCCCAGGCGCCGGCCCAGTAGACGTCGCTGCCGACGATCAGAGCGGGCGCGGTGGCGGTGGCGAGCAGCGCGGCAGCACGGGCCACCTCGTCGGGGTCGGGATCGATCCCGCTCGACGATGGGCGCCCCCGTGGGCACCTGGCCCGTCCCGTGACCGAACACCACGTCGAGGGGGAAGTCGAGGAACACCGGCCCCCGGTGTGGGCTCAGCCGCAATGCGCAGCGCCTCGTAGGTGTCGGCGCAGATGGCGTCGGTGCTGGTCACCGTGGCGGCGTGCTTGGTGATCGGGTGCCAGCACCGGGACGTGGTCGAACTCCTGGAGCGAGCCGACCCCCATCGCCGCTGCGGGGCCCGGCCTCCCAGCACCACCAGGGGCGATCCGTTGAAGGCCGCCGTGGTGACCGCAGAGATGCCGTTGGTGACTCCCGGGCCCTGCGGTGAGCACGGCCACGCCGGGGCGGCGGGTCAGCTTGGCGATGCCTTCGGCGGCGAACGTGGCCGTCTGCTCGTGGCGGATGTCGATCACTCGCACGCGTCCGTCACCTTGGCCTTCGGCCACCGCCGCGTCGTAGAAGGGGAAGATGTGGCCGCCCGAGAGGGTGAACATCTCCTCGACGCCGAAGGGAGTCAGGGAGGCGGCAGCCAGCTGGCCGCCGTGGCCCGAGACGGTGTGGGTTCCGCGGCTTCCCCGGGCCCGGTCATCGGCCGGCCTCGGCGACCGATGGGACTCCTGCATCGCCGGCATCGCCGGACTCGGCAGCCACGGCTGCAAGGAATCCCGCCAAAGCCTCCCACCAGGCATCGGGTGCCTCGAGTTGAGGGCTGTGACCACCCCCGGGGATGACCGCCAGCCGGGCTCCGGGGATGGTGGCGGCCATCCGCTCGCTGGCCACCAGGAAGGGGGCGTCCTGCTCGCCCACCATCACCAGGGTGGGTACGTCGAGGCCGGCCAGGTGTGCCAGGCGGTCTTCGGTGGCCGCAGAGGTGATGGCCGCCAACATGGCGGCGTACATGGCGGGGGCCACGGCACGCAGGTTGGCGTCGCTCTGCACCTTGCGTTCGGGTCGGCGTTCGATCATCTCGCGGTAGGCCGGGGTCACCAGCGGGTCGTCCTCGCCCATGGCGGCCACCACGTCGGCGACCACCTCCATCCCCTGGGCGCGGGCCAACTCGATTCCCATGGTGACCAGCTGGGGGTCGACCGAGTCGAGGGACCCGTGGTGGGTGTCCATGAGCACGAGGGCCGTCACCCGGTGGGGCGCGGCCAGAACCAGATGCTGGGTGAGCATGCCCCCCATCGAGTGGCCGAGCACCGCGAAGCGCTCGAAGCCGAGGCGGTCGGCCAGGGCCAGGGCGTCGGACGCGAACTGCTCGAGGCTGTAGTCCGCCTCGGTGTCCGGCTTGGCGCTGGAGCCGTGGCCACGTTGGTCGGGGGCCACCACGTGCCAGCCCTCGGCAGCCAGGGCGCCGAACCAGTCGCTGAAGTCTTCCTTGGTGCCCGTGAAGCCGTGGAGGAGGAGCAGGGGCCGGCCCCCCTCGCCCGCTTCGACGAGCTCGAGCTCGACCGGGCCTATGTCGATCCGTCGGGTCTGCATGGCCGCCCAGGGTAGGGGACGGCCACCACGCGCATGTCGCCCCGGACAAGCCCGGGGCGACATCTCGCGAGACGGGTCCTGATGGGGTCGGCTCAGTTCGTGCCGAAGCCCTCGAGGCCCATGCCGCCCATCAGGTCTTCCATGTCCTGGACCTGATCCTCGGGCGGGGCTTCGATGGTGATGTCCTCGCCGAAGTCGAAGAAGTCGGTGGTGACCGAGATCTCCATGCTGCCTCCGCCGAGGTCGGCGTCGGACATGCCCAGGGCGGATCCCATGTCGGCGATGTCCATGGCCAGGACCACACGGCGCACGCTGCCCTCGCCATCGACGTAGATGTCAACCGGGAAGGTGAGCTCGAGGTACTCACCGCCACCGAACTGCTCGAACATCTCCTCCATCTCGGCAACTGCCTCGTCGTCGACCTGGGCTTCGATAGCGTCGGCCACCGACACCTCGACCCGGTAGCCGGTGGCCTCGGTACCCCGGATGTCCTCGGTGCCCAGCTCTTCGACGTCTTCGCCGGCGCCCTGCATGAACTCGAGGTAGATGTCGGGATCCATGCCGGTGGTCTGGGCGCCGGTGAGCGACTCCATGTCACCGCCGGCCATGTCACCGGTGTCTGCGCGGAACCACGTGTCATCGTCGATCTCGGTACCCAAGAGCCCGCCCAGCATGGCGAACATCCCGGTCCGTACATAGACCGTGTCACCGATCTGGATCGTCTCCATCGACCAGTCGATGCCGTCGAGCATCTCGGCACCGGTCATGTCCTCACCGCTGGCCTCGGCCATGTCCAGCATCGAGTCCATGAACGAGCCCATGTCCATGCTCATCTGGGTGGCGGGCACCGAGTTGTCGTATGCACCTTCGGCCGTCATGGAGGCGTCGATTGCCGTGCCGTCGAACTCGCCGGAGAAGTCCATGGTCATCTCGAACCGGCCGGTCTCGACGTCGAGGGTGTCCTTGGCCACCTTGGCCAGGTACCCACCGGTCACCTCGGAGGGCGCCAGGCCCCCCTCGCTGTCGTCTTCTTGGGAGGTGACCTCATCGGCTGACTTGTTGCCGCAGGCCGCGGCCACGAGGGCCAGCAGAGCCAGGATGGGGATGATGAACCGCCGAGTCATGGGAGCCTCCTCCGTAGGGGTACGAACGAGTGTACGCATCTTCTGACCGCTATGGGGTCGCGCCCCCTGGCGTTGTCCGTGCCGCCGCCACTGGCCGGGCTGAGGCCCGCCAGCGGCCCTGGCGTACCGGGTGCCGCGGGTGGTGCCGGGGGGCGGCGGTAGGGTGGTCCTCCGGACCGATCCAGCTGGACGCACGAGAGATTCGGACCCACCAGAGAGCAGTCGACGGGAGCACCGGCGGTGGCAGCCACGACCGAGTCGAAGCGCAGCTGGGCCATGCCGGTACGGCTGGCCGTGTCGGTCGCGCTGCTCGGCCTGCTGTTCTGGCGCCTCGACGAGGGCGTCGACTGGACCCACCTCCTGCCCACATGGAGCCTGGAGTCGCTGGCCGAGCTGGCCGGGGCGGCCATCCTCATGCTCGCCAGCTACCTGCTGGCCACGGTGCGCTGGCGAGAGGTGGCCCACGCCCTGGCCCTGAGCTGCGACTACCGGCGGCTCCTGTCCCACCTGCTGGCCGGTCAGTTCGTCTCAAACGCCCTGCCCACGACCATCGGGGGCGACTTCGTGCGCGTCGCCCGCCTCGCCAAGGACTCCGGCGACGGGCCCGGATCGTTCGCCTCGGTCGTTCTCGAACGCCTCACCGGCTGGATCGTGCTCCCCGCCATCACCCTGGCCGGGTTCGCGCTCGACCGCGAGGTGCGGGCCGGAGGCACCCAGACGAGGGCCACGATCGGCATCGCGCTGGTGACCTTGGGGGGGCTGGTGGGCCTGCTCTGGTTGGTGAACCACCCCCGCGTCGGTGGCCGATTCACCGAGGGCGAGGGATGGCGGCGCTTCGCCACAGCCGTGCACCTGGGCGTGGGGCGCATCCGGCGTCACCCCGGGGCCCTGGGCTCCATCCTCGGTGCGGGCCTCGTGTACCAGATGGTGCTGGTGGCAGCGGCCTATCTGGCGGCCCTGGCCCTCGACATCCAGATCGGCTTCACCTCTCTCATGGCCTTCTTCCCCGCGGTGCTCATCGTGCAGGTGATCCCCGTGTCGATCGCCGGGCTGGGTGTGCGTGAGGCCACGCTGGTGTGGCTGCTCGACCCCCTCGGGGTCCCACGGGAGAAGGCCCTGGCGCTGGGCCTGTTGATCTGGGTGATCACCGTGGTCACCAGCCTGGCCGGGGCCCCGTCCTTCGCCATGGGTGGGCGTGCGGCGGCCCGCCCCAGCGAGGTCCTGGCGTGAGGGCCGCCCCTTGAGCGACACCGCGCTCGATCCTGGAACCGGCGAGACCCGGGGTCGTCTGCTGGCGCGAGCCGCTCCCGACCCCGACCCTGCCCGAACGCGCTCCCGCCTGGGTCTGCGCTGGTGGCACGAGCTCCTGGCGGCGTTCGCGTTCTACGCCGTCTACTCGACGATCCGCAACCGCTTCGGCTCGGCTGCCGTCTCCCCCGAACGTGCCCTGGACCACGCCCGTACCGTGATCGACTGGGAGCGGTCCCTGCGCCTCTTCGTCGAAGAGGACGTGCAGGCCTGGTTCGTGACCGCCGGCGAGACCGGCCTCGACTACGGCTTCGCCGGAGCCCGGTCCTTCCTGCAGTTCTGGAACGTCTTCTACGGGACCTTCCACTTCGCGGTCACCGCCGGAGCGATGGTCTGGCTGTTCCGGCGCTTCCCCCGCGACTACCCGACCTGGCGCAACACCCTGGCCCTCACCACTGGTCTGGCTCTGGTCGGCTTCAGCCTCTTCCCCCTCATGCCCCCCCGCCTTCTCACCGACTGCGGCGCCTTCGGTGCCTGCCTGGACGAGTACGGCTTCGTCGACACTCTGGCCGACATCGGCGGCCTGTGGTCTTTCGACTCGGGCACCATGCAGAAGGTCTCCAACCAGTACGCGGCAATGCCCAGCCTGCACTTCGCCTGGTCGATGTGGTCACTGCTGGCTCTGTTCCCCCGGCTTTCCAGCCGCAGGGCCCGCATCCTGGTGGCCGCGTACCCGGCGTTGACCCTGTGGGCCATCGTCGTGACCGCCAACCACTACTGGATCGACGCGGTGGGCGGTGGGGTGATCCTGGCCGTGGGCTACCTGGCCGGCAGTCGCCTGGCGCGCCTGGAGGTAACCCGGTGGAGGTCCGCCACGTCGGACCCAAGCGTGGAGACACCACCCGACAGGGGGTACCGTGCCCCTGCCGGCTAGAACTCGCCGGCAACCCCACCAGCCCCAGCCGTAACCCCACCCCACCAGCCACCCCACCAGCCCCCCCCCGCAAGATGTCCCATGTACCTCGAGAGCATCACGAGCCCCGCTGACCTGCGAAGCCTCGACCCAGCCCAGCTCGAGGTCCTGGCCACCGAGATCCGCGAGTTCATCGTCGAGGCGGTGTCACGCACCGGTGGGCACCTGGGCTCCAACCTGGGTGCGGTCGAGCTCACCCTGGCCGTGCACCGGGTCTTCGACTCACCCCGCGACATGGTGCTCTGGGACACGGGGCACCAGGCCTACGTGCACAAGCTGATCACTGGGCCGCCGCGAGGGGTTCGCCCACCTCCGCCAGGCCGGGGGTCTGTCGGGCTACCCATCGCGCGCCGAGTCCGAGCACGACTGGATCGAGAACAGCCACGCCTCGACCGTCCTGTCCTACGCCTACGGGCTGGCCACCGCCCACCAGCACCAACCCGGGCCCGCCCGGCGGGTGGTGGCCATCATCGGCGACGGGTCCCTGACCGGCGGGATGGCCTACGAGGGGCTCAACAACCTGGGGCACGCGGGCCGCGACGTCATCATCATCCTCAACGACAACGGCCGCTCCTACGCCCCCACCGTGTCGCGACTCTCCGAGAGCCTGGTGCGCATCCGCAACAACCCCAAGTACGTGCGCCGCCAGGCCCGCATCGAACGCCTGCTGGGCGACGTGCCGATGGTGGGCGACCGCCTGGAGCGAGCCGTCGAGGCCGCCAAGGCCGCCGCCCGCGAGATGTGGGAACCGCCGGCGTTCTTCGAGAACCTGGGGGTGCGCTACACGGGTCCCTTCGACGGCCACGACATCGCCACCCTGGAAGAAGCCCTGCGCAACGCCGCCGAGTTGCCCGGCCCCCATGTCGTGCACGTGCTCACCCAGAAGGGTCGCGGCTACGGCCCCGCCGAGAACGACCCCATCAAGAACATGCACGACACGTCCGACCTGAAGCCCGGCTCCTACACGGCGGCGTTCTCAGAAGCTCTGGTCAAAGAGGCCGAGGCCCGTCCGGAGCTGGTGGCCATCACCGCCGCCATGCCCGACTCGACAGGCCTGCTGCCCTTCGGCGAGCGCTTCCCGGATCGCTGCATCGACGTGGGGATAGCCGAGCAGCACGCCGTGACCGCAGCGGCGGGCATGGCCATGGGAGGCCTGCGACCGGTCGTCGCCGTGTACTCGACGTTCCTGACCCGCGCATTCGACCAGCTGCACTACGACGTGGGCCTGCACAGCCAACCGGTGGTGCTGGCCATCGACCGGGCGGGCATCACCGGCGACGACGGCCCATCCCATCACGGTGTGCTCGACCTGGTGCTGTTGTCCAAGGTCCCGGGGATGACGATCCTGGCGCCCTCCTCCTACCAGGAGATCCAGCAGATGCTGCACGACGCGCTGGAGATCACCACCGGTCCGGTCGCCATCCGCTGGCCCAAGACGCCCGCACCCTCGGTGGACGACTCCGAGGTGGGCCAAGGCTTGGCCGCGCGCCGGATCCGCGAAGGGGGCGACGTGTGCCTGATCGGTGTGGGCAAGATGCTCGCCGCCGCCCAGGACGCTGCCGCCGAGCTCGACGCCGAAGGGATCTCGTGCTCGGTTTGGGATCCCCGCTGCGTCAAGCCCCTCGATCCGGCCCTTCTGGACGACGCCGCCAGCCACACCGTGGTGGTCACCGCCGAGGACGGTCTGGCCGCCGGCGGTATAGGTGAGGCCATCGCCGCTGCCTTCGCGAGCGGGGCCGGGACAACCCGGCGGTACGGGTGCTGGGAGTGCCCGACCGGTTCATCGCCCAGGGCAAGCCCGACGACGTGCTGGCATCCCTGGGCCTCGACGGACCGGGTCTGGCAGCCTCGGCCCGCCAGGCGCTGAGCGGCCGCCCCTCAGATCAGTAGAAGGGGTTGTCGCCGGCGGAGTGGTCGGTGACGTCCACCACGTCGGCCACCTCGGGGATGGCGTCGCGGATGGCGGTGGTCACCCCCTGGACCATGGTGGCCTGGCTCATCGAGCACCCCTGGCAACCGCCCCCCATGGAGAGGAAGACCGTGGTGTCCTCCACGCCCACCAGGCTCACGAAACCGCCGTGGGCGCCCAGGGAGGGGTTGATGGACTGGTCGAGGAGCTGTTGGACCTTCTCGGGCAGGTCACCGGTGAGCTCGAGGTCCTTGCCCTCGAGGGGGTTGGGCCGGTTGGGGTTGCGCAGCACCAGGCCCGTCTGCATCGGGTTGGAGGGAACGTCGAGCACCGACCCCTCCAGGGCGGTCACGCTGGCGGCGGGCACCACCACGGTGATGCCCTCCACGTCGTAGGCGATGTCGTCGGGGAGCGCCTCGGCCTCGCGCTCGAAAGCCAGGTCGTAGACGTAGTCGACACCCCGTACCCCCGTCACCTCGACGCGCAGGCGCAGGCCTTCGGGGTCGTCCTCCTGACCGCGGATCTCGAGCACCTGGGCCAGAGCGGCCTCGGACACGTCCACGATGCGGTCGGGCCGCTCGGGAGCGGCGGTCGCCTCGGCGGGCAGGTCGGTGGTGGCCATGGGCATCGGTCTCCGTGGTTGGGTCCGGGTCAGGCAGTCCGCCAGGAAAAGACGGTCCGGACCGTCGAAATCAGGCTAGCGAGGCCACCTGCCCGGCGGCTACCCCGCCCGCACCACCGGCCCCACCCGGCGGCTACCCCGCCCGCACCACCGGCCCCACCCGGCGGCTACCCCGCCCGCACGCGGCCTCGCAACGCCACGAATGCCAGGGGCTGGCTGATCACTGCCACCGCCACCACCGCAGCCATGGCCCGGCCCAGGGCCGCAGCGTCCCAACCCACCATCAGCAGGGACCGAAGGCCCTCCAGCAGGTAGGTGACGGGGTTGTAGGTGGCGATGGTGGCCAGCCAGCCGGTGAGGGCCTCTTCGGGCACGAAGGCGGTGGTCAGGAAGGCGAAGGGGAAGAACAGCAGGAACGAGGCGTTGACCGCCGCGGGGTTCCCGGTCTTCAGGGCGATGGCGTAGGGGAAGCCGGCGAAGGCCAGACCCCAGGCCGATGCCAGGGCCAGGAAGACCACCAGGCCCGCGGGCCCGGTGGCCACCTCGACGCCCAGCACCAGGCCCAGGGCCACGACGGGGATGCTCAGGGCGAGCACGAGCGCCAGGTCGGCCACCATCAACCCCAAGAGGAGAGCCCAGCGGTTGAGCGGGGTCATGAGCAGGCGGTCGAAGTAACCGCCGACGATGTCGAGCACCAGGGTGGCGGCCCGGGAGATGCCGGTGACGGCGAACACGATGGCCACGGGGAGCTGGAAGGCCTTGTAGTCGAAGCCCTCGGCCCCGGTGCCGCCACCGAAGCCGGCCACAGCCGCACCCTCGGTGAGGCGTTGGAGCGAGCCGACGTTGACCACGAAGAGGAACAGCGGCACGACCAGGGCGGGGATGACGCTCTCGGGCTCGCGGGGGATGAGGCGCAGGGCGCGCGAGCCCACGGCGGCCACGTCGTGGCCGAAGCCGCGAGGGCGGGCGAGCGTGGTGGGGGTGGGTGTGGTGGGTGTGGTGGCTGGTGGGGGTGGTGGCAGTTGCGGCAGGGGCAGTGGCAGCGGCGGTGGCGGTTGGTTCTCGGTCTGGTCCTGATCTCACGACGGTTCCTCGGTGACGATGCGGTTGCCGGTCAGTTCCAGGAAGACGTCATCGAGGGTCGGTGTGCGCAGCGTGAGGTCGCGCACGCGAACCCCGCAGGCCTCCAGTGCCACGGCCAGAGGGGCGACCGCGGCCGCGCCGTCGGACACGGCGACGGTCAGCTCGCCGTCGAGCACGTCCACGCCCTCCACGTCGGGAAGGACCGTCACCGCCTGGTGGGCGGTCTCGGCGGTGGCCGGGTCGGCGAGGTTGACCACGACCACGTCGCGTCCCACCTGGCGCTTGAGGGCCACCGGTGTGTCCTCGGCGACGAGACGTCCCCCGTCGATGATGCCGACCCGGTCGGCCAGCACGTCGGCCTCCTCGAGGTACTGGGTGGTCAAGAAGATGGTCATCCCCCCGGCGTTGAGCTGGCGGACCTCGTCCCACACCGTGGCCCGGCTGACCGGATCCAGCCCGGTTGTCGGTTCGTCGAGGAAGAGCACCGCCGGGCGGTGCACCAGGGCCGCGGCCAGGTCGAGGCGGCGACGCATCCCTCCCGAGTAGGTACCCACGCGGCGGTCGAGGGCAGGGCCCAGATCCAGCAGCCCTTCCAGTTCTTCGATGCGACCGGCGACGGTTCGGGCGTCGAGGCCGTAGTAGCGGCCCTGGAGTTGGAGGGTCTCACGGCCCGACAGCTTGGGGTCGACCGCTGAGTCCTGGAGGGCCACCCCGATGGCGAGGCGTACATGCTCGGCCTGGGTGACGATGTCATAGCCCGCGACCCGGGCCCGACCACCGGTGGGGCGCAACAGAGTGCACAGCATGCGCACCGTGGTGGACTTCCCGGCGCCGTTGGGGCCGAGGAAGCCGTAGATCTCTCCTTCGGCGACCTCGAGGTCGACCCCGTCCACGGCCTTCACCGCCCCGAAGGCGCGCTCCAGTCCCGACACCGACACTGCCATCCCGGCACGCTACCGCCCCCCACCCCCCATCCCCCACCCCACCTCCCCCATCCCCACCCCCACCCCGCGAACCGTCGGTTCCAGTGTGCCCTTTCGGGCACCTACAGCCGACAGAAACGCGCCAGGCGGGTAGCGTTCCCGGCGTGTGCGACACAATGGCTGTGGTCCAGGACGGTCGGACCCTGTTCGCCAAGAACTCCGACCGGCCCGTCACCGAACGCCAGGTGGTCGAGGCTCATCCCCGCCGGGCGGGCGGAGGGTCGCTTTCCACCACCTACCTCACCCTCGACGATCCCGGCGCCCACGCCCTGGTCGGGGCCCGGCCCACCTGGATGTGGGGCCTCGAGCACGGCGTCAACGAGCACGGCGTGGCCATCGGCAACGAGGAGATCTGGACCGTCGACGACCCCTCGGCGCTCCCCCCCGCCCTGACCGGCATGGACCTGGTCCGCCTGGGTCTGGAACGGGCCGCCAGCGCCGAGGAAGCCCTCGAGGTGATCTGCGGTCTCATCGAAACGCACGGCCAGGGCGGCATCGCCAACCAGGCCGACGAGGCCGCCTACTTCTCCTCGTTCCTGATCGCCGACCCCACCGGAGCCTGGATCCTCGAGACCAGCGCCCGCACCTGGGTGGCCGAGCCGGTGCACGACTGGAGCCGCCATCTCCAACCGGGTGGGCGTCTCCACGGGCTGGACCCGGGCCTCGGCCGACGTGGAACCAGGCGCCGACTTCGACCGGTGGCGACACCCCGACATGTGGACCGGTCACGCCGAGGTCCGTCTGGCGGCCAGCCGGGCCACCGTGGGATCCACCCCGGACCTCGTGACCCCCGGCCTGCTGGCCGCCACCTTGCGGGACCACGGCACGGGCCCCTGGGGCGCCCCCGGGACCGATCCGGCGGTCGCTCCGGCCCCACCCGCCGGCCCGGGCTTCGACCCCTCCACGGGTGAGGGGATCACCCTGTGCATGCACCTGCGGGGCTACCAGGCCACCACGGCGTCGATGGTGGCCGAGCTGCGCCGGGAAGGCCCGGCGCCCACCCGGGTGTGGATGGGGCTGGGGAATCCGTGCGCCTCGGTGCTGGTGCCGGTGCTGATCCCCAACGGCGTTCCCGCCGTTCCCGCCGTCCTCGCCGACGTCGATGTCGCCGACCGCTTCGCGACGCTCGGCCGGGCCGTCGAGGCACCCGCCCCCGCCGGTGGCGAGGCCCTGGCGGCCATCCGGGCCGAGTTGGCACCCGTCGAAGCGGACCTGTGGCGCCTGGCGGACACCGTGGATCCCTCCGACCCCGGCGGCGGTGCCGCGCTGGCCCGGGCCGCCGACACCGAGGTGCGCGCCGCCCTGGATCGACTGGCGAACATCGGCTGAGCTGTTCGCCCCTCCCGGTCGGGGCGGGACCCGGGTCGATCGCGGTATCGGCCCGACCTGCCGGCTCCTCAGCCCGGAGCCGGCCCGCCCAGGGCCACCGCGTCCCGGGGGGTGCCGGCGGTGGGATCGACCGGCCCGGGCGGGGGTGGCGGCCCGAGGCGCCGGGACCAACCCAGGGCCACGACCCCGGCCGCGCCGGCGGCCGCGCCACCGACCAGACCGAGGGCCTGCACGCCGACCAGGCCCACGGTGGCCGCCGCGGCCGGAGTCACCACCAGGTCGGTGAGGGGCTCGAGGGTCTGGTTGAGCGCCAGGATGCGACCGTGGGCCGACATCGGCGCATACCGCTGGAGCAGCGTCTTGGCCGGTGTGTAGAACAGAGCGACGGCCACACCCCAGCACGCCACCCCCGCGAAGGCCACGGCCCGGTGTTCGGTGCCCAGGTACAAGGCGGCGGCGCCGCCGGAAGCCACGGTGGCCAACGCCACCACCGGAGGTCGGGCCACCCGGTCACCGAGGGCCGCCACCACCAGGCCCGCGCCCACCAGGCCCAGACCGAAGACCGTCTGGAACAGGGCGAAGGTGGTGTCGGACTCGCCCAGCACGTCGCGCACGTAGAGCGGTTCGAGCACACCGAAGAGCCCCCAGAGCGCATAGGTGCAGGTGACCACGCCGAGGGTCCAGCGCAGCCCGGGAGTGTTGCGTACCAGGCGCAGGCCCTCGCGCAGCTCCCCCCAGGGGGTCGTGGAGGATTCGCTCTCACGGACCGGGGGCGCGTCCACCCCCAGGGCCACCACGGCTCCCACCACGAAGGTGGCGGCGTCGACCACGAAGGCACCTGACATCCCCCACCGGACGTTGACAGCGGCGGCCACCAGCGGGCCCACCACGATGGCCAGGTCCTCGGCGCCTCCAAGGAGAGCGTTGGCGGTGACGAGATCCTCCTCGGCGGTGATGAGGCGGGGCGGAAGCGCGTCGAGGCTGGCCGACGCCAAGGCTTCGACAAGACCCAGCGGGAGCGCCAGGACGATGACCGACGTGTAGCTGCCCGCCTGGGTGAGTGCCAGCGCGCACACTGCGCCGGCCACGTTGGCGACCACCAGGGCCCGCCGCGGTCCCATGCGGTCGATGACGACCCCCAGCAGCGGCCCCAACAGGGCACCGGGGATGGACAGCACGACGAACAGGAGCGCCAGGTCGCCCGCGCCGGCATCGAAGCGGAAGGTGGCGAAGCCCCAGACGGCGATGATGGCCACCCAGTTGCCGATGGCGTTGACCACCTGCCCCGCCAGCAGGGGCGCGAAGCCGGGAAGGCGGAGCACACGCATCCCCGCACGCTAGGAGGAGATCCTCGCTGGCGGGAAGCACGATTCGCACAAGATGACACCGTCCCGCCGTCGCGACGGACCCGATCAACACCCGACCGATCCCGTGCTCGACCAGCGCGCTGAGGTGGGTGGGGTCGAAGCCCTCCACGCTGTCGACGGCGACGACGTGGCGGAACCCCGCACACCAGAAGCTGAGCGCGTCGATGACCGACCCCGCCAGGATCACCTCGTCGGTGGTCAACAATGCCGGCGCGTTGAACAACGGCCGAGCATCGTCGGCCAGCCACGTGTGGTAGCGGGTGCCCTTGCGCAGATCGTTGCGGAGCTTCCGCCCATACAACTGGACGACCTGGCCGGCGGTGTCGACCACCGGGACCACCAACGAACCGGCGAAGGCTTCATGGCCCTTGTCGGACCACACCCCCAGGCGCTGCAGCTGACGACGCAGTCCCCGACCGGCCTTGGTTTCGCGGCCGGCACCCGCAGACCCAGAGTCCGGTTCGAGTAGCCGAGCCGGAAGTGAGCGATGGCCTCGCGGTTGGCCAGTGCTCGCGACGACAGGAAGGCCGATGGCTCGGCCGACTCCAACAGGGTGCGGTGGTAGAAGGCGACGATCACCGACAGGAGCTCGTCATCGGACAGGGTCTCGTCGAGGGGCTCGAGCTGGGTGGCCGTCGCCCGCTTCGGCGGCCTCCCCGACGCCTCACCATCGGTGACGCCCTCGCGCAACAACTCGACGGCGTGACGGCGAGACACCCCCCGAGACGCCATCACCCACTCCACCGGGCCGCCACCCTCCCCACACGACCGACACGACCACCGGTTGGCCTTGCGGTGGATCCGCAGGCCCTCGCCCGCCTCGCACAACACACACAGCCCGACCAGCTCGTCGCCCTCACGGGCCAGACCGACCCCCCGAGCCTCGACCAGGCGCTCGACCGCGATCTCCTCGGCGAACCGATCATCGCTCACCGGGATCCGCCGATCAGCGCGCTGTGGGCACACGACCCGGCGCGATCCCGGGTCGGGCTCACGAGCCACGCGGCGACGTAAGGGGTAGCCTCGACCCGGGTTTTCAGCCATCCTGTCAAGTAACTCATAAGCGACACACTGAATAGCTTATGAGTACCCATAGTCAAGGACCCTCGAAGGAGGTTCGTACGTTGCTCACACTCGCTATGGACTTCCCCGAACGCCTCGCCGCCCTCCGCCACGAACGCGACCTCACCCAAGCCCAGCTCGCCGAGGCCGTCGAGCTCCACGTCGCCCAGATCCGCCGCTACGAAGCCGGCACCGCCCAGCCGACCCTCGACGTCATCCGCCGCCTCGCCCGCACCCTCGCCGTCAGCGCCGACCTGTTGATCTTCGACAACGACGAACGCACCCCCTCCGAAGACCTCACCCTCGTCTTCGAAGCCGCCAGCCAACTCGACGACGAAGGCCGCGCTCTCGTCAAAGCACTCGTCGAAGGCGTCATCCTCCGCCAACACTCCCGCCGCTTCGCCAACGCCAGCTGAGATCGACAGTCAGGCCCGAAGGGCGTATCCGACATCGCTCCCGTGTTGTTGTGCGTCCCGCGTTCCAGGCCCTGCCGTTGGGCGACATCGACAAGGTCGAGCCCAGCCCCAACGAACAGCACGTCAGTCTCTGCTAGAAGCAGCCCTCGACCAAGTTGACGTCGGGAGAGCGGCCAGCCTGGATAGCCCCAACAACATCATCGGCTCCGAGGATGAAGACCATTGCTAGGTCACGGCCCCCGCCGATGATTGCCAACCGCGAACCCGGGGCGTACTCGACCTCGGTGAACTCAAGCGAGCCCCCATAGACCAACTCAAGCTCCTGCAGATCGTCACCGACCCGGATGCCGGTGTCAGTCACGGCGCCCGACTCGGCCGAACCATCGAGAAGTCCGATGACACTGATCAAACCGGCTGCAGGGTCCGACTCGCCTTCGGGCATCTGAACTCTCAGCCAGACCCCAGCCGGAGTGTCGAGGTCGATCTCGAAACAAGAAGACCCGGGAGAGAAGTGAGTGAGGTCGAGAGGAGCCGGACTCGCTATCTCGGCCTCAGCGACGGTCATCCCGATCTTGAAGGGGCCCATCTCCTCGACGCTGAGCACGGCGTCTGAATCACCCAAGGTCGTGGTCGTTGGATCAGTAGGCGCGGCTGTGGAGGACTCGGCGGTGCTGTCGAGCGGTGGAGACGACTCCTCGCTCCCGCACCCGGCCGAAACCACTACGACTCCGACCGCCACAGCAATGAAGACCAGGCGGCGTAGACAGCCACTCATCTGAGAACGGACACGTGGTAGTGGGGAGTGTCTCCACTTGCGCTATGACCGTTGAGGGTTGATGCTGAGTAGGTCGATGGCACTCCACCCTTGAGAGTGACCGCATCGCCCGTGTCCTCCTTGAATATCAGCTCATCAACTCGGAGCCTGACTCGGTTCTGGTAGATGTACTCGATGATCTCCGCCGAGGGGCCGAAGTCGACGCCGCGCCCCTCGTAGTGGCTACTACCGGGCTGATGGCAGTCGCAGGTGGTGAGCGAGGTCAGGTAAATCGGATACCGATCCGCGACCTCCAGAATCAGACCCAGGAGGTGGCCGGAGACCTTCGTCATGGCTCCACACGTCGCGCCCGACCGCGACGGACCACCTGGGCAGTTACCAGCGGAGTCGATCAGGAACGTCTCTCCCGTCTCAGCCAGCACCTGGAACGACCGCATGACACGACCAGGCTCGATCGTGATGTTCCAGTGCTGAAGGAGCTCCGCTGCTGCGTTGCAGAACGTGGGTTGCACCGGAACCGGTGTCGCCGGCGGCGCCGGGGCAATCCCGGAGAAGAAGACCCCTCCGTACCCGAACCCGCCACCCATGCTCGCTGGGGCCTCAGCGAAACATCCACCACCGGGCGGGTCGAAGTCGTCGTTGTCGGACGGCCGTAGCCCCAGCGGGTCGGTCTTGTTGAGGGGGTCGTTGTCAGCGCGCGAAACCAAGCGCGCGACATGAGCGCTGCAGAACCTACGGCGCCGTCGTAGACGTAGAACCGGGACCATCGGTCATCGGAGGATCTGTGGAGGCGGAGGTCGTAGAAGCAGGGCCCTCGCAGTCCTCCCAGTACTCGTCAGAGAACTCGTCCATCGCCAGCTGGTCTCCGCCAATGAGAACGGTGCCAACCGGCGGGATCAACCGGTCGGTGCAACGGACCCGGCATGATGCCGGGGTCAGCCCATAGCCCCGACCGGTTGAGGTTCCATCATGCCAGGCGATGCACTGTCTCTGTCCGAACGTGTTCAGATCGAGATGGGGGTGGGGTTGGAGCAGTCGGCCAGAACGATCGCTGCCAGGATGGGGCGACCGCCCTCGACGGTCACACGTGAGCTCGAACGCAACGGTGGACGCGACGCCTACAGCGCAGCAGCCGCCGATCCGCGGGCAGCCAACCAGCGGCGCCGGCCACGTCTGACGTGCTTCCAGCGGGACCCGGTCCTCGCCGACCACGTCGAGGCTCGGCTGGCAGCGAAGGACTCGCCGATGACGATCTCCAAGGAGTTGGCTCGGGGTGTGTTCCCCGAGGTGGAGGCGTCGGTCTCCCACGAGACGATCTACAACGGGATCTACGCGCACGGCAAGGCCGGGTTGGTCAAGGGCCTGCACCGGCACCTGCATCGGAGTCGCCGATGCCGAACCCGTCGACGTCCCCCAGGGACGCGGTGGCAAAGGACGGTCCGTTGGGGTCGTTCAACCTGATCTTCGAGCGGCCACCCGAAGCTGATGACCGCAGCGAGGTCGGACATCTCGAAGGCGACCTGATCATCGGGTCGTTCAACCGGTCGGCGATCGTGACCGTGTTCGACCGGCTGAGCCGCCTCCGTTTGGCTCGCTGACCTGCCCGAAGGCCACGGTGCCGACCCCACCTTGGCGGCTCTCGTAGAGATCCTCGAACGTATCCCCGGGCCGTTGCGTCGCTCGTCACCTGGGACCAGGGACGCGAGATGGCCCGCCACCACGACCTGGCCGCCATGTGTGGCATCAACGTGTTCTTCGCGGAACCTCACAGTCCCTGGCAGCGGCCCACCATCCAGGTCAGCGATCTCGAACTCGACGTCCCCAAAACCACCGTCAAGTTGATCGGTGGTAACCCACGCCACCAGCCGATCGGTGGACAGGAGACCGTCGACAGACCCTACGGCTTCCATCCCGGGGGGGCCACCCCAAGCTGGACCTCGCGGACGAATGTCTCGCGAGGTCCCGGAGGTAGGGATGCTGACCACGTGGTAGAAGAAAGGTCGGCCGGGCCGAAATAGATGGCGCCCCATGGGCCGACCGTACAGGGGATAAGCACGACGATGTCTTCCTCTACTGTAAGTGTCACTCCCAAGTTATCTGGGACGAAGAGCTCTAGGTCGCTCAGAGCCTCGACATCACCCCACAGTGACTCCAGACCCTCATCCTCGGGCTGCTCGTCACCCTGACCCCAGGAGCACCCCGCGAGGGTGCATACCACCATCAAGGCCACACCGCAGGTGCGGTTCCCAACCCTGGTCATGTGCAGTGGCTCCCGCCACCGTTGGACCAGAAGAGGCCCTTGTCCTCGACGTACTCGGGGCTCTTCGTGTCGAACGAGAGATTCCCGAGGTAGACGCGGATGCGTGCGTGAACACGGACCCGTAGGCAATTGCTGGCCGCGTGGGCTCGCTTGACATGTGCCTGCACGTAGCCGACCTCAGACGCCTGGATATCTTCGATCAGGCTACGGCAGTTGTCGTAGACGCCGAAGTAACGCTTGAAGTCATCGTTGCGTCGAAGCGTGGTCACTCGGTCGTGCACTGGCGGCAGTGCACATGCACCGATGCCTACCCACTCCGGCGTCGGGGCCGTGCCGTTCTCAATATAGATCCGGAGCATCCGGTACGCGATGTCGGTATCTGCCTTCGAGAGGTACACGTAGCAGCGGAGCCGAAACGCAGCCAGCTTGTCCAGACCCACACGCTCATTGATGAACTCGAGGTCAACACATTCCGAAGGTATCTGTTTTCTGATCTCGTCCTGGATCACGCCGTTGAGGAGCGGCTCGGCACCAGGTGTATAGCCTGTACACAAAGGCGTGGGAAGGACCATGCACCAGTGCCCGCCCAAGAGCGTCTCAGTCGGCCGGAACGACATATCACGCGACCGCAACCCCATCGGATCGACCTTGTTCAACGGGTCGTTGTAACTCACCGAACCGACACCACTTCGGGCCGCAGCCGGCCAGAACCCCGACGTGACCTGCGGAACGACACCGCTGTCATCCCGACGAGCGACCCGGCAGCGTGTTGCGCGCGGTGGACGCGTGTTTCAGCCCCGGGACTGGCGACACCCGATGGCGCGCGTGGCGACGAACGATCTCAGCTCGATGCGTTCCGCCGACAGCCAGCACCATCACCCGACCAGTCTCGCAGGCGACGGCCGCCGATGCCCGGCATCGTGGCTGCTGATCAGGGGCCGAGTTCGGGGAAGTGCTGGAGGACGATCTCGCCGCTCTCAAGCGCGTCTTGCCAGGGCCCGTCGGGGTCGAGGTGACGCAGAACTCGGACGGTGGCGAGCACCCATCGACCGATGCGCTTCCAGCTCGGCTGTTGCTCCCCGCGTTCCTCGTCGAGGTCCTCGAGGCGCCCGGTGATGGCCTCTCGGTCTTCGTCGCCGAGGTCCTGGCCGGCGGTGTCGAGTGCTCGTCGCAGCGCGGTGATGAACGCGTCGAGGTCGTTCACGACGACATCGCCCGACGTCACAGTCTGGGTGTTCCCGGTGCCGCCGACCTGGGTGGTGATCGGCGCGTAGTTGTTGCCGATGGTGAACGCCGGGTTCATGGCGGCAGGTTGGGTGGGGTCCTCGATCGGGGCTGGCTCGTCGTAGAGCGGCAGCTGGCCCTTGATCGATTCGAGCTTGTCGACCCGCGGGCGACAAGGGCTCGGAACTTCTTCGTCTTGTCGGCGAGCGTGGGTGGAGCCGGCGGGTTGGCCGGGTCGTAGATCCGAGAGCGTCGCGGGGGGCGAGGACGCGCCCGTAGACCGCAACGGGATCGGCGTCGTCGCCGAAGGCCTTCTTGAGGGTGGCCTCGGCGAGGTCGTCCCAGAGGCTCCGCTCGCGCTGGCACTCGGCGAGGTCAGCATCCGAGTCGATCGGCGCGTCAAGGAGCTGCCGCCCCGTCTCGATTGCTGCCTCGATGCGCTCGGCGATCTGCACGCCGGTCATGCCCGTCAACCTCATGGCCACAGTGTCTCACCTGGGTTGGACACCACAGCCCGCGATCACGCCCGCTGTGTGGCCTGTAGAGGCCGCCGAGGCCATCAGGATGGGTGAAGGGTGCGGGCGTTCCGCCCCGCTCGTGGTGTTCGTCAGAGGCCGAGGCCGATGCCGAAGCCGTCGTCGACGGCGGGCGGCTCGCGGTGTTGGAGCCGGTCGAGTCGGGCGGTGACCTTGGCGACCTGTTCGGCGAGGTCCTCGTCGACGAGATCGGGTTCGGGTAGGTCGGCCAGCAGGTCGTCGGCCATCGAGCGATGCGCGCGGGCCGGCGGGTTCGGGGAGCTCGGCGAGCAGCGCGTCCCGGCCGACACCGACAGGGGTCCCGTCGGGTTCGGGGAGGTTGGCGAGCAGCTCGCTGGCGAGGTGCTGGGAGCGGTCGCGTGACAGCTCGACGTTCGGCGTGCTCGAACAACAGCTCCCGCCCCTCCACTCGCTGCGCTCGCTGCGGGTTGGGGGCGAGGATCTCCCACACGTCCTCATCGGGTGTCGACATGTAGAGGCGGTTCTCGACGTGGCCTCTCGCTCAGCGCGGTGTAGGCGGCCTGACGGTCGAGATCGCCATCACCGCCGAGGGTGAAGATCCGATCGGCGGTGGCGCCCTGGGTCTTGTAGTTGGTGCGGGCGTAGCCGTGGTCCAAGAACCCGGCCTCGAGACGGTCGGTGGGCATGGTGCGCTCCGCGCTCGACCCGTTCGCAGTGGAAGGTCACGGTCTTGTGGCGTTCGTTGATGGCGGTGACGGTGCCGAGGTCGCCGTTGAGGATGTCGAGGTCCCAGTGGTTGCGGCCGACGGCGAGGACCTGGTCGCCGACGGCGAACTCCCGGCCCGCCACCCGGATGCGGCGGTCGATTCCCAGCTCGTGGTTCCCGAACCGCCCCGCGGCGTCGAGGAGTGCGCGGGCGCGGTCGTCGAGGTCGGCGACGTCGGCCCGGCGGGTGGCGATCATGATCTTGTCGGTCCCGGGTGCGGCGAACCAGTCGTCAACGAGACGCTGTCGGAGCGCGGTCGGCGTTGTCGGCGGTGATGATGCGGCCGTTGTTCCCGTAGGCGGCGACCGCTTCGGAGACGCGGCCGTTGCGGAGGTCGTCGAGCGCCCCGATCTCCCACTCGTGGATCTGGCGGCGGTTCTCGACCAGCGTCGTCGACGGCGCGTAGATCGACATGGCCCGGAACGAACCCCCGGCGTCGATCTCGGGCAGCTGCGCGGTGTCACCGGCCAACACCAACTTGGCGCCCGCCTCGGTCGTGTAGCTCGACAACCGATCGAGGGTTCTTGTCCCAACCATGCCGCTCTCGTCGATCACCACCACGCAGCCGGCGTCCAGCTGCAGCCGGCCATCGTCGAGTTGGTTGAGCAGCCGGGTGATCGTCATCGACGGGATCCCCGACCCTGCCGACAGCTCCGCGGCGGCACGCGCAGACAGCGCGGCGCCGAACACCGAGTAGCCCGACGATTCCCATCCCTCGTGGGCCGTGTCGAACGTGAAGGTCTTGCCGGT
>CAVRDY010000006.1:0-50978 GCA_963719935.1 uncultured Actinomycetes bacterium | reverse complement strand
CCCGGGGTCGGCGCGGTGCTCGGCGGCCTGTGCTTCGTGTGCGCGGTGGCCGACGGCCCCGGGCGGATCCGCCACCTCGACTACGGCACGGTCACCCTGGCCGGGTACCGAGCCGACGGTTCGGCCGCCGGCATGACCCCGGCGCTCCGGTTCCTGGCCGAAGACCTGACCGGAGCGGGGGTGAGCGTCGTGGCCCAGGAAGACCTGGTGCTGGCCCGCTGGAAGAAGCTCGTGTGGAACGTCCCCTACAACGGCCTGTCGGTGGTGCTGGACGCAGGCACCGACGAGCTGATGGCCGACCCGGCGACCCGCGACCTGGTGCGAGAGATCATGGTCGAGGTGCAGTCCGGCGCCGCTGCAGGCCCCACCGGAAGAACGATCGCCGATCGTTTCATCGACAAGATGCTGGCCGATACCGACGCCATGACCCCCTACCGGACGAGCATGCGCCTCGACTTCGACGCCGGACGGCCCCTGGAGTTGGATGCCATCTACCGTGCCCCGCTGGAGGCGGCCGCGACCGCCGGCGTGGCCCTGCCCCGCACCCAAGCACTGTGGCGCCAGCTGTCCTTCCTCGACCGGCGACGCCGGATCGACACCGCCTGAGAGCCGACCTCGGACATGCCTCCGGTGATGATCGGCGGGGTGGTCACGGCACTAGCATGGGTAGGCCATGGCAGATGTCGGTGACAGCCCGGACCCGGGACCCCAGCGCTCCGCCGCCGCCGCCCAGCAGCTCTTCGGTGACCGCTACGAGATCGAGCGGCGCATCGGGCGAGGTGGCATGGCCGACGTGTTCCTGGCCCGCGATCGCCAGCTCGACCGGCCGGTGGCGGTCAAGGTGCTGTTCCCCGAGTTCAGCCGGGATGCCGCTTTCGTCGAGCGTTTCCGCCGCGAGGCCCAGTCCGCCGCCAACCTGAGCCACCGCCACATCGTGGCCGTCTACGACTGGGGAGAGCGTGACGACACGTACTTCATAGTCATGGAGTACGTCGAGGGCCGCACCCTGGCCGAGATCCTCCGTTCCGAGGGTCCCCTCCAACCGGACAGGGCCGCCGAGGTGGCCGCCGATGTCGCCGGAGCCCTGGCCTACGCGCACCGCAACGGTGTCATCCACCGTGACGTGAAGCCGGGCAACGTGCTCATCACCCCCGGCGGACAGGCCAAGGTCGCCGACTTCGGAATCGCCCAGCCGGTCGACCGTCCCGCCCAGGACCTCACCGTGGCCGGGGCCGTGATCGGCACCGCGGCCTACTTCAGCCCCGAACAGGCCCAGGGCCGACCTCTCGATCCTCGAAGCGATCTCTATGCGCTGGGATGTGTGCTCTACGAGACCCTCACCGGACGTCCCCCCTTCGTGGGCGACAACCCGATGGCCATCGCCTACCAGCACGTCTCCGCGGAGCCCGCCCCTCCGTCCGCGGTGGGCGTGGGGGTTCCCGCAGCGCTCGACGCCATCTGCATGCGGCTGTTGGCCAAGGAACCGGCGGGTCGCTACGCCAGCTCCGAGGACGCCCGGGCTGACCTCCGCCGGTTCCGCGACGGCAAGGCTGTGCACGCTGCCCCGCCCGTCGGAGCCGGCCCGCCGGAGGCGATCGAACTGGAAGGCGAGTTGGTGGAAGCCCCTCCCCGGCGTGTGGGCACCCTGGTCGTTTCGCTGGTCGTTCTCCTCGCCGTGCTGGGAGGGCTGTTGACCCTGCTGGTCGACGCCCTGGGACAGGACGACGAAGCCCTGGCCACCGAGGCGGTGCCCAGTGTGGTCAACATGGAGGTGGGCGCTGCCCGCGATGCCCTGTCCGAGGCCGGATTCATCCCCGTCACCCAGTTCGAGGAGAACGACGACTTCGACGAGGACGTCGTCTTCGACCAGAACCCGCCCCGGGGCACCAAGCTGGAGTTGGGCTCAGAGGTGGTGTTGCGGGTGTCATCGGGTGGCAGCACCGTGCCGGTCCCCCAGGTCGTGGGGCTCCAGTCCACCCAGGCCCGCTCGATGCTGGAGAGCTCGGGGCTGGTGGTCGAAGAGGCCGAGGAGTTCCACGAGGTGGCCGCCATCGGTGAGGTGATCCGCCAGGATCCGCCGGCACGCCAGGACGTCCCCCCCGGTTCGCGGGTCACCATCACGGTGTCCACCGGCCCCGAACCCATCGAGCTGCCCGACCTGAAGGGTCGCAGCGAGCTCGAGGCGGCCAACACCCTGGGCAACCTGGGCTTCGAGGTGGCCTTCTTCGACGAAGAGTCCGAAGACGTCGACGAGGGCAAGGTGGTACGCACCGACCCACCTGCCGGCGAGAAGCTCGCCCCTGGAGGGACCGTCACGGTGGTCCTGTCCACCGGCAAGTTCATCGACGTGCCGAGCGTGGTGGGGCTGACCTCCGACGAGGCGGTCGCGGTGCTCCAGGGGGCCAACCTCCAGCCCTCCATCGAGATCCAGCCACTGCCTGCCGAACATCCCGACGACGGCAAGGTCGTGGCCCAGACCCCAGAGGCGGGTGCCAAGGCCGAGAAGGGCAGCGTGGTGGTCATCCGGGTGGGGGTGGCGGCCGTGGCGCCGCCGACCACCTCGACGACCACCACGACCCGCCCCACCACCACGGTTCCGGTTGTGATCGACACGTTCACCCTCGAGCCCAACACCATGCCGACGGACTACACGCTGTTGGGCGCACCGAAGCTGACCTGGTCGGTGTCGGGTGGGGCAACTGTCACGGTCACGGGTCCCGGGGTTGACAAGGAAGGCCCTTCGGGCACGGCTCGTGTTTGTCCCGGGACCGTCACCGACGGCTACTGCTCGGCTCAGCCCGGAAGCTACACGTACACCCTCACCGTCCTGAACGAAGCCGGCAACGAGGTGGTCAGCCGCAGCCTCACCCTGGTCATCACGGCCTGATCAGCGGGCTCGGGCCAGGAAGGTCGCCAGGAGGTCGTGCCCACAGGTGGTGAGCACCGACTCGGGATGGAACTGCACGCCCTCGACGTCGAGGCGCACGGTGGCGCAGGCCCATGATCGATCGCCGTCGTCGGTCTCGGCGGTGATCTCCAGGCACGTCGGGCACCGAGGCGCGGTCGACGACCAGCGAGTGGTAGCGGGTGGCCTCGAGCGGGTTGGGGAGTCCGGCGAACACCCCCGAGTCGTGATGGCGGATGAACGAGGTCTTGCCGTGCATGATCTCGGGTGCGCGCACCACCCGGCCGCCGTAGACCTGGCCGATGCACTGGTGGCCCAGGCACACGCCCAGCACGGGCCCCGTGCCCGGCGAAGGCCTCGATGGCCTCGTTGGACACGCCGGCGTCCTCGGGTCGACCGGGACCGGGGCTGATGAGCACGGCGTCGGGATCGAGTGCCACCAGCTCGGCCACCGAAAGCGCGTCGTTGCGGTGCACGACCGGTTCGGCTCCGAGCTCGCCCAGGTACTGGACGAGGTTGTAGACGAAGCTGTCGTAGTTGTCGATGACCAGCACGCGGGGCGCCACGAGGTCCGGAGGGTAGCGCCGCTCGCTCCGGCGACCGGCATCGGTTGTGGCGACCGGTAGGGCCGTGGGTCGGAGGTACAGTGGCGGCCCATGGCCAGGCCCAACAAGCGTCGAGTACCCGGTGGTGGTGCGCCCGGAAAGACCGACGGAGGTGGTTCCAAGCGCACGACACCTTCGGGTGGTCATCGCACGCCGCCCGCCTCGACGCGCTACACCCCTCCGGTCCCACAGTCGGTCAAGGTCAGTCCCCGCTGGGTGCCGGTGCTCGTGTTCACGCTCCTCGGGCTGGGCCTGGCGGTGATCCTGTTGAACTACGTGGGCTTCCTGCCCGGCGAGCCCAGCAACTGGTACCTGGTGGTGGGTCTCGGCTTCATCCTGGGAGGCATCCTGACTGCCACCCAGTGGCACTGAGGCGAACGCCAAGTTACGCCCGTGTGATCCTCCCCAGTGCCGTCCCCAGCCTGTGGAAAACATCGGCGGGAATCTGGTGCTGCCACCCAGGGCGCCGGCACCTACGATGCCGCCGTGTTCGAGAAGTTCTCCCTCGCCCCGCCCGACCCGATCCTGGGTCTGGCCACCCGCATCGCCGCCGACCGACGCCCCGGCGTGCTCGACCTGACCTCGGGCGTCTACAAGGACGCCTCGGGGCTGGTGGCCAAGTTCGCTGCCGTGACCGAGGCCGAGCAGCCGCTACCTGGCAGGTGAGAACACCAAGGCCTACCTGCCGATAGACGGTAGCCCGGCCTTTGCCGCAGCCGTCGGGTCGCTTCTCTTCGGTGGGCGTCCCGACGCCCTGGCGCGCATCCGTACCACCCACACCCCGGGGGGCACGGGCGGTCTGGCCCTGGTCGCCCACCTCCTGGCCCAGGTGGTGGGACCGCGCCGGGTGTGGGTCAGCGGGCCCACCTGGCCCAACCACGCTCCGGTGTTCGCCACCGCCGGCCACCAGGTGGCCGAGTACCGCTACTACCGGCCTGCCGATCGGGCTCTGGACGCGGAAGCCATGCTGGTCGACCTCGAGGCGGTGGCTCCCGGCGAGGTGGTCCTCGTCCACGGGTGTTGCCACAACCCGACCGGGCGTGACCTCACCCCCGAACTGTGGGCGGCGCTGGTTTCCCTCGTGGCCGCCCGGGGGGCGGTGCTCTTGGTGGACCAGGCCTACCTGGGCATGGCCGAGGGCTTCGAGGCTGACTGCTCGTACTTGGGAACGGTGCTCGACGCAGGTGTCGACGCCTTCCTGACCACGTCGTTCTCCAAGAACATGGGCCTTTATCGCGAACGGGTTGGAGCGCTCACGGTGGTCGCCGGCGACGGCCCCACCGCTGACGCGGTGCAGAGCAACGTGAAGGTGGCGGTACGAACCCTCTGGTCCAACCCGCCCTCGTTCGGAGCGGCCGTAGCTGCAACGGTGGTCGACAGCTCCGACCTGCGCGCCCGCTGGTTGGCCGAGTTGGCCGAGTTGCGCGACCGCTTGAACGGTCTGCGGGCCGAGTTGGCTGCGGCCCTGGTTGCGACGGGCCTGGAGGGCTACGAGGGCGTGGCTACCGAGAGGGGCATGTTCACCCTCACCGGCCTGTCGGCCACCCAGGTCGAGTGGCTGGCCTCGGAACGGGGCATCTACCTGGTGGGCTCGGGGCGGGCCAACGTGGCGGGGCTCACCCCCGACACCATCCCCACCCTCGTGGCCGGCATCGCCGACGCCCTGGCGCGGCCCCGCGACTGAGGTCGCAGGCCCTCACTCGTCTACGGGGGTGACCAGAACCATCTCGTCCATGCAGTGGCGGGGAGGATCGGGATCTTCACTGGGGGCGACGCGCATCTGCACCTCCGAGCCGCACACCTCGCAGCGGAAGGTGAGCCGGACCTTGCGCAGCTCACCGGGCGGGGGCGGCTCGGGTGGCGTTGCGGCGAACATGGCGAGGAGCGCCAGGCCCACCCGCCAGATCAGGTAGGCGGCGGCGATCGCGATGAGGACGGAGACGACGGACATGGCCTGGGGGGCGCCGGTGGCGCACCCCCAGGCTAGGCCCGGTCAGCCGAGACGCTCGATGATGGTGGCGTTCGCCATGCCGCCACCCTCGCACATGGTCTGGAGGCCGTAGCGGCCCCCGGTGCGCTCCAGCTCGTTGAGCAGGGTGGCCATGAGCTTGGCTCCCGAGCAACCCAGAGGGTGGCCGAGGGCGACGGCACCGCCGTTGACGTTCACCTTGGACATGTCGGGGTGCAGCTCCTTCTCCCAGGCCAGAACCACCGAGGCGAAGGCCTCGTTGATCTCGACCAGGTCGATGTCCTCCATGGAAAGCCCGGAGCGCTCGAGGGCCTTGTGGGTAGCAGGGATGGGCCCGGTCAGCATGGTGATGGGGTCGACGCCCGCCAGGGCGAAGGTGTGGAAGCGGGCTCGTGGGGTGAGGCCGAGCTCTGCGGCCTTCTCCTCGCTCATGATGAGCATGGCCGAGGCCCCGTCGGTGATCTGGGAGGAGTTGCCCGCGGTGACCACACCGTCAGGCTTGAAGGCGGGCTTCAGGTTGGCCAGGGCCTCCATGCTGGTGTCGCGGATGCCTTCGTCGGTGGTGACCATGCCCTCACCGACGATCACCTGACCCGTCTCCTTGTCGCGGCGACGCTCGAGCACAGGGACGATCTCATTGTCGAAACGACCCTCGTCCCGGGCGGTGGCTGCCCTCTGGTGGCTCTGGAGCGAGAACGAGTCGAGGTCGTCGCGGCTGAGGCCCCACTTCTCGGCGATCATCTCGGCCGAGATCCCCTGAGGGACCAGGCCGCCGGCCTCGACGTAGCGCAGACCCACGGTGTCACCGAAGGGGAAGCCGACGTCCTTGACCATGGCGGACGCCCCCATGGGAACCAGGCTCATGACCTCGACACCGGCGGCCACGACCACGTCGTAGGCCCCGGCCATGACCCCTTGGGCCGCGAAGTGGGCCGACTGCTGGGACGAGCCGCACTGGCGGTCGATGGTGGTGGCGGGTACCGACTCGGGCCAGCCGGCAGCCAGCACGGCGTTGCGCCCGACATTGAGGGACTGGGCTCCGACCTGCATGACACAGCCCATGATCACGTCGTCGATGATCGCGGGGTCGAGGTCGTTGCGGGTCTGGATGGCCTTCAGGGCCTCGGCGGCCAGATCGGCGGGATGCCAGCCCGATAGGGAGCCGTTGCGCTTGCCGCCTGCGGTGCGGACCGCATCGACGATGACTGCTGTACCCATGGTGGTGCCTCCTTGCTCCGGGGTGCCGCCTCTGGGCACAACTAGACCGAGCGGTCAAGATTGTGCTGGCTGGGCCACCCCGGGTGCAAGGCGGACGATCAGAAGGGTAAGGCTGACGCTTCTGGCCGCAAGGCGGGCTTCAGCGCGCGCCGAGCCCCCGGATCATCCGGCTGGGCCGGCTCGTCGGTCTGGTGTCGGGTACCGGTACGGGGATCTCGCGGTGAGGGAGAGGCACGATGATCCGGCGTCGCCGGTTCAGCGATCGGGCCAAGCGGTCCTCCACGGTCACGGGTCGCAGCCCGATACCGATGATGCCGAAGTTGCGCCCCCGGCCCTGGAGGATGAGCACGCTGCCTTCTACGGCCTCGGCGGGCAGGAGATGGGCCGGGAAGACCCATTCCTCCTCGTCGGGACCGACAAGTAGCGTCGCCAACCCGTCTTCGATGCTTTCCACCACCGACTGGACCAACGGCTCTTCAGCCCCCGTCTGGTCGGGGTTCATGGTTGTGCAGGTCGATTCGACTGCAGCCATGGTTGCCTCCTCGCCAACCTTCTGGCATCTTCCATCTGATGCGTACGACCTAGTCATCGGCCCCCAGGGCGTGAAGGTGTAGGTCTTTTTACCTATAGTCGGAAAACATGTTGGTGTCGGTGTCGGTGCCGATGAGATGGTGCAGCAGCTCGGTGGCCGACGTGACGCAGTCGTGGCCCGTGCCGCCGCCCTGTCGGGTGCACGGGCCGTAGGGGTCCAGGTGGACCGGGTGCAGGCCTGCGGCTTCGGCCCCCTCCACATCGAAGACCCGGCTGTCACCCACATAGACCGTCCGTTGGGCCTGCGCCCCGAGGGCGTCCAGGGCCGGAGCGAACACGCCAGGATGGGGCTTGGCCACCCCCACCAGGTGGGAGTCCACGATGGCGGCCACCTGCGGGGCGGGCCCCGGGCCCACCTGGCACACGCCGGCGGCTGCCAGGATGGCTTCGGCCGTGCCGTCGCAGTTGCTCACCACCGCAACGCCCAGATGGGTTCGGGTCAGGACCGCCAGGACCGCGGCGGCCTCGTCCTGGCGCCAGGTCCAGCGCCGATCCGCCGGTTGGCCCCAGATCGTGGCCACCGCCGCCAGACCTGCGCGCAGGGCCGGGCCTTCGAGACCCAGGTCGGCCAGGTAGGCCTCCAGATAGTGGGCGCCGATGTCGACCCCGGACGGGCGGACCGTGTCATGTGAGCGCATGGCGGCGTAGTGGGCTCGGTGGAAGCGGGCCCTGGCGGGGGGGTCGGCCGGGTCCAGATCGAGGGCCACCCCACCTCTGGTCAGGGCCCCGGCGATCAGGTCGGGATCGGGCAGCACGAACACCCCGCCCATGTCGAAGACCACCGCGTCGACCGCGGCAGGATCGATGTCCAGGGCCATGTGCCCCGAGGGTCTCAGCGTTCGCCGCGCTGTAGCGGCCCGGTGGCAGCACCCACGACCCGCTTGGCGAACTCGCGCTGGCTCTCCAGGATGCGTTCGGTCAGGTCGAACGCGTTGTCGATGAGCTTGTCGAGCTGGTCCCGGTCACCGGGAGCCAGGTCGGCCGCGCCCTCCACGAAGTTCCGGCTGGCGTCGAGGATCATCTCCTGGCTGCGCTTGACCATGTCGAAGATCTGGTCCTGCAGTTGCTCGTCCTGTTCAGCCACGTCGCCTCCTGGGATGGTCGGATGGTTGCACCCTAGTGCTCCCCGGCGCGTGTCAGGCTGGGGCGGTGGAGGACCGCGAGCGTGGCTGGTTCGTCCCCGACGGGACACCGCTGACCGAGGCCCTGGCTCGCACCACCCACCTGGGAGTGATGGCCCACCCCGACGACCTCGAGCTCTGGGCCCTCCCCTGGATCGGAGCCTGCCGGGGCGACCCCCACCTCTGGTTCACCGGTGTGGTGTGTGCTGACGGGGCCGGTGCACCCCACCCGGGCGAACCGTCCCGCACCGAGGGCGGCGATCTGGTGGCGGTACGTGCCGGTGAGCAACGTAGTGCCGCCGCGATCGGGGGTTACGGGGCCCTGGCCCACCTCGGCCTGGCCAGCGTCGACGTGCGCGACGTCGACTTCCTGGCCGCGACGCTCATGCACACACTGGAAGGGTCGTCGCCACAGGTGGTGGTGACCCACGACCCCTGTGACACCCACGCCACCCACCGCGCCGTCACCCAGGCCCTGGTGGTGGCCCTGCGTGAACTCCCCCCAGACCGGCGCCCGACCCGGCTGCTCGGGGCGGAGGGGTGGCGCTCGCTGGCGTGGCTCCCCGCCGGTGACCGGTTGGCCTTCGCCTGCTCGCGGGAAGCGGTGGCCCTGGGGCGACGCCTCGTGTCCTGCTTCGGGAGCCAACTGGCAGTCAAGCGCTACGACCTGGCAGTGGAGGGAAGACGTCGGGCCAACGCCACCCTTGCCGATCCCTACTCGGCCGATCGCTGTGCGGCCGGCAGCGATACGGCCGGCAGCGATACGGCCGATCCCGAGTCTGTCGAGCAGGTGGTCCTGGCGGTGGACCTCACGCCGCTGCTGCACGACGAGACCTCGACGACGGCCGGGTTGGTGGCCGGGATGGTGGAGCGCTTCGGTGCCGAGGTAGACGCCGGCCTTCCCGGCCCCGACCGCTGGGAGCGCCTCTGACCGTATCTGGGCGCTGAATCTCCCACGTGGTGGTTGCGGTCTGCGAAGATGCGTTGCGTGACCAGACCTGATCCCTACAGCCTGCTGCCGATGATGGTGCTGGACGCTGGCGTCGTTCGTGACCTGGCAGACGCCCTCGACGGCCGGTGGACACCTGAGGGCGAATCGGACCCGCTGCGCCGCAGCCGCCTGCTCGCCTCTGCCCGCCTCCGTCTCTACGGTGAACGCGACCGCTGCGGCTGGTACGTCGTCACCTATCGCGAAGCGCGCAGCGGGGGGATGGCTCGGGGCTACGCCGACTGGTCGGTGGGCTTCCTTCCCGACATCTCCCGGTTCGAGGACAGCCCCCCCGAAGACGAGGTCCAGGCCCTGGCCAGGGTGCACCTGGAGAGCGGCATGGAGGCAGAGGCAGGTCTGGCCCTGGCCTACGCCGTGCTGAACGAGGACATCAAAGCCATCGTCACCGCCGCGCCCCGCAACTACCGACACAACCGCGACTTCGACCTGCCGGACCGGCTCGAGATCCTCGGGCCCGAGGAGGCCTTCGCCCTCTTCGACATCCACTCGGGCGAGGTCGCGCCTCTGGCGCCCCCGACCGACAGCCCCCTGGCCCACCTCGACTGGTGGGTGCCCTGAACCGAGGTGGGCAGCCCCAAGCTGGTCGCCGCCGGGCTCGTCGTCATCCTCACGGCCGCCGCGCTGGCCGGGGCTCTGGTCGTCCGAGCCGGCGACCGATCCTCGGGGGGCTCCGGGGTCGCTGACACCACCCCCGAAGTGGGGGCAGACCGAACCCCCATCCCGTCCCCGACATCCTCACCCACTGCGGTGACCGACTCTCGGGTGACCAGCACCTCGACCACGAGCGCGCCCACCACGAGCGCGCCTACCACGAGCGTTGCCCCCCCACCGCGCGAGCTTCACGATCGCCGCCACCGGCGACTTCCTCATCCACGCACCGGTGTTCCGCCAGGCGGGCGCCAACGCCGGGGGAGCGGGCTATGACTTCGGTCCGATGCTGGCTGAGGTGGCGCCCATCCTGTCGGAGGCCGACCTTGCTCTGTGTCACATGGAAGTCCCCCTTTCGGCCGACAACAGCGATCTGTCGGGCTACCCGGTCTTCTCCGCTCCCCACGAGCTGGCATCGGCTGTGGCGGAGGCCGGCTACGACAGCTGCTCCACCGTGTCCAACCACGCCCTGGACCGGGGCCCGGCGGGTGTGACGGCCACTCTCGACGCCCTCGACCGGGTCGGTGTTCTCCACGCGGGCACGGCCCGTTCGGCCGACGAGGACGCCACCCACACCCTTCTCGATGCCGGGGGTGTCCGTGTGGGACACCTGGCCTACGCCTACGGCTTCAACGGCTTCGCCCCGCCCGCCGACGCCCCGTGGCTGGTGAACCAGATCGAAGCGGCTGCGATCCTCGCCGATGCCGCAGCAGCGCGATCAGCGGGCGCGGAGTTCGTCGTGGTCAGCCTCCAGTGGGGCGCCGAATACCAGCAGACGCCCACCACCGACCAGCAGGCATTGGCCCGGACGCTCTTGTCCTCGCCCGATGTCGACCTGATCGTGGGTCACCACGTCCACGTGATCCAGCCGGTGGGTCGGGTCGACGGCGGGGCGGGCAGCGGGGCGGGCAGCGGGGCGGGCAGCGGGGCGGGCAGCGGGGCGGGCAGCGGGGCGGGCAGCGGGGCGGGCAGCGGGGCGGGCAGCGGGGCGGGCAGCGGGGCGGGCAGCGGGGCGGGCAGCGGGGCGGGCAGCGGGGCGGGCAGCGGGGCGGGCAGCGGGGCGGGCAGCGGGGCGGGCAGCAAGGTGGTGGCGTACGGTCTCGGCAACTTCTTGTCCAACCAGTCGCCCGAGGCTGGGCTGCTGGCCTCCACCCAGGACGGGGTCATCCTGGGGCTCACCGTCACCGAGACGGCCCCCGGCACCTTGACGGTCACCGAGGTGAGCTACACCCCCACCTTCGTGGATCGCGGCGCGGGCTTCGTGATCCGACCGGTCGATGCGACCACCAACCCCGATTCCTACCGGCGCACCGTCGAGGCCATGGGAGCGCTGGGGGCCGAGGGAGTGAAACCCGACCGTTGACCCGACGGGGAGCGGATGGGGTGCCAGCGAGTAGCGTCGCGACCATGAGTGACGAGTCACCTGTTCTCTACGAGGAGCGGGATTCGGTGGCCATAGTGACCATCGACCGCCCCGAGAAGCTCAACACCCTCAACGAAGCGGTGATCGCCGGGATCGCCGAGTCGGTGATCGACGGCCAGCGGCCTCCCCCGAGGTCCGCGCCGATCGTGCTGCGGGGAGCGGGCCGGGCCTTCACGGCGGGCTACGACCTCGACTTCGGTGCCCGCGATCCGGGCTTCCGCACCTACCGGATGGGGAGCCCCCCGGGTCGAGCACCGCCGGGGAGCGTGGGATCCGGTCGACGACTACCTCATGATGCGCCACAACGCGCGAGCGCTTCATGAAGATCTGGGAATGTCCCAAGCCGGTCATCGCCGAGCTGCAGGGCTGGTGCCTCGGTGGAGGCACCGACCTGGCGTCTCTGCTGCGACCTCATCTTCATGGCCGAGAGCGCCCACATCGGCTACCCGCCGTCGCGGATCTTCGGGACACCCACCACGATGATGTGGGTCTACCGGGTGGGTCTCGAGCACGCCAAGGAGTTCCTGCTCTCCGGCGACGCCATCGACGCCGCCACCGCCCATCGCATCGGTCTCGTCTCCAAGGTCTTCCCCGACGACGAGCTCTCCGAGCGCCACCGAGACGTACGCCCGCCGCTTCCAGCACATCCCCGCCAACCAGCTCGCGCTCAACAAGCTGCTCGTCAACCAGGCATTCGAGAACATGGGCCTGCGGACCACGCCAGATGCTTGGGCACCTTCTTCGATGGCGTCACCCGCCACACCGAAGAAGCCCAACGATGGGTCGAGGGAATCCTCGTGCGACGGCTTCCGCGAGACCATCCGCAGCCGCGACGCCCCCTTCGGCGACTACGGCGAAGCGCCCCGAAAGGGCGAGGCCCCCCCAGAGGGGGGGTCCTGAAGTGGACTTCCCAGGAGAGCGGGCCCTGCTGGCCGAACGCACCGAGTTGGTGGCCACCCTCGCGGGCCTGAGTGATGACGAGTTCGACCACGGCCCGACGCTGTGCGCGGGTTGGTCTCCCCGTGACATCCTCGCCCACCTCGTCGGCCTGGAAGACGACGGGTTCGAGTACGTTCGCCACCTGGGCCGCATCTCCCGGGCCAATGCCGCCATCGTCGAGCGGTGGCGCGCCGTACCCCGGTCCGAGATGGCGGCCCGGGCCGACCGCTTCGCCACCACCCTGGCCCCGATGGTGCGGGCCAGCGCCACCTTCCTGCTGGGCGACACCGCGGTGCACCACCAGGACATCCTCCGGGGCCTGGGCCTCGAGCGGGAGATCCCACGGGCTTCGAGGGCCGCCATCTTGCGCGAGGGTGTCGTCCTGGGCGGGTACAAGTTGTTGCGAACCCGGGTGGAACCCACCGACGGGGGTCGCGCCCTGGGCCGGGGTCGCGTGGTGAGAGGCACCACAGAAGCGCTCGGCCTGTGGTTGGCCGGCCGTCAGGGCCTCGAGGACGAGTTGACCTCCGCCTAGCTGAACGAGGGCGGCTGGTCCTCGGTGCTGTCGTGGGGGGGTACCTCGTAGACGACGGGTGGCAGGTCGTCGGGATCGTCGGGCGCCTCGTGGTCCTCGACCTCGTGCGGACCGTCGGTCTCTGCCTGGGTCGCTGCCTCGTTCGCTGCCTGGGTCTCTGTCTCGTCGGGTGGTAGGCCGGTGTCCGTGCCCGCTGCCGGCGCGCCCAGGTGCAGGGCCAGGAACTCGCGGATCTTGGTCCAGGTGACCTCGTCGGCGTGGTGGTTCCCCTCCGGGGTGCCGCCCAGCACCAGGGCCGTGCCCGTCGCGGGGTCCAGGTAGCGCGACACCGTGGCGGGCAGGTGGGGGAACCGGCCCAGGCGCCCGGCCTTCTGGTGGGCGATCTTCTGGTCACCCTCGTTGGAGCGCTCGGCTCGCCGGGCCCGGTAGATCAGCTCTGCCATCTCCGCCGCGGGCCACTGCTGGTCTTCGGCGCCGGCCAGGAGAAGGATCGGGCCCGCGATCCGCTCCACCGGCAGAGCGGCGCGCTTGAAGGCGGCCACGTCCTTGAGACCGTCCATGTGGGCCCCCAGCTGAGCGACGGCGCCGCCATCCTTCTTGCCCAGGCGCAGCAGCTTCGCTCCCGGGCCGCGCACCGGGACGTAGGGGAGGGGCTGGCCGTCGACGGTCCACGACGATGTGGCGGGTACCTTCCCGGGGCCGGAGGCCTGCCAGACCACACACGATGGAGCGATGGCGATGACCGCCGAGAAGTCGGTGTCGGTCAGGTGGCAGGCGGTTGCCAGAAGGGCCTCTGCACCCTTCTCCAGCCCCAGCCCGGCGATCCGGCCCGAGCAGCGCGGGTGCGAGCGCAGGAGGGCCGCCGCGTCACGCACACGTTCGAGCGGCACCTCGGCGCACTGCCCCTCGGCGTTGGTGGGGGCATCGAGGCTGAGGGCCAGGTAGCCGAGGGAGGCGAGCATGGCGGCCAGCGGCAGGGCTGCCACCCGTGGGGCGATGAGGCCGGGCACCACCAGGACAGCGCCCGTGGGAGCAGGGTCGGCGGGCACGTAGAGATGGCCCGCCACGTCGCCCTCTTCGAGGCGGAACGCTTGTACACCGGGTCCCTGCATGCGGCGCACGACCACAACCGAGGTCTCGACCTGGTCGCGCTCGCCGGCGGTGAAGGTGATCTCGATTGGAGCGGCGTCGAGGGTGGCGAACAGCGTGGCGGGGTCCTTGCCCACCGGGGCCAAGGAGGAGACCAGGCCCACCGGATCCTTGGTGGAGTAGGAACCCTGGACAGGCGCGTCCTCGGTCAGGTCGATGGTGCCGTCCTCACGGCCCAGGAACAAGCCGCTGGCGCTCCAGTGGCGGCCCAGCGCGTCCTCGGTCTCTGTCCTGATCGTGACCCGGCTGCGGGGCACGGCGTCCACCACCCTGATGACCATCGGTGTGTCCGCCATCCCATCTAGGGGTGTGATGTCGAAGCGCATGGGTTCCTCCGCTGCCTCCGGCGTCGTGAGCCGGGCTCCCAATGTGGGTGAGACTACTCAGCTCAACTCGGCCAGGGTCACCTCTCGTGCCTCGGCTGCCGATCGCTGCGCAGCCAGGGCGAAGACGAGGGTGGCGCGGGCGTCGTCCACGTCGAGGCGGGCAGGGGTGCCCGCGAGCACGGCGTCGATGAAGTGCCTGGTGGCCGATCGGAACGACGAGGCCCAGTCGGCGTCCACCCGGTGGAAGGCACGCGTCTCACCGTCGCGGTACAGGACCACCGGAGGTTCCTCCAGCAGACGACCCGCGCAGCGCGTCACCCAGATGATCCCGCGGTCTCCCCGGATCTCGATCCGGTCGTCGCTCACGTAGTAGTCCGATGCCACGTCCAGGCCCAGGGAAGGGATGACCTCCCAGGAACCGAAGCGGGGAAGGCCCGAATAGCGCCAGGTGATCGAGGCGGGAGCGTCGATGAGGGCGTCTTCGCCCAGGGTGATCCAGTTGATGAACGCGTGGACCACCTCGACCGGGTCGTCCACGAACATGCGACCCAGCTGGAAGCAGTGGAAGCCGTGATCGAAGGTGAGCATGCCTCCGCCGCAGATGGAGGGATCCATCCGCCACCGGTTGGCGGTCGCCGGCACCACCCAGCCCTGCCCGGCGTCGAGTCGGCCTCCGGCGGTGATGATCCGTACCGACAGCACCTCGCCGATCTCGCCGGCGTCGATGAGGTCACGGGCCAGGCGGTGGGGCGGGTAGAACTCGAAGTTCTCGTACACCCGGAACGTGCCGGGGCTCCGGCGGGCCACCGTGGCCACGCGGTCGTACTCGTCGAGGGTGAGGGTCGGAGGCTTCTGGAGCGACACGTGCCGTCCCGACGACAGGCAGGCGATGGCCTGCTCGGCGTGCAGGTGATGTGGGGTCAGGATCTCCACGGCGTCGACCCGGTCGTCGGCCAGCAGGTCGTCGAGGGAGGCGTAGGGGGTGGCCCCCCATTGCTCGGCGCGGTGCTGGCGGGTGGCGTCGTCGGGGTCGCACACGGCCACGATCTCGCCGGAGGGATGCTCGAGCCATCCCAGGCAGTTGAGGTCGGCGATTCGGCCGGCCCCGACGATGCCGACCCGGAGACGTTCGCTCTTCACCGGTCGTTCTCGGCGCCCGCTGCAGCCCGCTTGGCAGCCAGTTCTCCGGTCAACACGGCCATGTCGGCTACCACGGCCACCAGGTCGACGGGGGTGTCCCAAGCTTCGCCACGGAACTGGCGGTAGGCACGGTGCACCTGGAAGGCCAGGCGTTCTGGTTCGTCCCACCCCAGCCATCGCCCCAGTTCGATGCGGCGGGCCGCCTCCAGGGGGGTCAGGCCGGCGTCGTGGTGGCGGCGTGACTCCTCGTAGACGTAGGTCAGGTAGGCCCTCATCTCGCGCAGGTCGTTGCTGTCGCCCACCGGTCCGTGGCCTGGTACCACCACCGCCGGTTCGAGCGCAGCCAGCCGGTCGAGGGAGTCGATCCACTGCTCGAAGGTGCCCTCCCAACCCACCGGTGTGCAGCGGTTGAACAGGACGTCACCGGTGAACAGCACACCCTCGTCGACTACGAACACGCACACGTCACCGGCGGTGTGGGCCGGTCCCACCGACAGCAGGCGCAGGGTCAACCCGTCGACGTCCAGGTCGGTGTCGTCGTCGATCAGGGTGGTGGGAGGGGTGAGGGTGATCCCGGCGAAGTCGAAGGGGGCGAGCGCCGCGGCGAATCCTTCGAGGCCCGGCGGCGTCTCGCTGGCGGTGCGCAGGTGCTCGAGCATCTCCGGCGACTCGTGGGCCATGTACTCGGCGCAGCGGCGGTGGCCGATGATCTCGGTGCCCGTCTCGGCGAAGAGCTGGTTCCCCCAGGCGTGGTCACCGTTGTGGTGGGTGTTGACCAGGCGGGCCGGCGGCTCGGGATGCACCTGCGAGTAGTGGCCGATCAGTGCTCGGGTTCGTGGTAGGTCCCAGAAGCTGTCCACGACCAGACCGTCGCCGGCGGCGACCAGCCCCGAGTTGGACGCCCCCAGGCCTCCCTCCAGTTGCAGGCAGGTGTAGACGTGCGGTGCGAGCTGGCGGAACTCCATGCGGTCCCCCTCGGTGGGCAGTCGGGCCCCGCAGGGTAGTGCCCGCCGAAGGGGGTCGCGCCGGCTCGGCTGTTGCTGACCTGGCGGACCGCCAGCTTGCGGTCAGCGGGCGGTCCGCCAGGTCAGCCGCCGATCACCGGAGCCACGAAGCTGCACCGCGGGCGCTGGGGGTGCGCCGGGTCGAGCGTGTTCAGCACGTGGGTGAGGGCGATGTGGTCGAACGCGATCGACAGGTGCTCGCTGAAGTCGAGCCAGCAGGAGTCCTGAACCCGGATGTTGGTGACGTTGGGACCGGAAAGGAAGGCCGACCGGTAGGGGGTGACGACCTCGTCGTAGCGGGTCTGGATGACCGTGTAGTTGACCCCGGGCACGGTGTCGCCGCCGGCGTTGAGCTGCTGCATGAAGGTCGACGTGTTGACCTGCTGGAGGCAGGACTCGCACCACGAGCCCAGCAGGGTCTGGGCCAACCAGGGCAACAAGTCGGCGATCTTGGCGAGGCCCAGCAGGGTGGTGCCGTGGTTGGAGGGGGCCAGGCCCACCAGGGTGCCGACCTCGTCGGCGCCCCCGAGGAAGCGCAGGTAGTAGCGGGGCATCATGCCGCCCTGGCTGTGTCCCACGATGTCGACCTCGGCGGCACCGGTGCTCGCCAGCACCTGGTCGACGAAGGCATCCAACTCGGCGGCCGAGTCCTCGATGGCGCCGGTACCGGCGATCTGGCCGGCGATCATGCCCCCGTAGTTGAGTGCGTACACGCAGTAGCCGTTGTTCTTGAGCAGGGGTGAGAGCGCGTTCCAGTTGACGGTCATGTTGGCCAGGGTGCCGTGCACCAGGACCACGGGGCGGGGATGGGAGGCGCTGGGCGTGCAGTCCCAGTCGTTGGCGCCCGGGGGAGCGCCTCCCGGGTTCAACAGGGCGGCGCCTATGGCAGAGATCGACGAGTAGGACACCGGCAGGCTCGACGTGGCCTGCGTGCCGGTGGCGGTGGTTGTGATGACCAGTCCGCAGGCCATGGCCAGGGCGGTCAGGGCTGCGAGCACGCGTCGGCGCACGGGCGGTTCTCCCTCCGAGTCGGGTGTGGGGTGCGCCCCGGCACCGGCCTGATGGACGGTGATCGCCCCGGGCTGCCCCCTTGGTGACCTCGGACACACTAGTCCGTTCGGCCCACGTTGTCCACCACTGATTGCGAGCGTCTGCGCGCCTCGGGTGAGCGCCGCCCGGTCAGGACAGGGCAGCCCGGTCACCGATCGAGACCTTCCCCGGGGTGACGACCCGGGCGTAGACACCCAGGTTCTGGTCGGCCTCGGCCACCACCTTGCGCAGGATCGCCCGGTCGGCGGGGACGTCGGCGAAGGCGCGGGTGATCATCACGCAACGTGGGCAAGGGGCCACGACCTCCAACAGAGCCTCCCCCAGGATGAGTCGGCGTCCCACCCATTCCCGCTCCGGGAAGCCGTCCTCTCCGGCGGTGTCGATGAGCATGCTGGGTCGGAATCGGCGGATGTCGAGGTCAGAGTCGGGGCACAGCGAGGAGAGGGTCTCCAGGCTGGTGGTCGTCATCAACATGAGGGGGAAGGCGTCCACGTAGCTGCCCGGTGGGGATTCGAACTCGATGATCTCGGGAGGGAACACCGAAAGGTCGGGGAGGGGCTCGTCATCCTCCCGGCCGAAGAGCGAACGCAACTCGGCCAGGATGTCGTCGGTGTCGGGCGCGCCGCGGCGGTAGTGGTCGAGGTCTTCTGGGGGCTGGAGGGGCCACAGGGTGACGGGATGGTCCACGGCCCCGCTGACCTGTGCGGCGGCCTCGGGGGCGCGGGTGGACACCGTCGTACCGTCGACCAGGGTGATCACCGTGTGGGGCGTGAGGTCCTGGGGTGTGGGCTCGCTCTCGTAGCGGGCGGACAGGGCCATCAGGCCGCCGATCTTCTTGGCTCCCCGGATCCCGCCGCGCACCTCGTCGCGGGTGGCCCATCCCCGGTCTCCCAGCACGCCGGCAGCGGTCAGGTCGGTCGAGTCGAGTCGCTCACCCATCATCGACTTGACCGGGTAGCGCCACAGTTGGGAGACGACACCGATCGGGCTCGATCCATCATCTGTTGGGGGCTCTGTTGGGGGCTCGGTGGGGGGCTCGGTGGGGGGATCAGTGGGGGCCATCGGGGGAGCGTGCCAGGTGCTCGCCGGTCGTGCCAGCCCGCCGGTCGTGCGACGATGGGTCGCATGCACGCGGCAACCATCGAAGACGGCCAGCTCCACTGGCGCGCCCATCCCCGACCCGGTGCCCGGCACCGGTGAGGTGTTGGTGAAGGTCCGGGCAGCCGGGCTGAACGGAGCCGATCTCTTGCAGCTCGCGGGCCGTTATCCGCCACCGCCGGGTGCACCTGCTGACATCCCCGGCCTCGAGCTGGCGGGCGAGGTCCTCACCTGCGGACCCGGCGTGTCCCGCTGGACTCCCGGTGACCGGGTGATGGCCGTGGTGGCCGGGGGAGGCCAGGCGGAGCTGGCTGTGGTGCACGAGCGTCACCTCCTGGCCGTGCCCGAAGACATCGGGTGGGATCGGGCTGGGGGGTTCCCCGAGGCTTTCACCACCGCCCACGACGCGCTCTACAGCCAGTGCGGGCTCAGCATGGGTGAGTCCGTGTGCGTTCACGGTGCTGCCGGAGGTGTGGGCACCGCGGCGGTGCAACTGGCCGCCGCCTCCGGTTGCCGGGTGGTGGCCACGGTGCGCGATCGGGCCCTGCGGCCCGCCGTGGCGGCGATGGGGGCTGACGCCGTCGAACCCGAGGGCTTCGAGACCCACGGGCCCTTCGACGTGATCCTCGAGCTCGTGGGTGCCCCCAACCTGGCCTCCGACCTGAGGGCGTTGGCCACCGGTGGGCGGGTGGCGATCATCGGGGTGGGTGCCGGCGCCAAGGCCGAGGTGAACCTGCTGGCCCTCATGGCGGCCCGGGGCCGGATCCACGGTTCCACTCTGCGGGCCCGCAGCCTGGAGGACAAGGCCCAGGCGGCGCGCGGGTGGAGCGCCAGGTCCTGCCCCTGCTGGCCACCGGGGCGGTGGACGTCCCGGTGGCGGCCACCTACGCCTTCACAGACGCGGTGGCGGCCTACGAGCGGTTCTCGGCGGGGGCCAAGCTGGGCAAGATCGTGTTGCTGGCCGACACCTGAGGCCGGGGATCCACAGCGTTCAACCCACCTCGGCCCCGGCGGACAGGTTCCGCAGCACATCTCCCGGCCCCACGAGCACAGCGCTCTCCCCCGGTGCCATGCCCGCCTCCAGTGCCCGCGGGGAGACAGGACCTGGCCATCGCGGACCAGGGCGAGAACCCGTACCCCCTCGTCCCGCCAGCGACGCAGTTCGTCGAGGGGGATCCGCCGGGTCGTGTCCATGCGGAGGGCCGCCAGGTCGATTCCGTCCAGGTGGAGCGTTCGCATGGCCAGTTCGTCGACGATGGCACCGACGAAGGCCGGGGCCGCCACCCGGCTCACGCTGACCACCTCGTCCAGATCGAACGGTCCCGCCAGGCGGGCGGCCAGGTCATCGTCGAAGACCCGGGCGACCGTCCGGATCGCTGGTGTGGCCAGCCGGGCTTCCAGGCAGGCCGTCAGGTTGGCCAGGTCGTCGTCGGTGCAGGCGATGATGCAGCGGGCCCGTTCGATGCCCGCCCGGGCCAGGTTCTCGGGCAGGGTCACGTCGCCCAGCAGCACCGGTACGCGCTCGGCCACGACCTCGAGGAACCGGGGGTGAGGTGAGGTGTCAAGAGCGACCACGGGGATGCCCAGCGCGTCGAGCAGCATGGTCACCCGGTAGCCGACCCGACCGAGGCCGGCGACGACCACATGGTCATCGATCCTCCGGGCACGCCGTGACATCCGTTCCTCGAACCGGGAGGCCAACAGCACGGCGGCCACGTGCGAGACGAGAACCGTGGCCAAGGTCACCGCGGCCAGCGTGCTTGCGATCGAGAACCCCAGAACCCAGCCGTGCGCGCCCGAAGGTGCCGGACCTCCGAAGGCGCCGGCCAGGGCGGCGTCGAGCGCTTCGAGGGGTCCGAGGTCCAGGGCTCTCGCGTACACGAGGGCGGTCGTGGCGAGGAGCGCCACGAAGGTGGCCACCGCTACGGGGAGCAGCGTCGTGGTCACAGCCGCGCCGCCTCTCCTGTGCCTCACCTTCCAGTTCATGCGACGCGAGACACGGTGCAGCCCTCGGTCGGGTTGGTTGACGGCGGCGGCGCTCAGCACGTCGTGCAACCGGCCACCCACCAGCAGCCGGTCGCCCTCTTCGATGGCAGAGCCGTCTCCGGAGGTGTTGCAGGCCACCCAGGATCCGCCGGGCCGGGAACGGGCCACCAGGGCGCAACCGTGCGCTTGCTTCATGGCGTCGGGGGTGAGCCCGACCAGCGGGGAGCCTTCACCGGCGTCGATCACGCACAGCGGGATCTCCTCGCGTTGGAGGGTCAGGGTCTCCACGACGGTCTCGGACACCGCGGCTGCGGCGAAGGCGGGTGCGGCCAGAGCCGACGAGGACCACGCTCGCCTCACGGCCAGACCCGCTTCCAGGCGCTCGGCCAGCGCCGGTTGGAAGGTGCGCACGACTGCGGGGGTTCCCGGTGCCACCTCCCAGGCTGCGGTCACCGCGGCCAGGTTGGCGGTGTCGTCCTCGCTGAGGGCCAAGAGCCCGTCAGAGCCGGGAAGTCCCGCGGCGCGGCAGGGCATCCTCGATCCCCGCTGACTCATCAACGACGGTGGTTCCGGCGGGCAGCAACGCCGCGGCGCCGTCGGTGTCCGTGCGGGGTTGGCGGATCACGACCACCGAGGAGCCACTCCGGGTGAGGAGCTCCACCACCCGGACGGTCAGGCGGCTGACGCCGGTGACCACGAAGTGCCGGCCTCGGATCAACTCGCCACTGGGGTCAGGGCACCCGTGTGCACATCGAAGACGAAGCCGGCCACCACCACCTGGGGGGGGATCAACGGGTGGGAGCGGAGCCGCTCGAGGTCGGTCCGCATGGTGGCCGGCTGGTCGGTGGTGGCCAGGAAGTCGACATCCGACGCGTCGTGACCCCGGAGGCCACCGATGGTGGCCCGCAGCTCGTCGTCGGTGCGGCCCACCATCGCGCAGTCGGTGTGGTGGACCACACAGATCCGGTCGACCCCCAACAGGTTGGTGGCCAGCACCAGCGAGCGCAGGGCGTCGTCGGTGACCCGGGCACCGGCGTTGCGCACGATCTTGGCGTCACCGGCCTCGAGGCCCAGCATGGCCAACGGGTTGATGCGCGAGTCGATACAGGTCAGCACGGCCAGCCCCCGCGCGGCCCCGCCCGACACGCCCGGGTCGTGGAACTCGCGCCGATAGGTGGAGTTGGCTTCGATGAGATCGTCGAACACGTCCCCAGTTCTATCCCCCGGGCGGCCGGTTGGCGATCCCCGGTCTCTTCGTGCCAGCGACCGGTAGCATCCAGGAGACCGCGCGGGATGCACGACAAGGCCTGGGGCATCCCCCTTCCGATGACCTGAAGACCAGATCCACGAGAAGACGGCCTGGATGTTGCGCTCGCTGCTGGCCTAGCCCCGCCCCAGCCTTGGCCCGCTCAGCCCTGGCCCTTACGCCCGCCGGCCCCGGCGTGCCAGGATGCCACCATGCGGATCGGAATCCACGGTGGCTCCAACGTCGTGCTGGGCGCCACGGTCGAAGCTATCGGTGACCATGTGGCAGCGGCCGAGGCCGACGGCTTCAGCTCCTACTGGCTGCCCCAGTTCCCTGCCCCCGACATCCTGACCCTGTACGCGGCCATCGCCCCCCGAACGGCCCACATCGAGCTGGGCACAGCGGTCGTGCCCACCTGGCCCCGCCACCCCCTCATGCTGGCCGGTCAGGCCCTGACCGTGGCCCAGCTGGTGGGTGGCGACCGTTTGGTGCTCGGCCTCGGTGTGGCCCACAAGCCCACCGTCGAGGCACGCTACCGGGTGCCCTTCGAGCGGCCGGCCCGGCACATGGCCGAGTATCTCGACGTGTTGCTGGCGGCGATGGTGGAGGGCCACTCGGACGTCGAGGGCGAGATCTGGAGCGGGGTGGAAGAGCACATGGCCCGGCCCGAGGGGGTGGTTCCGCCCACGGTGATGCTGGCGGCGATGGGTCCCCGGATGCTGGCCCTGGCCGGCCAGCGCACGGCGGGAACGATCCTGTGGTTGAGCGGGCCCCGGGTGGTGGGCGAGGTGATCGGACCCGCCATCGTCGAGGCGGCCGCGTCCGCCGGACGCCCGGCGCCGCGCATCGTGGCCAGCGTTCCCCTCTGTGTGACGGACCGGCCCGAGGCGGTGCGTACCTTCATCGGCGAGATGCTGGTGGGCTACGACGAGGTTCCCTCCTACCGGCGGGTGATGGATGCCGAGGGGGTGGCCGGGGTTGCCGACGTGTCACTGGTGGGGACTGCCGAACAGGTCCGTGAAGGGCTGGGCGCCTTCGAGGAGGCCGGTGCCACCGACTTCGCGGCCGTGGAGTTCGGCACCACACCCGATGAGATGGCGGCCACCCGCCAGCTGCTCGTCGAGGTGCAGGCGGGCCGCTAGAGCCGCCGCCCTGCCGGGTTGTCCGGGCCCGGGAAGGGTGGCTTCGGTGGGCCTCAGCGGGGAGCCTGGGCCAGGGCCTGCTCGAAGAAGGCGCGGTCCTCGAACAGGGATAGGTCACCGTAGAAGAGCTTCCCGTACCTCTCGAAGTACATGAGCTGCTTGGACAGCAGGAACTGGCCTCGATCGAAGTCGGTGCCGTAGCCCCCGTGCTCGTCGAGCATGGCCCGAACCCGCCGTTGCTCGCGCAGGCGGCGCGAAAGCGTGCGGAGCGAGCGGTCGCGGGCCTCCATACCCCGCACCTCGGCCAGCCTCTGCATGGGGGCGTTGAGCAGCTCGGCCAGGCTGGTCTGCCCGAAGGGCTGGGTGAGCACCGGCTCCATCAGGGTGCGGACGAAGTCGATCACCCCCTGGTCGTCGCTCTGGAGGCCCTCGCGCAGGGCCGGTCCGTAGACCCGCAGCAGGTAGTTCCCGATGTCGTCCCAGGCGGACTCGTCACCCAGGGCGGCTTCGATGATCCGGCGGAAGAAGCGGTGGGAGTCGGGGTCCATACGCCCGACGATCCCCCAGTCGATGACCCCGATGCGCCCGTCTCTCAGCATGAGCAGGTTGCCGGCGTGCACGTCGGCGTGGAAGGTGCCCCATCGGATGGCTGTGAGCAGGAAGCCCTTGATGACCTCGTGGACCACGGGTCGGGGGTCGATCCCGAAGGCCTCGATTGCGGCCAGGTCGTCGATGGGCACGCCGTCGAGGAGTTCCATGGTCAGAACGGTGCGCCCCGACAGATCGTGGTGCACGTCGGGAACGGTGACGTTGGGCAGGTCGACTTCGGCCAGCAGGGCGCGGTAGTGCTGCATGGCCCTCGCCTCGTTGCGCAGGTCGAGCTCTTCGCCCATCTGCACCCGGAAGCCGTCCAACATCTGCAACAGGTTGCCGGCCACTGCGTGGCCCGTCTGGCGCGCCACCACCTCGAGCAGGGGCTGGAGCAGATCCAGGTCGACGGCCACCCGCCGTTCGATGGCCGGTCGCAGGACCTTGACGGCCACGGGGCTTCCGTCGTGGAGGAGGGCGCGGTGGACCACGGCGATCGAGGCCCGACCGATCGGGTCGTCGTCGAAGTCGGCGAAGACCTCCCCGAGAGGGCGGCCCAGCTCCAGCTCGATCAGATGGCGTACCTCGTCGCCGGGGACGGGAGCGCCGGTGTCCAGGCAGGAGCGGAACTCGTCGGCCACGGCCTCGCCGAACACCCCCGGCGCCGATCCGACGAGCTGGCCGAACTTCATGAAGGTGGCGCCCAGCTCTTCGAAGGTGAGTCGTAGCGGTCGGGCAAAGGCGGTGCTGTCGAGTCGGTTGCCCCGGGCCCGGGACAGGGCCAGGGGTGCGAAGTGGCGGGTGGCCACGGCGGTGATCTGGCGGGCGCGTCGGCGGCGCATCGGCCCGGTGGACGGGGGAAGGCGGCGCGGGTGTACCTGGGGGACCGACAGCTCGGCCGGGGCGTCGGGCGAGGCCGTGGCCCGGGTGTCAGGGGTCATGGCCGGGCCATCAGGGGTCATGGCCGGGCCATCAGGGGTCATGGCCGGGCCATCAGGGGTCATGGCCGGGCCATCAGGGGTCATGGTCGTGGCTCAGGGCCCGGTGGCTTCCGCCAGTGCCCGCTGGCTGCTGCGGGCCTGGCGTTCGAAGGTCTGGCGGGCCCGGCCTCGCGAGGCGGTGGCCAGCATGGAACAGGAGGTGAACAAGGTGACGGCTCGGGCCCGTTCGGGAGACGCGAACCCGGCCGCCCACTCGAAGGCGGCGGTCACGCAGGTGGCGGTGAGGCGTTCGGCCAGCACGGGGATGTCGACCCAGCCCTCGAGCTGGCCGAGTTGGCGCATCTCGGTGAGGGCCGCGACCAACTCGGAGTGCATGCGCTGGCCCAACACCAGCATCGGGGCCTGGGCCTGGGCCGAACGGGTGACCATGTCGAGCATCGATCGGTAGTAGCCCGGGTGGCGGTCGACCTCTTCGGCGCCCAGCCGCAGGATGTGCAGGACGCGACCATGGCCGCGGGCGCGGGTGGCAGCCATGGCTCCGGCGGTGGCGTCGAAGCCCGTGGTCACGGCCTGGTGCAACAACTCGTCCTTGTTGCCGCACAGGTTGTAGAGGGTCGGCACAGAGACGCCCGAGGCGGCGGCCAGGTGGCGCATGGTCACCCCCTCGTAGCCGTGCCCTTCGATGAGGTCGCGGGCCACCGACAGGATGTGGGCGCGGCGGGCTTCCTTCTGTTCGGCCACCATGCCCATGCGCTGATCCTACGGTCTCCTGTGGTGACATCCGCGCCGGCGGACCCAGCCTGGACCCAGCCTGGACATGGGAGTTTAACACCGTTAAGGTGCTTGAACATGTGCAAGAGCATCTGGAAGAGCATCTCGGATCGGCGTCTCGCGGGGCACACCCGGTGAGCGCCTCGGGTGGCCACCGCGACGCCGACGTGATCGTCGTGGGCGCGGGCATGGGGGGTCTGGGCACAGCAGCGCTGCTGTCGGCGGCTGGCCTGCGGGTCCTGGTCCTGGAGCAGGCCAAGGAGATCGGTGGCCGGGCCTACTCGTTCCGCCACCGCGGGCACGTGACCAACGTGGGTGGCCCACGCGCCGGCTTGGGAGGAGGCCGGGTGGACGAGCTGTTCGCCCGGATCGGGCGCGAACCCGGCGAGCGGGGCCGCTTCGACGACGGTGTCCGGCACTGGAGCGGCGGTGAGCTGGTGGACCTCACCCAGCTGGCCATGAGCGCCCCCCCCGAGGAGCTGCAGGCCTTCTTCGCAGCGGTGTCCGCGGTGACCGACGACGATCTTCCCGCTCTCGACGCCATCCCCGCCGACCAGTGGTTGGAGCCCATCGCCCAGCACCCGGCCCTGCGGGACACGGCCCGGCTGGCGGGGGTGGTGATGACCACCATCCCCACCCTCGATGCCATGGCCGCCTCGGCGCTGGTGGAGTCGTTGCGCATCATCCTGCGGATGCCCGACATCTTCCTGGCGGCCCACGGCTACGGAGACTTCATGCGCATCCTGGCCGAGGAGGTGCGCGCCGGCGGGGGTGAGGTCCGTACCCGGGTGTCGGTGCGGGGCCTGCTCATCGAAGACGGGGCCGGGGGGGCCGGCGATGCCGGCGGTGCCGGCGGTGCGGTGGTGCGGGGCGTGGCCGTCCAGGACCGCCAGGGTGTGACCACCGAGGTCGAGGCCCCGGTGGTGGTGTGCGCGTTCCCGGTGTGGGATCTGTTCGCCCTGGCCGACCAGGAGTGGTTCCCGGCTGACTTCGTGGACCAGGTGACCCATCTCGAGGAGCGCACGGCCATCTTCGGGTTGACCGCCGCCCTGCGTGAGCCTCTCTATGAGGGCAGGTACTTCATCCTCACCGATGCCGAGCGCACCGGGCATCCCCTGTCGGCATTCATGGCCAGCAACGTGACGCCCACCGTGTCACCCGAAGGCGAGCACCTGCTGGAGGCCTGCTGCCAGTGCGATCACGCCCTGGGAGCCGACAAGGTGGCCCTCGATCGGCACCTGGCCCTGCTGCGCCAGGACATCGACGCCATCTTCCCGGGGTGGGAGTCCACGGCGCTGTGGGTCAACGGCTACTTCCACTGGGAAGAACCGGCCCGTACCGCCGGTCGGGCCGGGGTGTTCCGGCCGGCCAGTGCCACGCCCGGGGTAGAGGGGCTCTACCTGGCGGGAGACACTGTGGCTTCCCGGGCCTTACCGGGCCTGGAGTGCGCGGCCGACTCGGCCATGCTGTGCGCGGCGGCGATCCTCGACCGCTGATCGGCCGCAACCGTCCGGTGGTACTGGCCGGGATCCTGCCGAGGTGCGGGCGCGCCGGGCGACTCCACCGCGCGTGGTCGGGTGGTTGTGCCATGCTCTTGGTGTAGGTGTCCACTGCCGAGATTCGGGGAGTCAGCTTGATGGATCGCCTGTCGTGGGTACGTCGTGTGGGGTTGGCGGTCGTGCCGGTGGTGTCGCTGCTCACCGCGATCGGGGGGGGGGCCGGCGTCGTCGCAGCCCTCGGTGAGCGAACCGGCGGAGATCCTCCCGGTCGGTGAGAGCGAGTCGTTGCGGGAGGTGTTCGGTCTTCCCGCCGTGCCACCCGAGGGTGCGGTGACCACCGAGTTGGTGGGAGAGGAACTGACCGTGTCGGAGGCTGATGTGGTCGCCGAGACGATGACGTTGGCTGTGGAGGCGAGCAGGCTCGAACCGGCCGTCGAGGCCGCGTTGGGCGATGGGTACGCAGGGTTGTGGCTCGACCCCGCGGAGGGGACAGCGCACATTGCGGATGCCGGGGGCGCGGTTGACGCATCGGCCCTGGCGTTCAGATTGGGCGTGCCGGCCGCCGACGTCGAAGTCGACTCCGTCGGTCGCTCGATGAGCGAGTTGGAGGCCATCTGGGAACAGGTCGACTTGGTGACCACCGAGGTCGGGTACTCGGTCACCGGCAGCGGGATCGACGTGGAGCGCAATCAGGTGGTCGTGGAGGTCACCGGCTCGGTGGAGGCCGCCGCAGCCGATCTCGGAGCTCTTGGCGCCGGGGTGGCGGTACGGGAGGGCCGCGACGCGCGGTTGATGAACTCCGGTCGTGACGACCCGGGGAACCCGAAGCGCTGGGAGGCGGGTCTGCGAGTCCAGCAGGCTCCCAACGCAGGCTGCACGGGCGGCTTCCGGGTGAAGAGTGGTAGCGCCAGCTATGTGCTGACCGCGGGTCACTGCGAGCTGTTCGCCGGGTATCCGTTCTATGTCGGGTCGCCGGCTTCTGGGACGTTGGGTACCCCGGGGTCGGGAGACAACCAGAACGGCCCGGGTTCTTCGGCCGATGTCGTACGGATCCCGGTGAGCGGGTGGGCGCAACCTGATTGCATCTACATCGGTGCGAGCAACTGTCTGGCGGTCGATGACTTCGGCGACCCGATCCAGGGCTCGGTGGTGTGCCAGTCGGGGGCCGCAACCGCGATCGAAGAAGGAGAGCAGTACGTATGCGGTGTCGTCGAGTCGGTGAACTGGACTCAGGACATGGGCGTGTACACCCTCACCCACATCGCCAAGCACCGCCAACTGGGGGGATACACATGTGCGCGCCCGGGTGACAGCGGCGCGCCCGTGTTCCAGTGGGACACGAACGGGATCGTGGGGGTGGGGATCTACGCAGGATCTGGGGGGACCGGTGAATGTGCCACTCCTGAGGGTGAGGGGGCGCCGGCGACCATGTTCTTCAGCCGCTGGAGCAAGATCGCTTCCGCCTACAACCCACCGCTGACCTCACCCGTGGGCACCCGCGAGGCGCCGCCGCTGGCAACCGCGCTCGCAACCACGACGGCGGGCGACCCGGAGAAGCGCACCGTGTGGCTCTTCCACAGGACCAGTGGCCGGTTGAGCTTCACGCGGCACACCCCGTTTCGCACCGGGTGGCCCTGGGAGCGGTGGAAGCCGTGGAACCGGGTGAACCCACCCGGTTCGGCACCGTTCGCGTGGACGTGGTCGGGTTCGCTCGTGGCCGGGGTGCGCGGGACCTCGACGACGGTCGACGTGTTCGTACCCGGCAGCGACGGGGCCCTCAAGCACGTGTCGTTCACCCCGGCAACCGGCGGCAGCGGTGATGTGGACACTTCTGTGAACGGCCTCGGGAATCCAGCAGGGACGACGCTGGTGGCCGCAACCGTGGCGTGGACGCCGGCGGGCGGGGGCGAGGTGTTCGTCCGGGACGCAACGGCCGGAGCGATCTGGACCCGAGTCGCGGCGCCTGATGGGACGTGGGCTTCAGGTAGCTCGTGGGTGGCGATAGCCAACCCCACCGGGCGCACAGCGGTCGGGGGTCTCGCCGCCGGGATCGACGCGACCGGTGCGACCCAGTTGGTCGCGTTGTTCGACGACGGTACCGCACGGCGGATCTCGAAACCGTCGGCGGGCAGCTGGTCTGGTCAGACATGGTCCTCGTTCGGTGCTCCGACCGGTGGGCTGCAGGTCGCCCAGGCGGGGATGGCCCCGCAGTCCAACGGCCACCTCGACTACTTCGCAGCAGGAATCGACGGATACCTGTGGCACCGCGCGCAGACTTCGACGGGTTGGAATGCATGGCAGAAGCTGACCGTCACTGCGCCCCCCTACGGGCCGGGTGGAGGTGTGTCGGCCACGCTCGGTCCACCAACGACCTCAGGCGCTCGTTGGATCTACGCGGCGGGCGCGACGCCTTCGAACGAGCGCTCGTTCTACCTGCGCCAGGCGACCTCGACAACGTGGTCGCCGTGGTGCGCAACCGGCAACGACCTCGCCAGCCCCTGTCCGGAACTGCAATGAGGAGGGTTCAGATGAAACCGATCGTCGCCTTTGGTGTGCTGGTCGCGCTCGCCGCCACCGCCCAGGTCGGCGGGGCGGGGGTGGCCGGCCCGCACTTCACAGCCGAGCTGGAGCCGCTCTACTACGCCGGAGACAGAGTCGACGCGTCAGGCGCAGGTTGCCCACCCGAGGGAGGTGAACCCAGTCTCGGCCCGGCACGCGTTGTGGTCTTCGAGACCGTGGCGGAGGGTCATCCCGAGGACGACACGTCGCCTTTCCACTGGGTTGACGGCGAGATCTTGATCAGCGACGAGGAACGCTACGTCTATGCACCAGTGGCTGCCGATGGCACGTGGGTCGCAAGCATCGTGACTCTCGGAACTTCGCCGCCCGACGGTGCAGTCCGGGGGCTTTGCACCAACCTGCTCGTCATCGCTGAGGACGGCGTGTCCTTCGAGCCCTCGTCGATCGCGGCAGCCACCTTCATGTCAGAGCCGTATCGGTCCGCAGCCATCCTTCACTCCACAACCACAACCACAACCACAACCGGACCGCCGTCGACGACCACGACCGAACCGCCGATCGCGCCCGGTCCTGCACTCCCAGTGACGGCGCAGCCGACCTTCACCGGCTAGCGCGCCGGGCTCGGGTGGCTCCTTCCAGGCCCGCCCACGACCGCGCGTTGCGCCAGGCAGTGGCCACGATGGTGGGGGTCGCCGGTCGGGGGTGCTGGACTGCGCGCTATCGGGCCACCAGCTCGGCCAGGCGCGTACGCCAGAGCTGCTCCTGCCTTGGCGCCAGGGGCGCCAAGTAGGCGCCATGGCGTTGGTGCTGAAGGCTCCGGCTCCGGCCATCGCCGGGATGCTACCCAGGGCCCCCGCTCAGAACAGCGAGCCCTGCTCGTCGAGGATGGCGTCCGGTTCGCCGTCCACGAACGCTCGGACCGAGAAGGCAGGGAGGTACGCCACGTTGACGACGAGCTTCTCGTAGGACCAGCCGCGGTAGCCACTGTGGCGGAAGTTGCGGATGAGGCGGCAGCTCTTCCCGAGCGGAAGCACCATGGCCGTGGCGTCACGCGCTCGACTCGGCCAGCCCCACCTCGCCTCCGCCCGGCGGGTCACACCTATGGCGCCATCGCCGTTGTCGGCGATGCCCACGTTGCCCACCAGCAGCGGCAGTTCGTCGCACCCTTCGGTGGACCGCACCAGCGCGAATCCCTCGGACTCTTCGGCCCCCACCGTCTCGACCACGACCGGGGCGGCTACGGCACCGAAGTGGGCGTCCATGGGCAGCGCCTCGGGGACTGCGGCCCGGGCGACCGAGCCCGGGTGGCCTCGGGACGCCTTGGTCCACGTGGAGCGGATCAGCTGGACCTGGACGACCGGCATGGGATCGGTCAGCCTAGGCAGCCGGGACGGTCCTCGCCGTCACGATCCACCCGCAGCTCGGCCGCCGCCTCGCTCTGGTCGCCCCCGCCGCGACCCTGGTGGCCAGTTCGTCGTCGCGCTGGTGTTCCGCGGCCACCCGACGTTCCCGCTGCGTCTCCGACTCGTTCTCGCTACGGCTCCGGGCTTGCGGGTCCCGGCCCGGCGGCGGCGGACCCGCCAGCTCGGTCAGGCGCGCCAGGTCGTCGGCTCCGAGGGCGGCTGACCGGACGGCGTCGACGGCGACGAAGCGGGAGCGCCCGTCGGTGCGGGCGATGGTGCTGGCCAGTCGCCATACCCGCGACCGTTGGTCGAGGAGGGGCACGACGACCCGACGCTGCCCCTCATCTCGTTCTCCTGCTCAGGTACTCGGGTGCAGCGTACCCGCGACCCCCGGCGCGGCTCGTCATGTGTCTGCCGTATCGTCTGGGCTGAGGTCGGGATCACTGACACGAGCTCCAGGAGAGTGCCCCGGATGGACACAGTCGAATCGGTCGAGGCATGGCGGGCGTTCTGCACCCTGCTGGCGGACGCCGCCGCCGTGCTGGAGCGGGACGACCTCGGGCTCGACGACTTCGACCGGGGTGAGGGGTTGCGCTACCTGGCCCGCCTCACCGAGAACGCCATCGGTGCGATGCTCGGCACCTCCACCCCCCGACACCCCGCGTTCCGGCTCCTGTCCAACGGGTTCGGGATGGACAACCCCGACAACCACTACCTAGGTGCTCCCATCGATGCAGGCCGCGACTACGTGGTGCGTGGTCGGCGGGGGAACCTCTCCTACCTGTCCTTCGCCGCCCAGAACCAGAACTACGCCGCCACCGACAAGATCACCGGAGGGGCCGGTCACCTTCAGGGTGACGAGCTGGATACCGACGCCGACGGTCGGTTCGAGATCATCGCCAGCCAGCACGAGCACCCGGGGAACTGGTTGCGCCTGGCCGAGGACTCGTCGTTGCTGCTCGTGCGCCAGACCCGGGCCGATCCGAGTTCCGAGCGGTTCGAGGAGGTGCAGATCGAATGCGTCGGGGTGGACGAGCCACCGGCACCGCTGGTCGCAGCGTCGGTCCCGGATCAGCTCATGATGACTGCACTCTACGCCATCGGTGCGTCGAGACTGGTTCGCGGACTGGGTCAGTCCCTGGCGCGAGACCCCCAACGCCCTCCGACTGGGCGACCCCCAGCAGCAGCGCCTCCTGGGGGGAGACCCGAACATCTTGTCCCAGTCCGGCTACTTCTCCTTCGGCCCCGAGGAGGCTCTCCTGATCGAGGTCACGCCGCCGGTCTGCGCCTACTGGAACTTCCAGGTCGCGAACATGTGGGCCGAGTGCCTCGATCCGCGACGGAGGGTGTGGATCAACAACCATTCGGCCCGGCTCGAGTCCGACGGATCGGTCCGGATCGTGGTGGCCCACAAGGATCCGGGTCACCCGAACTGGATCGACACCGCCGGCCACCGGCACGGGACGATGCACATGAGATTCGTCAACTCGCAGGCCCATCCCCTGGCCCGTGGATCGGTGGTCCCCCTGTCAGAGGTCCCCCCCGCTCCTTGACCGAAGACACTCCTGGCATCCGGCTGTGGCCTTCGATGGCCGCTTCGGCGGTCCTCGGGTGCTGATCGGGTCAGCCGGCCGGCAGCACCACCCGGAACACCGCTCCGCCCCCGGGCCGGTCGTCGATCTCGACGCGGCCTCCGTGGCGGTCGGCCACCGAGGCGACCACGGCCAGGCCCAGCCCGGCCCCGCCCGCGTTCGCGGGAGCGGCCCTCCTCCAGACGGGCGAAGCGTTCGAACACCCGAGTCCGATCCTCGATGGGCACACCCAGCCCGTCGTCGCCCACCTGGAGCCGGACCCATCCGCCGTCGGTTCCCAGAGTCACCCAGACGCCGGTCCGGCCGTGTCGGGCCGCGTTGTCGAGCAGGTGGCCGATGGCCCGGTCCAGATCGCGGGAGGCGCCCCGCACCCGGGCCGGGCTGACCGCCGAGACATCGACCGGGAGCGGGCGGGCTCGCCGGGCCTGCTCGTAGACCAGGTCGTCGAGGTCCACCTCGGTGTCGGGCACCACCGATCCCTCGTCCTGGCGGGCCAGGAGGAGCAGATCGTCGACCAGCCCGGCCAGACGGTCGTCCTCGGCCAGGACCCTTCGGGCCACCGCAGGCCAGTCGGGCGAGTCGGTCGGGTCGGACTCGATCTGGGCCAGGGCCACCTCCAGCTCGGCCCTGATGGCAGCAACCGGGGTCCGCAGCTCGTGGGACGAGTCCGACACGAACTCCTGCTGGCGGACCGCAGCCGCTTCGAGGCGATCGAGCATGGCGTTCATGGTCGAGGCCAACTCGGCGATCTCGTCGCGGCTGGGGGGAACCGGTACCCGTTCGTGGAGGGTGGTGTCGGTGATGGCGTTGACCTGTTCGGTCATGGCCCCGACCGGTGCCAGCGCCCGGCCGGTGGCGAACCAGACCAGCGCCCCGACCGCGACGATCAGGACGGGCACGACCACGGCCAGGGTTCCTCTCACCGACGAGAGCGAGGCCGACGCCTCGTCGAGAGAGCCGGCGGCCACCACCTGGGCCGCGCCGAAGGGGGTGAGGAACTCGTCGCCGGTCGGGGCGAACTCCTGACCCAGCCAGGCGAGGGTGTCGAGGGCCACCAGCTCTTCGGGGGGGAGGAACCGGTCGCACTCCTCGCCGATCTCGGCGACCTGCTGCTCGAAGTCGAACCAGAGCTCGTCGAGCTCTTCGGGCGGGAGCCGCATCTCGTCTTCGGGTGTGGGCGGGTAGACGTCGCGGTCGGCAAGGCACTCCTCCCACCGCCGGTTGGCCTCGGCCACCTCGGCCTGGACGACTTCGGTCTCGACCAGTTCGGGTTCGCGTCCCTCGTCGCCTATCAGCAGTTCGCTGCCGGCGCCGGCGATGACCACGAAGTCACCGGTCGGCGTCGCCGTCTGACCGGTCTCGACCGAGACCAGGCTGCCGTCTTCGCGGGCGATGTAGAGCTCGTCGAGACCGAGGAAGGGGTCGTCGAAGTCCTCGCCCGAGAGCTGGGCGCGGATGAGCGCCGCCTGGGTCTCGGCGGCGAGCTCGTCGCTGCGGTCCGACACCTGGCTCTGCAGTGACCGGTCGACCAGGGCCAGTGTGCCGAGCGCGGTGGCTCCGGCCAGAGCGGCGAAGACCACCGTGACCAGGATCGTGATCCGGACGCGGATCGACCGGATGCTCCGCCGCGACCCCACGGTCACCCCCCGACGTCGGCGGGATCGGCGGCGGCGGGATCGACGAGCCGGTAGCCGGCGCCGCGCACGGTCTGGAGGCTGGCCGTGCCGAAGGGCTTGTCGATCTTGCGTCGCAGGTAGCCGACGTAGACCTCGAGCACGTTGGGATCGCCGTCGAAGTCGAACCCCCAGACCTCGTGGAGGAGGTCGGTCCGGTAGACCACCGTGCCCTCCCGGCGCAGGAGCAGTTCGAGCACGGCGTACTCGCGCGGGGTGAGTTCGATCCGGGTCTCGCCCCGCCGGCACTCGCGGCGGGCCGTGTCCAGGACCAGGTCACCGGCCCGGAGCGGTGCGGGACGGGCCGAGCCGGCGCGTCGGGCCAGCGCCCGCAGACGGGCAACCAGCACGACGAATGAGAACGGCTTGGTGAGGTAGTCGTCGACACCGAGGTCGAAAGCTTCGGCCTCGTCCCATTCGCCGTCCTTGGCGGTGAGCATGAGGATCGGTGTGGCGTCACCGTCGTGGCGAAGGGCCCGACAGACCTCGTAGCCGTTGCGGCCCGGCAGCAGGATGTCGAGGACGATGGCGGAGTAGGTGCCTTCCCGGGCTCGCCACAGACCGTCCGCGCCGTCGTGGCTCAGATCCACGTCGAAGCCCTGCGACCTCAGGCCCCGGGCGATCGACTCGGCCAGGGGCACCTCGTCTTCCACGACCAGTACCCGCACGGATCCATTGTGCAGCCTGGAGCTGAGATCCACCTGAGAACGACGGATTCCACGTTGAGGAGTGGTCTCAGGTAGCTCTCAGGGGGGTCCTGCCATGCTGGGCCGGTCGATGCCGCCGTGCGGGTGTCCGGAGCGGTGTCCCACGAGTATCGGCCCGAACTCGGGCCGGAAAGGACCACCATGCGTGTTCGAACCACCCTCGCTGTCACCGTCTCGGTGGCGGCCCTCACCGTGCTCGGCGTCAGCGGCGCAAGCCTGGCCCAGGGCGGCGAACCGCCCGACGCGAACGGCGACCCGCCCGACGCGGGCGGCGACGTCCTCGACTCTGCATGGCAGGCGATGGACGCCTGCCTCGACGGTCAGTTCGACGCCTTGACCGAACCGGACGAGGACGCCGAAGAAACCGACTGGGAAGCCTTCGAGGCTCGTCTCGAGAGCATCGAGCAGAAGTGTCTCGACAGCTTGACCGCCGAGCAACGGGAGGCCCTCGAGGCCGACGAGGCGCGGTGGGAACCGTTCCATCAGTGCGTCGATGCCACCGTGGACTGGGAGACCGAACCGGGCGAGGACGCCGAAGAAGCCGACTGGGAGGCCTTCGAGGCGACGATCCAGGCCGCCGAAGAAGAGTGTGTGGACGCCCTGGAGCCCGAGCTGCAGGAGGAGATCGCCGCCGGGCGCGCCTGGGAAGAGTTCGAACGCTGCATCGAGGGCCAGGTTGCCGACCCGGAGCCCCCGTCCGACGAAGCTCCGGAGTCGGAGTGGCGGGCGTTCGACGAGTCGATCCGCGCCGCCGAGCAGGAGTGCGTCGGTCACCTCCCCGAGCCGGAGCAGTCCGAGATGGCCGAGATGTTCGCCCACGATCAGGCCTGGTACCAGTTCGACCAGTGTCTCGCTGACAACGGCGCTCCGGTCGGCGAGCCGTCGCTCGACGAGCCCCATTCGACTTGGGAGGCCCACCACCAGGCCTGGGAGGCTGCCGAGCAGGCCTGCGCCGGCCTCTTCCCCGAGGACGAGTGGTGCGACGAACCCGACGAGTTCGACGAGGAGGAGTTCGACGAGGACGCCGAGTTCGACGAGCCCGACGCCGGCGACTTCCAAGAGCCTGAGGCCGACGAGGACGACGAGTTCGACGAGCCTGACGAGGCCGAGGACGGTACGGACGGCTGACCCGCACGCCGCTCCCACCTGCGATCGGGGTCGCCGGGTCCGCCCGGCGGCCTCGCCGCGTCAGGGAGCGAGTACTCCACCGCGTCGCTGCTGTGAATTGAGCGTGCTGGCTGTGGGGGAATCCCCGGCGACGCTACCGCCGAGGACTCGGCGTTGACATCAGTACCTCATTCGGAGTGGTCGCCAGGTGTATGCCAGCCCGAAGATCACCGGCTGGGCCGCGGCAACGAGGCCAAGGGAGATCTTCCACCTGAACGGGGGCGGTTCCCTGTCCTCGTCGTCCATTCCCGGGCCATCGGCAGTCAGGCCCGCCGGCCGCTCCCCGAGTCCATGCGGGACGAGAGCCCTGTCCATGCGCTTGGGGTGGCGGCCTGGAACAGGAAGGCCGACACCAGGAACGCCCGCTGCCGCGATTCCCCTCGACGGCGAACCCCGGAAGGTGGTGACACCGGCGGCGATCAGTGTCGCAATCGTCGGCGCGATCGCCAGTCGAGCGGCTCGGCGGTACCACCTCGGCAGCTCGTCCTGGCGCGATGCCACCACCGGGATGGCGGTCCAGAGCCCGAAGGTGACGAGGCTCGCGGCGCCGTGTCCGAGGTCGGACGCCGTGGCATCGGTATCGACTCCCGGGCGAGGACAGAGGGGATCACTCACCCGCACGACGCCGGCCAACGCTGTGGTCAGGGCCGCGAGCCTGTAGAGCCGTCGCAGTATCGGCGCCGGAGCCGGGAGGACGAACTGGGCGGCGGCGAGTGCAACGAACCCGGGAACCATGATGGACGCCGATTGCTCTCCCCATGATGCCAGCCCGCTCACGTGGTTCGATTGATGCGAGTACGAGGGCTGACGTCGCGCCGCGAGCAGAGTCGCAGCGCTGAAGCCGAGCGGTCCCCAGAGACCGGCAGTGCGCTTCCACATGGGTCCGGGCTGGCCCGGCGTGTCAGCGACAGCGAGGTGTCCCGGCACCATACGGTTCCCAGGGAGCGCGGCTCAGGGGCGTCGCAACCGTGGACTGCGAGCGCCGGCATGCCGATCGCCTCCTCAAGGTGTGCGCCCCGTGAAGGCGATCAGCTTGGTGGCCGGGTCAGCGTCGGCGGGAACCTCGACCCGGGGTCCGAAGTGGCCACTCTGGCGGAGCATCTCGTCCATCGGGAGCATCCCCTCGTACATGCCCGCAGCGAAATCGGCGTCGATCGCGATGTCCTGGCCGGTGGCCTTCGCCAGGTCCCACGTATGCACCAGGACGTCGCCAGTAACGAAGCGCTCCGCGGCGACGCCGAGGGGCATCTCGCCACCGAACATCGGACTGTCGAACGTCTCGGACGCGGCCTCGGGGCGGTCGAGGATCGCCTGCAACTGGTCACGGAGCTGGGCCCAGGCCGCGGCGGGGTCGTCGTCGACGTCCGCGGTGACCTTCACCGACTGGTCGGTACCCTCGCTGACCCACCACGGCACCCACTCGACGAGATGGCGGACGATGTCACGTGCCAGCCACCCGTCGCATGGTGTCGCGGCTTCCCAGCCGTCGTGGTCGACTCCTTCGACCCGGGCCGTGAAGTCGGCGGCGATGCGCCGGAAGGTCTCTGCTTGTTCCATCGACTCATCATTGCCGACGCATGGTCATCCAGTCCCGTTCGGCGTGCCGGCCCATGCCTTCGGACCTTCTCCGTCATCCTCGTCGGCCACGACGGCCGCATCATCGCGGCTCCGAACGCGGGTTTGTGGCGCACCACCGCGCCGAAACGGTCACTTCCTGCGCACGAAACGCCCAGGGTACCCAGCGCCTGCCTCCGAACGCCGGTTCGCGGGCGCTACTCGTGAGGCCAGTCAGGTTCGCCGAGACCGAACGCGCCTCCTTCAGTAGCTGCCGCTGAACAGCGATTCCTCGCCCAAGCTGCCCGGCGCGGTCGAACCCGGTGAGACCCTCACCATCGAGCCCGTCGAGGGCGAGTGCGCAACGAACTCGACCGTCTTCTACCGCCCGGGCACGGCGACCAGCTCGACGAGGTCGCCTCGAAGGTCAAGGCACTCGGCTCGGCCGGCTACCTGCGGTCCACCTCGCATCGCACCGGTGAGCCGGTCGGCCCCGAAGGACGGGAGGCATAGCCATGGCAAGAGGACGACGCCGACAGCTCGGCGGCATCGACAAGCTCCCCAGCGCCGCCCGGCAGAGCTGCGCCTACTCGTAGAACGCGTAGGGGTTCAGGATCGGTCCTTGCAGGAAGCCCTCTCGTTCGCGGTCGTGAGGTGTGCCGCGTCGCAGACCTCGTCCCATTCGCGTCGGATGGTGTCGACCTGTTGCTCGCCGATCTCGCGTCCCTCTTTGCTGGTCAGGTCGTCGGTGTTGCCGACGAGGATGTTGAACATGATGCGGGAGAAGAGCTCCCGGAGGGTCGGATCGGGCTCGACGAAGTTCGCTCGGATCTCGTCGGCCAGCTCGACGTAGGAGAAGTGCTGCGCAGCGACGATCGTCTGCATCGACAGGATCGTGGCCGCGGACACCACGCGGCGACGGGCGCCCGTTGGTGATCGGTCGAAGCGCTCGACCAGCAGGACCCCGCGTCCCATCGACTCGACGAACCGAACGGGAGCGACGTCGAGGCCGGCTCTGCGTGCGAGCTCCATCGCGACGTACTCCCACCTGCAGTTATGTGGTGGAGCTGATGGGACAGCTTTCAAACCAAACGTCTGTTCGTTGAGCCTCCAGATGCGCTGGCAGGGAGCCCGAATCCGACGGGGAGTGTTGGCAAGCCTTGCCAAGGGTTAGGCTGAGGCCATGACCACCATGAACGTGTCGCTTCCCGACGAGCTCCGCTCCTTCGTCGACGCTCAGGTCAACGAAGGAAGCTACGGGTCCACGAGCGAGTACGTCCGCGAGCTCATCAGGCGCGACCACGACCGCCGACAGCTTCGAGCTGCACTCCTCGATGGAGGTCGGGGTCCGGTCACAGCCAACGCCGATGCCGCGTACTTCGCTTCGCTGCGCGACCAAGCACGAGCAGCAGGCTGAGCTCGGCCTCGTGCAGGCCCAACTTCGCGCTGCTGCAGAGCGCGACGTCGAGGATGCCGTGGCGTACTACCGCGACGAAGCCGGGTCCGAGATAGCCCTCGACTTCATCGACTCGCTCGAGGCAACGATCACCCACCTCTGCGACTACCCACACATCGGCTCGCTCCGGTTCGCCTTCGAACTCGAGATCCCCGACCTGAGGAGTTGGAGCGTCCCGCGCTTTCCCTACCTTCTCTTCTACGTGCCCGAGGACAACGTCATCGACATCTGGCGCGTCCTGCATGCCCATCGCGACATCCCGACGTTCTTGACCGCCGACCCGCACAGCCCCGGTACCTGACCACGATCTTCAGGTCTACGAGCTCCCGGGTCGGCAAGTTCCACCGGTCGGAGCGCGTTGGCGGGCATGATGCCCGCTGTCGTACACATCCCCGACAGTTTGGGACCTCCTCCGTGACCTGATCTCCGGCCGACCCGACTACCGGATTCTCACGGCAGCAAAGATCCTCATGCCGGTGTTCTCGATCGTCGCTCACCTGGCGTCCGACGGTGCAATCGAACTGGTGGAACTCGACATCGACCTCGAGAAAGGTTGGGAGTAGTTCATCGGCAGCGGACGTGAACGCACGAAAATGCCAACCGTTGAGCGTCAGGGTACAGCGCGGCCGGTTCGATCAAGCTCATTGCGGCGCGACTGGGGGCGGCCTGCTGCGCACCGTCATGCAGCCGATACTTGCCCCGTTCAACTGAACATGGAAGAAGCCCCAAGCTCCGTCCAGGGTGAGGTTGAACGATCGGAGCAACTCATCCTGAGGGATCACTGCAAGTCGGGATATGAGATCCGGGACGTCACCTCCGATGATCGTTCTGGCCGGCAGGTGATCCCACGTAGATGCCAGATCCTCGTAGGACGCGGCTATGGCTGCGGCGGTGGCGGTGTACGTCTCGACCACTGGATGGCCCGATGCGTCCAGGTGGTCGAGGAGCTCGCGCACTCCAGCGACATCAAGGTTCGCAGTGAGCAACTCGCGTACCTCGCCAACGCTGCCGAGCTCGGTGCCTGCACTGCTCACAACCTAGAGCGCATCCTCACGGTCTCGTCGTCAACGGACGGGCGTCCTCGGGTGCACGAGAGGGCGAGGGGCGCAACACGGAATGCACGGATCGACTCGACGGAAGCGGCGATGCGCGGTGTAGCAAGCGCTGGCCGCTTGCCGTTGTGAAAGCCACAACACCAGTGGAGCTGATGGGACTCGAACCCACGACCCCCTGCTTGCAAAGCCGCCCAAGTCGCGCAACGACGGCTCTACCAGCACGTACGCGCACGTCACCGAGCGGCGAGAGCCGCGATTGCCGGGGTTTCCGCCAGTTCCGGTGTCAATCCGGTGTCAGCGTCGTGGCGCTCGACGGAACCGACCAGCGCGTGCAACCGCGGGACGCTGTTGGCCCCACCGGGGAGCACGACGAAGTGAGACAGAATGTCGCCGTGGCACTCGGAGAGACGATCGTTGCCGCGCTTGCCGGCCTTGCTGGCGCCGGCGTTGGGGCTTGGGCCACGAGCCGCGCCGCGACGGTGAGCGCCCGGCAGGCGGAGGTAACCGCTGCGCGCGCCGAACTCGCTGCGGTGTACGAACTGATCTGGACGGATCACACGGAGCAACGGAAGAGGCTCGCGATGCTCAGGTATCGGCTTGCTCACCTCCGAGTCCCGCCTGAGGACCTCACCGAGCTGATGAGCGCGCTCGATGACTGCACCCGGGAGATCCAGAAGGGTCGCATGGCGGTCGAGGAAGGGCTGATCGACCCGGAGGACGCCGGCATCGCAGTGTCGATGATCGAACGAGCCACACAGGCCGCCGACAAGATCGCGCTCGGGCTGTCGCCGAAGTAGGCCAGGCGAGTTCTTCGAGGTCCGTTCCGGACCCGCGCAATAGGCTCCTCCTGCGACCATCAGCCTGGAGGGATCACATGGCGGCATGCCCGTGCGGATGTGGCAGGAATCTCGGATTCATGAAGCGGCGCACCGCCGTTCACGCGACCGACTTGATGGTCGTCTTCCCGATCCTGGAACACGCTGGTTCGACATCGCTCCTGTCGAGCGGGAAGTCGCTCGCCCGCAGGATCCTTGCATCCGCGCACGGCGACCCGGGTGCGGCCAACGGCGTTCCAAGCCTCACGGAGTTGAACCAATGGCGAGGCATGGCCAATCGAGCCGTGGCGGACGCCGCTCGGGCGGACCCGACGTTTGTCCAGAACTACATGAGGCAGCTCCCTTCGGACGGGCAGCGCCTGATTCAGAGCATGCTGCGATGACGACGTTCTCCCGCACGGATCTCTCCACGGCACTCGGTCGGATGAGCACTGACCCTCGCCCCAATGCCGACCCCCAGCGCGTCTACCGGGAGATGGAGGCCTACGGCGACCCCGTTGTGGAGGGCGCTGCCGAGATGATCGTGTACCTACGGATGCGTGCGACCGGTCATGACATCAAGGAGAACCCGCCGTTTGCCTTCCTCTGCCGAGCCCTCGTGCTGTCTGGGTACCAGCTCTCGGCGCTCCTGCTCGGGCTGCCGCCCCGGCCCAGCATCGGATCATTGGAGCCGGAGGTGTCTCGGCTGATCGAGGAATGGCAACCCGTCGGGCTGGATATCCAGCGGGAGTGGTTCGAGCCTCAGGTTGATCCGGACGACGACTGGGATGACGACGATCTGGACGACCTCGGCCCGCTATCCGAGGGTTGGATGCCTCACAACGATCTCTCGATCCACGCGAACTGGTGTGTGCGGGGACTGACGCAGACGCTCCTGGAAGCAGGTGGGGTAGACCTTCGCTCCACGGACGAGTCCGAAGACAATCGGTTCGCCCTCGGCTTGCTCAACTTCAACGACGGCATAGTTCTTGCCGCGGCCGACTGGCACCTGTACGGCTCGGGAAGGCGTTAGCGGCCGACGCACTACCGGCTCACGATCAGCGTGCGGGCGAGGGGAGTAGCGTCGGGACGATGTCAGACGACGATCTGCTGATCCCTCGACCCGTGGGTCTCGTGGCTGACCGTCATCGGGAAATCCAGCAGGCATACTGCGCCGCGCGTGGTCTGCTGCCGCCGTTCGAAGCGTTGAACGCTGCGCTGCAGGAGGTCCTTGGCGCCGAGGAGTTGGAAGACGTCGTCTCGTTCGCCAACGGCGATCAGGACAGCATCTTTGGTGCCGGTGCGGGCGAGAAGCTGGTGCCGATGCTCCTCGGGAACCTTGAACCGCTCTACCAACAGCTGAGGGAGTTGGGCGGCTCGTAGCGCCAGCCGTCGTCACGGTTTGGGTCGCTGCGCGGGTGGGATCGGCCGCCCGTGAGTCTGCAGATTGGGCAGCTCCAAGCGTGCCTTCGGCTTCGATTCGCGGGCTCGCCGGCGGTCGATCTCGTCGCGTTCCGCCCGTTCTTCCTCGCGCTTCCTGGCGAGTGCCTGGGCCCGCGAACGCCAGTCGTCGACCTTCGATTCGAGGTGCTCGATCATCGATTCGAGGTGGTGCTGGCGGCTGAGCGCCGCGCTCTCGGCGGCCTCGGCGCGCTCGACTTCGCGCATCAGTCGGGTGATCTCGCGGTCCTTGTCAGCGCTCTGCTTCCTCTGGGCTCGAAGCTCCTTCCGGAGTCGATCGGGCTCCGCGAAGTCACTCGCGAGTCGCTCCCGGTAGGCCCGCTTCCGCTCCGCCTCCGACGCCCAGACACGGGGGCGGCCGGGTCTGCGCGCACCACCTTCCGCATCCGCGGCAGCCGGATCTGAGCTTCGTCGCGGCGTCGGATTCGACGTCCTCGAAGGGCAGCGAGTCCTGAGTGTCGCGATGCCTCCGTGCCACGGTGCGACTATAAGCGGACGGGACGAAACTCGGGTGCTCACCTTGTGGTGATTTTCTGTGAAGGGTGCCATGAGGATCGGGGCCAGGACGACCAAGCCCTGGCCGCGGGCGAGACCGGGGTGCGCTCAACGCCGGGCGTGTCGGCCGAGTTACCGTCGGGCGGTGGAGGATCTGGACGAGATCGCCGAATCGAGCGAAGCGGCGCCTTCCCGAAGTGCTCCGCTGCAGATCGCGGTCGTCGCCTTCACCGGTGCGGTCATCGCCGTGATCTGGCTCGTCGCTGACCCGCTGGGGTCGTCGAGCGGAGTTGTCGTCGCAGGAAGCGTCGCTGTGACGGCTCTCCTCGCGCTCGCTGCGGTGGCCGCCGTGAGAGACATCCGGGCGGCACGGTTCGGAGCCGACACGCCGGAGGTCGACATGCCCCCTCCCGGTCGGGTCAAGCTTCGATGGATCTGGCTGATCGGGCTTCCCGCTGTTCCGCTGTTCGCGATCGGGTTGACCCTTGTCTTCATGAATCCAGACCTCCTGACATAGGAAGGCGCGGACTTCGCTGACCAGCGGGTATCCACCAGTTCGGGTCGTCGGGGTGAGATAATGTCTTCGGAGTGATCGGAGATTCTGGGAGGTCTGGGGATGGCGTTGGCAGCGAGCAGACAGGGCGCGATACAGCCGCTTCCGCTGGCTCCGGGCGCCTCGGTTCCAGTAGCCGATGGTGTGGCGTTTCTAGAGGACGACGAGGGCAACGGCTCGGTGTTCTTGTGGGGGATGGCGGCGTGGAGTTGGGGCGCGGGTGACCGTGTGGCCCGCAGGCTGGCGGCGGTGCAGCTCGTCGAGTCCAAGGCGGCCAGGCAACGCCAGGTGGCTGCCGCTTTCGGCGTGAACGAGGACACGTTGATCATCTGGCGCGGCGAGTACAAGGCGAAGGGCACCGCAGGGCTGGTCGGCCGTCGGCTGGGTCCGAAGGGACCGTCGAAGCTCACCGACGCCAAGCGGGCCGAGATCCAGGCGTTGCGCGGTCAGGGGCTTGCGTTGCTAGCGGTAGCTGAGCGCACGGGAGTGTCGACTGACACCGTGCGCCGGGCCTTGACCGGGCCACCGGCGTCGGCACCGACACCGAAGGCCGCTGAGCCCTCGGGTGTATCCGAGCTCGAGCCTCTCGCTCGTCCCGCTGATCGCAGCGCTGAACGCCAGGCGGCTCGTGCCGGTGCGCTCACCGAGGCGCCGCCGGTGATCTGTGAGGGCGCGTCGTTGCCGCTCGCGGGTGCGCTCATCATCTTGCCGGCGGTCGTCGCGACGGGTCTGCTCGGCTGCTCGGAGCGGGTCTACAGCACCGGTCGAGCAGCGTTCTACGGGCTGCGCTCGCTGGTCCTGTCGGTCGTGTTCGTGTGCCTGCTGGGCGAACCACGCGCTCGAAGGACTCACCCGTGTCGACCCGACCGACGTCGGGCGACTGCTCGGCCTCGACCGGGCACCTGAGGTCAAGACCATGCGTCGGCGCATGGATGAGCTCGCACAGCTCGGTCGCGCCGACCGTTTCATCGACGCGCTGGCACGACACCATCTCGACACCCACGCCGAGACCGCTGGGATCTTCTATGTAGACGGCCACGTACGCGCCTACCACGGCGCCGCAGAGGTCCCCAAAGCCCATGTGGCACGTATCCGCCTCGCCATGCACGCCGAGGTCGACACCTGGGTCTGCGACCGAAACGGCGACGGCGTGCTCGTGTGGTCCACCCCGCCGGGCGCTTCACTGGTCGGTGAGCTACGCACAGTCGTGGCCAAGATCCGAGACCTGGTCGGCGCCACCGCCCACCCGACGATCTGCTTTGATCGTGGCGGCTGGTCCCCGAAACTGTTCGCGGAACTCACCCTGGCGGGCTTTGACATCCTCACCTACCGCAAGGGCGACAAGACCAACGAACCCCGCCGAGCGTTCACCGAGCACGTCTACCTCGACGACACCGGACACGAGCACCGCTACCTGCTCGCGGACCGCAACGTGCGCATCGCCTACGACAGCGGCCGACGGCGCTTCGCCTGCCGACAGATCACCCGCCTCGACCCCGCCAGCGGCCACCAAACCCAGATCCTCACCACCCGCACCGACCCCGACCCCGCCCCCGTGGCCCACGCCATGTTCAACCGTTGGAGCCAGGAGAACTTCTTCCGCTACATGCGCACCCACTACGCCCTCGACGCCCTCGACACCTACGCCACCATCGACGACGACCCCGACCGGCTCGTGCCGAACCCGGCCCGACGCGACGCGGACCGGCTACTCGCGCGACGCACGACGACAGCTCCGCGACTGCGAGGCAGCCGAGGGCAAGGCCTCCATCAACGGCCGCCGCCCCAGCCCTGAGCTCCTCAACGCCTTCGCCGCAGCCCGCGCCGAAGTCGACGGCCTCGCTCACACGACCAAAGCAATCCCCGCCAAGGTCCCCCTCGGCGAAGTGCGACCCGACGCGGTACGCCTCGCCCCCGAACGCAAACGCATCCACGACGCCATCCGCATGGCCAGCTACAACGCCGAGTCCGCCCTCGCCCGCCTCCTCGCCCCCCACTACGCCCGAGCCGGCGACGAAGCCCGCAGCCTGCTCCGCGAAGCCTTCCGAACCCCCGCTGACCTCAAGGTGGTCGGCGACGAACTCCACGTGCGGCTCTCCCCGCTCTCAGCACCCCGGCGCACGCGCCATCGCCGGTCTCTGCAACGAGCTCACCGCCACCAAGACCCTCTACCCCGGAACCAAGCTCACCCTCGTCTACTCGGTCAACGAACACCGATGACTCCGCAGAGATGATCGCTCTATGTCAGGAGGTCTGGAATCAGCCGCCGGACGGCGGGCCATGGTCACACTGGGATCTTTTCTCGCCTCGCGACTTCGCCTTCTGGATGGCGATCGCGCTCTGCGATCTGGATGCTCTTCGTGGCCGGGATCGCTGCCGCGCGCTACCGAGGGACCAGCGTGGAGGCGCCTCTGCTCATGTGTGCCCTCCCGGGCCTCTTCATGATCGTCCTCCTGCCATCCGTCCGAAAGATCGACTGCCCGAGTCAGATTCCACGAGACGACATGCTGGAGCCGATCCCACCGGGGGCGACGATCACGGAACGAGGGCAGTCGAGCTTCCGAGGCTCAGCCACGCTGATCCAACAGATCGAGGCTCAGGGGGAGTCCTCAGACGACCTCGAGCGGCGCGCCGCAGACTTCTACATCGCCCAGGGATGGCAACTGGAGTCCGATGACGGCGTCGTCGTCGAACTCGCCGCCGGCGAATGGCATCTGACTGTCGGCGGGCAGAAGGACTACCAGGCCCCTGGTGGACCTAAGGACCTCGGCGTCCAACTCGGGCTCACACATTTCGATGAAGGCTGCGACTGGCTGTCGTGAGCAGAGGTCAGGCCGCACTGGGGTCGCGGAGCTGGCCGGTCTCGGCGATGTCGATCCCGAGCGTTGCTGCGACGTCGCAGATGCGCGCCAGGCTGGCGGACCGATACTCGGTCGCCTCGTAGCGCTGGACCTGCTGCTCGGCCACGCCGAGCTCGTCCGCCAGCCGCTTCTGCGTCCAGCCGCGTGCGATCCGTGCTTGGATCAGCAGAGTGGCGAGTCCCGCGAGCGTCGTCGCGCTGAAGGTCGAGACCTCGCCGGACAGGAGACGCTCGTACTCGGCGATCTCGGCGCGGAGATCGCCGGCCTGTGCGACCACGGCATCCATCTCGAGCTTCTGCAGCTTGGTGGGCTTCTTGTCCGCCGCCGCTTCGAGGTTGGCGAGCGCCTCCTCGAACTGGCGCAGATGAGCCTTGGTCGATCGGTACTGCACGTCGTTGGTGATCATGTCGGTCCCCCGAGCTTCAGGACGACGATCCCCTTGCGGGAACCGTCTCGTTCATTCTGGAAGAACTCCGCGAACACGAGGCCGCTGCCGGTCTCGATCACGTTCGGGAAGAACTCGCCGCCGAAGCGGCTCTTCTGTGCGACGCGCCCGGCGGTCAGGTCGAGGAACACCGGGTCGATCTTGTCGAGGTCGACCCCGTCCGTGTCCCAGCACGCATCGAAGTCGCCGGGCTCGTCCTTGGCCGTGACGAAGCTGCCGTTCAGCCACACCTGCCCGCAGCCGACGGCGGCAAGCAGCTCCAGCGCCTCGGCCAACCCGTCGAGCAGGCTGCGTCGCTTCCCGTTCCACCCGAACCGCTCCAGGACCTCGTCCCACGATGCTTCGTGCTCGCCGACCGGCAAGAGTCCTGAGTCGGTGTCGAACGGCGGGATCATCACCACAACTTTATCATTGTGGTTCCTGTGGGAACACCCGAGGTCGTCTCTGTCCACTCCCGAAGCGGCGAGCGTCCGGAAATTCGAGAAATTTGGGGACCGAGGCCAACTTCGGGGTGGGTTTGTTAGGTAGGGCCGCGTGTCGCGGCTCGCACCTCGATCCCATGGAGGCCCGATGGCCGACACCCGTCAGCTGCCGAAGCTGACCTACTCGACCCGTGAGGTCGCCGCGATGCTCGGCGTCTCTCGGCCAACCGTCGACCGGCTCGTCCGAGACGGCGTGCTGCCGTCGGTCGATCTCGGCTCGACCCGGCGCACGCTCATCCCGGCGTGGGCCGTCGAGCAGCTCGTCGCCGAGCACCCTGGCGACGCTGCGTAGGTCGCTGTGTCAGCCGTCGAGCAGGTCGTCGAGGAAGTCGGCTGCCGCTCGGTCCTTCTCGGGCAGGAAGTGGCCGTAGACCGTCATCGTGACCGTCGGGTTGGCATGGCCGAGTCGACCGGCGACGGTGCGGGGATCTACGCCGGCCCCGAGGAGCTGGGTCGCCACGTAGTGCCTCAGGTCGTGGTTATGCCGACGTCGGCATAACCACGATTATGCCGACATCCGCGTTATGCCGACACGAGCGCGTGTCCGCTGGTCAGCGGGGGTGGCGCGGCATCTTGTGTCGGCATAATCAGAGGGCCTCGAGGAACGCGAGGAGCGCGTCGGGGGGCCGATAGCGGCCGGGCTTTGCGTCCAGCGGCTTGGTCCTGTCGATGGCTCGTTGTTTGTGGCTCATGTCGGCGTGGAGGTAGATGTTCGTTGTCGCGATCTGCTCGTGTCCGAGCCATAGCGCGATGACGGTGATGTCGTTGCCGGCGAGCAGGAGCCGCATGGCGGCGGTGTGACGCAGCGTGTGCATGGTCACGTGCTTGTCGGCGATCGACGGGCAGCTCGCGGACGAAAGGGCCAGATGGTGGGTGAGGCGTCGCTCGATGGCGTCGCGGCTCATGCGTTTGCCGGTCGTGGTCGGGAACAGCGGGTCGGTTGGTGTGCCGCCGCGTTCGGCCTGCCAGGCCTTGAGGACGGCCCGGGTCGGGTGGATGAGTGGTGTGCGTCGTTCCTTGCGGCCCTTGCCGATGGTGTGCACGTGGGCGCCGGTGCCCAGGGTGATGTCACCGCAGTCGAGGCCGGCGAGCTCGGAGATGCGCAGCCCGGTCTGGATCGTGAGGGCGAACATGGTGTGGTCGCGTCGTCCGGTCCAGCGACCCAGATCGCAGGAGCCGAGCAGGGCGTCGATCTCGTTCTCGGCGAGGTAGGTGACGAGGTTGCGTTGGGCGCGCTTGGTGGGGATGGCCAGCACCCGTTGGATGGATGCCGCGTGCTCGGGGTGGTGTAGCGCCAGGTAGCCGAACAGGGAGTGGATGGCTGCGAGACGGCTGTTGCGGGTGGTCACGCTGTTGTGGCGGTCGCGCTCGAGATGGTCGAGGAACGCGGCGACGAGCGGCGCGTCCATCTCGGCGATGTCGAGCGCGCTGGGGCTTGTGCCGGTGCGTTCGGCGGCGAAGGCCACCAGGAGACGGAGGCCGGTCTTGTAGGCGGCGACGGTGTTGGGGCTGGCGTCGCGTTGGCTGATGAGGCGGTCGGTGAAGAAGGCCTGGAGTCCGGGGGCGAGCGCGCTCATCGTCGGCCTCCGATGTGGGTGTCGAGCCGTTCGGCGGCGAGTGCCATCAGCTCCGGCGAGGCTGACAGATACCAGTAGGTGTCGGCCGGGCTGACGTGTCCCAGGTAGGTCGACAGGACGGCGATGTGGTCTTGGACGCGGACGCCGTTGCGGTGCCAGTCGACGAGGGTGCGGACAGCGAAGCTGTGCCGCAACTGGTGCGGGGTGGGACGGACCGTTTCGCTGCGGAGACCCATGGCGGTCGTGATCTGTCTGAGCACCATGGCCACCGCGCTGCGGTTGAGCCTGGTGCCGGCACCTGAGACGAAGAACGCTGTCGAGCGGGCCGGGCTGAGACGGTCGCGTTCGGTGGCGTAGGCGCGCAGCGCCGCGGTGGTTGTGTCATGGAGGGGCACCAGGCGTGGCCGATCGAACTTGGCGTGGCGGATGGTGATGACGCCGGTGCCGAAGTCGACGTCGGCCCCGTCGAGGCCGCATGCCTCACCAACGCGCATGCCCGACACCGCGAGGAGCCCGAACAGCGCCTCGTAGGTGGCGGCCCGCAACGGTGGGTGCAGCACCCGGGCGGCCTCGAGGAGCCTGCCGATCTCCTCCTGGGACCACAGGTAGGGGACCCGACGATGGCGCCGGGCAGGGAACACCGCTGGGGGCGGGACTTCGGTCGCTGGTTCGATGGTCCGGAGATAGCGGGCGAAGCCGCGCACAACGCTCAGGCGAGCCGCCCAGTGCGCGGGACGGGCGTTCTCGGGAAGGCGTGCGAACGAGATCGCCAGTTCGGCGGTAAGCGTCGCAGAGCCGGCGGCTTCCAGGTATGTGACCAGCTGCGGCAAGAGATGACCGGCCCGCTCCAGCTTGTAGCCCAGGGAGCGGCGCAACCGGAGGTAGTCCTCGACGTGATCGCACAGCGCGCTCATCGCGAACCCTCCCCAGGCCAGGGCAGGGCCAGCTCTCGGAGCCGGTCGAGATCGACCCGGGCGTAAATGGCGGTGGACTGCAAGCTCCGGTGGCGTAGCACCTGAGCGATCTCGGGCAGCGGGACCTGCGCTGCGGCCATCTCACAGGCCGCGGTGTGGCGCAAGCGGTGCGCGCCGACTTCGGGCACACCCGCCCGTCGACACGCGCGCCGCACCGTCGATGCGACGGTCCCCGCCGCCATCGGGCCGAACGGTGCTCTGGCCCGCAGGAACACCTCGCGACGGTCGCTGGCCGGGCGGCCGCTGCCGCAGGTAAGAGGCAATGGCAGCGCCGACGTCGGTGGGTAGCGGCAGCCGGTCCCTCCGGCCGCCTTTGCCCACCACCACCAGCTCGCCGGCCCGCCAGTCGATGTCGTCGATCCGCAGGCCGGCGGCCTCACCCCTGCGCAGACCCAGACGCAGCAGCGTGATGATCACCGCGTAGTCGCGCCGACCGATCGCGGTGCGTCGGTCGCAGGACGCGAGCAGCGCCTCGGCCTCGTGCTTGGCGATTCCCCTGGAAGCGGCGAACGCCTCCGACCAGTGATCGACAGTGCCGCCTCCGACAGGTCCGCCTCGACGAGACCCTCGACGAAGCAAAAGCGCAGGAACGCCCGCAGACCGGCGACGTAGTTCTGCGCAGCGCTCACCGACACCGACGCCGACTCCCCGAGCACCGCGTCCGTGACCTGCGCCGCCGTCACCGCTGCGAGCCCGCCGGGACCGAGCCCAGCCACGAACCGGCGCGCCCGGTCCACATATCCGCGAACGGTGCCCGGCACCAGACCACGCTCGGTCAGCAGGAAACGACCGAAGGACTCCATCAACTCCTCCGTCGGCGACAGCTCGAATGGCACCGCCACGCTCACGGCGCCCAGGTCACGCAACAGCTTCAGGAGGCACGACAGACCGGGCCGCGACACCCCGGCCACACGACCCCTCTCCCGCTGCTCCGCAACGAACGCCTCGATGCACGCCTCGTCCAACTGCTCCACACCCAGGCCCCGGCGCGTCGAGCCAACGGCTCACACAGGCCACCTGCCGCTGGAGGTAGACCACCGACCAACGCGTGTACCCCACGCCCTCCAACTCTTCGCGGTATGCGTCGGCGAACGGGGCCAGCGGCCCGCGACCACCACCCTGCTCACCCTGATCTGCCTTGCCATCGTCGTCTCCTTCTCCCCGATGAAGAAGAACACGATCGCAGCAGCCGCTCGCGTTATGCCGACCCGAACACTCAGCTCACCTCACGCTGCCAGCACTCGACGAGAAGGGTCGGCATAACGCGGATGTCGGCATAATCGTG
>CAVRDY010000005.1:0-354800 GCA_963719935.1 uncultured Actinomycetes bacterium | reverse complement strand
ACATCAATCACAGTGATCGTTCTCCTCGCCATGATCTCTCCTCGTCGTCGATGGAGACGAGGAAGAGCCTCAACGGGACAAGCAGACCGAACCCGGGATACCCCACCGGCGGCGGGCACCCCGAACACCGGCAGGGACACCCCTGACGGCGAGCCAGGGATATCCGTGACGGGCGATCAGGGATATCCGTGACGGAAATCGTCCTCAACCAGGGATATCCGTGACGGCTGACAACTTCGCCGTCTGATAGCGGAGCTCCCCCACCGTGTTGCTGCGTCGCAGCGTGTCGAGCCACACCTCGGTCTCGCCAAGCAGGTGGTCTCGGACGCTTCCGGCGATCGCGTCGGCGATCCAGAGCAGCGGCTCGGTCTTGGCCCGCCACTCGTAGGTGATCGCGCTCGGGGTCTCGGAGCGACGCAGGACCTCGAGGATGGTCTGCTTGTCGCGTCCGTCCTGCGCCGTCGCCCGGGACTCGATGATGAGGTGATCGACGCCGTCGTCGATCAGGACCGGCAGCAGCTCCCCGAACGCGGCGGCGCGTGCGGCCTCCTGACGCCGGCGGCCGGTGGGGTAGTGCACGCACACGTGGGCGATGACGCCCAGCCGGTCGATGCAGCCCATCATCGCCTCACGCGTCGTGCGGCCCTCGGTGTGCCAATGGAACGGCCGCCGCCGACCAGCGGGCAGGAGTTCCGACAGAACACCGCGAGCATCGGCTTCTTCTCCGAGCAGGACAGCGGCCGTGACGACGTAGTAGATCCCGCCCTTGTCCTCCGGAGCCACCTCGTCGACGAGCGCGATCACGCGGGAACGTCTACCACGCCCGACTTGATCGGATCGACGGCTGTGGTCGTCTCTGCGGCCGCGGTCGTCGTCGAGTCGATCAAGGCCGTCAGCCAGTACCTCGGCCACGCCGACCCGGGCTTCACGCTCCGGATCTACACACACCTCATGCCATCGAGCGACGAACGCTCACGACGTCTCATCGACGCGGCGATGACCCGGGCGGATGGCATGAACGTGGCCCACACCAGTGATCTGACGCGGCGACGAGCGATCACCGAACGCCGCGCCTCGCCGAAATCAGTGCTGTCCATCCCGGCATTGTTCGGCGGGTCATGGCGCTGGCGCCAGGGCGACGAGCGCGAGCATGCAGAGGCCAGCGACCGTGATGAGAACGTGGGTCCGACCGACCCGTGCCCGCGTGAGCGCAACCACACCAAGGCCAGCTACGAGTAGCAGTCCGCTGACTCGGACCGCGATCCTCGTGTCCACACCTCCGGTGCACGCCGATGATGGGTCGGGCCCACACTCCCCGACGCTGGTCATGGATTCGGCCAGAACGGTCATGTAGACAAGCACCGCTGCTGTACCGACTAGCTAGCCCCGATCGTTCACGGGGTGAGATGACGCGAGGTACCTGAGACGCGACAAGTGCCCTGATCATGGGCTTTTCTTGGTGTTGTGAAGCAACAAGAAGGCCAACGAGGAGGGCACCTGACAGGTGGAGACTACCAGCGCGTTGAAGGTCGGGATCGAGGGCGGCGGGAAGGGCACGGTCGGTCATGTCGGGTTGCACGCGTTGGGCGCGTTCGCGGACCGGTTGGGGTTGGGGGCAGCCTTGTCGGATCGGATTCTCCCGACCGGTGAGCGGGCGCCGCTGCATGACCGCGGCAAGGTGTTGACCCACGCGATGTTGATGCTCGCCGGGGGAGGCGAGTCTTGCGCGGACGTTGAGCATCTGCGTGTCGAACACCGCTTGTTCGGTTCGGTCGCGTCGGACTCCACGACGTATCGGACCTTTCGTGACCTCAAGCCGGCAACCGTGGAAGGGTTGTGGGAAGCCGTCGCCGGGGTGCGGGCCAAGGTATGGGAGCGGTCGTCGGTGACGAACAACACCGAGAGGGTGGTGTTGGACATCGACGCGTCGCTGGTGCAGATCCACTCCGAGAACAAAGCCGGCACCGCCCCGACCTACAAGGGTGGGTTCGGGTTCCACCCGATGCTGTGCTTCGCGGACACGACCGGTGAAACGCTCGCCGCGATCCTGCGGCCCGGGAACGCGGCCGCCAACAACATCGCCGATCACCTCAACCTGTTGGACGCAGCGGTCGCTCAGCTTCCCGCAGCGGTCGCGGCTGGTCACCATGTCGGCGACCACGTCGACGAGGTGGCCAGGGCGGTGATGGTGCGCACCGATTCGGCTGGTTGTACCCACGGGTTCGTGTGGGGGTGTCGTGACCGCAACGTCGGGTTCGCCGTCGTGGCTCGCAAGAACGCCCAGATTCCAGACCTCCTGACATAGAGCGATCATCTCTGCGGAGTCATCGGTGTTCGTTGACCGAGTAGACGAGGGTGAGCTTGGTTCCGGGGTAGAGGGTCTTGGTGGCGGTGAGCTCGTTGCAGAGACCGGCGATGGCGCGTGTGCGCCGGGGTGCTGAGAGCGGGGAGAGCCGCACGTGGAGTTCGTCGCCGACCACCTTGAGGTCAGCGGGGGTTCGGAAGGCTTCGCGGAGCAGGCTGCGGGCTTCGTCGCCGGCTCGGGCGTAGTGGGGGGCGAGGAGGCGGGCGAGGGCGGACTCGGCGTTGTAGCTGGCCATGCGGATGGCGTCGTGGATGCGTTTGCGTTCGGGGGCGAGGCGTACCGCGTCGGGTCGCACTTCGCCGAGGGGGACCTTGGCGGGGATTGCTTTGGTCGTGTGAGCGAGGCCGTCGACTTCGGCGCGGGCTGCGGCGAAGGCGTTGAGGAGCTCAGGGCTGGGGCGGCGGCCGTTGATGGAGGCCTTGCCCTCGGCTGCCTCGCAGTCGCGGAGCTGTCGTCGTGCGTCGCGCAGTAGCCGGTCCGCGTCGCGTCGGGCCGGGTTCGGCACGAGCCGGTCGGGGTCGTCGTCGATGGTGGCGTAGGTGTCGAGGGCGTCGAGGGCGTAGTGGGTGCGCATGTAGCGGAAGAAGTTCTCCTGGCTCCAACGGTTGAACATGGCGTGGGCCACGGGGGCGGGGTCGGGGTCGGTGCGGGTGGTGAGGATCTGGGTTTGGTGGCCGCTGGCGGGGTCGAGGCGGGTGATCTGTCGGCAGGCGAAGCGCCGTCGGCCGCTGTCGTAGGCGATGCGCACGTTGCGGTCCGCGAGCAGGTAGCGGTGCTCGTGTCCGGTGTCGTCGAGGTAGACGTGCTCGGTGAACGCTCGGCGGGGTTCGTTGGTCTTGTCGCCCTTGCGGTAGGTGAGGATGTCAAAGCCCGCCAGGGTGAGTTCCGCGAACAGTTTCGGGGACCAGCCGCCACGATCAAAGCAGATCGTCGGGTGGGCGGTGGCGCCGACCAGGTCTCGGATCTTGGCCACGACTGTGCGTAGCTCACCGACCAGTGAAGCGCCCGGCGGGGTGGACCACACGAGCACGCCGTCGCCGTTTCGGTCGCAGACCCAGGTGTCGACCTCGGCGTGCATGGCGAGGCGGATACGTGCCACATGGGCTTTGGGGACCTCTGCGGCGCCGTGGTAGGCGCGTACGTGGCCGTCTACATAGAAGATCCCAGCGGTCTCGGCGTGGGTGTCGAGATGGTGTCGTGCCAGCGCGTCGATGAAACGGTCGGCGCGACCGAGCTGTGCGAGCTCATCCATGCGCCGACGCATGGTCTTGACCTCAGGTGCCCGGTCGAGGCCGAGCAGTCGCCCGACGTCGGTCGGGTCGACACGGGTGAGTCCTTCAGCGTGTGGTTCGCCCAGCAGGCACGCGAACACGACCGACAGGACCAGCGAGCGCAGCCCGTAGAACGCTGCTCGACCGGTGCTGTAGACCCGCTCCGAGCAGCCGAGCAGACCCATCGCGACGACCGCCGGCAAGATGATGAGCGCACCCGCGAGCGGCAACGACGCGCCCTCACAGATCACCGGCGGCGCCTCGGTGAGCGCACCGGCACGAGCCGCCTGGCGTTCAGCGCTGCGATCAGCGGGACGAGCGAGAGGCTCGAGCTCGGATACACCCGAGGGCTCAGCGGCCTTCGGTGTCGGTGCCGACGCCGGTGGCCCGGTCAAGGCCCGGCGCACGGTGTCAGTCGACACTCCCGTGCGCTCAGCTACCGCTAGCAACGCAAGCCCCTGACCGCGCAACGCCTGGATCTCGGCCCGCTTGGCGTCGGTGAGCTTCGACGGTCCCTTCGGACCCAGCCGACGGCCGACCAGCCCTGCGGTGCCCTTCGCCTTGTACTCGCCGCGCCAGATGATCAACGTGTCCTCGTTCACGCCGAAAGCGGCAGCCACCTGGCGTTGCCTGGCCGCCTTGGACTCGACGAGCTGCACCGCCGCCAGCCTGCGGGCCACACGGTCACCCGCGCCCCAACTCCACGCCGCCATCCCCCACAAGAACACCGAGCCGTTGCCCTCGTCGTCCTCTAGAAACGCCACACCATCGGCTACTGGAACCGAGGCGCCCGGAGCCAGCGGAAGCGGCTGTATCGCGCCCTGTCTGCTCGCTGCCAACGCCATCCCCAGACCTCCCAGAATCTCCGATCACTCCGAAGACATTATCTCACCCCGACGACCCGAACTGGTGGATACCCGCTGGTCAGCGAAGTGCGCGCCTTCCTATGTCAGGAGGTCTGGATTCGTGTCGGAGGTCCCCACCAGATCAGGCCCTGACGCGCGCCACTCACTCTCACATCCCATCCGGACTTCGGAGTCGTGCTGCGCCACAAGCAGCATTCGATCGGGGCAGGAATCTGACTCCGTACCCATTCGGTACCAACCGCCCGGGTTGTACTCGTAGACCCAGGGGTCCAAATCATCGACCATACGGACATGGTCCAGGTCGTTCGCCGAGTCGGCCTCCAACGCGATCGCGACCAGTTCGTCTACCCATGCGCCGCGGTCAACGAACTCAACAGAGGAGAGCGCCACGACCACGTCGGACATCGGCGTACCAGCCGGAAAGTTTGCGGACAAGCAGCACGAAGGGTCGTTCAACACGTAGTTGTCGGTGTCGGTGATGGACGTCTCGCGCTGCACCCATTCAACTGGTCCGGCAACGAAGGCGTCCTCGCTTTGCCAGAGGTAGTTGCCGTGACCGAGACATTCCACCGCCAGTACCGGGGCCCCATCGGAGTCCACCGGTGTCATCCACACCGAGCGGCTGAGCACGAGCGAAAAACTCTCAACGTCATCCATGACCCCATATCTACAGGCACTTGCACTTTCCTCGGCGTCATCAACACTCTTGCCGGAACATGCCACCAACAGAACCGCCAGCACCACCGCGCAACCCAGCCAACCAGACCACCCGGTCCTCCGCACCCGCCGATGAGACGATCGCTGCGGTTCCGGCTGCAATGAACGCGTCATCGCCGGCAGGGTCGTGCGCTTTGGGGTCACAGGCATCGGGCGTCCGTGTACTCCCGTCGGCTTTCCTCATTGTCGGTAAGCCAGCGACCCGGTAGGGCACAAATCACGTTCCCCATGCAGGTAACCGTACTCGGGGTGATCCGGGAGGCGCCCGCGAACCCTCCCAACCACCGGCCAGAACACCGACCTCATGTCGGTTTTCGATGATCGTCGAGGACGGGCATTGCTGATTGCTCAGATCAGCCGGCGTCGCGTTCTAGTTCGTGCTGCACCACGAGACGGATCCAGGCGCTGATCGACCGGTGATCGGCATCAGCGCGACTACGGACCTCTTCGAGGGTGTCTTCAGCGAACCGGATCGGCACGATCTCGGTCAACTGGCCTCGACGCCGGGCGGGGCCCTGGGGTTCTTGGCTCCTCGAAACAATCTGAGATTTCTTGTCAGGAAGTGCCCCGATTTTCCTGGTCGACCCTCGGGCTGATGCCGGCGACAGCTACGGGATCAGTCACGTCCGCGCGGGCCATCCCTTTGATGATTCCCACAAGGACTTCTTGAAATCCAGAACCTCGGACTCCGACACCGATTCCGCCACGAGCCGCTCAATAGAAGCCGGAGTCAGGCCTTCGGCGTCCAGCCTGCCCGCCTACGTGCGTCTCAAACTGGGGGTGGCCTCCAGATGGTCATGCGTTCCTACGTGGTACTGGTACGAGCGTTTGGCCGTCGTGAGAGGGCTCACCGGACTGAGCTGAGAATGTAGCGACGGCTCTCGTGATCTCGTCGTACCATGTACCCGTGAGCGCACTTGAACCAACCGACCCAAAGGAACTCGTCGTAGCGGAGGACGGGAGCATCCCCGCCGACCAGCTCGCGAGCCTCGGTCTGCGACCGGGCGCTCACCTGCGGGTGTTGGCGACGGATGACCCGTCCGTCGCCTCGACCGGCCTCGCCGGTTCACTTCCGGATCTGCCCGACATCGATTGGGACGCCTTCGAGCGGGCGAGTGAGCTGACCCGGCAGGATCTCGCCCCGTCTTCATGAGGGTCCGCCGACTCGCACGCCATCGTCTGGTACGTACAGGGATCGTCCCGCCTATCCGACGCCGCTTCCGCAGCGCTCTGATGCCGAGGCATCCGACGGCATAGTGGTGTCGGTCGCGACGCTGGTTGACCTCTGGTATGTCACCCAGACAACGCTGGGCGTCACCGTCGGCGACTTGGCGCGGCGCAGATCGACGATGGTGGAGTCACCGAAGGTCGACCTGCACCCGATCGATGTGGCTGTCGCCGACGCCACGGTCTCGATCCCGCGCGACGCACTCGGCGATCCGTGGGACCGCTTCATCCTCGCGACGGCACGGGCCCTCGAGCTTCCACTCGTCACCCGTGACGGGCGGATCCAGAAGACGGAATTGGTAGAGACCATCTGGTAGATCGCGTCAGCCCTCGGCGCCTCGGAAGCGAATCACGTTCGTGTCCTGTCGTCGTCTCGTTGAGACGCCTCGATGATGCGGTCGATGCCGTCGGCGATCGCCTCGTCGCGCTCGGCCGTCGCGTGCTGGTAGCGGAGGGCGGCGCGCGTGGGCTGGCGTGGCCGAGCCGGTGCATCAGCTCCTTGGTGCTCGCTCCGGTCGCCGCCGCCATCGTCCCGGCGAGGTGGCGGAGATCATGCAGTCGTACGCCCTCGAGGTCCGAGCGTCTCGCCGGGCTCGCGTCCACTCCCGCTTCCAGGTCGCGATGCGAAGCGGTCCACCTCGCGGACCGACGAACACCGGCGCGTCAGGATCGGGTGGCGTCCACTCGGCGAGGTGCGCTTCGATCTCGGGCACCAGGCGCCACCGGAAGCACGAGAGTCGCGTCGGCCGGCGTCGGTCTTCGGTGCCCCGACCAGATGGTGGCCGCCGTCGTCCTCCGTTCGTTGCACCCGGACGGTGACGGTCCGATGGAGCAGGTCGATGTCTCGTCGTGTCGAGGCCCAGCAGCTCACCCCGACGGAGACCGCCGAAGGCGGCGAGCAGGATCAGTGCCCGGTACTGCGGCTTCACCTCGGTGGCGAGTGCGTTCACCTGCGCCAAGGGTGGGCAGCGGCCGTTCGTCGGCGGGCTCGACGCCGGCCCCCTTGATCGTGCACGGGTTGGCCACGATGAGGCCGTCCTCGACGGCGGTGTTGAGGATCGGTCGCGAAGGAGTCGGTAGCACTTGGCCACCGACGAAGCGCCGAGGCCCAGTCGGCCAGCAGGCCGGCGTGCCAGCTGCGGATGCCTGAGGTCGTCAGCCGACCGAGCGGGAGCGGCCCGAGCGTCGGAAGGATGTGGAGTCGGAGGAAGCCCTCGTAGAGCTGGCGCGTCTTGGGTCGCAGCCGCTCACCCTTCCGGGTCAGGCGAGTCTCGAGCCACTGCCACGAGTAGTCGTCCAGCGTGACCCGTCCCTTGTCGGGTGCGACCCAGGCGCCCTTCTGTTGATCGGATGTCGCCGACGCGAAGGCCCGCTCGGCGTCCGCCTTGGTCTTGAAGGTCCCGAGGCTGGTCCGGCGCCCGGTCGCGGGGTCGATCAGCCGGGCTCGCCAGCGTCCACTCGGGAGTCGGTCGATGCCGCCGAGCTGTCGTCGTCGTCCACTTGCCATGGCTATGCCTCCTCGTCTTCGAGATCGACCGGCTCGCCCGTTCGGTGCGACGTGGATCGCAGGTAGCCGGCGGGGCCGAGTGCCTTCACCTTCGAGGCGAACTCGGCGAGGAACTCGGCGACCTCGTCGAGTTGGTCGCCGTACTCCACCTCGACCTCGCGGAGTCGGCGCTTGCGCCAGGTGCGAAAGTCGTCGTGCCATCCAGTAGCGCTGTCGTCCGAGCCGAAGATGGCGGCGAGCATCTCGTCGGAGGCGTCGGGATCGTCCTGGCGGATCTCGGCGAGCCGTGCGTCGACAGCCTCGAGCTGGGCTTCGGTGCCGAGCGTCGCCCGCCACAGCTCGGCGACCGGCCGCCGGGTGTCAGCCAACTCGGTTGATGTCGCCCCTGGTGGCGGAATGAAGAAGTACGGCGATCGGCACGTCGAACACGACCGAGAGCAGGTACAGCTCATGGGCATCGAAGCGGCGGCGACGCTCACCGTCGAACCCCCGCTCCATGGCCGAGATCGAGGCCTGCGGCAGTTGGTGGCCGGTCAGCTCGGCGAGTCGATCGGCGACCGCCTGCTGGGTCAGGCCCCGGCGCTCGCGGATCGCCTTCACGTTGTAGGAGACGACCGCGTTCACGTCGAGACCTGGCGCCTCGGGCGTCGCGGACGGCTCCGACTGCCGCTTGCGTGGGCGGACCATGCCGACCCTCCTCAATCGCTGCTGTTGTGCTTGACAACCGTATCACGTACGCGCGATGAAGTGGTCACTGCTTTGGACCACAACATCAAGGAGTGTGCCGTGGACGAGATGCCTCGCTTCCTGACCGTCGAGCAGGCCGGCAAGCTGCTCCAGCTCGGTCGCTCGAAGACCTACGAGCTCACCGTCGAGTGGGACCGCACCGGCGGTCAGCTCCGGCATCCCGTTCGTGTGGTTCGGCAACCAGAAGCGCATCCCGCTCGACGCGCTCATGCGGTGGGTCGACGCAGCAGCTCGATCGCCGGCGGCGTGATGTCGTCCCGAAACGGAGGCCGACCGAACCGACGCGCATGCGGCGCGACCTCGGGCCCACCGCGTGGTGCGCGCTGGAGTGCCTCATCGAGCGCGCCGACGGCGGGAAGCCGTCGCCGTCGCGTCCGTGCGATCGCTCGCCGTCCAGCTCGGCGTGGCGAAGAACACCGCCAACCGGGCCATCGGCACCCTCGTGCGAGCCGGCGTCGTCGAAGCCATCCAGGACCGCGGGTCCGACGGACAGTTCCGTCCCGGGCGCTACCGCCTCCACCTCGACGACATCACCGCGACCCCGCCTGCGAAGCGCACCCGCCAGCGCACAACGGCCCGAACCACGGCCGATCCCGCGCAGCTCAGCCTCCTCCCGCAGGCCTGACCCATGCACACCGACACCGAGAACCCCCAAACGCATCACCACGACAGACAAGTGCCCGCGGGCGGCAACGGGACACCGCGATGCTCCGAGTGACGACCCTCCACGCCAGCACGGCCGGCCCGACGGCGCGCTACTACACCCGCTACCTGGCCGACGAGGGCCCGGAGGGCGAGGGTCAGTGGCGCGGGCGCCAGGCCGCCGGGCTCGGCCTCGTCGGCTCCGTGTCGACGGACGACCTCGAGACGCTCCTGTCCGGCCACGACCCCGTTGACGGGGACACGGCTCGGCAACCCGCTCGTCGACCGCTGGGACGCCAAGGGCAACCTCATCCCCGCCGTGGCCGGGTTCGACGCCACGTTCTCTGCGCCGAAGTCGCTGTCGGTGTGGTGGGGTCTCACCGGCGACCCGGGCGTACTCGAGGCTCACGACATCGCCGTGCAAGCCGTCCTCGACCACCTCGAGCGCTACGGCGCCACCACCCGAGTCCGCGTCAACGGCGCCCGCCAGCACCCCGAGGTCGGTGGCCTCGATCATGGCCGCGTTCCGTCAGGCCACCTCTCGGGAGGACGACCCTCAGATCCACACCCACGTCGTGATCTCCACCAAGGTGCAGACCGCCGACGGGCGGTGGCTGGCGCTCGACGCCCGCTACCTCAAGCGCAAGCAACGTGCGCTCGGCGGCCTGTACCAGTCGGTCCTGCGCGCCGAGCTGACCCACCGCTACGGGGTCGCCTGGCAACCGATCGTCAAGGGTCAGGCCGAGATCGAGGGGATGCCCGAGGAACTGATCAAGGCGTTCTCGAAGCGGACCGAGCAGGTCAAGGCCGAACTCGAGGCCAAGGTCAGCGAGTTCCGAGAGCGAGAAGGTCGCGACCCGACGAAGTGGGAAAGGGCTGCGCTCACCCGCGAGGCGGCGCAGGACTCACGGGCGAACAAGAGCCACGCCTCGACGGCCGACCTGGAGCGGCGGCTGGTCCGATGAGGCGGCGGCACTCGGCTGGACACCCGAGCGTCTCACCGCCGCGATGCGCACAGCGGCGCTCGGTGTCCCGTCGAAGGACACCATCGACATCGCCGATGTCCTGGAGCACCTCTCGAGCGCCGGCTCCACCTGGACGCGCGCGGATGTGCTCCGGGCCGTCTGCGACCTCGCCCCGCCCGTGTCCCAGCTCTCGGGACGCGGTTGGGCCCAGGCAGTCGAGGGTGTCGTCGACCGCATGATCGCCACCTGCGTGGACCTCGATCCGCCCGACCCGAACGTCGCGACACGGGCGTCGGACGGGCGCTCCATCTGGCTCGCCCCGAGCGAAGCCGCACCTCACCCACGAGCAGGTGCTCGCCGAGGAGGAGCGCATCATCACCTTCGCGATCGGCGCTCACGATCAGCCGCCCGAGCCGTCGAGCACCCTGGAGCGTGAGGGCCTCGATGCCCTCCAAGCCGACGCTGCGACAGCCGTCGCCGGGCACGACCGGCTCGTCCTCGTCGTCGGCCCCGCCGGCACCGGGAAGACCACGACCCTCCGCCGCGCCGTCGAGGATCTGCAACAGCGCGAGGCCGCCCGTGTTCGGTGTGGCGCCCACGGCCAAGGCGGCCAAGGTCCTGCGAGACGAGACCGGCGATGGCGACCGACACGGTGGCCAAGCTCCTGCTACGAGTGGCGCTCCGGGCAACCCGGCGACGAGCACCGCTTGCCGAGTGGCACCACCGTGATCTGCGACGAGGCCGGCATGTTGGGCACCGGCGCCCTCGACCAACTCGTCCAACTCACCGTGTCGCAACGGTGGCGACTGGTGCTGGTCGGCGACCCGCGCCAGCTCCAGGCCGTCGGCCGTGGCGGCATGTTCGACGAGCTGTGCCGCACCGGCCGCACGCACGAGCTCGCATCGATCCACCGGTTCCGGCACCGGTGGGAGCAGGAAGCGTCGCTACTGCTTCGGGCCGGCAACCCGGCCGCCCTCGACGCGTACGTCAGCCATGGCCGTGTCCTAGCGGCCGGCTTCGCCGACCTTGTCGACGAGGCCGCTCGCCAGTGGGTCGACCAGACCGACCGTGGCGAGGACCGTGGCGCTCGTGGCCGAGACCAATGAGCACGTCGACGTGCTCAACGAGGCCGTGCAAGGCCTGCGCCGAGAGGGGCCAGATCCGGCGAGCGGTCGTCCGTGTCGCAGGCGGTGAGACAGCGTCCGCCGGCGACGTCATCGTCACCCGTCGCAACGATCGAACCATCCGCACCGACCGCGGCGAACCTATCCGCAACCGCGACCGATGGACCGTCCTCGCCGTCGACGACCGACGGCGGCCTCACCGTGTCGCACAGCAACGGACACGGGACCGCCACGCTGCCCGCCGACTACGTACGCGAACACGTTCGCCTCGGCTACGCCGCGACGGCCCACGGTCATCAGGGCGACACGGTCGACATCGGGCTGGCGCTCGTCAACGAGGCCACCAGCCACCGCAGCCTCTACGTGGGCGCGCACCGTGGCCGACAGGAGAACCGCCTGCTCGTGGTGGCCGACGACACCAAGCGGCCACGAGACGTGCTCGAACGAGTGCTGACCAACGAGCGTGCCGACGTACCGGCCGTGGTTCAGCGGCGCAACCTCGCCGAACAGGTACCTCGCACCCATGTGCCAGAGAACCCGGTCGCAACCGCACGACGCGACCTCGAGGACATCCGTCGAGAAGTCGATCCCCTCCTCGAACCGCTGCGCATGGCCCAGGCAGAAACCAATGCAGCAGAGGTCGCGGTCCAGAGGGAGCAATTGGCGCTGGCCGGCGCCCGCGTTGGCGACGCCGTGGCCTTTCGACTGCTGTACAGGACGCATCCGAGGCGCTCTCCGAGACTCAGGCACGCCTGGACAGCGCCGAGCAAGTCGCAGCCCCCCATCTCGCTCGCGTGGCGGACGCCGAGGAAGAGCTCGCTCGTGTTGAGCGGGAGGCGACCCGGGCCCGGCTCGCCGAGCGGCTCGACCGGTTGAGGGCGGCGCCCGAGCGTGGGATCGAGCGAGAGGCCCTCGGGCTCTGACCGTCTCGAACACCCCGGCACACACCGTCACAACTGGGTAGTACCTTCTCAATGGCAGCGCGACCGAGAGCGCTCTTGCAGTGGGGAAGGCGCTGAGAAATGGTGACCACGGATCGGCTTGCGCAATTGGGGGACGCCGTCCGTGTACGCGGATCGACGTGGGTCGTGACCAACGTTGATCCCGCGACGAATGGAACGCCGGGCACGAACCACTTCGTCACGCTCCGCTCGATCGGCGAGGACGATCAGGGCTCTTCTCTGCAAGTTGTGTGGGAGGTCGAGCCCCAGCGGTCGGTCCTCGACAGGTTCGAGATCCCGATCCCGGCGGCTGGCAAGTGGGATGACCCCTCCCGCCTCGACGCGTTCCTTCGCTCCGTTCGGTGGGGATCGGTCACCAACGCCGATCAGGACATGCTCGAGGCGCCCTACCGCTCCGGCATCGACCTCAAGACGTACCAGCTCGAGCCGCTCGTCCGAGCGCTCGACATGTCCCGGGCTCTGCTGCTGATCGCCGACGACGTGGGTCTCGGTAAGACCATCGAGGCCGGTCTCATTCTCCAGGAATTCATTCTCCGGCACCGCATCAGCAACGCACTCATCGTCTGCCCGGCAGGTCTTGTCGAGAAGTGGCAGATCGAGATGCGCGAGCGGTTCGGCGTTGAGTTTCGCGTGCTCGACACGGCATATGAGCGCGAGGTCGCCCGCACCCGTGGACGCCACATCAACCCGATCAAGTCGTATCCCTGGCTCGTCACCTCGATCGATTGGCTCAAGCGTCCCGAGCGTGAGGACATGCTCCACGGCGCGATCGCCGGGAAGGAGCCCGACGAGTTCCCACGCCCATTCGACCTCCTGATCCTCGATGAGGCTCACCTCGCCGCCCCGTCCGGTGCCAACATCCCCGTCGACTCGCAGCGAACCCGGCTCATTGACTGGTTTGGCGCCTACTTCGAGCACCGCCTCTTTCTCACCGCAACACCGCACAACGGCCACCGCCAGTCGTTCTGGGCGCTGCTGTCCCTTCTCGATCGCGTTCGTTTCCCGAGTCGGGAGCTGGAGCCACCGACGCCGATGTCGAACGAGCGATGGTTCGTCGTCTCAAGGCCCATGTGAAGGAGGTCGACCCGTCTGCTCCGTTCCCGATCGGGAGATCCACGCTGCGCCGTCACGCCGAAGAAGGCGGAGGTCGATGGCTATGAGCTGCTCGGCGACGTACCTCGACCGCCTCAAGGAACTCAACCCCGCATGGCACGGCCAAGGGCGCGGTTCGGTTCATGGCTGCCACGCTCCGCAAGCGCTTCCTCTCTCGCCGGCAGCCTTCGCCAACACGATTGGCGAGCACGCCAAGACGATCCAGAACAAGGGCCGCAAGCTCTCCGAGGAGCGGATCGCCGATCTCATCGAGCGGGCCGACGACTCCTATGACGACGATGACGAGGCCGCCGAGGCCGCAGCCGAGGCTGTTCGAGCATCGTCGACGGTCGATCAACATCGACGACGAAGTGCTCGACATGCTCGGCCAGCCTCGAGGCGTGGGGAGAGACGAATCGATCCAGTCAGACGGGCCGTCTCGAGGCACTCGCCACACTCATCGACGATGTGTGCAAGACCGACGACGGTGATTGGGGCGATGGACCGCCTCATCGTGTTCACCGAGTATCGAGACACCCACAAGTGGCTCGGCGACATGCTCAAGTCCGCTGGCGTGCCGAAGGAACGAATTGCCTCGATGTACGGCGGGATGCAGCCCGATCAACGCTCAGCGGTTGCCCAGGTCTTCAACCGAGCACCCGGCGACGCACACGAACCGGCGGCGAGGAAGGCGGCGCGGCCGACCTCGAGCGGGTCGCCGGCTGCGATCGGCGAGTTCGCATCCTCCTCGCCACCGACACCGCTTCAGAGGGCATCGACCTCCAGCGCTTCTGTCACGATCTCCTCCACTTCGACGTGCCCTACAACCCGTCCCGGATGGAGCAGCGCAACGGGCGCATCGACCGTCACGGCCAGCAGCACCCCACCGCCGACATCCACACGTTCGAGGCCGATCCATCGAGCATCGCTCGGCCGGGACACGAAGCTCGAGAACGACATCTCCGAGCAAGCTCGCCACCGTCGCCGCCGACGTCGGCTCCGCTAACCCGCTCTTCCAGGACGACCTCAAGCGAGCCCACGAGTCCGCTCTCGCCGCCCGTGACGACCAGGCGCTCGCCCGCTACGACGCCCTCGTCGCCGAACGGCGGGCCAAGACCGCGGTGACCGAGGGCGTCGAGCGCCTCCGCCGGATGATCAAGGAATCCGACCGGCGACTCTCGCTCACCCGAGAGCGGCTCGACTCGTCACCGGAGACGATCGCCCATCTCGTCCAGACCGCCCTCGACCTCGCCGGTCAACCGGGACTCGTCGCAGCCACCGAGCCGGGGCTGTACGCCCTGCCCGGTGGTGGCGGCGCGCGTCGGCCTCTCACCGGAGTGGACCGACAGCATCCCCGAGCTCATCGACCGGATGGACGGAACCCGTCGGCTCGTCACCTTCGAACCGGAGAAGGCCGGCTCCAGCTCCCGGCCCAATCCTGCTGCACCTCAACCACCCTTTCGTCGCCCACGCAGCGGCGCTGCTTCGCGCGCAGGTCTGGACCCGAACCACGACCGACCGACTCAACCGGGTCACCGCTCGCACCTACGACGTTGCCCAGGTCCCCGAGGACATCGACGGTCGCGGCGACCTCGTCGTGGTTGCCCACGCCCGTGTGCTCGTCACCGGTGGCACGCACACCGCCGCCGACGACGCCAAGGTGCTCCACGAAGACGTCGTCGCCCGCGCCGCTCGCTTCAGCGCCAAGACCGGGCAGTGGGCGCAGCTCCGCACCGACAAGGCGACCGATGCGCTCTATGCGCGCCCGTACCGAACGAGACGCCCGACGACGCCGATGCGGCGCTGGACAGTTGGACCGGTGTCGCCGACGACCTCGCGGCCAACCTCACCGCTCGAGCCGAAGACGTCGCCAACAACCTCGCCGGTGCGCTGAAGCGCAACCAGGAGCGAGAGACGAAGGCCCTGCGTGAAGACGCCGAGCGGATCCAGAAGGGCATCCGGCAAGCGCATCGATGAGATCAAGCGCGAGCTCGACGACATCGGCCTGCGGCTCTGGGAGGACGACGAGAAGGTGCAGCTCGAACGGAACTTCGACCTCTTGCAACGGCGCGTCGACACGATCCGCAGACGACATCGATACCGAGATCGCTGCAGTCGAAGCCCGCTACGACGATCTCGATACCTTCGTCATGCCAATCGCTCTGACGTTCCTGCACCCGGAAGGCCTCGAACCAGTGGCTGATCGACCCGACCGCCACCCCTGGCTCGACCTGCTCGAGGTCGACGGCCCGTTCCTCTCCCGTCCCGCGCTCGACGACGTCTACGACGACGCTTGGCCGCCGAAGATCAGCAACGAGCAGCGAGAGATCCTCGAGCCGCCTGAGCCGATCGCCCGACCGAGTGGGACGACGACGACCATGGAACCCAGGTCGACCGGCGTCCTGACCGAGGTGCTGGGCTATCGAGGAAGGTCGAGACGCTCAAGTTCAACCCTGGCACGGTCATCCACCCGGTCTACGACAATGCCATTGTCAGCCCGCACGCCGCTGTCTTCAGCAGCAGCGATCCCGATCGCCCCGACTGGTCGTGCTCGCCGGGCCTGCTGCAGCCGAGACGCCCGATGCGCTCGATCCGGAAACCATCACCACCCACTACGGCTGGCCGTCGACTGCCGTGCAGCGGGCCGCGCTCGCCGCCCGCGGCCTCGGCGCCGACCTAGCGCTGGTCACCAACGGCTACCAGCACCTCATCGTCTGGGTCGGCTCCGGCATCACCGGCTACGGCTGGATCGACTCCAGCCTCTATCGGCTCGACCGGCGCCTGGCCGATGCCTTCGTTGCCCTGCTCTCTGCGGCCAGCGTCACCACCGACGCCGACACCTCGACCGCCGACCTGCTTCGGCATCTCCCAGGAGAAGCAGGTCGACGTCACCGAGAAGCTCGGGCTCCAGGTCCGCCGGGCCGCCGAAGCGCTGGTCAACGCCGTCTCCCGCGCCAACCGCAACACCGACGGCAAGCTGCTCGCCGGCGTCGCGCCGAATGAGGTGTACGCCGGCGTCGTCACCGTCCTCATGCGAACCGTGTTCCTCCTCAACGCCGAAGAGCGTGACCTGATCAGCAGCGGCGACCTGTGGGACCGCGCCTACTCCGTCTCCGGGTTGCTCGACCAGCTCGACGACGATCACTACCTCCATCAGGGCGTCATGCGCCGCCGACACGGGGCATGGCTGCGTCTCCTCGCCGCCGCCCGTGCCGTGCACGGCGGTGTCAACCACTCGCAGATGAACGTCCCCGCCTACGGCGGCAACCTGTTCGACCCAGTCCGGCACCCGTTCCTCGAGGGAGTAGGGGTCGGACGGCGAGGTGTTCGACGTCGGTGTTGTCGATGACGCCACTACCCGGCACGTGCTCGACCTTGCTCCAGCGGCTCAACGGGCAGCGGCTGTCGTACCGGGCCTTCTCGGTGGAGCAGATCGGCCAGGTCTACGAGAGCCTCCTCGACCACTCGGCCGTGAGCGTCCCTGAGGACGCGGTGGTTCTCGGTCTCGTCGGCGCCAAGGGCGCAGAGCCCGAGGTCGAGCTCGCCGACCTCGAGGAGCAGCACACCAAGGGCAAGCTCGCCGAGTGGCTGGCCAAGAACCATGACCCGGCGAGCGGCAAGGGAAAGGTTGAGAAGTGGCAAGGCCGCATCGACCGAACCCCGGACGAACGCGTCACCGCCACGCTGGCCCAGGCTTGCCATGGCAACGCCGACATGCTCGCCCGGGTCGAGAGGTTCGCCAGCCTGCTCCGCACCGACGCCCGTGACGTCGCCCTCGTCTTCCTTCCCGGCGACGTCTATGTCACCGAGACCGCCAACCGCCGCGACACCGGTACCGCCTACACGAGCCCAGAGTTCGCCGCCGAGATCGCTCATCACGCTCTCGAACACCTCGTCTACGAGCCTGGCCCGCACAATGAGGAAGACGAGTCGAAGTGGAAGATCAGGCAGCCAGAGGAGATTCTCGAGTTCCGGGTATGCGACCCGGCGGTCGGCTCAGGGGCGATTCTCGTCGCCGCTGTCCGGTATCTCGCCGACAAGCTCGTTCGGTCACGCCTCGAGCACGGTGAGTTGACGGAGAGGGATCTCGAGACCGCAGCAGCCGACCCGGCAGCGACGGACCCGCATGTCCAGGCCCGGCGTGACGTGGTCTCGCAGTGCATCTACGCAGTCGATCGTGACCCGATGGCTGTCGAGATGGCCAAGCTCTCGCTTTGGCTCGTCACCATGGCACAATGGTCGACCGTTCACATTCCTTGACCATGCCATCAAGTGTGGCGACAGCCTCCTCGGGGTGACGAATCTTGATCAGCTTCGTCGACTCAGTGTTGGGCGTAACTCTGTGACTCAGCTCGGTCTTGACTTGATCGGTGGGCGGCCCGACGGGCTCGGCGGGTATTTCTCCACTATCGAGGAGCGGATCAACCAAGCTCTTTCGCTCCGTCGGCTCATCCAAGAGGGCGACGTCGTCGACGTAGAAGACGCCCAGCGCAGGGCTGAAATCAGCGCCCGAGCGGATCGTCTCCTGGATGACCTTCGTCTAGTTGCTGACGCAATTACGGCAGTCTGCTATCGCACTGCTTCCCATGGGACCGAAGCCGGGGATGCAGCACTGGCTAGCTCGGTCCTGCCACTGGCGTGCGATCTTGAAGTGAGCCGGGACCGACTAGCCGCGCTCGGACGCCAGAGGCCAGCGGATGCCGTAGGTACGTTTGGCTTCTTCCACTGGGCTATCGAGTACCCGGAGATCGTTGCGTCAGGAGGATTCGACGCAATAGTTGGAAATCCACCGTTCCTTAAGTCACAGGGAATGAAGCACGCTCTCGGCACTTCGTACCGGAAGTATATGATCCACTATATTGCGGATGGGGTAGCAGGCAAGGCTGACCTGATCGCGTACTTCGCGCTCAGAATATCGATGCTCTCCAACTCGGCAGGGTTTATTGCGACGAATAGTCTCGCGCAGGGTGATTCCCTCGTGGTTGGAATGCTGCCCATCCTCGCTACGCACGCGATCTTTCGAGCAGATCGCAGTCTTCCATGGCCAGGGGGCGAAGGAGTCCATGTTGCCCGAATCTGGATAATTAGGGCCGACTGGTGTACATCAAGAATCCTGGATGGACTTCCGGCGTCCTCGATATCAGCTTCGCTCCAAACGGACGGGGTACTTCGCGGCCCGCCAAAAGCTCTTCGCGCGAATGAGAGAATGGCATTCCAGGGCTACCAGGTGATCGCCAATGGCTTCGAGGTAACGCACGGGCAGGTCCAAGAATTTGTGACCACCGACCCGCAGTCCGAGGAGGTGCTTGTTCCCTTCGTGAACGGGGACACTCTGCACGATCACGCCTCCATTGAGCCTCGGCGATGGATGATGGACTTCGGGACGCGAAGCGAAGCCGAGGCCGCTCAGTATCGCCCTGTATTCGCATACGCTCAGTCTGCTGTGAAGTCCGAGGTTGAGGAGAAGGCTGCTCCTTCAGCGACCGGCAAGAAGAGTTCATACGAACAATGGGCCGAACGCTGGTGGACGTATTGGAGTCCACGCAGTGGGCTTCGAACCGCGCTGAAATGACATGAACTCTGCTCTGGCACTAGTCCGAACAAGCAAGGTGTTCTATCCTCGCTTTGTTCCAACAACGTGGTGTCTCTCCGATTCACTTGTCGTTTTCGTGTACGATGATGCGGCGCACTTTGCAATACTCACTTCATCGTTCCACTGGTGGTGGGCTATTGCGCCGCCAGGGACCGGAGGATCTTCGTTCAAGTCTGACCCTCGATACACAACCACAAAGTCATTTGCGACCTTCCCGCAGCCTTCACTACTACCTGAGCTCACAGAGGTTGGTGCAAAGCTGAACCAGCAGAGGGACGAGATGATGGTGACTCGGGACATCGGTCTGCGCGGTCTTTATGACTTGGTAAATGATGCGAATCAACGCTCCAAGGATGCTGAGAGGATCAGATCTGCTCATGTTCGACTTGACGAAGCCGTGCTAGCTGCATTTCGGCAGTCTAACGATGACGTGGATTGGTCTGATCTAAGACTTGACCACGACTTCTACGACTGTGGAGGACTCGGAATTCGGTACACCATTTCCGAGCAGTCACGGAACGAGATGCTCCAGCGCCTCTTGGAGCTGAACTTTAGGAGGTTCGCAACCGAGGTCGGATCAAGCTACAACCAAGTACTGAAGGATACCGGCAATGTCTGACGCTCGCCAGATCCGGACAGACCTCGTCCAATCAGCTCGCCTTGACCTCCTTGGTCCAGTCGATGATCACGAACTGCTCTTCGACTACCGAGTGCGCGACCGCTACCTCGTCGGCATGCTCGCCACCGATGGCACCATTGCCACCGACCCCGCACAAGTGGACGATCAGTCGCCGGACGCCGACCAGTCAGCGCCTGAGGCTCACGACGAGGGGACCATTCAAGAGCCTGGCAAGGCGATGCTGTTCCCGTCATCACTGGGCATGTCCTTCGCAGTCGAACCCGGCGCCGACACCATTCTGGCCCTCGCCACGTGGGGCGAGTACCGCCGAGTTGACAATCCGATCCCACCGGATGACCGTCGCGGAGTGGCAGCAGGTCGACAAGTTCAACCGATGCTGGCAGCGATCGCCCCGAGAGCGCCGAGACATCCATCGCCCTCGCTGACGGAGACCTCGAGCCGTTCGATTTCGACGCGGCCCACGGAACTGTGCGGATCTCCGGCACCTGTCGAACCGCCTCAACTGGCCTCCGCCTCGTAACGCTCTTTCTGCACAACCACCAGCCAGTCCCCGGTTCGAACCCGGACGAGGCGTGGCTTTTCCAGCCCGTCCTCGAGGTGAGATCGGCTGACGGTGGTGCTGTGTTCGCCGGCCGGGGTGAGGCCGCGGGCGTCAGCTATGAGTCGGCGACCACTGAGGACCAGGCCGAGCGGGCTCGACTCGACATGACCTACCGCCGGCGTGTGGAGTTCGCCCGCGGGCATGCGGTCTCGGTCACCGCCGAACCATCACCGGACGACCCCACACGGACCAATCGGATCGCACCACATACCTGCCCACGCACGAGGTACAACGAACCGCTCCCGCCAACCCGGCCGATCGAGCACAACTCGCCGGACTCGTCACCGACATGACGAGGCTCGCCGACCTGCCCGCCGAACGAACTGCGGACAGCGTTGCTCCCCCTCGCCGATGGCTATTCGTCCTGGCTGGCGCACGAGGCCGGCAAGCTCGATCTGGATCCGACGCTCGCGTCCGCACCGCGAGGCTGCGGAAGACGCGCTGTACGAGGCCGGTCTCGTCGCCGACGCCATCCGAGAAGGGATCGAGCCTTCTGGTCGACGGATCCGACGCACTTGAGGCGTTCCGGTTCGCCAATCGGTCGATGGCCGAGCAGCGCCTGCGGACCGACGCCATTCGGGCCCGACGGGACGGCGACTCGCGGGACCTACTCCAGATTCTCGACGAGTACCGGGCTGAGATCGACGCTGCATCTGGTGAGAATCCGCACACCCGATGGCGGCCCTTCCAGCTCGCCTTTGTCCTGCTCAACCTCGCCGCGCTCGCCAGACCCGACTCATGAATCGAGGTCGTCGTCTGAGGCACCCGTCGACCTGCTGTTCTTCCCGACCGGTGGCGGCAAGACCGAGGCCTATCTCGGTCTCGTCGCAGCCACCTTCGCACTCCGTCGCCTGCAGCCGTCGCTCGGTGACGTCGACGGCTCCGATGGTGTCGCCGTGCTGATGCGCTACACGCTGCGACTGCTCACTGCGCAGCAGTTCGAACGCGCCGCTGCACTGGTGTGCGCCACTGAGAACATCCGACGCACCGACACCGAGCGATGGGGGATCGGTGCCGTTCCGGCTCGGCATGTGGGTCGGAGGGTCGCTCACTCCCAACCGCTCGAAGGAGGCCAACGACGCGCTCGACAAGCTTCGGCGCGGGCAGCGACCGTACGGAGGTCTCACCACACCAGCTCGCCGAGTGCCCATGGTGTGGCGAGAAGCTCGACCCGACGGCCACACCGCGCCACATCCTCGGCTCCGACGACCCCGACGAAGCCGGTCTCAACCCCGGCAGGCGGCACCTGACCTACTGCCCCGACGAAGGCTGCGAGTTCGGCAAGGTCGACGCCACCGGCGAAGGCATCCCCGTCGTCACCGTCGACGAGGACATCTACCGACTCCTGCCGACGTTCATCATCGGGACGATCGACAAGTTCGCCCAGCTCCCGTGGAACCCCAACGTTCGGATGCTCTTCGGCCGAGTCACCGACCGGTGCCCCGAGCACGGATGGCGTGGCCCCGACGGCACCTACTGGCCCGACGTCTGCAACTCGCCGACCGGCCACGTCTCGGTCAAGACCGTCCCGGCTCGCGACGTGCTGACCAACGGCACTCGGCTCCGACCGCCTGACCTCATCATCCAGGACGAGTTCCACCTCATCACCGGCCCGCTCGGCACGCTCGCCGGGCTCTACGAGACGGCCATCGACGAGCTGTCGACGCTGGACCATCGGCGAGACCACCGTCCACGCCAAGATCGTCGCCTCGACGGCCACCATCCGACGAGCAGCGCAGCAGACTCGGGCGGTCTTCGCTCGCCAGACCCGGATCTTCCCGCCCCAGGTTCTCGACGTCGACGACACCTTCTTCGCCCGAGAACTCCCGCTCGATCAAGTCTGCCGGTCGTCTCTACGTCGGTGTATGCGCCTCCGGCCGTCGCCTGAAGGAAGCCGAGTCGAGGTTCTTCCGCACGGTGATGGCCGCCGCGCAGCACCAGTGGAACGAAGCCGAGCCGACGGTTCCACCGGATGGCGTCAACCCAGCCGACCCTTGGATGACCACGGTTGGCTACTTCTCCGCCATTCGTGAGCTCGCCGGCATGTACCGCATCGCTACCGACGAGCTGCAGAACCGACTGCGTCGCATCGAACGAGACCGCCGAGGCTTCCTCGCCCCCCGCTTCGCCTCCGAGTTCGACCTACCCGACGGTTCCACGCAAGCGGATGTGGTGGCAGCCCGACATCGTCGAACTCACCTCGCGTGTCGGTGCCGCCGATCTCCGCGCCGTCCTCGATCAGCTGTTCGAGCCCCACCGGTTCCAGATCGAGAAGTCAGACAAGAGCAAGTCCGGGTTCCGGCTCGAGCACCATGGCATCGACCTTGTGCTGGCCACCAACATGATCTCCGTCGGCGTCGACGTCTCCCGCCTCGGGATGATGGTCGTCGTCGGTCAGCCCAAGACCACCGCCGAGTACATCCAGGCGTCGTCCCGGGTCGGTCGCGACTACGACAAGGCCCCGGGCGTGGTCTTCACGCTGTCGAACTGGGCCCGGCCTCGAGACCTCTCCCACTGGGAGCAGTTCGAGCACTACCACGACACCTTCTACCGGAACGTCGAAGCCCAGTCGGTCACACCGTTCGCCCCCCGGGCACTCGATCGAGGCGCCACCGGCGTCCTCGTGTCGCTGCTGCGCGGCGGCGTCGACGACTGGGCGCCAGATCGGGGAGTCACGCAAGATCACGGCTGCCGACCCTCGACTCCTCGAAGCCATCGATGCGTCTGCGTGAACGGGCCGACGACGCGAAGTCGACGAAGGACCAGATCGACGCAGCGCACGGGCTGGGCAGACTTCGATCGGATGACCTCGTCACCAAGCTCACCGAAGGCACCACGACCTATGCGTGGCGCAGCCGGGGTGAGGGCTCCAAGAAGGAGGGCCTCACGACGCTGCTCCACGGTGCCGAGGACGCCAACGGTCAGCAGCCGTGGATCATGCCCAACTCGCTCCGCAACACCGAGCCGGGCATCAACGTCCTCATCGACCGCCAGGCTCCGGCCCCGATCGAACCCAAGTGGGACTGGAGCGGCGTCGGCTCCGGGCAGGCCCCCGATGGACGCGCCAACAGCGACGACCGTTGATGACGGCGTGGACGAACGCCGAGGCCGCCGACCTTGCCGACGCCCTCGCCGAAGACGCGACGCAGGAGGCGTGATCGTGAGCGACCAAGTCCAACGCCGGCAGCACCTTCGAACCCGTCAAACTCGGCGAAGTCCGCCCGTCGCAGCTCATCCACACCTATGGCACCGGGTCGGTTCTCGAGCTGCCGAACTTCTCCGTCATCATCCCCGGACTCGACGGCGCCATTCACCAGGGCGATCCCGTGGCACACCAAACAGCGGGACACCGATCGTCCACGAGGAGCGTCTGCTCGATCTGGTCCAGAGACGTCCTCGGGCCGGCGGTCACGAACCTCCGGGCGCCGGTTCGCATGGAGAAGCCGCCCGGGCGCCAGGGCATCGGTCGAGTGGGATGCCACCGGCACCTGGACGCTGCCGTTCCCCCGCTGGATGCGATGCCCCGCATGCAACACCCTCAGTCGATACGACTCAGGCAAGTTCCAGCTCGACCACCCCAGTACCTACCGACCCCACGAGGCCCGCTACGTCCACGGTGACTGCACCAATGCTGACCAAGCCGACCGTCATGCCCGTGCGCTTCGTTCTGGCCTGCCCCGACGGCCACCTCGACGACTTTCCGTGGGGTGCTTGGGCCCATCGTCAGAACAACTACGTCTGCCCGGTCTCGGACAATCCGCAGTCGAACCTCGCGCTCGGAGGACGTCGGCCTCGCCCAGCGGCCGACGTCGCAGAAGGTCGTCTGCCGCCACAGCGGATGCGACCACAGCGCCGCAGTCCAACCGGCGTTCGGACCCGACGGATGGAAGAACCTGCCGAAGTGCGGCGGCGGCCGACCGCACCTCGGCGACCGGGAGTCGTGCGAGAACAACGTCGTCGCGCTGCTGGTCGGCGCAACAAACCTGTGGTTCGCCGATCGACGGACGGTGCTCTCGATTCCGCACGACGAGGTCCCGATCGTCACCCAGATCGTGCGCGACAACCGTGAGAGCTTCGAGAAGCGGGCAAGTCGGGAAGAGTTCCACAAGTTCGCCGACAGCGATGGAGGAGTTCGGCGAGGCCGGATGGCTTCGTTCCGACCGCTACACGGTCGACGACCTGTGGGACGAGTACGAGAAGCAGGAGGAGGTCACACAAGGAGGAAGCGGTGACATCGACGTGCTCGGCCCCGAATGGGTCGCGCTCACCCAACCCGTCCAAGGCGAGCACCCTGACTTCAAGGTCGAAGGAACGAAGGGCCCGCCCGACGACGTCCGCCGCGGGCTTCAGCTCCGACCCGACTCGTGACCCGACTGCGCGAGGTGTCGGCACTCGTCGGATTCACCCGGCTCGATTCACCATCCGACCGGGATGGCGGGAGGGCTCCGCTCACTGCAGGTCAGCCTCGCTGGGTCCCAGCGGCCGTGTCGCTCGGCGAGGGGATCCTCATTCGTCTCGACGAAGACAAGGTGCAGGCCTGGGAGCAGACACAGGCCCCGACCTTCGATCGGGTTGCCGCCATGGCGGACGCACACTCGGCCTGGTGCAAGCGGCGGGGCAATGGCCACGCCCCCGCCGCCACCAAGCCCACGGTTCACCCTCGTGCACACGCTCTCGCACCTGCTGATCCAAGAGATCAGCCACGAGGCCGGCTATGCAGCGGCATCCATCCGAGAGCGCTTGTACGCCCGGACACCGGACGAAGGTTCCCCAATGGCTGGCGTCCTGCTCTACACAGCAGCACCCGACTCCGAAGGCACACTCGGCGGCCTCGTCGCACTTGGCGCACCCGACCGACTCGGCGACCTGATCGACAGCGCCATCGAGCGGGCCAGCATCTGCACGTCAGACCCGTTCTGCGCCACCCACCTCCCAAACGGCACCCCGACGGGCGCTGTCAAGGGAGACGGTTCCGTGCATGGCGCCGCATGCCACGTGTGTCTATTCCTGCCCGAGACGTCGTGCGACCACGCCGAATCGATACCTCGACCGCACCTTCGTCGTGCCCACGCTGGTCGACGGGCGCGGCCAGGCATTCCTGAGCTGACACGTGGACGCCTGGGAGCTCGCCCGAGCCGCCGACGAGATCTCCTCTTTGCTGTCGATGGATGCCGCCATCGAACTGCTGGCGGCGGTCGAGGGCCAGGCTCCCGGCCCCGGGGTTCGGCACGCGCTCCGCAGGTCACGCACCAGCGGAAGTTCAGCCGCTGCTTGTCCCGCTCATCCGTGACGCTGGTCTCGAGCGGACGTGCGCCGCGCTTGCGGCGGCAGTGGCGACGAGGACTCGCCTCGATCTCGAGACAGAGCAGATAGAGATTGTGTGGACCGGCCCGGCGACGGTCCCGGTACCAAACCACCGGCCGACGGCCGCTGTCATCCACGAACTCATCGCAAGCGCAAAGCATCACATCACGCTCGCCACCTACTCGGCGGGCAACGTCGACGACCTCGTCGCGGCACTCGACAAACGGCGTCGCGAGGGAGTCGAGATTCGCCTATTGCTTGAGACGATCCGTTCCGACGGGCAAGGACCCGATTGCCCGAAGGTCTTCGAACAGCTGCTGCCGTACGTCGTACGCCCTCGAATGGCCCCGCAAGAGCAGACCTGACCATGACTGGACGAGCATGCACGTCAAGGTCCTGATTCGCGACAACGATGCCGTGCTCGTCACCTCCGCCAACATGTCGGGCACGGCCATGCGCGACAACATGGAGGTCGGAGTCGAGTTGCGAGGAGGCTCAACTGCTCGCCGGCTACGCCAACACTTCGACGATCTCGTCGAGCATGGCGTACTCACACCGCTGCCGACGATAGGGAATCCATAAACAGCGTCCTCGGCCCGGACGCCGACGAACACGGCCACAGATTCGAGGCTCACCCGGCGGCTCTGCGTCTGAACGATTTCTCGCACGTTATGCGATATAGTGCACATCGTGCGATAAATCGCACCCGAGCAGGGAGAGGTCATGGACGTCACTATGCCGATTACGACGGTTGTCCCGAGTCTCGACGGACCCGTTCTCGCTGCGCTGGCGGCGACGGCGATACCGATGGGCTCGCCGATGTTCACGCACGCGCTGGGCGGGGGTCGAAGTCGGGAGTTCGGTCGGTGCTGTTGAGGATGCTCGACGAGGGCCTGGTGCTCGAGGTCCCGGGCGGATACTTGCTCAATCGGGATCACCTCGCGGCGCCGGCGGTGGAGCTGCTTGCCACCCTCCACGGTGAGCTGGCCAACCGCATCCGCGGTGCGGTCGAGGAGTGGTCCACCGCCCCTTTGCTGGTCGGCCTGTTCGGTTCGGCTGCCCGACGCGACGGTGACGCCAACAGCGACATCGACGTGCTCGTCGTGTCCGACGATCCCGATCTCGATGACCGTGTCGACGACCTGGCCGACCAGATCCGCCGGTGGACAGGCAATCGGGCGCAGGTCATCGGCCGGACGCCTAAGGAGATCTCGCGACTGCGGCGCGCCAAGGAACCGATTCTCGCCGAGTGGGCTCGGGATCTCGTCGTGATCGTGGGCGAACGCGCCGCACTCGGAAAGGTGGCCTGATGGCTCGACCCAAGACGCGCACTCAGTCGTGTGACCGCGGCGACGCGCTCAACCGACTCGCTCAAGCGGAGTCGTTCCTCCTCGCCGCCGAGCTGATCATCGACGACGACAGCGACGACGCGACTCCCAGCGTCGCGGCGTCGCTCGCGGTGCTCGCTGGCATCGCAGCCTCCGATGCGGCGTGCTGCGCGCGACTGGGTGTCCGAGCGCGAGGCCAGTCCCATGCCGAGGCCGTCCAGACTCCTCGCCGCGGTCGAACCTCGCGGCGCGGAGATGGCAAAAGATCTCCAGCGACTCCTGAACCGGAAGGACGACTCGCAGTACGGGATGGCCTTCGTCTCCGCCGGCGAAGCGAGCCGCATGGTCGGCTGGGCGAAACGCCTTTTGGACCAAGCGCGGCGAGCCGTCGAGGCGTAGGCGGCGCACCCCGCGCTCGACAGCCGGGCGTCGAATCTCACTCTCCGCGGTCGGCCGTTTTGAGCTCGGCGTGACCCGGCGTGACCCAGGCGTGACCTTACGAAACGGGAATAGGCGGTTCTCGGCAACACAGATCAACACGGAATACCACATCTGAACTGGGGTTTCGCGAAAATGTGCAGGTCAGCGACACCCCCGTTTGCTCCTTTGCAAGCAGGGGGTCGTGGGTTCGAGTCCCATCAGCTCCACAAAACACCAGGTCAGAGGGGGTGTCGAGGCCGAGTTGACCCCCTGCCTTCCAGGAAGGTGGCGAGAGCAGGGGTTCTCACCTCGTGTCCATGGCGCTCGGAGTGCTGCGCCACCGGCTAGATCTGCCGCCGTGACCACGCAGATCGGAGCCGCCGAGGTCACCGTGCCCCCTGCGTGCCCCACCGGACCGCGGAGCAGCGGGACCGAATGAATCGCTTTGGGTGTCCACGATGCCGGGTCAGCTCCAGTGACCACGCCGTTCGCGGTGGCGCGCCGATTGGCGAGCGAGAGGTCGAACGTGTGGAGCTCCACCCGTAACCCACAGACTGCCTCGTCGAGCACCGGTAGGACGGTCTCGGAGGAACTCCTGTCCTGTCTCGTCCCCCTGGCAGACGACGACGCTCAGCGGCCCGATCGCGGTTCGTCGCGATCGGGCCTGAGTTCGGGGCGGAGAGATGGTGCCTGCTGAGATGCTCATGGGGTGCTGTGGACGGGTGGGCATCGGACAGGATCGTGTTCGGTGCCGAGGACGTGGAGTCGGGCGTGGGCGATGGCGTCGTCGAGATGGTGAAGACGTGGTGTTCGGTGGCGAGGTGGTCGAGCGCGCCGACGGAGCGCAGGAGCCGTTCGTGTTCGGGGCGGGGTCCTTTGAGCAGCACGGTGATGTGGCGGCGTTCGAGGTCGGCGACGATCTCGCCGATTGCCTGGGCGCCGGTGGCGTCGAGGACTTGGAGGTCGGGGAGGCGGAGGATGACGACGCGGACATCCGAGACTCGTGCGAGATCGTTGAGGAAGCGTTGGGTCGCGCCGAAGAAGAGCGCGCCGTCGATGCGGTAGGCGACGATGTGTTCTCTGAGCAGTTCGTCGTTCCTCGTCGGTGTCGACCTCGCGGTCGATGGGTGTCGGGGCGAAGGTCGTGGTCCGGGCGACGTTGCGCAGCGCGAGGATGGCGGCGGCGGCGACACCGATCTCGACCGCGAGGATGAGGTCGAACGCGACGGTGGCGACGGCCGGTGAGCGTCAGCACGACGGCGTCGGAGCGGGTGGATCGCAGCGATGGCACGAACGTTGTGGACCTCGACCATGCGCACGGCGGTCACCATCAGCACTCCGGCCAGGGCGGCCAGTGGGATCTCGGCCACGAGGCTGGAACCGAACAGGACGACCACGATGAGCGTGAACGAGTGCACGATCGCAGCGACCCGCGTGCGGCCACCGGCGCGGACGTTGACGGCGGTGCGAGCGATCGCGCCGGTCGCGGGCATGCCGCCGAAGAGCGGGGCCACGATGTTGGCGATGCCTTGGCCGAAGAGCTCCCGGTCGGGGTTGTGGCGTTGCACGTCGGTCATGCCATCGGCGACCTTGGCCGACATGAGGCTCTCGATCGCGGCGAGAAGCGCCACCGCGAAGGCGGCTCCGACGAACTGGGAGAGATCGGCGAACTCGACCGACGGGATCGATGGGGTTGGCAGCGTGCTGGGTAGAGCGCCGATGGTGGCGACGTCCCACCCGGCGAACAGAGCGATGCCCGTCGCGACGATCACGGCGAGCAGCGACGCCGGGATTGCCCGGTGGAGTCGTGGGGCGACCACCATGACGGCGACGACGATCGCGACGAGCGCCACCGCCTGGGCGCTTCCGTGCCCGAACGCATCGCGGACGGCGCGGGCCGCGATGGCCGCGGTGTTCTCGCCGTCGGGCTTGGCCACACCGAGCGCGGCGGGGACCTGCTGCAGGAAGATGATGACCGCGATGCCGAGGGTGAATCCCTCGATGACCGGCCAGGGCATGTAGGCGAGGGCTCGACCGAGGCGGAACACGCCGGCAGCGACGACGAATAGTCCGGCGATCACGCCGACGATGACGACGGCCTCGGCGCCGTAGCGGGCCACGACGGGGACAAGCACGACGGTCATCGCCCCGGTGGGGCCCGACACCTGCACGTTGGAACCGCCGAGGATGCCCGCGACCACTCCGGCGACGATCGCGGTGGTCAACCCGGCTGTGGCTCCGAGCCCGGTGGTGATACCGAAGGCGAGCGCCAGCGGCAGTGCAACGACACCGACGGTCAGTCCGGCCACGACGTCGCCCCGCCAGGATCGCGACAGCCCTTCGTAGTCGCGGCCAGACGGGAGCAGGTCACGAAGTCCCTCCGAAACGGTCTTGGGCGAGTCGACGGAATGTCGGTGTGGTGTCGCTCATCTCGATTCGATTTCGGCGGTGAGCCCGTCGAGGAGGTCGCGGGTCTCAGTCAGCGTTGCCAGGAGGAAGGATCTCGCGACGGCCAGCAGGTCGGCGACGAGCGGGTCCCGCAGTGCGTAGAACACCGACGAACCTTCCTTGCGGGTCGAAACGAGCCCGGCCCGACGCAGGATCCCCGAGCTGCTGGGACAAGTGAGATGACTCGATTCCGACCAGAGGCTGCAGCTCGCCGACGGTGCGTTCACCGTCGCTGAGCACCTCGAGGGCACGGACTCTGGCCGGATGGCCGAGAGCCTTGAACAGGTCGGCCTTGATCTCGTTCAGCGGCCGGTTCGGTTCGGCATCCTCCGCTGGTGCGTTGGGCATCGGGACGGCCTTCGAGCGCCCTCGGGCTACCACGTGGGGTGGGTCAGTCGGTGAGGCGATTGGCAGCGCGTCGAGCTGGTCGCGCCATACGCCGGGAGACGTTCGTCGATGTGGTCGTAGTGGTCGAAGATCTGGGGGATCTCGTTACGCCACGCGTCAGTGTCGACCGACAACAGCTCGGTCAGGGTGGCGTCGTCGAGGTCGAGTCCGGTCGTGTCGAGACCGTCGGGGGTGGGCAGGATCCCGATCGGGGTGTCGACGCCGGGTCCGGCGCCTTCGCAGCGTTCGATCACCCACTTGAGGACCCTCGAGTTCTCGCCGTAGCCGGGCCACAGGAAGCTGCCGTCGTCGCCCTTGCGGAACCAGTTCACCCAGAACAACTTGGGCAGCATGGTCGGGTCGGTGCCGGCGCCACGTCGAGCCAGTGGGCGAAGTAGTCGCCCATGTTGTAGCCGCAGAACGGCAGCATCGCGAACGGGTCGAACCGAAGCTCCCCCACCGTGCCCGCCGCGGCGGCGGTCTTCTCCGACGACATGATCGACCCCATGAACACTCCGTGGTGCCAGTCGAACGCTTCGGTCGACCAGTGGGACGTTCGTGGCCCGACGGCCGCCGAACAGAATCGCTGAGATCGGCACGCCGGCGGGATCCTCCCACTCAGGGGCCAGCGACGGGCACTGCGTAGGCGGGGGCGGTGAACCGGGCGTTGGGGTGCGCAGCGGAGGTGCCGTTCTCTGGGTACCAGTCGTGGCCCTGCCAGTCGATCAGATGGTCGGGCGGCTCCTCGGTCATGTCCTCCCACCACACATCGCCATCGTCGGTGAGCGCGCAGTTCGTCGAAAATGACGCCCGGAGTCCAAGGTGCGCATGGCGTTGGCGTTGGTCGAGTCGTTGGTGCCCGGTGCCACCCCGAAGAAGCCGGCCTCGGGGTTGATGGCGTACAAGCGACCATCGGCCCCGAACTTCATCCAGGCGATGTCGTCGCCGATGGTCTCGATCGTCCAGCCCGGAAGCGTCGGGATCATCATCGCCATGTTCGTCTTCCCGCATGCCGACGGGAACGCGGCGGCCACGTAGCGCTTCTCGCCGTCAGGTGGGTGACGCCCAGGATGAGCATGTGCTCGGCGAGCCACCCGCATCGCGGGCCATCGTCGATGCGATCCGCAACGCAAAGCACTTCTTCCCGAGCAGGGCGTTGCCGCCGTAGCCCGATCCGTACGACCAGATCTCGCGGGTCTCGGGGAACTGCACGATGTACTTGTTGTCAGCGTCGCACGGCCAGGCCACGTCGCTCGACCCCTCCGGCAGCGGCGCCCCGACGGAGTGCACGCACGGCACGAACTCTCCGTCGGGACCCAGCACGTCCAATGCGGCCTGTCCCATGCGGGTCATGATCGCCATGTTCGCCGCGACATACGCCGAGTCGGTGAGCTGCACGCCGATGTGGGCGATCGGCGAACCGAGCGGCCCCATCGAGAACGGCACGACATAGAGGGTGCGACCCTCCATCGCTCCCGCGTAGAGTTGCTTCATCTCGGCGCGCATCTCGATGGGATCACGCCAGTTGTTCGTGGGTCCAGCGTCGATCTCATGCTCGGCGCAGATGAACGTCCGATCCTCCACCCGCGCCACGTCGCCAGGGTCGGACAACGCCAGGTACGCACGATGGCCGCAGGTCGTCAGCTCAGTCGACGAACCGTGCCCGCCTCCACCAGCAGGTCCAACATCTGCAACCGCTCCGCGTCAGAACCGTCGCACCAGTGCACCTGAGCCGGGCCCAGCAGCGAAGTCCACTCCCTCACCCAGTTGGTCAGCTTCTCGTTCAGCTCGTGCGCAACCATTGCAGCGAACTCCTTGTAGGAGATGGGTGGTCGCCATGACTGTCTCAGCAGCCACGACGCAATCATGAAGATGAGAACTTGATAAGTTTGTCATACTGTCAGCCAGTCGATCAATCAGCGGATGCTCCTGCGGGTTGCACGAGGCGGAAGCAGCGGCAGCCCGAGGCCACCGGACTGGACTACCTGGTGCCCTCACGTCGGCTCGACGACCGCGAGTGCGCCGGCATCGAGCGCCCGTCCGATGTGGCTCGTCCGCCCACTGGCGAGTCTGCGACGTCGAGCAGCCCCCACCGCGACGATGGCGTACGAGGCACGCCGGTGTCTCCGCGGCACTGAGCAGGGCCCTCAACCTCCAGCCGCGTGGCACACCGTGTAGACCGACGGCTGCACGAGGAACCGCGAACAGCGAGTAGTGAGTAGGGGTCCTCGCCACCGGCGCAGGTAGGGACGCGAGCGGCGTTCGTGCCCCCCACGTGCCCCAAGCAACACGCGACTGGCGGTCACTCGCCGGTCCTGGCCGGTTGCCAGATCAGGGCTCTGACCTGCGCCTTTCCACAGAATCGCTGGTCAGAGGGGTGTGGGTTCTTGCTTTGCAAGCAGGGGGTCGTGGGTTCGAGTCCCATCAGCTCCCACTGGTGTTGTGGCTTGTGAACCGTCACGTAATTCCCTGGCCGAACCGTCACGTATTTCCCTGGTTCGGTCTGCGGCTTGGTGTTTCGGTGTTCTAGTCGGTGGCGCCTCCTTCGGGGTGGATGAGGTGTTGGAGGTCGTCGGCGAGGGCGGTGGCTGTGAACCGGCCGAGGTGGTCGGCGACGGTGACGGCAGCCGTTCCGCGGCGTAGGCGGACGGCCCAGCTGTGGGGGTTCCGGCTGGGTGGGTCGATGTCGTTGTTGGTGTCGACGAGGTCGACGGTGAGTGCTGGTTGCCGGCGTCGGTCTCGGGGCTTACGAGATGGCCGGCAGGCGGGTGTGCAGTAGAGGGCGGGCCGGCCGGGGCGGCCGGTGGCGGGAACGGGGTTGGTGCAGCCGGGGGCCGCGCAGAGGGTCATGTCGTGACCGCCGGGATGCCGGGCCGCTGGTTGGGTCGGTAGGAGCGGCCGTCCATGTGGAGGTGGTGGGCGCTGTTGACGATGCGGTCGAGGATGGACTCGGCGACGACGGGGTTGGGGAACAGCGGATACCAGTCGACCGCCGCCCGGTTGGCGGTGAAGATCACGGGCCGTCGGGTCGTGGCGCGTTCTCCGATGAGTTCGTAGAGGTCGTCGGCTTGGGCGAGGGTGAAGTCTCGCATGGCGAAGTCGTCGAGGATCAGCAGCGTGGGTCGGGCCCAGCGTCGGAGCCGGGTGTGCCAGCTGCGGTCGGCGTGGCCGCCGGCGAGGTCGGCGAGCAGGCGGCTGGTCTTGGTGAACGCGACGGTGTGGCCGTGGCGGCAGGCGGCGTGGCCGAGGGCTTGGGCGACCATGGTCTTGCCGACGCCGACGGGCCCGTGGAGGATGATCGACTCGCCGGCGTCGACGAAGCGCAGGGTGGCGAGGTCACGGATCGTCGCGGCGGGGATCTTGGGGTTGAACTTGAAGTCGAAGTCCTCGATGGTCGCTTGGGTCTCGAACCGGGCGGCCTTGATGCGGCGGGCGAGCCCGGCGGCGTCGCGGCGGGCGGTCTCGTCCTGGCAGAGCACCTCGAGCAGCTCGACGTGGCCGAGCTCGCCGGCGGTGGCTTGGGCGAGACGGGCGCTGAGGGTGTCGAGCATGCCGAACAGCTTGAGCTGGGCGAGAGCGTCTTCGAGGTGGTGCGCGCCCGGGCTCATGACAGCCCCTCGATCGCGAAGAGGCGGGCGGGTCCGTGGAGGTGCGCGGGTGCGGTGACCGCCGCCGATGATGCCCCGCCGGGGTCGTCGCCGTCGTCGTCGTGTTCGGTGCCGGCCACGAGGATCCCTTTCACGGTCTTGTAGGTGGGATCCCCGACCCGGATCGCCCGGGCGCACGCGGCGTCTGAGTCGTTCGGGGCTGTAGGTGTCGGCGAGACCGACGACGCCTTGGGCTTGGCGGAGCCGATAGAGGGCGTTGACTTCCATCAACCCGACCACGACGTCGACCACGGCGTCGCCGAGCTCGCCGGCCCGGCGGCGACACCATGCCGGGGTGCGCATCATGAACGCCACCTTCTCGGGCGGGTAGTCGGCCGGGTCGGTCTGCTTGCCCCGCTCGATCCGGGGGTGGGTCTTGATCAACTGGCCGTCCAAGTACAGCTCGACGGTGCGGGTCCCGCTGCGGGCGTCGAGCCGGCGGCCGATGTGGGCCCAGGGCACCGAGTAGAGGGCCTTGCCCACCTTGACGTGGATGTCGGGACCGACCTTCGGGGTCGACCAGGCCGCCAACTCGAACCGGGCTGCGGGCAACGCCAACAACGCGGCCGCTTCCTCGGCGTCGAACACGGCCTGGGGAGCGACCCGGTCCAGCGCCCGCGACGGTCGCGTGTTGGCAACGTCGCGTGACCACCGCACCGCGTCGGCCTGCATCTCCGCCAAGGAGTCGAACTCCTCGGCGCGGCCCGCGAAGAACGAGTCGCGGGCGTAGGGCACCATGCGTTCCACCCGGGCCTTGTCCCGGGGCTTGGCGACACGGGCCGGGTCGATCAGACAGCCGTAGTGCACTGCGAACTCGCCGAACGCACGGTTGATCTTCGGGTCATACAAGTCAGGCTTGATCACCCCGGTCTTCAAGTTGTCGGGCACGATCCGGCCCGGACAGCCGCCGAAGAACTCGACCGCGGCGACGTGGGCCTCAACCCACGACGTGGCGTCCATCGCCAGCACCGGCCGCAAGAACAACAGCCGGGAGTACACCAACACGATGATGAACCCCCACACCCGCCGGGTCCGGCCCGAGGTCGGGTCGACCCAACGGCCCAACAACCCGTAGTCGACCTGGGCCTCGTCGCCAGCCGGTGTGGTGTCGCGCAGGACCCGCACCGCGTCTCGTGCCGCGTCCTCGGTGAAGTTCGCCCAGATGAACCGGCGCAACGACGACTCCGACGCCGCCACACCCTCATCATCACGCAGACGCTGGTGCATCGTCGCGACCGTCACCACCCCCATCCACTCGCCGATCTGGTCGCGGTGCTCTTCGAGCTCGGACCACGTCGTCGCCCGCGCGGCGGGGTCGACCAGCGCCGGGAACCACTCGGCCACCAGTCCCGCCCACTCGGCCTCACTCAACCGGGGCCCGCCCGGGGACAGGCCGGCGGTGACCGCCGGCGCGATGTACTTGCGCACCGTCTTGGGGTCCACGCCCAACGACGAGCACAACTCGCCGATCCGGCGGCCCGCGTGCCAGTGCACGAGGATCTCCACATTATGAAGAACTCTTCATAATGTGGATAATGCGGCGCGGCGGATTATGCGGCGTCGACCCGCGTCGTAGCTGGTCGCAGGTGCCGCCGGTCCCGCAGGACGCCGCATAATCCTGGGTGGCGGTTGATGCTTCTTGCTTCCAACAACGGAGCAAGGAGGCAGTGATGAATGATCCATCGCGGGTTCGGGTGACTGGCCCGTTGAGCCCGTACGCGGCAGGGTTTCACGGTGAGCTCGAGGCCCGGGGCTACTCGCCTGGCTCGGCCGCCGTTCAGTTGCAGTTGATGGCGGAGCTGAGCCGCTGGTTGGTAAGCGAAGGCCTCGACGTGGCCGGCTTGACCACGGTTCGGGTCGAGCAGTTCTTCGAGGTTCGCCGGGCGAGGGTGCGCACCATGTTCGTGTCGCCGAAGGCGCTGCGGGTCCTGCTCGAGCATCTCGACGCGGTCGGTGTGCTCCCGACGCCGGAGCCTGTGCTGCTCACTCCTGCGGAGGAGTTGTTGGAGCGATACCGCGTCTACTTGGTGAACGAGCGGGCGCTGGGCGAACGGACCGCGCAGCGATACGTGTTCGTGGCCGGCCGTTTCATGTCGGCCTGCTCTGTCGTCGGGACAGCCGATGGGTGTGGCGTGGACGCGGTGGCGGTGACCGCGTTCATGGCGACCGAATGGGTGTCGTGCAGCACCGGGTGGGCGAAGGGCGTCGCGACGGCGTTGCGGTCATGGCTGCGGTTCTGTTTCCTCGAGGAACTGATCGAGGTGCCGTTGGCTCACGCTGTGCCGACTCCGGCGGGTTGGCGGGCATCGTCACTGGCGAAGTTCTTGACGCCGGTCGAGTTGGCGGCCCTGCTTGGCTCGTGTGATCGCGGGACCGGTGCCGGTCGGCGCGACTACGCGATCATGTTGGTCGCGTCTCGGCTCGGTTTGCGTGCCGCGGAGATCGCCGGCCTCGGGTTGGATGACATCAAGTGGGGTGGCGGCGAGCTGACGGTTCGAGGGAAGGGCCGTCGTGTGGACCGCCTGCCGCTACCGGTCGACGTCGGCGAAGCACTCGCGGACTACGTCCAACATGGACGGCCTGCCCAGCCGGGAGGTGCGCTGTTCCGGCGCATTGGTGCCCCGCACGGAGCGATGGCCCCGAGCACAGTGACCAACATCGTCTACCGAGCTTGTGATCGGGCAGGCCTGGTTCGTGTCGGCGCGCATCGGCTTCGTCATACCGCGGCGACCCAGATGCTGCGTTGCGGTGCGTCGTTGCCCGAGATCGCTCAGGTCCTGCGGCATCGCAGTCCGAACACCACCGCCATCTACGCCAAGGTCGACCGGTCATCGCTGCGCGAGTTGGCGCTGCCCTGGCCCGGGGGTGCGGCATGACTGATCTGCACACCACCGTCGACACCTATCTGGCGATGAGGCGGGCGCTGGGGTTCACGCTGGCCCGCTCCGGAGGTCTGCTCCATGACTTCGTGGACCACATGGAGGCCCAGGCGGCGGCGACGATCACGATCGAGGTGGCGTTGGAGTGGGCAACCCTTCCCGCGCAGGCCAGCCCGTGGTGGTGGTGTCAGCGCCTCGGGGTGGTGCGCGGCTTCGCCCGCTACTGCCACACCGTTGACCCGGCGCATGAGGTGCCGCCTTGCGGAGTGATCCGTGCCGCGGCTCCTCGGGCCACACCACACCTGTTCTCCCCGGTCGACGTCGAAGCCATCCTCTACGCGGCGCAGACACTGAACCCGCCGTTCCGGTCCGACACGTACACGACCCTGGTCGGTCTGTTGGCCGTCACGGGGATGCGGATCGGTGAAGCCATCGATCTCGACGACGGCGACGTTGACCTCGACGAAGGAGTGGTCGTGGTGCGCGACACCAAGTTCGCCAAGACCAGGGAACTTGCCGTGCATCCCAGCACCGTCGATGCTCTCGCTTCTTACCGGCGAACCCGTCAAGCTCTTCGGCCGCGACCGGCGAGCGACGCGTTCTTGGTTTCGACGGTTGGCACCCGCTTGCACTACTCCAACGTTCTGGCGGTGTTTCACCGCCTGACCGACGAGGCGGGCCTTCCCGCGCTTCACGGTCGTCGACCTTGCCCGCATGATCTTCGCCATAGTTTCGCTGTGCGAACCGTGGTCGCCTGGTATGCCGACGGGCTCGACATCGGACCCCGGATGGCGACGCTGTCCACGTATCTCGGTCACACCAAACCGTCCGACACGTACTGGTATCTGTCCGGCACCAACGAACTGCTCGGCCTGGCCGCCGAGCGACTCGAGCGTGCCAGGGAGGTCGAGTCGTGACTTCCTTCGCCCCCACCATGGAAGCGTTCTTCACCGAACGACTCGGTCGTCAACGCCAGGCCAGCCCCCACACCGTGGCGTCATACCGTGACGCGCTTCGCCTACTCCTCCGGTTCGCGCAGGAGCGCACCGGGAAGCCGCCGTCGCGGCTCGACATTGCTGACCTCGACGCCGCGCTCGTCGGAGCGTTCCTCGACCATCTCGAACACGACCGTGGTTGCACCGTACGCACCCGCAATGCCCGCCTCGCCGCGATTCACTCGCTGTTCAAGTTCGCCGCTCTCGAACATCCCGAGCACGCTTCGCTCATCATGCGGGTGCTCGACATCCCCCAGAAACGCTTCGAGAACAACGAGGTCACCTTCCTCGACCGTGACGATGTCGACGCGCTCCTGTCAGCACCGGGCCGTGCCACCAAGATCGGCCGACGCGATCACGCTCTGCTCACCCTCGCAGCCCAAACCGGTCTCCGCGTCTCGGAGATCACCGGGCTCACACGCCAGGATCTCCACCTCGACACCGGAGCCCATGTCACCTGCCTCGGGAAGGGACGGAAGAACCGGACCACGCCACTCACCCGCGACACCGTGGCCACGATGCGGGCATGGATGACCGAAGTCGCCGAGCAGGCCGACGCCGCGATCTTCCCCGGTCCGCGCGGCGCCAAGCTCAGCCGTGACGCGGTTCGGCGCCTCGTCACCCGACACGCCGCCACTGCACAACAGCAACGACCCTCGCTTCGAGCCACGACGATCACACCGCACGTGCTCAGGCACACCTGTGCCATGTCCCTCCTTCAATCCGGAGTGGACCTGGCCACGATCGCGCTGTGGCTCGGCCACGAAGGGATCGAGACCACCCAGATCTACCTACACGCCGACCTGAAGCTCAAGGAGCAAGCCATCGCCAAGACGGCGCCTCCGAACCGCGGCGCAGCGAAGCGCTACCAACCCACCGACCCGCTCCTCCGGTTCCTCGACGCCCTCTGATTATGCGGCGTCCGGCGGGACCGGCGGCACCTGCGACCAGCTACGACGCGGGTCGACGCCGCATAATCCGCCGCGCCGCATTATCCACAACATCAATCACAGTGATCGTTCTCCTTGCCATTCTCTCTCCTCGTCGTCGATGGACGAGGCAGAGACTCACGGGACAAGCAGACCGAACCCGGGATACCCGCCGGCGGCGGGCCACCCCCAACACCGGCAGGGACATCCCTGACAGCCAGCCAGGGATATCCGTGACGGCCGATCAGGGAAATGCGTGACGGAAATCGACCTCAACCAGGGATATCCGTGACGGCTGACACTGGGGCCTTCGACCACCGCGATCGCGTGCGCGCCGACGCGTGTTCAGGAAGGCTTCGGCCTTAAGGGAACGTGGACTCGGTGGAGCTGAGGATGCCCGCGCCGCACTCGGCTGCGGCGCGGTGGAGCCGAGGAACGCAGTCGAGCAGTTCGGACACGTCGAGCTCAGGGCAATCGCCGAGCTGGGACAACGACTGCATGAGGTCGAGCACCTCGAGGCGCTCGGTACCGCTTAGGTCGAACGCCGCTTCGACGTCGGCAAGTGTCGCGGTGACCGTTGCGGGATCGAGCAGGTAGAGACCGGCGGTTCCAGGAACTCGTTGCGCACGCTCCCAGCCGAGGCCGCCCAGAAGGACGAACAGTGGGCAAAGCCTGCGGGTGATGAATACGTCCCAGTGAGGGCCGCCCCGCCAGAGCGGCGCCGCGCCGATGCCGTCGTTGCCGTCCACGTCATGGGTGAGCCGTCCACCGACGATGTCGGGATGGTCATCCGTGTTATCGGTGACGAGGCCCACGAAAGAACATTGTCTGAGCTGAGCGGCGTAGAACAGTGTCTCGACTGCCTCACCGTGGTCGTCGAGTGAAGGCCAGTGGTGGGCGCGGAGCGATGAGTGGGACGGCAAAGTGATGTGGTCCCGGAGGTCCCGCGTAGCGGCCCAGGAGTCGAGTCCCCTTCGGACCAGCGGATCGGCGTTGCATCGCTCAACCTCTTGGCGAAAGGCCGGCGTGAACTCGCGAACCTGTGCTTCGGTGACGAGCGTGATGATCCACATCGGCGGTACCGACATGCGCCGACGATAGCGGGACGAGTTCAGGCAGCCGCCGTTTTAGATGCCGCGCTGGGTGAGGACGCGGCGGTGTGTAGGCGTCGTCGGGGTTGAGCACGTCGCGGTGAAGGGGGCTGACTTCCAACAAGTGCGATGATCGCTCTTGTGCGATCATCGCAGCAATGCGATAGTGGGCCGTGGCCGAACTGGAGCTCCACGATGAGATCGTCGAGTGGATGGACTCGCTCGACGAGACCGAGTGGAACCGCACGGTCGTGGTGATCGACCGGCTCGTCGCTCTCAGCTCATCGGCGAGGATGCCCTTCTCCAGGACCCTCGGCGATGGGCTCTTCGAGTTGCGCTTCACGCTCGGCCCAACGGCTCGGAGGATCACCTACCGGTTCACCAAGGACGGCCGGATCATCCTGCTCACGACCTTCCGCAAGCAACGCAACAACGAACGCAACGAGATCGATCGGGCACGCAAGGCCGCTGCGGACTGCGCCAAGCGCTACCCCTGAAGGAGACGACGATGGCGAACTACTCCCGCTGGGAAGACGTCAAGAAGAAGCGGCCAGCGCTCGACGCCGAGACCCGCGCCGAGGTCGAGCACGACCTCGCGCTCGGACAGCTCATCTACGACCTGCGCACTGAGGCCGGCCTCAGCCAGCGTGAGCTGGCCGAGCGCATGGGCACCACCCAGTCGGTGATCTCCCGACTCGAAGAAGGCGGAGGCGCCCGCAACCGCCTCGACACCCTCGCCCGCGTCGCCACCGCACTCGACAGGCACCTCATCGTGTCGTTCCCCGAGAAGGTCCCAGCCAAGCTGAAGGACGCCGTCCAGGTTGCCTGACCAGCCGTCGTTGGGTCCCGATCGGCTTCTACACTTCTTCTACACTTTCGGAGTGACGGGGTGGTACGGAGCGGCACGGTCGGAGAGTGCGGCAGCGCGAAAGCCCAGCTCAGAGGTACTGCCTTGGACGCCGTGGTACGGCCTGGGACCGCTCCGATCGAACTCATAACCCGAAGGTCGCAGGTTCAAATCCTGCCCCCGCCACCAACGAAACCGCATGTATTGATTGGGGTGCCTTCCTGGTGACGGGTGGGTGGTCACGTAGCGTGGCCTCGGGAGGGATCCCAGCGGTGACGTGTAAGCGCTGAGCTTCGGGCTCGTTGACCTGATCGTCGCTGGGGTCCGTCTTCCGAGCAGACCCGGTTGAGGAAATTGGTGGGGCTTGTCGTGACCCGCAGGTCGGAGCCCGGTGCACCGTATGAATCACATGGCTGGGTGGGCTTCGTGGTCCACCCGTCCGTGGTCGGGGTGGTGTCGGGAGACATTCCGAGAGTTGAGCGTGCTCGAGGGCTCTCCCGGACAACCAACCAGAGGTGATCGCCGGACCCGCTTGATGCTTGCTGGCAGAGGTGGTTCCGACGACCGCCGTGATCGAAGGGAGAGCCCTCGATGACAGTAAACAACGGTAGCGGGGTCGTGTCGATCGGCATCGACGCCGCGGTGGTCGCTGACCATCAGGTCGCCATCCGCGGCCCGGGGATCCGCGAGGACTTCCGGGTGGCACCGACTCTGGCCGGTCTGGCGAAGCTGACCGAACGTCTGGGTCCCTTTGCGGGGTCCTTGGTGGTGGTCGAGCCCACCGCGGGTTCGTGGCTCCCGTTGAGCCACGCGGTCGACGCCGCGGGGTGTCGGCTCGGGTACGTGCACACCCGGGACTCGGCCCGGTTGCGGGAGGCCATCGCTGGTCGCAACAAGACCGACGTGATCGACGCGGAGATGTTGACCCGTTGCGAGGACGTCCTTGGGGTGCAGGCCTCGCCGCTGGTCCCTGCGGAGGTGATCGCCTTGCGGCGTTCCCTCCATCGCCGCCACCGCCTCACCGTCGACGCCCACCGCGCCGAGTGTCGGCTGTGGGCGTTGGGTGCCTGGGCGTTCCCGGATCTGTGGCGGGCGTGCGGCGGCCACCAGATCGCCCAACCGGTGTTGGGTCGTTGGCCCAGCCTGGACAGCCTGGCCCGCTCCCGGGTCTCCTCGATCACCGAGATCGTGGCCGCGCACAGCCGAGACCGAGACCCCGCCCGACGAGCCGAACGGATCCGCGACGCCGCCCGCGGATGGCTTGGGTTCTGGCAGGACCGCCTCGACCTCGAGACCCTGGCATGGGAGATCGCCGAGCTGATCAGCGACATCAACACCATCGACGCCAAACACCACGCGACCACCACCAAAGCCCTCGGGATGTGGCGGGCCTCGTGGCCCGAGGACGTGTTGACCACCATCCCTGGCGTCGGGGAGATCTGTGCCTCCGCGACTCGGGCATGGTGGGGTGACGGCACACACCTACCCACAGCCAAGGCCGCGGCAGCGTTCATCGGTCTCAATCCCTCCAACTGGGAGTCGGGGCTCAGCGCAGCTCCGTCACGCAAGATCACCAAAGAGGGCCCACCGGCACTGCGCCTCGCCTACTACCAGGCCGCCAACATCGCCCGACGCCACGACCCCCACCTCGCGGCCCACTACCGCAAGCTCATGGTCGAACGTCGCCACAACCACGTCTCCGCGACGACCGCCGTCGCCCGCAAGCTGGCCTGCCGCACCTGGGCTGTCCTGCAGACCAACGAGCCCTACCAGCTCCGGGACCTCGACGGGAACCCCATCGACTGGGCTACCGCCACCCGCATCGCCAGCGACCTCGCCGTCCCCGACGAGGTCCGCCGCCGCTCCAAGACGACACGCCGAGGGCGGCTCTCCGTCTAGACGACATTCATCGACAACCAGCGCTCACCAGCACCCGGCACCAAGGCTCAAGTTCAACGCGCCCACACACCGTGAACAAGAAACCCTTGACACCCATTAGGAAATCAGGTCAGGGCCCCGCCGAGTGCGGGGCCTTCCTGCACTGCGTCCGGCGCCGTGTAGCGACACGAGCGCCTGTGTTGGGCCCGCCATGGGTCATGCCTTCCCGACGAGGCCCTGCAATGGGGCGATGAGCCGGTCGACGATCCGGAACTGAGGGGCGAACAGGCTGGGGGCTTCAGGGTCTGCCTCTTCACCGAAGATTACGGTCGGCATCTCGTGTGGAGGTCGACCTGCGAGTAGGTCCATTGCGGCCTGGGGTTGGCCGCCGCAGTGCAACAGGTACGCGGCCCTCTGCCACGAAGACGTGCTCTGCTTCCGGAGGATCATCGTTGCTCGATCGATGTCGACGTCGGCGGCGAACAGGGAGAGGTGCTCGACGAGGTCGGCCCACGACGTGAACGACGACGGCCGAGTCGCGAGTTGGACGAGGAGCGCTTCGGGTCCGAGCGCGGGCAGTCGGCTGGACCATGTGAGAGCGTCCAGCTTTCGTGCTCTGAGCAACTCAGGCCGAGGCCCGAGCTCGTCCGCCTGCTCGACAGGCCAAGGGAACCGCACGACCGATATCGAGCCTCGCAGTCCATCGGGAATCCGTCTGCTCTTGGGCAGCCAGACGGGGACCGGTCCCATGGGCCGCCGGTTGAGGTAGCCGAGGTGCCATGCAGCGGCGTCGCCAGCGAGGCGGAACACGACGCTCGGATCCTTGGCTCGCCATGCTCGCAGCACGAGGTAGGGATCGACGACCTCGTCTTGCCCTGGCGGCACGAAGGCCCACACCGCGTGGAGGCCGATGGGGCTCAGCCAGCCGAGGCGCCGAAGCTCCTCGATCGTGCGGTCGACCGCTCGATCAGACCCGGCCTCGGCCAGTCGCTCGGCGATGTCCGCCCGGGTCAGCACCTGCGGCTGGTCGCGTGCCAGCCCAGCGAGCAACCCGGCGGCCCACGTGGGGATGCGTCGGTCGGCGCCGACCGCCGACCCGGTACGCCCAGTCGTCGCATCCGCCACGGTGATGGTGCTCGCCAGAAACGCCCAGGCGCAGGCCGTCGTGCGGGTCGTCGCCGTGGACGACGACGGCCAAGTCCACTTCGCGATCCTGCCCGGGTCGGTCGCCAAGAACCGACACCTGCTCGACCGAACGGTCGCCTGATGGCGCCGGACCTGACGGTGCGGCCTTCTACTGTTCCTTCTACTGTGACCCGACGTGCTTCGACGTACTCAATGCGAGGAACGGCGTTGGTCACGGGAGGTCCGCCGATCGAGTGAGCGATGGTGCTTGCCAGCGCGGGGCGCGCTCGCGGAGCCAGTCGAGCAGGGCTTCGCCTTCGGCGGGCATGCGTCCGGGACCGGTCAGGCAGTCGACCGCTAGCTGGGCTGGCGAGACACAGGTGATGTCGTTGGCGTTCCAGGTGCGATCGAACGCGACACGATCGCAGGGACGGGCAATGACAACGTTCCCGCCATTTCGGACCGGGCGCAGTCGCGCAAGGGTCACGAGCCGTTCGGGATCATCGGCGTAGACGACCGCGATCTCGGGAGCGGCGACCGACACCAGCTCGCTCGCGGCGAACGATCCGGTGACCGCCCAGACGCGGGACTTGCTCGCAGCGAGGTCGCGCAGAAACTGGTCGGGTCCGGCGGAGGCGATCCAGTTCGTGGTCTCGTTGCTGTCGAATAGCGAGTAGCTCGTGGCGAGCTGGCGAAGGAGCGACTCCCACTCGACATGTTCGACCGGGCCTCGGGGGACGCGGCTGATGAGCAGCTCGTCGCCGAGCGCGCTGAGCAGCTTCGAGGTGTAGCCGGGATCGGTGGCGACGGTCTTCGCGATGTCGGCGACGCCGTAGGGCGGCTGGACTTCGACGAGCGTTCGCATGAGCGCCCACGCCTTCGGGCCTCGCAGGCTCGGGCCCTTGGACGGTTCGGGGGAGGGGTTGCGCTGTGCTCCCTGGGTGCGGACGATGAGGCCGGGCCGGTTGACGACGAGGCGCACGTTTCCGGTCTGGTCGAGGAGGCTTGTGGATCGTGCCCTGAGCGTCGTGGAGTACGCCGGTCCGCGCTCCGGTGGGAGGCGGATTGGTAAGGGGCATGCGAGTCGGGCGGGTGAGGTAGTGCCCGTGGTGGATCTCGATCAGCGGGCGTGTAGCGAGGGCCCGAAGGTAGGTCTCTTGTCGGACTGCTTGCTGAGGGTCATCGGGCCGGGCGCTGATATGGGCGGTGAACTAGCGGACTTTGACGATCTGATCGTTCGGCATCAGCCTTCGGCACAGGGCCTCGTAGTCGAGCCACTTGTGCGGCATGCCCTTGACGGCGCCGTAGTAGAAGTTGAATCCATCGATGTAGCCGACCGTCGCCGTGGTGGGTCGATCATAGGAGTCGTATCGGGCACCGATCCCCAACTGCGAGGCTGGGGTCAGGGGTAGGCGTTGCCGATCTCAACGAAGCGCCAATGGCCGCCGATGCGGGCGATGGTGCCGGTGATTGCCCACCCCTGTCGGGCGAGATCGGAAGCGGCCTTGGGGACAGCGAGCGGTTCGGGGACGCCGCTCAGCCAGAGCTTGCCTGGATCGACCCGCTCGACAATGAACATGTCCTCGAGCCAGTGCTCATCGGCGATGTCGTCGGGATCGAAGTCGGGGAGCTGGCGGATGTGGTCGTAGAGGAGATCCCCGAGCTTGTCGGCGGCAGGGAGCTCGACGACCGCGTCGGCGGCCCGGTCGGACATGATCGCGGCGTCGGTGCCGGAGATGTGACCGTTGGCTTCGAGCCACTTCGACAGCTTCTTTGTGACGGTACCGGCGGCCTTGAGCAGCTCCTGGCCGGCCATGACCTTGCGGACCATGAACCAACCGAGGAACTCGCCGAGCTGGCCCGGGATCCTGTCGGGCCCGAAGAGATCGACGAACGCGTCGGGATCGTCGTCGTACGCGGCTTCCCAGCGGGCGGTGTCGGCCTCGTCGAGGGTGTTCGGGCCGTAGTTGTTCATGCAGTCGCGCAACAGCCAGATCACCTCGTCGTAGCGCCGGTAGGTGCGCTCGGACAGGCGAGCCTGTTGCTCGGCGAGGAACTCATCGAGGGCTTGGGCGATGGTGATCATGGTCCTTCGGCTCTCCAGCGCCATGGTGCGAAGAAGGTCGGCAGGTCCCGACCCTCCGGGTCGGGCGGGATCGGGCTTCCGAGATCGTCCTCGGCCCATCGGCGACCGTACTGGTCGGGCAGAACGCCCCACCCCCAGTAGGGCACGGGACGATCCGGGGTGATTCCGTAGACCTGCTCGGGATCGACCCGCTCGGGCCCCACCGTGCACAGGTGCTGCCAGTCGTCACCGAAGTCGAACGTGTAGACGAACTGGTCGCCCAACTTCAGGGTCGACAGCTTGGCGGTGTGAATGTCGACGGTGTCCTCGGGAGCGTCGAAGAACGGGTCGGTGTCGGCGATCCTGGTGCCGTCGTCGAGTACGAACTCGCTGAGATGGGCCAGATCCCAGCGGGCGAAGCCCGCATTGATGGCAGCGGCGAAGGTGGCGAAGGTGTCGGAGCGGGCCGCGACGAAGACCCGGCCGGGACGAGGCCAGAAGTCCTCGCCTCGTCCAGAGACGACCTCGACCGATATCGACAACCAGGTGCGTGCCATGGACTCATCATGGCCGAGCCGAGGCCGCTGCTATGGCACTGGTGGCTGCTGATCCGTCGTGGGTTGGCTGGCGCGGCCGGCAGCGATCAGAGCAGCGATCGCGCGTTCGCTGATCGGCCGGAACTCGGTGGCGTCGACGCCGACGTTGATCATGCGACCGTGTTGGACCCACCGCTCGTGGACGTGCCCATGCAGCAGCCACGCGCCCTTGTCGATCGGCCGGTGCTCGAGGAATCGGTCGTGGTCGTGGCTGTCGCCTCGATAGGGGAAGTGGCACACCAGAACGGAGCGGTCACCAATGGTTACCGTCGTCGACCCATGGGCGACCTCGGCGAAGCCGGCCTCGAGATAGCGCCCGGACCAGCCATCTGCCCGGCGGCCGTGTCCGGTCCGGCAGCGATCGTGGTTGCCGGCGAGGAGAATCTTGTGGCCATTCAGCTCGCCGGCAATCGGGAGCGTCTCGGCGATCTTCCCGAGAGCGAAGTCGCCGACGACCCAGACCGTTTCGTCGTCCGCGACCAGCTCGTTCCAGTTGTTGATCAGGGCGCGGCTCATGGCATCGACGTCGACGAACGGACGGTTGGACGACCTGCTCGCGAACTTCGGGACGGTGGACGCCCAGGGCCCGCAGGCCTATGCCGACCAGATGACCATCGATCATCCCGACCTTGACCGGCCAACGCTCCTCGCCGACGCAGTTCTCGCCTTCGAGACGTTCCACACCGCCTCTTCCCGCGCTGATCCTCGACCATCACGGTCTCACGCGACCGATCGCGAAATCCCGTGGTGGGTTGCTCGGCTCTATGGTCCCGACGAGCCTGCTCCGACTGTCGGCTTCGGCCATGACTGGACCTGCTGGCTGTCGTCGCCACCGTGAACGAGTCGACCGCCCCCCCGACACAGGAGACTGGGTCCGGTTGTAGCGTTCGGGCCGATGAGGCGTAGGCGCATGGGGAGTCGAGCGGCGGGAAGTCTTCTGGCTGTGGTGGCCATCACCGTGACGGCGGGGGTGTTGACCGGCGCTCCCCGAGACGAGGGTGCCTCGGCGGAGACGTTGGGCACCTTGCCCGGCGTGAACTTCTACCCGCGTCTGGTTCGACTCAGCCACTCTGAGGCGGAGAACGGGGTGATGATGGCCACGACCAACAACGGGGTCGTTGGTCGCATATGGCGGAGCGACGACGACGGGGAGAGCTACTCGCTGGTGACCGAGATCGATCCGGGTCCCGACGCGGTCGGCCTCTGCTGTATCGAGCTCTTCGAGTTCCCGGTTGCGCTCGGCCCGTACCCGGCGGGCACGCTGCTGTGGTCGGGGTCGGTGACGACAAGCGTCGGTCCGCCGAGACAGATGGAGCTTCGGGTCTTCCGGTCCGACGACCGCGGGGCGACCTGGATGTCGATGTCGTCTTGTGCCTCGTCGCTCGACGGCGGGTTGTGGGAGCCCGCGTTCCACGTCGCCCGTGATGGCAGCCTCGTGTGCACCTTCGCCGACGAGTCGGACCGACCCGCCCACTCCCAGCTGATCGCGAGGACCGTCTCGACAGACGGCGGCCAGACATGGGGACCCCGCGAACAGATCGTCGCCGGCCGGTTCTCCTTTCAGCGGCCCGGCATGGCGACGGTGGCGCAAGTCCCCGACGGCGGCTGGCTGATGACCTACGAGCTGTGCGGGTGGCGCCCCTCGTGCGCCGTGCGAATCCTCCGCTCGGCGGACGGCCTCGGCTGGGGGCCCGTTGAAGACCTCGGTGACCGCGTGGTGGCCACCGACGGCAGCTACCTGGCCCACACTCCGTACCTGCACTGGACGTCGTTCGGCGGTGGCGATGGAACGCTCATCCTGTCGGGCCAGCTTCTCTTCGACGTGGATGGCCAGGTCGCCCCGGGCAACGGAGCCACGCTGTTCATCAACGACGCCGGCGGCGTCGGCCCATGGACCGTCATCGACGCCCCGGTCGCGGTCCCAGACGCTTTCGACAACTTCTGCCCCAACTACTCCTCGCCCGTGATCGACCTCGACGGCACCGGACGGCTCGTGGAGATGGCATCGGCCTGGTCTGGACCGGAGTGCATCACCCGCTTCGGCACCGGGTCGATACCCCCGCCAGCGCCGACCACGACGACCGCAGCGCCCAACAGGCCCACGCAACCGCCCAGCTCAACCACCTCTGTGCCTACCTCCGCCGACGCTCCCGTCGCAGTTCCCGTCGCCGCGGCGCCGCAGTTCACCGATTGAAGATCCCGCGCAAGATCTCGTTCGCTCAGCGGGTCTCCCGCACCTCCTGCTCAACACCTTCTTCTCAGCCTCGAGGGCGATTCACGCCGACCCGCGGGCCGTGTGAAGTCGTACGGGGCGAGCAACGCCTGCACCTCCTCGGGAGGTGCCTTGGTCGAGCGGGGTCATGCGCCCACCGGGGAGGCGATGCTGACGAGGGTGCCGACGTGGTCGCGCACGTACGACACCGTCTGACCCCAGGAGGTGTCGTGTGGCTCGGCCAGAGGAGTGGCACCGGCCTCGACGGCCGTGGCGAAGTCCGTGGCGACGTCGTCGGTGACCAGTGTCAGCTCGACTCCTGCCGGCGGTCGGCTCCGATCCATCGGCGTGTATCCGACCGGCACCGCAGTGGCCCCGAGCGCGTTCGAGGTGAATGCCAGCTTCGTGCTGCCAGTCGCCATCTGGGCGAAGTCACCCGATTCATGCACGAACTCTCGCACGATCCCAAAGGCCTGCTCGTAGAACTCGACGGCTTCTTCGACATCGTCAACGAAGACGATCACGTATCCAAGATCCATGGCAGTTCTCCTCTGCTCTTCCTGCTCTTCCTGCTCTTCGAGAGTACGACGCAGCCGCGGCAACGCCCAGCTCAGCGCCACTGACGAGGACCGCCCCGGTTCGGGCTGGCACCGCCTCGCTGGCATCGACGCCGAAGAGCTTGAAGGGCGCGGCGAGTGGCGCGATGTCATGCCCGCCAGGGTCATGCCCGCCAGGGTCATGCCCGCCAGGGTCATGCCCGCCAGGGTCATGCCCGCCAGGGTCATGCCCGCCAGGGTCATGCCCGCCAGGGTCACAACCGGCCAGCCCTGCGAGCTCCGCACCCCGAAGCACCTACAAGAAGCTGCTTGACAAGATGATGGGGACACTCCAGTTCAACGGCACAACCCGACACGACCCGGCATCGGCGAGAACGGCCGGGAGATAGCTCAGACCTGAAGGATCGCCTCAGTCGACGGCGCGGACCAGACCGGTCGACCCGTCCACCTCGACCTGCTGTCCGTCGCTGATCGTGGCCATGGCGTCGCCTGTTCCGAGCACCGCAGGCAACCCGTGCTCGCGGGCCGCGATGGCCGCGTGGCTCAACACGCCGCCGCCGTCGGCCACCACCGCCACCGCGAGGGGGAACAGTGGTGCCCAGGCCGGGCTCGTCACCTGACACACCAGCACGTCGCCCGCGCGGAGACGATCCATCTCGTCATGGCCGCGGATGATGCGGGCGGGGCCGACCGCCCTGCCCGGCGACGCCGCGACACCGGCGGCCAGCACGCTGGCATCGTCGGGACGGGTGGCTGGTTCGGGGTATTCGTGGGCTACGCCCCACAGGATCGGTTCGTTGACCGCACGCAGCGCGGCAGGCAGGCGGGAGATATCCGGCGGAGTGCCCTGCTCGCCGACGTAGGCCGGGCCGGGCCGGGCCCGCACGTAGGCCTCCTCGCCGCGCCGACGGGTCACGAGCTCGGCCAGCCCGTCCCGCTGCCCGCCCCCGAGCGCGGCTCGCAGCTCTCCGAAGAAGAGGTAGGCGGCATCATCGGCCGATGCGACGACGCCGTCGTCGGCCAATCGCCGACCCGCCTCGAGCATCGCCCGACGCAGTAGCGCGGTCGGTCGGTCACCGACCACGACGGTGTTGTCCTCGCGAACCCCGTAGAGGTCTCGGGCGCGCTGGAGGAGTTCGTCGAAGCGGGCGCGTTGCTCGCCGGGAAGTGCAGCCCGGGCTTCGGCGGCCACCGCGTCGGCGCGGTCGAACGCGGGGGTCTGCGGTGGGTGGGTGAGCAGACGGGATACCACCAGGGGCCGTTCCGCCAGCACCGGGACACCCCCGTCGTAGTTGACTGGGGCCCAGCCGTGCTCGCCCAGCCAGGCTTCTACCGCTGCACCGAGGTCCGCGTCGACCGCGCGGAGGGTCTCGACCGGCGTCGCCGGCGCGGCGTCGAGGGCGTCGCGGGCACCGGGTGTGGCCCCGAGACGCTCCTGGAGCGCGCCCATGGCCTCGGCCGGAGCGCGCGTCGCGGGAGAGTGACCCGCCAGCATGGCCGAGGTGCGACCGTCCTCCCACCCGAGCTGGTCGGCGACCAATCCGTGCAGGGCGTGCATGGCCGTGAACAGAGGGATCATCAGCTGGAAGTGGATGGTCATGCCCTGTCGGAGCAGTTCGAGACGGTCGTCGAGTGCGGCGGCCAGCTCCTCGTCGTCGAGGGCGACGAGGTCGACCTCGTCGAGCGCCGCGGCGCGGGCAACCATCTCGTCGCGGTCGTTGCGCCACCAGTTGTCGGCCCAGGTCTCGGCTTGGTTCGTGGCGAGGGCTCGCTTCGCGATAGCGGTGCGGCGCCGCAACTCGGGGACCAACCGGGCGGCTACGCCCATCACGAACGCGGGTGGCGGCTTGCCGGCGCCGTCGGGCGACCCGAACGTGGGCAGCACCCGTCCGTAGACCTCGCCGCCGACAAAGCGCTCCTCGAGGCCACGCACGAGCAGGCCACGCGAGTCGAACACGGACCGGATCTGGTCACTGCACTCGTGCAGCAACGACCAGCCGAACGGCGTCATCGGCTCGGGGTAGTGCGCTGTGTCTTTCTGCCAGTTGTTGCCCTCTGGCAGCTCGGGCTGCACCGGCAGCACCGTGATGGGTCGAGTCTGGAGCAGCAGAACGCGCCCGTCGGCGACGGCCCACTCGACGTCCTGGGGAGCGCCGCGTGCCGCCTCGACCCGGCGGGCGGCGTCGGCGATGGCAATGGCGAGATGGGCGGGGAGGCCGGCGAGGTCACCTTCGATGTGGTCGTCTCGGATCGCGACGTCGCTGCCGACCACGTCGCCCTGCACGAGCGCCTCGCCCAGGCCCGCGGTCGCGGCCAGGCGGACCACGTCGCGCTCGCCGGTGATTGGATCCGCGGAGAACGCCACCCCGGCGAAGTCGGCGTCGACGAGGGTCTGGATGATGACCGCGATGTCGCCCTCGACTCGTCGAGCGACGGCCGCGGCGGCGGTGCCGTCGAGACATCGGCGTACCGCGTCGAGGGTGGCGTCGACGCCCTGTACGTCGAGGACGGTCTCGGAGGCGCCGGCGTGGGCCGAGGTCGCTCCGTCCTCCCAGGTGGCCGAAGAGCGAACGGCGAGACGGGGACCGAGCTGGCCGACCGCGTCCGCGACGAGCTGCACGAGGATGTCGGGAGGAGAGGTGTCGGGCTGCCAGGTGGCCGCCCAGCCGATGGTCAGGACGACGGCGTCGGGCACGTCGAAGCCGTCGGCGCGCAGGTGGGCGAGCCCGGAGGCCTTGTTGCCGACCAGCGCCGGGTCGAGCGCGGCCGGGTCGTCGAGACGTACGGATCGGGCGGTGCCGAGCGCCGTGTCAGGAGGTCGTGTCATCGGTCTTCCTCTGGATCGGGTAGGCCACCGGCATCGGCGGCATCGGTCAGGGTGGTGACGGCCCACCGGACGACTCTGATGAACTGGTCGTCGGTGAGCCCGTACTCGTGGGTGAGCCAGAACCAGCTGCGATGGCTGAGCAGGTGCCGCAGCATCACGGCGATGATCTCGGCGTCGGCCGCAGGGGTGTCGGGCATGGCAGCTGCGAGGTGGTCGACGATGGCGCCTGTCCGCCGGGAGCGGCCGGCGTCGCGGCCGACGTCGGCCAGCGGCATCTGGGCGAGGGCCTCGCTGATACCCCCGAGATCGCGAAAGACCCGGGTGTTCCCCGCCACGGCATCGAGGATGTCGTCGAGGGTCTCGATCTCGGACGCCTCGAAACTGCCGGCCTCGCGCATCTGCCGGCCGGCTTCCTCACCGAGCGCATCGAGGAGGTCTTCGCGGGTGGCGAAGTGGTTGTAGACGGTGCGAAGCGACACGCCGGCCCGCTCGGCCACCTCCTTCACCGCGAAGTCGAGGTGATGGCGTTCGGTGACCAACGCAGCGGCGGCGTCGACGATGGCCTGTCGACCCAACTCTCGCTGGCGTGCCCGTAGATCGGTCATGCATGGAACATACAGAGTGTGCATGTTTCATGCAAGGAGTTTCTCGCCTTGGACCCCGAGAGAATCCATCACCTGCCGACCCGGTGTTCGGCGTGGTCGTCACCTTCATCGATCCGGGTGCCATACTCCCCACGACAGCCAGCGTTCGCTGGCCATGACACCTCCGGCGCGCTGGGTGCCGCGCCGGTGAAGGGCGGATGGTGTGCAATACGGGCGACGTAGGTTCCTGCGGGGTGCGGCCGGGCTCACGGGCGCCGGCCTCCTCGGAGCGTCGGCGGGTCGTTCCTGGGCGCTCCCGTCGGCGCCCCCGACCAGGTTCGTGCTGGCGCCTGACGAGTCCCCGCTGGCTCCGCCCGGATCGCCGGGTCTGGTCGACGAGGCGACCTGGCAGGCCATGGTCGACGAGTACCTGCACCTCGTCACCGGCGGGAACCCCGCCGTGGTGACCCATCTGGTGCGCGCCCACCGCGAGCCCGGCTACGTCTGGGACGCCGGCGGCGTCGATGTCGGTGACTTCGCGTCCTGGTTCGCGACGATCGACAACTGGGACGACACCCGGGACTTCCGGTTCATGGACATGTGTTGGATCCTGCATCTCGCCGACGGGGCGACACCGACGCGGACGATCGATCCGTCGGTGATCCAGGCGTTCGAGGACCGGATGGCCGCCAACCGGTGGCGCTACGACGATCCGTACCCGGCAGACCGGGACGACAACCAGTGGTACTGGTCGGAGAACCACATCATCATCGGTCTCTGCGACGAGTACCTGGCCGGTCAGCGCATGCCCGGTCGTGTGTTCGACATCACCGGGCTGACCGGCGCCGAGCACATGACCCGGTCAAAGCCCGACATCCTGGCGTGGATCGAGGAGCGGGCCCGATTCGGCTTCTTCGAGTTCCACTCGCGCGTCTACATGCGGTTCAACATCAAGCCCCTCACGATGCTCGCCGAGCTCGCCAACGACCCGGAACTGATCCGAGCCGCCGGGATGGCCCTCGACCTCTGCCTGCTCGATGCCGCTGCCCACAACCACCAGGGGAGCTACGTGGCGCCGCAGGGCCGGGTGTACGTCATGCGCGACGCCATGCCGTGGACGCTGAGCCGGTTCCTCTTCCGGGACAGCCCGGTGCCACTCGGGACCGGGGCCGACAACACGACGGACTTCTTGTGCGCCGCCCAGCGCTATCGAGCACCGCAGACGATCCTCGACGTCGCGGTGTCGCCAGGCGAATCGCTGGTGCGGGAGCGCCACGGCATCTACGTGGACCCGGCGGCGGCGGTAGTCGCGGATCCGGTCGCGCCCTTCGGCTACGACTTCGATGATCCCGAGAACCTCGAGTTCTGGTGGTCCCAAGGAGCGATCGGTCTCTGGCAGACGTCCGAGACGTCGATCCAGGCGGCCCATGACCATCGGCTCTTCGAGCAGGATGCGCTCGCTGAGATCGCACTGCTGGTCTCGGTGATCGGCGAAGATCCGAATGTGTTGGAGCCCTATCTCCGGAGGAACCACGCCATCCTCAACTACGGGCACCTGCAGGAGGTGAACACCTACCACTGGCGCAACGACGCGGTAGCCCTCAGCTCGGCCCAGGACTACCGGTTCGGCTCCATGCGGGACCAGGTGAAGGCATGGCAGGCGGTCATCGACGAGCGCGCCATCGTCTACACCACCCACCCGAGCACCGAACCCGGCGACGAGGTCTTCGACAACGACGGAAAGCCGGGCTACTGGACGGGGGAAGCCTCGATGCCACGCTCTGCGCAGCACGAGCGCACCGCGGTCCACATCTACCAACCCGAGTGGGACGAGACCACCGCGCCCCTGCTCTGGCTCCTCTTCAGCTACCTCGACTACACGCACGCCTTCTTCCCACAGGATCACTTCGACGAGGTCGTCCAGCACGGCAACTGGACCTTCGGCCGCGAAGGAGACGGCTACATCGGTCTCTGGTCGTGGCGGGTTGCGAGCTGGCGGACGTACGGGCCCGGTGTCGACACCGGGGGCATGGTGCTGCCCTTCGACCTCGTCGCCGAGGGCGGCCCCGACAACGTGTGGATCGTCGAGGTTGGTGATGCCGGCCAAGGCTCGTTCGCGGCCTGGGTGGCCGAGCGAGTCGCCGCGGAGCCGACCGTCGTGCGCGATATCGACGGCTTCACGGTGGACTGGACCTCTCCCGCGTCAGGGGCGCTGGCCTTCGGCTCGACCGGCCCCTTCACAGTCGACGGTGTCGAACAGCCCCTCTCAGGCTTCCCGCGACACGAATCGCCATGGGGAGAGGTCGGGCGGCTGGAGATGCTCCACAGCTTCGCTACCGCCCACACGTGGCTCGAGCTCGACTTCGATGGTATGAGCCGCACCCACGGAGACGTCTCCGACCCGACACCGACCACCACGACACCGACCACCACGACACCGACCACCACGAGCCCGCCTCCGGCCCCGAACGCTGACGGGGAGGCAAACGCGACCGGCCCCTCGCCAGCCCCCGCCCCGGCGGCCACGCCCACGTTGCAGGACCCCAGGTTCACGGGCTGACCGCCTGCGCCAAGGCCCCCGCTGGGACAACCCAGCGGGGGCCCAGCGGGGGCCCAGCGGACGTCCTCGGACCCACCTGTAACGTGACGTCGTGTCCGAAGACGTCGCCATCCCACTCGACTTCGTCCGCCAGGCCGTGCGCAACGATCTCGAGTCGGGTCGCACCGGCGGCCGGATCCAGACCCGCTTTCCGCCGGAGCCCAACGGGTTCCTCCACGTCGGCCACTCCAAGGCGATCTACCTCAACTCCGCGCTCGCCGAGGAGTTCGACGGCACCTTCCATCTGCGCTTCGACGACACGAACCCCGAGACCGAAGACGTGTCCTACGTCGAAGCGATCATCGAGGACGTCGCGTGGCTCGGCGTGGAACCGGACGGACCACCGAAGTTCACGTCCGACAACTTCGAGCAGCTCTACGCCTGGGCCGAGAACCTGATCGGCCAGGGTCTCGCCTACGTCGACGACCAGGACGCCGAGACGATCTCCGCCCAGCGCGGTGGCTTCGGCAAGCCGGGCGTCGAGAGCCCCCATCGCGATCGCCCCGCGGAGGAGAACCTGGCGCTCTTCCGCCAGATGCGCGCGGGAGAGTTCGGCGACGGTGAGAAGGTCTTGCGCGCCAAGATCGACATGCAGCACGACAACATGTGGATGCGCGATCCGGTGCTCTACCGGATCCGTCACGTGACCCACCACCGCACCGGCGACGACTGGGTCATCTACCCGACCTACGACTGGGCCCACGGCCAGTGCGACGCCATCGAGGGCACCACACATTCGATCTGCACCCTCGAGTTCACAGACCACCGACCCCTCTACGACTGGTTCCTCGACCACCTCGACCTGCCGTCGGACCGGCCCGAGCAGACCGAGTTCGCCCGGCTGCACCTGACCCACACGGTGCTGTCCAAGCGGGTTCTGCGGACCCTCGTGGAGGACGGCCATGTCGATGGGTGGGACGACGCCCGCATGCCGACGCTGCGCGGGATGCGCCGCCGGGGCGTCCCGGCTGAGGCTCTGCGGGTCTTCGCCGACCACATCTCGGTGGCCAAGACCAACTCTGTCGTCGACATCGAGTTGCTCGAGCACTTCGTTCGCGTGCACCACAACACCCATGCACTGCGGCGCATGGCGGTGCTCGATCCGCTGAAGCTCACCATCACCAACTGGCCCGAGGGGCTCGTCCTGGATATGGAGGTGGTCAACAACCCGGAGAACCCGACAGACGGAACGCGGACGGTGCCGTTCACCGGCGAGCTGTGGATCGAACAGGACGACTTCGAGCTCGAGCCGCCACCCAAGTACTTCCGGCTCACGCCCGGTCGGGAGGTCAGGCTCCGGAACGCGTTCTTCGTGACCGCGACCGATGCAGTCGTCGAGGACGGCAGAGTGGTGGAGGTACTTGCCACCTACGACCCCGAGACCCGGGGCGGCGACCCACCCGACGGCCGCAAGGTGAAGTCCACGATGCACTGGGTCTCGCGTCCTCACTCCATCGACGCCACCGTGCACCGCTACGAGCGGCTGTTCCGCTCGAAGCACCCCGGCGCCAACGGTGCGGATCCCCTCGACGACCTCGACCCGGCATCCCGCCTGACCACTTCAGCCAAGGTCGAGCCGGCTCTCGCGGAGGTGCAGCCCGGGCAGGTCGTGCAGTTCGAACGGCTCGGCTACTTCGCCGCCGACCTCGACGACCCGACCGTGTTCCACCGCGCCGTCGGCCTGCGCGACGAGTGGGCCAAGATCCAAAAGGCCCGCAAGGACTGACTCCTGCCCCAACCGGTCGGGATCGAGGGCCATTCCTGCATCGTCTCGGAACTAGGTCGGAGCGGCGACCGGCAGGCGCGGGAGCCGTTCTGGCGGGAGGTGGTCGGCGAGGTCGGCGAGCAGGTCGTCACGGCGGGCCCGGTAGGCGGGATCCGCCCATCGGTTGACGCGCTGGAGCGGGTCTTCGGTGTGGTCGTAGAGCTCGCCCTCGCTTCCGTCGTAGCGAGGGACGGCGCAGCCCCGAGCCCACAGAGCCCAGTAGGCGCGGAACCGGCCTCCGACATCGGTGGTCGACGGGTCATAGGACGTGCAGGTGAGACCGTCGCGGTAGATCGTGCGCAGGTGCATACCGACCCGCGCGAACTGGCTGTCCCAGGTCGTGAGCACCCGCTCGCGCTCCGATCCGGTCGTGTCCGGGAGCGGGCGGCCCTCCATCGCGGGATCCGGCTCGACGCCCGCGATGGCGCAGATCGTCGGCGCCAGGTCGACGAGACCGACCGGTTCGGGGATCTTCGACGGCGCGATGTTCGCCCCTGGGGCGGGGCGCCAGATGAGCGGCACCCGCATCAGGGAGTCGACGTGATACGGCCCCTTGAACACGAGACCGAAGTCGCCGCCGAGGTCACCGTGGTCCGAGGTGTAGATCACGTCGGTGTTCTCGAGTTGGCCCCTCCGGCCCAGGTCGTCGAGCACCGCGCCGACCGCATCGTCGATCAGCTCGTTCTCCACGGCGATCATCGCTGTCATCTCCCTGATCTGATCCTCGGTGAGAGATGCGGGCAGGACCGTCGTGGGGCCGCCTTCGGGGTTGGTGAAGGTCCCCCGCCACCATCCGATCCAATGCGCGGGCTTGTCAGCCAGGACCCGTTCGGCCTCGGCTCCACGAAGGTGGTTCGCAGGGAGCGGCACGTCGCGCCAGTCGATCCGATTGCGCACCTCGCCCACCGGTGGGTCGAAGGGGTGGTGGGGGTCGGGGAAGCTGAGCCAGCAGAACCACGGGTCGTCACCGAGCGACGCCAGGTGGTGACTGGCGCGTTCAGCACACCACGCCGTGTGGTACTGGTCGACCGGGATCGGGTTGTGGTGCACCTCCGGGGCGCCGGTGTCACCCCCGCCGTCGCCGGTCAGCACCGTGGCGAACCCGGCCACCGCCCGCCGATGCTGGTCGTAGAGCCAGTCGGTGTAGTGGTGCGGCACCGTCGGGCCATGGCCCGCCAGCTCCACGTGGTCGAAGCCGTACCAGGGCCCCGTCTGGCCCTGGGAGGCAAGGCGGTTCTCATCGAACCGGTGCAGCAGGTCCAGGTGGGGCTGGAAGTGGGCCTTGCCGATCAGTGACGTGTGGTAGCCGGCTTGCCGCAACAGCTCGGCGACGCTCACCGAGTCGTGGGGAAGGGCCACGCCGTTGGAAACCACACCGTGGGTACGCGGGTGCTGGCCGGTCAGCATCGTCGAGCGCGACGGCATGCACACCACGCTCTGCACGTGGGCCCGCGAGTAGTCGAGACCCGTGGCGGCCAGCGCATCGAGATGTGGGGTGCGGGCCACGCTCTGGCCGTGGCAGCCGAGTGCATCGAAGCGCTGCTGGTCGACGGTGATGAGCAGGATGTTGCGGCGCGACACCGGTGCTGCGTCGGGCCTCGGCGGTGCGGCGGTGCGGGCGTCGGGACCCCGACGGCCGAGGCGACGGGCGAGTCGCGCCTGGGTCCGTCTGGCCACGAAGATGCCGCGGTACAGATCGTTGGCCCGTCCTGCGGCGGCCTGCACGATCGGTTCCGGAATGGCCACGTCACCCCCTCGATGCGGTGTCGATCCGCATGGCAGCATCGCTGAGCACTGCTACGGAAGGCAAGGTCCCGGTTCGCGTTCGACGGGCGGCGTGGTGAGCGCCGGGAGGGGGTCGGTGTCGGGACGGCGGATGTCGACACGTACGACGGACTGGCCGTCGAGGGTGATGGGGTCGAGGTCGAGGACGTCACCGGTCGATGTCGCCTCCGCGGACGACGTACCGGGCTGCACCGGATCGGACTCACCGAGCCAGGTGACGTCGACGACGTGATCGCCGTCGGGGAGGCCGGAGATCCTGACGGGCAGTACGAGCGACGTGGCCTCGGCGAGGTCGGAATGCCACTGTGAGATGAGCACGGTCGTCCGGTCGTCCCCGTGGGCGGCGGTGGCCCACACGCCAGAGTGGGTCTCGGGCACGGTCACCGACACCTGGGTTTCGGGCAGGAGGGCCCACGTGCGCATCGCCGCGTCGGCCGGCGCCGGGGGACGGCCCAGGAACAGGGCGCGGTCGATGGTGCTGTCCTGCATCACCGAGAGCACCGATGCGTTGAACGCCGCCCCCTCACAGGTCTGGTGGCGCCACTCGGCGCCGGCCGAGAGGCTCCACTCCGAGACGATCAGCTCCATCCCCGGGAACTCGGCCGACCACAACTCGGCCAGACGGGCGTAGTCCTCGGGGGACGCGAAGGGGTTGCGGCCCTGGAGGAGCAGCGGGCCCTCCTCACCCAGGCCCACGGCTCCCAGCAGCGGGCTGTTCGGATAGAGGTGGACCGAGACGAAGTCGAACTCGAAGCCGGCCTCGGCTGCTTCGTCGATGACCCGGCGGGGCCAGGTGAACCCGCCGCCGTCCATGATCCGACCCGTCGCCGGGGTCATGTGGGGCTCCTCGAACAAGCCGTCGGTGACTGCCGCAGCCTCGGTGGCGAATGCCCGGTCGTAGCCGTTCACGTCGACGAGCAGATCGACCAGTGTCTCTGCGTAGGTGTTGAACGGCCACGGTGAGAAGGCTGCCGGGGTACCCACGAGGACCTCGACGTCGCTGCCTTCCTCGACGGCTTCGAGGGCAGCCAGCTGATGAGGGAGAAGGACATCGACGAACTCGTCGATGTTGCCCACGAACCCGTGGCCCGACCCGGCCGCGCCCGGGTCTATGGGCACATCGGGCTCGTTCCACAGCTCGAAGCGTTCCAACGGCTTGCGGCCGTCCGCCGCCCGCGCCGTCACCAACTCGCCCAGCAGCACGTCGAGGAACCGGCGGTATTCGGTCTCGTCGGTGGTCGGGCCCTTGGGTTGGCCGTCGCGGGCGATGCACTCCGGCACGTACGACAACGAGAGGATCGCATCGGCCCCTTCGGCGGCGACCGCATCGAGCCACCCGTGGAAGTAGTCGAGCGAGCCCTGGTCGATGGTTCCCGTCTCGCAGTCGTAGTGGAGGAAGTCGGCTGCCGACGTCACGTGGCGGTGGGTCCGCGGCGCCAGGTCGTCGAAATCGGCGGCGATCGATTCGGCCGACGCCTTGGCGTGGATGCCCGACAGCTCCCGGTTGATCACACCGATCTCGGTACCCACGTCGACGATGACGGCCCCGGCCGGGGCCGGGTCGGAGGGGGCTCCGTCAGCGGGCGGGTCGTTCTCCGAGGTAGTGGTGCTCGGGTCGAGCGTGGAGGATTTCTCCCCGGTCGGGTCTCCGGTGTCATCGGAGCAGGCGGCCAGCCCGACGAGGAGGGCGAGGACGACCAGCCGGGCACGCCGGCCGCGGGCTCCGCAAGAGGTCGGGCGGGCTGAGTCGCGCATGGCTTCGTCGACGCTAGCCCCGCTCGTCCATGAGGGGTCTGCTCGCGACTCAGGTCGAAAGCAGGTGGACGCCGGGTCCGTGGAGTGCCGCCAGGCCCTTGTCGAGTGTGACCAGTCGCCCTCCGTGATGGGCTGCGAGCGCCACGAGGTAGGCGTCGGTGACCTGGCGGTGCCCGACCACCCCGCGGAGGTGGGTTGAGTCGTAGGCAATGGCATCGGGCCAGAACCGGTGCCATGTCTGGGAACGCACGGCCCCCAGCACCTTCATCGCGTCCTGGGCTGGGTGTCCTTCGCGGATCAGGAAGCGGAGAAGGGTGCCCTCGGTGATCGGGCAGGTAGCCAGGTCGGGCTCGTCGGCATCGAACCAGTCACGAGGTGCTCAGCCGACGAGCTCTGACACCGTCGGGCAGCGGCCGTCGCGGATCTCGTCGGCCAGGGCGAGGGACTCGTCGATGACGGTGGCCCGCCCGCCCGTGGAATAGGGCTGCCAGGACTCGTCGAGCACACCGTCGGTGGCGAAGGCCACCCACGCCTCCTGCATGGCTGCCGACACGGCCCGGTCCGGGTCCTGGTCGGGGTTGGCGGGGTCGTTGGCCGGCAGGCCGGCGATGCCTTCGGGGTGACCGAACAGCGGAACCAACTCGGCCCCGTGGGTGGGTCCCACCCCGAAGGGATCGTTGGGCGAGGCGAAGGTGTAGTGGTACAGGTAGGTCGTGCCGGTCGAAGCCTCGGCGTACTCGATGGTCGGGCAGATGAAGCTGATGTCGCTGAGCAGGGCCCGGTAGCGCTCGAGGTTCGAGTCGTAGTCCGCCGCGGGGTACAGCGCCAGCAGAGCGTCGGGGTCGTCGGTCTCCTCGGCGAACAGAGCGGCGAGGCCGGCGTCGTCCATCTCGCTCAGCGACAGCGTGAACAGGGTCATCTCGGTCGCGTTGGACCCGATCATCACGGGGACGTCATCGAGCTCGGCGCGGGCCGCCATGGCCCGCGCCGGATCCATGAGCGTGACGCCATCGGCGACCAGCTCGGCACCGAACCCGAGTGTGGCCACCTCGGCGGTGGGGATCTCCCGCAGGCAGGCCACGTCGACACAGCCCGCGCTGGCCAGCATCTCGCTGCCGTCGGCGAAGGCTTCGGCTGGGTCTGCCAGGTCGCCACAACCCCGGCCGCTCTGGATGATGGCCCGGTCGAACAAGCCGGCCGAGGCCGGGGAAGCGAGGTGGCCGCACACGGAGAACCCGCCGGCTGACTCGCCGAAGATGGTCACGTTGTCGGGGTCTCCGCCGAACGCGGCGATGTTGCGCTGCACCCACTCGAGGCCGGCCACCTGGTCGAGCAGGCCGTAGTTGCCCACCGATCCGTCGTCGCTCTCGTCGGCCAACTCGGGCAACGCCAGGAACCCGAACGGCCCCAGCCGGTAGTTGACATTGACGACCACCACGCCCTCTGACGCCAGGTCGTCGCCGATGTAGAACGGCTGGTGGGCCGATCCCGAGGTGAGCCCACCACCGTGGATCCAGAACATCACCGGTAGACCCTCGGCATCGGCGGGCGACCACACGCTGAGGGTGAGGCAGTCGTCGACGGCATCGGGGATCGGCGTGAGGGCCGACAGCGAGTCGCCGGGGTTCTGCGGGCAGGACCCGCCGGGCTCTGTCGCTTCGAGCACACCGTCGTAGGGGGTTCGGCTCTGGGGCGCCCGCCAGGCGTTGTCGCCCACCGGAGCCTCGGCGTAGGGGATGGCCAGGAAGGCCCGAACGCCGTCCACCGCGCTCGTCGACACCGGCCACCTCACCCAGGTCGGTGCTCACCAGCAGCGGATCGATCGGACCGTCGCTGCCGTCCTCGGGCCCGGGACCCTCACCGGCGCCACCGCCGTCAGGGTCGGTGGGCACGCTCGTCGTCGTCGGGGTGGTGGTCGCGTCGGCAGCCGGGTCAGGGTCGTCGTCGCTGCATGCCACCGCGGCGACTGCGAGAGCCAGAGTTGCGACCACGAGCCACCGGCCCGGACCTCGAACTCGACGAGTGGCGGGACGACGGCTTTCGGGCGACATGCGCAACATGGGTGCACGCTAGCGGGACCCCGTGACCGTCAGACGTGGGAGATGGTCCCAGTTGGGGTCGAGGCCGAACCCGCCGTGCGCCGCCGGTCTCGCCGAGCTCAGGCGGGCTTCTCGCCGACGCAGTGCCAGTTCAAGGTGAGCAGCTCGGCTTCTTCGGCAGCGATGTAAGAGGTGCTGTTCTGGTTCAACCGCTGGAGCAGGGCGTGGGTCTTTCGGGGAATGACCCGGACCTTGGCGAGCGCCCGGAAGGCCTTCTCGTAGCGGGAGAACAGCGCCACCTCCTTCTTGATGAGCGGCACGGCGCTGCGACCCTGCGACGAGACCAGCTCGAAGCCCGCGTCACGATAGGCGTCCTCCCAGTAGCGGTAGTACCAGAAGCCCCCGAACACGGTCAGCTCACGGGTGTGCTGGATCAGCGTTCGATGACCCTCGTCGTCTCGGTCGTAGGCGTCCAGGGCGGCCACGTCGTTCATCACGAACCGCCCGCCCGGCTTGAGGACCCGCAACACCTCCGAGAACGTGAAGGCGTGGTCCCGTATGTAGGTGAGCGGCTGGATGGCGTACACGGCATCGAAGGACTCGTCCTCGTAGGGGAGCACCACGTTGAAGTCACCGACCCGGAAGTTGACCGCGGGCAGGTTCGGGTTCCGGTGGGCCTTGTCGATCTGCGACGCGTCGAGGTTGATGCCATGGGGCACGGCGCCGGTCAGCTCTGCGATGTGCTCGGCGATGGCCCCACAACCGCAGCCGAGGTCCAAGACTGCCTGACCCGGGCGGAGTTGAAGGTCCTCGGCCACGATCCGCTCGAAGAGGATCTGGTTCTGCAACACCGACTGGTCCGCGTCGATCGTCGGTGGCATGTACATCTTCTCGACCGAGCCGAGGGTGCACATCAGGTGGATCACCTTGTAGAGCGCCTGCAGTTCGTCACTGCTGCCCTGGTCGTAGCCCTTCGGGGCCACACCGGCCTCGTGGTCGGCTCGGGTGTTCTCGGGTGAGTCGACGAACAACTCGCCGTAGCTGCCCATGAAGGCGTGGTAGTCCTCGTCGCTGATCCCCAGCAGGCCCCACAAGGCCCGCAAGCGGTCCGTCAACGTCGTCGGCTTGTGGTGTTGCATCGAACGGCTCCTCGGTTGCACCCCCGCCACAGCCGCCGCTCCGGACGGGGCAACGACGGCGCCGACCTTACCCGGAGCGCCCATGACCATCACCTCCCGAACATGGCAGGATCGAAGGATGCGGCTGATGATCGACACGGATCTGGCCATGGGGACCCTGCACTGCGACCCCGAGGACGGGTTGGCGATCCTCTACGCCCTGAACTCACCGGGCGTGAAGTTGGAGGGCATCACCCTGGTTCAGGGCAACGTGCCGGTGTCCTGTTCCTGGCCGAACCTGTTGCACCTGTTGGACCTGGCGGGACGCGGCGATGTTCCGGTGCACCTGGGTGCCGCCCTGCCACGGCGACCTGACCTGCGGACCAACCAGTCGAGGTGGCTGCAACAGCGTGAGGCAGCGGAGTCGATCGTGCCGCAGCGACCTCTACCCGAAGAGGGAGCGGTCCGATTCCTGCGCGAGACGGTCCTGGCGAACCCGGGTGAGATCACCCTGGTGGCGATCGGACCGCTGACCAACGTGGCCGCCGCGATGGAGGCAGAGCCCGACTTCGCCGACGCGCTCGGCGGGCTGGTGGTCATGGGAGGGACGGTCGCGGTGCCGGGGAACATCACACCCGCAGCCGAGTTCAACCTCTGGATGGACCCGGACGCGGGCCGGGTGGTCTTCGACTCAGCAGCGGATCCGACGATGATCGGCCTGGACGTCTGCCACCGCACCACCTTCGACCGGGCCGGAGCCCAAGCGGTGCGGGCGTCGGGCACCCCCCTGGCTGAGTTCGTCGCGTCGACGACCACGTCGTGGATCGACGTGATGGCTGCCGTCTCCGAAGGCGACTCCCTGCACCTGTACGACTCGCTGGCGGTCGCGGCCGCGATCGAACCGGACCTGTGCAGCTACCGGCGTGCCCTGGTCGAGGTGGAGACCGGTACCGGTCCCGCGCAGGGCATGACGGTGACGCACAGCAACGAGATCCTCCGTCAGCTGTTGGTGGGCCGTGACCACAACGCGACGGTCGCCACCGACGTGGACACAGACCGCTTCGAGGCCCGCTTCGCGGAACGCGTCCTGGGCCGCCTCTGATCGGCGTCGGTCACAGCCATCTCCGCAGCCACCACTGCTCGTAGGCGGCCTTGGCGAGGTGCCAGCGCCGGCCGGGCCCGCGCAGCTCGATGGAGGGGCCGGTCGGGTCGTAGAAGCCACCCCCGGCGTACCCGGCGGTGCCGTCGCCCAGTTCTACGAAACACGAGCCGCGCCCGTCGAAGGTCTCGTCGGGGGTGTCGCCGACGAGCTCGGTGCTGATGCGGCGGGCGGCGACGTGGGCCTCCCGCTCGGCGAAGACCCCGGCTTTGGGCAACATCTTTCCGCCGGGAAGCGTGATGGCGGTGACGTCGCCCACAGCTGAGATCCCCTCCTGGTCCGTTTCCAGGGTGGCAGGGTCGACGGAGAGATAGCCGCCGGTGGTCAGTCCGCTGTCGGAGAGAACGGCCGGGGGGCGGTGGGGAGGGATGCCCAGCACGAGCGAGGCCGCGACGGTCTCGCCGTCGGCGAGACGCACCACGTCGGGTTCGATGGCCGACACGGTCGTCCCCGTGTGGATCTCGATGCCGCGCTCGGCCAGCAGCCCGATGACCGCTGCACCCACCTCGGCACCGGCGACGGGCATAGGGGCTGGTTCGGGGGTGAACAGGTGCAGCGGGCAGCGCTCCCGCACCCCCCGGCGGCGCAGGATGGCATCCGCAGCCAGCGCTGCCTCCCACGGGGCGGCGGGGCACTTGTAGGGCATGCCACCGACGACCACCGCGACCGGGCCCTCGTCGTGGTGCCGTAGAGCCTCGCCGGCGGCCTCGGCGCCGTCGAGGGTGTAGATGTTGTGGGCGCGCTCGCCGAACCCGGTGAGCGCTCCGGGGTCGAGGTCGGCGCCCAGGGCGACGACGAGTCGATCGAAGTCGACAGGTCCCGCGGTCGTGGCGACCGTCCGGGTGTCGGCGTCGATGCCCTCGACGGTGCCTTCGACGATCTCGATGCCCCGTCGCCGCAGCCGCCGCAGGTCCCGGCTCACCTGGTCGGGTCGGCGGTCACCGGCCATGACCCACAGGAACGAGGGAGCGAACCGGAAGGTCGGATCGCTCTCGACCACGACGACCCGGTCTTCGGCGGGAAGATGGCGACGGAGGCCGCGGGCGGCGACCACTCCACCGATCCCACCTCCCAGCACGACGACGGTGTTGGTGACCATGGTGATTCTCCCTACAGCTAGAAGGTGATGACCTTGTCGGCCCAGATCGTCCAGTCGGTGAGCTCGTCGAGGGTGGAGCGGTGTGCGTGTTCGCTGAGTTGGGCTTCGCTGATACCCCGGGCGTCGATGCAGGTACCACAACAGCCGATCTCGCCGCCCTTGATCGCCACGAGCCGGATCATCCGTTCGAGGTTGAAGTAGCCCTCGGGGGTGTTCTGGCCTGCCAGGGCACAGCCGACGGCGTCGCCGATGAGGAACACCCGGACTTCGGTTCCGTCGCGTTTGGCCAGCGACCCGGCCAGGCGCAGCCCGTTGTAGGCAGCGTTCGTCGCCATATGCGGGGCCCTGGAGGACGAACAGGTACTTCACGCGGTCTCGCTCTCGTCATCGTCGTTCCGGGTTTCGGTGGGAAGACCGGCGGCCTGCCACTGGGGCCAGCCGTCTCTGAGACGGCGGGCCCGGCGGCCGCGTTCTCGCAGCAACGCCACCGCTTCGACCGCGAGCACGCAGTAGGGGCCGCGGCAGTAGGCGACGATCTCGGCGTCGGCGGGAAGCTCGTCGAGGCGATCGGCGAGCTCGTGGAGGGGGATGGACACGGCACCGGGGATGTGCCCGGCCCGGTACTCGACCCGGGGTCGCACGTCGACGACCACGACATCGCCGCCGCCCAGCAGCTCGAGCAGGTCGTCGCGGTCGACCGGTTCGAGGACGTCGCGAGCCTCGAAGTAGTCGCGGGTCACCTCGGTGACCTCCGCGAGCTGGGCTGCGGCGACGCCGCGCAGCGCGTTGAGGAAGCCGGCAACCTCGCAGCCGGCCAGGCGGTAGAAGACCTGGGTGCCCTCACGACGGGTGTCGACCAGGCGCGCCCGGCGCAGCACCTGGAGGTGCGCCGAGGTGTTGCTGACGCCCATCGCGGTGGCGCCCGCCAGTGACTCGACCGGGCGCTCTCCTTGGGCGAGGAGATCCAACAGCTCGATCCGTTTGGGGTGGGCCACCGCCTTGGCGACCCGGGCGAACTGCTCGTTGAGCGTGTGCCTGGCTTCGGCAGGATCGAGAGTCACAGGTGCTCCTTCAGGGCGAGACCAGAAAGGCAGCGGAACGATCTGTCCCAGCGGAGCGATCCGTGCCAACGGGCCGACCGGTGCCGGCGGGTTCTGAGGCGCGCCCCGCCACGATGGCCGGTAGCAGCAGGAGGGTGGCCAGCCACGACAGGATGATGATCGACGACAGGAAGGCCCCGACCACCAGGTAGGGGGTGAGCGACGAGAGGAAAAGCGGGGTGAACCCCACGGCGATGACCAGGGCGTTGCGGGTCAGCGCACGGGCCGGCTCCTCGAAGAAGGCACGGAGCGCGGCACGACGGTCGCCGAAGTCGTCCTCGAACTCCCGGAACCGCTGCACGAAGTGGATGGCGAAGTCCACCCCGATGCCCAGCACGAGCGTGGACAGCACGGCGATGGGCATGTCGTAGTCCTTGCCGACCAGACCGAGCGCCCCGTACACGACCAGGACCGTCCACAGGACCGGCAGCACGCTCAGCAACGCCCACCGCAGCGACCGGAACAGGGCGATCATCAACACCAGCACGACGACCAGAGTCGATGCGAACGCGGCGAGCATCCCGTTGACCATCTTGTCCTGCCAGACGAGGTTCAGATAGGTCTCACCGGCCCACTCGGCGGACACCCCGGCAGGGAGTGGGTTGGCTTCGAGGTGGTCGTCGGTGGCGTCCACCACCGCACGCATGGCCTGGTTGTCACCGGCGTTGAGCTGGAGGCGCACGTTGGCCCGGTCGCCGTCGAGGGTGATCAATGTGGCGGTCAGCGGGTTCGAAGCTGCCTCGGCGAGTTGCGCATCGGCTTCGGCGACCGCTTCGGCGGCTGTGTCAGCTGTGTCGGTGGTGATCAGGTCCGCGTAGGAGATGGAGTCGCCGACGAAGCCCGTCGACTCCCAGCGCAGGGCCAACCCGTCGAGCAGGGTCAGCATCTCGGGCCGGGTCAGCATCCCAGGTTCGTCGGCTTCGAGGACCAGGTTGGCGGCGAAGGTGCCGGGCAGCCGTTCGTTCAGTGTCTCGGTCGCCTCCCGTACCTCGCTTCCGGCCTTGAACCAGTTGACCGGGTTGTCGTTCACCTCGATGCGGGCGATCGCCGGCAACGCCAGGAGCGCCAGGGCGGCGAAGGAGACGCCAACGACGATTCGCCGGCGGGCTGCGAGGCGGCCCACCCTGCGCAACAGCCCGTTGAGGACGGGGTCGTGGCTCTCGGGGCGGTCGGCCGCGGCCCGGGCCAGCCGGGTCTCACTCGAGAGCATCACCAGCGCCGGGATCAGCATCATGGTCAGGAGCCACGCCGCCAGCACCCCGACGGCCACGAAGATCCCGAAGACCTGCACCGGGGGGATCGGCGTGAGGGCCAGGGAGGCGAAGGCGACACCGGTGGTGAGAGAGGTGAACATGAGCGGCCGGTGCAGCTCGGAGTAGACGGCGCGCAGGGTGGCACGGCGATCCAGGTGATGGGGATAGCGGTCGTAGAACTCGGACAGCACGTGCACGCTGTCCAAGATGGCGATCGGCATCAGGAAGATCGGCAGCATCGAGCTCATGATGTGCAACGTGTTGCCCGACCCGATCAGCGCACCCATCGTGTAGGCCACCGAAAGCATCGCGATGGCCATCGCGGCCAGCACCAGGCTCAACCGGCGGAAGAACCACAACATCAGAGCGAAGATCAGCAACCCCGCGAGCGGCGCGAAGATCGCCATCTGCACGAACATCTGCCGCCCGAAGGCTTCCTCGGCGAGCGGCAGACCAGCCACGTGGGATTCCCGCCCCGCCAGGACCGGTGAGGCCTCGATGGCCGAGCCGATCTCGGCGGCCACGGGGTTGGCGTCCCCCTTTTCCTCCAGAGGCACGAAGATCGCCGCGGTCGTCCCGTCTTCTGACAACACGTTGCCCCCCAGGACGGGATCCGCGGCAACCGCGCCGACCACCGCTTCGGCGGCGGCGGCACTGCTGAGGTCCGGCTCGCCGTCGACCGCGGAAGCGAAGGAGACGACCTGGCCGCCGACAACGCCATCGAGCCCCGCAATCTGTTGGCTCAGCCCGTCGACCGCGCCGAGCACTTCGGCAGACGTCACCCCGTCGTCGTCGACGATGCCCACCACGATCATGGGGTGGGTGCCGAAGACCTCCCGCATCTCGGCGTTGCGCACCCGGACGGCGTCGTCGCCGGGGAGCATGTTCTCGGGATCGGTGTCGATCTCGACCCCCAGCGACAGCACTCCCGCCACGACCGCCAGCGCCACCGCCAACCCCACCACCGCCCAGGGGCCGGCCATGGCCCATTCCACCAACCTCGGCGACCTGTGCTGCTCGACCTGATCTCCGCTCGACACCATATCCTCCACTATTCAAGACAGTATTGGAATACTACAGACGAGCGGGCCAGCTGCAACCCTTGGGACCGACGAGGAATCAGGAAGGCGGACCCGGCAGGCCAGTTTCCAGGAGGTTTGCTGTTCCCAGGAGCGACGATCCTCCTGGAAAACGAACGCCGGGAGACCCGAGGTGGTCCCCAGACGGCCCGGCGGGCGGCGGTACGTATCAGGAGCCGGGAGCGTGGCGTGGCCAGGGGTGGGCCTGCTCGAAGATGCGGGCCAGGCGCAGCACCACGTCGTCGCAGTGCCGGCGTCCCATGATCTGCAGACCCACGGGCAGGCCGTCCCGGGTGCGCCCGGCGGGCACCGAGCAGGCCGGGTTCCAGCACAGGTTGGCCAGCATGGTGAACGGCACGCAGTCGGCCGGACCGACCGTGCGCCCGTCGATCACCTCCGGAGGCGGACCCGCCGCGGGGAACGCCGCCACCGCTGTGGTCGGGGTGAGCACGACGTCCACGCCGGTGAAAAGGTCGGCCACCTCGTCCTGGAGGTGCTGGCGGCGCCGGCGGCTCGACACGAGCGAAGGGATGGGCCGCTCGGCGGTCAACTCCAGACCGGACCGCACGAAGCTGGTCATCTCCGCGGCCCGCTCCGGCCAGTGCCCCTCCTCCAGGCCCATCCAGAGATCGAGGGCGCCCGCCCCCAACCAGGTGCGGATCGGGTCGCTCAGATGCACGGCGCGCTCGGTGACCTCGACCCCGGCGGCCTCCACCAGGGCACGGGCCGCCTCACCGGCCACCTCACGCACCTCGGGATCGACGGCCGCGAAACCCAGATCGGGTGACCACAGCACCCGCAGGCCGCCCACGTCCAGCTGCTCGGTGGCCCGTTCGAAGGACCGGGCCGGGGCGGGAAGCGAGGTGCGGTCGTGGTCGTCGGGCCCTGCCGCCACATCGAGGTGGCGGGCCGCGTCGGCCACGGTTGTGACCAGGGCACCCACCACCGCCGTCTGGGAGTCGTTGGACAGGTCGGGGATCCGGCCGTGACTGGGCTTGAGGCCCACCAGCCCCGAGAACGACGCCGGTATGCGGGTCGACCCTCCCCCGTCGCTGGCCGTGCAGAAGGGCACCAGGCCCGCCGCCACCGCGGCGGCCGACCCCCCGCTGGACCCTCCCGGGGTGCGCTCGGGATCCCAGGGGTTGCGGGTGACGCCCCACGCCTTGGTGCGGGTGAAGTGCAGGCTCCCGAACTCGGGGGCCGCCGTCTTGCCCACGGGGATGGCCCCCGCGGCGCGCAGGCGTGCCACGTGCATCGAGTCGCCGGTCACCGGTCCCCGCTCCTGGTAGAGCAGCGAACCGTGGGAGGTGGGCAGCCCGGCGCAGTCCTCGAGATCCTTCACACCGAAGGGAACGCCAGCCAACGGCCCGGGGTCGACGCCTTCGGCCACCAGCCGGTCGATCTCGGCCGCCCGGGCCAGAGCAGCCTCACCGTCGAGCACCACGAAGGCGTTCAGATCACCGTTGCGGGCCTGGATACGGGCCAGGCAGTCCTCCACCACTGCCACGGCGGCCACCTCCCCACGCCGGACCGCGTCGGCAGTGGCGATCACGGTGGGCATGGCGAGCCCCGACCCAGTGTCTTCCTGACCAGTGTCTTGCTGATCAGTCATCGGTCATCTCCTGTTCACCGGCACCGCCATGCTCGGCACCGCCATGCTCGCCACCGCCTGGTTGCCAGGGCCCACGTGGCGGGTCGAACCACACGTCGAGGTGCTCACCACGCAGGGCGGCGAAGGCCTGGTCACCCCAGTGCTCGTAGTTGGCCAGAGGCTCGGGCAACCCGTCCTCGGGGAAAAAGCCCACGGCGGATGTCTCGAGGGGATGGGGCCGCAACGAGCCGCCCACCGCACGACAGTGGAAGACCAGCGAGTACAGGGGCAGGCGGGAGAACCCGAGGCGCAACCCGTCGAGGACCATGATGAGGCGATCCACCTCACAGTCGATCCCCGTCTCCTCCCGTACCTCCTTCACGGCGACCTCCGCCGCCGAGTAGCCGATGTCGGCCCACCCGGTCGGGTAGAGCCACACGCCGCTGTCGGCCCGCTGCACCAGGAGGAGCTCGCCGGCGTCGTTGCCCACCACCGCCCCGATGGCCACCTTGGGGGTCTGGTAGCCGGCCACGCCCCGCTCGACGGTACGGATCCACTCGGCGGCCAGCTCCACATGATCCAGGTCGCCGCAGCCCGATGCCACCCGAAGCTGAGCGGCCACCACCAGGATCTCCTCGAAGCGCTCCTGCTCGTAGAGGTTGTCGGTGAAGCCCAGCCCGGTGCGGGCGATTCCCGCCAACGACTCGGCCCACACCAAGAGCTCGTGGCGGGTCGCCGGTGTTCCGGGGGTGGGCTCGACCATCGGCGGGACGATACCTGCTCGATTCCGCTCCCGCGCCCGGGGCCAGCCACCGGCGCAAGAGCGGACCCCGCCCTTGCCCGGGGCTATCGGCCTTCCCCGGGCTCTGATGCCTGGCCCGCGGCGAAGAGCACAGCCCGTTCGATCTCGGCCAGGTAGGCCGGGTCGGTCACCGCCTCGCCGGTGCGGTCCACGACATAGAAGGCGTCCACGACCGTCGAGCCCAACGTCTGGACCTTGGCGGACCGGATGTCCAGATCCAGCTCGGCCAGGGCGCCGGTGATTCGGTACAGCAGGCCGATGGCGTCGGGGGCCTGGACCTCGAGCACCGTGGCCGAGGCAGAGGAGTCGTTGTCGAGGCGCACCGACGGCGGGGCGGCCAACAACTCGGCGGCCCTGGGTGGACGCGGTGTAGGTGCGGGCCCGCTCCGCCAGCCGGGCAGGCAGGGCCAGACGTCCCGCCAGGGCGTCACCAAGGTCGGCGACGACCCCGGCCCAGGCGATCACCGGACCAGAGGGGCTCTCCACCCGAAACGTCTCCAGGGCCATCCCGTTGGAGTGGGTGTAGGCCGCCGCGTCGAGGACCTCGAGGCCGTGCAACGCCAGCACCCCCGCCACCCGGTTGAACAGACCGGTCCGGTCGGGGACCACGACGGTCAACCGATCCTCGGAACCGTCGATGCGAACGGAGCCCGCTTCGAGAAGGGCCAGATGCTCGGCGGTGGGGAACTCGGGGAGCTGCACGCTGGCCGGGTCCAGCGCGCCCAGGGCCACCGTGGTCCGGGTCACCAGGTCGCCCACCAGCTCTGCCTTCCAGGACCCCCACGCCGCGGTACCCGTGGCCAACGAGTCTGCTTCGGTCAACGCGGCCAGCACCTCGAGCACCTCCACGGTGCCGACCCGGTCCGCCACCAACTCGACGGTGGCCGGGTCCGACAGGTCCCGGCGGGTGGCCGTGTCGGCCAACAGCAGGTGCTCGCGGACCAACGTCACGAGAACAGCAACGTCGCCTTCGGGCAGACCCAGCCGGGACCCGATCACCGCCACCAGATCCACCCCCACGTCGGTGTGGTCGCCCGGGTAGCCCTTGCCGATGTCGTGGAGCACCGCTGCCAGCAGGAGCAGGTCGGGCCGGGCCACGCGGTCGACCAGCGCGGCGGCCTCTGCCGCGGTCTCCCACAGGTGCCGGTCGACGGTGAAGCGGTGGTAGGCGTTGCGTTGGGGCCGACAACGGTTGGGAGCCCACTCGGGCAGCAGTCGAACCCACAGGCCGACCTGGTCGAGCGCCTCCACCACCGGCAGGGCCCGGTGACCCGCCGCAAGCAGGTCCACCAACGCCGCCAGCGCTTCGGCGGGCCAGGGATCGGGCAGCGGGACCGACGCGGCGGCCAGACGGTCCAGGCTCGACCGCTCGATGCGCAGACCCGCCACCGCGGCAGCCGCCGCCACCACCAGCACCAGGAAGGGTTCGCTGTCGATGTCGGCGTCGGCACGCAACGTCACCCGACCGTCGCGACGGATGACACCCGGCGCCAGCTCGCGGTCGCCGGGCGGTCCGCCAGCGACTGGCTCCGGTGGCCGTCGCCGCCAGGCTCTCCCAGACCTCGTCGCTGCGCCAGGCGATGGTGCGCGCCGCCGTCGCCACCCGGGCCATCAGGGCATCCGCGTCGGCGATCGCCGAGGGCGGCGGCCACCGCGTCCTGCTCCTGGAGCAGGAGGATGTCACCGGCCCGCTCGGCGTGGCGGTGCAACTCGACGCGGGCGGCCAGCACCAACTCGTAGGCGGTATCCAGGGCGGCGTCGTCGCCTTCGAACATGACGCGGTCGGCGGCCTCGGCCCAGCGGATGGCCTGCACGTCCCGCAGGCCGCCACGACCATCCTTCAGGTTGGGTTCGAGCAGGAAGGCCACCTCTCCGGCGCGACGCTGGCGGGCGGTCACCCGCTCGGCCTGCTCGGGTAGCCACCGGCGGCTGCGCTTGCGCCACAGGGCGGCGGCCGCGTCGGCCACCTCGGTGCTCAGCTCGGCGTCGCCGGCCACGTGGCGCAGCGACAGCAGCGAGGTGGCAGTGTCCAGGTCGGCCGCCGCCAGGGACAGGGCTTCCTGCCGGCGTACGCACCGCGTGGCCGAGCTTCAGGCCCTGGTCCCAGATCGGGTACCAGACCCTCGCAGCCATCTCGGCCACGTCGGACCGGCCTCCGTGCAACAGGACCAGGTCGATGTCGCTGTGGGGGCACAGCTCGGCACGCCCGTAGCCACCCACCGCCACCAGCGCGGTTCCCCCCGGGTCGCCCTGCCGGGCCATCATCTCCTCGAAGAGGAGCTGCACCCAGGCGTCGACGACCTCTCGAGTAGGCCCGGCACCATTGCGACCCGGTGAGCCCGGTGTCGTCGAGCAACGCTTGGCGGTCGGTCTCCACGACGGCGGGCCCGAAGGGCTCAGAGGGCGTCGCCGCCCATCTCTCCTGTACGGATGCGTACCATCCGGCCGACCTCGGTGACCCACACCTTGCCGTCGCCGATCTTGCCCGTCCGGGCCGCGTCGACGATCACGTCCACGATCCGCTCGGCGGCGGCGTCGTCGGCCACCACCTCGAGGCGCACCTTGGGCACGAAGTCCACCTGGTACTCGGCGCCCCGGTAGACCTCGGTGTGGCCGCCCTGGCGGCCGAATCCCTGCACCTCGCTGAGGGTCATGCCCGCGACGCCCGCGTCCTTGAGGGCGGACTTGACGTCGTCGAGCTTGAAGGGCTTGATGATGGCGGTCACGAGCTTCATGGTGTCCTCCTCGGCGAGGTGACGGCGGCTGGGATGCGGGTTGTCGAGATGTCCATCATGCGTCCAGCAGGTTGTAGGCGGTCTCGGCGTGCTGGGTGCGGTCCAGGCCCTGGGCCTCGTCGTCGGCCTCGACCCGCAGGCCGATGACAGCGTCGATGCCCTTGGCCAACAGGAAGGTCATCCCGAAGGCGTAGGCCAGGGCGGCCGCGGCTGCGACGGCCTGGTCGATCAACAGATCGGCTCCACCGCCGAAGAAGAGGCCGTCGGGGGCGGGCCCCACCACGTAGTCGCCGGCGGGCAGGGCCGAAGCGTCGGCCAGCAGACCGATGAGCAGGGTCCCCACCAGACCACCCACCATGTGCACGCCGACCACGTCGAGTGAGTCGTCGTAGCCGAAGCGGTACTTGAGCTGGATGGCCAGATAGCAGATCACGCCGGCGGCCAGTCCGAAGACGATGGGGGCCACGCCGCCCACGAAACCCGCAGCCGGGAGTGATGCAGACCAGGCCGGCCACCACACCCGAGGCCGCACCCAGGCTGGTGGGGTGGCCGTCCTTCAGCCACTCGACGGCCAACCAGCCGATCATGCCCGCGGCGCCGGCCACGAAGGTGTTGAGGAAGGCCAGGGCGGCCTGGTCGTTGGCCCCGAAGGCTGAGCCGGCGTTGAAGCCGAACCAGCCGAACCACAGGATCCCCGCCCCGATCATCGTGAAGGTGAGGTTGTGGGGGGGCATGGCCTCACCGGGCCATCCCTTGCGCTTGCCCAACACCAGCACCAGGGCCAGAGCCGAGGCACCGGCGCTGATGTGCACCACCAGGCCACCGGCGAAGTCGATGGCGCCGAGCTCGAGGATCCAGCCCTTGATGCCCCACACCCAGTTGCCTATCGGGGCGTAGACCAGCAGAACCCACACCGGCACGAACACCGCCCACGCCGAGAACTTGAGGCGGTCGGCGACGGCTCCGGAGATCAACGCCGGGGTGATCACCGCGAAGGTGAGCCCGAATGCGGTGAGGGCCCAGGCTTCCCCGCCCGTCACGTCTTTCAGGAAGGCGGCGTCGAGGCCGCCGATGAGCGCCCCGCCCCCGGTGCTCTCACCACCGAGCAGCGAGGCCACCACCGCCACCCAGAGCAAGGGCACGATGCCCAGGCAGTAGACGTTCATCATCAACATGTTGAGCATGTTCTTGGCGCGCACCATGCCGCCGTAGAACAGGGCCAGGCCCGGGGTCATGAACAGCACGAGCGCTGCCGATGTGAGCACCCAGGCCATGTCACCGCTTTCCATGGATCTCCCCTTCCTCGGTTGTCGGACACGGGCACCGACCGGTGCCGTGGGGGATCCGCCGATGCCGTCATCGACGCGACAGATCGGCGACATGGTGACGTCAAGGTGTTTCCCAGGCGTCACCTCACTGTTTCGATCCCGTGAACCGGTGTTTCGGCCGTGTGAACGGTCTCACCGATGTGAACGGTCAGCCCGGCCGGTTCACTCCTCGATCAGATCAGAGCACAGCGCCTCGGTGCTGAACTCCTGGCGGTCACCACAGGTTCCGCCGTAGGCCTCGTAGCGACTGCCTCGAGGCGCCTGGTTGTAGAGCTGGTCGCAGACCCGCAGTGCCCCGGCCGAACACTCGACGACGAGGCGGTCCAGGGCGGGTGCATCACCGAGACTGATCGGGATCGGGGTCACCTCGACCCCGAAGGGACCCTCTGTTCCCGGCTCGAGGGAGGTGGGCGGTCCGTCCTCGGGGCCAGCCGAGGTGGTGGTGCCCACCCGGTCCTCGATCCGGTCCCGGATGTCGAGAGTGGGACGAGGCCCGTCGGTCTCTTCGCTAGGGGTGTCGCCACCCAACAGGGCGACGGCCCCCACTGCCAGGATCACCAACACCGCCACCACCGCCAGTATCAGCACCGTACGGGACTGGCCGCCCGACTCGACGACCGCGGCTGACCCGGTGCTCACCGGGTAGGCGCCAGTCGAAGGCGTTGCCCCCGGTGGTGGTGCCCCCGGCGCCCGACCCACGGCGCCTGACGCCGCGGCTGGGGTCGGGGCTGGGGTCGGGGCGGAAGGGCGGTGATGTTGGGCTACGGCCGGTGGTGCGGCGGCCGGCGATGCGGCGGCCGGCGCCGCGGGGGCGGGAGGCTGGGGCGGTGCCACCGGAGCTATGGGTGGCGCAGTCACCACCGGGGCGACCGTGATCGTCTGGGCGGCTACCGCAGGCGCACCCGACCCGGGGCTCACCGTCGGGTCGACGCCCTGCACCTCGAGGGGCGTGACATCCAACCCCGAGCCCGCGCTGGGCGGCCTGGAGGGCACGACCGAAGTCGGCGGTGGACGAGTAGCGATGCCCCGGGTCCTTGGCCATGGCCGTCTCGAACACCTGGCAGAGCGCGTCGGGCACGCCATCGGAACGCAGGTCGGGTACGGGCTCGGTGGCAATGCGAGCCAGCAGCGGAACGATCGACTCGTCGGTGTCACGCACGAAGGGAGGCCGGCCGTTCATGAGGGTGAGCAGCGTCGAAGCCAGGGCGTAGATGTCGGACTGCACGCTGGGTGGGCGCCCGTCGATCAACTCGGGGGAGGCGTGGGCGAAGCTGGCGGTGATGGTCGCGCTGCGGGTCTGGGGGGCGCCTTCCAGGCGAGCGATACCGAAGTCGCCCAGCTTGGGAGCCCCCAGGTCTGAGACGAACACGTTCTCGGGTTTCACGTCGCGGTGCAGCACCCCGGCCCGGTGGGCGGTCTCGAGGGCGGCGCTCAACCTGACGCCCACCTCGGAGATCTCCTTCCAGGACACGGGACCCCGGGCCGCCACCTGCTCGGCCAGGGACCCGCCCTGCAGGAACTCCATCACCAGGTACGGCCGGTCGTCTCCGGTGAGGCCCGTCCGGTAGATGGCCACGATGTTGGGATGACCGGACAAGGCCCCCATGGCCCGGCGCTCGCGGTCGAAGCGCTGGAGGGCCAGCTCGTCCAGGTTGCCCGACAGGATCTTGACGGCCACGGTGCGATTCAGGTCGGTCTCGGTTGCCTTGTAGACCACGCCGAAGCCACCACGACCGATCTCCACAGGGTCGGTCAACCCCGGGAGCCAGTCGTCGCCCTTGGTGTGGTCCGTCACCTGATTCCGCCTCGTCGTGGGAATGGGGTCCTGCGCTCCCCCACGCTAGCTGGGGTCCGGCGGGTCAGACGGCGCGACCGAGCTGGCGGGCAGCTATGAGAACGGGATCCCACACGGGCGAGAAGGGCGGGGCGTAGCCCAGATCCAGGTTGAGAAGCTCCTCGACGTCCATGCGGGCGGTCAGGGCGGTGGCCACGATGTCGATCCGCTTGGCGGCACCCTCGTGCCCGACGATCTGGGCGCCCAGCACCCGGCCGCTGCCCCGCTCGGCGAGCATCTTCACGGTGATGGGGCTGGCTCCCGGGTAGTAATGCGCCCGGGTGGTGGCCTCGACGCGCGTGGACACGTAGCAGAAGCCCGCCGCGTCGGCCTCGCGCTCGGTCAGCCCGGTCCGGGCGATCTCGGTGGCGCACAGGCGGGTCACGGCGGTGCCCACCACCCCGGGGAAGGTGGCGTACCCCCCACCCAGGTTGATGCCCGCCACCCGGCCCTGCTTGTTGGCCACCGTTCCCAGGGCGATGTGCACGGGATCACCGGTGACCAGGTGCCGGGACTCGGCGCAGTCACCGGCCGACCAGACGCCCTCGACGCCGGTGCGCTGACGGCGATCCACCCGGATGGCACCACGAGCTCCGGTGGGAACTCCGGCGTCGGCGGCCAGCGACGAGTTGGGCGCCACACCCATGCCCAGCACCACCAGACCCGCTTCGATGGGGCCCGCCTCGGTGAGCACCCTTCCCGGCTCGAATCCGCTCACCAGCGTGTCGCAGCGCACCTCGACCTCGTGGCGTTCCAGGGCTTCGCGCACCAGGGCGGCCATGTCGGCGTCGAGGGTCCCCATCACCTGCGGGGCCGCTTCCAGCAGGGTCACGTCCGCACCCCAGCGGATGAAGGCCTCGGCCATCTCCAGGCCGATGTACCCGCCACCGACCACCACCACGTGCTCGGTGGCCGATTCCTCGGCGTGGGCGTGCAGGGCCGCTCCGTCGCCCAAGGTCTGCACTCCGTGCACGAAGTCCAGGTCGATACCGGGAAGGTCGGGCCGTATGGGTCGGCCGCCGGTGGCCACCAGGAGCTGGTCGTATCCCAGGGTGAAGGTGCGCCCGTGGGCGTGGTCGCGCACCTCGACATGGGCGGCCGCGGTGTCGATGGCGGTCACCTCGTGCTCGGTCCGCACGTCGATGCGTTGCTTGTCACGGAACTGCTGGGGGGTGCGGGCAACCAGGTCCTCGAGGTCGGAGACCTCTCCGGCCACGAAGAAAGGGATCCCGCAGGCGGCATAGGACGTGTAGGCGCCCTTCTCCAACGCCACGATCTCCAGGTCGTCGTCATGCCGGCGTGCCTGAGATGCCGCCGACATCCCCGCGGCGTCGCCGCCGATCACCACAAGTCGCTCGGGCATGCCCGGCAGGCTACCGGCCCCCGGGGTCTGCTCCCTCGCCACCCCCGTACACGGGGCCGGCCCGTGGCGCGAGACTGGCGCGGTGGGAGCACACGAGGACTGCCGCCACTACTCCACCCGCACCACCGCAACCGGCGAGAAGGTGCAGCGGTGCCGCCTGGGGGCCAACGAGGACGCGCCCTTCGCCTGCCCCGAGGACTGCCTGTTCTTCGAGGCCCGGGCCATCACCGACCCCGGTTGGACCCGCGACGCCGACGACGAGCGCGGCCCCGGACTGTACTGATGGCGGCGCCGGCACCAGCCGACTGCCCCTCCGACCACCCCTCCGACCGGCCCGCCCGACAGGAACCCGAACCAGGTCAGGAGAGCGTGTGGGACTACCCCCGTCCCCCCGTGGTGGTACCCGACGACCGGAGGATCCAGGTGCGCGCCAGCGATGTCATCCTGGCCGACACCACCCGGTCCCAGCGGGTGCTCGAGACCAGCCAGGCACCCGCCTTCTACCTCCACCCCGACGACGTCGTGTGGGAGCACCTGCGTGACAGCGGGAAGACGACGTGGTGCGAGTGGAAGGGACGGGCCCATTACCTGGACGTAGTCGTGGGCGCCACAGTGATTCCGGATGCGGCATGGTGCTACTCCGCGCCCTCGGCTGGCTTCGAGGCCATCGGAGACCACGTGGCCTTCTATCCCGACCGGGTCATCTGTCTGGTCGACGGCGAGACCGCGCAGCCGATGCCGGGTGCCTTCTACGGCGGTTGGGTGACCCACGACGTCGTCGGCCCCTTCAAAGGGGCCCCCGGCACACTCCACTGGTGAGGCGGGCGTGGGCCCGGCCGCAAGGCTGTGCTGGCCCACAAGGCTGTGCTGACCCGCCTCAGGAACCTGACGGGTCAGATGGAACGGCCCGTGCCCTCCCAGTAGGGGTCACGCAGGAGCCGCTTGTAGAGCTTGCCGGTCGGGTGGCGGGGCAGGGCATCGACGACATCGATCGAGCGGGGTGCCTTGTATCCGGCCAGGTGGGCCCGGACGTGGGCCACCAGCTCGGCCTCGAGGTCAGCACCGGCCTCGACGCCCGGAACCAACTCGACGGCCGCCTTGACCTCTTCGCCCATCTCGTCGTTGGGGACACCGAAGACCGCGGCGTCCTGTACGGCGGGGTGGGTGACGAGCACCCCTTCGATCTCCGCCGGGTAGATGTTGACGCCCCCGCTGATGATCATGTCGATCTTGCGGTCGGACAGATACAGGTAGCCCTCGTCGTCGATGGAGCCGACGTCACCGAGGGTTCCCAACCCGGGCTCGAGATGCGCGGCGGCGGTCTTGTCAGGGGCGTTGTGATACTCGAAGTCGGCACCGATCAGGCTCTTGAAGTAGATCTGGCCGACCTCGCCGGGTGCGGCATCCTCGCCGTCGTCGCTCACGATCCTCAGGTCGACCGAGGCGGTCTGGCGGCCCAGGCTGCCCGGCCGTTCCAGCCATTCGGGCCCGGTGATGACCGTGAGGAACCCCCCTTCTGTGCCGCCGTAGTACTCGGTGACTATCGGCCCCCACCACTCGAGCATCCGTCGCTTCACCTCGACCGGGCAGGGGGCGGCGCCGTGCACCGCAGCCACCAGCGAGGAACCGTCGAAGCCGGCCCGCACCTGTTCGTCGAGCTTGAGCAGGCGCACGAACTGGGTGGGCACCAGGTGCATGTTGGTGACCTGGTGGCGGTCGATCAGCTCGAGCATCTCGGTGGGATCGAAGTGGTGGCGCATCACGACCGTGGACCCCTCGACCAGGGGGGCCATGGCGAAGGCCCACTGGGCCGAGTGGTACATGGGGCCCTCGAGAAGGGTGACGCCGTCAGAGGGGATACCGAACAGGCCGTTGATGGTGCCGGCCACCAACTGGAGCATGGCCGGGGGCAGACCGGTCTGGTTCAGCACGCCCCGCACACCCTTGGGGAAGCCCGTGGTGCCCGACGTGTAGAACATCGGACCCCCCGATGCCTGGTCGGTGGGTTCATCGGGCGATCCGGCGGCCAGCACCTCCTCGTAGGGGACGAATCCCTCGGGCCCTTGGGACGCGGCGCCCTCGAGGGTGTGCTCGTCGATGACGACACGCACAGCACACCCCGGGCTGGCAGCCACGGCTTCGGCAGCCACATCGGCGAAGCGCCCGTCGACGACCAGGGCCCGGGCGCCGCTGTCCTCGAGCACGTAGGCCAGCTCCTCTGAGGTCCAATGCCAGTTGACGGGCACCATCACCCAGGAACCGTGCGCGGTGGCAGCCGAGACCTCGAAGGCTTCGCGACGGTTGCCCGACAGCAGCGCGAAGGTGTCTCCGGGGGCGAGCCCCAGGCCCCGCAACCCGGAGATGAGACGGTTGACCCGCTCGTCGAGTGCCACCCAGCTGGTGGAACCGAACTCGTCCACCAGGGCGGGGGCGTCACCCCGGCGTTCGGCAACAGGGGCGGTGAGCTCGGCCATGGCGGCGCATGGTACTTCGGCTCCCAGGTGGCGGCCCTGGGCTAGCGTCGGGGCGTGTCCCGCCGCGGTCTCGAAGTCCCCAACGTGCTGCGCGACCACGCTCCCCTGGATCGCCGCCGCTTCCTGGAACTACTGGTGGGCCTCGGTGTCGGAGCCGCCGTCGTCCCCCTGGCCGCATGCTCCGACGGTGACGGGGGTAGCGGAGGGTCGGGCGGAGGGTCGGGTGGCGGGGGTGCGTCATCCACCACCGGCGGATCAACCGCACCTGCTTTGCCGGCGGGCTACACGGCATCGTGGCCCGACGGGGTGATCGTGGGCGATCCCCGACCCGACGGCACGGTCATCTGGACACGCCTGGGGCGACCCCAGGGTGGCGAAGACCTCGGCGTGCTCTTCGAGGTGGCCGAGGACGACAGCTTCTCCACCATCGCCGCCGGAGGGATGGTCACGGCCGGCGCCGAGGGCTTCCACACGGCCAAGGCCGTCGTCGACGGCCTCGAACCCGACCGCTGGTACCACTACCGGTTCATGGTGGGCACCGACTCCAGCCCGACGGGGCGGCTGCGCACCGCACCGCGACCCGACTCCAGTCCTGAGAGACTCCGGTTCGCCTTCGGCAGCTGCCAGCAGCGCAACGACAGCCTCTACGTGGCGCACCGGGCCCTGGCCGCCGAGGACGACGTCGCCTTCTTCGTGCACCTGGGTGACTACATCTACGCCAGCGACGGCGGCGACCTGACCCTTGACGACTACCGGAGCCGCTACGCCGAGTTCAAGGCCGACCCCCTCCTCCAGGAGCTCCAGGCCAAGGTCCCGCTGGTGGCGATGTTCGACGACGGTGAGTTCTTCAACGGGGTCGACTCCACCGCCGACCCCGACCGGCTGTCGGCGGCGCGGCGCGCATGGTTCGAGACCATGCCGCTGGTCCCTGGCGTCGACGACATCGCCTACCGCTCCCTTCCCTGGGGCAGCCTCGCCGACGTGCCGGTGATCGACACCCGCTCGTACCGTGACCCGGCCATCGAGGCCAGCGACGTGCGCACGCCCGAGGGTGCCGAGATGCTCGCCCCCGGTCGCACCACGCTGGGAGCAACCCAGAAGGCGTGGCTGTTCGACCTGTTCCGCTCTTCGACAGCGGCCTGGCGGTTCCTGTCCAGCACCTACAACGTCACCCCCTGGCGCCTGGGACCCGACGTGTACGTACCCAACGAAGCCTGGGACGACTACTGGGTGGAACGCGACGAGCTCGCAGCTCTGCTGGGTGACGAAGGCATCAACAACACGGTGATCTGCTCCGCTCACACCCACGTGTGGGTCGCCTCCCAACTGCACCGTGAGGTCCTCGATCCCACGAGCCCGGCCGTGGCCTTCGAGGTGACCGCCGGCTCTCTCACCGCCGACCCCGACCTGCTGGACGGCTTCGAGGGAGCCGAGCGCGACACCGAGCGAGCCAAGTTCCGGGCCCTGGAGGAGGCGTCACTGGATGCCAACCCCTGGCAGCGATACCTGAACCTCATCGACCAGGGCTACGTGCTGGTCGACGTCACCCCCGAGAAGACGGTGTTGGAGTGCAAGCTCGTCGACCCCTTCGACCCCGAAGCCCAAGCCGCGGTCGGGGCCCGCCTCACCATCGCCGACGGTGCCCCCGAGATGGCAACCGAGCGCTTCTCCGAAGCCGAGCGCTGAGTCGGGTCGAGACGAGTCGCCGACCCACCTCCTACTGCTTCGGGCGCTGGGCCTGGCGCTGGGCAGCGGGGAGTCAGCGAGGCGGGTTCAGGTTGCCCGAACGCAGACCCTCGAGGTCGACGGTGACGTAGCGGTATCCGGCCTCCTGCACCGCGGCCACAACCGAACGGCGGTTGGCGACAACCCTTTCGAGATCCTCGAGTGGCACTTCGATGCGAGCCAGGTCGCCGTAGTGGCGGACCCGCAGGGCGGCGAAGCCCAGGGACCGGAGTCCGGCCTCGGCCACCTCGACGCTGCGCAGCACACCGAGAGTGACTGGGGTGCCATAGGGGATGCGGGAAGCCAGGCAGGCTGCCGCTGGCTTGTCCCAGGTGGGCAGGCCCAGAGCCTGGCTGTGGTGACGGACGTCGGCCTTGGTGAATCCGGATTCCACGAGCGGGAACACCGCTCCCCGGGCCCCGGCCACCTGCTGGCCCGGCCGGTGTTCACCCAGGTCGTCCTGGTTGACGCCAAGCGCGACGACAGCACCGCGCCCCGCGGCCAGAGGACCGAGCGCGTCGACAAGGGCGTCCTTGCAATGGGCGCAGCGGTCGAGATCGTTGCGACGGTACGCGACCCTGTCCAGCTCGTCGGTGACGACCTCGGCCCAGGGGAGCCCCCAGCCCTCGGCCAGCTCGGCACACGCATCACGCTCGCTACCGGCCAGGGATGCCGACACCGCGGTGACGGCCAGGACCCGCTCCGCGCCCAGCGTGTCGAGGGCCATCCAGGCCAGGAACGCAGAGTCGGCGCCGCCCGAGAACGCCACGACGAGCCGGCCGTGGTCGGCCAGGCACTGGCGCAGACCCACCAGGGACGCAGGCACCCGTGTGGGATCGGAAGAAGAAGGCAGGGCGACCACGGACCCGATGCTCGCACCTGTCCCGGCCCCAGGCGAACCGGCCCCAACGTCCCATCGGTCAAAAAAGCAGGTGGGGGGAGATGGGGGGAGGAAGAGGGGAGAACGGGACGAGGGGCAAGAGACGAAGTGCCGTGTCGAAATGGGCCCAAAGGCCTAGGATCGCGGGGTCCTCGGATCAGAACCCGGGGACCGCACCCGAAACTGTGATCAGCGCCGTGGTGAAGACCCGGCAAAGGAGAGATGTCCCATGCGACAACGAAGCCGCCTGTGGCGACTGCTGGCCCTGAGCACCCCCGTGCTCATCGTCGCCGCCGCCTGCAGCGACAGTGACGACGAAGAAGGAACCGATACCGGCGGAACGAGCGCCCCTACGACCCAGGCCACCGGTGACACCACCGACACAACCGGCACAACCGTTGCGGGGGGAGCAGCCGGCGCCAGCGTCGACGGGGTCCTCGCTCTGGGCTCGGTCATGCCTCTCACCGGCGACCTGGCTGACTTCGGTCCAGGAATGGCGGCCGCGGTCGAGATGGCAGTCGAGGACATCAACGCTGCCGGAGGCGTGCTCGGCGCCGACGTCACCCTCGCCTCCGAGGATTCGGGCACCGACCCGACCATCGCCGGACCGGCGGCCGACAAGCTGGTCAACTCGGGCAACGTCGACGCCATCCTGGGTGCGGCCGGCTCCACGGTCACCATCCAGGGCGTTCTGCCGACGGTCATCGCCAACCAGCGGATGGCCTGCTCGGGTTCCGCCACCTCACCCCAGCTGACGGTGTACGAGGACGAAGGGCTCTTCGCCCGCACCGCTCCCTCCGACGCCTTCCAGTCCCGACTGCTGGCGGACAACATCGCCTCTGACGGTTACGCCAGCGTGGCCATCGTGAACCGCGCCGACGACTACGGCCAGGCGTTCGCGGACCTCACCGAGGAGGCCCTCACCGCCGCCGGTGCCGAGGTCGTGGCTTCGGTGGCCGTGGATCCGGAGGGCACGAACTTCGACGCCGACGTGTCCACGGTCGTGGCCGCCGCTCCCGAAGCGGTCGTGCTGATCCTGTTCCCCGAAGAGGGCGCCACCGTCCTGGCGGCCATGATCGAACAGGGTGCCGGCCCCGCTGACCTGCCCATCTACGTGACCGACGGCCTGGCTTCCGACGACCTGGGCGCCGCCATCGACGAGGCCGACCCGAGCGTGGTCGACGGCATCAAGGGCACCCGGCCCGGGGCGGCCGAAGAGCCGACCGAGTTCAACGCCCGCCTGGCCGACGAGAAGGGCGTCGGCGAGGTCACCTTCGCCGCGCAGTTCTACGACTGCACGGTGACCTTGGCCCTGGCCGCCGAGGTGGCCGGCACCGACGACCCCGTGGCCATGGCAGCCGAGGTCGGCGGTGTCACCTCCGAGGGCACCAAGTGCGCCGACTTCGCCGAGTGCAAGGAGTTGCTCGACGCCGGCGAGGACATCGACTACGACGGCGTGACCGGGTTCGACCTCGACGACAACGGGGAACCCACCCAGGGGATCTACGAGTACTGGGAGTTCGTGGACGGCGTGATCTCGTCCATCGAGACCAGCACCGTCACCTCCGAGTGACCTGATACCACGCTCACCCTCCAACCGGGGGTGGATCACGGGACCCGGCCCTCGTGGCCGGGTCCCGTGCGTGTCCAGGAGCCACTCGCCACGCGCCAGCGGGATCCTCAGCTCTCTGGTGCGGGGCGGGCCAGTGTGCCCAGATAGAGCTCGACGACTTTGGGATCCACCAACAGCTCGGCACCCGTGCCCGTGTAGGCGTCCACACCCTGATCGAGCACATAGGCCCGGTCGCTGATACCCAGGCAGTGGTGTGCGTTCTGCTCGACCATGAGCACGGCAACGCCGGCGGCGTTCACGTGGGAGATGCGCTCGAAGGTCTGCTCCTGGTTGACCGGCGACAGGCCCGCTGAGGGTTCGTCGAGAAGAAGCACCGAGGGCTCCATCATGAGCGCCCGGGCCATGGCGACCATCTGGCGCTCACCTCCCGACAGGGCCCCGGCCCGCTGCAGGCGCCGCTCGGCCAGGAGGGGGAAGATCTCGTGCACGGCAGCGGCCCGACCATCGAAGTCACGGGGTCGCGAGAAGAGGCCCATGCGCAGGTTCTCTTCCACGGTGAGGCTGGGAAAGACGTTGTCGCTCTGGGGGACGAAACCCACACCTGCGGCCACCAGGCGATGGGCCCGCCACCCGGTGATGTCCTCGCCACGAAGCTCGACGCGACCCGAGCGAACGGCGACCATGCCCAAGATGGCCTTGAGAAGGGTCGACTTGCCGGCGCCGTTCGGCCCGATGATGCCCACGATCTCTCCCGGGGCCAGCTCGATGCTGCATCCCTGGAGGATGTCCACCCCCGGGACGTACCCGGCCACGACCTGGTGAGCGACGACCAGCGGCGTCGTGCCCTCTGGCTGCGGGGAGCTCACCGGATCACCCCGGCCCGCCCACGGGCACCCAGGTAGGCCTCCACCACCGCTTCGTCACCGGCCACCGTTGCCGGAGGTCCCTCCGCGATGACGCGACCCTCGGCCAGCACCACCACCCAGTCGGACACGCCCATGACCACGTCCATGTCGTGCTCGACGAAGAGCAGGGTGCGTCCCTCGTCCCGCAACTCGGCCATGTGACCCACCAGCTCTTGGCGCAGCGCCGGGTTCACTCCCGCCATGGGCTCGTCCAGCATGATCAGCGAGGCGTCGGCCATGAGAGCCCGGGCCATGTCCAGCAGCTTGCGCTGCCCTCCAGAGAGGGTCCCGGCGAAGTCGTCACGTACCCGGGTCAGGGAGAACCGCTCCAGGAGGGCGTCTGCCTGAGCGGTGATCTCCCCCTCACGTCCACGCCAACTCGCCGGGACCAGGGCCCGGCGCAGCGCCTCGCCTGGTTGGCGTGGTGCGGCCAGGCGCAGGTTGTCCAGCACCGTGACCCGCGACAGGGTCTTGGTGAGTTGGAACGTGCGGACCATCCCCAGCCGCGCCAGCCGGTGGGGCGCCAGCCGATCGACCCGCTGGCCCTCGAAGGCGACCGAGCCGGCGTCGAGGCGATCGAAGCGGCTGACCAGGTTGAAGAACGTGGTCTTGCCCGCTCCGTTGGGCCCGATCAGGGAGGTGATGGTGTGGCGCTGCACCTCGAGGTGCTCCACGTCCACGGCCCACAACCCGCCGAAGGACCGCTGCACGCCGTCGATCTCCAGGATGGGGTCGGGCTTGGCGACCCCGGGACGAGCCTCGACCCCCTCCAGGCGCGATCCGGTCTCATCGGGAACGGGCCGCCCCGGAGGGGCCGGCGGATCAGCGGGCATCGAGGAGCACCTCCTCACGGTTGCCCAGCAGGCCCTGGGGCCGGAAGACCATGAGCCCCGCCAGCATGAGACCCATCACCACGAACCGCACCGCCGCCAGTTCCTGGGGGCTGAGCAGCCATTCCGGTATGGCGCCGGCGTCGATGGCTTCACGCAGCAGGCCGTTGCTCAGCTCGATCAGGCTCCAGAACAGGACCGACCCCAGCATCGGACCCCAGATCGAACCGGCCCCGCCCAGGATGACGATGGTGAAGATGAAGAAGGTGATGGTCGAGATGTAGAGGTCGGGAGTGACACTCTCCTGGAGGAGCACCAGCACGATCCCACCCAGCGCGCCCATCACACCACCGATGGCCAGACTCTGGAGCTTGTACGCAAACACGTTCTTTCCCAGGCTGCGTGCCGCGTCCTCGTCTTCGCGGACCGAACGGAGCACCCTCCCCCAGGGGCTGACCATGAGGGCGCGCACCACGAGTGTGCAGGCCAGGGCCAGCCCCCAGCCCACGGCCATGGCCCACAGCGACCGCTGGTTGAACGACAGGTCACCAAGCCCATAGGTGCCCTCGGGTATGGGGTTGAGGTCGTAGAAGTCACCGGGGACCTGGATGATGCCGAACACGCCCCCGGTCAACGGTTGGGCCGCCTTGGACCGCACCACCAGGCGCAGGATCTCGGCCACGGTGATGGTGACGATGGCCAGGTAGTCGGCCCGCAGGCGGAGCGTGGGTAGCCCCAACAATCCGGCGAGCACCACGGCGGCCATACATCCCACCAGCATCCCCAACCACAGCGAACCGCCGCTGTCCACCGTGATGGCCGTGCCGTAGGCCCCCACCAGCAGGAAGCCGACCTGGCCGAAGTTCAACAACCCGGTCATGCCGAAGTGCAGGTTGAGCCCCACCGCAGCCACGGCGTAGGCAGCGGCCTGGGCGCCGACACCGAGGCGCACCGACTCGACCACGACTCCCCAGATGTCCATCAGCCCACCCGCTCCGCCCGACCCAGGATCCCCTGGGGCCGCACCAGCAGCATCGCGATGAGCACCCCGAAGGCCACCACCAGCTTGAACTCGGTGGACACGATCAGCGTGGAGAGCTGGACCGTCACCCCGATGGCCAGCGCACCCACCAGGGCGCCGTAGGGCCGTCCGAGACCCCCGAGCACCACGGCGGCGAACATGAGCAGCAGGACGCGCTCGCCCATGTCGAAGGACACGCGCTCGGTCAGACCGAGCATCACCCCACCCAGAGCCGCCAGAGCGGCCCCGCCGATCCAGGTCACGAGGATGACCCGTTCCACGTCGATACCGGAGGCCTCGGCCAGCGTGGGGTTGTCGGCCACCGCCCGCATGGCCGTACCCATCCGGGTGCGCTGGAGGACGACGGCCACCGCCACCATGACCACGACACCGAGCACCACGATGGTCAGGTCCTTGGGGGTGATCGACACCGGCCCCAGTTCGAGGGGCGACTGGAGGGCGTAGTCGCGGTAGGGCTTGGCGTTCCCCCCGAAGAAGATCAGATAGAGGTGACGCAACACCAGGCCCATTCCGATGGTGACCACGATCAGGGCCACGTTTCCGGTCCGCCTGCGCCGGAGGGGGCGGAACAGGCCCAGCTCGGCACCCGCGCCGAGGACCCCGCCCAGAGCGACCGCCACCAGAGCTGCGGGGATCAGCGCCAGCGCCGGTCCTGCCGAGGTGGTGTTGAGGTACCAGGCCACCAGGGCCCCGAAGGTGACGAGCTCACCGTGCGCGAAGTTGATGAGGCCGGTCACACCGAAGATCAGCGAGAGCCCCACCGCGGCCAGAGCGATCACGAAGCCGAGCTTCACGCCGTCCACGGTGAGGTCGACTGCCCGGCTGAGGGTGCTGGCAGCCGAACCGGCCCGTTCGCCCAGCTTGAAGATGACTCCCTGCCGGCGCCCGGCCTGCACCTCCACGGTGCGGGTGGCCTCCTCACCTTCACGCAACGCAGCCCCGTCGGGAAGCGTGGCCTCGTCGATCGCGACCTCGTAGGTGCCCGCCCCGGGAAGGGCCACCGACCATTTGCCGTCCTCGCCGGAGGTGCTCTCACCGACCACCTCTCCGTCGAGGGTGACGGTGATGACCACCCCCGCAGCCGGCGTGCGTGCGCCGTCGATGTCGGAGGTGAGGGTTCCCTGCACGAGGGTCTCGGAATCAGCGGGTTGGGCTGAGGCCGGCAGGGCGGCCACGGCGCCCATGAGCACGACGAGAGCGACGATGAGGGCCCGGGGGTACACGACGGGCGCCGAGTCTAGGGGGAGGGCCCGGGAGGGGCGTGCGCCAGAGCGGGCGGGCCCCTCCCGACCGGGCTCGTCCCGGCGCAGCCCTAGCGGGATGCGGCCAGCAGATCCGCCATCTCACCGACGGCCACGACGTAGCCGGTCACGAAGGGACCGAACTCGGCGTAACGAGCCGAGGCCTCGTCGAAGCGCATCGTGTAGACGACCTCTTTGAGGTCGTCCGGGTGTTCGGCGAAGAGGGTCACTCCCCACTCGTAGTCGTCGAGGCCCGCGCTGCCAGTCACCACCTGTAGCACCCGACCACTGAACTGCCGTCCCGATGCCCCGTGCTCGAGCATGAGCGCCTTGCGCTCGTCGTAGGGAAGAGTGAACCAGTTGGCTTCCGCGCCGCGACGCTTGGACATCGGGTAGAAGCAGAAGGCCGGCTTGCCCTCGGGAGGCAGGCTGGGATGCAGGCGAGCCTCGCGCATGGCGTCGGGGATGCCCTGGGCGTACTCGCTGATCTCGGTGAGCGACACGTAGGAGTCGACGATCTCGAGGCCCGACTGCTGGAGGCGGGCCTGGAAGCGTCGCAGGACGCGCCAGTCGGGACCCAGTACCAGGAAGGCGACGTCGGCCTTGTGACCCAGGACGGCCACGGGAACGACCTGGTATCCGGCCTCGATGCCCGTCGTGGCCTCGGTGACCGCGTCGGCGTCGACCAGCGGGGTGATACGCCCGAAGAGGTGCAGCACCGACCACCCGAGGGTCGGACTGACGGGGGGAAAGGCCTCGAGGGGGGACATGACCGGAGTGTACGGGTGGTCCCCGCAAGTCACGCCCACTCACCAGAACCGCCCACTCACCAGAACCGCTTCTGCTTCTTTGACCGATACTGAGCGATTATCGCTCAGTATCGGTCAAAGAATGCGGGGTGAGGGGCGGAGGGGGTGAGGGGCGGGGGGGAGGGCGTCACCGGGGACGCGGCACGGGGCACGCCTGGGCGTGCCCCGTGCTGAATCTGGTTGAGTTGTTGGGGACAGCCGGGATCAGAAGTCCATGTCGCCGCCACCGGGCATGGCGGGCATGTCCTTCTCGGGAGCGTCGGCGATCACGGCCTCGGTGGTGAGGAACAGCGCCGCGATCGACGCAGCGTTCTGCAGGGCCGAACGGGTGACCTTGGCAGCGTCGATGATTCCGGCCTTGACGAGGTCCTCGTAGTCGCCGGTGGCGGCGTTGAGACCCTCGTTGGCACCCTCGAGGTTGCGAACCCGCTCGACCACGACGCCGCCTTCCATGCCGGCGTTGACCGCGATCTGCTTCAGCGGCTCCTCGAGCGCCCGGGCCACGATTCTGGCGCCGGTGGCCTCGTCGGCGTCGGCCAGGTCCTGGGCGCAGTCGGAGACCTTGGGCTGGGTGCGCAGCAGCGTCACCCCGCCCCCGGCCACGACACCTTCCTCGATGGCGGCCTTGGTCGTGCTGACGGCGTCTTCGATGCGGTGCTTCTTCTCCTTGAGCTCGACCTCGGTGGCAGCGCCCACCTTGAGGACGGCCACACCGCCGGAAAGCTTGGCCAGGCGCTCCTGGAGCTTCTCGCGGTCGTAGTCGGAGTCGGTGTTGTCGATCTCGGCCTTGATCTGGTTGATGCGGCCCTCGATGTCGGACTCGGAACCGGCACCCTCCACGACGGTGGTCTCGTCCTTGGTGACCACCACCTTGCGGGCCTGGCCCAGAAGGTCGAGTGTGACGTTCTCGAGCTTGAGGCCCACCTCTTCGGTGATCACCTGGCCGCCGGTGAGGATGGCCATGTCCTGGAGCATCGCCTTGCGACGATCGCCGAAGCCTGGGGCCTTGACCGACACCGAGTTGAAGGTGCCGCGGATCTTGTTGACCACCAGGGTGGCCAGGGCCTCGCCCTCGACGTCCTCTGAGATGATCACCAGGGGCTTGCCGGTCTGCATGACCTTCTCGAGAACGGGGACCAGGTCACGAACAGCGGTGATCTTGGAACCCACGAGAAGCAGGTAGGCGTCTTCGAGGACGGCCTCCATGCGCTCGGGGTCGGTGACGAAGTAGGGGGAGATGTACCCCTTGTCGAAACGCATGCCCTCGACGAGGTCCATCTCCATGCCGAAGGTCTGGCTCTCCTCGACGGTGATCACTCCGTCCTTGCCGACCTTGTCGATGGCCTCGGCGATCATCTCACCGATCTCCTCGTCGGCAGCCGAGATACCGGCAACCTGGGCGATCTGGGCCTTGTCCTCGACGTCGACGGCCAGGGAGCGGATCGAATCGACCGCAGCCTCCACAGCAGCCTCGATGCCCCGCTTGAGCGACATGGGGTTGGCGCCGGCGGCCACGTTGCGCAGGCCCTCGCGCACCATCGACCAGGCCAGGACGGTGGCGGTGGTGGTGCCGTCACCGGCGACGTCGTCGGTCTTCTTGGCCACCTCCTTGACCAGCTCGGCGCCGATCTTCTCGTAGGGGTCCTCGAGATCGATCTCCTTGGCGATGGACACCCCGTCGTTGGTGATCGTGGGTGCTCCCCACTTCTTCTCCAGGACCACGTTGCGGCCCTTGGGCCCCAGCGTGACGCGCACGGCGTCGGCGAGCTGGTTCATGCCGGACTCCAGCTTGCGCCGGGCGGCCTCGTCGAACTCGATGATCTTGGCCATCGGTGATTCCTCCGTTGGATCGCCGGGCCGGCGGCCCGGTGCCGGATCGGGAGATCCGGCGTCAGCACTCTCTCGTCGAGACTGCTAACAGTTCTAGCACTCTCGCTCAGCGACTGCTAACGGGCGCGCCGGATTTCTTTGAACGGAGGGGGTGGGATCGGCCGGCCGGCGGTGGCGGGAGGGCTCCTGGGCTTGCCGGGCCGGGTCCCCCGAGACCCCGACCGGCTGGCCCGTCACGCAGGAACGAAGCCCGAGTTGCCGGCCGGCCGATCACCGGTTGCGCGCATGCGGGCGCCCGGGACGCGGGCATGGCGGCGGAAGCGGAGGTCGATTTCGTCGTCGGTGGGAGGATCCGACTCGGGGCGGGCACCGTAGAAGGCGGGGCGGGCCTCTGGCTCACGCAGGTCGATCACCGGCTGGTAGCCACGGTCGAGGTAGCGGGTCACCCGCAGGGCCCGGTCGCTCTCCCGCAGGTCGATGATGGCCCGGGCGACGACGGCCAAGGGGTCCGCTGCGCCCGACAGGAGCGAATGGGTCATCTCGGCGGAGCTGGCAGCGTCTTCACCGGTCAGCCCGGCGACCAGCTCGGCCAGGCGGGCTTCGTGCTTGGCGGCGTCGATAGTTGCCATCGGGTCCTCCCTATGGGTCGAACGACCTATCTACCTTTCGGCACACGACCGGCGTTCCTGAAGACCCATCTGGACCTATTCAGGTGCTCCGTCGGAACAACGCCTCTGGTACTCGGCGACGGTGACCATGGGGGGACGCTCAGCGTGCTCCACGGTGAGCGGGTCGCGCCCGGGCCGCCTCAACACGACCGACGTGACCGGCAGGCCGGCCAGGACCGGCGCGTCTGGCACGTGGCTCTCACCGGGTTCGGGGAACCCGGCGCGGGACAGCACGGCGCGGGTCACGGCCAGGGCCTGGGGGCTCAGCTCGTCCAGGGATCGGTTGCGATCGATGCGCTCGTCGAGGTCGACCTGGGCTATGGCCTCGGGTCCCAGGCGGTTGCTCAGGTCGACGAGCAGCGCAACGTCGACGCCGTAGCCCTCCACGAAAGACACCTGCTCCACCGCAGCGCGTCGGGCGGCGAACTCACCGGCAAGGGGTTGGACCACGTCGCCCAACTCGGGGAAGAACAGAGACAAGAGCGGGCGGGCGACCAACTCGGTCACCCGTCCCCCGCCGAGAACCCCTTCGCTCGGACGGCGGTAGAAGCCCTTCACGAAGCCCACCTGGTCGTGCTCGAGCAACGGTCCGAGCAGCCCGCGCACGAATCGGTCGTCGAAGTTGACGATGTCGGCGTCGCACCACACCAGGAGGTCACCGCGGGCTACGAACACCGACTTCCACAGTGCCTCTCCCTTGCCGTGCCCCTCGCCGTAGGCGGGCAGGACCGAGGCCGCCTCAACCACCCCGGCCCCCGCGTCGGCTGCCACCGAGGCGGTGGCGTCTGTGCTGTGATCGTCGACCACCAGGATCTCGTCGACCACCCCGGCAGCCAGGAGGGTGTCGCGGAGACGGGTCACGATGGCTCCGATGGTGCCGGCCTCGTTTCGGGCCGGCAGGCACACCGAGACCACGTGATCGCCCTTCAAGGCGGCCAGGCGGGTCGCCGGGTAGTCGGCGTGATGGTGGACCGGCCCGAGGGACACGCCACCAGCAAACCGGGGGATGCCGGGCCGCGCCAATCGCGCTGTGCCGGTTGTGGGGGCCGATGGCCCGTGGCCGGTAGCATGCCCGCCCATGAGCGTCACCGTCCGCGTCCCCACCACCCTGCGCACCCTCACCGGCGGTGAGGCCGAAGTGGCCGTCGAGGGAGCCACCGTGGGCGAGGTTGTCTCGGCCCTGGAAGCGGCCCATCCCGGCTTTCGTGACCGCCTGCTCGACGAGGCGGGCGCGCTACGGCGCTTCGTCAACGTCTTCGTGGCCGACGATGACGTGCGCTACCTCCAGGGCTTGGACACGCCAGTGCCTGACGGCGAGACGATCTCGATCATCCCGGCAGTGGCAGGCGGCTGACCGCCGCCGAAAAGCGCCGACGGCCGGTGGGTCCGACCCGCCTGTCGAATCCCACCGACCGCACGGGCTTCGGTTCCCGCTCAGGTTTGGTGCTGGCGCTCCCTCCGGGGGCTTCGCCATGTATGCACCAAGGATCGGCACCACCGTCGGCGTGGTTGATCGAAATGGGCCGGACGGACCGCGGGAATGAACCCAATGCCCTACCAGTGGCCACTCAACGCAACGACAGCACGACAGCACGCGCGGAGGGTGGGGATACGGTGGCGGGCCAAGCCCATGCGCTCAGTCGCAGGACTGCGTGACGGTCTGTCCGACCCCTACAAGAGTCGGGAAACCCAGAAATCCGCAGCTGTCAGCCCTCAGGTAGTAGGTCTTGCCGCCCTGGACTGCGAAGGAGACCTTGCCGTCAACGTCAGCGTTCTTGGTGTCCAGCAGCACCCCACCGGGCCCCCTCAGGGATCCTCCGTCGGTCGTGTAGAGCTCAACCGGCTCGCCGGTGAATAGGCCGTTGCCCACGATGGTGCCGGCGTCGCTGGCCTGCGCGTGGGCAGCAGTGCTCAGCACTGCAGGAGCCACCCACGCCACCGCGCCACCGACCGCCGCCTTCTTGATCAACGACCGCCGATCGAACTCCGAACCGCCTGTGATAGTGATGTCTCCGCCTGTTTCGCTCATGGGGCCGCACCCTAACACTGGCAATCACCGACGGACATGGGTCCAACCGCATCCAACCGCATGGCAACTGTGCACACACCCACCCTCGCCAACCAGGCACTACTGGAAACTCGGGAAACAGAGGCCCGTAACAAACGGTCCCTCGACGCTCCAGTGCAACGGTAGAGAGACCGCCGGCTGCCCGGTCACGTTGAAGGGGACCGGCTTCGGCCACCGCCCACGGCCGGGCTTCCACCACCCGATTACCAAGTTCGGCCAGCAACGTAGCCGTGTCAGAGGCGGCGGTTGTGCGGCGACGGCACTACCGCCCACGCGGAAGGTGGGAATACGGTGGCGGGCCAAGCCCGCGCGATCACTAGTCGCAGGTCTGTGTGACGGTCTGCCCGACCCCTACAAGAGTCGGGGGACCGAGAGGTCCGCAGACCGGTCGACCCACCAGGTAGTAGGTCTTGCCGCCCTGGACGACGAAGGAGACCTTGCCGTCAGCGCCAGCGGGCTTGGTGTCCAGCAGTGACCCAGCCGGCCCCCTCAGGGAGCCTCCGTCGGTCGTGTAAAGATCCACAAGAAACCCGGGGGGCATACCAGCCCCTGAGATGGTGCCGGCGTCGCTGGCCTGCGCGTGGGCAGCGGTGCTCAGCACTGCAGGAGCCACCCACGCCACCGCGCCACCGACCGCCACCTTCTTGATCAACGACCGCCGATCGAACTCGGAACCGCCTGTGATGTCTTCGCCTGTTTCACCCATGGGGCCGCACCCTAACACCGGCAACCGCCGACAGGCATGGGTTCGACGGCATGACAACCAGACGCACAGTCAACCAGGCACCCCGGACACTCGGGCTGTGAGCGATCACGGGCAACAGAGGTCAACGGGCGTGGACCGGCGGGCGACGCTGGCACCAGGTCCTCGCGACCGTAGGTGAGGGATGCGGTGGTGGGCCGAGCCCGTGCGATCAGTTGCAGGACTGCGTGACGGTCTGTCCGACCCCTACCAACGTCGGGGGACCCATAGGTCCAACGTTACAACTCAGGAAGTAGGTCTTGCCACCCTGGACGGCGAAGGAGACCTTGCCGCTACCGTCAGCGTTCTTGGTGTCCAGGAAGGTCCCACTCTGCGCCCTCGTGGATCCTCCGTCGGTCGTGTAGAGGTCAACCGGCTGGCCGGTGAATAGGCCGTTGCCCTCGATGGTGCCGGCGTCGCTGGCCTGCGCGTGGGCAGCGGTGCTCAGCACTGCAGGAGCCACCCACGCCACCGCGCCACCGACCGCCGCCTTCTTGATCAACGACCGCCGATCCAACTCGGAACCGCCTGTGATAGTGATGTCTCCGCCTGTTTCACTCATGGCGCCGCACCCTAACAGACCCGACCGCCGACCACCATGGGTTCGACGGCATGACAACCAGGCACCACCGGACACTCGGGTAACAAAGGTCAACCGGTAGGGCGGTCAGCGGGCGTGGACCGGTGGGCGCCGCTGGGACCAGGGCCGGGCCTCTTCCAGTTGGGAGGCCACCGACAACAACAGGTCTTCTCGACCGTAGGCGGCCACCAGTTGCACACCCACGGGCAGGCCCTCGGCGCTCCAGTGCAACGGCAGGGAGATCGCCGGCTGGCCGGTCACGTTGAAGGGAGCCACGAAGCTCACCAGGGGAGCCGCCCGGAACAGGCCCACGAGCGGGTTGGCGGCGGTGGCCGTGAACTCGCCGAGAGGAGGCGGCAACTCGGGCAGGGTGGGGGTGAGCAGCAGGTCGTGGGTCTCCCAGAAGGCGGCGAGCCTGCGGGTCATCGCGTGGAAGTGCTCGATGGCAGCCACGTACTGGGTTCCGCTGACACCCCGACCGGCTTCGGCCACCGCCCACGTTCCCGGCTCGACGTCCTCCTCGGTCACCGGTCGACCCGCCATCACACCCAGGCGGTCCAACTCCAGTGCCGTCCACACGCCGTAGGCGGCGATGAACTGCCCGGTGAACGCGGCCTGGGCCTCCGCGTCGTCCCAGGCCTCGGGCCGGGCTTCCACCACCCGGTGGCCCAGTTCGGCCAGCAACGTCGCCGTGTCAGAGGCGGCAGCGGTGCATTCGGGGTGGGTCGAGACGGCCGGATCGGGGGCCTGGGTCGTCCACCCGATGCGCAGGCTGCCCGGGTCAGCACCGACCTCTTCGGGATAGGGCCGGATCGGGGGAGGCGCCGTGTAGGGATCGCCGGGCATCGCTCCCTGGATGGCCTGGAGCACCGTGGCCGCGTCACGCACGCTGCGGGTGAGGGCCTTGCGGGCCACCAAGCCACCCCAGGACTCGCCCAACTCGGGGCCCGTCGAGTGCCGGCCCCGCGACGGCTTGAGACCGACCAGCCCGCACTCGCTGGCCGGTATGCGGATGGATCCCCCACCGTCCCCGGCGTGACCGAGCGGCACCATGCCCGACGCCACCGCAGCAGCCGATCCCCCACTGGAACCACCGGTGCTGCGGGTGGTGTCCCACGGGTTTCGGGTGGGACCGTAGACCTGGGGTTCGGAGGTGGGCACCAGGCCCAGCTCGGGGGTGTTGGTCTTGGCCACGATCACCAACCCCGCCTGGCGGAACTTGGTCATCAGGTGCGAGTCGGTCGGGGCCACGTAGCCCACCTCACGCAGGAGACGGTTTCCGGCGTGGTACGGGTCGCCTGCGGTGAAGCCGTCGAGGTCCTTGACCACCATGGGCACGCCCCGCAGGGGTCCGTCGGGCAGCTCGCCTGCCGCCTCGGCGCGGGCCCGCTCGAAACGCTCGTGGATCACCGCGTTGAGCTCAGGGTTGAGCGCCTGGATGCGTCCGATGGCCGCGTCCACCAACTCGGTGGGACTGGCCTGGCCGCTGCGGACCAGTTCGGCCTGGGCGGTGGCGTCGAGGAAGGCGGTCTCGTCGGTCATGGAAGCCGACGCTAGTGGGCGGCAGCCAACCGCCGGGCGGCACCGACTGCCGGGCGCTACCCGCCGAAGGGTGTACCCCTGAGGTGTTCCTCCACGACCTGGCGGATGCACGCAGCGGTATCGCCACGAGCCGCTATGTCACCGAATCGCTCGACGAGAGACTCCACCGCGACCCGGCCGGCCACCTCGGGGAGGACCTGACCGGCCACCACCAGCACGGCGACACCGTGATCTCCGGCCATCTCGACGATCCCACCCACGACCTTGCCCTCGAATGACTCCGAGTCGAGGAGCCCTTCCCCGGTGACCACCAGGTCTGCGACCTCGATGCGCTCGGCCAGGTCGACCTCGTCGGCCACCAGATCGAAACCGCTGACCAGCTCGGCGCCCACCGCGGCGAGCCCGCCGGCGAGCCCGCCCGCCGCTCCCCCGCCCTCCAGATCGACGACGTCGACTCCGTAGTCGTCGCGGTACACCTGGGCCAGTCGTTCGAGCCGGGCTCGCAACAGCCGGACCTGGGCGGGCGAGGCACCCTTCTGGGGGGCGAAGTGCACAGCGGCGTCGAGGAAGAGGGTGCGCACGTCACAGGCCACCACCACCTCCACCCCCCGCAGGCGCGCCGGGTTCGACAGCGCCCGCAACGCCCCCAGACCGCCGTCGGTGCTGGCCGACCCCCCCACCCCGACGATGATGCGTCGGGCTCCGGCGTCGACCGCGGCCTGGATCAACTCGCCGGTCCCGTAGGTGGAGGCGGCCAGCGGGTCGTTTCCCTCCGCCCCGCCCACCAGGGCCAGCCCCGAGGACCGCGCCATCTCGATGACCGCCGTGCCACCCACCAGGCGCCACTCGGCTTCGACGGGATCGCCCAGCGGGCCTGCGACCAGGGTGCGGCGATTCCCGCCTCCCAGCACGTCGAGAAGGCCCTCGCCGCCGTCGGCCATGGGTACCGGGTCGCATTCCCAACCGGCTGCGGCGGCCGCCGCGGCCACCGACTCGACCGCTTCCCGGGCGCTGAGGGTGCCCCGGAACTTGTCCAGAGCAGCCAGGACCCGCATGCAGGCATGTTGGCACGTGCGCGAGGGTGGGGGGATGGCTGAGCGTCCGGTCGTGATCGTGTCCAACCGGGGACCTCTGAGCTTCTCGGCCACCGAAGACGGCGGGCTGGTTGCCCGCCGGGGAGCAGGAGGCCTGGTCTCGGGCCTGGGGCCCCTGGTCGCCGGCACCGACACGGTATGGATCGCGGCGGCGCTCACCGACGGAGACCGCCGCGCCGCCACCGACGGTGTCATCGAGGCCGAAGGGCTGCGGGTGCGCCTGCTGGCCATCGACCCCGACGACTTCCGCGCCGCCTACGACGTGGTGGCCAACGCCACGCTGTGGTTCTGCCACCACGGCCTCTTCGACCTGGCGCGCCGGCCCAGGATCGACCGGTCCTGGCGCCAGGCCTGGGCCGCCTACCGGCGTGTCAACGACGCCTTCGCCGAGGCGGTGGCCGCCACGGCCCCCGAGGGCGCGGTGGTACTCGTGCAGGACTACCACCTGGCCCTGGTGGGGGCGGCCCTGGCCCGCCTGCGGCCCGACCTTGCCGCAGTGCACTTCAGCCACACGCCCTTCGCCGGCCCCGACCAGCTGGCCGTCCTGCCCCGCGACGTACGCGCCGAACTGCTGGCGGGCATGGCCGGACACGTCGCCTGCGGGTTTCACACCGAGCGCTGGGCCCGGGCGTTCCGAAGGTCCTGCGAGGACTGGGGGACGCGACACCCCCCACGTTCGTGGCGCCGCTCGGTCCCGACCCCGAGGACCTGACCTCCACGGTGGGCTCAGCGGCCTGCCAGGCGGCCACCGACGACCTCGTCCGGCGGGTGGGTGACCGCCAACTGGTGGTTCGGGTCGACAGGGTCGAGCTCTCCAAGAACCTGGTGCGGGGATTCCTGGCCTTCGGGGAGCTGCTGGAGCGCTGGCCCGAGCACCGGGGCCGGGTGGTGTTCGCGGCCTGTGTCTACCCGTCGCGAGAGGGCCTGGCCGAGTACCTCGCGTACCGGGTCGAGGTCGAGGCGGTGGCCCGTCGCATCAACGAGCGCTGGGCCACTGCTGAATGGGAACCCGTCCACCTGGACATCTCCGATGACTACCCGGCTTCGATGGCCGCGCTGCGTCGCAGCGACGTGCTGTTGGTCAACCCGGTGCGGGACGGGCTCAACCTGGTGGCCAAGGAGGGACCTCTGGTCAACGAGGTCGACGGCGTGTTGGCTCTCAGCACCGAAGCCGGCGCCTTCGCCGAGCTGTCAGAGGTCGCCCTGGCGGTCGATCCCTGCGACGTGACCGGTACCGCCCTGGTGCTGCACGCGGCTCTGGGCATGGAACCCGACGAGCGGCAGGCCCGCAGCGCACGCCTGCGTGAGTTGGCCGCGTCGCGCAACCCGGCTCACTGGCTGGCCGATCAGGTGGCGGCCGCCGCCGATGCGCGTGACCGGGCCCGTAGCGAATGAAGGGGCGCGCCGCAGCTCAGGCGGAGAGCAATTCACCCAGTAGCGGCGCCAGCTGGGTGGGGCTGTCGACACAGACGTCGGCCCTCTCACACAACTCGGGGGAGGCCTCGTCTCCGGCGACGGCCACCCTGACGGTGTGAACACCCTCACCGGCCAACTTGTCCAGGGCGTCGAAAGCGGGGAGGTCACCCAGGTCGTCGCCCACGAAGCACACGGCCGACAGGTCGCTCGTGACATCGAGGAGGGCGGTCCCCTTGTCAACGGCGATGGGGGGATGCAGCTCGAAGGACATCTTGGCGGCACGACAGGTCATGCCCGACCGGGAGGCCAGCTGCTCGGCGACAACTCGGATCTCGTCGGCCAGCTCCGGGAAGCCCCGGTAGTGCAGCGTCACCGACAGGCCCTTGTCCTCCACGCGCATCTTCGACGGGCCCGCGCCCTGTGCCACGGCCACCGCCCGAGCTGTGATGTCCTGCACGGCTTCTCGCCACACGCCCCCGTTGGGGTGGTCGCGGCGCACGTCATCGTCGACGACCTCCAGGCCGTAGAGGCCGACAAGCACGAGGTGACCGGGTAGCAGGGGGGTCAGGAAGTCGACCGGACGGCCCGTGAGAACGCCGACAGCCGCGTAGCGGCGAGCCAGGCTGTCGAGCACCGCCACCAGCTCGGGCAACGGGCGGGCCTCGGCGGGATCATCGACCAGGGGAGCCAAGGTGCCGTCGAAATCGGTGAAGACCCCCGACCGGCGAGGAGCGGTGAGGAAGGGCCCCCACAGATCACCTGGGTTGTCCACCGCCGTCAACGCTACCCGCCGTCGTGCTCAGCTGGTGGGAGCCAGGTCGGTGCCCAGCAACACCAGGAGGTTGGCCGCACCCATGTTCTCGTCCATGGTGGGCACGGGGGTGGGCACTTCGCTGACTGCATCCGGGTCGGCCTCGAGGTCCACGCCCAGCACGGCGGCTAGGGCGCGGGCCTCGGCCTCGAAGCCGTCGATGTAGTGGATGACTGTTGTGTCTGTCGGGGTCTTCGCGTTGTCGGGTTCCGCGATGAGGTAGCCCTCGGCGGTGAGTTGTTCGCCCATGAGCCCGGCTGCGCCCGCCAGGCCCGACGCGTTGGCCACCAACACGGTCGTCTCTTCGGGGGGTCGGGCGTCGGCGGGCTCGGTGGTGGATGTGGTAGCGGTGCTGTCGGGCGCGCTGGTGGCCGGCGTGTCTCCGGAGTCGTCACCGCTCTCGCCACCGCCGCTTTCATCGCCCGCTGGGGGAGCGTTCTCGTCGCCGCCGGGGGCGGCGGTGGAGGTGTCGACGTCGGTGCCCTTGGTGAGCAGCACCACGCCCAACACCAGAGCCACGAAGATCAGGATGGCGCCCTTGATCACCGTCGGACTCAGGTCGGCGCCCAGGCCGTCGGAAGAAGCAGCACTGCGGGAGGGTGAGGCCACGGACAGAGGTTTGTCCCTTCCGGGGGACGATGCAAGCCGCTCGGTCCGCGCAGGCCCGTCCACTACCCTCACCGGCGGTCCCAGGGACCACCCGCCCGAGTAGCTCAGTTGGCAGAGCAACGGTCTTGTAAACCGTAGGTCGAGGGTTCGAATCCCTCCTCGGGCTCTCTGCGGGCTCTGCAACTTGCCCTGGACGTGCTCCGTGCGTGCTCTCCCGGTCCGGGCGGCAGCCCTCACCTAGACTCGTGGGTCGACGGAGACGAGGAGGCGGGAAAGGTGGCGTGGGATGACGCTCGAGTCCGAGACATTCGCGGGGGGATGCCCCTACTGCCCCAGCCCACCGGAGTGCGGCTGTCCCGATACTCCAGCCGTGTGCCGCGAGGGTGGCTCCTGCGCATGTGATCCCGAGGTTTGTCCTTGCCCCGGCAAGAGCGAGCCGCCAGAGCCACCTTGGCCACCAGACGAACGGTGCCCCATCTTCCCGAGCAGGCCCCGTGCTCCTGTATGGACCCAGGCACTGTGGGCCGCCGGCATCGTCGCCCTCTTGACGGTCGCGTTCCTGGTGTTGCGCAGCGATGACGGCGACGGTGACGCTTCGAGCTCCACGACGTCGGGGGCGCAGAGCGTGATGTCCTCCCCGAGCACCACGACAACCACGACGGGTCCCCCCGACAGCCCGGTTGCGACAGATCCGAACGACACGGCGGGTCCCCCCGTCGAGGTTCCTGCCGATGCGGCAGAGGCCCTCGGGGTCCTGTTCGCGACCGATCGGGTCGAGTACGTCTACGGGAAGGCGGTGCCGGTCACCCCCACGCTCGGGGGCATCGAGGACCAGAGCCTTCTGATCGACATGGCCGGCGGCGCTCTCGTCGACATCACCCTGGAGGACGCCGCACGCATCGGCGAACGGACAGGGCTGCCCCTCGATCCCGGCATCTACGCCCTGCTGTTCTGGAAGACGAACGGCCCTTTCACCACCGATGGGCGCATCACCCACCAAGCTGCGCTCTCCACCGCTCGCGACGGCGACCCGGTGCAACCAGCCACCCCCGACGCACCCGACTACACGGGGCGCAACGACGCTTCGACCGCGTGGTTCTTGGATGACCTGGTCGACACCGGCTGGTTCCACCCAGAGGCCTTCGATGCTTCCCAGGGCTACATCCCGGTGGTCGAACCGGGGACACCACTGGCCTTCATCGCCCCCGACTTCGCGCTCTGGCTCGTTCCCGGACGACAGGTCGTAGGTGACGACGGGAGCCTCGTGCTGCACGCGTCCCGGTTCTTGCGAGAGGGAGATACTGCTGAAAGCCCGACGGGGTTCTCGGGAACCACGCTCATCCAGAGGATGTCAGAGCCCGTCCTCCTCAGTGAACCCGAGTTGATGGACTTCTTCGGGACCAACGGTTGACCGCGCCCGGTGGACCGCGCCGCTGGCCGCGCGCGCTCCGTATTCGTTTCCCCACCCAGCGGCGCGGTTACCGTATGGTCACCAGCGCGGGACACATCCCACGCGACGCGCGAACGGGCGAGGTGCACCAGGGTATGAGCACGAGTGACGGCGACCGCGCCCTCGTGCTGGACGTGGAACTGCTGCGGAACCTGGCCGACGCGATCACGATCCTCACACCTGACGGGGACATCGTCTCCACCACGGCCGGACAGAGCCCCGCGCTGGGTCACAGCCTGGATGACTGGGCGGCCCAGGCCTTCACCGATCTGATCCATCCCGACGACGTCGAGTTGGCCCGTGAGAAGTTGACCACCGCCCGGGATCATCCCGGCGTCCCGGTCGAGGGCGAGGTCCGCCTGCGGCACGCGGTCGGCCATCACGAGATAGTGCAGTTCCGCGCCATCGGCGAGGCAGGGGGGAATGGTGCCACCGGCCGGATCCTCGTGACCTCGCGGGTGGTGACCACCGAGCGCCACCGTGACCAGATCCGCCAGCGTGAGACCGAGGTTCTCGAGTTGATCGGCGAGGGAGGGTCTCTGGCAACCGTGTTCTACGCCCTGGCCCGCCTGGTGGAAGAGCACTCCGACGACGGGCTGACCGTGGTCCTGCTGCTCGACGAGAACGACGTGCTGCGAGCCGGGGCCGCTCCCCGCATCCCGAGAGATCTCTTCGACCTGATCGACGGTCTGCGCGTCGACGCCGACACGGGCTCGTTCGGTCGCGCCGTGCGGGATCGCACCGAGACCGCCGTGATCGATCTCACCTCCCCGGAGCCAGCCACGCCGCTGGCTTCCAACCCGGGCCCTGGCGGGCCCGGCACCGACACACCGGCTGGTGGCGACCTGCCCGACCTGGCCGGTGTATTCGAGCAATGCGGGCTGCGCGGCTACTGGTCGGTTCCCATCACCTACGCCAGCCGCGAGCACGGGCTGGGTTCCATCGTCACCTTCTACCCCCACGACAGGGGACCCGCCCCCTACGAAAGGGAAGCGGTGCTGGCGGCGGCCCGGCTGGCCGGCATCGCCATCGAGCGGGACCGCCTGGAAGCCCAGATCCGCCACCAGGCAGAACACGATCTGCTCACCGGGCTACCCAACCGGGCCACCGTCACCGAGCGGCTCAGCCGGCTACTCAGCCGACCCCATCCCACCGACCGGATCGTGGCAGTCATGTTCCTCGACGTGGATGCCTTCAAACTGATCAACGACAGTCACGGCCACTCCGTGGGCGACTCCCTGCTCGCCCGCTTCGCGCGCCGGATCGCCAAGCTCCTTCCCGACGTGACCACCCTGGCTCGCTTCGGCGGCGACGAGTTCGTGATCGTCGTCGATCATCCTGACGGCGCCGAGCAGGCCAGGGTCCTGGCCGACCGCATCGACGAGGCTCTCCGACAGCCGTTCCGGGTGGGTGACAACGACCTCTTCCTGACCGTTTCGGTCGGGGTGGCCACCCCCGGCCCGGGTACCCAGGACGCCGACGCGGTGTTGGGCAACGCGGACGCCGCCATGCACCAGGCCAAGCAGAGCGGCCGAGGCGGATTCGTTCTCTTCGAGGAGTCGATGCGGACCCTGGTGGTGGACCGGTTGCGCTCCGAGTCCCGCCTCCGCCGTGCCATCGACCGCCACGAGTTCACTCTGCGCTACCAACCCAAGGTCGACCTGACCACCGGTGTCGTCATGGGGGCCGAGGCCCTGTTGCGCTGGGAGCATCCGACCGACGGGCTGGTCGGTCCCGACGAGGTGATCCCCTGGGCGGAATCCACCGGGCTCATCGTGCCCCTCGGGGCCTGGGTACTCGAGACGGCCGTCGAGCAGGCAAGGCTGTGGATGGACTCCACTCCCGGGGACCCTCGGTTCCTCTTGGCAGTGAACGTGTCGGGTCGCCAACTGGGGTCGCCCGGGTTCCCTCAGCTGGTGGCCGACGTACTGGAGCGCCACGGGTGGCCAGCGTCGTCCCTCTGCCTGGAGATGACCGAGAGCATCCTCATCCGCGACACCGAGGCGAACCTGGACGCTCTCCGCCGCATCAAGGACCTCGGGGTGCTGTTGGCCGTGGACGACTTCGGCACCGGGTACTCATCCCTGTCCTACCTCCACCGGTTCCCAATCGACATCGTCAAGGTCGACAAGGGCTTCGTGGCCGACCTGGCCCACCCCGCCGCCCGCTCGCCGGTGGCAGCCGCGGTGGTGGCCATGGCCGAGGCCTTCGGACTCACGGCTTCCGCCGAAGGTGTCGAGACTCCCCTCCAGCTCGACGCCGTCCGCCGGATGGGTTGCGAGTGGGGCCAGGGCTTCCTGTGGGCGCCGGCCCTGCCCCCGGGCGAGCTCAGAGCGCTGCTTGGTCCTGAGCCTCCCTGGTGACCACCCCGGCCAGCCAGGTGGCAGAGGTCATCGGCGTCCGTGCGGCTCACCGCACCGAATAGGGGACCACGAGGTGCCGTCGGTGCGACCGGTGGTGGCCAAGGCCTAGGATTGGCAGGCGATGCATCCCCGGGACGAGCCCGGGCCGAGGGGGACCAGGGAGGTTCGCAGTGTTGAGACGCAAGCAGGATGAGGCCCCCGTGGTGGAGGCGCCCAAGAAGGGTCCCACCGACCGGATATCCGGCCTGGCCGCCCGTGAACAGCTCGTCCCTTGGCTGCAGGAGGCCCTCGACCGGGACCGGTCCACCTCCGAGCGCACGGTGCTGATGTTCATCGACATCGGCCACCTGCGTGACGTGAACGACACCTACGGGCCGGACATTGGCGACCAACTCCTTCGTGGGATCGCAGGGCGCCTGAGCGCCGAGTTGGGCGGTGACCAGCGCCTGCTGCGCTACGCCGGCGCCGAGTTCGCCTTCATCGCGCCGGGGGTTGCCACCTCCGACACGGCCGCCAGCCTGGGAGAAGGCGTGTTCGAGCTGCTGGCCGAACCGTTCGACCTGGACGGCACCCCGTTGACCATCACCTGCTCGGTGGGAGCCGCCCTTTCCGACCACGGCTACGATGGCATCCAGCACTGGGTCGATGACGCCCACACAGCCATGACCGAGGCACGCGAGATCGGCCACCGGGCCTGTGTTGTCCGCGACGAGGCCACCCGCAACCGCATCGACGTACGCATCACCGAAGAGCGCATCCAGCGGGCCGTCGAGAACAACGAGTTCCGGCTGCTCTACCAGCCCATCGTGACCACCGCCGAGGGCCGGGTGGTGGGCTTCGAGGCCCTGTTGCGCTGGCTCGACCCGGGCGCCAGCGCCAAGTTCGTGAGCCCGCGCGACTTCCTGCACATCCTGGAGAAGACCGGCCGGATCGTCGAGGTGGGCGAATGGGTAATGCAGACGGCCACCAACCAGATCCAGGAGTGGAACAACCACCAACCCACCCGCGACCCCTTCTTCGTGACCGTGAACCTGGGGGCGCGCCAGCTGGCCCAGACCCACTTCTCCTCGACGGTCGCCAAGGCCCTCGATTCCAGCGGCCTCAAGCCCGAGTTGCTCACCCTGGACATCACCCCCGAGGCACTCAAGTTCAACAAGCAGGCCACCTGGACCGAGCTTCGTGACCTGAAGTACCTGGGAGTGCGCCTGGCGCTCGACGACTTCGGGATCGGCGAGTCGACCATCGGCTACCTGCGCGACATCAAGGTCGACGTGTTGCGGATCCACTCCTCGTTCGTGGCCGGTCTGGGCTCCACACCCGAGGACGAGGCCATCGTCAAGCACCTGGTCGGCCTAGGCCTCGACCTGGGGATCCTGGCCCTGGCCGAGGGTGTCGAGACCCAGCTGCAGGCCTCCGTCCTGGCCAAGCTCAACTGCGGTCTCGCCCAGGGCTACCACTACGGCAAGCCCGAGATGCCTGCGGACATCGAAGCCCGGATGGGCTGAGAGGGAACACGACAGCCCGGATGGGCTGAGAGGGAACACGACAGCCCGGATGGGCTGAGAGGGAACACGACAGCCCGGATGGGCTGAGAGGGAACACGACAGCCCGGATGGGCTGAGAGGGAACACGACAGCCCGGATGGGCTGAGGAATTCACTGGCCGAAGGTCAGGCACTCCTCGAAGGCCCGGGCGGCCTCGGCATCTGAGTCGACGGGTTCACCTCGACGGTCGAGAAACGTGCCGGCCTCGTCAACAACCAGTCCCGAAGAGCCGTAGACCACCGGCTGGTTCGGTCCGATGTCGGGTAGCTGGTCGACGGGGATGACCGCCTCGACGGTCGTGTCGATCGCAGTCACCGCAGCGGTGGGCAAGACCACCGGCTGGTTCACCCCGACCCCACGCGGAAGCAGGGACGCCACCCACACTCCGTCGGGCTCGGGAGCCACCCGAACCTCGAACCCGTTCAGATCGTCGACCAGACCGACGAACAGGACGAACTCGGGTTGCTGCTCGGACCGCACGGGCCCCGCGGTCTCGAAGGTGACCGAGAGCCGTTCCCCGTCGAGACGGGCCCTCGCCTCTACCAGGTCGAGTCCCGGCTGCGGCACGGCGGGGCTGACATCGGCACTTGCCGACTGGGTGAGGTCACCCTCCTCGTCGGCGCACACCTGCTCACCTTCACCGACCAGGTCAGACACGACCCGGGGAACGGTGCCGGCACTCGAGCCTGCGTCAGGCACCTCGCTGGCCGGAGAGCCGTCGTCGTCTCCTCCCGAGGAGCAGCCCACCAGGACGAGAACCACCGAGACCGCCAGGACCACGGCCCGGCGCGGTGGGGCGAGGACGGGGGGTCTGGTCCAGTGCGGCATTGCACGTGATCCTGCCACCTCAGCCGTCCCGGTCGGTGTCGGTCCGCCGCTGGCGCCGCAGCTCGAAGCAGGCCACGGCCGCGGCGGCGGCCACGTTCAGGGAGGCGATCGCGCCGTCGAGGGGGATTCCGGCCAGGACGTCACAACGCTGCCGCACGAGGCGGCCCAGACCGGTGCCTTCGGCACCCAGCACCAGGGCCACCGGGCGGGCACCCACCGCCAGGCGATCCACAGCTCGGTCCGCTCCGGCGTCGAGGCCCACCACGAGCACTCCGGCCCGCCGCAACCGGTCGATGGTGCTGGGCAGGCCCCCGACCAGGGCGATGGGCATGTACTCGATCGCACCGGCGGCGGCCTTGGTGACCGTCGGGCTGAGGTGCACAGCGCGGTGGCGGGGGAGGATCACCCCGGTGACGCCCGCCCCCTCCGCCGACCTCAAGGCGGCGCCCAGGTTCCCGGGGTCGGTCACACCGTCGAATAGAACCAGGAAGGGGCTCGGCACCGACATCAGCTCGTCGAGGTCCGCCTCGGGCAGAGCCTGGGCGCGTGCGACCACCCCCTGGGGGCTCTCGGTGCGGGCCTGCGATCGCAGACGCCCGGCACTTACTTCGCGCACGGGAACCCGGGCCTCGGCCGCGAGATCGGATATCTCCTCCAGGATCGGGGCGGGGCCCATGCCGGATTCGATGAGAACCTCCTGCACCCGACGACGGCCGGCCAACAGCAGCTCCCGAACGGCCTGGCGACCCTCGACCTGGTCTCCCCCCAGACCGTGGGCGTCGCGCCGGGGTCCTCCCCGCGACTTCCCCCCGCACCCTGGCGAGATCCACCCCGCTCGCCCCTGGACGGAGAGCCTCCTTTGCCAGCAGTGCTCCCCTTGCCGGCAGTGCTCCCCTTGCCGGCAGTGCTCCCCTTGCCGGCAGTGTTCCCCTTGCCGGCAGTGCTCCCCTTGCCAGAGTTGCGACCCCTGGGACCAGCCGAAGGGCGGCCGGTCCGGCCCGGTCCGCCCCGACCCCGACCTCGCCCGCCAGAGCCCCGCGCGCTCATGGAGCGGTCACCAACGCCACGGCCCAGCAGGCCACTCCTTCGCGCCGCCCCAGGGCGCCGAGCTGCTCGGCCCGCGTGGCCTTCACGTGAACGGGGGCGCCCACCGCGGTGCTGAGCCGTTCCTGCATGGCAGCCCGATGCGGGGCGAGGCGGGGTGATTCCAGAACGACGGTGCAGTCCACGTTGGAGGGTTCCCATCCCTCGGCGCGTACCCGGCGGGTCGCCTCGGCCAGCAGTTCGATGCTGTCAGCACCGGCCCAGCGCTGCTCGGTGTCGGGGAAGTGCGATCCCAGATCGCCCAGTCCGGCCGCTCCCAGCAGCGCGTCGGCACAGGCGTGGGCGATGGCGTCGGCGTCGCTGTGGCCTTCCAGGCCCGGAGCCCCGGGCACCACGACGCCACCGAGGACCAGGGGCCGCGAGGGATCGCTGGAGAACCGGTGGGCATCGATCCCCTGACCTACGCGCAGCTTCATCCCAGCAACTCCCGCAACTCGGTCAAGTCACTTGGAGTCGTCACCTTGCGGTTGGCGGGCTCGCCGGGCACGACGACCACCCGACCGCCGGCCGCCTCCACCAGCGAGGCGTCGTCGGTCGCCTCTCCGCCTTCCGCGTGGGCGGCGCGCAAGACCGCCGGGCGGAAGGCCTGGGGGGTCTGCACAGCAACCAACTCGTCCCGGTCGAGCGTCGCCACCACCACATCACCCGAGATCCGCTTGATGGTGTCGGTGACGGGGACGCCGGGCACGGCCCCATCGGCACCGGCACGAACCGCCTCCACGACGGAGGCGAACAGGTCACGGGTCGCCAGCGGGCGCGCCGCGTCGTGCACCACCACGACCTCGGCCTCATCGGGCACAGCAGCCAGGCCGGCCCGAACCGATGCGCTGCGGGTGGGTCCGCCCTCCACGACCTCGTCGGCTCCCGCCACTCCCGCAGCCATCGCCTCCGTCACGTCCACCGAATCAGACCCGGCGGGCACCACGACGACCACACCGTCGACCATGGCCGACGCGGTCGCCACCGACCAGTCCAGCACCCGACGGTCACCCAGGACCTCGAACTGCTTGGGCCGACCGAAACGACGGCCCGATCCGGCCGCCACGATGACCGCCCACACCGCGCTCAGCGCAACACCTTCCGCTCCACCAAGTCGGCCACCGGGCAGAGGCTACCGGTCTGAGGCCTGCGGACGCCCGGCGCCGAGCATCCGGAGCCGGGGCACGAGACCACCAGCACGACCTCATGGGTTCTGCGGACTAGCATCCCCGCCGTGATCGACCGGCAACTCCTGACCGAAGTCGACCTCTTCGCCGACCTCGACCCCGACACCCTCACCCAGCTCGTGGCCAGCGCGCGCTCGCTGAAGCTCCAGCGGGGTGACGTTCTGTTCCGCGAAGGAGACGAAGCCGACACGCTGTATGTGACCGTCAGCGGACGTGTCGCCATCGCCAACCGGTCGATCGACGGTCGCGAGTCGATGGTGGCGCTCATGGAACGGGGCAACCTCTTCGGTGAGATGCCGCTGTTCGACCGCCACCAACGCTCCGCAGAGGCTCGGGCCCTGGAGCCGTCCGAGGTGATCGCCCTCCCCTATGCCGTCCTGCGCTCGCTCTACGAGGGCGCTCCGGCTCTGCTGTGGAAGGTGGTCGAGCTGCTGGCCGTGCGCCTGCGGTCGATGGACGAGGCCCTGGCCGACTCGGTGTTCCTGGACGTCACGGGCCGGACGGCCAAGCGTCTGTTGGAACTGGCCGGAGAGGCCGACGAGTTCGCCCTGCCCATCACCCAGGAGGAGCTGGCCGGGATGGTGGGGGCCTCACGAGAGCGCGTGAACAAGGCCATCGCCAGCTTCGTGCGTCTGGGCTGGCTGGAACAGCACGACCGCCGCTACCGCATCACCGACCGCGAACAGCTCACCCGTCGCGCCCGCTGACCGGCGGTACCCGCTCAGGCCGACAGGAAGGCCAACGCCCGGGCCCAGGCATCGGCTGCGTCGGAGGGGTCGTGGGCGGGCCGTTCGGGGTCGTGGACGAATCCGTGTTCACGCCCGGGGTAGCGAACCACCTGGACGCCCGCCTCCTCCAACTCGTCCACATCGGCGGGAGGGGTCCACTGGTCGGCCCCTCCCACCAGTGCCAGCACCGGACAGGCGCCGGGGGCGGTGGCCGAAGCCAGCGGATCAGCCTGGGTGTGTGAGCTCCACTGATCGGGCACGTGGATCATCCCGTAGAAGCTCACGGCCCGGTGGAAACGACCTGTGCCGGCACTCTTGAGGGCGAACATGCCACCCATGCAGAACCCCAGTACCCCCACGGTGGCACAGCCCGTGGCGTCGGCGGCCGCTACGGCGTCGCCCAGCACGTCGGCGTCGACCAGTGAGGCGACAGAGGTCAGGCGCTCCTCCAGGGCCAGTTGCTGACGCCCAGGCCACGGCTCGGGGGCGCACACCGTCCAACCCTGTTCGGTGGCCAGGCGTGCCACGTGGTCATCGAAGAGCGGACGCAGCCCCATGATGTCGGGGAGCACCACCAGGCCCCGGGTGGCTCCTTCTGTGCGGGCCAACTCGGCCGGGGTTCCCGAGGGCAGGGTGACGTGCACGAGAGTCAGGCGTAACGCTCGAGGATGGAAGATTCGGCCAGGCGGGCCAGCCCGTCCTTGATGGCCCGCGCCCGGGTCTCTCCGACGCCCTCGACCTCTTCGAGGTCGTCGATCGTTGCTCGCATGATCTTCTGGAGGTTGCCGAAGCGGTCGACCACGGCCTCGGCGATGGGCTCGGGGAGGCGGGGGATGCGGGCCAGCATGCGGAAGCCACGGGGTTGGAGGTGTGAGTCGAGGTTGCCGACCCCTTCGGGCAGGTGCAGGGTCTCAGCCACGGCTTTGGGGTCGAGCAGCTGTTCCATCTCGAACTCGGCCAAGGCCGACATGACCTCGTCGAGGTGCCAGCTGGCCTCTTCGTGGAAGTAGTCGCGCACCGCCAGGCGGTAGTCTTCCTCGACATTGCCCAGCACCTCTTCGAGCTGGAGGTAGACGAGCCGCCCGTCGGCACCCAGCTCGATGATGTCGCCTTCGATCTCTTCGGCGATGCGCCGCACCATCTCGGTGCGTTGCAGCAACATGACCACGTCGCGCAGGGTCACGATGTCTTCGACCTCGAGGGCCGACAGGGACGAGGACACGCTGTCGAGACGGTTCTTGTAGCGCTCGAGGGTACGCAGAGCCTGGTTCGAGCGGTCGAGGAGGCGGGGTATGGACTGGAGGGGATGCTTCTCGTCACCCACGTAGACCGCGATCACCCGCATGTCCTCGGACACCGAGATGACCGGCACGTCGATCGAGCGCGCCACCCGCTCGGCGGTGCGGTGCCGGGTGCCCGTCTCGCTGGTGGGGACGTTGGGGTTGGGCACCAGGTGGACGTTGGCCCGGGCGATGCGGCTGGCGTCGGGTGCCAGGATGATGGCGCCGTCCATCTTGGCCAGCTCTGACAGGCGCTGGGGTGAGAAGGCGGCGTCGAGCAGGAACCCGCCCGAACAGATGTTCAGGACGTCGGGCCCGTCCCCCACGACGATCAAGGCCCCCTTGCCACCCTGGAGGATCCGGTCGAGACCCTCTCGCAGCGACGTGCCAGGGGCGACCTTGGCCAAGGCGTCGAGGAGCTTCGCGCTGCGACGACCGGCCATGGTGCGGGAGTCTAGTGCGAGCCGCTGACCTGGGCCTCAGCCGGCACCAGGCCGCTGGCCTCGAGGGCCTGGGCCACCGAGGCCACCTCGACGAGGGTGAGCCCGGGAACCACCGGTGCGTCGAGGGGGACCAGGGCCGTCTCGAACCCCAGCCGCGCCGCCTCGGTGAGGCGGTGCTCGAGTCGTGCGACCCGGCGCACCTCACCACCCAGGCCCACCTCACCGCAGGCCACCCAGCCCACGGGGGGCGCCCGGTCGAGGCGCGCCGAGGCGAGGGCCAGGCACAGGGCCAGGTCGGCACCGGGTTCGCGGATGCGCACGCCTCCCACGGCCATGGCGTAGACGTCGTGGTCGGCCATGTGCACCCCCGCCCGTCGACCCAGCACCGCCAGGAGGAGCGCCATGCGGCCGCTGTCTATCCCCTGGGCCCCGCAGCGCCGGGACCCGCCGCCTGCCGCCGGAGTGGTGAGGGCCTGCACCTCGACCACCAGGGGCCGGTGGCCCTCGAGAACGGGCACGACGGCCGACCCGGGGGTACCCGGACGCCTGTCGGCGAGGAACAGCGCACTGGGATCGACCACGCCGACCAGCCCGGGCCCGGTCATCTCGAACACGCCCAGCTGGTCGGTGGGGCCGAAGCGGTGTTTGAGGACCCGGAGGAACCGCAGGGCATGGTGGCGGTCGCCCTCGAACGCGATCACAGAGTCGACCAGGTGTTCGAGCGTGCGCGGACCCGCAAGGTTGCCGTCCTTGGTGACATGGCCCACCAGCAACACCGACACCCCCCGGCCCTTGGCCAGGGTCACGAGCTGCCCGGCGACAGCGGCCACCTGGCGCACCGAACCGGGCAGGCCTCCCAGATCGGGGTCTGCCACGGCCTGGATCGAATCGACGACCACCACCTCGGGAAGGATCTCGTCTATGGAAGCCGTCATGGTGGTCACGTCGGTGGCGGCCAGCAGCCACAGGTTCTCGGCCAGCGAGTCGAGACGATCGGCGCGCCTGCGGACCTGGGACGCGCTCTCTTCGCCGGCCACGTAGAGGACCCGGAGCCCGGCTCGGGCCAGGGCAGCGGACAGCTGGAGGACCAGGGTCGACTTGCCAATGCCAGGTTCTCCCCCGACAAGGGTGACCGACCCCGGTACCAGGCCTCCGCCCAGCACCGTGTCGACCTCAGCGATGCCGGTGGGGACCGGGACACCTTCACATGCCGGGACCGAGCCGATGGGCTGGGCGGAAGCCACAGAGGCGTTCGACCCCACAGCCGCAGGAGAGGCCGGGCGGAGGCTGTTCCAAGCGCCGCAGGCAGGGCATCGCCCCTGCCAGCGCAAAGCGGTGGCCGAGCACTGTTGGCATCGGTGGGGGGAGGCTGATCGGCTCATGCCTCCATCCTCCCCACCCCCTGTGACACTTATTCGAGAACCCCAACCCGGTGGCCGGTGATCAGGAGGACGAGCGGACCTCGGCGAAGGAACGGATCACCGGGTAGTCCACGCCACTTTCCGCCCCAGCTTCGGGCCCGCCATCTGCCCCGCCGTCCGACCCGCCCGCAGCCCCCCCGGGCTCGCCCCGCTCGTCGCCGGGAGAATCCACAGGATCCAGAGCGAAGAGCACCCCCGCGAAACCAAAGGAGCGAGCCGCATCCAGTCGCGCCCTCCGGTGGCTGATGAAGAGGGCATTGCGGGCATCGACCCCGGTCGCCTGGAGCACCCGGCCCAGGACTGCTCCACCGGGAAGGCGCTCACCCACGTCACCCGAAACGATCCAGGCCCGAGTCAGATGGTCGAGCCTGTGGTTCGCCCGCAACCTCCGCGACCACTCGGCCACGTCGTCGGCCACCACGGCAACAGGCAGGCCCCGGGCCAGCATGTCGTCCAGGAACTCGCGCAGGCCGGGCCGGAGCCGGTGCCGGGCCAGCAGGTCGTCGGAGAGATCCCCCGGGTCGGCGGTCAGTCCCAGCGCCGACCACAGCTCGCCCACCGCCATGCGGCCCTCCGCTGCTCGCTCCCACAGCGGAACGACCAGTGACCGCTCCACGGGCCGGCCCCGGGCCGCCACCACCTCACAGATGAGGGACGGCACGTCCTCTCCGGTGGCGAGCATCACACCATCCGCGTCGAGCACCACCAACTCGAGGCGTCGGCGGGCCGGCTCCTGCACGCCCTCGCCGTCGGAGGCAAGGGTCTCGGATCCCGAGGGGGTCCCGGCACCCCAGGAGACGGCGTCAACGGTGACCGCGCCCGGCGGTGCGACGACCTCTCCCGCATCTTCGCCCGGCTCGCCGGCCCCCGCCCCGGCGTCCCGCTCCTCGACGCCCCTTCCCTTTCGTCGGGCCACCAGCCGGATCACGACCAACCCCACACCGGAGAGACCGGCAATGACGGCGAGGCCGGCCAGGGCCCACGGAAGGGGGCGAACCTCGGTGTGCTCCAACTCCAATGCGGCCGGCTCATCGCCGGGAGTCAAGGTCCAGGTGCCGGCAGCGCCGGGCAGTGCCACCTCCACCGCCAGTGCCACCTGGTCGTCCGCCGGCGCCCCGGTCTCGGCCTCGATGATCTCGAGCTGGCCCCCGAGACCGTCACCGCCCAGAGCTTCGACCAGACCCGCGTCGCTGAGGGCCGACACGCCGGCTGTCAGGTCGGAACGGGCCGAGAACCTGAAGTCGGTACGCCCGAAGGACCGATCCATTTCGAAGTCGATCTCGGACAGGATCCCCGTGTCGCCGGTCAACTCACCCAGAACCTGGACCGCCTCGTCGGGCGAGGTGAAGGCCTTGCTGGCCACGAGGCGGACCCCGCCACCGCTCACCGTCTCGGGCCCAGACACCTCCCAGCCCGCCTCGGTCATGTCGGCCACCTCCAGCTGTTCGGCCAGGTCAGGGACCCTGGCCGCAGCCTCGGGGTCGAGGGTGACAGCCACAGTGACCGTGCCCGACCCGTCCTCACCCATCCTGACCGTCACGTCGGCGTCGACCTGGCAGGCCGCAAGCAGCAACATCACCACCAGTGCGACCATCAGGTGCGCCGCGCGACACGAGACCCTCATCACCGGCCGACCTTACCGACCACACCCTCGGACCGGGGTGCACACCTCCAGAAGCACAAGAGGCCCCCGCCGAGCAGGGGACCCCGACACAAGAGGCCCCTGCCGAGCAGGGGACCCCGACACAAGAGGCCCCCGCCGAGCAGGGGACCCCGACACAAGAGGCCCCCGCCGAGCAGGGGACGGCAAGTTCCACCGGTCGGAGCGCGTTGGCGGGCATGATGCCCGCTGTCGTACACATCCCCGACCGGTGGAGAGCCCAGCATGGCAGAGAAGTGGAACGAGGCGCGTCGTGACGAGTTGGCGCGCTGGTTGGCAGAGGAGCCCGAGGTGCCGTGGGTGGTGATCGCCCGGTCCTTTGGGATGCACCGCAGCAGCGTGCAACGCGAGGTCGACCGCAACGGAGGCCGCCAGGGATACCGGGCGGCGTGCGCCCAGCGGGAGGCGGTGCGTAATCGGCGTCGCCCCCGCCTGCGGGTGCTGGCTGAGCGCGGACCGTTGCGGGACCGGGTCACCACCGAGCTTAAGGACGGTCGTTCCCCCGAGGCGATCTGGGCGGACCTGGTCGCCGAGGAGGCCGCCGACGTGGTGTGCGTGGAGACGATCTACCAGGCCGTCTACGCAAGGGTGCTCGACGTTGAGCCCACCAAGTGTTTGCGACGCCGGCGACCCCGACGTCGCAAACGCCAGGGCCGCCACGACACCGAGCGCCCAGCCTTGCCGAACATCGCCCAGCGCCCGAAGAGGGTCAACGACCGATCCGAAGCCGGCCACTGGGAAGCCGACGGGATCATCGGTGCCGGCAACCGCTCCTACATGCTGTGGCTCACCGAGCGAGTCACCCGCTTCTCGATACCGGTCACCATGCCCGAGGGCTACGACAAGGACGCCACCTTCGCTGGGCTCGTCGAGGGCCTCGAGCAGATCCCCGCCCACCTGCGGTTGTCGATCACCTTCGACCAAGGATCCGAGTGGGCCCGTTGGGCTGAGCTCGTCGACAACTACAGCATCAAGGCGTGGTTCTGTGACCCGCACTCGCCGTGGCAGCGCGGCCAAGTCGAGAACCTCAACCGCCAATGGCGCTGGTGGTTCCCCCGCGGCACCGACCTCGCCGGCGTCACCCCCGCCCAAGCCCAACACGCCGCCGACATCATCAACGGCCAACGCCGACGCAGCCTCGGCTACCACAGCCCCACCATGCTCTACACTGCCCTCACCGCGCACTGACCGCTGGAATTGGCCGACCCCGACACAAGAGGCCCCTGCCGAGCAGGGGCCTCTTGCTGCAGTACCTCGTACCGTTGGGGTGCTGCGTTTCCGCCGTGCTGGGGCCGAGCGTCAGTCGCTGGGCCCGGCCTCGACCATCTCCTCGAGCGGAGGTGGTTCGAAGCCCTCGATGGAACGGAAGGTGATGATCCGCTTGCCGGCTCTCGGGATCGTCCTCGGTGTCGACGATGATCGTCTCGCCGGCGCGGAACTCCTTCCAGAGCAGGCGCTCGGACAGCGGATCCTCGACCAGTGCGCTGGATGGCCCGGCGCAGCGGCCGAGCCCCGAGCGTGGGGTCGTAGCCCTCGTCGGCCAGCAGGTACTTCGCTTCGCTCGGTGAGCTCGAGCCCGAGGCCCTGGGCCTACGAGCTGTTCGGTGACCCGCTTGATCATGAGGTCGACGATCTGGGTGACCTCGGCCTTGGACAGCTCGTGGAACACGATCGTGTCGTCGATGCGGTTCAGGAACTCGGGCCGGAAGTGCTCCTTGAGCGCATCGTTGACCTTCTCCTTCATGCGCTCGTAGGAGACGGCCTCGTCGGCCTTGGTGAAGCCGAGGTTGGCCTTGCGCAGATCGGCGGTGCCCAGGTTCGAGGTCATGATGAGCACGGTGTTGCGGAAGTCGACCGAGCGTCCCTGGGTGTCGGTGAGCCGCCCCTCCTCGAGGATCTGCAGCAGCGTGTTGAACACGTCGGGGTGGGCCTTTTCGATCTCGTCGAAGAGCACCACCGAGAACGGCTTGCGCCGCACGGCCTCGGTGAGCTGGCCGCCCTCCTCGTAGCCGACGTAGCCCGGGGGCGAGCCGACCAGACGGCGACACGGTGTGCTTCTCCATGTACTCGGACATGTCGAGCGCGATGAGGGCCTCCTCGTCGCCGAAGAGGAACTCGGCCAGGGTCTTGGCCAGCTCGGTCTTGCCGACACCGGAGGGGCCCAGGAAGATGAACGAACCGACTGGGTCGCTTGGGATCCTTCGAGACCGGCCCGGGTGCGGCGGATGGCCTGGCGAGACGGCCTTGATGGCCTCTTCCTGGCCGATGACCCGCTTGTGCAGCTCGTCCTCCATGCGCAGGAGCTTGGCGGTCTCCTCTTCGGTGAGCTTGTAGACGGGGATGCCCGGTCCAGAAGGAGAGCACCTCGGCGATGGCTTCCTCGTCGACCTCGTCGAACAGGTCGACCCCCGAGGCCTTGATCTCGGCTTCTTCGTCTTCCTTCTGGGCCGAGCAGCTCCTTCTCCCGGTCGCGGAGGCGGCCGGCTTCCTCGAAGTTCTGCTCTTCGACCGCCTTCTTCTTGGCCTCGACGACCTCGGCGATCTCGTTCTCGAGCTCCTTGAAGTCGGGCGGCGCCTCCATGCGCTTGATGCGCAGGCGGCGAGCCGGCCTCGTCGATGAGGTCGATGGCCTTGTCGGGGAGGTGGCGGTCGGAGATGTAGCGGTCGGCGAGGTTGGCCGCGGCCACCAGCGCCTGATCGGTGATCGTGACGCGGTGGTGCTGCTCGTAGCGGTCGCGCAGGCCCTTGAGGATCTCGATGGTGTGGGCCACCGTGGGCTCTTCGACCTTGATCTGCTGGAAGCGCCGCTCGAGCGCCGCGTCCTTCTCGAGGTGCTTGCGGTACTCGTCGAGGGTGGTGGCCCCGATGGTCTGCAGCTCGCCCCGGGCCAGCATCGGCTTGAGGATCGATGCGGCGTCGATAGCGCCCTCGGCGGCGCCCGCACCGACGAGGGTGTGCAGCTCGTCGATGAACAGGATGATGTCGCCGCGGGTCTTGATCTCCTTCAGCACCTTCTTGAGGCGCTCCTCGAAGTCGCCGCGGTAGCGGCTGCCGGCCACCAGGGCGCCGAGATCGAGGGTGTAGAGCTGCTTGTCCCGCAGCGTGTCGGGCACGCTGTCGGCGGCGATGGCCTGGGCCAGGCCCTCGACGATGGCCGTCTTGCCGACGCCGGGCTCGCCGACCAGCACCGGGTTGTTCTTGGTGCGTCGGGACAGGACCTGCATGACCCGCTCGGTCTCGCGCTCGCGGCCGATGACCGGATCGAGCTTCTTGTCGCGCGCGAGCTGGGTGAGGTTCCGGCCGAACTGGTCGAGCACCAACGACCCCGACGGCGCGTCCGCCGATGAGGAACCGGCCAGTGGCCCCGGCCTTCTCGGGCTGGCCCGGGGCCGCTGTACCCGGACAGCAGCTGGATGACCTGCTGGCGGACCCGGCACAGGTCGGCCCCCAGCTTCACCAGCACCTGGGCCGCCACACCCTCGCCCTCGCGGATGAGTCCCAAGAGGATGTGCTCGGTGCCGATGTAGTTGTGACCCAACTGGAGGGCCTCGCGGAGCGACAGCTCGAGCACCTTCTTGGCACGGGGGGTGAAGGGGATGTGGCCCGACTGGGCGAGGAGCCGCCCTGGCCGATGATCTCCTCGACCTGGCTGCGCACCGCCTCGAGGGAGATGCCGAGGGACTCGAGGGCCTTGGCGGCCACTCCCTCACCCTCGTGGATGAGACCGAGCAGGATGTGCTCGGTGCCGATGTAGTTGTGGTTGAGCAGGCGCGCTTCTTCCTGGGCCAGGACGACGACCCGGCGAGCCCGATCGGTGAAGCGTTCGAACAAGATGTTGCCTCCCGTGTGGGAACCGTGGAGCAAGTGTACCGGTGCGGCGCCGGCCCACACCGCGCCCGGGCCCCAGGGCCCTCCCGGTGCCCGATTTTTCGGCAGCCGCCAGCGGGTTTGCGGTGAGCCAGCGGCGTAGGTCACACCCCCCGATTGGGGGGATTCGCGAGAACCGCCGTATCGTGCCCTCGTGGCTGGCAAGGCCCCCCACCTGTCCATCCCCGCCATGGAGGAGGACCTCCAGCGGGTCGAGACGGCCCTGACGGGGTCGGTCCGAACGTCTGACCCGTTCCTGACCGAGGTCGCCAGCCACCTCATCCGTGCCGGCGGCAAGCGCCAGCGCCCCGCGTTCGCCATCGCTTCCGCAGCAACCCGCCACGGCGACACCGGAGCCGGGGCGGCCACCCGAGACGCCACAGACGCCGCGGCCACCGAGGAGGTGGTGCTCGGCGGGGTGGCCGTCGAGTTGGTTCATCTCGGATCGCTGTACCACGACGACGTCATGGACGACGCCGTGACCCGGCGTACCGTCGAGAGCGTCAACGCACGGTGGGGAAACCTCAAGGCCATCCTGGCCGGAGACTTCCTTCTGGCCAAGGCCTCCGAGATCGCGGCCGGGCTGGGCACCGAGGTGGCCGGGCTGCTGGCGGCCACCATCGGGCGGCTCTGCGAGGGCCAGGTCCGCGAGTTGCGGGACGTCTACCAGGTCGGGCGCACCGAAGAGGACTACACCGCCTCGATCGCCGGCAAGACCGCCGCCCTCTTCGCCACCGCCTGCCGTGTGGGAGGAATAGTGGGTGGCCTGGGCCGCGACCGGATCGAGACCCTGACCGCCTTCGGCGAGAACTACGGCATGGCCTTCCAGGTGGTGGACGACATCTTGGACCTGGTGGCCACCAGCGAGGAGCTGGGCAAGCCATCGGGCAACGACCTCGTGGAGGGCGTCTACACGCTTCCCGTCCTGCACGCCCTGGGATCATCGGAGGGAGAGGCGCTGCGCTCCCTCCTGCGCGGGCCCCTCGATGACACCGAGCGGGAGGAGGCCCGGGCCCTGGTACTCGGCGGTGACGGGGTGCCCCTGGCCCTGGTCGCCGCCCGGTCCTACGCCGAGGAGGCCCTGGCCCTCCTGGCCTCGCTGGGTCCCTCCCCGGCCGCCGACGGGCTCGCTGCCACCACCCGTCACCTGGTGACCACCGTGACGGCCCGGGCCGAGGCCCGCATCAGCGCCTGACCGCCGCAGCAGACCTCCACGCGCGGGTCCAAGCAGGCCACACTGGCCCGGTGGCCACGTCCAACCACCAGCCGCACCGGTACCGGGGCGAGGACGCCCTGGAGAGAACGCTGTTCGTCGGCATCACCGCATTCCGTTGGGCCGCGTGGATGTGGATGGCCGTGACCTTCGCCGTCGACGTGCGCCAGGGAGATCCCGGGTCGGCCGAAGCGATCGCCCGCCCCGGCCCCGGCTGGGTGCTGGTCGTGCTCGCCCTGGCCTTCACGGCCTGGGTAACCGCTTCCTTGCGCCAGGCCGATCGCTTGGATCGCGCCGCTGTGGTCGTCGTCGACGTGGCCCTGGCAGCCCTTCTCGTCGGCCTCGACCCGTGGGTCTACCAGTCCGATCACTCCCAGCGCCTGGGCGGCAACTGGGCGATCGCCTCGGTGCTGTCTGCCGGAGTCGTCCTCGCCGGCCGGGGCGGTCTGGGAGCCGGGTTCGTGGTGGGCCTGGCGCGCCTGGCCGGTCAGTGGACCTGGGCTCCGGACCCCTGGCACGGCGACGACACCCTGGCGTCGCTCTCCGCCATCGTCATCTACTCCCTCGCCGGGGCCGTGGCGGGCTTCTTCGCCGTCCGGCTCAGGGAAGCCGAGCGCGAGGTTTCCGCCGCCCGGGCCCGTGAGGAGGTGGCCCGCACCCTCCACGACGGCGTCCTCCAGACCCTGGCGGTCATCCAAAGACGCTCCCGGGACACCGAGCTGGTGGCCCTTGCCCGCGACCAGGAACGCGACCTGCGTGCCTGGCTGTCGGGCCGGGACGAGCCCACCGGCGAACTGGTCGCCACCCTGCGGGCGGCCGCGGCCCGCCACGAACGCACCCACGGGGGTCGTGTGGTGGTGGTCGCCGATGGGGTACCCCGCATCGACGGGGCGGTTACGGCCGCCGTCGCGGGTGCGGTTGCCGAGGCGCTCACCAACGCGGCCAAGCACGGGAACGCCCAGCAGATCACCGTCTACCTGGAGTCCACCTACGAGGGCGGACTCTTCTGCTCGGTCAAGGACGACGGCACCGGCTTCGACCCAGCCACAGTCCCCGAGGGGCTGGGCATCGGGAGGTCGATCCGTGGTCGAATGGAGGACGTGGGAGGCAGCGTCGAGATCCGCAGCCGGCCGGGCCGGGGCACCGAGGTGGCACTGCACGTGGGTGCGGTGCCGTGAGTCCGGAGCCGTGAGCGACCTGGGCCCCGTCCGCTTGGTCGTGGCCGACGACCATCCCATCTGGCGCACCGGGCTACGCGCCGACCTGGGCGACAACTTCCAGGTCGTGGGAGAAGCCGGTGACGCCGAAGAGGCCATAGCCGAGATCGGTCGCACCAGCCCGGACCTGGTCCTGTGCGACCTGCACATGCCCAAGGGGGGAGGCCTGCGGGTGGCCCGGGAGTGCGGGGAGCACACCAAGGTGGTCATGCTCACGGTGTCAGAAGCCGAGCGCGACCTGCTCGACGCGGTGGCCGCGGGGGCACAGGGATACCTGGTCAAGTCCACGCCCCCCGAGGAACTGCGCCGCGAGCTCTGGAGGGCCGCTCACGGCGAACCGGTCTTCTCCCCCCAGCTGGCCGCGCTCGTGCTGGGAGAGTTCCGCCGCATGGCCCGCTCGGCAGGACCGATCCAGCCCCTGTCGGACCGCGAGCGGGAGGTACTCCAGCTGGTGGCTCGCGGGCACACCTACAAGGAGATCGCCGAGGACCTGTTCATCGCGGCCAAGACCGTCGAGAACCACGTGGGCAACATCTTGAAGAAGCTGCACCTGAACCGCCGCCAGGAACTGGTGCGCTACGCCCTCGAGCACGGGATCGACTGACGAAGAGCACGGCGACCGGTACCATGCGGATCTGACGCACCGTCAGCAAGACAGCGAACTCCGGGGGGGCCCGATGCTGCGAACCACCAACCGGACCACGACCAGACTGCTGGCGACGATCCTGGCCTGCGCCATGCTGGCCTCCGCGGGCCTGGCCGCCTGCGGGTCCAGCGACGACGACACCCAGGGCGAGCCTTCGGATACCCGACCCTCAGGTGGTGAAGGGAGCCCCGCAACCACTGCCGCGCTGGAACCGGTCGACGGCGGCTCGATCGTCTTCGCGGTGGAGTCCGACTCCGACGGGTACCACCCCATCTTCAACCGTTGGTCGATCTCGGGGAACTACGTCGGCTCCACGGTCTACGAACCGCTGGTGGTCGAGATCGGCGACGGCACGCTCGAACCCTGGCTGGCCGAGTCCGTCAGCCCCAACGACGACGCCTCCGAGTGGACCATCGTCACCAAACAGGGGATCAGCTTCCACGACGGCACGCCCTTCGACGCCGACGCGGTGGCCGCCAACATCGAGGAACGGATGGCCAACCCCCTCACCGCCCTGACCCACGAGCCCATCGAATCGGTGACCGTTGTCGACGACACCACGCTCACCGTGACCATGAAGGCGCCCTGGGCATCCTTCGACCACGTCCTGGCCACCCAGAGCGGCTTCATGGCCGGACCGGCCTCGCTCGGGACTGATGGCGACAGGGCGGCTGTGATCGGCACCGGGCCGTTCCGGCATGTGGAGTGGGTGCCCGACAGCCGCTTCCGGGTCGAGCGAAACGACGGGTACTGGCGCGAGCCCGCCCACCTGGACGACATTCGCTTCGTGTTCCTCCCTGACGTGACGACCCGCGGTGCGGCCCTGGAATCCGGTGAGGTCGACGCCATCATCTCGCCCGACCCCGACGCGATCCTCGGGTGGCGTGACAGCTCCGATGTCACCCTCTTCGAGCACTCCAGCGAGCCCATGCACGTGCTGTTGAACCGTGCCGTGCCGCCCCTGGACGACCCCGTGGCCCGCGAGGCCCTGGCACTGGCCACCAACCCCGAGACCGTCATCCTCGCCCTGGGAGGAGAGGGGGTCCTCGAGCCCGCCACCTCGGCGTTCGTGGCCTCCAACCCCTGGCACCTGGCCGACAACGGCTACCCCGAGACCGACATCGACGCCGCCCGGGAACTGGTCGAGCAGTACGAGGCCGACAACGGTTCCCCTCTGGAGGTCACCATCATCGGTTCGTCGGCCCAGGAGGAGGCCCTGGGTGGCGCGCTGGTCGAGCAGTGGGGCGCGGCGGGCATCGATGCCACCTTCGAGCCGGTGGAGCAGGCCGCCTTCCTGGGACGGATCGTCGTGGGCGACTACCAGGCGGGGCTGTGGCGATCCCACAACTGGATCGACCCGGACTTCAACTACATCTTCTGGCACTCCTCCACCTCCAAGCCCGTGGGCGACGTGTCGGTCAACTTCACCCACACCGAGTCGGCGGCGTTGGACGCTGCCCTCGACACCGGGAGGGCAACGCTCGACCCCGACGCACGACGGGCGGCCTATGACGACGTCCAGCGAATCCTCAACGAGGAGCTCTCGCACCTGTGGCTCTTCGGTCAGGTGTGGGCGCTGGTGAGCCGGCCGGGCGTCCACGGATGGGACGACCTCGTGTCCCGAGGGCTTTCGAGGCTCGAACCCAAGGTGTTCTGGGCCGACGTGTGGGTAGAGTCCTGACCCCCAGGGGGCGTTAGGGGATTGCCCGGATGGGCGGGGGACCCCGCCCGGGCGATCCTGCAAACATGCCTCCGCTTCACCCGGACACACCACCGCCTCCTCCCCCGCCGCCGCCTCTGCCATATCCGCAGCAGCCTCCCCCGCCGCCGCCTCCGCCATCTCCGCCATCTCCGCCATCTCCGCCATCTCCGCCGCAGCAGCCTCCTGCGCCCGCCGATGGTGAGGGCAAGCGCACGGGAGCGGTCTGGGTGGCGGGAACCGGGGCCTTCCTCGTGCTGGCCGCAGCCACCGTCTTCGTCGCCACCCATTGGGAACAGATCCCCGAGGGGGCCAAGCTCGCAGCCCTCGGCCTACTGACGGGAGCCTGCCTGCTGGCCGGTCGTCGACTCGCCGCCAGCGTGCCAGGAACCGCCGGATCGCTCTGGCACCTGGGCGCGTTCCTCATCCCCGTGGACGTCGCCGCCGTCGCCCTGCGCGTGGACGTCAGCAGTTGGGCTCGCCTCACAGCCGGCGGGCTGGTGGCCGCGGGCTCCTGGATACTGCTCGACCGCCTGGGCCGTCCGCATGGGACGCGACCGGAACCGACGGTGCCGACCAGCCTGCTGGCCCGTGGGTCGTGGGCCGCTGTCGTCGTGGCCGCCGTAGGCCTGGCCGGACTGGCCGGAGTTCCACTGGCCACCTTGGTGGTGGCCGCCGCCCTGGTTGCCGCGCTGGCGGGCGCCCACCGGGCCGCCACCGGTTGGGCAGCTCTGGCCGGATTGGCTCCGTTGGCCGGGGTCACGCTCGGCGAACTGGCCCGACCCGGCTCCGCACTGCAAGACCTGGGGCTCGCCGGGCTTCCCGCCGGTGGTGCAGAGATGTGGGCGACCCTCGTCGCCGGCCTGGCCGCGGCCACCGTCCTCTTTGCCGCAGCGGACCGGGATCGCGACCCGGTTCTGGCCGCCGCCGGAATGGTCAGCGCCATCGTGGGGATGGGCACCGCCTGGTGGAGCACGGCGCCACCATCGGGATCCTCACTCGCCACCGTGGGCGCCTTGATCCTGACCATCGAACTGGCGGTGGCGCTGGCTCGCCGCGATCAGTTCTGGGCGGCTCTCACCCGACCCGTCGGCGTCGTGACCGAGGTGGCGGCCGGTGTCTTCAGCCTGTGGGGCGCCTGGGTTGTGCTGGCTGTGGCAGGCGGGACGGGCACGCGGCAGGGATCCGCCGTCGCAGACAGCGGGCTCCTGGCCGGCGGAGAGAGCACGGTCGGGGCCGCTCTGGGCCTGGGGGCGGTGGCCGGTGCCTGGATCGTGGCGGACCTGCGCCGACGCCAACCCGACGGCTCCTCGTTGTGGCTGGCCGTTCTCACCGGCGCCGGTTGGACACCCGCGACAGTGGGAGCCACAGCGGCGATTGCGGGGGCCGTCGTCCTGGCGGCTCCGGCCGAGCTGGCGGCTACCTTGCTGTCGGCCCTGGCCATCGTGCTGGTCATCAGCGGCCGCCCCATGGGCCAGACCAGCGGCGCAGCTCTGGCGGTGCTGGCCCCGATCCTGGCGGCCCCGGCCGCGCCCGAGTTGTCGGCCGCGCTGGGAACGCTGGGCGTACTCGTCGTGGCCTGGGGCACCCGGTTCCCCCCCGACGAGGGTTCGGTGTGGCTGGCGGCCCTGGCCTGCCCTCTGCCGCTGTGGATGTCCTGGCCCTCATGGGACGCCTGGTTGGGGACACCGGCCACCCTGCTCGTCGTCGTGGCCGTCAGCTGGACCGCAGGCTGGATGGTCGACGGGGCCCCCGCCGACCCGGGAGCCGCGGTCGACGGGGCCCCCGCCGACCCGGGCGCAGCGCTACTTCCCCGGCTCGCCGGCCTCGTTCCCGTCCTCGTCCTTCCCTTCCAGGACAAGTCCACGGCTGTCGCCGTATCCGCCCTTCTCGTGGCCGGCCTCCTGGTCGACGTTTGGTGGCGCCGCACGCCTCTGCTGGGACTCACAGCAGCGGTGTCGGTCCCCGCTCTCGTCCTGTCCCTGGCCTGGTGGGCGGGGCTGGCGTTGGGAACCGCCGGCCTCGCCCTGGCCGGAGTGGGCGCCCTGGCTACCCTCGCGGCCGGCGAGCTGCGCGCATGGCGGGTACCCCTGCGGGCTCTTTCGGTCACGTCCCTGACGATCGGGGCCCTGTTGACCCTCCCGGATCCGGCCTCCACGGCCACACTGTGTGTGCTGGTCGGTGCCCTGGGAGTGGCCGCCGGAGCACGCCAACACCAGCTCGGCCTCGTCGCCACCGGCGGGTTGGCCATGGTGGTGGGTGTGCAGTGGCACCTGGTGCTGGCCGACGTGGCCTCCGCCGACGCCTACGTGGCGCCCGTGGCGCTGTGGCTGACCCTGGCCGGGGTGTCGTCGCGCCGCGGCGACCCCAGCGTCTCGTCGTGGCTCGCCTACTCACCGGGACTGGTGCTGCTGGGTGGTTCCGCTCTGGTCGAGCGCATCGCGGGAGGTGGTGGGGGGCATGCACTGGTGGCAGGGAGCCTGGGTGTCGCAGCCGTCGCCATCGGCGGTGCGCGGCAGGCTGGCCGCTCCCCTCTTCTGCGGTACGGCACTGTTGGTCACCACCTCGGTACATGAGTCACTCGCCGTCACCGCCGGCGTTCCCACCTGGGCCTGGCTGGCACTGGGTGGGTCCGTGCTGCTGGCGGCGGGTGTGACCATGGAGCGTCACGAGACCGGCCCCGTCGAGTCGGGCCGCCGCCTCGTCGAGGTGATCACCGAACGCTTCAGTTGATCCCGGCACGCACCTGCTAGACCTGGATGGGCCATGAGCGACTCCGACGATTCCGCCCCCGCCCCCTTCCGCCCAGCCGGCCGCTACCCGGTGGACACCCTGGCGGCCCAGGCGCCGGACTGCCCCGACGACCGCACCGTGCACCTGGCCGGTCGGGTGGTGCTGTGGCGCCGCTTCGGGAAGCTCACCTTCGGCCACATCCACGACCGGAGCGGAACGGTCCAGGTCTCCTTGGACCGTGGCCAACTCGACGACGACCGCTACCGGGAATGGGCCAAGGGAGTATCGCTGGGCGACTTCGTCGGCGTGCGAGGCCACATGTGGACCACCGACAAGGGTGAGCGAACCGTGGCCGTCGAAGAACTGGTGGTGCTCAACCGGGCGCTCCGGTCGATGCCCGACAAGTGGCAGGGGATCGCCGACGTCGAGGCGCGCTACCGCAAGCGCTACCTCGACCTCCTCGTCAACGAGGACAGCCGGCAGCGATTCCTGGTGCGTTCACAGGTCGTGGCCCGCATCCGCTCCTTCCTGGACGGACACGACTTCGTCGAGGTCGAGACCCCCATCCTGCAGGCGGCGGCCTCCGGCGCGGCCGCCCGGCCCTTCTCCACACACCACAACGCTCTGGACCGCGACTTCTACCTGCGCATCTCGCCCGAGACCTACCTGAAGCGGGTGGTCGCCGGCGGGTTCGACCGGGTGTACGAGCTGGGCCGGAACTTCCGCAACGAGGGCACCGACTCCTCGCACCTGCAGGAGTTCACGATGCTGGAGTGGTACGCGGCCTACTGGGACTACCGAGACAACATGGCTCTCGTCCAGAACCTGCTGACCGAAGTCATCGGAGAGGTCGTCGGCAGCTTGCAGGTGAGCGCCGCCGGCACCGAACTGGACTTCACTCCCCCCTGGCCCGAGATCGACTACCGCGCGGCAGTCGAGGAGGCGACCGGGATCGACCTGGCCCTGGTGCAGGATCTCGAGGCATTGAAGCGGGCGCTGGGAACCGGCGACCTGAGGGACCGGCTGGGTCTCGCCGACGACGATGATCTGGCCGCCCAGGTCTCCTATGGCGGCCTGGTCGACCTGCTCTACAAGCGCACCGTGCGGCCCGGGCTCGTCCAGCCGTGCTTCCTGGTTCACCATCCGGCCGAGCTGGTCCCCCTGGCCCGGCGCAGCGACGAGGACCCGAGCCGGCTGGACATGTTCCAGGTCGTGGTCTCGGGCTGGGAGATCGTCAAGGCCTACAGCGAACTGGTCGACGCCGTCGAGCAGAGGGCCCGCCTGGAAGACCAGGTGGCGCTGCGTGAGGCCGGTGACGACGAGACGATGATGATGGAGGAGGACTTCATCGAGTGCATGGAGCACGGCATGCCCCCCATGTCAGGGTCTCGGGCTGGGAATCGACCGCCTGGTCGCCTTGCTGACGGGCGCCAGCACCTTGCGCGACGTGGTCCTGTTCCCCCAGCTCCGAGACCTCTGACTGACTGACTCGTACCGTTTACTCTCTTGTTCTGGGGTGAAATGAAGGTCTGAGTTGGGCGAAGTTGGGCGTGCGCGACCGATCGGTGGTCGTTCTCGCTGAGTTGATTCGGGTTGTGTCAGGCGGCGGGTGTGAGGGTGACCGCGTAACCTGCCGCTTCGAGTTCGGCGACGCGGCGCTGAACTTCGCGAGCGGGGTCCTTCTTCTTGTCGTAGTAGTCGCCGCCGAGTTCCTGGTAGACCTCACCGGTGGAGAGCATGTGCCATGCCGACACCAAGATGCTGTGCGCGATCGCGACGGCTGCCTTGTTCGGTCCTCGCCGGCGGGCGATCCGGCTGTAGCGGGCCGACAAGAACGTGTCTTTGGTGCGCGCCGCTGCCCGGGCAGCCTCGATCAGTGCCTCGCGTAGGTGACGGGAGCCGTGGCGGGTGCCTGCGGGTCGGCGTTTGCCGGCCGACTCGTGTGACGCGGGAGCGACTCCTGCCCACGCGGCGAGATGCCCGGCGGTGGGGAACCGGGACATGTCAACGCCGGTCTCGGCGATGATCGTCTGCGCGGTGAGCTCACTGACGCCGGGGATGGTGATCAACAGGTCCACCGCTGAACGGAAAGGGGCTACACGCTCCACGATCTCACCGGTCAACGCGTCGATCGTTTCGTCAAGAAAGTCGATGTGGGTCAGGATCCGGCGGGCTACTGCGCTGTGATGAGCCACCCAGCGGCTCTCGAGCGCTTCGACCAGAGCAGGGGTCTTGGGACGCATCCGACCCTTCGCCAGCTCAGCGAGCACCACGGGGTCGCGTTCACCCGAGATGAGCATCTCGACCATCGCCCGGCTCGACTGGGACCACACCTTCGACGCCACCGACGTCAACTTGATGCCCGCGTCTTGGAGCAGCTTCTCGAGTCGTTGGATCTCTTGGCCCCGAGCCCGGATCTGGGTCTTGCGGTAGCGGGTCAACTCCCGCAGCCCCCGGATCTCAGGCGACGGCACCAAACTCGGGCGGACCATCCCATGGGCGGCCACATCAGCGAGCCACTCCGCGTCAGACATGTCGGTCTTGCGTCCCGGCACGTTCTTGACGTGATACGCGTTCACCAGCCACAACTCGTCGAAACGGTCCTCCAACCCGTAGAAGACCGGCCGCCAGTACACGCCGGTGGCCTCCATCACCACCAGCTCAACCTCTCGTTCGGCGAGCCACCCGCCAAGGTTTCGCACCCCGGCCGCGGTCGTCGAGAACGACGCCTTGTCGATCTCCACCGACGTGCCGTCGAACAACTCGACACACGCCGCCACCGAGTCTCGATGGACATCAAGCCCAGCGACCCGATCATGGATCCGTCTCATAATCTTCCTCCTTCAGCTCAGGGGCCGTCGGAGGGGAACCAGGGGCGATTCAGAATCTGGGGTTCGTGCTCGAAGCAACACTCCCCGGTCCCTCGGATCCCGCACCAGACTTTGAACGGGCTCAACGGCACCAAGAACCAACGGCGACCACGCCCCGACGGCCACCGCGATCATTTCATCTCTCCCCGGTGGCCGCCCCGCCCCGGCCATCACGACTTTGACCGATACTGAGCAATTATCGCTCAGTATCGGTCAAAGAAGCAGGTGGGGGGCCTGGGCGGAGGGAGCCGGCGGGGAGCCGGAGCGGCTGGTGGGACAGATCGGGTGTATCCAGCGCCCCGCTCGTGTGCGGTCCGGCACACCACGGTCCCCGTTCCCAGGAGCTCCCGTGCCCCCCACCCGATCCAGCCTCGACAACATCATCGCCAACCTCGCCCGCCACCAGGACGGGCTGGTCTGCCCCCGCCAGCTCCAGCCGCTGGGACTGACCACCGATCAGATCCGCTACCGGCTCAAGGCCGGGCGGTTCGAGCGGGTCCACCGGGGTGTCTACCGCCTCGGTGGAACGCCCGAGACCTACCGGCAGCTCGTGCGAGCCGCCTACCTCGCCCATCCCGGGGCGGTCGTTTCACACCGGTCGGCCGCAGTTCTCTGGGAAGTGGGACGCCTCGTGGGCGACCGATGGCTGGCCGACCAACCAGTCGACATCGCCGTCCCCTACGCCCCGTCCCCCGAACTCGACGGGGTACACGTCCACCGATCGCTCGACTTGACCGACGAGCAGGTCTCATGGCGAAGCGGGATGCGTATCACCAACCCGCTGCGCCTCTGCGTCGATTCCGGCGCGGTTCTGCCGTGGTGGTACGTGGAGACGATCCTGGAGCGACTCATCGAACGACGAATTGTGACCCCCACCGGGGCACGGCTGGCACTCGATCAGCTGTCCCGGCGGGGCCGCCGGGGCTGTGGTGTCCTGCGCCGGGTCCTGGACCGCCGAGCACTGGGAAGCGCTGTCACCGACAGCCGGGCAGAGTCGGTGTTCGCCCAGATTTGCCATGACCACGACATCCCCATCCCCCAGTACCAGTACCAGCTCGTCGTCGCCGGCCGTCGCCGGCGCATCGACTTCGCCGACGTCGAGTTGCGCATCGCTGTGGAGATCGACGGCTACGACTGGCACGCCATCGGTGAACCCTTCTACGTCGATCGGGCCAAGGACGTGGAGCTGGCGGCTCTTGGCTGGCTCACGATCCGCTTCACCTGGAGGGATCTCGTCTTCCGTCCCACATGGGTGGCGGAGCGCTTCCGGGCGGTACGCATGAGCCGCTCCGCATTCTTTGACCGATACTGAGCGATTATCGCTCAGTATCGGTCAAAGAAGCAGGTGGGGGTCGAGGAGTGCCTGCAGGCCGGCCCGGGTGTGCTCTGCCAGCTCGGCGAGGGCCAGGGGGCCGTGATGACCACCAGCCTCCGAAGCGGGGCCCACGGTCACCGTCCAGCGGAGACCGAGCTGGCCCGGCCGAACGGCAACGGGCAGAACCGGCACGCCGGCCGACACGGCAGGGGCCAGCGCCTCAGGGGAAACAGCCCCCGCGAAACGGCGACCGAGACGCTCGCGGCCGGCTCCCACCGCCACCAGGTGGCCGGCACCCAGCACGCCTTGCACCTCCTCGGGATGGTCGAGGATGACCCCGAGGCTCCGCAGCAGGGGTTGCACGACGACCAGGTCGGGGACCCCGACCATGCGCACCACGCGACCCGTGGCCCGGTGCACCGCCGCCACCAGGGCGGCCGCTTCACCCCACCCCCAGCTGCGGTTGTGCACCAGCAAAGCGCCCCGGTCAGGGGGCAGCAGGTCCAATCCAGTGCTGTCTACCCGCCAGCGAGCCCGGGTGATCGGTGCCAGGACGGCCAGCAGGTCGCGATCCAGACCCCAGGGATCGACTGTGTAGCCACCCCTCAGTCGACGGGTAAGGAACTCGAGGGGAGACAGCACCTCGATACCTGTGGCCCCGTCACCCATGGCCCCGTGACCTGTGGCCCCGTGACCCATGGCCCCGTCCTCCGTGCGCCCGCTTCCCGAGGGTGAGGGGCTGCTCATGCCGCTTCCCCGTCGATGACGTCCAGGTAGGTGACCTCAGCCCAGTCGAAGAGGCTGGCAACTATCCCCTGGGTGGTGTCCTTCGGGTCCACGTCCAACAGGCTCAGGGTGGAGGATCCGTCGGCACAACGGCCCCGCCGCAGCAGTTCGACCACGTGGTCGGGCACCGGCGAACCCGCCACCTCGGCCAGAGCCCGTGCGGCCAGCCAGCCGGGGCCTGCCACCGGCACGGGGATCCGGTTTCCCATCCGGATGGCCTGGAAGGCAGTGACCGCCCCGGGCCCCACGACGTTCACCGGCCCGTCGGGACCCCGCAGAACGGCGGCCACCACCGCACGGGCGGCGTCCTCGAGGGAGACCAGCGAGAAGGGCAGGTCGGCGAGCGCGTGGAATGGCACGGCGGGAAGTCTCAGCAGGCGACCCAAGGGCGAGGGCACGTGAGGGCCTAGCAGCGGCGCGTGGCGGACGGCCGTGCAGGGAACGTCCAGATCACGGGCGACAGCCTCGGCCGTGCGCTCGACGTGCAGGAGCGACCACCCGTACTCGGTGGTGGGCTGGGGTGGGGTGGACTCGTCGGGGAGCAGCGGGCTACCCCGGCGCCGACCGTAGACCTCGGTACCCGATCGCACGACGATGCGTTGCAGCGCCCCGGTCTCGGCCGCAGCTCCCAGCGCGGTCACGCTGCCCGCGGCGGTGCGCTCGAGGGCTGTTGGAGGTGCCGAGCGGGAATGGGGCTCGTACACGCCCAGATGCACGATCACATGAGGCGCCACTTCGTGCACGAGGGCGGCCAGCCGGATGCGGTTGCGGGGATCGACCAGGTGGAAGGTGGCCCGGGACAGGCGGCGGCGCGGTGGGCTGATACCGGACCCCACTACGACATCTACGGAGGTGTCGGCTTCCAGCAGCGCCGCCACACGGGTCCCCAGCTCGCCACCCATCCCCGTGATGAAGACGCGCCCACCCATGATCAGGTGTTCTTCTCGTGGATGAGGCGCAGCCCGTGCAAGGTCAACCACGGTTCCTGGTACTCGATGCGCTCGGAATAGGGGGCGATCAACTCGGCGAGCCCGCCGGTCGAAACCACGGTGCACTGCCCCAGCTCGGCCTCGATACGGGCACACAGGCCGTCGACCTGGGCGGCGAAGCCGTACACGGTGCCGGAGCGGATCGACTCGACGGTGCTCTTGCCCAGCACCGACTTCGGCTCGACCAGTTCCACTGCACGCAGAGCAGCGGCCCTTCCGAACAGGGCATCGAGGCTGATCTCGATGCCCGGCGCGATGGCCCCGCCCAGGTACTCGCCGCGTTCGGACACGGCGTCGCAGGTGGTGGCGGTGCCGAAATCGACCACGATCGTGGGCCCACCGTAGAGATCGAATGCCCCTACGGCGTTGGCGATGCGGTCGGCCCCCACCTCTTTGGGGTTCTCGTAGAGGATGGAGATGCCGGTGCGGACCCCGGGCTCGATGACCACGGGAACCACCTCCAGGTAGCGACCGGCGAGGTCCCGCAGAGAGGCCGTGATCCGCGGCACCCCCGAGGAGACGGCCATGCCGTCGATGTCGCTCTCCAGTGAGTAGCCCCGAAGCCCGATGACGCCCTCGATCAGCGCCGCCACCTCATCGGAGGTGCGCTCGGCGTCGGTGGCCAGACGCCAGTGGTCGACGAGTCCGTCCGTCGCCCGAAGGCCGCCCGCGCCCTCGCCGTCGCGCTCGTATAGCCCCATCACCGTCTGGGTGTTCCCGGCATCGATGACCAACAGCACCGCAGTCCTCCTCGTTCTACGCGCCGGTCGGGCCCAGGTCGAGGCCCAGATCGAGGCCCAGATCGAGCACCGGGGCCGAGTTGGTGATCGCCCCCACCGATATCAGGTCAACGCCGGCCGCGGCATAGGCACCAACCGTATCGAGGGTGATACCTCCCGAGGCCTCCAGCAGGCACTCGGGCCGGGCCGCGTCGCGACGGGCAACCGCTTCGGTGACCTCGGCAGGCTCCATGTTGTCCAGGAGAAGCGCGTCGGCGCCGGCCACCAGTGCCTCGTCGACCTGGCCCAGGTGCTCGCACTCCACCTGCACGGTACGGCCTGGCCACAGCTCGCGAGCGCGCGCCACGGCCTCGGCGATGCCCACCACCTCCAGGTGGTTGTCCTTCAACATGACCCACTCGGACAGGTTGCCCCGGTGGTTGAAGCCACCGCCGCACCGTACGGCAGCCTTCTCCAGGGTCCGCAATCCCGGGGTGGTCTTGCGGGTGTCCCAGATCCGTGCCTGGGTTCCCCTGGTGGCCGCCACGAAGCGTGCCGTCAGGGTGGCCACACCCGACAGGTGCGACACCAGGTTCAGGGCTGTTCGCTCTGCCGTGAGGATCGATGCGAGCGGACCTTGCACCTGCGCCACCGACTGGTCCGCTCCGAGGTGATCGCCATCGGTCGCCGTCCAGACGACCGACACGGCGGCGTCGACCTGGGCAAAGGCCTCGTCCACACAGGCCGTACCGGCCAGCACGCCCGGATGCCTGGCCACCAGATCCGCGGAGGCATCCACGGCGGGAAGGAGAGCAGAGCTGAGATCACCCAGAGGAGTGAGATCCTCCGCCAGGGCGCGGGCCACTACATCGCGGACCACGAAGGCCGGGACTCCGAAGGGGGTCACCGCAACACCAACCGGCGACGGAACTGGTCGTCGCGCTCGGGGAAGTCGCGACGGGTGTGCGCCCCGCGGGTCTCCCGGCGGGCCGCAGCCGACGCCACGACGGCCCAGGCCACATCGGCGAGGTTGCGCAGCTCCTCGGCCGCCCGGTCGGACACGCCACCGATCTCCCCCCGCACGCGAGCTACCACATCTGCGGCGCGCTCGAGGGAGGGGGCGTCGCGCAACACCCCCGCCTCGATGGTCATCGTCCTGGCCAACTCCTGACGCCACTTGGCCACGTCACCGGTGGCCTCCGCCCCCGACCCCGACGCTGGGGGTTCCCAGCCCCTCAACTCACGCCAGCCGATGCCTCCAGGACCCGGGGGGGCGTCGGCCAGGCCCCTCATCGCTCCGGTGGGTTCGGCGGCATCCTTCTCCCGCTCGACCGCCTCGACCACGCGGAACCCGAACACCATGCCGTCGAGCAACGAGTTGGAGGCCAACCGGTTGGCCCCGTGCACTCCCGTGCATGTCGACTCGCCCGCCGCCCACAGGCCCGGCAGGCTGGAGGCTCCGTCCAGGTCGGTGATGATCCCTCCGCACAGGTAGTGGGCGGCGGGGGCCACCGGTAGTGGAGCACCGGCGGGATCGAAGCCCAGCCGACGAACGGTGGCGGCCAGGCTGGGGAAGCGCACGTCGAAGTCCTGGATGGGACGCACATCGAGGCCGACATGGTCGACGTCCTGGTCGAGCATCACCGCGGTGATGGCCCGGGACACCTCGTCGCGGGGAAGCAGCTCGTCCACGAAGCGCCGGCCGTGGGTGTCCACCAGCACCGCCCCGTGGCCACGTAGCGCCTCGGACAGGAGCGGCCGCGGGTCGACGGTGGTGTGCAGCGCGGTCGGATGGAACTGGACGAACTCCACGTCGGCCACGGCGGCCCCCGCCCGCAGGGCCATGGCGATCCCGTCGCCGGTGACCTCGGGTGGGTTGGTCGTGACGGCGAAGAGCTGGCCCGCGCCTCCGGTGGCGACCAGCACGTTGGCCGCACGCACATCGCTGCACGTCCCGTCCGGGCCGAGGGCCCGGACACCGACACAGCGACCACCCTCCACGAGCAGGTCCAGCGCGAAGTGGTCCTCACGCAATGAGGCCGCGGTGGCACGCACGGCTTCCACCAGGGCCCGCTCGACCTCGACGCCGGTGGCCGCGCCGCCGGCGTGCAACACCCGGGGGAAGGAGTGTCCACCCTCGCGGGCAAGCAGGTACTCACCGGCCGTGTCCCGATCGAACACCGCCCCGAGGGCGATCAGCTCGCTGACCCGGCCTGGCCCTTCGTCCACGAGAACCCGCACCGCGTCCACGTCGCAGAGTCCGGCCCCGGCCCTCAACGTGTCGGCAAGATGGGCATCGGTCGAGTCAGGCCCACCCCTAAGCACGGCCGCCACGCCACCCTGGGCCCACCGGGTCGTGGCCTGACTGAGTTCGCCCTTGGTGAGCACCCCCACCCGCATCCCGTGGGCCTCGGCGGCCCGCACGGCCGCTGACAACCCCGCCACCCCGCTGCCCAACACGAGCAGGTCGAGATCCACGGGGGGCAGGCTACCTGGGATCGCCCAGGACCTCCCGGTAGCGCAGGGGACCGGGAGCGGTCACCGCGGCCAGCTCTCGGGCCAGTATCTCGGGCACGGGCCGGTTCTCGGTGTCCACGTGCACGACCCTGGGCGCGTAGGACTCGAGCTCGGAGGTCTCGTAGTCGGCGTATGTGATGACGATGACCCGGTCGCCGGGTGAGACCAGGCGGGCAGCGGCCCCGTTGAGGCAGACGTCACCGGGACCACCGGCGATGGCGTAGGTCTCGAGGCGCGCCCCGTTGTCGATGTCGAGCACCTGCACCTGCTCCATCTCCATGATGTCGGCCCGGGCCATCAGTTCGGGATCCAGGGTGATCGAACCGACGTAGTGGAGATCGGCGTCGGTCACCGTGGCGCGGTGGATCTTCGACTTCATCATGCGCCGTCGCATGGCAGCTTCTCCCTGGTTGGTGGGCGCCCGGTGCGGGTCGCCCCCTTCAGTGACTGGAGATCACGATAGCGCCCGCAACATACCTTCCCCAAGCACACGCCCTCCCCAGGGCGCGCCAACCCCAACGCACGCGCCAACCCCAAGGCACGCGCCGAGGCTCACGGAACGTGCACGCCCACGTTGTCCAGGAGGCGGGGGATGCCCAGCCGGGCGGCCACCAGCAGACGCAACTCACCCGACAGGGCCGCGCCGTCAGGGATCGGTTCCAGCGTGGCGGCCTCGACCACCTCGGCGTAGTCGAGGGAGAAGGCGGGCTCGGAGGCCACGGCTTCGGCCATCAGCGCCCGGACGCGGGCCGGCGAGCGCTCTCCGGCGAGCACTGCGTTCGCTCCGGCCTGCAATGCCGCGTGCAGCTTGGGGGCCACCACCCGCTGCTGTGGTGTCAGGTAGGCGTTGCGCGACGACAGAGCCAGCCCGTCGACATCGCGCACTATGGGGCACGCCACGACCTCCACGGGCAGGTCCAGGTCGAGCACGAGCCTCCGGACCACCGCCAGTTGCTGGTAGTCCTTCTCACCGAAGTAGGCGCGGCAGGGCCCCGCCAGAGCGAACAGCTTGACGACCACGGTGGCCACCCCGTCGAAGTGAGTGGGACGGGCCTCGGCCTCCATGCGTCCCCGGGCCACGTCGACCTGGACGGTCGTACGCACAGGCGAGGCGTACATCTCTTCAGCGGCGGGTACGAACACCACGTCCGCGCCCGCCTCGGCTGCCTGGGCCAGGTCACCGTCGAGATCGCGGGGGTAGCTCTCCAGGTCCTCGCCGGGCGCGAACTGGAGGGGGTTCACGAAGATGGTGAGCGCCGTGCACTCGTCCGCCGCCACCGAAGCTTCCAGCAGGGAGCAGTGCCCCGCGTGGAGGAAGCCCATGGTGGGCACCAGGCCTACCCGGTGACCGGCGGCGCGTGCACGCTCCAGGGCGTCCCGGAAGTCGCGCCGCGTGGTCAGCACCTCCACGGCGTCATCCTGGCCCGGCGGCCAGGCGGCGGGCCAACGCCACCAGCGCGTCGTAGGCCGCAAGCTCGTCGGGGGCCCGGTCGGCCAGAGCCCTGCGGTGGGCGGATACGGTCTCGATGTCACCCCGGGCGGCGGGACCGGTGAGCGCTGACCGGGGACCCAGGGAAGCCAGGTTCTCCACCGTCCCCCGCACCAGGTCCAGGTAGGCGTCGAAAGGAACGTCGATCTGGTCGGCCAGGCGCTGGACCGACCCTGCGAGAGCCACCAAGTGGTTGGCGGCGATGCAGGCGGCGGCGTGGTACAGGGTGCGGTCCTCGTCGGCCACGGCGAAGCTGCGGCCCCCGAGGTCGGCTACCACCTGGGAAACCAGAGGGTCACCGGCGACCGCGAACCACGCTCCGCGCAGCCGTTCTGCACCGACCTCGGCAGAGGGCAGCGACACCAGCGGGTGCAACGCCCCTCTGCGGGAATGAGATGCCAGCACTTCGAGTCCCAGGGAGCCGGCCAGGTGGATGACCACCGTGGCGGCCACGGGCCGGATGACCTCGGCGACCCGGGCGACAGAGGCGTCGGGGGTGGCCACCACCAAGAGGTCCACCCCGGTGGCGGCATCCTCGGGATCCTGCCCCCGGCCCACCGGTTCGGCCACCTCCCAACCCGCCGCGCCCAGAGCCCGGGCCAGCGAACCGCCGGCCCGACCTGGACCCACGACCCGCAGGCGACGGGCGCCGCCGGAGAGGACGGGTGCGACATCATCGGGCTGCGACACGTCAGCCACGAGGCACCAGGGGATCGCCGAGATGGGCGGTGGTGATGGTGCCCGCCTCGGCAGCCCAGTCGTAGACCACGAAGGTGCGGGCCACCTTGTCGTGCCAGGCCTGGCGCCGGTTGTCGATCGCCACCCACACGAAACCGAGCATCAGGACCGAGGACAGGCCGAAAGCCAAGGTGCGCAGGGCGGCACGCAGCAGGCGTGGCGGGTGGCCGTCGGCCTGCACCACCCGGATTCCGAGCACCAACATCCCCGGCGTCTTGCCGAAGAGGAACAGGAAAGCCGTGTAGTAGACGAGGAACACCGACGCAGTGCTCGCCCCGGCGGCCAGCACCCGACCCAGGTCGCCCCACCCCGATACGTCGATGTCGAGGACCGCCATCACCACGCTCACGACGAACAGGGTCACGGTCCACGCCAAAGCGACGAGGGCAGCGTCGAGGACGAAGGCGGCGGTCCGGCTCACTATCCCCGCGTACTGGCCACGCCGGCTGGCATCGGCGACTGGTCTCACCCCGGGTCCCCGGCAGCCAGCTGGGGCGGCTCACCGCCGGCGGGCAGCTGGGGTCGGGGCCGGCGGAAGGTGAGGCGGCGGGCGACTCGCTCCGCCAGGTCGTCACCCAGCACCGCCCGGGAACGCACCACCCCGGCCAGCTCACCCGCAATGGAAGTCGACTGACCCAGAACCAGCTGCTGCACCACAGCCGGGTCATCGTTCAGACGGTCGAGGACGAGGGGAAGGGCCTCTTCGAGGATCGGCTCCAGCAGTCCGTCGATCACCTCCCGGAGGGCGCCGGGTTCGGCAGCAAGGCGTTCCAGGACCGCTGGCAACGCTGCATCGAGGACCCCGGGCAAGACCTCGGCCACGACGTCCTCGACGGTCCGGCCCACCATGTCCGAGGTGGAGACCTGCCCGACCACGGTGTCCACCGCGGACCCGAGGTCCTCGCCGGCCCGGCGGCGCTCGGTCCTACCGCGGGCGGCCAGATCGCGGGAGCGCAGGTCCAATGCGTCGACAAGGGGGCGCACACCCGGAAGGTCGGCCGCTCGCCTACCTGCCGGAGCCAGCCGGGCCACGAGGGCTCCGGCACGCTCGGTGACGTCGAGGAGCCCTTCCTGGGTCGTCAACACCGCACCGACCACGACGTCTCCCCAGGAAGGGTCTGTCGAGCCTGGTGACGGTGGCTCCCCGGCCGCTTCACCGGTGTCGGGTCGCAGCACCTGACCCAAGGAGCCAGCCAGGCCGGACACCAGGCCCAGGCCCAACCGGGTGGACCGCTCGACCCCCACCCGCAGACGCTGGGAATCACCGGAATTGTCGACCATGGGCGCGACGCTACCGGCGCACCCGTAGCCTGTGCTCACCCACCGGAGATGTGCCACCGACCGGGACTGCGTGATGACCGAACCACCCGAGAAACCCGGCGACGACGCTCCCGCGACGGCTGGATCCCAACGGGGCCGTCGCTGGGCCGCGACGGCTGGATCCCAACGGGGCCGTCGCTGGGCCGCGACGCCTGGATCCCAACGGGGCCGTCGCTGGGCCGCGACGGCTGGATCCCAACGGGGCCGTCGCTGGGCCGCGACGCCTGGATCCCAACGGGGCCGTCGCTGGGCCGCGACGCCTGGATCCCAACGGGGCCGTCGCTGGGCCGCGACGGCCCTGGTCGTGCTGACCACCCTTGCCACCTTCGTGGCCACCATCGCGGTGTGGGCCCACGGTGTCCTGCTCGACACCGACCGCTGGGTGGACACCGTGGGCCCCCTCGCCCGTGACGAGACCGTCACGGATGCTGTCTCCGAGTTCCTGGTGGACGAGGTCGTGTCGGTCCTCGAAGTGGAGGACCTGGCCCGCGACGCCCTACCCGACGGGGCCGACTTCCTGGCTGCACCCCTCACCGCGGCTGTCGACGACTTCGTCACCGACCAGGTGAGGGAACTCTTGGCCACCGAGCAGTTCGCCCGCCTCTGGGAGGAGGCCAACCGCGCCGCCCACTCCCAGGCAGTGCAGGTCCTGCGGGACGAAGGCACTGTCGTACGCACCGCCGGCGGTGAGATCAGCCTCAACCTGATCCCCGTGATCGTCGAGGTGCTGGAGCGCCTCGACGGCTTCGGGTTGCTGCCCGACTCCGTTCAGGTGCCCGACCTCGGTTCCGCCAGGACACCGGTCGAACAGGCGGAGATCCTGGACGAGGCGCTCACCTTCGTCGACCTCCCCGAGGCTTTCGGTCAGATCACCGTCTACCGCAGCGAGACGCTGGCCGAGGCCCAGGATGCGGTCGCCCTCTTCGACCGCCTCGTCCTGCTGGTCGTGGTGCTGGCCGCGGGTCTGGCCACGATGTCGCTGGCGCTATCACCAGATCGGCGGCGAACAGTGCTGCAGCTGGGCCTGGCCATCCTGGCCGCCCTGGTGGCTTCCCGGGCCGTCCTCGATGCCACCACCGACCATCTGCTGGGCCTCATCTCCGACGACGTCGACCGCAGCGCCGCGGCCGCTGTGGTCCAGGTCGTGCTCCGCGACCTGCGCTCGATCGTGCGGTGGCTGGCCCTGGCGGGACTGCTGGCCACGGGCGCAGCCTTCGTTACGAGCGACAGCTCCTGGGCGGTACGGGCCCGCAGCGCCGCCGCTCAGCTGGTGGGCTCCACGACGGCTCCAGCACCACCCAACTGGGGTTGGGTGACCGAGCACCGTGACACGCTCCGGGTGGTGGGCGTGGGCGTGGCCCTCGTGTGGCTCGTGTTGGGTTCGGTCAGCTTCGCGTCCCTCGGCGTCATGGCTCTGGCCCTGGGCGCCTACGAGGGTCTGGTGGCGCTGGTGGCCCGCCGGGCGGGAAGCCCACCAGCTCCGGACCACCCAGCCGTGTGACCACACCGGGGGCGCTTCGCTCCCAACCGGGGGGCACCAGCCCGGCGACCACTTCGGGGGCGAGCTCGGCCAGGGGGGCCAACACGAAGCGCCGCTCTGCCAGGCGGGGGTGTGGCACGACGAGGTCGTCCTCATCGACGGTCACGCCCTCCACCCAGAGCACGTCCACATCCAGGGTGCGGGGTCCCCATCTCTCGGCCCGGACCCTGCCCGCGGCCTCCTCCAGCGCCTGGGCCATCTCCAGCAGCGCCCGGGCCTCCCCTCCGGTGCCCGTCTCTCCGACGCCTGTCCCGCGGCCCGTCGCGTCTCCTGAGCCGGTACCGCCAGTGCCCCGGCGCGCCTCGACGGACACGGCCACGTCCACCTCGGCCACCAGGTTCAAGTAGGTCCCCTGGGCGGGACCACCCACGGGTTCGGTCTCGTACAGGCCCGACACGGCGACCAACTCGACGCCGGCGACCCCCGCCAGCGCGTCCAGCGCCTCCTGCAGGTAGGCCCGGCGATCACCGAGGTTCGAACCGAGGCCCAGGAAAGCCCGCGTCATCGCCGGCGCGTGAGCCGCACCCCTGCGCTGGCCAACTGCTCGGGAACCGGGGGGCGCAGCTTCCGCACCGCCACGGTCACTCCCGTCACTCCGGGTTGGGCCAACACCTCCTCTGCGATACGCAGCGCCAGGTGCTCGAGCAACACGAAGCGCCCACCGTGGGCCACCCGGGAGGCTGCGCCCACCACCCGGGCGTAGTCCACGGTGTCCTCCAGACGATCGGAGTCGGCGGCGTCGCCCAGGTCGGCCTCGACATCGAGGTCCATCTCGAGGGGCTGGGGACGGTCGCGCTCCTCGGGCAGGGCCCCGCAGATGGCCAGGACGTGCAGGCCGCGGAATTCGATTCGATCTCCCGGGACGCTGCGCAGACCGTCGCCACCCATGGGGCCCGCTCAGGCGCCGCCACGACCGGCGGCGATGAGCTGCTCGGTAGCGGCCACGATGGTGCGGCCCTTGGGCCCGAGCTGGCGTTCCAGCAGACGCTCGGTCAGCGAGATCGTCTGGGGTCCGGTGGGAACGAGACCGGCCCACAACAGGTAGCCGGCCACGACACCGCTGATGGAATCGCCGAGCTCATCCTGGTGCACCAGCAGCTTGCCGCCGTTGCTGGACAGCGACCGTATCTGCCCGTAGAGGTCGGCCAGCTCGTCGGCCTCGATGTCGTGGGTGGGGAAGGGGTGGTGGCAGTAGGGGAGCTCGTGCTCCTCGTAGTTGTGCAGGTTGTGAGGGGAGGAGATGAGCGAAAGCACGCACGTGAACCCCTGCTGCTTGACCCAGATGATCTCTTCCTCGCGACGGACCCGGCGGTGGTTGTCCCCGTATCCGCCGGGACGCTCACTCACCGCGAACTGCTCCTTCAGGACCCACTTGAAGTTGCGGGGCACGATCCCCTGAGCCCACTTCCCTCTGGCCATCCTCTTCGTCACTCCTCGCCTCGTTCCATGCTCGCCCCCACCACCTTCATGGCCTGCACCGTGGCAACCACGTCGTGGGCCCGCACCATCCGCGCTCCCCGATGGGCGGCCCAGGTGGCAGTGGCCAGCGACCCCTCCAGGCGATCGTCGGCACCCACGTCGGGGACACCGTCGGAATCGGCCAGGATCCGACCCAGGAAGCTCTTGCGGCTGGTACCCACCAGCACCGGGAACCCGGTGGCCACGAAGCGGTCCAGATGGCTCAACAGATCCAGGTTGTGGGCCATCGTCTTCCCGAAACCGATGCCAGGATCGATCCACACCTCGGGCACGCCGGCATCGGCGGCCCGGGATGCCTTGGTCTCGAGAAAGGCTAGGACCTCGTCCACCACGTCGTCGTAGACGGGGTCGTCCTGCATGGAGACGGGCCGGCCCTTCATGTGCATCGCCACCCAGCCCACCCCCAGCTCGGCTGCCACCGGCCACAGAGAAGCCGACACATCGTTGAGGATGCGGGCGCCCGCGCCGACCGCGGCACGTGCCACCTCGGCCTTGGTGGTGTCCACGCTGACGGGGCCGTCGCCCGCCAGCTCCTCCACCACCGGCACCACGCGGCGCAGTTCCTCCTGGGTGGCCACGGGTGCGGCTCCGGGACGGGTTGACTCACCCCCCACGTCCACGACCGCCGCCCCCTCCCGGCGAAGCCGATGGCCGTGCTCCACCGCCCGGTCGGGATCGGCGAAGCGCCCCCCGTCGGAGAAGGAATCGGGGGTGACGTTGAGGATACCCATGACCTGAGCAGGTCCGATCGTCGCCACTGGCGCAACGTTAGCTCCGGGTGTCAAATCAGAGCCGTGGGCCGTACCGGTACGCTGCGGACATCGTGGCTTCTTCTGTCATGCCGGCGCTGCCAGACCCCCTCCCGGCCACCGCACCCCCCGGGTTCCACGTCCTGGCCAAGCCCACCGGCCCGATCTGCAACCTGGACTGCCGGTACTGCTTCTTCCTGTCCAAGGAAGCGCTCTACCCGGGGGACCGGTTCCGCATGCCCGAGGCCGTCCACGAGGCCTACGTTCGCCAACTGCTGGAGGCCCACACGGTCCCCGAGGTGACCCTGGCCTGGCAGGGCGGCGAACCGACACTGATGGGTGTCGACTTCTTCCGACGCACCCTGGAACTGGTCGACCGCTACCGCCGGCCCGACCAGCGGGTGCACCACGCCATCCAGACCAACGGAACGCTGCTCACCGACGAGTGGTGCGACCTGTTCGCCGAGAACGACTTCCTGGTGGGCATCAGCCTGGACGGCCCCCCCGAGTTGCACGACACCTACAGGGTCGACAAGCGCGGAGACCCCACCTACGCCCGGGTGCGTCGCGGCTGGGAGCTGCTGGCCGAAAACGGTGTGGACGTGAACATCCTCTGCACGGTGCATGCCGCCAACCAGGACCACCCCCTGGAGGTGTACCGCTACTTCCGCGACGAGCTGGGGGCGGGCTTCGTCCAGTTCATCCCCATCGTGGAGCGGGTGGAGCCTGCCGGGTCTCATGTGGGACCCACCACCAGTGACGGGGTCACGGACCGGAAGGCCCAGGTAACGGACCGTACGGTCGATCCCGAAGCCTGGGGGCGGTTCCTGCTGGCCGTGTTCGACGAGTGGGTGCGGCGGGACGTGGGCTCGGTGTTCGTACAGCACTTCGACAGCGCCCTTGCCTCGTGGGTGGGCGCACCCCAGTCGCTGTGCGTGTTCCGCGAGACCTGCGGTGACGCCGTGGCCCTGGAGCACAACGGCGACCTCTACTCGTGCGACCACTTCGTGGATCCCGACCACCTGCTGGGCAACATCACCTCCACCCATCTGGTGGATCTGCTGGCCTCACCCCGACAGCGGGCGTTCGGTCAGGCCAAGGCCGACACCCTGGCCGATGTGTGCCGGCGTTGCCCGGTGCTCTTCGCGTGCCAGGGCGAATGCCCGAGGAACCGCTTGCGGACCGGCCCCGACGGCGAGGAGACGCTCAACTACCTGTGCGCAGGATTCCTGGCCTTCTTCACCGGGATCGACGGCCTCATGGGTCTCATGGCCGAGCGGGTGCGAGCGGGCGGTCACGCCGGCGAGGTCATGGAGGTGCTGGCGAGCGCACCTCGCAACGCCCCCTGCCCCTGCGGGCGGGGTCGCAAGGCCAAGCACTGCCACGGGGCGCGCTGACGGTGGCGGGGAGGGTGCCCGGGCGTCAACCGCCCGGAGAGGGTATGAAGCGCATCGCCTCGGCCCGAGTGGCGGGGCTGTCGCGGAACAGGCCCCGCACGGCAGAGGTGACCGTGGAGCTGCCCGGCTTGCGCACGCCCCGCATGGACATGCACAGGTGCTCGGCTTCGAGGACCACCAGCACCCCCTTGGGTTCGAGCGTGTGCTCCATCTCGTCAGCGATCTGAGAGGTGAGACGTTCTTGGACCTGGGGCCGGCGAGCGTAGGCGTCAACGAGCCGGGCGATCTTGGACAACCCCGTGATTCGCCCGTCGGCGTTGGGGATGTAGGCCACGTGTGCCTTCCCCACGAAGGGCACCAGATGGTGCTCGCACAGCGAGTAGAGCGGGATGTCGCGCACCATGACCATCTCGTCATGGTCGGCCTCGAAGGTGACCGAGAGGTGGTGGTCGGGTGACTCGTGGAGCCCACCGCAGATCTCGGCGTACATGCGGGCCACCCGGGCGGGGGTGTCGGCGAGGCCGTCGCGGTCGACGTCCTCACCGATGGCGACCAGGATCTCGCGCACAGCCGCTTCGATCCGACCCAGGTCGACCCCCGGGTCCCGGGCCGTCGGAGATCGGTTCTCAGGGGATCCAGTCACAGGGATCCAGTCACAGGGATAGTGGATGTCGGGATCGGGTCACCTGGACAGTGTTCCAGCCCCGGGGCTCTCACGCCTCGCCCAGGTAGGTGCACACGTAAGGCAGGTTGCGGTACTCCTCGGCCGCGTCGAGCCCGTAGCCCACGACGAACTCGGGGGGTATCGAGAAGCCGACGTAGCGCATGTCGACATGGTCGACCTGGAGTCCTTCGCGCACCAGAAGGGCACAGACCGCCAGCGAGGCTGGCTGGCGAGCGAGCAGGTTCTTGCGCAGGTAGTTGAGGGTGAGTCCCGTGTCGACGATGTCCTCCACCAGGATCACGTCGCGACCCGACAGGTCGAGGTCGAGGTCTTTGACGATGCGCACCACCCCGCTGGTCTTGGTGGCGCTGCCGTAGGAGGACACGGCCATGAAGTCGAACTCGACGGGAAGCTCGATGGCACGGGCCAGATCGGCCATGAACATGAAGGCACCCTTGAGGACGCCGACCAGGAGAGGGCGCCGCCCCCGGTAGTCGCCGGTGATCTCGGCGCCCAGCTCGGCGATCCGCTCGCTGAGCTGGGCCTCGGTCACGACGATCTCGCCCAGGGGTGAATCCAGGGAGGCTCCGGTCTCCACGGGGTGCACGCTAGTGGGAACCGGAACCCTCGACCCGCAGCCGGCCCCCCGAACGACTCACCCGCAGCCCTCCGGCCACCTCGGTGGCCAACGCCTGACCGTGGGCCACCGCCAACACCCGGGCTACGGCAGCCTCGTCGGGAGGATGCTGATCGCCGCCAGGCCCCGCGGCCCGGCGCAGCCACTGGCGGACGGCCACCTGGGCAACCGCCGGGGGAGCCGCGGCCAGTTGGTGGGCATCGGTGGGATCCAGCACTTCGGCCTCGTGGCGGAGATGGTCGGTGACCTGTCGGGCCAGCCCCGCTGTTCGGACCAGGAGGGGGACCACGTCACGGCCGGCCACGTCACCGAGCAACGGGATCACCTCGTTGCGGATGCGGTTGCGTCGGAACCGCGGATCCAGGTTGGTGGGATCCTCGACGATCTCGAGGCCGAGGTGGTTGCACAACGCCTGGGTCTCGGACCGTCGCAACCCCAGGAGGGGCCGGCGGGCGTCGGGGGCCATTCCGGCCAGCCCCTCTACACCAGCGCCCCGCATCAGGTTTCCCAGCACTGTCTCGGCCTGGTCGTCGGCTGTGTGACCCAGCAGGCAGCCCGGCGGCAGGACGCCGTGGCGGGCGGCCCGGGCTCTGGCTTCGAGGTTGGGTCCAGGTGCCACCTCGACCCGGTGACAGTCGAGGGTCGCGCCCAGCCGGGCTGCTGTGGCCGCAACGACCGCTGCGTCCTCTCCGGAACCGGGACGCAGGCAGTGATCCACGTGCACTGCGGTGGACGGACAACCCGCCGCCACAGCAAGGGCCAGCAGCGCGGTGGAGTCGGCGCCACCTGAGACCGCGCACTGCACTGCTCGGCCCGGCGGCGGGAACCCGCAGCGGGCCAGCAGGGAGCCCACGAAGGGATCAGCGGCCAGCATCTCCCCGTCGAGCATCTGTCCCATCAGCTCCTCCCAACCAGCGAGCGGGGGGGCCGCCCGAGGCCACCGGGTGCCACGCCCTCGCCGGCGCTCAGCAGGCGGGAACGAGCTGCATGCGGTTGATCCACGCCTCCGGGTCCCGGATCTCGGCGATGGTGGGCAGGTGCTCGGGTCGCTCCCAGACCCGGTCCAGGAGGTCCTCGTCGGCCGCCTCGACCTCGGCGATGAAGGCCTCTCCGAGCGCGTACTGGCTCAGCTTGGCTTCCAGGCCCACCAGCTTCTGGAGGATCCTGGCCATCGGGGACTGCTGCTTGCGGCGTTCGCGCAGCACCCGCGAGAAGCGGGCAGCGCTGGGGATGCGATCGGCGCCGGCCCTGTCCATGGTGACGTCGCCGTGTCCCTCCAGCAGGCTCATCATCCCACTGATGCGATCGAGCGTGGCACGCTGCTCGTCGCTGGCCAGGAGAGTGACCACCCCGCCGTCGTCGAGGGGGTTGCGGCCGGTCCGGATACCCTCCACGACCCGGCTCAGGGCATCGAAGAAGCGGGCCGGGTCGGGGTCGATGGTGTTCAACAGGCCTTCGACCAACTCGAGGAAGTGTGGGCGAGTCCAGGGAACCCCGGTGAACTGGGCCCGGTGTGTGACCTCGTGCAGAGCCAGCCACAGCCGGAACTCGGCGGGAGGGAAGCCGTAGCGCTTCTCGAGGGCCAAGACGTTGGGACCCACGTAGTAGACGATGTCCTGGTCGTGGGGAGCCTCCTCTTCGACGATCAGCAGGTCGTACTGGCCGAGCACCCGGGTGGCCATCCAACCGAGCACGGTGCCGACCTCCATCCCCGCGAACCGGCGGGCCACAGGAGACAGGGGGCTGCTCGCCAACGTGTCGCCCAACTTGTCGGTCACGGGCCGCAGCAGGCGTTGGAAGGATGCGACGTTGGCGTCGATCCAACCGGGCCGGTCGGTGATGCGGGCCCGGGCGGGCCCGGCGAGTGACCGCAGTCCGGTCTCGGCCGCCACCAGTTCCTCGGCTTCGGCGGTGGCCGCCAGGAAGTCGGGGGCGAGGGAGTCGTAGTGGTAGGACTCGGCGAAGGGCTCCCGGCCCGCCACCCGCACCGCGACCCGGCGGGCCAGGTCCCAGTCGACAGGTGTGGGCAAGGAGTCAGCCCTTCCGGGCCTCGAGGGCCCGCAGCTCCTCCGGTGTGGGCTGATCATCCCGGCGATAGCGGGGCATCTCCACCTTGACCACGTACAGGAACGCGATCGTGATCACGAGCAGGATTGCGGGCACGGCGAGGGCGACGCCCAACCAGTAGTGCCAGATGACGGCGGGGGAAGCCATGCCGCCATCCTAGAGCGGGGCGGTCACCTCACCCACAAGTGGGGCCGGCCACGTCCGCGCCTGCGGGCGGTGACCGGTGGACCTTCAGGGGCCGAGGGGCTGGCCCGACTCGGCGTCGAGGGCCTTTGCGATGCGATCCCTGAGCGGATCGGGCACCTTGTCCCGGCAACGCTGGGAGATCACCAGGCGTAGTTCGGCCTCGAAGTCGAAGGCCTCGAAGCAGGGTAGGCAGGCGTCGAGGTGGAACTGGATGCGCTGGCGGCGCTCGACGGTGAGCTCTCCGTCCACGAACTCGTAGAGCTGACGGACAACTTCGCCGCAGTCACGGTGCTCGTGGGAGCCGGGGGGATGGGAAGAGGTGAGGTCGAGATGAGAGCCGTCGGCGTTGGCCTCTTCGGTGGCCTCGTCGTTGGTGCCTGCGCTGACTGTCATGCACTCACCTGTCTGTCCTTGGGCCCTTCTCAGTCGGTTCCGGGGCGCTCGGGGGCTCCCACCGGAGCCGCTTCGCTGCGATCACGCCCAGCCAGTCCGCGCTCGCGGGCGAACTCGTACAACTGCTTCTGGAGCGATTTTCTTCCCCGGTGGATGCGACTCATCACAGTTCCCATGGGGATGTCGAGGATCTCGGCGATCTCCTTGTACGAGAAGCCCTCCACATCGGCCAGGAGCACCGCCATCCGGAAGGTGTCAGGAAGCGCCTCGACTGCGTCCTTCACCTCCGAGTCGGTGAACCAGTCCATCAACTCGTCCTCGGCGCTGCGTCCCGCGGACGCGGCCTCGAGGCCGCCCAGGCGCCGGTAGAGGTAGAGATCCTCGACCTCTTCCAGGTCGGTCTCGTCGGGCCGGCGCTTCCTGGCGCGGTACATGTTGATGTAGGTGTTGGTGAGGATGCGGTACAGCCAGGCCTTGAGGTTCGTTCCCTCGGCGAATCCGCCGAAGCCCCGGTAGGCCTTCAGGTAGGTCTCCTGCACAAGATCCTCGGCGTCGGCCCGGTTACGGGTCATGCGCAGCGCGGCCGAATAGAGCGAGTCCATGAGAGGCATCGCCTGCTGGGCGAAGGTCGCCTGGTCGGCCATCGGGCCAGGATACGGGTCCGATGGCCGGCTTGCCCGATCGCGCCCGGTGGCGTACAACAGGGGATACAGCGACAAGGACGGCACACCGGCCGGTTTCACCCCGAAGCAAGGGGTGGGATGTAGGGAAGGGGGCCCGTGGCTCCAACCACCCACGAGGATCCGACCGGCGCCGCCGCGCGATTCCTCGCAGGCATCGGAGCTCGGGGCGCGCGCCACCCTCAGCACCCGGGTTACTCGGTAGCAGGGGGAGACGGCGGCGGAGTCGACCGATCCTGGGTGCTCACCGCCGGAAGGGCAGCGGCGCTCCTGGGTGTCCTGCGCGAGACAGTCACCGTCTTCGACGCCGACGGGACAATCCTCTACACCAACCGCGAGGGATTCCTGGGATACCCACCCGAGGCGCACCACCGCATTCCGGTGGAGCTGGTGCACCCCGACGAGAAGGACGAGCTGGCCCGCACCCTGGCCCGGTGCCTGACATCGCCGGGCAGGGTGGTATCGGGCGAGTTCCGCATGCTGGGGGCCGACGGAGCCTGGAAGCTGGTGGAGGGCAGTGCTCTCAACCTGCTCGACGACCCGGCGATCGGCGGGGTCGTTCTGATCACCCGCAACCTCTCGGCCTTGACCCGTCCGCCAGAGGAGGCCCTCGATCGCCGCGCCCGACTCCAGCAACTGGCCGACTGTGACCCGCTGACAGGGCTGGCCAGCCGGCGCCGCCTGGAGGTTGCCCTCCAGCGCCTGCTCGAACGCCGCCGGATCACCGGTGAGGAGGTGGCCATGGCCTGCCTGGGCCTCGGGCGCCACCACCAGCTGGAAGCGGAGCACGGCACGAGCGTCGCTGACGGGATGGTGATGGCCTGCGCAGAGCGACTGGGCGGATGCGTTCCTCCCGAGAGCCTGCTGTGCCGGGCGGGCTGCGATTGTTTCATCGTGCTCCTGCACGGGCCGGACGCCGCCTCCATGGCCGCAGAAGCCTGCCGGTGCCTCTCCGACATCCTCGGCCGACCCGGCCTGCCACCCGACGGCAGGCCGTGCGTCGCCCGCCGGGCCGTGGTGGTGGCCGACCCATCCGACACCGACGCAACGGCATTGGTGGACAGGGCGCTGGCCCGCCTGGAGCGGCCCCCACGCGGTGCTGCCCTGCCCGGCAACCGGTAGTCCTCGGTGACGGCCCGCACCGCGACGGGCACGGGCACGGGCACGGGCAGATGGCGCGGGCTGACGGGTAGGGTGCCCGCAGCCGACCGTCGAGGAGGACGCGATGGGTACCGATCGAGGGCGCTGGATCGCCCGCCCGCAGCGCATTCTGATGGGAACAGCCTGCCTGGCGTTGCTGGTTCTCGGCTCTGGATGCTCTGACAGCGACGACGACGCCGAGACCGCCACGACCCCGACTTCCCGAGCCGAGCCGGCGACCTCTGCTGCCACCGATCCTGGGCCCGCGACCACCGGCGGAGGATCCCCCGACACCGGTGCGACCGACCCCGTAGCCACCACCAGCACCGCTCCGGCGACCACGGGTACCGCCCCGCCCGCCGCGCCGCCGGTGGCACCACCCCCGCCGACCCTGCTCGGGGTACCGGGAGAGTTCGGCATGGAGTACCCGAACCCCACCACCTGCGACGAGGCCGGCGCGGTGGTGGCCACCCTCGACCTCGACGTCGTGGCCGCCGTCTCGCAGGGTGACGGCAGCTTCATCTGGCTGGCCGTCGACGAGACCAGCGTGTCCGCGGACCTGTTCTCCGACGTCGCCCCGGACCGCACCCTGATTCGGATCCGGGCGGGTTCGATCGACTTCGCGGGTGAGCCCACGATCGACGACCTCCCCGCTCTGGGAAGTGACGTCTCCTATGCGGTCACCACCATCGCCCCGGACGGGTCGGTGACCGACTGCGTCGAGGGTCCGGTGGTCGGCTAGCGCCTGCTGCGCCATGGCTCCACCCCGTCGACCCGGCGCGAAGGTCCCGGATCCCCGGGACCGCAACCTCACCACCCACCAGCGGCTGGTGGCCGCCGGCCTCGAAGCCCTGGCACACCAAGGTCGCGCCGTGCTGGCCGACGGCCTGCACCGCAAGCGCCTGGCCTCCCTGTCGGGCCAGAGCCGCCAGACGTTCTACACGTACTTCGAGGACCACGGCCGGTACCTGGACGAACTGATCGACACGGTTCTCGACCCGGAGCACGCTTTCTGGCCGGTGAACGACATCGGCCGCTACGTCGACCACGTCACCGACGAAGCGCTGGCCGACACCGTGGGGGTCATCTCCGAGCTGGCCCACCGTGACCACTCCGGGCTGCTGACCAACGAGCACTGGCGGCTGGCGATAGCCCTGTGGGCTCTCGTCGGAGAGGAGCGGGTTGTGAAGGCCAGGCTGGCCCGCAGCTGGGGCTTCTACCACGCCCGCACCACCCTGGCCTTCGAGCACCTGCTGGCCCGATGGCAGGTGGAGTTGGTCCCGCCGTGGACAACAGCCAAGGCAGCCCACGTGTTCTCCGCGCTCAGCGAGGGGCTGGCCCTGCGCTCCTCGGCTCTCGACGGAGCCGGAGTCGAACTGCTGGCGCTCACCACCACCACGGTGGCCCACGCCATCGTCACGCCCGTGGGCGATGCACGCGGTCCTCTGGATCTGGTGATCCCGGCAAGATGGGATGTCCCGGCCGAGCCTCCTGACAGCTCCGCTGTGGAACGGGCGCTGGCCTACGCCATGGCCTGCTACCAGAGCGAGGAACGTCCCGGCTTCGAGGCCATGGCCCGGGCCGGGCGGTGCGGGGCCTCCGCCCTCAGGGCCCACTTCGGGACCCAGGAGGGTGTGGTTGGCGCACTCTGGGGCATCGTGGCTGCCGATCTCGTGGCTGACCACGCCCGGGGGGATCCGGAGATCGGGGTGATCATCCGGCTGCGCCGCCAAGTCGACGCGCTGGTACGTGCAGCCGGCAGATCCCAGATGCTCACCGCCGATCTGCTGAGTGCGGACCCCCGGGGGATGACACGGGGCGCATGGAGCGATCTGGCCGAGCCCTTCGTGACGCTGCTACGCGAAGCCCGCGAGGTGGGTGCGGTGGTCTACGCCGTGCCGGCCCGTGTGCTGGCCGACCAGGTCGTGCGGACCTGCCTGGCGTTGCGGGTGACCGCCGCACCTCCGGGCGCCGACGGCAGAGTCGACAAGCTGACCGCGAACATGGTCTGGAACCTGGTCATCGACGGGTGCCGGGTGGCGCGACCATCCCGGTAGTGCCGGATCCGCCCAGCGGGCCCGTGGCCGCCCAAGGAGACCAGCGCCCGGTAGCCTCCCAGCCCGACCAACGCACGCGAGAGGATGACGATGGCTGGCGGACTGGTAGGTCTGCTCGACGACGTGGCTGCCCTGGCGAAGATGGCGGCGGCCTCAATAGACGATGTCGGCGCCGCGGCCGGGAAGACGAGCATCAAGGCCGCCGGTGTGGTGGTCGACGACGCCGCGGTGACCCCGGCCTACGTGGAGCACCTCGCGGCGGAGCGCGAACTACCCATCATCCGCCGGATCGCCACGGGCTCTCTGCGCAACAAGCTCCTGTTCATCCTGCCCGCAGCGCTGCTGTTGAGCGAGGTCGCCCCGACTCTCGTCGAGATCATCCTCATGACCGGCGGCACCTACCTCTGCTACGAGGGTGCCCACAAGGTGATCCACGCCTTGAAGGGTGGCGATCACGAACACGATGTTCCCGCATCTGCCCGAGGCCCCGAGGCTGAGGAGGCCACCGTCTCGGGTGCCATCCGCACCGACTTCGTCCTGTCCGCCGAGATCATGGTGATCGCCCTCAAGGAGGTCATCGACGAGCCGCTCGTGGCCAGGGCGGCGATCCTGATCGTGGTAGCTGTGCTCATCACCGCCGCTGTCTACGGGGTGGTGGCGCTCATCGTGAAGATGGACGACGTCGGTCTGATTCTCGCCCAGCGCCCGACGCGCTCGGCCCAACGCAGCGGACGCCTGCTCGTGCTGGGCATGCCCAGGCTGCTGCGCGTGCTGTCCATCGTGGGTACCGCGGCGATGCTGTGGGTGGGAGGTCACCTCCTCATCGCCGGCAGCCACGAGTTGGGCTGGCACCGACCCCACGACGTGGTTCACGACCTCGAGCACTGGGCCCACGACCTGGGATCGGCCGGAGGCGTGCTGGCGTGGCTGGCCAACACGACGGCTTCGGCCCTACTGGGCCTGGCAGTGGGTGCAGCCCTGGTGATGGTGGTCTCCTTCGTCACGGCCCGGCTGAAGCCCGACCGTCGGCAACCGGGCAGCTCGGGCTCAGCCCGGGCGGGGCCCGGGCACGGCTGACCGCTACTTGCGCCCGGCGAGGGCATCGAAGCTTCGGGACTCGGTTGAATCACATGGGCGGGGCCGCCCACCGGCAGCATGTTGGGGGATCCCACTGTCGCGGCGCGAAGGGAGGAGCCGCATGGAACTCGAGTCTGCGCGAGTCGAGAGCTCGGTTGCGGCCTGGCTCAGGTCCGTTGTGGCCGAGGTCGCCGGCCGACACGAAGGCGAGACCTTCTTCGGGATGGCGGTCGAGGTGTCGGGCTGGGACCCGGGCATCAGCGTCCACCTCGGATGTGCCCAACCCGCGCACGGCACCAGGGGGAACTTCCCGGTCAGCGAGGAGGTGCAGCGCCGGACCCCCGCCTACTGGGCCTACGACCACGAGGCCACGACCGGAGGAGAAGAAGCCGGGATGGGATGGCTGGCCGAACTGCCGCCGGCGCTGTTCGATGCCGAAGACGAGGAACGGGAAACGCTGCTGGCGGGGCTCATGGCGGGAGTGCGGGCGGGCCTCGCCGCGGTCGTCGCCGACGGAACGCTCGACTCCCTCACCTGGGAGGGGGAGCGAGACCTCGTCGTGTTCGACGAGGACGAGGATCTCGACGAGGCCCGCTCCAGGACCCGTGAGGCCCTCCGGTCCGACTGAACTGCCCGTCCTCTTCGGACACCCACAGCAACCCGGAGCCGGGACTGAGCTATGCGGTATCGGCCGCGAGGATCTCACCCGATAGTCGGCGCTCGTAGTCGGAGATGTCCACCCGATCACGAAAGGCCGCGATGGCAACCCCGACCTCACCATCGACTCTCCCGCGCAAGCCCTGGAGCGCGTGGTAGCGAACTAGGTACTCGGGGTCGTCGAGTCTTTGGACGAGGGCCACAACAGCCGACACGTCGGTCTGCTTGCCGAGCCCGATCGTCGCGTCCATGCGACACCACTCCGAGTCCTGTTGGCTGGCTACCACCAGGAGGGCGCAGGCTTCGGGCGTGTCGATCTCTCCGATGCCCCTGGCCACCAGACCCTTCCCCGCCCAACGTGCTGCAGAGAACTCGTCCCAGAACTCATCGGGTCGGGTCCGGGCGAGGGTGATCACCGCCTCGGTGAGCCGGTCCGCCATCTCCTTGCCACTCACGTCATCGGGAAGCTGCACGCGTTTCTCGCCGGACAGCTCCCTGGCGAGCTCCCCGACGGCCCCGGGTTGCTTCGCCCAGGCTTCGAGGACCGTCCGATCATCAGATGAAAGGCCCGCGGCGAGGTCCGGCCACCTGCGCTCGACCATGGCGGAATCGTAGACAGCCCATCCACGGGAGAGCGCCGCGAACGATGAGCAAAGGGGACCTCGCCCTTCCGCGACGGACCCTGAGAGGCTCCGGTTCCTCGGCCATGCCACCGGCGCCTTCGCGGTCGACGCCTACACAGCATCGGCAGCGAGCGTGTGGAGCAGAGATCCCGTCGGGTCTCCGCGATGCTCTGCGCGACGAAGGGGTTCTTCACTGCCGAGGCCATGACCAGGTCGACGGGCTGACCCGCAAGGTCCTCCAACGCCTTGCGCAGACCGAAGTAGGAGAGCCCAAGAGGAGAATCGAACTCCTGACCTGCTCATTACGAGTGAGCCGCGGCCCAACAACCGTGGACGACCACGGACGAACATGGCAGGTCAGCGCAGGTGCCCGGACGACCGTGGACACCCCCGGACGACCGTGGACACCCCCGGACGAACCCGGACGCGCGATGAACGCGCGATGGACGCGCCGCAGCCTGACCGGAGGTGATCAATGTTCGATCTCCAACCGGACGCACCGGTTGGAGATGTCACACGCGGCGATAGGGGTCCAATCGACGTCGGGGGGCACCGTGACCATCCATGACCCGAACGCACACTCCATCGTCTCGCTGTAGGTCCTGGTCTCGATGCTCCACCACTCGACGACGGCCCTCGTCTGACCGACATGGGTCTGCTGCCATCGGCCGAAGGCAGCGGGCCGGTGGAACACGATGGAGTTCGGGGCGCACTGCTCCGGGGCGGTGGGCTCGATGGTCACGACCTCACCGGGACGCGCCCGCTGGGTAGGCGCCTCCCACTCGAACGACAGGCTGTCGGTGTTGCCGGACCAGAGGACCCCGCAGGCAAGGGCGAAGAGCACACCGAGCGCGACGGCCAATTCCAGCGGTCAGTGCGCGGTGAGGGCAGTGTAGAGCATGGTGGGGCTGTGGTAGCCGAGGCTGCGTCGGCGTTGGCCGTTGATGATGTCGGCGGCGTGTTGGGCTTGGGCGGGGGTGACGCCGGCGAGGTCGGTGCCGCGGGGGAACCACCAGCGCCATTGGCGGTTGAGGTTCTCGACTTGGCCGCGCTGCCACGGCGAGTGCGGGTCACAGAACCACGCCTTGATGCTGTAGTTGTCGACGAGCTCAGCCCAACGGGCCCACTCGGATCCTTGGTCGAAGGTGATCGACAACCGCAGGTGGGCGGGGATCTGCTCGAGGCCCTCGACGAGCCCAGCGAAGGTGGCGTCCTTGTCGTAGCCCTCGGGCATGGTGACCGGTATCGAGAAGCGGGTGACTCGCTCGGTGAGCCACAGCATGTAGGAGCGGTTGCCGGCACCGATGATCCCGTCGGCTTCCCAGTGGCCGGCTTCGGATCGGTCGTTGACCCTCTTCGGGCGCTGGGCGATGTTCGGCAAGGCTGGGCGCTCGGTGTCGTGGCGGCCCTGGCGTTTGCGACGTCGGGGTCGCCGGCGTCGCAAACACTTGGTGGGCTCAACGTCGAGCACCCTTGCGTAGACGGCCTGGTAGATCGTCTCCACGCACACCACGTCGGCGGCCTCCTCGGCGACCAGGTCCGCCCAGATCGCCTCGGGGGAACGACCGTCCTTAAGCTCGGTGGTGACCCGGTCCCGCAACGGTCCGCGCTCAGCCAGCACCCGCAGGCGGGGGCGACGCCGATTACGCACCGCCTCCCGCTGGGCGCACGCCGCCCGGTATCCCTGGCGGCCTCCGTTGCGGTCGACCTCGCGTTGCACGCTGCTGCGGTGCATCCCAAAGGACCGGGCGATCACCACCCACGGCACCTCGGGCTCCTCTGCCAACCAGCGCGCCAACTCGTCACGACGCGCCTCGTTCCACTTCTCTGCCATGCTGGGCTCTCCACCGGTCGGGGATGTGTACGACAGCGGGCATCATGCCCGCCAACGCGCTCCGACCGGTGGAACTTGCCGACGCCGAGTCGGATCGCCCAGCGCCTTCGCCTCGACCCGACAACTGTCGGTGCTGTGTCAGCGTCAGTGTCAGTCCCCATCGGCTGAGCCGAGTCCCTCGATGAGCCGAGCCAGAACCTGGTCGAGGGCCTCCAGTCGAGTCTTCACGACCTCCCAAACGATGCGGTCGTCGACCATGGCGTAGCCGTGGATGAGGATGTTGCGGAAGGCAACGATGCGGGGAAGGTCGGGGATCCGCTCCGCTGCGGTGGGATCCTCCTTCGACAGCCGGTTCAGCGCCTCACCGACGATCTCGAACTGCCGCTCGACCGCCGACCGCAGCAGCACATCAGCCTCGTAGTCCTCCCAGGACCTGCCTTCGACGAACGACGCGATCCGCTCGATCGCCTGCCGGGCATCCCACACGAACGCCCGAGCGTCACGCGACATAGAGATCCCGTCGGGTCTCCGCGATGCTCTGCGCGACGTAGGGGTTCTTCACTGCCGAGGCCATGACCAGATCGACGGGCCGACCCGCAAGGTCCTCCAACGCCTCGAGCAGACCGAAGTAGGCGTCGTAGAGAGCGTCGACGTCGTCTCTGAACTCCACCAGCACGTCGAGATCGCTGCGCACGGGATCGAAATCCCCGGTCAGCGCGGAGCCGAAGGCGGCCAGGCTCGCCACACCGAAGCGACGGCAGAGCCGCCCGATCTCGTCGGCGGGCAGGTCGATCATGAACCTGATGCTACGCCAGGCTCGCTCCAGCCAGCCGGGCAACGCAACGAAGGGAGGAGTGGAGCCCGAGAGGAGAATCGAACTCCTGACCCGCTCATTACGAGTGATCTCGGGCTGAGCGCTGTGCTTACCTGCGGAAACGCAGGTAGGGCGCGAGCGCTGTGCGGGGTTGTTATCCGCTGTCGTCCGTCGTCTCCGCTGGTGCGACCAAGGGTCGCAGCCAGGTGGCGGTCCTGTCCTCGTCCCACCCGCCCGAAGCGATAGCGACGACGGCTGCTTCGGCGTCGTCGGTCGAGGGCCTGACAACCCATCCCCACCCGTTGAGGATGAGGAAGTAGCGCAGGGCGACCCACGCGACCCGCTTGTTGCCATCGGGCAGCGGGTGGTTCTTGGCCAGCCGCACGATGAGCACCGCCGCCTTGTCCACGAAGACCGGGTAGAAGTCCGCTTCGCCGAATCCTGCCGCCGGTGCGTGAAGCGCGGAGTCGGCTAGGTCCAGGTTGGCGACCTTGACCACGATCGCCTCGTCCAGACCGGTGACCTCAGCAGCGATGCCGATGTAGTCGGCGAGGTCGAGGTACTCGACGCTCACCGTGCCAGTCGTTCCAAGAGCTCGCGATCCTCGTCGATGATCTTGCGCACCCGCGCCTTGAACTTCGGGTCGCGACGCTTGCGTTCGACAGCTTCGGTCAGCGCGTCCTTGATCGTCTCGTTCACGCTCTTGCCCTCCACACGCGCCAGTGCCTCGGCATCGGCGGCCAGATCATCAGGGAGGCGAACGGTCAGGTTCTTCGTCATGGTGTCATGCTACCGCGCCACCGCGTCAACAACGCGGGGATCGGCCATCTACGTCCTACGGCCAACACGCCGAAGGCGATGCTCGCGACGAACGCGCGTTCGTGTACCCTGGCGAACGGCATCCGACGCGACGCGGCGGCTGCTCGGCGGGGACCCGGCGGGACCAGACCAGCCCAACTACGGTTCTCGGGGGTGACAGAGCGAATGGACGACAAGCAGCTCATCACGACGCTGGCCCTCGCCGAACGCCTCTGCACGAGCATGAACGGCGCGTCCTCGGACCGCTTCGCCGACGTGCTCGAGACACTCGGTCCAGCCGGCATCGACAGCCCACTCGGGCTCGACGAAGACGACCAGCGCTGGATCGACGAAACGCTCGCAGCGATCACAGCCGATGACCGCGACCGCTGGGACCGAACGATCGCCGAGCTGAGAGGCGACGGTGTCAGCATCGTCACCAGCGCGGATGACGAGTACCCGACGAACCTGCGGATGATCCACAACCGTCCGCCAGTGCTGTTCGTTCGGGGCGAGCTCATACCAGGTGACAGCCGTGCGATCGCGGTCGTGGGTACCCGAGACGCCAGCGACGAGGGGGTCCGCGCCGCGACCGAGGTCGCCCGACAGCTCGTCGAGCGCGACATCACGATCCTGTCCGGCCTCGCCGCCGGCATCGACACCGCCGCCCACACCGCAGCCCTGAACGCGGGTGGCCGTACGATCGCCGTGTTCGGCACCGGCATCACCCGCGTCTACCCGCAGCAGAACCGGAGCCTGGCGAAGGCCATCGCGAATTCGGGCGCGTGCGTCTCGCAGTTCATGCCCGACCAGGGCGGCACGCGCTGGACCTTCCCGGCCCGCAACATCGTCACGTCTGGCCTGTCGCTCGGCACCGTCGTCGTCGAAGCCGGCCCCACCTCGGGAGCCAAGCTCCAGGCGCACGACGCGCTCCGGCACGGCAAGCGGCTGTTCCTGCTGCGCCGACTCGTCGAGAACTACGAGTGGGCGCGTGACCTCGCGGAGCTACCCGAGGTCCAGGCGGTCGACCAGGTGGAGGAGATCGTGGCCGCGGTCGAGATCGAGCTCGACCGCGAGCTCGTACTGCTGTAGCGACGAGGTCGATCAATGACCGCGTCCGCTCTCGAGCACCTTCAGCCGCTCCTCGGGGCGCTGATGCCGGTGCCCGCCGCGTAGCCAGGCACCTGCCGGATCTGCCACAGCTCCACCAACCCCGGCTACTCGACCTGTTACCAGTGCGGGTTCGACGCGTCGAGCGTCAGCGCGCTGGAGGTGGTCCCGATCACGATGTCGGTCGACCACGAGCTGGTCCACCACCACCTCCGCGGCTACAAGGATGGGCGCACCGAGGAGGAGCGGGAGCGTCTGACCACGCGCCTGGCCGCGCTCCTCGCGGTGTTCCTCGCCAGCCACTCGCAGTGCCTCGGCGAGTGGGACTACACCGCGTGCGTCCCATCCGCCACCCGGTCAGCCGTGATGGCCATCGCCGAACGCACTCGCCTGCTGCACGGTCACGTCCAGCCCGTCCTGACCGTCACCCCAGGCGAGTGGCACCGCCAGTTCACCACCCAGCGCTTCGCTCTCACTCAGCAGGTCTCGGGTCACCGCGTGCTGCTGATCGAGAACACGTACGCCTCGGGGGCGTCGGTCCACAGCGCCGCGGCCGTGCTCCGCGCCGGTGGAGCCGAAGTGGTCGGACCGCTCGTGCTCGGGCGTCATGTGAACCCGAACCACCCGCCGAGCAAGCAGATGCTGGAGTGGCTGAAGGATCGTCGATGGGATCCGGCGCGCTGCTGTCGCTGCGCGGGCGAGCTGCGCGACCCAAGCGCGCTGTTCTGAGCCGCTTCCCGAACCTCAGCGGGAGCTGCCGCGCGCATGACGCGCGCACGGCCAAGTTCGGCTGTAGCACTTTCGACGCGCTCTAAGCCGTTGACCTGCATGGATGTGAGAGCCCGAGAGGAGAATCGAACTCCTGACCTGCTCATTACGAGTGAGCCGCGGCCCGACACCAGCGGACGACCACGGACGAACATGGCAGGTCAACGCAGGTGCCCGGACGACCGTGGACACCCCCGGACGAACTCGGACGCGCGATGAACGCGCGATGTCGCTCGTGTCTCCACCCGGAGCGGATGGTGGCCGGGGCGAGGACGGCGAGCCTGGGTGAGCTCGTCACAGGTTCAGCCCACGAATCCGACTCACGGTGCTGAAGGTGTAATCGACCCACCAGAGATCATCGGAGGCGACGGCGAGCGAGAAGCCGACGGGATCCATCGCCCTGTCGACCGTTGCCGAGGTCGATGGATCGATCCCGACCAGAGTTTGGCCGTACATGCACGTCACCCATACGGCCCGAGGCCCGGCAACCAGCGAGACCGGGCCAAATCCGACACCAACCACCTCGGTCCGACCGTCTGACGGATCGATGCGTCGCACCACATCATGGTCGGCGTCCGCCAGCCACAGGCTGCCGAATCCGGCAGCAATCTCGCCCCAGGTGTGGGGCGCATCGAGTCGCGTGACAGTGCCGTCTCTGGTGTCGATCCCAGTGATCTGATCAGAGGAGGGCCCCGTCGCCATGTGCGCGACCCACACACGGTCACCGTGGACGACGATGCCGTGTGGCCCAGGCGCAACGCCGAAAGAGGCAATCACGGCGCCGTTCATGGGACTGATCATCGACACGCTGTCGCCGCTGCGGTCAGTCACCCACACGCCCGACGCACCGACGCCAAGACCCATCGGTGTCTCGCCTACCGACACCGTCTCGACGCACCTGTTGGTGGTCGGGTCGACCCTCGACACGGTGCCTCGGTCGCTATCAGTGACCCAGACTGCTCCGAAACCGACCGCAACAGCCGTGGGGCACGAACCCAGTTGCAGGTCGTCCACGACCGTTCCCGAAGCCTCATCGATGCGCACGAGTCGGCCCGGCTCGTAGTCGGCTGCCACCCACACCGACCCGAAGCCGACGGCCAGCCCTCCGAGTCGTTCGTCATCATCCGTCACTGAAACGGTCTGGCGCATGACATCCAGTCCCACAGCCAGCGAGTCTTCCATGGCATCACCACCACTTGCGGCGGTCGGCGCCATGTCAGCATCCGCCCGGTGCGCTGATCGGCACCTCGTCGGTGCGGATCCGCGCACTTGGCGGGTGAGGAAGCGGAGCCCGAGAGGAGAATCGAACTCCTGACCTGCTCACTACGAGTGAGCCGCGGCCCGACAACGGCGGACGACCACGGACGAACATGGCAGGTCAGCGCAGGTGCCCGGACGACGGTGGACACCCCCGGACGAACTCGGACGCGCGATGAACGCGCGATGAAGCAGCCCCTCACCGAGAGCGCCACCGGCGGTACGAACTACGAACGAACTAGAGATCCGCCGCGTCCTTGAGCCAACCGAAGTCGACGCCCACCGAGTCGCGATGTCGGAATCGACGATCACATCCTCGTAGGCGCTGCTACCGACATCGGTCACCAGGCTGGTGAGGTAGGTGGTGAGTTCCTGCTCTTCGAGGAGGCTCATGGCGTACACCGAGTCGGGGCCTTCCCCGCCGATCTTCTCGTAGGTGATCCCGGTGGCGAGTTCCTCCATGAGCGCCTGCTCGATGGCCTCGTGGGCGAGGTCCATGAACTTCTGCGGGTTGGTGGTCACCTGGCCGAGTTTCCCGCTTCTCACGAGGGGACCTGATCGGGCGGTCCCCTTGCCGGAAGATCAAGTTGCCCCAGATCATGCCCGTGAAGCGGACGATGCCCACGCCGGGACAGATCCGGGACTTGGCCCACGCGATCGGTCCGCAGTACGCGCCCATGGTCTACGTCGGCGCGATCCTCGGCCTCAGGTTCAGCGAGTGCGCTGCAATCCACTTGGAGGATGTCGACTTCCTTCGTTCTCTCGTGCACGTTCGCTCGGGCGTCGTCGAGGCTGGTGGCCACCTCGCGGAGGAAGCACCGAAGTCCCCCGCAGGACGCCGCACGATGTCGGCCCCGACGAACCTGCTCACGATGCTGGCCGCCCACATCGCCTCCCGTGAACTCACGGCCGCCGACGGGGATCACCGCCTGTTCACCTCGCCCACGGGTGCAGACCTCCGCTACAGCAACCTCCGCACGCGCAGGTGGGAGCCAGCAACCAAGGCGTGCGGCCTCGATGGCCTCGGCTTCCACGACCTGCGCCGGAGCGCCGCCACGGCCCTCGTCGCCCTCGGCACCGACATTCGCACCGTGCAGGAGCGCATGGGCCACAGCGATCCGCGCCTCACTCTGAGGCTCTACGCCCAGGCCACCGACGACCGCGACCAGGAAGCCGCCGACAAGTTGGGCGACCACTTCCTCGGGATCGACGAAGACGACGAAAGCCGATCGGCCACCGCCTGACGCCCACCCCGGCAGCGCGTCGCGAGTATCAGCACTGGCCCTCCCGCTCGGACCCACCCCCTCCCCACCGTCGCGCAGAGACGGCGGGATAATAGGAGCCGGACCGACCTTGCCGCACCCTCGAAGGAGCCACCATGGGCGAGCGGATCACCGTCGTCCCCACCGTGAAGGCGTATCCGGCGATCAGCAGCCGGTACAACGAGGTCGTCTGCGTTGCGGGCTTCCGGGTCGGCATCTTGGAGCCGCCCTCATGGGTGCGCCTCTTCCCGGTGCCGTTCCGCGACCTCGATGCTGAGCAGAAGTTCAAGAAGTGGCAAGAGATCACGGTCGAGGTCGAAGCCCACACCTCCGACACGCGCCCGGAGTCCGTGCGCCCGCTCACCAACACGATCGAGGTGACGCGAACGCTCAAGGCGACCGAGCGCGTGCACCTCGTCCGCCAGGTCGAGCCGGTGACGATGTGCGGACTCATCCGCGAACAGCAGGAGTCGGGCACCTCCCTTGGGGTGGTGCGTCCCCGAGAAGTTCGGGACCTCCAGATCACCCCGGTGGCCGAGGCCGATGTCGAGGAGCGCCGCCAGCGCATCGAGTCGCTGGCCGCTCAGGGGCAACTGTTCGGTGAGCCGACCGAGCCGCTCGAAGTCATCCCCTACCAGTTCCACTACAGGTACATCTGCTGGGAGCCGGACTGCCCTGGCCACCGGCAGTCGATCATTGACTGGGAGATCGCCCAGGCATGGCGACGGTGGCGACACTCGTACTCCGATCCGCTGGAAGAGATCCGCAAGAAGTGGATCGGCGAACTCTGCGCGCCTGACCGCGATACGCAGTTCTTCGTGGGGAACATGCACCAGCACCCGAACTCGTTCCTGGTGCTCGGGGTGTTCTGGCCGAAGAGGTCCTAGACCCTCACGACCCCGACTGACGCGTCGCTAGCCAAGGCGCGCTCGACGATGCACTGGCGGTGGCACTGCCGCTCGTCGTGCTCGAAGCAGAGCAGAGCGACTCGGTGAGCGCGCGCCAGTTCCATCACTCGATCGAACGCCGGACCCGACCCGTTGTCGAGCCTGGCGAAGTACCGCTGACGACCCCGAGGGAGATCCCCCTTGACGAAAGGCTCGCGGTTGTCCTTGGGATTGCCGAGATCGCGCTCGTGGACATAGCCGATCCCTCGCTCGTCCAGCGCCTCACGGAGTGCCGTCTTCGACAGACCCCGCTTCCGACTGATCGGGTTCAGGCGAACATCGACGAGCACCTCCACGAGGTTCGCCTCAAGGATGTCGAGCAGTTCCTCGGCCGAGCGCCCCTCGTAGCCGATGCTCACGATCTCGTGCGTCTGCTCAATCGACATCGCTCACCTCGGTCACAGGTGGTGATGATGTTCGGCCATGGCGACCTGCGCCAATCGTCGCGCGGCCCGGCACGGCCCCCAAGTGTGGCCGCGCATCGACCGCGGACCAGGGATCGGCCAGCGTCGAACCGAAGCGCACGCGCGATGAACGCGCGATGGCTCTGCATGACGAAGGCCCAGATCAGGCGGCACAAGCGCCGTGACCTGGGCCTTCACGCGAGCCCGAGAGGAGAATCGAACTCCTGACCTGCTCATTACGAGTGAGCCGCTCTGCCGACTGAGCTACCCGGGCGGGTTGACCAGGCCATAATCCCTGGTCAGGCGTTGGGTCATGGGTTGAGTCTCTCTAGACTGACCTAGCACAGCGCTGCTAGAGAGGATCACCCGTGGCCCGACTTCAACTTATCAACGACCCCTCCACCGTCGCCAGCCAGGCCGACAGCATCGGGGACCTCCTGCTCCTCGCCCAATCATGGGACCTGCACAATCGTGCAGCGAACCTGACGGACAAGACGAGGGCAGGCTACATGGCTGCGATCGAAGGACTCGACAAGTTCCTGGTCGAGCACCATCTCTCCTGTGTGGCGGCCGACATCACCAAGCAGCAGATCGAGGAGTACCTCGCGGCGATGCACGATCGGGACCTCGCCGCCAGCAGCGTGGCGTCGGCGTACACCCGCCTCAAGTTGTTCTTCGACTGGCTTGAAGGCGAGGGCGAGATCGACCTCTCCCCCATGGTTCGCATCAAGAAGCCCAAAGTGCCCCCGAAGCCGGTCGAGGTGTTCACCGCAGACGAATTGACGCGCATCGTGGGCACCGCCGATTCCAAGGGGTTCCTCGACGTTCGTGACCGGGCGATCCTGCTGGTGCTGATCGACCTCGGGGTGCGCTTGGACGAGGTCACCGGCATCACGCTCGCTGACGTTGACCTCCGCGGTCAGACGATCACCGTCGAGGGCAAAGGACGCATCCGGCGGACCCTGCCGGTGGGCCGCACCGCGGCCGCCGCCCTCGATCGCTACCTCCGGGCGCGACGCCATCATCGGTTGGCTGATCGAGCGGAGTTCTGGATCGGCCCCAAGGGACCCCTGACCAACTCGGGCATCTATCAGATGGTCCGGCGGCGGGCGATGCAGGCGGGCGGCATCGACGCCAACCCCCACAAGTTTCGGCACACGTTCTCCAACGACTGGCTCGTGAGCGGCGGCAACGAGGGCGATCTCATGTCCATCGCCGGTTGGACTGATCGAACGATGTTGGACAGGTACGGGAAGTCCGCAGCGATGACACGCGCCCACCTGGCTCATCACCAGCACTCCCCCGCCGATCGCCTCGATGGACGTTGACGCTCTGTCGTGGGACACGGCCAAGCGAATGCCGGGCGACGAAGCAACGAAGGCGGCTCAGAGAAACTTCGTCATCGCTCGGGTGGTCTGTCCAGAATGCAGCAAGGCTGTCGGCTTCGCCACGCGAGATCGCGAATTCGGGCGCCGGATCATCGAATCGCACCTTCCGGCGCCACTGACCCGCGACGGAGTGGCCTACCTCGGCGTGCAGGCAACGGCTGATGATGACTTTCGACCGAGCCTCGAAAACAAGAAGGGCCACGTCGCTCCCTGGGTCGAGCGGCGCGAGTTCTACCTGGACGCGACCTGGCGCGAGCCAATCGACCCCATGAGCCAAGTTCCCTTTCGATGCGCGCGCCATGGGTACCTGGCGCTCTCGATCATCGAGTTGACCGAGGCGTTCAATCGACATGTGACGGGGCAACGGCCCGTCCGACTGAGCGCGATTCCTGACCCCTCATCGGACTGATAGCACAGCGCACACGGGTAACATTGGGACCAACTGATTAAGCCCGGCTGCGTCAGCCGTGCGGGACCTGGGGCACCCGCCACGATCCACGAGGTGGACCGTTGGCTGACGCCCTTACCCCCGGCGAGCGCACCATGCGCGCTCGCATCGCTGCCCATGAGTCGTGGGCACGCACCGACGACCCCGCCGCTCGAACGGCTGCCGCCCGCATGGCTGCACTCGACCGCTTCGAGCGCGAGGTTGATCCCGACGGCACCCTCCCGCCCGACGAGCGCTCCCGTCGAGCGGACTCCGCGCGCAAGGCGTACTTCACCCGACTGGCCTTCCTTTCAGCGAAGGCAAGGCGGCGCTCATGAGCGGGGGCCGGTGGGTCCCCGAACCCCCCGTTGGTCGCGTTGATCGGTGGGACGCCGATCGTCGCGGCCACCTGATCGGGGAGGCACTGCGCTGCGCAGAGGGCATGTCCCCAGCGGAGGCCCTGCCATTCCTCGCGGAGCGGCGCATCCCCGTGCTGCCGACGAACCTCGACAAGTCCCCGCGAGCCACCTTGGCCTCCGCCAGGGATCGAAAGGGGCTGCCACCAACCCCCGCCTTGCCTCGATCTGGGCCGCCAGGGCAGACGAGCGGGACACGCCCATCGGCATCGGTGTCGCCACCGGCCTCACGAAGCACTATCGGTTGGGCCTGATCATCTTTGATCTTGATCGACACGGCGAGCACGATGGCGTTGCCGCATGGAACGACATGCCCGAGGTGGATCGATTCGGTTGGACCATCGAGGAGGCTGCGACCAAGACCGTGGTCAGCCTCACGCCGAGGGACGGTCACCACCTCGTCTTCTCGGCGCCGCCGGGCCTGCCGGTGATCCCCAACTCGGCTGGGGCACTCGCCCCCGGCATCGACGTACGCGGGGAAAGCGGCTACGCCTGCGCCGCGCCGACCGCGGGCTATCAGTACCTCGGCTCGTGCGACTACGTCGCGGAGATTCCCGATTGGCTGCTCGGCACGCTGCTACGTCCGTCGTGGGAGAAGCGATGGGAGTACCGCCCGATCTCGACCGGCACGAATGAGGACGAACGCCGCGCCGCGTACGCCGTTGGCGGCTTGTCTGGCGTCGTGCAGGAGATGCTCACCACCCGCGAGGGTGAACGCAACGAAGCGCTGAGGGCGAGCGTGTGCAAGGTCGTGGCGATCCACAAGGGCATGGGCGGCGACCTCGACCAGATGCTCGGTCAACTTAGGTCGGCCGCGCTGACACCGGCCTGCCCTGCTACGAGGTGGATCAGGTGATTCCCCGCGTGCGCCGGTGGGCGGGGACAACGTCCGTCCGCGCACGCTCCCGCCTCTCACGATCGACCGAAGTGCCGAGATCGAAATCATCACCGGGTGGAGGTCGTGGGTCGAGCGGGAGGAGAACTGGACCGACCGCGGCGGGGACCGGAGCCAGGCCGTGGCCATGACCATCATCGAGGCCGCACAAGCCGTTCGCCACCACCGTGTGACGCGCTCGTACTCCGACCTGGCGGTGCGCGCCGGGTCTTCGAGGTCCACGGTCAAGCGCCGGGTGCAGGACCTCGACGGGTTCATGTTCAAGATCGAACCGGGGTTCGGCAACACGGCCTCGGTGTTCACCCTCTTGCCACCACCTCGCGACGCTGACCCACCTACTAGCCCATCGCCCGATCGCGAACCTGACCTCACTACTTGCCCGTCCCCTCCCTCCCTTCGGGAGGCAAGTAGTGAGGTCAGCAACGCGAACCCTTCGGAGGTCGTTGACCCAGGAGCAGGTGGCGGACCAACTCTCCCCTGGGGGCACGATGCCTTCACGAACCAGGGAGCGGGACCCGTTGCCCGCCGAGTGATCATTCTGATGGATTCATCGGAAGGGCCGATGTCGATGGCGACGATTGCGAAGCGGCTGGGAGTCAGTTGGTCAACCGTCAGCGGTTCGGTTCGCGCATTGGAGGCTGGCGGCGCGGCCGAACGGGTCGGGAAGCACACGTGGCACCTCACCACGACGCCCCACGATGCCGCCGACAGGCTCGCCGCGGCCACCGGCGCCGTGGGGACTGGGGTGCAACGCCTCGGCCGGTACGCCCTTGAACGGGCGCAACGCCGACATGAACAGGCCAACTGGGCTGCTGAGCACAAGGACCAGGAGCCACCGACCGACGGACCCCCTGATAGTTACGAGACGGCGCCGTAATGGCTCTCACGGCCGCGTACGAGGCCGTGCGGCGGTGCGCCGCAACGAGGGCCGACGGTTCGTCCTGCCGCGCCTGGGCGACCTGGGACAGCACGGCACAAGTCTGTAATGTCCACGGTCAGCGTCACCATCGGGGACCGCTCCCGACAGCCCTCGAATCCCTCGAACGCTTCCTCACGCGCGGGGGTACCCGTCGCCGTGCCGACTGCCCGCTGTGCCGGTGCGGTGCCTACCGATTTCCACACCGTCCATCGGGAGGGCGGTGCTCATGGCCCGAGGTTGCATCGAGCGGCAACCCCGTTCTCGATGCCATCGCAGCACGGGTGCTCGGGGATCGGCGGAACTGAAAACACCACTACCTGGTCTGTTGCAATACTTGACAATAATGCAACGGTGCGACATGATGACGACATGGCCACCACCCCCGAACGCCGCCTCCGCATCGCCGCCTACGTCAGGGTGAGCACAGACAGGCAGGCCGACGACGGAGCAGGGCTTGAGGTTCAGGAGGCCGCCATCAGGGCTTGGGCCAAGCGCACCGGCAATCGCATCGTCACCGTGTGCCAGGACGTGATGAGCGGCCGCACCGAACTCGCCGACCGTGATGGCCTCATGTGCATCTTGGCCGCGATCGAGTCGGGGGAGGCTGACGGCGTGGTCGTCTATCGGCTCGATCGCTTGGCACGCGACCTGGTTCTGCAAGAGCAACTGCTTGCCGAGGCCCACCGGGCGGGCGCTCAGGTGTTCTCCACCAGCGACTCGGAGACTGCTGTTCTGGTGGACGACCCCGACGATCCCAGCCGCCAGTTGATCCGTCAGGTCCTCGGAGCGGTTGCGCAGTACGAGCGATGCATGATCACGATGCGGATGCACGCCGGACGGCGCAGGAAGGCCGCCGCCGGTGGATACGCCGGTGGCGCTCCCGGGTACGGCCTCAGGGCCTCCGGGGGCGCTCTCGTGGCCGATCAGGATGAGGCAGCCATCGTGGACCGCATGCGGGCGATGCGGGCCTCAGGAGCGAGCCTGCGAGACATCTGCACCGCCCTCAACGACGAGGGCGTATCGACGAAGCGCGGAGGGCGATGGTCGCCATCGGCGGTGTCGCGCATCCTCGACCCCGCCGCGCGCGAGCGTGCCCGTGAGCAAGCCGCAGTCGCCCGCGCCCGCCGCGGACCTGCCGCGCGCCACGTTGCTTGATCGATGCACCCCGCGAGGCCCGATCGACCGGCGTAACGTCAGCGGATACGCATCGACGGGGGGCGCATGGCGGCCACGCTGACACAACAGGAACTTGAAGCGCGGCTGTGGGACGCAGCCAACAACCTGCGCGGCCCCGTGGACCCGACGGACTTCAAGTCGTACATCTTCCCGCTCCTGTTCTTCAAGTGGGTGTCGGACACCTGGGACATGGAGCACGAGGAGGCCGAGGCCGACTTCGGGTCGGAGATCGAGGCCGATGTCGAGGCCGACTACCACCGCTTCCTGATCCCCGGGGGATGCCACTGGTCCGACCTGCGCAACACCACCGCCAACGTCGGTGCGAAGTTGCAGAAAGTCCTCGATCGACTCCAACAGGCGAACCCCGAGACGCTGGCGGGCATCTTCGGCGACGTGGCCTGGGCCAACAAGGAGCGCATCCCCGAGGCGTCCCTGCTCGGGCTGATCGACACGTTCGATCGGCTGACGCTGCGCCCGGACCAGGTTCGCCAACGATCTCCTCGGCGACGCCTACGAGTACCTGCTCAAGCAGTTCGCCGACGAGTCCGGCAAGAAGGCGGGCGAGTTCTTCACCCCGCGAGCCGTCGTCCGCCTCCTCAGTGAAGATCCTCGACCCTCAGGCCGAGGAGACGATCTACGACCCCGCCTGCGGCTCGGGCGGGATGCTGGTCGAGACCATCGGCGAAGTGCGCGAGAACGGTGGCGACACTCGCACCCTTCGGCTCTACGGCCAGGAGGTGAACCTCACCACCGCTGCCATCGCGCGCATGAACCTGTTCCTCCACGACATCGAGGACTTTCAGGTGCTCCGCGGCGACACCCTCCGCGACCCCAAGTTTCGTGATCCCGACGGCGCCATCTCGCACTTCGACGTTGTCATCGCGAATCCCCCGTTCAGCCTCAAGAACTGGGGCGCTGACACCTGGGCTGCTGACTCGCGTGCGTTCTGTGGGGTGCCACCGGCGAACAGCGCTGACATGGCCTGGGTTCAACACATGGTTGCCTCGATGCGGCCGCGGACTGGCCGCGTCGGCGTCGTGATGCCTCACGGGGTGCTGTTCAGAGGTGGTGCCGAGGCGAAGATCAGGCAGTGTCTCGTCGAAGGGGACCAACTCGAAGCCGTCATCGGCCTCGCTCCAAACTTGTTCTATTCGACCTCAATTCCAGCGTGCCTGTTGATCTTCCGGGCAGACAAACCCGAGGACCGACGAGAGACCGTGCTGTTCATCGACGGATCGGAGCAATTCACAAAGGGGCGCAACCAGAACCAGATGGGTGATGAGGACGTGGCTGCGCTGGTCGCGTCGTACAGGACTGGGGCCGATCCCCACGAGGACGAAGGCGTCCAGGTTCGCCTGGTTGCCCACAGCGAGATCAGTGAGAACGCCTGGGATCTCAACGTAGGTCGCTATCTCCGTCTGGCCTCGAACGAGGTACTGAGCGTTAAAGACGCCATCGGCAACCTCACCGCGGCACGCGCAGTCCTCCACGAGGCCGAAGCACGACTTGATGAGCGCCTCAGGGCAGCGGGCTATGCCTGAGGACACCTGGCCCACAACTCTCCTCGGCGATCTCTACGACCTTGTCTCGGCGCGTTCCGACCCATCCACCTTGCCCGCAAACACGCGCTACCTAGGTTTGGAGCATGTCGGGAGCAACGACCTGACCCCAATGGAGGGTGGGGTCGCGGCAGGAGTCACAAGCAGCGTGACGCCCTTTCGTTCAGGTGACGTGTTGTTCGGTCGCCTCCGTCCGTATCTGCGGAAGGTCGCCATCGCCGACAGCGACGGCGTATGCACCCCTGAGATTCTCGTGCTGCGTCCGCGGGCGGAGGCTGTAGCCCCCGGGTTCCTTCCAATCCTTGTCGCGTCCGAGCCTGTGATCGAGCAATGCATCGCACGAAGCGCAGGGAGTCGGATGCCGCGAACCAGCCCTGCCGACCTTGCATCGATCGAGGTCCCGCTTCCTCCCATGGCGGATCAGGCTCGAATCGTCAATTTGGTCGGGTCGGCATCTGAGGCCGGGCGGGCTGCCTCGGGCGTGGCCGATGCCACGAGCCGAGCGCATCTGAGTGTCCTCGTCAACCTCATGAACAACTTCCAGGAAACCTCCCGGGTTGCGCGCCTGGACGGGCTGATGGCACACGTCATCGGGGGCGCATGGGGTTCAGACCCTGGCACCGAAGCACAGGATGTTCTCGCTCTCAGCCCTGCCGTGTTTGCCAATGGCTCCGTCACGGTGGACCCCTCCCGGAGTGCACTGCGTTCACTCTCCGCCAAGCGAGCCATGGTGCGATCGCTGGCGCCAGGCGACATCGTGCTCGAACGGTCGGGAGGCTCCGATGACCAGCCGGTCGGCCGCGTCGTTGTATGTGCCGACGAGTTCACCACCCCGGTCGTACCTTCGGACTTCATGCGACTGCTTCGCGTTGACTCGGAACTTGCACATCCGGGCTACGTGTACTGGGTGTTGTGGGTCAAGTACCTCTTGGGCAACACCCGGTTCTTCTCGGCCAAGACCACCGGGATCTGGAATCTCCGTATTCCCGACTATCTGACCTCAGAGATCCCTGTGCCGCGCACCTCCGACCAACAACAGTTCGCCTCGCTCGCATGGGAGTTCGCCGAAGCGACTAGCGCCGCTGTCGCGTACGCCGATGCACTGGCCCACTCGCGGGCCGCACTCGTCGCCCACCTCCTCGGCGGAACTCATCGGATGTCCACCAACCACAGCATTGGCATGGTGTCGGCGTGAAGGGCTTCTCCGAGTCGTCCACCGTGCAGGCAGCCATCGTCGATCGGCTGGCGCAGCCCGACCTCGGTTGGGGCCGAGTATCTGGGAAGGACCTCGGGCGTGCCATCGACGGCGTCCTTTTGGAGGGTGACCTCATCGACGCCCTTATCAGGTTGAACCCGCTCATCGCAGAGCAGCCCGATCGCGTCGAGGAAGTGCTCCCCCTACTGCGTGCCGTGATCTTGTCGGCAGTCACCGAGGGGTTGGTGGCTGCCAACGAGCGGATGGTGACCTGGCTCCGCGGCCACAAGACGATCAAGTTCATCGACGCTGACGCCTACGAGCCGGTGCGGCTGATCGACTTCGAGGACATGACCAACAACACCTTGGTCGTCTCCGATGAGGTCACGTTCGGCTACCCCGGTCACGAGCGGCGCTTCGATGTCGTGCTGTGGGTCAACGGCTTGCCCCTGGTGGTGGGTGAGACGAAGTCGCCCGTGGACGCCAAGGTGTCGTGGCTCAACGCTGCCAAGGACATCCACAACGTCTACGAGGCAGAGTGCGGGCCGTTCTTCGTGCCCAACGTGCTCTCGTTCGCGACAGAGGGCCGCGAGTTCCACTACGGCGCTGTCGGCCAGCCACCCGAGAAGTGGCTCATGTGGGGAAGCACGGCCGACCCGTTCGATCTCGAAGGCCCGGCGCGGGTCATGAGATCGGTCGAGTTACTGCTTCACCCCGAGAGCGTGCTCTCGGTGGTCCGCGACTTCACCCTATTCGAGCACCCGTTCGGCGGTGGGCTGGTGAAGTTGATCCCCCGCTACCCCCAGGTCGAGGGCGTCAAGGCGATCCACGCCCGCGTGCTCGCCGAGGGCCGTCACAAGGGCCTCATCTGGCACTACCAGGGCACGGGCAAGACCTTGCTCATGGCCTTCGCCGCACTGGCCCTCCTCAACGACGAGAAGGTGGGCGGGCCAACCGTTGTGTGCGTCCTCGACCGCGTCGATCTCATCGAACAGACCTACAGGCAGTTCCGAACCGCTGGCCTCCCGCGCATGCAGGTTGCAGGCACCAAGGCCCAACTTCGCGACCTCCTCGCCGAGGACCAGCGCGGCATCATCCTCACCACCATCTTCCGATTCGAGGGCGCCGGGCTGCTCAACGGCCGGGACAACATCATCGTGCTGGTGGACGAAGCGCACAGGACCCAAGAAGGGCGCCTCGGTACGGACATGCGCGAGGCGCTACCCAACGCGCAGTTCTTCGGACTGACCGGCACCCCGATCGCGGACGCCGACCGCAACACCTTCAAGTTGTTCGGCGATCCCGATGACCCTGGCTGGATTCTCAACGCGTACTCGATGGAGCGTTCGATCGCCGACGGCTCCTCGGTGCCCGTCCACGTCGAGACACGTCTCGTGGAGTTCCAGGTTGACCGTGCCGCGCTCGATGAGGCGTTCGAGGCGATGGCCGACGAGGAGGGGCTAACCGACGAGGAACGTGAACTTCTCGCCGACCGCGCCGCATCCGTCAAGACCTTCATGCGTAATCCCGAACGCATCCACGCCGTGTGCTCCGACATCGTCGAGCACTACCTCGCCAAGGTGGCACCGCTGGGGACGAAGGCTCAGGTCGTCGCGTTCGACCGAGAACTGTGCACCCTCTACCACGAGGAGATCACACGCATCCTGACCGAGAACGGCAACGGCCGAGAGGCCGCCGTCGTCATGACCGTCGGCACCGCCAAGTCCGAACCTCCCGAGTGGCGCGAGCGCTTCGAGTTGAGCAGGGAGCAGGAGGCGCGCCTGATCCATCGCTACACCGACGCCGACGATCCCCTCTCGCTCCTGATCGTCACGGCCAAGTTGCTCACCGGCTTCGACGCTCCCATCGAGGGGGCGATGTACCTCGACAAGCCCCTGCGCCTCCACACGTTGTTCCAGGCAATCACCCGCACCAACCGACGGTGGACCCACCCCCACACCGGACAGGAGAAGCACTTCGGGCTGATCGTGGACTACGTCGGCCTCGGCAACGAGATCGCTCGCGCGCTACAGGCAGCGGACCCCGATCGCGGCGGAAAGCGGCCGGTGGACATCGAGGGCCTCCTCGACGAGTTCGAGGCTGCGATCGACACGGCCACAAGCCGATTCGAGGGCATCGATCGCACAGACACGTCCTTCGATGCTCTCGCCGCGGCCCAACAGCGCATCCCACCGGGCGATGACCGCGATGGCTTCGCTGCCGAGTTCGTCGCGGTACAGACGCTCTGGGAGTTCCTCGACCCCAACCCGGCCCTCGCCGCCTACCGGACTGACTACCGCTGGCTCGCGCAGGTCTACGAGTCCGTGAAACCCACGGGCGTCTCCAACGACCTGCTGTGGCAGCGCTTCGGCGCAAAGACCCTCGAACTCGTGCACGGGCACATTACCGACCTGCGCGTGACGGGCACCGGCCTCGATGAGGTCATCGTGGATGCCGAGACGATCGAGGCCATCCGGCAATTGGCGCTCCCCAACATCGACACCGGCAAGGGCGACGCCGTCACTGTGGCCGAGGCGCTGGACACGATCGAGGCGCGCATCAAGCGACGATTGGCAGCAACCAACAACCACCCTGCCTACGTCGCGCTCTCCGAGCGACTCGAACGGCTCCGACGGAGCCAACTCGACAGGGCATCAGCATCGGTTGAGTTCCTCCGTGAACTCCTCGACCTCGCCCGCGAGGTCACCGCCGTCGAGCGCGCCGACGACGACGGACACCTCGACGACCTCACCCTGCTCCCCGACCCCAAGGTGGGCACGCTCACCCAGATACTCCGTGAGTACGCGCCTGCCGACACTCCGGTGATCATCGAGCAGGTAGTTGAGGAGATCGATGTCATCGTGCGACAGGTGCGCTTCACCGGCTGGACCAGCAGCCAACCAGGCGACCGCACGGTACGCAGCGAGATTCGCAAGGTGCTCAGAAAACACGGCCTGCCCATCACCGGCGACCTGTTCGATCGCGCCTACGGCTACATCCGCGAGAACTACTGACTGGCCGACCGCGGGTACCGGCGCCGCTGCCACGGTAGGTACCTAACCCCCTGGACCACCGACTGGACGTGCGAGAGGCCGACTGGCCGACTCAAGCGGTGAGACGTACCGCAGGGCTTGGCGCATCGACCGTCCACGATCCCGAACCATCAGCGGGGCAACGCATCGTGACTCGGCCAGGATCGACGGAGACGACCTCGATCGATCTCGCCACGCTCCTGATCGTGCGCTCGACCGCCCTCGGGCGACCGGGAGCGCCACCGCTGTCCTTCGTACGCGTGAGCCAGGCGTTCGGCGTCAGGGCTGCGATTCGGCGCTGGTCGGAATCCCGCGGGAGCGGGGTGCTGCCTGATGTGAACGGAGTCAGCGCCGCGTGTGGCTGATCAACGAGGAGTTGCTGCCACATGGCGTCATCGTGGGCGTTGTTCGAGCCGTGGTGAGGCACCTTGACGAAGTGTGCTTGCTCGACCGGACGACTGTCAGAGAGCACGATGGCTTGCCAACCCTGGTCGGGCGAAGGGTGAACTTCAAGGTCTGCCCCCAGGAGGAGAGCGACCACACCAACTCTGACGTGAAGGACCACGGCCGCCGCGTTCCGATCGGGGCGAGGCACAACGCGCCGTGTCGCTCCCACCTGCGGCGCCCACTGGCCGAAGTCGCGGATCGCCTCGACGACGGCGGCGTTACTCGGGGACAACGCCCAGACCTCGCACTCAGGGATGCCATCGGAGCCAACCCGGCGAACGAGCCGTTGTTCAGCCCTCACGAATTCGGGAACTCCACGACCGGCCTCGGCGAGCGTGTTCAGCGTGGCCAGCATCTCGTGAACACCTGAGGACCCCTCGATGTTCAGGTCCTCGTCAGCAGCCAACAGCGTGAGGAACTCATCACCCTGCAACGCGGCGGCCTGTGCGACCCGAGCGCTCGCGCACTGCCGAACGAGGTGCCCGAATCCTCGAACGTGGTCGTCATGCCAATGAGTCGCAACGAGCCAAGTCACTGCCGTGGCGGGCACGCCGATCGAGGCGAGATAGTCGAGCGGGGCAGCACCCCCTGCTCGCTTGATGCAGCAGTCAGCGATCAGCCACTCACCCGCGCCGAGGTGCACGACGACGCTCTCCCCGCGCCCCGGGCCGAGCACAGTGACCTCGACTTCGTCAGGGGCGGGCGCTCCGGTCACGTCAGGAGGCCGAGGCGCTTCTTCATGCCAGTGACGCGATCGGTGATGCGTTCGAGGTCGCGGACCGACCAGCCGGGCAGGCGCCGGAACTTGATGATGGAGGACCGACTGCGCTCGCCGGTCGGCTCATCGCGATAGCCCACGCTCCAATAGAACACGGCACCGGGAACGATCAGCGGGAGATCGTCTCGGCTGACCTCGTCGAGATCGAACTCGACTCGCTCCTCGATGCCCGCGGTGGTGATGTCCGTGAGCACGGCTCGAAAGCCATCGTCCAAGCACTCGGTGACGCGGCCCTCCCACTTCTGCAAGGCGACGAAGCGTGCCTGTTTGGTCGCCGTGGGGGAGACCTCGACTGGCTCATCCACAAACTCGCTGACCTCGATCTCGTCGCGGAGATCGGCCCGAGCAGGACGCCCGATTCCGCCCGAGGTCGCGCCCTGACGAGTCGATTCGCCGAGCGGCCAGGCGAAGGACGGCTCGTGCCAGCGTGCCCCAGGGAACGAATCGGTACCCGTCGGCCGGACGTTGTCCCAGGTGCTGCTGTGAATGGTGCTGGCCGCGCGACTCACTGAATCATCCCCTTGCAGTGATCGAGGATCGCCGATGCCCGAGTAGTCATATCGTTCCACTCCTCACCGAGCAACGTGGTGATCAGTTCAGTCGATCCGGCTTCGGGTGATTTGCTCACCGCGAAATGGTCGTTCACCGCGACGATCGCCTGGTGGGGTTCACCGGCATCGAGGACCGGCTGAATCCGAACGCGCACCCAGCCATCCCGGCCATCGGTTCGCTCCCCCTGTTCTTCCACACTGGCCATCCCTGGTCGTTGCAGCACTCCCTCCCAGTTGGTGGGAGGCACCAGGGTCCAGCCGAATTTGTCGAACGAGTCCCGGTTCCCGAAGGCGAGGCTCGTGTCGTGGTTGACACCCAGTGCGGCCGAGGGCGTGTGCCTCAAGAGCGTGAGCGTCCCGACCAGCAGATCGCGGAGCGGCTCGAAGTGCGACTCTCGCTCGGTTCGGACGAGGAGGCGATCCCTAGTCACCTGGACATGGAGCCAGTCGGCCGTGAAGTCGGACACCTGCTGGTGCACGATCTCCACCGTCGCGTTCTCGGCCTCCGTCGCGCCGATCAGCCCCTCGGCTCCGAACCACGATGGTTGGAAGATGGCGGGGTTGAACTGCCCCAGCACGACGAGGGCGAGCATTTGGCTCTGCTGCTGGACGGTCGGCACTGGCTCATCGTAGGCACCAACCTCACCGAGGCGCCTACCACGAGGCCAAGCGTTCACGACAGCGGATCACAGCGACCCGACGCTCGACCGTGACCTGGGCTTTCGTACCGTTAGCACAGCGCTCAAGTCGGGATGATTACGAGTGAGCCGCTCTGCCGACTGAGCTACTCGGGCAAGGCCAGACACGGTATCAGCGTTGCCTCCAGAGCCAGACAGGATTCGCCGCCTGCCCTCCCAAGAGCACGCCGGGGAGGATCCGCCTAGCATCGGTGTCGGTGGCGATGCCGGAAGGCGTCTTCCGCGGCGAGCGACGACCCGAGGAGGTGGGGATGGACCGGGAGCTCCGGGACACCATCAACTCCTGGACGCCTGACCCCGGAAGCGGGCCCGAAGAGGACGACTGGTTCCCTGCCGTCTTCGAGCAGGCTCCCTTCGGGATCGCCGCGGTGGACATGACCGGCTACTTCGTCCGGGTGAACGAGGCCGCCGCACGCCTCCACGGCCTGACCCGCGAGGATCTCGTCGGGACCTACGCCCTGGACCCCGAGGCCGAGCCGGCGGCCCGAGCCGACCTCGAAGCCACCTTCGAAGCCGGAATCAGGGGCGAGCTGCCCGGCTATCAGGCCGAGTACCGCATCGTGCGGCCGGACGGCAGCGAGGTGTGGGCCCTCATCTCGGGCACGCTGGTCACCGACCGTGACGGCCAACCCGTCTACGCCCTGATCGAGTACCACGACGTCACCCCGGTGCACGACATGGCCGAGGAGGTGCAGCGCACCAGCACGGCCTTCCAGCTCACGTTCGACAACGCGCCGATCGCCATCTACTCCCTGGACCTCGAAGGGACCGTCCTGGACTGGAACCAGGCCGCCGAGAACGTCTTCGGCTGGACCGCCGAAGAGGTGATCGGCAGACCCCTTCCCGTCCTTCCCGCCGGCCGCAGCGAAACCATCGCCGCCGCCCGTCGCGCCCTCCTGACCGACGGGACGATGCCCCCCAGAGAGGGCATGGCCCGCCACAAGGACGGCCACCTCCTACCCGCGGTCACCTCGGCCCTGGCGATCATGCACCCCGACGGCAGCCTCGACCGCATCATGGTGCTCTCCCAGGACCTGACCGAACAACGCCGGGCCGAGGCCGAGCTGTCCGAGCGCGATCACTTCATGCGCGCCGTCTTCTCCAAGATCGCAGAGACCGTCACCGTGGTGGACCGCGACGGACGGGTCCGCAGCTCGACCGGCCAGTACAGCGACGTTCTGGGCTACTCGACAGAGTTCTGGGTCGACCTCGACATGGCCACACTGGTGCATCCCGACGACCAGGAAAGGGCGCTGAAGCGCTTCGAGGAGTGTCTGGACGCCCCGGGCGAGGAGCTGGCCGACGTGTTCCGGATGACCGACACGGAAGGCAACTGGGTCCCCATCGAAGTCGTGGCCACGAACCTGCTCGACGATCCCGATGTCGCCGGGGTGGTACTCATCACCCGCAACCTCACCGAGTACCGCCGGGCCAGGATGCTCCTCGAAGACGAAGCCCGCATCCTGGAGCTCATCGCCACGGGCGCCGAGGTCACCGACACCCTCTCCGCGGTGGTACGCATGATCGAGCGCCATTCACGCTCGGGCACCGCGACGGTGATCCTGCTCGAACCCGACGGCCGCATGCGCATCGCAGAAGGACCCAACCTGCCCACCCGCCTACGTGACGACATCGACGGCCGGCGACCCTTCGGCCTCTTCGCCCGGGCCGCCGAGGCTGGCATCCCTGTCGCCGTGGACAACGTCGAACACGACCGGGCCCTGGCACCCGAACAGATCGCCGCCAGCAAGGCCCACGGAGTGATCTCCGGTTGGGTGGCCCCGGTGATCACACCGGGCAGCGACCAGGTCGTGGCCCTGGTGGCCAGCTACTTCTCGATCCCGGATCCACCCATGACCGAGGAGTTGGCGGTGTCCGAACGGGCCGCCCGCCTGGTGGCCATCGCCCTGGACCGCAGCCGCAGCCACACCGCCCTCGAGCATCAAGCCAACCACGACGCCCTCACCGGGCTTCCCAACCGGGCCATGATCGTCCGCCACCTCGACCAGCTCCTGCGAAGCGAAGACGGCGGCACGGCTGTCATGTTCATCGACCTGGACCGCTTCAAGGTGGTCAACGACAGCCTCGGTCACCGTGCCGGCGACGCCCTTCTGGGCATGTTCGCCGATCGCATCCAGGGCCTGACCAGGCCAGGCGAGCTCCTCGGTCGCTTCAGTGCCGACGAGTTCGTCTTCCTGGTGGCGGGAGCCTCTCTCGACGAGCTCGAGGACCGGGTGCACACAACCGCCAACCGGATCGAGGTAGCCCTGTCGGAGCCCTTCGCCCTCGACGAAGGCGACATCTTCTTGTCGGTGTCCACCGGCGTGGCCTACGCCGGTCCCGACGACACCTCGGCGAACAAGCTCGTAGAGCACGCCTCGGCCGCCATGATCGCGCGCCAAGCGGGCCGGGCGCGAACGCCTCGAGGTGTTCGACCAGGCCATGCGCTCAGCCGCCCATCACCGACTCCAGCGCGAGCGCGATCTGCGCCTGGCCCTCGACCGCCACGAGCTCGTTGTGCACTACCAACCCAAGGTCGAAGTGGCGACCGGCGCGGTGGTAGGGGCCGAAGCGCTGGTGCGCTGGCAACACCCCACCCTGGGGCTCATCTACCCCGACGAGTTCATCCCCGTGGCCGAAGAGACCGGGATGATCGTCCGCCTGGGCCGCTGGGTCCTGGAAGATGCAGTCCGACAGGCCCGCAACTGGGCCGACACCATCCCCGGACTGGACCACTTCGTGATGGCCGTCAACTTCTCGCCCCGCCAGATGTCCGCAGTCGACCTGGTCACGAACCTGGGACGGGTCCTCCTCAAGTACGACTGGCCGCCGGAACGCCTGTCGGTGGAGGTGACCGAGGGGATCCTCATCGACGACGCCGAAGGATCCCTGGAAGTGCTGGAACAGCTCACCACGATGGGTGTCCGCTTGGCCATCGATGACTTCGGCACGGGCTACTCGTCCCTGTCCTACCTGCACCGGTTCCCCGTCGACATCGTCAAGATCGACCGGGCCTTCGTGACCGACCTGCAGGCGGACGGCACCGGGTCCATGGTCGCCGCGGCCATCATGCAGATGGCCGACGCGCTCGACGTCGTCACCGCCGCCGAGGGAGTCGAGACCTCTGACCAGCTCCAGGGCCTACGGGCCCTGGGATGCAACTGGGCCCAGGGCTACCTGTTCTCCCGTCCCGTACCCGCCGCCGAACTCGGCGAGCGCCTGGCCCAGAGCACCGAGTTCACGTTCTGAGCTGGCGGCCCATCTGTCACCTCGAACCCAGGCCCGGAAGCAGTAGCTAGCATCGGCGCCAGGGACACAACCACCTGAGGAGACGGCATGCAGTTCGGGATGGTCGGACTGGGCCGGATGGGGGCCAACATGGTGCGGCGGCTGCTCGCCGACGGGCACGACTGCGTCGTCTACGACCTGCACGCCGCGACGCGGCTGCTGCTCGCTGCGCTGCTCCTGGCGGCCGCAACCACGATCACCGCGCCGGGGACGGCTGCCGATCCCGGCCCGACCGACGCTGCCGGTGCGCCGGCCGCCAGCTGCGCCGACCCAGACGACTGCCGGCTGCGTGAGGCCGCGGCCGCCGTCGGCATCAGCTTCGGGCTGACGTGGCCCGGCAGCCCGGCAGAGGAGGCGGTGTTCCTGGCGGAGGCCGACCACCACATCAACCACGCGTTCTCCTGGGGGACCATCCAGCCGACCCCCGACACGTGGAACTTCGGTCCAGCCGACGCCAGCTACCAGTTCGCCCTCGACCACGGACTCGACCAGACCGGCCTCCACTTCGCCTGGGACCAAGTCCTCCTCGACGACCTCCCGGACTGGGTGCTCGGCGTCGACGACCCCGATGACCTCCGCGCCGTCCTCCGAGACCGGGCCCAGGTGATCTTCGACCGCTACCCGGAGCTCGACCGGATCGACGTCATCAACGAGCCCTTCCAGACGATGGGCGAGCAGCTCTACGAGAACCACTTCCACGACGTGCTGGGGCCCGACTACATCTCGGAGCTCTTCGCCATCGTCGGGGCCGAAGCTCCGCCGAACATCGAGCTCTTCGTCAACGAGGCCGGGGTCGAGTACCTGCCGGGCAAGGCCGACGCCCTGGTGGCGCTGGCCGAGCAGCTGCTGGACGAGGGGGCGCGGCTCGACGCGGTCGGGCTGCAGACCCACCTGTTCATCGGTGAGCCCAACTGGGACCTGCTGCTCGACACCATGCAGCGTCTCGACGCCCTCGGCCTCGACGTGATGATCACCGAGCTCGACGTGCCCGTCCCCGACACCGTCGAGGACAGCCAGGAGGCACAGGCCGACCGGTACCGACGAGTGGTCGAGCTCTGCCTGATGGTGCCGGCGTGCGACCTCGTCAACATCTGGGGGGTCAGCGACGCCCACACCTGGATCGACTGGTTCCTCTACCCGGGCCTCGACCCGCTGCTGTGGGACGCCGACCTGCAGCCGAAGCCGGCATACGACGCCGTGCGCGACGCGCTGCTCGGCGGACGCCTCGACCCGCCTGACGGCGACGGCACCCAGGCGGTGCCGCTCACCTCCGGCGAGGAGAGTCTGACGTTCACGCTCAGCTGCACACCGTCGGCCGAGCCGGCCATCCTCGGCTTATCGCTCATCGGCGAGCCGGTCTCGCTCTTCGCCCAGGGTTCCCCGACCCGCATGGAGATCCCCGCTGAGCTGCGTTGGGCCCCGACCGCGGCTGCGGGAGCCGAGGTCGACTACGAGATGGAGTTCGAGCTCGACCTCCCCGGCCAGGCCGCGTCGTTCCTCGACGAGCGGGCCCGACCCGCCGTCGTGCTGGCCGGCTACCGGCAGTACGCGTCGACCGCGTTCCTCACGCTGGACCTCGACGACCTCACGACGGGGTTCGACGTGCCCGACGGGGCGACCGCCACCGGCACGCCCACAGGCGCCAGCACCGGACCCTCCGTGAGCATCGGCTGGAACGCGGGCGAGACCGCTCTGAACGCCACGCTCGACCCGCCCGAGGCCGACACCCGGGAACCGGGCGAGCCGTTCCGAATCAGTGCCGAATGGTCGGTCGTCGCCGACGAAGCCACCACCGACGCGATGCTCGTGGCCAGCGCGCCCACCGTGACGTTCGACCTGACGTTGCGGATGGGTGTGGTCGTGGGGGCCCACACGCCGTTCGGTGGTATCCGCGGGCCCTGGACCTGCGCACCCACCGGCATGGTGCCCGAGCTGCACACCACGATCACCGGAACACCCCCCACCACGACCACCTCGTCGTCGACCCCCACCACGCAGCCGACACCCGTCGCCACCCCGATCGCCGAGACGCCGACCTTCACGGGGTGAGATGGCGAGCGCCAGGCCCCAGAGCACCGAGTTCACGGTCTGAGCCGGCGCGCCGTTCAACGGGATGAGGGGACGGGCACCTCGGCCGCGTCGACCGGCAGGGGGGACAGCCCGAGCAGCAGGTGTGCCAACCACAGCTCCTCACCTGGGTTGTGCTCCAACGCCTCGGCCGCGACCTGGATGGTGCTCAACGACGCCAGGGCCTCGCCGGTGCGGTCCGGCCCCCGAACGGCTCCGGTGGCCACCAGCACCTGCCGATAGGTGCCACCCAACGCGGCCAAGCCCGAACGCAGCTCCTCTGTGCGCAGAAGGCGCATCTCGCGCTTGTGCCGTTGGCCGAGCTGGGTGAGGCCCATCCCCCTGGTGGTACCCCGTGACTCGGCCTCGGCCCGCACGGCCTCGGTCTCCTCCTCGTGGCGGCGGGTGACAGCGGCAGCCGCCTCGTCGAGGTGGGCCCGCAGCTCGCCGACCATCCCGTGCACCGTGGCTCCCCGTCCGTCCAGGCGGGCCGGAACCGAACTCCACGCGGCCATCCGCGCCTGCAGACCCGGGTCCGAAGCCAGCAACTCGGCCCGGGCGACATCACCGGCAGCCACCTCCGCAACCAGCCGGGCCGCCTCGAGGTCGACACCCCGGGATTCCAGATGCGCCACCACCTCGGAAGCGGGTACCGGTCCCAGCTCGAAACGCACGCAGCGCGAGGCGATGGTGACCTGTTCGGGTGGGACCTCGTCCTCGAGCAGCACCAGCACGGTGGTGGGAGGAGGCTCCTCGACGATCTTGAGCAGCTTGCCCACCGCCTCGAGATTGGCCAGGTGGAAGTCAACAGCCACCACCACCTTGCGCGCCGCCTCCCGCGGTGAGGTGGTGGCCTCCTGCACCAGTCGTGAGCCCGGTGACTCCCCGCTGCTGCGCTGTGGAAAGCGCCAGACGAGCCCGTCAGGCTCTATCTCCACAAGGTCCACATGGTTGCCCTCGACCGCCAGACGCAGGACCCGTTCGCGCTCGTCTCCTTCCAAGCCGGCGGCGAGGACCTCGGCAGCAAAGGCGCGCGCCGCGGTGCGCGCCCCAGCGCCCCGGGGACCCTCCAACATGTAGGCGTGCACCGGGGCGGCCGCCGCGGCGCGCAAGGCGGCGACGGCGGTGTGTTGGCCGACGACCGAAGCGAAGGGATCGGAGGTCACAGTGGCCGACCGTCCTGGCTCAAGAGGAGCTCACAGGGGGATGTAGCCGCTCACCTGCAGGTCGGTCTCGGCCACGAGGACCCAGTCGTCGACCCTGAACGACACCGCGGGATCGCTCACCCGGTACTGGGCCTTGATGATGTGGCTGCCACCGGGCTTCCCGAAGCCGAGACGCTCGATGGCATGTGCCTCCCAGTAGTCCTCAAGGCCACCCGAATCGAAGGCGGCGTCAGTGCCCGAACCCGGGAACATCTCGGTGAAGGGACCGCCGTTGGTGTTCATCACCAACCTCACCGAGCAGTACTGCCCGGCAGCGCCGCTGCAGTCGGATTCGGCGCTGAAGCGGGCCAGGATGTCGGCGTACACGCCATCGGGCACGCGAACCAGCGCATCGGAGCCGGGGACGTCGACCCATGCCGTAGAGCTGGTGGTGGAGTCAGAAGCGGACGCCTGCCAGGCCAGGTCTTCCTGGATGTCATAGAGGCGCTGCATGAAAGCCGACATGGCCTGGCGGGTGACGGGATCGGAGGGCCGGAAGCTGCCGTCCGGATAACCCTGGGTGACCCCGGTGTCAGACATCCAGAGGATCTCGTCGAAGAAGGGGTGGCTGGTCGACACGTCGTTGAACGGCGAAGTGACAGCCCCTGCGGTCAGGGGGACCGCGAGGGCCAGCGCCACCAAGACCGCACCGACACGGACCGAAGGCGACCGCCGAAGGGCACGCTTGGGGCGGACAGAGGAAGGGTGAACAGACATGGGAACCTCCTCGAGAGCGCTCCGGCCTGGAGACGACGGGCCGGGCGAAGGCTAGCCCGGTGCGCCGAGGGCGTGAAGGCGTTCCTCGACACCTGCCGAGACCCGGCCTTCGACTTCGGCCACCTCACCGGTGGCGTCGACCACCACGAACCGGTCCGGCTCTGCGGCGGCCAGGGTGGCGAATCCCCGCCGGACCGTCTCGTGGAAGTCGGCACCGGCAGCCTCGATGCGGTCGGGCTGAACACCGGCCCTCCGCAGGCCTTCGGAAACCGGCAGGTCGAGCAGCACCACCACGTCGGGCCAGCGGCCCGAGGCAGACCAGTCACACAGCCGGCGCAGGTCCTCCAGGTCGAGGCCCCGACCGAAACCCTGGTAGGCGAGGGTGGAGTATGCGGAGCGGTCGCTCACAACATGGCGTCCCGCCGCCAGTGCCGGCCGGACCACCTCGGCCAGGTGCTGGGCCCGGTCGGCGCACATCAGCAACGCTTCGCTGCGAGGGTCCAGGGCGGGTGTGGCCGGGTCCAGCACCAGCTCCCGCAGGCGCGCACCAGCAGGTGTGCCTCCGGGCTCGCGGGTCAGCACGGCTCTCAGGCGCTCGGCCAGGCGGGCGGCCTGGGTGGACTTCCCACATCCCTCGCCACCCTCGAAGGCCACGAAGCGGGCCGGCCCGCCGAGATCCGGCGGCTGGCTCACGGCTCCTGCGGCTTCGGCGCCGGTGTTGGCTTCTCAGCAGCCTTCTTCTTGGCTGGTGCCTTCTTGGCTGGTGCCTTCTTGGCTGGTGCCTTCTTGGTCGCCTTCTTGGTCGCCTTCTTCTTCGCCTTCTTCTTGGCGGCCTTCTTCTTGACCGGACCGCGGTCGCGGCGGTCCTGGAGCAGCTCCGCGGCCCGGGCCACGGTCAGGTCTTCCACGGTGTCACCCTTGCGTAGCGAGGCGTTGGTCTCGCCGTCGGTCACATAGGGCCCGAAGCGACCGTCACGCACCAGCATCGGTCGACCGGTGTTGGGATCCTCGCCCATCTCGCGCAGCGGCTCGGCCGCGGCCCGGGCCTGGCCCCGGCGCCGCTTCGGCTCGGCCAACAGGCGCAGGCAATCCTCCAGGGTCACCGTGAACAGCTGCTCTTCGGAATCGAGGCTTCGAGTGTCGGATCCCTTCTTCAGGTACGGGCCGTAGCGGCCGTTCTGCACCGTTATGGCCTCGCCGTCGGCCGGGTCGACCCCAACCACACGGGGCAGGCTCAGCAACCGCAGCGCCTCGTCCAGGGTGACCGACTCGACGGTCATGGTCTGGAACAGAGAGGCCGTGCGCGGCTTGTCGGTCTGACCTTCGGCGATCTCACCCAGCTGCACGTAGGGGCCGAAGCGCCCGGCCCGTACCAGCACCGGTAGGCCCGTCTCGGGGTCGTCGCCGATGACCCGGTCACCCTTGGGTGCCTCCAGCAGCTCGACGGATCTCTCGACGGTGAGCTCGTCGGGGGGCAGGTCGTCGGGGATCGACGCCGTGTCCTCACCCCGCTGGAGGTAGGGCCCGTAGCGGCCCGGTCGGGCCACGATGGGGACCCCGTCGGGGTCGACACCGATGGCGATGGAGTTGACCGCCCGGGCGTCGATGTCGGCCAACCGCTCCGACACCATGGTCTTCAATCCGGCACTGCCGTTGCCGAAGTAGAAGCGGTTGAGCCAGGGCTCGGTCTGCTCGCTGCCTCCGGCGATGGCGTCGAGGTCGTCTTCCATGCGGGCCGTGAAGGCGTAGTCGACCAGGTCGGGGAAGTGCTGTTCGAGCAGGGACACCACGGCGAAGGCGGTGAACGAGGGCACCAGGGCCGACCCCTTCTTCCACACGTAGCCCCGGTCCTGGATCGTGCTGATGATCGAGGCGTACGTCGACTGGGCCGCCCGACCCCCAGCTCCTCGAGGCGCTTGACCAGGGACGCCTCGGTGTAGCGGGGCGGGGGCTGGGTCTCGTGACCCTGCGGGGTGAGCTCGAGAACCCTCAGCGCGTCACCCTCCTCGAGCGGAGGCAGCACCCGCTCGCGGTCGGCGTCGCCGTCTGACTCCTCACGGCCCTCGACGTAGACCCGGCGGAACCCTGCGTGGGTGATGACCGTCCCGCTGGTGGCGAACTCGGTGTCGCGGCCGTCCCGGGTGCCGGCACCCAACCTGACGCTGACGGTGTGGCCCGTGGCGTCGGTCATCTGGCTGGCCAGCGTGCGCTGCCACACCAGCTCGTACACGCGGGCGTCGGCCCCGCCCAGCTCGTCACGCACCTGCTCGGGTGAGCGCCACGTGTCACCGGCAGGCCGGATCGCCTCGTGGGCCTCCTGGGCGTTCTTGACCTTCTTGGCGTAGGTGCGGGGGGCCTCGGGCAGGTAGTCCACCCCGAAGCGACGGCTGATCTCGGCCCGGGCAGCGCCCAGGGCCGACTCCGACAGGGTCGTGCTGTCGGTACGCATGTAGGTGATGTAGCCACGCTCGTAGAGGTTCTGTGCGGCCCGCATCACCTGGGCCGAAGACAACCGCAACTTGCGCCCGCCCTCCTGCTGGAGGGTCGATGTGATGAAGGGCGGTGCGGGCTTGCGACGGTAGGGACGGGTCTCGACCGACCGAACCACGAAGGGTTGGTCCTCCAAGCCCGCCACCAGACCCACAGCTGCACCCTCGTCGAGAACCATCACCTCGGCACCGGGGGAACCTCCGGAGTCGAAGTCCTTTCCGGTGGCCACCCGCTGACCGTCGACGGCGACCAGAGCGGAGTCGAAGGAGGTGGGATCGCCGGTGGCGTGGCGGACAGTGGCCTCCAGCCCCCAGTACGACGCGGCCCGGAACGCCATCCGTTCGCGCTCGCGCTCGACGATGATGCGGGTGGCCACGCTCTGGACCCGTCCGGCGCTGAGTCGGGGCATGACCTTCTTCCACAGCACGGGTGAGACCTCGTAGCCGTAGAGACGGTCCAGGATGCGGCGAGCCTCTTGAGCATCGACGAGGCGGCGGTCGAGCTCACGGGGGTTGTCCATCGCGGCCTGGATGGCCTGGGGGGTGATCTCGTGGAACACCATGCGCCGCACCGGTACCCGGGGGTTGAGCACCTCGAGCAGGTGCCAGGCGATGGCCTCCCCTTCGCGGTCCTCGTCGGTGGCCAGATACAACTCGTCCACCTCGCGCAGCAACGACTTCAGGTGACTCACCTGCCGCTTCTTGTCGACGTTGACCACGTAGAGGGGTTTGAAGCCGTTGTCCACGTCGACACCAAGACGTGCCCAGGCTTCACCCTTGTAGGCGGCCGGCACGTCGGCGGCGTTGGCCGGCAGGTCCCGCACGTGGCCGATGGAGGACTCGACCACGTAGCCGCGGCCCAGGAAGCCCGCGATGGTGCGGGCCTTGGCGGGGGATTCGACGATCACGAGAGCCGGGGGCACGGGCAAGAGGCAACAAGGCGGGACCGGGCCGTGTCAAGCACCACCGGTTCGAGGAGGCATTCCCGGTGATGGAGGCAGGACGTCAGCGCAAGGTTCTCCGTGGGGTGAGGACGGCGACGCAGCCGCCGGCGACAAGGGCCGTCGAGAGGTCTCGAGCATCTCTGCGGGGCACCACCAACGCACCACTAGGGTGCGGACATGGACTTCGAGTACAGCGAGCGCTCCCGCGAGCTCCAGGACCAGCTCCTGGCCTTCATGGACTCCCACGTCTACCCAGCCGAACCCGTCTACCGCGATCAGATGGCCGCCAGCGGGGATCCCCACCACCATCCGCCGGTCATCGAGGAACTGAAGGCGGCCGCTCGCCAGAGGAGCCTGTGGAACCTGTTCCTCCCGCACCGCACCGAATGGCACGAGCCCCTGTCGAACCTGGACTACGCCCCCCTGGCCGAGATCACCGGTCGCAGCCCCCTGGCCCCGGAGGCCCTCAACTGCTCGGCGCCTGACACCGGCAACATGGAGATCCTCACGCTCTTCGGTACCCCCGCCCAGCAGGAGCGCTGGTTGATGCCGCTGCTGGCGGGCGAGATCCGGTCCTGCTTCGCAATGACCGAACCGGCGGTGGCCTCCAGTGACGCCACCAACATCGAGTGTTCCATCCGCCGCGACGGCGACAGCTACGTGATCAACGGCCGCAAGTGGTGGATATCGGGTGCCGCCAGCCACCGCTGCACCGTGGCCATCGTGATGGGCAAGACCGATCCGGAGGCACCCACGACATCTCCAGCAGTCGATGATCCTGGTTCCTCTCGACACCCCGGGGGTGACCCGGGTGCGGTCCCTGCCCGTCTTCGGCTACCAGGACCGTGAGGGGCACTGCGAGCTCGACTTCGACGATGTCCGGGTTCCCGCGGCCAACCTCCTCGGCGAGGAGGGCAGCGGGTTCGCCATCGCGCAGGCCCGCCTGGGCCCGGGCCGTATCCACCACTGCATGCGTTGCCTCGGGCAGGCCGAGCGGGCCCTGGAGGCCATGTGCCGACGGGTGACGGCCCGGGTTGCTTTCGGCAAGACCTTGGCCGAACAGGGCGTGATCCAGGAGTGGATAGCCGACAGCCGCATCGAGATCGAACAGGCCCGGCTGCTCACCCTCAAGACCGCCTGGCTGATGGACACCGTGGGCAACAAGGGCGCCCGGGTCGAGGTCTCGGCCATCAAGGTGGTGGCTCCCAACGTGGCATTGCGTGTGGTCGACCGAGCCATCCAGGCGCACGGCGGTGCCGGGGTGTCCGATGACTTCCCGCTGGCTGCCATGTACGCCGGGCTGCGCACGTTGCGCTTCGCCGACGGGCCCGACGAGGTGCACCGCCGCCAGATCGCCCGCCGCGAGCTGCGCCGCTACGCCGACGGGCCCTGACCGGAGGCCACCGCTTCTGCCGGGACAGCCTCGCGCTCAGCGGCCGCGGCGGATCCGTCACCGGCGGCTCGTGGCCCTCCCGAGGCGCGGACCACCAGGAACCCGGCGATTCCGGCCAGCAGCGACGCGCCCAGAACTCCCACCTTGGCCGAGTCGACCAGGTCGGGCGCCCCGAAGGAGAGCTCGGTGATGAACAGCGCCACGGTGAAACCGACCCCGGCACATATCCCTACTCCGACCATGTGTAACCAGCCCGTGCCGGTGGGCAGCGTCCCCACCCGCAGCTTCACGGCGAGCCAGCTGGCGGCCAGAACCCCCACGGGCTTGCCGACCAACAGACCGAGGAACACGCCGACCATCAGTGACGTGTCGAAGGTGCTCTCACCCCCCACCACGCGAACCCCGGCGTTGGCCAGCGCGAATACCGGCACGATGACGAAGGCCACCCAGGGTTCGATGGCGTGGGAGATGCGGTCCATGGGCGACAGCGACTCACGGGCCGACTGGACGAGCTCTCCGACGTAGTGGGCGTTGAGGACCTCTTCCTCGGTGGTCACGATCTGGTCGGCCAGGCTCTCCTGCACCCGGTGCACCAGGGGAACGGTGGCCGCGGCGAACTGGGCAGGGGCCAGGAACGCCCGGGTGGGGGTGAGCAGACCGATGCACACCCCCGCCAGGGTGGCGTGCACCCCCGACTCGAGAAAGGCCAGCCACACGAAGACGCCCAGCACCAGGTAGGGACCCAGGTAGCGGACATCGATCCGGGCCAGCACGGCGATGACCACCAGGCCGACGAGAGCTGCTGCCAGCCAGCCGAAGGACAGGTCGTCGGTGTAGAAGGCCGCGATCACCAGAATCCCGCCCAGGTCATCGGCGATGGCCAGGGTCAATAGGAACAGCTTGGCCGCCGGCGGGAAACGGGGGCCGGCCAGGGTCACGACCGCCACAGCGAAGGCGATGTCGGTGGCGATGGGGATGCCCCAACCGCCAGAGGCGTCACCGCCGGCGTTGAAGGCCAGGAAAAGAGCGGCCGGCACCACCATCCCCCCCGCGGCGGCGATCACCGGCATGGCGGCCTTGCGAGGGTCACGCAACTCGCCGAAGACGAGCTCGCGCTTTATCTCCATGGCCACCAGGAAGAAGAAGATCACCATCAATGCGTCATTGATCCACTCCTGGAGGGTGTGCTCCAGGTGGAGCAGATCCCCCAACTGGAAGGAGATCTCGGTCCCCCACAGCCGGGCGTAGCTCTCCCACAGCGGCGAGTTGGCCCACACCAGGGCAACAGCGGCGGCCACCAGCATGATCAACCCACCCGCGCTCTCCTGTTCCATGAAGCGCTGGAGGGGCTGGGCGATGGCCCGAGCCGCCCGCCGGTCCGAGCGAGACCAGGGGTGGGGCATGGCGTCCCAGGTGCGGGGGCGTTCCTCGGGGGCCGGCTGATCCACCGGCTCATTCTGCTGGATCGCCCACCGTGGCCCACAAACCCGGAACCCGGCGCACCTCCCCCGGTCGGGAAGCGAGGTCAGTGACGCGTGGGCCCCAGCGGTCGGCGCTGGTAGACGACGAGCTTGACCGCGGTGCCCTCCGGTGAGGAACGGATCTCGGCCTCGTCGGCCAGGATCCGCATCAGCGGCAGCCCGAAGCCACCTTCGGTGTCCCAGCGGGCAGGATCGGTGATGGCAGGTGGGACGGCCACCTCGTCGGGATCGAATCCTCCGGCCCGGTCGGCTACCTCCACCTCGATGCGGTCCTCGCCCAGGTCGCAGCGGATCTTGATCTGCTGGACACCGTCCAGGGCCGCATGCGCCTCCACGGCGTTGGTGGTGGCCTCGCTGACCACGACCCGTAGGTCCTCGATGCGTTCGTCGCCCATGGTTCCTTCCACGCTGGCCGCCGAAGCCACCACCAGGCGGACAAGCGACAGGTACTCGGGCCGGGCGGGGACCTCCAACTCGACGACCCCGGGCACGGCTACGCGCCCCTCATCGGGTCGGCCCCCGCGGAGCCGGCTGGGGTGCAGGCAACTTCGAGGCTCTCGACCACGTCGAAGAGGCGGTTCACCTCGGTGGCTTGCAGCACCCGCGTGATCGGTGAAGGCTGAGCGACGACCACGAGCCGGCCTCCTCGGGCACGGCACCGGCGGTGGATGCCCAGGAGCAAGCCCACACCGACCGAGTCGAGATGATGGCAGGCGGTGAGATCAACCACCATCCCCGCACCCGGCCGCCGGGCCAGGGGGGTGGCGGTGGCCCGCATCTCGGGAACGGTGGACAGGTCGAGGTCGCCGATCACCGACAGGACCGTCCAATCTCGGTCCTGTCGGGTCAGCAGCTCGAGCACCGTCTCACGGTACCCGGCGACGTGATCAGCCGACGATCTTGGCCTTCATCCGAGCGAACTCGTCGTCAGAGATCGTGCCCGACGCCTTGAGGTCGGCCAGCTTGGCCAACTCGTCGACACCCGAGGTACCACCCGCGGTCTGGCGGACGTACTGGTCGAAGGCCTCCTGGGCCTGGGCTTGAGCAGCCAGGGAGCGCTGGGCCATCCCGTCGCCGCGGGAGATGAGGTAGATGAGCGATCCGAGGAACGGGAGGAAGACCAGTGCCATCACCCAGATCACCTTGGTGACACCCGAGACCTCCCGGTCGCGGAAGAGGTCACCCAGGATCGAGATGAAGATCCAGATCCACATGAACAGGAAGAACAGCCAGAGCATGGACAGCATCAGGTCGAATAGGCGGAGTTCGGCCAGGATCATCGAAGGGCTCCCTTGTCGAGTGCACGGCAGTGCACGGCGTAGACAGAGGCCAAGTCTAAGGAGGGGATCGTGAATTTGCGCCTGCTTGTTCGTCGCTGGTGGTACAGGAATGGTCCCAGCAGACTCAGGAGGGCTGCTAATACCACAGTCGTAGTTACGTCTCTGTGATCCCCGGGCGGGAGGTCCCTAGTATGGCGGTGGCATGGCGCTCCTGGAGACACGGCTCGACACCGTCGACCTGGCCCGGCTGGTGTGCCGTGACCGGCCTGTCGGCGCTCTCGTCCACGTCGAACACAGCCCGCCCCGGACCGGGATCCACGCCGACCCCCAGGCTCCGGTGGACGAGGCCCTCCGCCAGGCGCTGGGTGTCGACCGAATGTGGCAGCACCAGGCCCGCGCCATCGACCTGGTGCGCTCCGGTCGGTCGGTGGTGGTTGCCACCGGAACGGCGTCGGGCAAGTCGCTCTGCTACCAGGTGCCCATCGCCGAGGCCGTTCGTGCCCGCCGGCCCGGCACCGCCCTGCTGCTGTGCCCAACCAAAGCGCTGGCACACGACCAGTTGCGCACCCTGGCCCGCCTCGAGCCGCTCGGTGTGGTCGCCGCCTGCTACGACGGCGACGCCGGCAGCCAGGAACGGGCCTGGGTCCGCCGGAACGCCAACGTGGTGCTGACCAACCCCGAGATGCTCCACCACGGGATCCTGCCCAACCACGCCCGCTGGGCGTCCTTCCTCGGGCGGCTCTCCCACGTCGTCGTCGACGAGTTGCACCTGCTGCGCGGCGTGTTCGGCGCACACGTCGGGCACCTGGTGCGCCGGTTGCGACGCCTCGCCCATCACTACGGTGCCGATCCGACCTTCGTCATGGCCAGCGCCACCATCGGCGCCCCGGCCCGACTGGCCCGCTCCGTATGCGGCCGGGAGGTCGAGGCGATCACCGAGGATGCCGCCCCCCGGGCCGAGCGCTGGTTCGCCTTGTGGAACCCTCCCCCCGGCCCTGACGGACGCCGACCTTCCCATACCGAGACGGCCGACATGGTCGCCACCCTGGTGGGCCAGGGGCTGCGGACCTTGGCCTTCTGCCGGTCCCGGCGCCTGACCGAGGTGATCGCCGCCGAGACCCGCCGCCGGCTCTCCGACTCGCCCGAGGGGGAGGCCGAGGGGGTGCGCGCCTACCGGGGCGGCTACCTGCCCGAGGAGCGACGCGAGATAGAGCGCCAGCTCGTGGAGGGCGAATGCCGGGCGGTGGTGGCCACCAGCGCCCTGGAGCTCGGGGTGGACATCGGAGGTCTGGACGCCTGCGTGTTGGACGGCTTCCCCGGCACCATCGCCTCGCTGCGCCAGCAGGCCGGGCGCGCCGGACGCCAGGGGGGCCGGGCCCTGGCCGTGCTGGTGGCCGGAGAGGACCAGCTCGACCAGTACCTGATGGCCCACCCCGACGAGGTCTTCACCCGCCAACCCGAGCCGGCTGTGGTCAACCTGGCCAACGAGGCCGTCCTGGTCCCCCACCTGGCCTGTGCCAGCTACGAGTTGGCCCTCACCCACGCCGACGAGAAGTGGTGGCCGGGCATTCTCGACGAAGGTGTGCGCCGCCTGGTCCACGCGGGTGGCCTTCGGATCCGGCGCCGCCCAACCGGCCCGATGGCGGTCTGGGACGGGCGCGGCGTGCCAACACACCGCGTGACTCTGCGCCGGGGTGGCGGGGGCCAGGTACGCATCCTGGACCCCCACGACCAACTCGTGGGCACCGTCGACCGCGGCCGGGCCACCGCGGTGGTGCATCCCGGGGCCGTCTACCTGCACCAGGGCGACGCCTGGTTGGTCACCGGGCTCGACCTCACCACTGGCATGGCCTCGGTGATCCCCCACCACGGGGACGAGTTCACCTCTCCCCGCACTGAAGTCGACCTGCGGGTCCTCTGCATCGACACCGAGCGCTCTGTGGGCGCGGCCCGGCTGCATCTGGGCGAGGTCGAGGTGACCACCCGGGTCACCGGCTACCGGCGCCGCCACGCCACCACAGGTGAGTCGCTCGGCACCGTGGAGCTCGACCTTCCCCCCGGCCATCTGGTGACCCGGTCCTTCTGGTACACGGTGCACCCCGAGGTCTTGGCCCGCTCCGGGCTGACCGAGGACGCCTGGCCGGGCACCCTGCACGCCGTCGAACATGCCGCCATCGGGTTGCTGCCCCTGTTCGCCATCTGTGACCGCTGGGACGTCGGGGGGGTCTCCACCGCCCGTCAGGCCGACACGGCCCAGCCATCGGTGTTCGTCTTCGATGCCTATGAGGGAGGGGCAGGGATAGCTGAGCTGGGTTGGGAGGCGGGCCGGTCTCACCTGAAGGCCACACTGGAACTGATCGCGGGCTGTACCTGCCAGAACGGCTGCCCCTCCTGCGTCCAGTCGCCCAAGTGCGGCAACGGCAACGAGCCCCTCGACAAGACGGGCGCGGCAGGCGCTGCTGGCCGCAGTACTGGCCTGATCGCGTCGGCGGGAGCGCGCTCGACCGCGCCCTGTTGGTGATCGCGTCGAGGTGACCAGGGCAGTCAGGCCGCCGGTGGTGTCCGAACGCGGAGGCGCGCCGTGGATCGAGGAGCGACTTCTCCGGTGCGAGCTCCGGCAACCTCCTCGATGCGTACCGTCCAGCCACCGAGACGAACCACGGCGGCGACAAGATCGACCTCCTCCAGGTCGCCGGCGATGACCACACCGGAACGGAGAACCAGCGAGGCAGGCTCGCCTACGAACAGGTCGTGGCGGAGGAATTCGGGAACGGTGGCCATGGGAACCTCTCTTTCGGACTGCCCGAAGAGCCCATGTCCGGGATCGGGCGGTTGATGGTCGGTGGTCGGTCGGTCGGGAACTGGAATGGGGACCGGGCCGCGCCGGGTGCACCGTGACAGGTCACGCGGGGCGCACCGTGACAGGTCACGCGGGGCGCACCGTGACAGGTCACGCGGGGCGCACCGTGACAGGTCACGCGGGGTGCACCGTGACGGTCACTCGACACGCATCGTGGCGACGGCACGCAGGTCGAGGTCGGGGAGGAGGGACCCGACGAGAGGGACATCGGTGGCCATGCGGTATTGGACGGTGACCTCGACCCGCGAGCCGGGACCCTCCCGTCCCCGGACACCGACCGATACCCGGTCCGGGTCCAGGCCTCCCGCTGCGCGACCTGCCGCCCGAGGGGCCCCAGGATCGTCGTCGACCGCGGCCGCCCGCACCGCTTCGCGGGCGGCGTGGGTGACCAGCACCTGAGTTCGCGCCACCAGGGCCACCTGGACGACCGCGAGGGCCAGCAGCACGACCACAGGTATCACCAGCGCGGCTTCGACCGTGGCCTGTCCCGGCGGCGCCCCCGCGGGTCGCCGGCTTGGAGCCGGATCTGTGTGCGAACCGGTCCACGGGTCAACGCGCGGATCGGATTGCCGGTCTGTGCTCCGCACCGGTGGGCTCAGACCTTGGCGATGATCGAGTCGACCACCGCGTTGAGCAACTGACCGACCTTGCCGGTGCGAGTGGCCCAGGCCAGCACGAGCAGTGCCACGGTTGCGGCACCCAGCAGCACGAGGGCGTACTCGGCAGTGGTCTGGCCAGCCTCCAGGTCGCGGCGTCGACACCGCCGCCACGAGCCCAGTACGAGCGGCCCCCTGGTGAGGCGGGACCGTCGCGGCAGGAGCACTACGAGAGCAGCGGCCACGATGACCACTGGAGCGAGGACCGACAGAAGGGTCAGCGCCGGGAGAGCACCCTCGACGCCGGCAAGGACGATCGGCAGCGAACCGGGTATGGCGCGGGGGACCGCACCGGGGAAGGCGGCCACCAGCCAGGTGACGATGACACGGGACGGGACTGCGGGCGGGACGAGCACGAGATCTTCTCCTGGGAAAGGGATCGCAGGCCGACCAAGGTCGGCGATGGGCGTCAGCCGAGGAGGTGGGCCAGGGAGGCCCCGGCGAGGGGGATGACGGTGAGCAGGACGCAGGCGGGCAGGGTGCAGAACACGAGGGGGAAGACGAGCTGAACCGGGAGACGGCGGATCGCGCCCTCGACCCGTCGGCGCCGCAGCGCCCGCAGATCACGGCCCACCATCTCGAGAGCGGGACCCAGCGGCGTTCCCTCGCGCTCCGCGGCCACCAGGGCCCGGACGAGCGGGCGCCCATGGTCGCCGAGAACCCCGGCCGCGTCCTCGAGGAGGTCGGCCAGCCTCCCAGCGCCCCGGGCCGCCGAGGAGGACGCTCCCCGTAGAGCCTCGCTGACCGGCCCCCGGCCGTGGTGGTCCACTGCCTCCAGGGCCAGATGCACGCTGGCACCCCCGGCCACCGCGGCGCGCAGGAGATCCACGACGTCGGGAAGCTCGTCGACCATCTCGGCCTCGAGCTTGCGGCGCCGTGGAGCAGTACCGGCGCGGCGTTCTGGAAGGACACCGCGGCAGACACCGGAGCGGGTAGGGCTCTCGAGGCCCAGGCGCTGCCGCAACCGGAACCGCCCCGACGACCGGTACCACCACCGAGGACCGACACCGACCAGGGCTGTCAGCGCCAACACGATCAAGACTCCGCTCGATCTCACCGCAGCACCCTCCGCACGAGCCGGTGCATCCACCACGCCCCCGCCAGGTCGAGAGCCATGCCCGCACCGAGGCACACCGCGCCGAGCGGGGTGGTGAGGAGGAACGCGGGACACGCGGGTCGACCAGGGCCGAGAGCAGCGCGAAGGCCAGGGGTGCCGCCACCAAGACGGCGGCAGATGCTCGGACCTGGCTGACCTGGGCCCGTAGCTCTTCTTCCAGCGCCAACCGGTCACGCAGGGAGGCTGCGGCCTGATCCACGATCCGGGCACGGGGGCCACCCAGCTGGCCGGCCAGAGCCAGGGCCGACGCCGCCGAGATCACGCATGGGTCGGCTGCGTGGACACCCCACCACGACAGCGCCTCGGTCCATCCTTCACCGGCTGCGTGGCGGGCCACCAGCGAGCGCACCTGGTTGGCCATCGGATCGGCCACGGAGTCGACGCCTGCCACCAAGGCCTCTTCGAGCCCGGCTCCCGCGCGGAGGCTGCGGGCCACGTCTTCGAGAAGGGAGGCGAGTGCCTGGCGCCGGTCGCGGGAGGCCGAGCCGGTGGGATCGAGACGCCGGAAGAGGACGGTGCCGGCCTGCACCGACCTCCGCACCTGCCCGTCCGCAACCGCATCGCCGCGGGCGCGAGCTGCGAAGAGTTCTCGCGGGGACGCTCCCAGACCGCGGCCGATCCGTCGGCGGACGGACCCGGCCGAGACGACCGGGATCACCGTCGTTCCCCTGCGGCCTGCAACCACTGCGGGCTGGGCGCGACTTCTTCGCCGCGGTGGGGGTCGGCCGGGGAGTCGCACCAGGCGACCGGACGCGTCGGTGAGCAGGTCGACGCCGGCGGACCCCGCGTCGAGGACGGGCTCGCCCACGGCCCGCACCCGGCGGGCCCCCGAAGGGGTTCGGGCCACGTGCACCACCAGGTCGACGGCCGAGCTCAGGTGGTCTCGCACTGCGGTCAGAGGCAGGCCCGGTGCCCCCTGCAGCACCATCGCCTCGAGCCGGCGCAGCGCGTCGGCGGGGCTGTTCGCGTGGCACGTGGACAACGACCCCTCGTGTCCGGTGTTCATGGCCTGGAGCATGTCGAAGGCCTCGGCTCCCCGGACCTCGCCGACGACGATGCGGTCCGGGCGCAGACGCAGAGCGTTGCGCACCAGATCGCGGATGGCCACAGCGCCCACCCCGTCGGCGTTGGACGGGCGGGCTTCGAGACGTACGACGTGAGGGTGCTCGAGAGCGAGCTCGGCCACGTCCTCGACCGTGATCAGGCGTTCGTCCGCTGGGATCTCGGCGGCCAGGGCGTTGAGGAGCGTGGTCTTGCCTGCCCCCGTCCCTCCGACCACCACGACGTTGCGTCGCGACCGAACCGCCCAACCCAGCAGCCGGTCGACTCCGGGATGAGCGAAGGTGCCCAGCGGCTGGCGGTGCACGGTGAAGCGGCGGATGGCCACCACCGGTCCGTCGACGGCGAGAGGCGGAACGACGGCGTTGACTCGGCTGCCGTCGGGGAGTCGGGCATCCACCAGGGGTGAGCTGCGGTCGACGCGCAAGCCCAGCGGTCCGACGATGCGTTCGAGCACCAGCTCGATCTCGGCCCGATCCACCACCACGGCCGTCATCTCGAGGTGCCCGCCGCGCTCGACCCAGACCGGGCCGGGACCGTTGACCAGAACGTCGCTGACCGCCGGGTCGGCCAAGAGGGGAGCGAGAGGACCCAGCCCTTCGATCCGCGTGAGCACCCGGTCGGCCACGGCCTCGACCCGCGAGTCCGGCGAGAGCGGGTCGAGGCGGCGCACCACCTCGGTGACCTGGGCCCGGGTGGGAGGACGGGGCCCGTCGATCCCGGCCAGCACCGCCCTGTGGGCCCGGGCAACAGGATCATCGACGACCTCATCTGGGGGCACCGGGGCCGAGCCGTTCACGCCGCCCGCCCCAAAGCCCGGGCCAGGCTGCGGGGCAGGCGGGTCGCCAGGAGCCCCGCGTCGACGGCCCGGGCGACTGCCGGGTCGTGGGTGACGGATGCGATCACCGGCACGCCCAGGATGTCCTCGACGTCGGCGGCATCGAGAGCCCGGCCGGGTTCTTCGACCACTACCAGGCCCGAGGGACGTACCGGGGTGGCCAGTGCCCGTCGCAACGCCAGGTAGCAGGGCCGGACGACCAGCAAGGACTGGCTGGCCGAGGCGGCCAATGTGCGGGCCGGGTCGCCCCCAGAGCCGGAGTCAGCGCACACACCGGGAGCCAGGGTTCCGGCGTCCACCACGACCGGCCGGTGGTCACCCCAGAGCTGGCGGACCAGGCCTTCGCCCGCCTCGCCCGCGGGCAGGACACCCTCGCCCCGAGGCAAGAGTCGCAGGCCCGAGGTGACCTCCACCTCGAGGCGGGCCAGGGCATCGGCGGCGACATCGGGACCGGCCCGTACCCAGTCGACCAGACCGCGCCCGGGCGTCTCGGCCAGGGCCAGAGCGGCGGGCAGGTCTCCCGCCAGGTCGACCAGCAGCGCGGCGTGAGGCGGTCGGCGGGCCAGCACGAGACCCAGCGCGGCCGCGACGACAGTTGTACCCGACCCTCCCTTGACGGACCAGCAGGTGATGAGCACGGGTACCTCCCCGGGGACGCGACAGGTCACAGACCGGGGAAGGTGGGGGAAGCCGGGCGCACGGTAGCGGCCAACACCTCACGTGGCAAGGGTTGAATCCCGACGCACCGGGTCGCCCGGTGGCTCACCTAGGCTCGCCCAGGTGGAGGCCGCCTTCTTCGATCTGGACAAGACCGTCATCGCCAAGGCCTCCCTGGCCGCCTTCTCGGGCCCCCTCTTCCGCGCCGGGACTCATCTCGCCCTGGCTCGTGGCCCGGGCTCTGTGGGGTCAGTTCCTGTTCCAGGTGTACGGCGCCGACGAGGCGCGCATGCGCAAGGTCCGGGAGTCGGCACTGCGAATCACCGCAGGGTGGGACCAGTCCCGGATCAACGCCATCGTGCGCGAGACGCTCACCGACGTGATCGAGCCGATCGTCTACGACGAGGCGCTCGCCGAGATACGCCGCCACCAGGTCGAGGGACGGCGGGTGTTCATCATCTCGGCCTCCCCCGAAGAGATCGTCGCACCCCTGGCCCGCTACCTGGGGGTCGACGAGGCCATCGCCACCCGCGCCCGCCTCGACGAGGCCGGCCGCTATACGGGAGAGGTCGAGTTCTACGCGTACGGTCCGGCCAAGGCCGAGGCGGTGCGCGATGTGGCCGCTCTGGAGGGCATAGACCTGGAGGCCAGCTACGCCTACAGCGACTCGATCACCGACGAGCCCCTGCTGGCCGCGGTGGGGCACCCGGTGGCGGTCAACCCCGACCGCGAACTGGCCCGGGTGGCCAGGGCGCGGGAATGGGAGATCCGCACGTTCACCAACCGCGTCCCGTTGCGTGAGCGGGTGACCCTTCCCGCACCGGGGATGGTCGCCGCAGGCGCGGGGATCGTGGCCGCCTCAGCGGGGGCGATGACCTTGTCGTGGTGGGTGCTGCGCCGACGCGAGTCTGCGCCACCCCCGTCGCGCCGGGCGCGGGTGGTGGCGCAGGTGCCGGGATTGCGATCCGGGCCGCAGCCGGCCCGGAGGGTCAGACGGTTGAGTCCTGGAGCTTCTTCACCGCCAAAGCGGCGAGGACGACGACCACGACGAGCACGATCAGCTTCTTCATGGCCGCTGAGCATAGGAGATCGGCGCGTGCCCGTGCCTGCCCGATCAGCAGCGACGGCCCGATCGGCAGCGACCACCCGGGTGATGGCTCCCGCCCGAGCGACAGCTCCCGGCCGTGGGCCACGCCAGGGGCGACGGTAGCCTCGGCGCCGTGCTCACCCACCGCCTGCTCCCCGATACGCCCCTGGCTGACCTGGCCGAGTACGAGGCCCGCGGTGGGGGTGAGGCCCTGGCCCGAGTGCACGACCTGGGCTCCGAGTGGGCACTGGAGGAGCTCGCCGCATCAGGCCTGCGCGGCCGAGGTGGAGCGGGCTTCCCCACGGCCACCAAGTGGCGCTCGGTGCGCGACGGCGGCGACGAGGCCGGGGTGCGCTACACGGTGGCCAACGGAGCCGAAGGGGAACCTGGCACCTACAAGGACCGGGCACTGCTGACCGCCAACCCCTACCAGGTGATCGAGGGTCTGGTCGTGGCGGCACGGGTGGTGGGCGCCCCCCACGCCTACATCGCCCTCAAGGCGTCCTTCACCTCCGAGCTGGCCCGTGTCCGCCAGGCCCTGGAGGAGATGTCCGTCACAGGTTGGCTCGAAGAGCTCCGCATCGACGTGGTGGGCGGACCCGACGAGTACCTCTTCGGCGAGGAGAAGGGCCTCCTCGAGGTGATCGAAGGTCAGGACCCCCTTCCCCGGCTGTTCCCTCCCTACGTGTACGGGCTGTTCTCGTCCCAGCCCCAGATGGGGTGGAACGCGGCACCCGAAGGCTCGGACGAGCGCGACGAGGTGGCGTCCAATCCCACCCTCGTGAACAACGTCGAGACCCTGGCCAACGTGCCGGTCATCCTGGCTGGCGGTGCCACCGAGTACCGGAGCCTGGGCACCGACGAGTCGCCGGGCACGATCATCTGCACGGTCAGCGGTGACACCCTCCGGGCCGGGGTCGGCGAGTTGCCCTTGGGGACACCGCTTCGGGCTGTCATAGACGAGCTGGGCGGAGGACCGGCCCCGGGACGTCGGATCAAAGCGGTGCTCTCGGGGGTGGCCAACGCGGTGGTCACCGGCGACCGGTTGGACATACCGGTCAGCTACGAGGGGTTCGCCGCCGCAGGTAGCGGGCTCGGCGCGGCCGGGTTCCTCGTCTTCGACGACCGCCGGGACATGGTTCGCGTCGCCCATTCCGTGTCGCGCTTCTTGTACGTCGAATCCTGCGGGCAGTGCCCGGCCTGCAAGTTCGGAACCGGCGAGGTGACCGCCCACCTCGAGCGCCTCCTCACCGAGGGGGGCGCCCCCCGGGACATGGAGACCATCGCGGCACGCCTACGCACCGTCACCGACGCCAACCGCTGCTACCTGGGCACCGAGGAGCAGGTGGCCGTGTCCAGCATCCTGGCATCCTTCCCCGAGGACGTGGCCCTCGCCCTGACCGGGGTGACCACCGACGAGGTGGACCCCGTCTCCAAGATCACCGGGATCGCGGACGGCGTCGCCACCATGGACGAGCGCCAGGCACGCAAGCAACCCGACTGGACCTACGCCGAGACTGCCGTGGCCCAGCCCCGTTCCCGTCGCGGCCCGGGCCGGTAGTACGAACCCGACCGGCCGCCTCGCCCCGACGGGTCTGCTCAGACGGCGAGAAGGTCGCGGGCCCCGGTGTCGCTCGAGGGGTGGCGCAGCTTGGACATGGCCCGTGCCTCGATCTGGCGGATGCGCTCGCGGGTCAGGTTGAAGTGCTCACCCACCTCTTCGAGGGTGCGGGGCTCACCCCGGTCGAGACCGAAGCGCAGTTTGAGGATCTCTCGTTCACGCTCGTCCAGCGGGCTGAGCAGCCGGGAGATCTCCTCGGGCAGGAGCGCTGTGGCAGCCACCTCGAAAGGCGACTCGGCCGACCGGTCTTCTACGACGTCGCCAAGCTCGGCATCGCCGTCCTCGCGCAGGGGCTCGGACAGGGACAGGGGCTCGGCTGCGAAGCGCAACGCCTCGGTCACCTTGTCCTCGGGCATCTCGACCTCGGCGGACAGCTCTGCCAGGGTGGCCGGCCGGCCCAGCTTGAGCTCGAGGCGGGCCCGGGCCTTCTGGAGGCGAGCCAAGGTGTCGCCGGCGTGGACAGGGAGGCGAATCGTGCGGCCCGTGTTGGCGATACCCCGGGTGATGGCCTGGCGGATCCACCAGGTCGCATAGGTGGAGAACTTGAAGCCCTTGCGCCAGTCGAACTTCTCGACGGCGTGCATCAGGCCGAGGTTGCCCTCCTGGATGAGATCCAGCAGCGGCAGGCCCGACGCCTGGTACTTCTTGGCGATCGACACCACCAGGCGCAGGTTGGACTGCACGAACGTGCGCTCGGCGGTTTCTCCTTCCCGCACCAGCCTGCGCAGCTCTCGCTTGCGGGCCGGGGTGACCCCTGCTGATCCGTCCAGCTCTTCGCGCGCCGTGATGCCCGCCTCGATGGCCTGGGCCAGGCGAACCTCGTCTTCCTTGGTCAGCAGGGGGTACTGACCGATGTCGGTGAGGTACAGGCGGACCAGGTCTTCCTCGTCGCGTTCGACGCGCTCCTTGGCCAACGGATTACCTCTCGCTCGTCAGATAGGGGCTGGGGGATCCAGCCGCCATGCAGAACACACAGCCGGGCCACTGGCGGGTGACGCCCCGGACGGCGCCAGGCCGGGTTCGGGCCAGGTGGCGGGGATTCCGGTCGGGTGCGCGCCCTGTGGCCGGGCAGGGCCCTGTGGTCAGACAGAGCCCTGTGGTCAGGCAGGGTTCGAGCATACCCACCACGTCAACCCACCCCCACCTGGGTTGCGACAGGAGGTGCCGTCCCATCGTCCTGGTACATAGCATCGCCGCCTTCGACCTCGGTAGTCCCAACTAGGTGTGTGTGGGTGTGACCGTGTGTGGGAACCCCACGGGCGGGCGGCCGGGACGAAGTGCACCCGCAGCAGCGATTGATGACACGAATCGTCGGCTTTGGGAACCCAGGATCACTCGATTGCCATTGTTGATTCGGTGGGAAAAGTACCGGAAAGAGTCGAAGGCTACGGGAAGGTAGGGAAACGCGCATCGAGGCCGACGGGTCGTGGCCGCCTCACCTACAGTCCCCCCGATGGACGAAGCCGAACTGGACAGCATGACCGCCACCGGGGCCCTGGCCGCCATGGCAGCCGGCCGGCTGGGCAGCGAGGAGCTGCTCGATGCCCACCTGGCCCGCATCGAGGCCACCAACCCCACCCTCAACGCGGTGGTGGCCACCGACACCGAACGTGCCCGGGACCGCTGCCGCCAGGCCGACGATGCCAGAGCCAGGGGCGAGTCGTGGGGCCCGCTGCACGGGCTGCCCATGACGATCAAGGACAGCTACGAGACCGAGGGCATCGTGACCACCTCGGGCGCCCCCGACCTGGCGGGCCACGTCCCCGACACCGACGCCGACGCGGTCGACCTGCTGAGGCGGGGGGGCGCGGTCGTCTTCGCCAAGACCAACCTCCCCCTCTACGCGGGAGACATACAGACCTTCAACGACGTCTACGGCCTGACCCGCAATCCCTACGACCCGGAGCGCACCGTGGGGGGATCCTCCGGCGGTGCCGCCGCAGCCCTGGCCGCGGGCTACACGCTCCTCGAGTTGGGCAGCGACATCGGCGGCTCGATCCGGTGCCCGGCGCACTACTGCGGGGTGGCGGGCATCAAGCCCTCCTGGTGGGTCATCTCCAAGCGGGGCCACATACCGGGCCCACCCGGGGCTCGTCGGGCACCCGACCTGTCTGTGGCCGGACCCATGGCCCGCAGCGTTGCCGACCTGGAACTGGCCATGGACGTACTCACCGTCGACGGCGTGCACTCGGTGCCCGGCGCCCGCCTTCCCGAGGCCTCCCCGGCGGTGGCCACCCTCGAGGGCTGCCGGGTCGGGGTGTGGTCCCAGGATCCCACCGGGCCCATCGGCGCCGATGTCGCAGCGACCCTGGACCGCCTGGCCGGTCAGCTGGAGGACGCCGGGGCACAGGTCCGGACCGACGTCCGGCCGGTGACGCCCACCGAGGAGTGGTTCCCCCTCTACCTCCAACTCCTCACCGCCGCCATGTCCGCGGGGATGGATCCGGCCGAGCGCGACCTGCTCGCCTCGATCGGCGACGGCATCCCCTCCGACACCACCGACCCGATGCTCGCTGCTGCCCGGGGGGCAGGGATCGAGCACCTGGAGTGGATGCGCCTGGACGAACGCCGCCACCAGGTGATCGCCGGATGGCAGCAGGTGTTCACCGAGATCGACGTGATGGTGGCCCCCGCTGCTCCCACCCCGGCGTTCCCCCACGACCAGACGCCGTTGACCACGCGCCTGCTGGACGTGGACGGCACCCAGGTGCCCGCGCTCATGCACCTGGTCTGGGCGGGGGTCGCCACGTTGCCCCTGCTTCCCGGCGTGGTGGTCCCCGCGGGTCTCACATCCGGTGGTCTACCGGTGGGTGTTCAGGTGATCGCCCCCCGCTTCGCCGATCGCACTGCGCTGGCGGCGGCCCGACACATCGAGACCCTGACCGGAGGCTTCGTCCCGCCCCCGAAGTGAGAGGGCTCAGCGGGCCCGCAGCCCGCCGGTGAGACCGCCCGCTCGTACCAGGAACCGTTGCAGCGACACCTGGTGGTCGCCAGCCGCCTCCACGGCCTCGCTGCTGGTGCAACGAGCCTGGATGAGCGATTCGCCCTCCTCCCATCCTTCGTGCTCGTCGTGGAGGGCGAAGCGCAGCGAGCGGATCACCGGCGCGTCGGAGACCGGGCTGGCAGCAGCCAGGTGTGCCGCGTAGGCCACCACCTTGGCGGGAACCACCACCCGGTAGATCCCCACCAGGACGGCCAGGGTGGTGTCGGGGGCCTGGGGTGCCTCCAGGGCCTCGACCAGCTCCTCCAGCGCCGGGTGGGCGGGGGTCACGAACTCGTCGGGGCCCGGCCCCGCCCACACCGGGAGGTGCTGACGCCAGAGCTCGCTGTGCCAGGCGTGGTGGCGGGCACGGGTGCCCAGATGCACCTGGACTCCGGGATCGGTCAGGGCCCCCGAGCAGCGGCCCAGCACCTCGTAGCACCGCTCCTCGACCCAGGCGTAGCAGCCCAACAGGCGCGCCGAGACTTCCAGGTCGATGCCCGCAGCGGTCACCTCAACTGGCCGGGGGCGGCGGCGAGTTGGGATCTGCCGGCGCCGGCGGCGGGGGAGGCGGAGCGCTGGGATCCGCGGCCGCTGGCGGTGCTGACGGGGCGGGTGGCGCTGGCGGCGCTGGTGGGGCAGCCGGGGCAGCCGCTGCGGGCGGCGGGGCAGGGGCGGGAGCAGGCGGCGTGGCAGCCGCGGCCGGGGGCACGGCCGCCTCTGGGGCAGCAGCGGGCGGAGGGGGTGCAGCGGGAGGCGTGGCCGCAGGGGCAGGTGCGGCAGGAGCGGCCGGCGCGGCCGCAGGGGCAGGTGCGGCAGGAGGGGCCGCGTCGGGCACGGCCGCAGGCGGGGCTGCCTCGGCCGCAGGTGCGGGTGCCGGATCCCCAGGTGCAGGTTCCGCGGGCGCGGCCACATCGGTCTTGAGGGTGGTGTCCAGAGAGCCCAGCTCGGCTTCCATGGCGGTCAGGTCCGCCAGGATGCGGGCGATCTCGGCGCGCGACCGTTCCGAGACCCGGCCCTGGGCTTCGGCGTAGGTCACGACGCCCAGGTCGTGGAAGAGGTGGTCGGCCCGCCGTTTGGCCTGGGCGTCGTCCACCGCGTCCTTGGTCTTGTCGGCCACCTCGCTGACAGCCTGCTTGGCCTTGTCCAGGAAGCCCATGGACCACTCCTCTCGCTCAGCACGCCCGGCGGGCGCAACACGGGACGGATCCTAGTGGCGACCCTCCAGGAGCGACGGGGCGTGCTACACGACCGCCGCCCCGGGCGAGGCTCATGGCGCGGGGATCGACCCGGGCCCTTCTGGTGGAGCGGGCCCGCCCACCGGGAGATCCGGGCGGGGGTGGGGGTCCCCCAGGTGGGCCGTGTCGTTGAAGCGCCGCAGGACCCAACGTTCGCCGGTCACCACCAGGTGGGAGATCGAGGCGTTGTCGGCCCCCACGAAAGCCCAGGGCTCCGAACCCGTGGCCTGGGCCAGCAGCTCCCCGATCGTGCCCCCGTGGGACACGACGACCACCCTCTGACCCGGATGACCATCGGCGATGCGCTGCATCCCGGCACGCACGCGAACCGAGAACTCGGTCGCTGGTTCGGCACCGGGGATCACGTCCCAGCGCTGCTGCTCGAACATGGCCAGGGCGATCGGGTCCGCGTCGCTCACCTTCTGGCGCAACAGACCTCCCTCCCACTCACCCAGGAACACCTCGCGCAGGTCGGGCTCGACCCGGTGGTCGAGGCCCAAGTGGTCCAGCAGGGGCTGGGCCGTCTCGAGGGTGCGTCGCAGGTTGGTGACATAGACCGCGTGCACCACCTCCGCGGCCAGGCGGGCACCCACCCGCTCGGCCTGGAGCCGACCCTCCCCGGACAGGGCCGGATCACCGTGGCCGTCCAGGGTCGGGAAGGGCTGGCCCTCCACGGCGGGCTGGGACTCACCGTGGCGGACCAGCACGATCTCGGTTGCACCCACAGGTGCGGTGAACCTGGATTGCCGGAATGTGCGGGGCTCGCTCATGGACGGGCAGCGTAGGGCGACACCCGCAGGAGTCCGACCGTCAGCCCCGGTAACGGTTGGTGATGGGCAGGCGCCGGTCCTTGCCGAACGCCTTGGTGGTGATGCGTGGGCCAGGTGGGGACTGGCGGCGCTTGTACTCGTTGCGGTCGACGAGGGCCACCACCCGGCGCACCAGGTCCTCGTCTCGGCCGGCCGCGATCAGCTCAGATGCCGTCCGGTCACCCTCCACGTAGTCGGCCAGGATGGGATCCAAGACCTCGTAGGGAGGCAGGCTGTCGGTGTCGCGTTGGTCGGGGCGCAGCTCCGCGGACGGCGCCTTGGTCAGCACGGACTCGGGGATCAGGGGCCGACCGGCCCGGTCGTTGCGGTCACGGCACAGCTCGTACACCAGCAGCTTGGGCACGTCCTTCAGGACGGCGAAACCACCCGCCATGTCCCCGTACAAGGTGGCGTACCCCACGGCCATCTCGCTCTTGTTGCCTGTGGTGAGCACCAGCCAGCCATACGCGTTGGACAGAGCCATCAGCAGCGTTCCCCGGATGCGCGGCTGGAGGTTCTCGCCGGCCAGACCGGGCACGTCCGGTCCCCACGAGGGCACCAGAAGGGCCAGGAACGCCTCGTGAGCGGCCTCGATGGGGATGGTGCGGTGCTCGATGCCCAGACCTTCGGCCAGAGCGACTGCATCGGCCAACGAATGGTCGCTGGAGAAACGAGAGGGCATCAGAACACCGTGCACACGGTCGGCACCGAGCGCGTCGACGGCCACGGCGGCCACAAGGGACGAGTCCACTCCCCCGGACAGACCGATCACCACCTCGGCGAATCCGTTCTTGGTGACGTAGTCACGCGTGCCCAGCACCAGGGCCTCGTAGGTCTCCTGGGCCGGGGCCAACAGAGGGGTGACGGGCGGAGCCAAGACACGATCTGTTCCCGGGTCGGCGTCTGCGTCTGCGTTTGCGTCTGCGTCTGCGTCTGCGGGGAGCGGGGGCGGAAGATGGGGCCCGGTGCGGGGCGGCGTGACCGTCACCAGGCCGGCATCTGGGCTTGCTGCGGCTGGGGTGACCACGACGTCGACCACCAACAGGGCCTCCCGGTACTGGGGAGCCCGGGCCAGCACCTCGCCGTCGGCGCCCACCACCATCGATGCTCCGTCGAAGACCAACTCGTCCTGCCCGCCCACCAGGTTCACGTAGGCGACCGGGCAACCCGCCTCACGGGCCCGCTCGGCCAACATGGCCTGGCGCTGGGCCACCCGACCCCGGTGATAGGGGGATGCGTTCAAGTTGACGACCAGCTGGGCTCCTGCAGCAGCGGCGTCGGCCACCGGCCCGCCCGGGAACCACGCGTCCTCGCAGATCGAGATGCCGACGGGGGTCCCAGCCACCGAGAAGAGCGGAGCAGGCCCGGACCTGGGCTCGAAATACCGCTCCTCGTCGAACACCGCGTAGTTCGGAAGGTGCCGCTTGTGGTACCTGCCCACCACCTGGCCTCCGGCGCACACCGCGGCGGCGTTGCGCAGCCCTACGCCGTCGCGATCGACGAAGCCCACCACCGCGACCAGTCCGGGATGGCCGGCGGTCGCAGCGGCCACCACATCCAGGGCGGCAAGGTTGTCCATCACGAAGCGGCCTTTGAGGACCAGGTCCTCGGGCGGGTAGCCGGTGACGGCCAACTCGGGGAACACCACCAGGTCGGCATCGGCGCGGGCGGCTACGCCCATGGTGCCCACGATGCACTCCGCATTGCCCTCGAGGTCGCCGACCACGCTGTCCTGCTGGGCCAGGGCCAGCCGCAGCACGGGATCATCGGGGGCGTTCACAGCCGCATCGTAGGGTGGCCAGACCCCGGGCCCGGGGCCCGAAGGGTTCGCCTCCTAGGCTCGGGGCCGTGGAGACCAGCCCGCCCGAGGTGGCGGCCGCCGTCGAACGGTCAGCGGCACCCGAGCAGGTGCGCGTGGGCCTGCAACGCCTCGCCGACGCCTGCCCGGGTCACGGCGTCGACCTCGACACGGTCCTGGCCGAGCCCGCCCAGAGGGACGTGCTGGTGTCCCTGGTGGCAGCGAGCCGGTTCCTGACCAGGGTCCTCGAGACCGACCCCGACGCGTGGGCGGTACTGGCCGACCTCGACCACCGCCCCCCGCCGCCTTTGGGAACCATGGCCCAGGTGGCTGCCTGGAAGCAGCGTGAGCTGCTGCGCCTGGCCGCCCGGGACCTGGCGGGCCTCGACCCCCTGGAGGCGACCGGTGCGGGCCTGGCGAGACTGGCCCGCGAGGTGCTCGACGCCGCGGTGGCGTTGGCCGGAGCCGAAGGAATGGTCGTCGTGGGGATGGGCAAGCTGGGTGGCGACGAGCTCAACTACGCCAGCGACGTCGACGTGATATTCGTGGGGGACGGCGAACCCCAGACCCTCGAGCGGGCCGCCCGGGAGGTGCTGGCTCTGGCCGGGACCTGCTTCCGCATGGACGCCAACCTACGTCCCGAGGGACGCGACGGGAAGCTGGTTCGCTCCCTCGACTCCTACGAGGCCTACTGGGACCGCTGGGCCCAGCCTTGGGAGTTCCAGGCCCTGCTCAAGGCCCGCCCGGCCGCCGGTGACCCTCTTCTCGGGGCCCGCTTCCTCGATACCGCCCAGCGGTGGCTGTGGAGCCGACCGTTCGGGACCGAAGAGTTGCGCCACCTCCGCCACCTCAAGGAACGGGCCGAATCCGAGGTGGCCCGCCGCGGTACCAGTGATCGGGAGATCAAGCGGGGCACCGGCGGTATCCGAGACATCGAGTTCACCGTGCAGCTGCTCCAGCTGGTGCACGGCACCCACGACCCCGGGCTGCGGTCGCCCACGACTCTGACGGCCCTGGCCGAGCTGGTCGCTGCCGGCTACGTGGACGATGCCGACGGCGACGCTCTGGCCGACTCCTACCGGTTCCTACGGGCGGTCGAACACCGCCTGCAACTGGTCGACGACCAGCAGGTGCACACGGTTCCCGACGCCCCAACAGCCCGGGAGAACCTGGCCCGTACCCTGGGAATGAGGGACGGATCCGACGGTGACGCCACCACCCAGTTCGACCGGAGGCTGCGCCGGGTCCAGAACCGGGTGCGTTCCATCCACGAGCGTGTCTACTTCCGGCCCCTCCTGGAGGCCTTCGCCACCTCGGGGGGCACCCTGTCTCCCGAGGCCGCCGAGGCCCGCCTGGCCGCCTTCGGATTCACCGACGCCAAGCGCACCCAGGCCGCTGTGCGGGAGCTGACCCGCGGCCTCAACCGGACATCGCGGCTCATGCAACAGCTGTTGCCCCTGATGCTGGACTGGCTGTCCACCAGCCCCGACCCCGACCTGGGCCTTCTGCTGTTGCGCAACCTGTTGGACAGCTCAGTTCCCACCCGCACCGAGCTGGCCGAAGCGTTCCGGGACTCTCCCGAGGTGGCCAGACTGCTGTGCCGGGTGCTGGGCACCAGCCGGGTGGTTGCCGACGGTCTGACCCACAACCCCGACCTGGTGTCCCGCCTGCCCTACCCCGAGCGCCTGGCCACCCGACCCCGAGACGAACTCGTCGTCTCGGCAGGACGGGCCGTGTTGTGGCGCGACGGCCGCGACGCCCGCCAGGAGGGGCTTCGGCGCTGGAAGGAACGTCACCTGTTGGGCATCCAGGCTCGCGACCTGCTCCACGGCGAGCAGGTCGAGCGCATAGGTGCAGACCTGTCCGCGCTGGCCGAGGCGACGGTGGAGACGGCGCTGGCCGCGCTGCAGCCCGGTGTGGCCTTCGCGGTGCTGGCCCTGGGCCGCTTCGGGGGCAGCGCCCTGTCCTATGCCAGCGACCTGGACGTGGTCTTCGTCTACGACGGCGAGGGCGCATCGGCCTTCGAAGAGGCCGACAGGGTGGCCAAGGCTCTGTTGCGCGTGGTGAACGGAGCCGCACCGGCCGAACGGATCTTCGAGATCGACGCGCAGTTGCGGCCCGAGGGCAACCAGGGGCCCATGGCCCGCAGCCTGGACGCGTACGCCCGGTACTTCGAGCGCTGGGCCCTGGTGTGGGAGCGCCAGGCCTACCTGCTGGCCCGGCCCGTGGCCGGGGACCCCGACGTGGGTGGGGCCCTGCTGGACCTGCTGGATCCGCACCTGTGGTCGGCACCCTTCACCACCGAGGACGAACGCGAGATCCGCCGGCTCAAGGCGCGGGTGGAACAGGAACGGATCCCGGCGGGACAGGACCCGCGCTTCCACCTGAAGTTGGGTCCCGGAGGGCTGGCCGACATCGAGTGGACCGCCCAGCTGCTCCAACTCCGTCACGGCCTGCGCGCCCCGGGACCACTGGCCGCGCTGCGAGCGGCCAGCGCCGGTGGCCACCTCGATCCCACCGACGCTGACACCCTGGCGACCACCTACGAGCTGCTGGAACGCCTGCGCAACCGCCTCTACCTGGTGCGCAGCGGCCGCCACGACAGCCTGCCCACCCAACCCGAGGAGCTCACCTGGCTGGCCCGCTCGCTGGGCACCAACGCCGCCACCTTGCGCGAGGACTACCGCCGCGCCACCCGGCGGGCCCGGCGGGTGGTCGAGCAGGTCTTCTTCGGTGCCGGCGACCGAGACTGAGCGAGCACAGAGGGTCAGCGGCGACGCAGCGCCCGGCGGCGGCGGGCTCCCAGGCTGGTGTCGGACCACTGATGCTGTTCGGGTGGCACCGGCGGATCCTCGGGTTCGTATGGCTCGGGCGCTACTTCGGGGATGGCGGGCTCGGGTAGAGGTGGGACCGCGTCCAGCAGGACCTGGGCCACCTGCTGGGTGACGATGGCTACGAGCTGGGCCTCGCCCAGGTCGTCGAGGATCAGGCCCCTTGCCAGGGGAAGCGGTGCGGACCGCTCACCCGGGAACCAACCGGTGATGTCCACCCGGCAACGCTCCTGATCGGGAACAAGGGCCACCCCGGCGGCCATGTCCGGCGAGATGTCCGCCCCTGAGGGCAGGAACGAGAACACCAGCACCGCCGGTGGGTGATCCAGCCCCTCGAGCGGGTCGCCACCGTGCTCGCCACCGTGCTCGCCACTGTGCTCGCGGCGGCCACCGGTCCTCGCCTCTACGACATCCGAGGCTTCGACCGGGGCGGTGGACGGCTCGATCCAGGCGTGGTGACCCCGTCGTTCCAGGAGCCAGGCCACCTCCTCCAAGGCAGCCCGCAGCCGGTCCTCGCGGGCCGCGGCCCAGTCCAAGCGGAACTGGTGGCGGGCCTCGAGCACCTCGGCGTCCTCGTCACCTGCCGCCGCGGCCTTTCGGGCCCGGTCGTAGCGGTCCAGGACGCGCTCCAACTCCTCCACGGCGGGCAACCGGTGGAAGCCCTCGGCCACGTATCGGGATTGGTCGCTCGCCACTACTCCTCCGCCCAGCCCCAGAACTCGGTTCTTTGACCGATACTGAGCGATTATCGCTCAGTATCGGTCAAAGAACCGAAGAGAACTGACGAGCGTACCGGGTCCGGCGCCCGCGAGAGCGAGAGCGAGAGCGAGGGGAAGGTGGTCAGGCCGCCGGGACGGGGCGCCAGGTACCACGGCTGAGGTCACCCGTGACGGTCACCCAGTCCATACCGATGGCGTCGTCACGGCAGGGCTCGATGCAGTGCTCCTCGCTCCCGCACGTGTCGGGGTCGACGAGCACGCTGATGCCGTCGATGACCTCCAGGCTCGCCGGTCCGCACGCCTCGACACACAGGTCACAGCCCGTGCAGCGGTCCGGGTCGATGACCGGCAACCACTTCTGCATGGCCGTGGGCTGGCCGGAGTGCGTCTCGAGAACGATGGCCAAGGAGGCCCCCTTCGGGCGATGGTGCAGGTCGGGCCGGCGGGTGGTGCCACCGGTCTAGCAGGCCTCCCGGCTCCGGGCAGACGGGCATCGCCCCAGCCGGTGAAGGCCCGGTGACCTGTCCGAAGGGCAGCCAGCCGGGGGGTGAAGGGAATACGACCGAGCGGGTCGGATGGGTACGGTGCCACCCGCGACGCCACAATGGTCACCCGACCCCGACCGGCGTCACCGGCGTCGCCGCCGTCCGAACCATCCAGGAGCACGTCATGCCCGCCGACGAGATCGACGTCCGAACCATGGCCCCCCGAGACCGCCACCCCGAGATCCTGCGGCGCCTCGACGCCCTGGAGGTGGGCACGGCGCTACGGCTGGTCAACGACCACGACCCCAAGCCCTTCCACTACCAGCTCCAAGCCGAGCATCCCGGCGAGTACCGGTGGGACGTGGTGGAAGACGGGCCCGAACGCTGGGCCATCGACATCACCAAGCGGGCCCACGTGGTGGACGCCCGGCCGGTGTTGGCCGCGGGAGGCGAGCCCTTCGAGCTGATCATGGAGGCGGCCGCCAAGGTGGGCGAAGACGAGATCCTGGTGATCTGGGCCCCTTTCGAACCGGTGCCGCTGGAGGGCGTGCTGGGTGAGCAGGGCTTCACCTTCGAGGCCACCGAGATCGACGCCGACACCTGGCGGGTCACCTTCTCCCGCTAGCCCCGCAAGCCCGCCGCTGGCCGCACACCCTGGCTGTAACCAGGGCGTCGGGCGTAGGGTCACACCCGGGATGATCAGCGATCCTGCCCTCCGGCGCATCAGCGAGCTGCGCACAGTCCCTGACCGCATCCGGGCCGCGGCCGACCAGGGCCACGGCATCGTCTTCGTGGACGGTGACGAGCACACCCCGGTCCCCTGGACCCAGGTGCTGACCGAAGCCGAGGCCATGGCTGCCGCCCTGCAGGCCCGGGGCATCGGTCCCGGCGACCACGTCGGCGTGCTGGGCCCCACGACCCGTGACCTGGTCACGACCTTCCAGGCCATCTGGCTGGCCGGCGCCACCCTGGTGGTGATGCCCATCCCCATGCGAATGGCCTCGATCGAGGACTTCCTGGAGGCCACCCGCCTACGCCTGAAGCGCGCCGACGCCAAGCTGTTGATACTCGACCCGTCCCTGGCGGCCTTCTACACGCCCGCACCCGGCGACCCACCGTCGTGCACATACGCCGACCTGGTCGGTGATGCCTCGGACTTCCGTGCGGCAAGCGTCGATCCGTCCTCCCTGGCCATCCTGCAGTTCACCAGCGGATCCACCAGCCACCCCAAGGGGGTGATGCTCCCCCACGACAGCGTGTGTAACAACGTGGCGTCGGTCTGGATCGCCACCGAGTATGGAATCCACGACGACGTGCTGGTGTCGTGGGTCCCGCTCTACCACGACCTGGGCCTCATCGGCCTGCTCCTGGTCGGCATGTGCGCCGGCGGCGAGTTCGTCCAGGCCGCACCCCAGGACTTCCTGGCGCGCCCGGCCCGGTGGATGGAGTGGATATCGCGCTACGGGGGCACAGCCACGGCCGGACCCAACTTCGCCTACGTGCTGGCCACCCGGGCCCTGACCCGGGCCGAGGGGCTCGACCTGTCCCCGTTGCGGATCGCCCTCAACGGTGCCGAACCGATCCACGCCGATCAGATGCGGGCGTTCACCGACGCCGGGGAACGCTTCGGCATGCCTCCTGGCTGTGTCTTCCCCGCTTTCGGCATGGCCGAGGTGTGCGTGGCCGGGAGCTTCTCGGTTCCCATGGACGGCTTGTTGACCGACGTCGTGGACCGGGTCGCCCTCGAAGCCGAGGGCTATGCCGCACCCGTTGAAACGGGCACCGACAACGCCCGCGAGCTCGTGCGCCTGGGAAGACCGATGACCGGCCTGGAGATGCGGGTGGTGGACCGCCACAGCGGCCACGTGCTCTCCAACCGCGAGGTCGGTGAGCTCCAGATCGCCGGTACCTCGATGATGGCCGGGTACTACCAAGACACCGAAGCCACCACGTTGGCCTTCGACGGCAAGTGGCTGCGCACCGGTGACCTGGCCTACATGATCGACGACGAGCTGGTGATCTGCGGACGGATCAAGGACCTGATCGTGATCGGCGGACGCAACGTGTTCCCCGAGGACGTGGAAAGAGCCGCGGCCGAGGTGGCCGGGGTACGGCCCGGCAACGTCATCGCCTTCGGGGTGGAACGCCGGCGCGGCAAGGAGTCGATGGTCGTGGTGGCCGAGATCCGCGACGCCGACAGCGGAGACAGCTCGGTCATCATGGATGGCATCCATCGACGCGTCCTGGAGGTGGTGGGTATCCCGCCCCATGAGATCTGCCTGGTGGCCGCAGGTTCTCTGCCCAAGACCTCCTCGGGCAAGCTGCAGCGCAGCCTGTGTCGGCGTCTGTGGGAAGAAGGCGACCTGGAGCTGGTCCCCTCGCCGCTCTGAGCGAGGCGCCTCTGCTCCGAGGGCTCGGTCGCGGTCGCACATGCCCAGCGCTTACCCTGGCCTGTCGACCGCCGACGAGGTGCGGAAGGAGACCGACCGATGGGCAAGCACAAGCACGCCGGCGAGTCCCGGGGGCGAGAGGAACCGGGCGGCGACCACCCACCCCCACGCAAACCCCGCCTCGACCGCCGCATATACGAACGGGAGCTGAAACGGCTCCAGCGCGATCTCGTGAAGCTCCAGCAGTGGGTCCGCCACGAGGGCCTGAAGATGTGCGTGATATTCGAGGGTCGTGACGCCGCCGGGAAGGGTGGCACCATCAAGCGCATCGTCGAGCGCACCAACCCCCGAATCGTGCGGGTCGTCGCCCTCGACAAGCCCACCGAGAAGGAGAAGACGCAGTGGTACTTCCAGCGCTACGTGGAGCAACCTGCCCTCGGGTGGTGAGGTCGTGCTGTTCGACCGGTCCTGGTACAACCGGGCGGGTGTCGAGCGGGTCATGGGCTACTGCACCAACGAGGAGTACGTCGAGTTCCTCAGAGCCTGCCCCGAGTTCGAGCGCATGCTCCAGCGCTCGGGCATCGTTCTGGTGAAGTACTGGTTCTCGGTCAGCGACGACGAGCAGGAGCATCGCTTCCAGGCCCGCATCAACAACCCCGAGAAGCGCTGGAAGCTGAGCCCCATGGATCTCGAGTCCAGGGCCCGCTGGGCCGACTACTCGCGAGCCAAGGACGTCATGTTCAAGTACACCGACACCAAGTGGTCACCCTGGTGGGTGGTGAACGCCGACGACAAGCGAAGGGCCCGACTCAACTGCATCAGCCATCTGCTCGAGCAGGTGCCCTACGAAGACCTCACCTCGCGACGAACTCGTGCTCCCTGACCGCCAGGCCGACGACTACGTGCGGCCACCCCTGGACGACCAGACCTTCGTCCCCGAGGTCTTCTAGGAAGTCACTCCTGATCTCGCGACCGGCGATGACCACCCATCACCGTCCCACCTGCTCCCAGCTGTTGCCTATCCGGATGTCGTCGTAGAAGACCGTGTCGTCGGTGGTCACGCCCGGCCCTCGATAGAGGCCGAGCTTGAGCACCTTGGGATCCAGGTCATAGGTGTTGGCCGCGTGGAGCACTCCACCGAGGGCATCGGCCCCGTCGATGATGACCTCCAACTCACCGACGGTTGGGTCGGGAGACCACACCGCTCGAACCGCCACATCAATCCACTCACCGGGCACTATCGGAGCGGACCCGACGATGTCGGCTGGTGCGGTGATCACCGACCGGTGGGCCACTCGTACCACCGCTTGACCCTCCTCGATGCCGAGCTGGAACGATACCGATGGAGCTCCCGTCGAGCGGTGATGAAACTGCCCGACGATGCGAAAGGCACCCGACCCGTCATCGTGCATCGACTCGTCCAGCTTGAGTCGCCACGAATAGTAGATGGGGACCTCTGCCGGGTACCGGTCACCGCAGTCCTGGGTCATCCTGATCTCGGCGCGTGACTTGCCGGTCCCTTCATCGGCGGGAATGGCCACATCCCCGGCGTGGACCTGCACCTGGAGCACCTGGTTCTGCCCAGGAGGCAGTCCCGGCTCGTCGACGACGGTGATCCGGTCCGCGGCAACTGCCTGTCCGCTCCAGCAAGAGCTCACGGAACCGGTCTCGTGGTCCTCTTCGAGCAGGGGCACACATCCGACCAGCGGCACCACACCGAGAGCCACCACAATCAGCAGCTGTCGCTGCTGACGTTGTCGCTGCTGACGTTGTCGCTGCTGACGTTGTCGCTGCTGACGTTCGCGCTGCTGACGTTCGCGCCGCGCCGTGCCTGGTCGTCGTCTCCTGCTCACCATGGTGACAAGATCACCCGGAGATGTGAGGAGCTGATGATGTGCCGGCATCCAGCTCCCCGTCTTGGGACTCTCCGTGCTGTGACTCGTCGACAGCAGCCTGATCGTGATCAGCGAGGTCCTCGGCTGTCAGCTCGTCGTCGACGACCGCATCATCGATTCTCGGAGTCGGTGTGATGCCTGCGGTCTCGGCCATGGCGGCCAGATCGGGGGCGTGCTGGTCCGCGCCGCCCCACCAGAGTGTGCGCTGAGGGAAGGCGATCGTGATGTCCGCCGCGGCGAGCATCTCGTGCACGGCCAGGATCACCCGGTGACGAACCTGGCGCTTGGTGAGCTCGTTCGGCCGGTGCCAGATGTCGATCTCGAAGTCGATGCTCGACTCGCCGAACTCCCGAGCGAACACCCTGGGGGGTGGCGTGTCGAGCACACCCTCTGCCGAGTAGGCGGCAGCGGTCAGCACCTCGCTGGCCAGCCGGAGGTCGGTGTCGTAGGCCAGGCCGACCCCGACGGTCGTGCGTCGTCGGCCATGACGGACACGGTTCACAACCTCGCGGTCGACCACGATCTTGTTCGGGATGAAGACCCTCTCGCCCTCGAAGCTCTGGACGACGACGGCCCGCGCGGTGATGTCGATGATGCGGCCCTCGACCTCGCCGGTCGAGATCTCCTCTCCCACCCGGAGAGGGCGTTGCGCGTGGATGACCATCCCGGCGAACACGTTCTCGAGGGTCGGTTGGAGGGCGAGCGCCAGCGCGATGCCGCCGATGCCGAGGGCCCCGAGCAGGGGGGTCATCCGCACGTCGAGCACCCACAGTGCGACGACGATCCCGACCACGAAGAAGAGCCACTGCGTGGCCCGGGCCACGAGCCGGGTGGCGTCAGTCTCTTCACCGGTCCGCGATGTGGTCTTGACCAGAAGTCGTCGGACCAGCATGCCCAGGACCACCCCGCCGGCGAGCGCCACCGCCGCTGCCGCCCATTCCCAGCCGGTCGTCTCCCCCGAGACGATCTCGCTCAGCTCGCCGGCCTCGACGGTCTGGGCGATCGCGGCGCGCACATCGCCATGATGGCAGCCTGGCGCCCGGACATCGCGGAGCGACAGGCTTCACGACCAGGTCAACGGAGGTCCGATACCGTCAGGGGTGCTGATGCTCAGATGACCGACCCCGACGACTCACCCGTGCCGTCGCACTTCGCGGCGACGTGGAACCACGCGAAAGATCTCCTGCGCGAGCTCGCCTACGAGTTGCGCCGCGACAACGTTGCTCTCCTCTCCGGTGGCGTCGCCTTCTTCTCCCTCCTCGCGCTCATCCCTGCCTTGGCGGTGGTGGTGTCGATCTATGGGATCGTCGCCGACCCCGACGACATCGAGCAACAGATCGAAGACGTCACCGAGGCGTTGCCCGAAGAGGCGAGCACGCTGCTCGATGACCAGCTGGACCGGATCGTGGCCGAGTCCCCGGGCAACCTCACCGTCACAGCGGTCCTGAGTCTGGCCATCGCGCTGTGGTCGGCGTCGTCGGGGATGAAGCACCTCATCACGGCGGTCACCGCCGCCTACGACGAAGAGGAGACCCGTGGCTTCCTCCGCACGCGCGGCCTCGCGCTCGGGCTCACGTTCGGGGCGGTGCTCTTCCTCGTGGTGGCCTTCGTGATCATCACGTTGCTGCCAACTCTGCTCAGCCATGCGGGCGCGGGCGAGGGAGCGCGCGTGATGCTGTCGGTCCTGCGGTGGCCGCTGCTGGCGCTGGCGATGATGGTCGCCCTCGCCGTGATCTACCGGTTCGGTCCCGATCGCGACGCGCCCCACTGGCGCTGGTCCTCGCCCGGAGCGGCGGCGGCCACGCTCCTGTGGCTCGGAGCCTCAGGTTGCTTCTCTCTCTACGCCAGCCACTTCGGGAGCTACAACGAGGTGTACGGCTCGCTCGGTGCGGTGGTTGTCCTCATGCTGTGGCTGTTCCTCACGGCCTTCTCGGTGATCATGGGAGCCGAGCTCAACGCCGAGCTCGAGCGCCACGCCGAGGCTCAGAGCTCATGAGGCTCGAAGGTCGGTACTCACTCGAGCAGGTCGTCGGGCACGTTCCACTCGCCCAAGAGGTTCGCGTCGAGGACAGCTCCGGAAAGCCGCTCCGAGAAGATGGCGATCACTCGGTCGACGCCGGTGGCCGAGGTGGATCGGATCGCATGGAATCCGTGTTCGTGCGCCGCTTCCCTTCCCCGATCTCTCAGGTGAACTGATGGTCTTCCCGAGCGAGGTCCTCGGCGACCAGGCCGAGCTCGATGAGCACCGCCCAGTCCCAGCCCTCCCACCCACATGCTCACCGGCCAGCATGGTCGAGCGGGTCATGACCACCAGACTCCCTCGGGTGGACGTCCTGCTCCCATCGCAGCGGCAACCGTCTGTCCCAGGACCTCTCCCCTGAGATCGCGAATCCGTATCCGCGCCCGAAGCGCTCCGTCATCCTCCCGCCGGAACTCTGCGACGTAGTCCTCGATCACGAGAACATCACGCGTGACCTCAGCACTGACCAACAGGCCCTTCCAGACTGCCTGGAGCCGCCACTCACCTTGCGGCAGCTGAATCGCCTCGATAGGCACCTCGATCCAGTCGGCATCGCCATCCGCCAAGGTCATCGCTCTCCTCCCGGCAGGGTCCAGCGGGTCATGCGCCTGCTGCCTCTGCCGGGGTGTGGGCAGTTGGCTGCGCTCGGACGGACACGATCGTCAGCGCCCAGCCGACGTAGACGGCAGCAATCGATATGACGAACAGCACCCCGGTGAGAACTTCGATGGTCGTCGGCCTCGTCCGGTCCCAGTAGGACCAGACGAGGCGGGCACGAGAAGGCTCGCGGGGGCAAGGACGAAGGACAGGAGGAGCCCAGTGAGGGCCACCCGTCGATTGCCTCGCCTCCGCGCCAGGTATCCCAGCACTGCAGGGACCGGGAACAGGGTGGCCAGGGCGAGGTTCAAGACACCCTGTCGGAGATCATCCGCGACATCAACCACGGAGTACCACCGGCCAATCAGACACCGGCATGGTTCGGCGGGTCACAGGGACTGATCTCCTGCGAGCAGAAGCACGGCACCGGCGCCCCACGTAGTCGCAATGACAGCGACCAGGAGCGGAACGAAGTAGTCGAGCGCATCGACCCCGGACCTCACGCCTGCGACAAGCGAGCGCAGACCGAGCCCGAGGAACAACGCCGTGACCCCAAGCAGGGCGAGGCTGATGGCCACGGCCTGCGGGCTGCCAGGGATCTCTCCCGACTCGGGTAACGAGACGAGCGCTGACATCACCGCCACCACCGCGGGAACGATCGAGAGGGCAAGCCAGACCGACCCTCGGGGAGTCCCGCGCACCTTGCGCCTCGGCAGCCGTACGTCAGGCATAGTCACTAGCCCCAATCATTCACGCCGATAGCAGGAGGCGGGTCGTTGACCTCTTGGGTCCCGGTTGGGTCCCGGATCGGCGAGGAGGCCGGGGTGCGACGTGTCGTTCGCGCTGCGGCTGGCGTGGGCGGCGTGTCGATCGTGGTGGTGTGGGCGCGTACGGCTAGCGGTTGTCCGTGTTGCTGGGCTCGGTCCGGTCGTCTTCAGGTGAGCGCGTTGATGCGTTGGTTGGCGGCGAGCAACGCTGCCGCGTCGGGCCAGTCGTCGAGGATGCGGACGATGTCGCGGCCGGCTTTGCGCACAACGCGGGCGGGCGTGTGCCAGAACCGCCAGCGCAGCGTCTTCGGTTCGGCCTTGGCGAGGCTGCCGTCGAGGCACAGCAGTTGGAACCAGCGCACGAGGTCCGATGCCATCGCGACCAACTGCAGCCATGCCTGGTTGGCGGCGAGCGACTTGAACGGGAACCGTTCCAGGCCGGACGCTTTGAGGTGCTTGATGTTGTCCTCGACATGGGCGTGGGCGCGCAGGAACCGGTCGAGCTGGACCGGGGTGCCTGTCTGGTCGGTGAGTTGGCCCCAGTAGCGGTACTCCAGCGACGGGAACAGCGAGGTCTGCGCGCCGGGGTGCCGCGGTTCTCGCCGCACGATCACTCGTGTCCCGGTGGGATACTCGGACAGGTCGCACAGGTCGGTGATCTCGGCGACCGCGGCTCCTTTGCGGAGCTTGCCGTTCTGTCGGATCGCGGGTCGCCACCGCTGGTCGTCGACTTCGATCGTGGCGATCGCACCCTGAATCTGGGGGGTTTTGCGGGCTACGACCGCGAAGCCGACGTTGCGGTCCCGGCATCCCTTGATGAACCCTCGTGACGCCCCGGCCGAGTCGGCCCGGACCACCACCTTGCGTTTCGCCAACTTCTTGTCATCGCCGCGGCGGTGACCGGCCGCGACAGCTTCGGGCAACTGCTCGATCGCCTGATCGAGCACGGTGAGGTGGTCACCGGCGTCGTTCGCGGTCGCGTTGCCGGGCCGCAGCATCGCCGCCAACGTCTCACCGGTCGCGTCCGCGAAGCAGAACATCGGGTGGAACCCGAACCCGTGCTTGTAGTTGGCGGCGGTTCCTTCCTTCTGCTCCGAGTGGATCTCGACGAGCGACGCGTCGATGTCCAACACGACTGGGCCCCGGCCAACGCCGATCCCGGCGCGTTTCCACACCCCGCCGCGGACCTCGGCGACCGCGTCGCGGACTTCGGCCAGGATCGACTCGTCGAGTTGGTGCATGGTGCGCCACACCGTCGAGTCCGACGCCACCTCGCCGAACAACCTCGGCTGGGCGCGGAGATGCTCGACATCCGCGCAGCACTCGCCGCCCCCGGCGAGCACCAACATCATCTGGGTGAACACCGTCCCGCGGTCATGCAACGGCACCCCGTTGCCCTTCCATGGGATCACCGCCGACAGCGCCGAGCCCAACCCAAGGCGATCAGCGAGCTGCCCCAACGAATGCAACCCGACATGGGCGACGACCTGCTCGCCGCCGTCTTCTACCACCACACGCCGTGTGCTGTTACCGTCCACCTGTCAGGTGCCTTTCTCTCGGTCGTTCTTGCTGTTTCGCAACTACAAGAAAAGCCGAAGAACAGGCACCTGTCGCGTCCTGGCTACCTCATGCCATCTCAGACGCGTGAATTATCGAGGCTAGCTACTTCGACCTGAAGAAGTAGCGGATAGGTGCTCGCGTTTGGTTGCGGATGGTGGGATGATGACCTCGACCCGTAGGACTAGTACGGATCGAGGCCATCGTGTTGAGAACGGTAAACGCGCAGCCCACGTTGTGGGAGGCGATCCTGCCAGCGGAGTGCCTGGTGTTGCCGGGCGATCTGGAGGCGGTTGATCGGCTGTTGTCCGATGAGCGGTTCTTCGAGCCGTTCCGTGCCCACTTCGACGCGACGTTCGGGCGGCCCTCGATCCCGATCGAGACGTATCTGAGGATGATGTTCCTCAAGCACCGCTACTCGTTGGGCTATGAGCCGTTGTGCGCGGAAGTGAACGACTCGATCTCGTGGCGCCGGTTCTGTCGGGTGCCTCTCGGGGAGCGGGCGCCGCACCCGACGACGCTGATGAAGATCACCAAACGTTGCGGGCCCGACGTCGTCGACCAGCTGAACGAGACGCTGCTGATCAAGGCCCACGAAGCCGACGTCGTGAACCTCGAACGGGTACGGGCCGACACCACGGTGATCGAGGCCGACATCAAGTACCCGACCGACTCGAGCTTGTTGACCCGCGCTGTCGCACGGCTGGCCCGGCTCGCCGCACGGATCCAGGCGACGGGGGCGGCGGCACGCACCGTGGTGGTTGATCGCAGCGCCGACGCGCAGGCCCACGCGGACTCGATCGGAGCGTGGCTGCGGCGCCGGTCCGGGGAAGCCAAAGACGAGGTGTTGCGCATCACCGGCGGAGTCGCCGACCTCGCCGACGCGACCGCGTCCGAAACCGAACATGTCGTTCTCAACGCCCGCCGGTGGTTGGCGTCGCACCCCGACACCCCCAAGGCGGGGCGACTGGCCCGCCTGATCGACGATCTGGAGGCGTTGACCGCCACCACGAACCAGGTCATCGACCAGACCCGCCGGCGGATCGCGGGTGAGATGCCCGACGGCGCGACTCGCCTGGTGTCGTTGCACGAACCCGACGCCCGACCGATCCGCAAGGGCCGCCTCGGTCGCCCCGTCGAGTTCGGCTACAAGGCCCAGATCGTCGACAACGTCGACGGGCTCGTGCTCGATCACACCGTCGAGATGGGCAACCCCCATGACGCCGAACAGCTCGAGCCAGCGATCGCCCGCATCAAAGCACGCGCCGGAGCCGCACCCACCGCGGTCACCGCCGACCGGGGCTACGGGTTCGCCAAGATCGACAAGGCACTCAGCGAACTCGGTGTCGACACCGTCGCGATCCCGACGGGCGGGCAAGCCCGGCGTCGCCCGCGCCGGCCTCCAGATCAGCGACCCGTTCATCGCGCTCGTGAAGTGGCGCACCGGCAGCGAAGGCCGGATCAGCTCACTCAAACGCGACTACGGGCTACGCCGAACCCGCCTGATCGGCCACACCGGAGCTCGCACCTGGGTCGGCCACGGTGTCCTCGCCCACAACCTCACCAAGATCGCCAGACTCACCACGTGACCCTCCTCCTGCTCGCTCTCGCTGTGGCCGTCATGCTCGCCACCCACGCCCTCGACACCCTCGGCCGCGACATCGACCACCCCGCCGCAGAAAACGAACCAACCACCAGCGCGCCGGCCCCAGCACAGGACGGCGCCCGTGGCCGCTCACCTCAACCAGGCACACGACCGAGACGACCGAGCACCGCGATCGACGTCGCTGCGGCCACAGACCCGAGAGGCACCACCCGACCGCCACGAACCGACGGACGAGTCGATACCACACGAAGCCACCGACCGAGCCACAGCCAGCCACCCGACGAATCGGCAACTCGCGCCACCGACTATTTCAGGTCGAAGTAGCTAGCCCCGATAGTTCACGAGATATCGGTGGCGGGGTCTGAGCGACTGTTGTTTGAACATGGGTGGCCGTGTCGGTCATTTCGGTGGTCGGGTGTTGTGCTGGGACCGGGCGGTGGTGGTGGGATGTCGTGTTGGGGCGCGTGGGTCGGGCCGTGTGGCCACCTCGGCTCGCTGGCTGGTGTGAGGTCAGACGATGAGGGCGACGCGTTTGTAGGCGTCGCGGAGGTCGTCGGCGGCGGGCCATCCGTCGAGGAGACGGACGATGTCGCGGCGCGACTTGCGGATGATCCGGGCGGGTGTGTGCCAGAGCTTCCACCGCAACGTCTTGGGTTCCGCGGCCGCGAGGTGGCCGGCGAGGCACAGCAGCTGGAACCAGCGGACGAGGTCAGCGGCGAAGCACACCGTCGCGAGCCAGGCCTGGTTGGCGTCGAGGTCGCTGAACGGAAACCTGCACAGCCCGGAGTCCTTGAGTCGGCGGATGTGGTCCTCGACGTGGGCGTGGGCGCGCATGTGGGTGTCGAGGTCGACAGGGTTCCCGGCCTGGTCGGTGTAGTGACCCCAGTAGCGGAACCCTTCGGATGGGATCAGCGACTGCTGGGCGCCGGGGTGGCGTGGTTCGCGTCGCACGATCAGTCGTGTTCGGGGCGGCCATCCGGACAAGTCGACACGGTCGGTGAGCTCGATCACCGACGCCCCGGGTCGGGGTTCGCCGGCGGGGGTGACGGCGGGTTCCCACGCTTGGTCATCGATGAGCACCCCGAGTATCGCGCCGTGAATCTGGGCGTTCTTGCGAGCCACGACGGCGAACCCGACGTTGCGGTCACGACACCCCCACACGAACCCGTGGGTACAACCAGCCGAATCGGTGCGCACCATCACCGCCCTGGCCACCTCGTCGACGTGGTCGCCGACATGGTGACCAGCCGCGACCGCTGCGGGAAGCTGAGCGACCGCTGCGTCCAACAGGTTGAGGTGATCGGCGATGTTGTTGGCGGCCGCGTTCCCGGGCCGCAGGATCGCGGCGAGCGTTTCACCGGTCGTGTCCGCGAAGCACAGCATCGGGTGGAACCCGAACCCACCCTTGTAGGTCGGGGCGGTGCCGGCTTTGTTCTCGGAGTGGATCTGCACCAGCGACGCGTCGATGTCCAACACCACCCTCTCGGTGTTGTTCGTCACCGACGACCGCTCCCATACCTTGGCCCGCACCCCGGCGACGGCTTCCCACAACCCTTCCACGGTTGCCGGCTTGAGGTCACGAAAGGTCCGATACGTCGTGGAGTCCGACACGACCGAACCGAACAAGCGGTGTTCGACACGCAGATGCTCGACGTCCGCGCAAGACTCGCCTCCCCCGGCGAGCATCAACATCGCGTGGGTCAACACCTTGCCGCGGTCATGCAGCGGCGCCCGCTCACCGGTCGGGAGAATCCGATCCGACAAGGCTGCCCCCAACCCCAACCGGTCCACGAACACGCCCAACGCGTGCAACCCGACATGACCGACCGTGCCCTTCCCGCCGCCCTCGATCCCGACCTTCAACGCGCTGGTAGTCTCCACCTGTCAGGTGCCCTCCTCGTTGGCCTTCTTGTTGCTTCACAACACCAAGAAAAGCCCATGATCAGGGCACTTGTCGCGTCTCAGGTACCTCGCGTCATCTCGCCCCGTGAACGATCGGGGCTAGCTAGTCCAGAGGGTAGAAGACAGACTCGTTCGCGATGCCGCGCCGCCAGAGCAGGCCCCGGGTGAGCTCGCTGACACCCAGGTCGACGCAGACCTGATCGAAGCCATCGCAGACCACTTCGGTGCAGTGTTCGACGATCGCCGATGCCTCCTCGGAACCGAGTCTGTAGGTACCCGCGGCCGCGACGACGTCGGCGAGGCGGGCCCTGGACATTCCGTCCGGACCGAAGGCCATGGCCTGCGCAGTCTCGCCCGTGCTGCGCGGCTGGGGGCAGACGTCATACGCGGGCGTCAACTCAAGGTGCTCGCCGTCCCAGAACGCAGCGATGTTTCGCGGGTGGTCGTCCGTGTTGCCAACAAGGATGTTGACCACGATCCTGGTGAACAGTTCGCGCAAAGTCGCGTCGGGACGAACGAAGTGGAGCCGGATCAACTCAGCCAGATCGACGTACGATCCATGACGGGCAGCCAGCTCGTGAAGGCCGAGGAGTGTGAGTCCCGACAGGACCGATCGGCGGAGTCCTGAACCAGGTCGGTCAAAGCGCTCAATGAGGAGTACGTCGCGCTCAACGGCCCGCGTCAGCGTGGCGGCAGGGGCCTCGATGCCGCACCGGCGGGCCAGCTCCATGCCGACCGCTTCGGCCTGTATCCACGGATAGGTATCGGTGGATACGGAGAACTTGGCGATCAACTCTCGGTGGCTGTCTGGTCCGTCGTCGATGAGGAGCGCCTTGGGCCGAGCGCCACCGATTCCTGATCCGTAGGTCAATGCGTCATCCACCTCGGCTGAGAACGGCAGGCCCCGAACGAGACGGTCGCCGGCCTCAACGAGTTCGGCAAGGCTGCCGTGAGTGTCGCGAGAGACGAACTCGGTCGATGACTCCTGGAAGTCGAGTGCACCAACGCGGTTCGATCCAGACTCGGTCAAGTAGGTGAGCAGTGGCATCTCGTTGGTGTCTTGGGTGGCGACACCAACGAGACGCCGCAAGACGACCTGCATCCCCCACGAATCCGGAGCAGCATCACGAATCACACCGTGAGCGTCGAGACCCGTTGGGGGCCGCTGGACACCAGCCCGCAATGGAAGGCCTTCGGGCTGGAGCATGACCGCATCGGAACGACGTAGGTAGGACTGGCCGTAGCTGAACCGCAGCTCATTGCCCGTCTGCATGACGACGCCAGCGACGACCGGTTCGGTGGCGTCCGGCAGCCAGTTCCAGACGAAGGCCCTGTCAGAAGTCATCGTCGACCTCGTCGAGAACCACATCCACACGTGCAGGTAGCAGCGCCAGGTCGCGCTCGCCTTGGGCCACCAGCTCAGCAAGCTCCCGGCCTTGCCGGCCAAAGAGGGGTACCGATAGCACCGTCGCCACGTCGAAGTAGATCCCGGCTGCCACGGCCGGGTCTCCACGTTCCACACGACGCAATGTCGCCCGGGTGGTGCCAGCCCGCTCAGCCACCTCGGACGCGGTGCGCCTCTGTTGGCGTCGAGCGATAGCCAGTTGTTGGCCCAACGCGTGGGCTGCGTTCTTGGTCGCGCTCAGGTGCTGCCGAGTCATTCATTCTCCCAAGATGGATACTGGACTGACCATAGCAGCCGTAATGGGCAGTGTCGCTCACGTCCACGTAACGGGGCTGCTGGACGAGGGTGGCAGCGACGATCTCCCCGTGGTCAAAGCGGGCCAACGTTCGCCCTGACCGGTGTCGGGCGTTGTGCCAACTGCGACAAGGCTCATGGCATTGTCGTCATCGAGGCGGCGCACGAACCACGGTCCAGAGGTCGCAGCGACTCGCTCATGATTGCCGCAGTCCCGGCACGGTCATGCTTCAGCGCCGTCGTGGCCGTCGAGCGATTCCGTGAAGCTGAGCAGCGTCCGCCGCATCTCGGAGAGCTGGCCATCGCGCATGCGCTCCTTCGTCATCCTGTCTGCGTCCGACCGCTCGATCTCCCGGAACGATTGATCGAAGAACAACAGGAAGAACTGGGCGAGGGGATTGTGGAACGCTCCCGCTTCGTGAGCGTCCAGAATCAGCGCGTCGATCTCCGGCGAGTACACACCGAGGCCGTGGATCACGATGTCAGTGAGAGACGAATCGCCGGGCTTGCCGTTCATCCGAATCTCCCCACGGCGCACCCCGCGACCCGCTCGACTTGTGCCTCGAAGTTACTCGCAACCGCACCACCACGCTCCGGTGCGAGGGCCGCCTCGTGTTGATGCTGACGATCCTGCCGCAAGACGTTCGGCTGAGGCGGAATCCACGCGAGAGGTCGCGGTGGCGGAGACCAAGCCGACGGATTCGCAGGAGCGGGAGTGGCGCGTGGTGGGGCGACCCGGGGCCCATGGCACAATCATGGAACACGCCACCGGTCGACCCGGTGACTACCGGTCAACACCGGTCACCTAAAGGCGCATGTATTGATTGGGGTGCCTTCCTGGTGACGGGTGGGTGGTCACGTAGCGTGGCCTCGGGAGGGATCCCAGCGGTGACGTGAAAGCGCAGAGCTTCGGGCTCGTTGACCTGATCGTCGCTGGGGTCCGTCTTCCGAGCAGACCCGGTTGAGGAAATTGGTGGGGCTTGTCGTGACCCGCAGGTCGGAGCCCGGTGCACCGTATGAATCACATGGCTGGGTGGGCTTCGTGGTCCACCCGTCCGTGGTCGGGGTGGTGTCGGGAGACATTCCGAGAGTTGAGCGTGCTCGAGGGCTCTCCCGGACAACCAACCAGAGGTGATCGCTGGACCCGCTTGATGCTTGCTGGCAGAGGTGGTTCCGACGACCGCCGTGATCGAAGGGAGAGCCCTCGATGACAGCAAACAACGCTAGCGGGGTCGTGTCGATCGGCATCGACGCCGCGGTGGTCGCTGACCACCAGGTCGCCATCCGCGGCCCGGGGATCCGCGAGGACTTCCGGGTGGCACCGACTCTGGCCGGTCTGGCGAAGCTGACGGACCGTCTGGGTCCCTTTGCCGGGTCCTTGGTGGTGGTCGAGCCCACCGCGGGTTCGTGGCTCCCGTTGAGCCACGCGGTCGACGCCGCGGGGTGTCGGCTCGGGTACGCGCACACCCGGGACTCGGCCCGGTTGCGGGAGGCCATCGCTGGTCGCAACAAGACCGATGTGATCGACGCGGAGATGTTGACCCGTTGCGAGGACGTCCTTGGGGTGCAGGCCTCGCCGCTGGTCCCTGCGGAGGTGATCGCCTTGCGGCGTTCCCTCCATCGCCGCCACCGCCTCACCGTTGACGCCCACCGCGCCGAGTGTCGGCTGTGGGCGTTGGGTGCCTGGGCGTTCCCGGATCTGTGGCGGGCGTGCGGCGGCCACCAGATCGCCCAACCGGTGTTGGGTCGTTGGCCCAGCCTGGACAGCCTGGCCCGCTCCCGGGTCTCCTCCATCACCGAGATCGTGGCCGCGCACAGCCGAGACCGAGACCCCGCCCGACGAGCCGAACGGATCCGCGACGCCGCCCGCGGATGGCTTGGGTTCTGGCAGGACCGCCTCGACCTCGAGACCCTGGCATGGGAGATCGCCGAGCTGATCAGCGACATCAACACCATCGACGCCAAACACCACGCGACCACCACCAAAGCCCTCGGGATGTGGCGGGCCTCGTGGCCCGAGGACGTGTTGACCACCATCCCTGGCGTCGGGGAGATCTGTGCCTCCGCGACTCGGGCATGGTGGGGTGACGGCACACACCTACCCACAGCCAAGGCCGCGGCAGCGTTCATCGGTCTCAATCCCTCCAACTGGGAGTCGGGGCTCAGCGCAGCTCCGTCACGCAAGATCACCAAGGAGGGCCCACCGGCACTGCGCCTCGCCTACTACCAGGCCGCCAACATCGCCCGACGCCACGACCCCCACCTCGCGGCCCACTACCGCAAGCTCATGGTCGAACGTCGCCACAACCACGTCTCCGCGACGACCGCCGTCGCCCGCAAGCTGGCCTGCCGCACCTGGGCTGTCCTGCAGACCAACGAGCCCTACCAGCTCCGGGACCTCGACGGGAACCCCATCGACTGGGCTACCGCCACCCGCATCGCCAGCGACCTCGCCGTCCCCGACGAGGTCCGCCGCCGCTCCAAGACGACACGCCGAGGGCGGCTCTCCGTCTAGACGACATTCATCGACAACCAGCGCTCACCAGCACCCGGCCACCAAGGCTCAAGTTCAACGCGCCCACACACCGTGAACAAGAAACCCTTGACACCCATTAGGAAATCAGGTCAGCGGCTCTTTCCGGCCGATTCCGCAGGTCGCCGGAACGCCCTGGCTAAAATGTCGTAGTTCTGTCCTGGCGTATTCGCTGACCTGCGGATTCGCGCGGAAATGGGGTCTGACCTGCGGAAACAGGTGTCCGCCGTTGACCGCCCTGTACCGGGGTGGTCCGTCCTCTGACGGACCACAGAAGGGCCACGGGGCCGCCGTCACTTCCCCGATTCGTCGTCGCGTTCGGGCTCCGCCTCGAGCACCGAGAGGGCCGAACGCAGTTCGGCAGCGAACTCCGGGAGCACGTCGAGCGCGGTGGTGTGGAGGATCTCGAGGTCGACAGACCAGTAGCCGTGGATGATCCGATTCCGGAGCCGGGATGGTTGAGCCCACGGGATCTCAGGGAACCGCTCTTTCACCTCAGCGTCGAGCTGGGCCGCGGCCTCGCCGAGCACGGTGAAGTTCCAGAGCAGAGCATCCCGCCGTTGGCGATCCACTGAGAGCGCTTCGAGGTCGACGCCCGACACGAGAGCTTGTGCTTGCTCCGCCGCTTCGATCATCTCGCCGATCAGGACGAGCTCACGCCGCATACAGGGGCTGGGCCTCCGCCAGCACGGCGTCGCGCAGCCGTTCGTGCAGTGCCTTGCGAGACACCAGGTCGACCGGTCGGCCCAACACCACCTCGAGCTCGTCAGCAAGGACCTCGATTGCCCAACCCAGTCGGGCTCCGGGTGCCAACTCGTAGAGCAGGTCAATGTCGCTGCCCGGATGGTCCTCCCCCCGGCTGACCGATCCGAATACCTCGAGGCGCCCCACGCCGTAACGCCGGCAGATCTCTGCGACCCGGTCGAGGTCGACGTCGAGGCGAGCGACAGTCACGGCACAAGCCTATGGCAGCCCGGTCCACACGAACAGGCCAATGGGACCAGTCGGGATCCTCAGCACCGGTCGCGACCCCAGGTTCGAGAGCTACTCGCGCACGGGTTCGCCGCCGAGCAAGCGGTGCGCTTCGATGAAGAGGCGGTTCGACTCATCGTCGGGTAGTTGGGTCGGGTCGAGGTCGGCCACCTCGATGACGTCGAGCTTGGTCCCGTCGTCGAACACCACGCGGTGGCCATCGGTGTTCACGTCGTGGGCGATGAGCACCTGTTCGATCGCGTCAGCCGACCGATTGAAGTAGAGGCCATCGACATCGTTCGTGACCCGATGCTCGAAGCCAAGGCGACACGACACGGTGAGGCCACCGATCAGGACGAGCTCATGCTTCAGGTCTTTGGCCAGACCGTCCACCAACGCGACGAATCGCGCCACCGTTGAGTTGGCAGCGCATGGCACGGCGATCACACCGGTTGAGTCGTCGGTCATGTCACCACACCCGATGTCCGGAGTCGGGTTCCCACTGCTCGAGCGTCTCGTGCCCGCGCGCCTGGTCGAGCGACAGGTCGAGCGCCGCCGCGACAAGAGGTTCGACAGGGACGCCGAACCCTCGATCAGCGCGCTGGCGGCAGATGACCGGTGTCGGCGCGACGGCGACGAACGCCACCGCTCGCTCCCCGGGAGCGGGCTCGCCGAGCGTCCATCGCAACGTGTCGAGCACATCTAGCGACGGCACATACCACTGGCGAGCACCGATGTCGCCTCCCACTACCGGCACGTGCCGCGCCGCGGCCGCGGCGTCACCAGCCACACACCAACCAAGCTCATCGAGGTCGTCGAGGTTCGCGTCGAGCTCGGCGATGAGCCGCGGGTCGGCGTCCATCGGCTGGGCCAGACCCACCCACCGCGGCGCCCAGTGCTCGACCGTCGCCCAGAACAGGTCTGGCACGACAGGACTGCCATCGCCGTTGAGGTACCCGAGGGCGCGAAACGTCTTCAGCACCGTCGACGCCCCCGACACCGCTACCCCGGCCAGGTCAGCGATCTCGCTGACCGTCGGAGGAGCGACCGATACCCCGTCGTCGCCACCGGGGAGCGACGCAGCGATCATCAACGCCACGGCCGCGCCAACCCCGGTTCGACCGGTCGGGAAGCCCGGGCTCGGGGCCGCCGCCAGTGCCGGTCGCACATCTGCATCGATCAACAGCCCCGACGCCTGGACACGCAGATGACCTCGCCGATCGAACCAGCCGATGCCTGCTTGGGTCAGCACGTCACGGGCCGGTCCCGGGATCTTCTCCGCTATGACCACCGGTACGCCCGGCCCATCGTCGCCGACTGTCCGAGCCACATCGGCCGCCCGCCCAGCCGACAACACCGACCGCGCCGCCGGTCGCACCAACACCGGCGCGCCGTCGCCGACGAGCACCTCGAGCCCCGCGGCGGACTCCGAGACCTTCGCTCCGAGATCACGCAGTGCGCGGGCAAGGTCCCGCATCTCCGCCTTCGTCGGCGATCGCTTGGCTCGAGTCACCCGGTCAGGGTAGCAGTTCAGTCTTTAGTTGCAACTGACGACTGACAGTCAGATGTCGTAGTAGAGGTGGAACTCCCAGGGGTGGGGGCGCAGGCGGAGCTGCGTCGACCTCGTTCTCCCGCTTGTAGGCGACCCAGGTCTCGATGAGGTCGTCGGTGAACACGCCGCCGGCCTTCAAGAAGTCCTGGTCGGCTTCCAGCGCATCGAGCGCGTCCTCGAGCGAACCGGGTACCTGGGGCACCTTGGCCAGCTCCTCGGGAGGCAGGTCGTAGAGGTCCTTGTCCACCGGCGCCGGCGGCTCGATGCGGTTCTGGATGCCGTCGAGGCCCGCCAGCAGCATCGCCGAGAACGCCAGGTAAGGGTTGCAGGAGGGGTCGGGGCAGCGGAACTCGAGACGCTTGGCCTTGGGGCTCTGGGAGTACAGCGGGATGCGCACCGAAGCCGAGCGGTTGCGCTGGCTGTACACCAGGTTGACGGGCGCCTCGTAGCCGGGAACGAGCCGCTTGTAGGAGTTGGTCGTGGGGTTGGTCCAGGCCAGGATCGCTGGAGCGTGGGCCAGCAGCCCACCGATGTACCAGCGGGCCATGTCCGACAGCCCCGCGTAGCCGTTCTCGTCGAAGAACAGCGGCTCGCCGCCCTTCCACAGCGACTGGTGCACGTGCATGCCCGACCCGTTGTCCTGGAACACCGGCTTGGGCATGAACGTGGCCGTCTTGCCATGCGCCCAGGCCACGTTCTTGATCACGTACTTGAACAACATCAGCTGGTCGGCCTGGCGGGCCAGGGAATCGAACCGGATGTCGATCTCGGCCTGGCCGGCGGTGCCCACCTCGTGGTGCTGCACCTCCACGGGGATCCCCACCGACTGGAGCACCATGGTCATCTCGGAGCGCAGGTCCTGGAACTGGTCCATGGGAGGCACCGGGAAGTACCCCTCCTTGTAGCGCGGCTTGTAACCCAGGTTGGGCTGCTCGTCACGCCCCGTGTTCCAGGAAGCCTCGATCGAGTCGACCTGGTAGAAGGCCGAGTTCTGGCTCTGGGAGAAGCGCACGTCGTCGAACACGAAGAACTCGGCCTCGGGACCGAAGTATGCGGTGTCGGCGATCCCGGTCGCCCGCAGGTGCTCCTCGGCCTTGCGTGCCACGTAGCGCGGGTCGCGGCTGTAGTGCTCGCCGGTGATCGGGTCGTGCACGAAGCAGTTGATGTTGAGCGTCTTGTGCTGGCGGAACGGGTCGATGACCGCGGTGTCGGGATCCGGCTTCAGGATCATGTCCGACTCCTGGATCTCCTGGAAGCCGCGGATCGACGACCCGTCGAAGCCGTAGCCCTCCTCGAACACGTCCTCGTTCAGCTCGCTCGACCGGCACCGAGAAGTGCTGCATCAGACCGGGCAGATCGCAGAAGCGGATGTCGACGATCTCGACACCCTGCCTCCTGACACAGGGCCATCACCTCGGCCGGGGTTCGCTCTTCCATGGACCTGCCTCCTGTAGGGCCGTTTCCCGGCCCTGATCGCAAGACGCGGCCTCCGGGGCGCCGAAGCGCCCCGGAGACTACTCGAGGATCCGCGTCTCGTCGCCAGCCGGCCCCGGCTCGAGGGCGCCGGCAGGAGTCGTCGCTGTCAGACCAGGGCGGCGCAGACCGTCTCGGTGATGAGCCGGGTGACCACGTAGGGTCCATGTTGGCGTTGGGCCGGCGATCCTCGATGTAGCCCTTCTGGTCCTTCTCGACCTGCCACGGGATGCGCACCGAGGCGCCACGGTTCGACACGCCGTAGCTGTACTCGGTCCACGGGGCCGTCTCGTGCAGACCGGTGAGGCGGCTGCTCGATGCCGGCGCCGTAGTTCGTGATGTGCTCCTCGGCCTTCTTGCCGAGGGCCTCGCACGCCGTGATGATGGCGTCGTAGTTCTCGCGCATCGCCTTGGTCGAGAAGTTGGTGTGGGCGCCGGCGCCGTTCCAGTCGCCCTGCATGGGCTTGGGGTCGAGCGTGGCGGCGACGTCGAAGTCCTCGGCGATGCGGTACAGCAGCCAGCGGGCCATCCACAGCTGGTCGGCCGACCTCGGGCGGGCCGACCGGGCCGATCTGGAACTCCCACTGGCCGAGCATCACCTCGGCGTTGGTGCCCGAGATGGCCGAGGCCGGCGTCGATGCAGGCCTTGGTGTGGGCCTCGACGATGTCGCGGCCGCAGATCTCGTCGGCGCCGACGCCGCAGTAGTACGGGCCCTGGGGACCGGGGAAGCCGCCCTGGGGGCAGCCGAGCGGGCGGCCGTCCTTGAAGGAACGTGTACTCCTGCTCGATGCCGAACCACGGCTCCTGGTCGGCGTACTTCTCGGCCACCGCCGCGCAGGCGGCCCGGGTGTTGGTCGGGTGCGGGCGTCATGTCGGTGAGCAGCACCTCGCACAGCACGAGGATGTCGTCGCCGCCGCGGATCGGGTCGGGGCACGACGAACACCGGGCTGCAGCACGCAGTCGGAGTTGCTCGCCCGGCGCCTGGTTGGTGCTCGAGCCGTCGAAGCCCCAGATGCCCGGCTCGTCGCCGTCGGCGATGATCTTGGTCTTGGAGCGCAGCAGCGGGCGTCGGCTCGGTGCCGTCGATCCAGATGTACTCAGCCCTGTAGGTCACCTGTGGTCTCTCCTCGTTGTCGCTTGGTCCGATGGCCGGTCGGTGTCGAGTCACGGCCAGCATCGTGCGCCACGGGCCGACCTGCCGCGGAACCCTTCCAGCAGGCCGTTTCCCGACCGTTGCCCGTATGTGAACGCTGTGTGAACGACGCGGGCGTGGCCGGGGGTTGCGGTGCCGATGATGGACTGCACCATGGAACGCCAGCAGGACTACGTGCTGCGCACCGTCGAGGAGCGCGGCGTCCGCCTCATCCGCCTCTGGTTCACCGACGTGCTCGGCCAGCTCAAGTCGTTCGCCATCTCGCCGGCCGAGCTGGAGAGCGCCTTCGACGAGGGCATGCACTTCGACGGTTCGGCCATCGACGGCTTCAGCCGGGTGCAGGAGAGCGACGTGCTGGCCCGCCCCGACCCCAACACCTTCGAGCTGCTGCCCTGCGGCCGACGACGACGACGTCTCGGCCCGGATGTTCTGCGACATCGTGAACCTCGACGGCACCCCCTTCGAGGGCGACCCCCGCCAGGTCCTGCAAGCGCAACCTCGACCGGGCCCGCGACCAGGGCTTCTCGTTCATGGTGGCCCCCGAGATGGAGTTCTTCTACTTCGCCGACGGCGACCCGCACCAGCCGCCTCGAGCCGCTCGACACCGGCTCCTACTTCGACCTCACCACCGCCGACGTCGGCCAGCGACCTGCGCAAGCGCACGCATCCACATGCTCGAGGCCATGGGCATCCCCGTCGAGTACTCGCTTCCACGAGGACGGCCCCAGCCAGCACGAGATCGACCTGCGCTACACCGACGCCCTCTCCATGGCCGACAACGTGATGACGTTCCGCCTGGTCGTGCGCGAGATCGCCATGGAGCACGGCGTGCTACGCCACCTTCATGCCCAAGCCGCTCGCCGGGCGTGCAGGGCTCGGGCATGCACACCCACCTGTCGCTCTTCGAGGGCGACGTCAACGCCTTCCACGACCCGGGCGACACCTACGGCCTGTCCAAGGTCGGCACCAGCTTCATCGCCGGCGCTGCTGCACCACGCCCCCGAGATCACCGCGGTCACCAACCAGCTGGTCAACTCCTACAAGCGGCTCATCGTCGGCTACGAGGCGCCCGTGTTCGTCACCTGGGCCCGCAACAACCGGTCGGCGCTGGTGCGCGTCCCGGTCACGAAGCGGGGCAAGGAGTCGTCGACCCGCATCGAGTACCGCTCCCCCGACCCGGCCTGCAACCCCTACCTGGCCTTCTCGGTGATCCTGGCCGCCGGCCTCGGGGCATCGACGAGGGCTACGACGCTGCCGGCCGAGACCCAGCTGAACCTCTTCGAGCTCACGCCCGAGGAGCGGCGCGGCCGAAGGGGTGCGGCCCCTTCCCCAGTCGCTGGCCGAGGCCCTCGACGTCATGGAGGGCTCCGAGCTGGTCGCCGAGGCGCTCGGCGAGCACATCTTCGAGTGGTTCCTGCGCAACAAGCGCGCCGAGTGGGCCGACTACAAGGCCCAGGTCACCCAGTTCGAGCTCGACCGCTACCTGCCCAGCTGGTGAGCCCGTGACCCCGACAGAGCCGCTGCTGGTCTTCCCCGACCCGCCGCCGCCCGAGCTGGCCCAGGCTCTCGACCTGGCGGGCTATCGCGTGGAAGGCGGTCGCCGACGAGGCCGCCGCCGACGCAGGCCGAACCCGACGACGGTTGGGCCGGGGCCATCGTCGTGCGCCGACGCCGACCCGAAGCGGCCTTCGCCCTGTGCCGGGCCCTGCGCAAGCGCGACGTCCCCCTCGAGCCCGCTGCTGCTGCTGGTCAGCGGAGCCCAGCTCGCCGACCTCGAGCTGCGCGACGACCTCTTCGACGACTTCTGCCTCTGGCCCGTTCCACCCCCGCGAGCTCGAGGCCCGCCTCCGCCACCTGTTCTGGCGGGCCGGCCTGGGGACGCGCCCGAGCTGGTCGAGTACGGCGACCTGGTGCTCAACCTCGAGACCTACCAGGCCGCCATCGACGGCCGCCCGCTCGACCTCACCTACATGGAGTACGAGCTGCTGAAGTTCCTGGCTCAGCACCCGGGCAAGGTGTTCACCCGCGAGACCCTGCTGTCGCGGGTGTGGGGCTACGAGTACTACGGCGGCGCCCGCACCGTCGACGTCCACGTCCGCCGCCTGCGGGCCAAGCTCGGCGAGGAGCACGCCAACCTCATCCAGACCGTGCGCTCGGTCGGCTACCGCTTCGGGCAGACCCGCTGGTCGCTGTAGTCCGGGCCTCGCGAGCCTCGCGACCCCCGCGCTAGCGGTTCAACTCGACGAGCTCGTCGCTGGCAGCGTTGGCGTCGCCGTCGGCCTTGACCACGCCTCCCAGGACGGCGGCACCCACCATCCCTCCCAGCAGCACCGCCACGGGCAGCACGACGACCAGCACGAACACCATGACCAGGGCTCCGACCATGGCCTCCAGCTTGCCCGACGCGGGCATCGCAGTGCGAGCCACCGCAACCCTTGGCGCCGCCGAACGGCGGCCAGCCGCAACCCTTGGCGCCGCCGAACGGCGGCCAGCCGCTAGGCGGCGGGTGCTCCTACGAAGGCCCAGGCCTCGACCTCCACCAGTGCACCCAGCGGCAGCTCGACCACCGCGACCGCGGACCGGGCCGGACGGTGGTCACCGAAGAACTCCGTATAGGTCTCGTTCATCAGCGGATAGTCCCGCATGTGCAACAGGAAGACCGTGGTCTTTGTGACCTGGTCGATGCTCGCACCCTCCGACGCCAACAGTGCCCGCAGGTTCTCGAGGGCCTGGCGGAGCTCACCGGCCAAGCCCCCCGACACCAACCCGCTCTCACCCAGGCCGATCTGCCCCGACACCACCAACCAGTCGCCGGCTCGCACGATCGGTGTGTAGGGGCCCACGGGTGTGCTCATCGGGTGCGCACCCTACCCGACCGTCACACGAGGGCCTGGCCCGTGGGCCACTCCGGTGGGCAACCCTGGTGGATCCACACCGCTGCGGCCACTGCCGCGAACACGGCGTCGGAGCCGTTGGTGGGTTCCACGACCCCTTGGGCACCGGCGGGTTCGATGGTCACCTCGACCGGCGCCATGGCCGCGGCGGGGAGCACCCCGAAGGAGCGCACGGTGAGATCGTGCACCTCACCTTCGGCGTCGACGGCCAGGCCCTCGGAGGTCACCCACCCGGCCGCCATGTGGGCCGCGCCGATGCAGTAGGAACGCAGCACCACGTCGTCGAGCGGCTCACCGGCCGCCACCCGAACCTCGAGCTTCACACCCGTGCCGGCCGGCACCACCCGGGCTTCGGCCCACCCGCCCGCCGGAGACCTCACCGACACGGGCTCTCCGGGACTTCCGCCCAGGGCCGCCAGCAACACCGCCGCCTCAACCCATCCGGCTCCCCTCAGGTCGACCGAGGTCGGCGGACCGGCCAGGTCGACCTCTTCCACGTCCAGGCCGGGCGCCACCGCGGCGATCGCCGCTGCGATACCCGGCGTGCGGACCACCCGCACCGACCCCGTGCCGTCGGCCCGCAGCCCCGCCGCAACCGGTGGACGTTTTGGTCCTCGGCGCACCGTGTCCTCTCGTGCCAGGAGCACCCGCACCGGCCGACCGTGGGTGTCGGCCAGGGCGCGGGCCACCTGGCCCAGCTCGTCGGACCGCTTGGCCCCGAAGGCGCCGCCGTTGGCCAGGAGCGACGCAGGGCTCGCCTCCCGGCTCGCACCAGGTGGCGTCGGTCTCGAGGTAGGCGGGTTCCACCCACGAGGTGCGCAACACCACCGCCCAGGGTTCGGCGCCGGCGGGGGGAGCTCGAGGGGCGGGGCAGGGGTGGCGCTGGTGCGCCGGCCCTGGCGCTTGCCGGCACGCACCCGGGCTTCCCGCAGAGTGTCGGCCACCACCCAACCCCCGGCACCGTCTGGAACCGCCACCAGCGCGTCCCGGGGCGCGGTGTCGTCGGCGAAGCCCGCCTGGCCCAGCGCCACCTCGGGATGCACCCGCTGTGCGCTGCCACCCTCGATGGTGGCCCTCCGCCCGGCTGCCACCAGGTCCCGCTGGGCGCCGGCCGCCTGTCCGCTCCCCGAACCGGAGCCGCCGGCGGCCACCCGGTCGTAGGCCTCACCGATGGTCTGCCAGCCGGTGCAGCGGCACAGGTGGGCGGCCAGAGCCCGGTTCACCCGGGCCTGCTCGCCCGGTCCCACACCCTGGTCCACCAGGGCCTGGAGTCGTACCACGATCCCGGGTGTGCAGAACCCGCACTGGCTGCCGCCGGTGGCCACCAGGGCCTGGGACCAGTCGTCTCGCGCCTCGGGCGACAGCCCGTCGACGGTGGTGACCCTACGACCCGCCACCCGCCGGACCGGCGTGACGCAGGCCACCCGGGGGCTGCCGTCGACCAGCACCGTGCAGCACCCGCACTGTCCCTGGGGACTGCACCCGTCCTTGACACAGGTCAGCCCGAGCTGATCCCGGAGCACCTCGAGGAGTGTGGTCGAGGGGTCCTCGACCTCGACGGTTCGACCGTCGACCTCCACGACGACGGCGGCGGTGGGGTGAACACCAGGATGCATCGGGCCGAGGATAGGTTGACCCCCGTGACCTCCCGCCACCCGCAGCCCCGACCGGCCCAGTTCGCCCTTCCCGCCGGTGTCTCCCTTCCCCACATGGGCCGCCGGCGCTTCCTGCTGGGCAGCGCCGGGCTGATGGTGATGACCGCCTGCGGCGGCGACGGTGAGGGCGGCAGGGGTGGCGCGGTCGGATCACCCAGCACCGCGGCGGTGGCCACTGAACTCACCGTGAACCTGGGTCAGCTCTTCGATCCCACCGCAGCCTTCGCCAGAGTGGGGGTGGAGCAGCGCCTCACCTTCGGCCTGTTCGACTTCGAGGGTGCCCCCCTGGCCGACGAGCCAACCGAGCTCAGCTTCGAGCTGGCTCTGGAGAGCCCTGCAGGTGCCACCGAGCCCGCCCGCCGACCCCTCGACGAACCCGCCGGCGCGACCTTCCACACCGAGGGCCTCCCCCGCGGCTACTACCCGGTCCACTTCACGCCCGACGAGGCCGGCACGTGGTCGGCCACGACCGAGGTGGAAGGCCAGCAGCTCCGAGCGCTTTTCGAGGTCGGGCCCGAAGGTGGTCCGGGCGTGCACGAGGTGGGCCAGCCCGTCCCCTCCTTCGACACGCCTACCGTGGAAGACGCCCTGGGTGTCGAACCCATCTGCACCCGGGCCGAGCAGTGCCCCTTCCACGACCTCACCTTCGCCGACGCGCTCACCTCCGGGGCACCGGTCGTGCTGTCCGTTTCGACACCGGCCTACTGCCAGGTGGCCATCTGCGGCCCGGTCCTCGACCTGCTGGTCGATGCCGCCGTCGACTACCCGGGGGTGACTTTCGTGCACGCCGAACCATTCGTGCGCCCCACCCCGTCGGATCCCTTCGGGGCGGGAGTGACAGCCGCCATGGAGGCGATGGGTCTGGGCTTCGAGCCGTCGCTGTTCCTGGTCGACGCCACCGGCACCCTCGCCGAGCGGCTCGACAACATCTACGACCTCGTAGAACTGCGCGATGCCCTGGACCGGCTGACCAGCTGAGCAGGCTCCCCAGCCTCGTCGCCCAATGGGGGTGTCTAGCGGTCGCGGGCTTCGGCCTCGGCGCGGTTCGCCAGGTACCACTCGACGGTCCGCTCGAGTCCCTCGGTGAAGGAGACCTCGGCCTCGAAGGCGAAGCAGTCACGGGCACGGCTGGCGTCGACCCGGCGTCGGGGCTGGCCATCAGGACGTGTCGTGTCCCAACGGATCTCCCCGGCGAAACCCACCGCCGCCACGACGGCCTCCACCAGCTCGCTGATCGGCATCTCCTGGTTGGTGCCCAGGTTGACCGGCTCGGGTCCGTCGTAGTGCTCGGCGGCCAGGACGATGCCCCGGGCGGCGTCGTCCACGTAGAGGAACTCGCGGCTGGCCTGACCGGTGCCCCACACCTCGATGTGGTCGGCGCCGGCCTCCTGGGCCTCGACGGCCTTCTTGATGAGTGCGGGGATCACGTGGGAGACGTCGGGATGGAACTTGTCTCCCGGACCGTAGAGGTTGGTGGGCATCAGGTAGATGCCCACCTGGCCGTACTGGGCGCGGTTCGCCTGGAGCTGGACCAGGTGGGCCAGCTTGGCGATGCCGTAGGGGGCGTTCGTCTCCTCGGGGTAGCCCGTCCACAAGACCTCTTCGCGAAAGGGAACCGGGGCATGCTTGGGGTAGGAACAGATGGTGCCGAGAATGACGGCCTTGGGGGTCTGGCGTCGGCGGGCCTCGTCGATGACGTAGGTGCCCATCAACAGGTTGTCCAGGTACAGGTCAGCAGGACGGCGCTGGTTGGCACCGATGCCACCCACCCGGGCCGCCAGGTGGATCAACACCTCCGGATCGTGGGCGGTGAACATGGCTGCCACGCCGGACGGATCACGCAGGTCGTAGTCGCGGGAGCCGAGCCCGACCACCTCGGTGGCGCCGACTCGGGCGAGCTCGCGGAGCACGGCCCCGCCGAGGAACCCGGTGGCGCCGGTGACCAGGACCCGGCGACCCTCCCAGTAGGACGTCACGCCAGGGTCAGCTGAAGGAGCTGCCGCACCCACAGGTGTGCTGCGCGTTGGGGTTGGTGATGGCGAACCCGGCCTCTTGGAGCGTGTCCTTGTAGTCGAGGGTGGCACCGGACAGCAGCTGAGCGGAGGAGGGATCTACCACGACCCGCACCCCGTCGTAGTCCGCGGTCAGGTCGTCGTCGGCCACGTCGGAGTCGAAGAACATCTCATAAGAGAAGCCCGAGCAGCCCCCGGGACGTACGGCCACCCGCAGCGCCAGGGCCTGGTCGCCTTCCTGCACGATGAGGTCCTTGACCTTTGCGGCTGCGGTGTCGGTGAGTGCGATCATCGGTCCTCCTGTTCAACCGGTGAACGAAGTGTACGGCTTGCAGCTGTCATGGCCTACCCCGGTGAGGTGACGTCCACCAGTTCCACCTGGCAGGGCGGCGGTCGGCCAGCGTGTGGAACGAAACCACCTCGGCGCCACCCAGCTCGTCGACCAGACCTTGCACCAGCCCGTAGTGCAGCCCGCAGATCACCTCGCTGTGGCCGCGCGCCAGCTCGCCGTAGGGACAGTGCCCGAAGGCGATGGTGGCCCCGTCCTCTCCTGGGACACTGACCGGGTCGAAACCCAGTTCGGCCTGATCGGCCACCAGGGCCTCGCGTGTGCTCGAAGCCCTCGCGATGGAGCCGGCCACCACCGCCCCGTGTTCGCGGCCCACCTCGACGGCTTCGTCGGGCTCCACGCCCGAGACCTCGACCAGGCGTAGCAGCAGTGATGCCAGGAGGGGGAAGGAGGGGGGCTCGAGGCCCAGCGAGGGGGCGTCGGTGGTGAGCTGGTAGAGGTGCTGGGGCCGGCCGACCCCGCGACGGGCCTCGGTGGTCACGGCCAGAAGACCGACGTCGCGCATGCGCTCGAGATGGGGGCGAACCGTGTTCACATGGAGGCCGAGCGCATCGGCGACATCAGCGGTGGCCAGGGGGATCGGCGAGCGCGCCAGCTCGAGGTAGATGGCGTCAGCGCGTGTTGTCACCCAGCGCCTTGAGCAGGTCCAGGCGGGCCGGCCGATCAGTGTCGGGGTCGTTGGCCACCTCCCGAGATTACACGGCCAGCGCCGTGGAAATCCGAGGCAGCCTGTAGCCTGGCGAACGTGTCCGGACCGCCCCCAGACCAGCCCGCGGCCCCGTCCCCGGACGCACCGCCCGACCCGCCGCCCGACCCGCCGCCCGACCCGCCGCCCGACCCGCCGCCCGACCCCGAGACGGTCCGGCGACTGCTGGAAGGCGTGATCGACCCCGAGTTGGGGAGCAACATCGTCGAGTTGGGCATGGTCAAGGGCATCGAGGTGGCACCTTCGGGTCAGGTCGACGTGCGAATCGCCCTCACCACAACAGGGTGCCCTCTGCGAGGCCAGATCCAACAGGACGTGCGGGCCCGGGTCGGATCCCTTCCGGGCGTGAGCGGAGTAGACCTGGACTGGACCGAGCTGACCTCCGAGGAGAAGGCGACAGCCATGGCGCGGGCCCGCTGGAACGTGGCTCAGGTAGCCCCCGACACGGCCATCCCGGCGACGACCAAGGTGGTGGCGGTGTCATCGGGCAAGGGCGGTGTGGGCAAGTCCTCGGTGACGGCCAACCTGGCAGTTGCCCTGGGACAGCGTGGCATGCGGGTTGGCGTGCTCGACGCCGACATCTGGGGGTTCTCGATCCCTCGCATGCTGGGCCTGGAAGGCCGCCTGGCCGGTGCGCGCGACGAACGAAAGATCGTCCCCCACACATTGACCGTCGGTTCGGGCACCCTCGAGGTCGTCTCGATGGGCCTGCTCGTCGAAGACGAAGGCTCCGCCCTGATGTGGCGAGGCCTGATGCTCAGCCGGGCCGTGCAGCACTTCCTCGAGGACGTCCTCTGGGGAGATCTGGACTATCTGCTCATCGACATGCCGCCCGGTACGGGAGACGTCCAGATGGGCGTGGCCCGGTTGCTACCCCGCACCGAACTGCTGGTGGTGACGACACCGGCCCGCTCGGCCCAGAAGGTGGCCGTACGGGCGGTGGACATGGCCCGTAAGTCCTACCTGCGGGTGGCCGGAGTGATCGAGAACATGTCGGCGTTCACCTGCGAGCACGGCGACACCTACGCCCTGTTCGGAGAAGGGGGTGGAGATGCGCTGGCGGGCGAGGCAGGTGTGCCGTTGTTGGGCCGCATCCCCATCGAGCCCTCGGTGGCCGCCGGCGGCGATCAGGGGAAGCCGGTGGCTCTGGGCGAGGGACCCGCAGCCGAAGCCTTCGCCGCCATCGCTTCCCGCCTCGTCGACGAGGCGATACCACCCGTCGCCATGGCCGGCTGCAGCGCCCGCCTGCTCGCCACAGCCGCCGAGGCCCTCGATGCCCACGATGCCGCTACGAGCACAGCCGGGGACGGGCCGACCGGGGACGGAGATCAGGCCGGAGCGGCGGCCGAGCTGGCCAGCCCCTCCACGTAGCGGCGCATCATGAGGGGCAGGTCGCTCAGCCCCGCACCGTGGGCCAGCGCATCGAGGGGGCGGGGATCGTAGGTGCACCAGAGCAACACCGGGCCCTCCAGCAGCCCAGCGGCCGCGTCGGCGGCGAGCGCCGCCAGCGCCTTGGCGCTGTAGGTTCCGTCGAGTGTGAGCCCTTCGAGATCGGCGGCCATCTCGGCGGCATGCCGGCTGGCTGAGGTGGGGACCCCGTAGCCCGGACCGTACTGGTCGTCACGCAACCACAACCCGGCGGCGTCGTAGGCCACGTGGGGGAACGAGGGGTCGTTGCGGCGCAGCGAAGCCAGGGTGAACGCCAGCAGCCGGTACAAGAGCTTGGGATTGACGCTGTCGTCGCCGATGACCCGCACGGCGTGCACCGGGCTGGGCACGCCGGCCGCCCGCAGACCCAGCAGCAACCCGGCTGCAGTACCCATGCTGCCCGCGGGAACATAGACGCGCGAAGGCTGAGGCAGCTCGCCGGCGCGGATCTGTTCGGCCAACTCGAAGCCGGCGTCCACGTAGCCCAGCGTTCCCAGCGGCGAGGACCCGCCCGCGGCGATGGCAGCAGGTGGGCGCCGGTCCTCCAAGGCGGCCTGCATCAGAACGCGGCGCACGGCCTGGTCACGACCCCGGCGGCCATCGACGAGGTGCAGGCGGGCGCCCTGGCCCACCTGGGCGAGCAACTTGGCGGTGGTGCCCGGCGCAGGCTCCTGGCGGGTCAGCACCGAATGGGGGGTCATGCCCAGCCGTGCCGCCCACACGGCGGTGCACAGCGCGTGGTTGGAACCCGCGTAACCCACCGTCACGGTGGTGCGCGAACCCCGCCGGATCGCCTGGCCCAACAGGAACTCGAGCTTGCGGACCTTGTTGCCCCCGTACAGGTCGAGATCTGCGGGAGCCGTGCGATCGTCGCGCTTGGCCCAGACCTCGACGCCGAGAGCGTCGCTGAGGGCAGCGCAGCGTTGCACCGGGGTGGGCACGTCGGCCAGGGAGACATGAGCCAGTCGGGCCTCCAGGCGCGGGTGGGCGGCGAAGAGGGGTCGAGGCATCGCCGGGATGGTAGTGCCGCTCAACCGCGACACCGAGGCTGCCGACACCGGGGCCGCCGACACCCGGCAGCCGCCATCCGGGGATCCGTGTGCATGGCTCCTCGGCTCCAGAAGTGGCAGACTTGATGTCACTACTCACACCGAGAGGTCGGATCCCCCGAGAGGTCGAGGCATGGGCCGCAAGATCCTGTTCGTAACCACCGATCAGCAGCGCTACGACTCCCTCGGCTGCAACGGTGGCACCGTGGCCCGAACGCCGGTCGTCGACGCGCTGGCCGCCGAGGGCATCAACTACGGGCGGGCCCACAACCAGGCCGTGGTGTGCATGCCCTCCCGGGCCACCATGATGACCGGCCAGCACGTCAGCACCCACGGCGTGTGGATGAACGGGGTGGCTCTGCCCGTCGACGCTCCCAGCGTCGCCCGCGAACTGCACGACCGAGCCGGGTACCGGACGGCGCTGTTCGGCAAGTCCCACTTCGAGCCCTACATGGACCCCGTCGGCGCCTACGAGGAGAACCGCCTGGCCCGCGAGGGGCGCTTCGGTCCCCATCGCGGCTTCGAGCACATGGAGCTGGCGGCCCACACTCCCCTCGGTGGCATGCACTGGGCACATTGGATGACCAAGGAGCACGCCGACGAGCTCGCGGGCTTCTACCCGGTGCTCGACCAGGAGCTGCTGGTCAACGCCCTGGGTGGCGGAGACACGGGAGCGGTGCAGGTGCGTCACAACCCCGTCCCCCGAAGCCACTACCACACCGACTGGGTGGCCGATCGGGCCATAGCCTGGTTGGACGGCCTCGACGCCTCCGACGACTGGTTCTGCTGGGTGAGCTTCCCCGACCCCCACCACCCGTGGGATCCGCCCGAATCCGAGCTGGGACGCGTCGACTGGCGCCAGCTCGACCTGCCCTCCGGCTACCCGACCACAGATGAGGACAGACGCCGCATCCTCGACACCAAGCCGGTGGGGTGGCGGCACTACTACGACGGGGGGGACATCTCGAACATGGAGGTGCCGGCCCACTGGGCACCGGCCAGCCTCACCGCCGATCAGATCCGCGAAGTAAACGCCCTCACCCACGTCGAGAACGAGCTCATCGACGAGGCCTGCGGGAAGATCCTGGCGGCGGTGGCGCGGCGGGGGTGGGCCGATGACACCGACGTGATCTTCACCACCGACCACGGCGAGCTCCAGGGTGACTTCGGCCTCTTGTTCAAGGGCCCGTACCACGTGGATGCCCTCATGCGGGTTCCACTGGTGTGGCGCCCGGCGCCCTCCGCCGGGGTCGACCCCGCGACTGTCACCCACCCCGTCGGCCACCTCGACCTCGCCCCCACGTTCTGTTCCATCGCCGGCCTCGAGGCACCCGAGTGGATGGAGGGCCGGTGCCTGCCCGCCGACCCCGCCGAAGCCGAAGCCCAGAGCCGGGAGCGGGTCCTCACCGAATGGGAATCGGAGTTCAACGGCATCCGCGTGGCGCTACGGACCATCTTCCGCAACAACTGGGTCTGCACCGCCTACGAACCCGGCACCTGGTACGAGGGCACCGAGGGCGAGCTCTACGACCTGGGGGACGATCCGCTCCAGCACGTGAACCGGTGGGACGACCCCGCTGTAGCCTCGCTGCGGCGCGACCTGGTGGCCGACCTCTACGACCACCTGCCTCCGGCCCGCAGCCCGCGCCTGGAGTGCGTGGCCCGAGTGTGATGTCGGGCCATTCAGGTCCGGCCGCCGGGCGCTAGCTCGGCAGCAGGATCGTCTGGATCTCGCAGAAGGCGTCGATGCCCTCGGGGCCGCACTCGCGCCCCACGCCACTGCACTTGAATCCCCCGAAGGGGTTGCGGATGTCCATGGTGGCCAGCGTGTTGACCCCGTAGGTTCCTGTGCGCACCGCCTTGGCGACGGCCACGCCCCGGTCGGGATCGCTGGTCCACACCGAACCGGACAGCCCGTACTCGGAGTCGTTGGCGATGCGCACGGCGTCGGCGTCGTCGTCGTAGGGGATCGAAACCAGCACCGGACCGAAGATCTCCTCCCGGGCGATCCTCCAGGCGTTGTCGACCCCGGTGAACAGGGTCGGCTCCACGAACCAGCCCCTGTCGAACCCGGCGGGCCGGCCACCGCCCACCGCCACGGTGGCTCCCTCGTGGCGGCCGATCTCGAGGTAGCCCTCCACCCGCTCGCGCTGGCGTTCGGCGACCAGGGGGCCCACGTCCACCGCGGGGTCGGACGGGTCGCCCACCCGCATGGCCCCCACAGCCTCTGCCAGGGCCTCGTTCACCTCGTCCTCGCGGCTTCGGGGCACCAGGATCCGGGTCTGGGCCAGGCAGGCCTGCCCGTTGTTGATGATGGCGTTGGACAAGAGCATGGGCAGTGCCGAATCCAGGTCTACGTCGTCGAGCACGACGGCCGCCGACTTCCCTCCCAGCTCGAGGGTGCAACGCTTGAGCAGCTCTCCGCACAGGGCACCCACCCGCCGACCCCCGGCCGTGCTGCCCGTGAAGGACACCTTGTCGACCCCGGGGTGGCGAACCAGTGCCTCACCGACCTCACGCCCGGCCGGGACGACGTTGAACACACCGTCGGGAAGCCCCGCCCCTTGGCAGATCTCGGCCATGAGGTAGGCGTCGAGTGGGGTCTCGGGGGCGGGCTTGAGGACCATGGTCGACCCGCTGGCGAGTGCCGAACCCAGCTTCAGGGCGGTGAGGAACAGTGGCACGTTCCAGGGGATGATGCCTGCGGCGACCCCGACGGGGACCCGGCGCACCAGGCTGGTGCCCAGCATCCCCGCCCGTTCCTCCTCGAAGGGGAACTCGGCGGTGTGCTCGGCGATGGCATCCAGGGCCATCGTGGCCGACAGCACCTGTCCCATGAACGACCACGACGCCGGAGTGCCCATCTCCACGGTGATCACCTCGGCCAACTCCTCGCCCCGGGCCATGACCCCCGCCGATATGGCGGCGATCATCTCGGCCCGCTCAGCGGCGGTGGTGTGGGGCCAGGGACCCTCTTCGAGAGCGGCCCGGGCGGCTGCCACCGCAGCGTCGACGTCGGCCTCGCCGGCCTCGGGAACCACCGCGATCACCTCTTCGGTGAAGGGAGAGATCACCTCGATCTGGTTGGTGGTGGCCGGTGTGAGCCAGCTGCCGCCGATGAACAGGGTGTCGCGCTTGTCGACGACGTTCTCCATGGGGATCCCCCTAGACAGAATCCGATGATGTCTCACCATGGTCGCGCGCGCGCCCCGGCACTGGCGAGCCGGAGGTGACCCGGGCCGAGGCCAACACGTCTCCACGGGCAGGATCGACCAACCAGAGACCAAGAGATCCATCGGGCCCGTCGAGCACCCGCATCTCAACGGGCCGGTCCGCGGGTCACCGGATCCCGGTACTCCACCTCGACCCGCAGAGGTGGGCGCAGGTGGCGCCGGGAAGCCAGGGCCTCCTCCACCGCCGCCAGGTAAGCGGCGTTGTTGACGTGACCCAGGAGGTCGAAGTCGGAGAACCGCCACGACCAGGCCAGTGGCACGGCTCCCGACGGAGGCGGAGGGTGGCGCAACCGGACACCGACCCGGCGGTCCTGGGCCGACTGCTCGTAGAGGGTCCAGAAGTCCGCCGTGAGAGGGATGGGACGACCCGTGGCCATGTCGATGTGCACCCAGAGCACGCCGGCCTCGATCGACGCGCCGTGCTCGCCGGCGATCGAGACCCTCCTCTCGGCCCACCGGCTGCCCGTTCCCGAGCACCAGGTCGTCAAGGTGAGCATCTCCCGAAAACGCGGCAGGTGGACCACCTCGATGGCCAGTTTGCGCACCACCCAGGCCAGATCGTCTTCGAGACCGCTGTCAGCCGTGTCGTCGCTCGAGACGTCCTGGAGGTAGCGGGCCACCGCGTCCAGGCGCAGACGCCCCCCGGGGCTGAGATCGCCGAAACGCGCCGGGCGGGTGGCGACGAAACGTCGGCCCCGATCAGGGAGCGCCACAAGCTCCTCGACGGGCTCCGCTGGCATCCCGGCACGCTAGTGGCCGAGCCCCGCGCCGGGTTCGGGGAAATTCCCTTGACGAGCCGCTCTGAGCGCGCGATCGTGACGCCCGCGCAGGCATCTGCCTGCACGTCTTGGGCCCGGTCTCGACCGTGCCCGAGGCGCCACCGAGAATCCGTACCAACCGGACGAGACCAACCGGAAAGCACAACCCGGGCAACACCACCCGGGGAGCCAGGAGCAATCATGTCGAACCCGAACCAGAGCGAGGCGAACGCCATGCCAGTCATGGCCACGCCGCGCCCGGGTCGACCTGCGCAGCGCCTGCGGTTTGTGGCCGACCGCTACTACCAGTGGTCCGTGGTGACCCAGTCCGGCACCCCCACCCAGGTGCCCGCCGGCATCACCAAGTTCCACGCCAAGCGTCTCTCGGAGGCCTCGCCCTAGCCCAGCTAAGCACCAGGAACACCCTCCGAGAGCCGTCGGGAAATCCCCGGCGGCTCTTTCGTTTCCGGACCGGATCTCATCGAACAGGGGGAAAGGAACCATGCTCGCCCTCACCGACAACCTGACCGCCGAGCTCACCGGGGCACCGGTGGGCCAGCCGGCCTGGTGGGACCAGGCTCTCTGCCGCGTGGGCGGTAGCACCCTGGTGCACCTCTTCTTCTCCGACGAGCTCGATGACATCGCCCAGGCCAAGAGCATCTGCGCCCAGTGCCCCGCCCTCGAGCCATGCCTCGAGGGCGCCCTGGCCCGGCGCGAGCCTTGGGGGGTCTGGGGCGGCCAGCTGTTCCTGAACGGCAAGATCCTGGCGAACAAGCGGCGCCGGGGTCGCCCGCCCAAGAACCCTCGCCCCGAGGACCAGCTGCCGCAGGTCCCCATCCCGGCCCACCTTCAGGACCGGGCCGAGGTGGTCTCGGCAGCGTAGGCCGGACGTGACCCCGGGACCGCCGTGTCCTGGGGTCACCGACCGCCCGACGGTGCCTGCGGATCGGGGCCCTGTTGCCGCGATCCGCAGGTACCGCGGTACCGTCACGGGTGGAGGCCAGGTGGACACCACTCACGAACGCTGACGACCTCGCTCTTCCCAGGCGAATCCGGTGCCCCTCATCGTGGCGGGCGTCGTCGCCACCGCCATCCTCGTGGGCCTGGGAGTCGTCCTGCTGGCCGACGGGGACTCGGGCTCAGAGCCCGTGGTCATCTCGACCGGCGAGGGGGGCGGCACGATCCCAGCCGCCGGTCTGCTCGGTGAGCCCGCCCCCGAGGTCGCCTTCTCCGACTTCGACGGCAACGAATCCACGTTGGACGAGTACCTCGGGCAGCCCCTGGTGCTCAACTTCTTCGCCTCCTGGTGTGCCCCGTGCGTAGCCGAGATGCCCGACCTCGAAGAGGTCAGCCGCGAGCAGGCAGGTGCGGTCGGGTTCCTGGGTCTCAACGTGCAGGACGCCGCCGAAGACGGCCGGGCCATCGTCACCGAGACCGGGGTCACGTACCCGATCGGACGCGATCCCGACGGCTCCATCCTGGCCCGGTTCCGGGGTATCACGATGCCCACGACCGTCTTCCTCGACGCGGAGGGCACCGTCGTGCGGGTCCACGCCGGGCAGATCTCCGCCGACAACCTGCGCCAGATCATCGAGGGAGACCTGTCGGGATGATCGACGGGCAGTTCGCCTACGTCTTCGGCGTGGGGATGGTGGCAGCTTTCAACCCGTGCGGCTTCGCCATGCTCCCCGCGTACCTGGCCTACTTCACCGGTGTCGAGGAGGATCAGCCCGACGCCTTCGGCGGGCTGATGCGCGGGCTGGGCATCGGCGCCACCATGACCCTGGGCTTCGTGGCCGTCTTCGCGGCAGCCGGCCTGGTCATCGAGGGCATCTCGGGCACCTTCCAGCAACACCTCCCCTGGGTGACCATCGTGATCGGTTTGGCCCTGGTGGCCCTGGGGGTCGCCTACCTGAGCGGCCGCGAGGTGATGCTGCGCCTACCCCATCTGGAGCGCGGCGGGAAGGACCGCAGCTTCGCCTCCATGTTCGTGTTCGGTGTCAGCTACGCCCTGGCATCCCTGTCGTGCACCATCCCCACCTTCCTGGCCGCGGTCTCCACCACCTTCCGGAACGAGTCGTTCCTGTCGGGGGTGACCGCGTTCGTGGTCTACGCCCTGGGCATGGGCCTGGTCATCACCTTCGTCACCGTGGCCGTGGCCCTGGCCCGCCACGGAGTCGTGGCCCGCATGCGCTCGTTCCTCCCCTACGTGGGTCGCGTGGCCGGCGCGCTCCTGGTGCTGGCCGGTGCCTACATGGCCTGGTACGGATGGTGGGAGCTCCAGGTCCAGGAGGGCAACGACGTGGCCGCAGGGCCGGTGAGCCGGGTCACCGACGCCAGCAGCACGGTCACCCAATGGGTCACCGACGTGGGCGCTCTGCGCCTGGCCCTCCTCCTGGGGGGGGCCATGGCGGTGGTGCTGGTCCTGGCCTGGGGTTGGCGGGCCTCGGCCCCTACGCCCGCCCGACCGTCCGAGGCGGGCACGGCTGAGCCGGGCACCTCCGAGGCGGGCACGTCCGAACCGGCTGAATCCGCGACCACGTGACCCCCCGCCCGTCCGCCATCGGACGCCGACGCGCCGCCCTGGTGGCCGCGGGGGGAGCGGCGGGTGCCTCGCTGCGCTGGGTCGCCGGAGAGCTGACCGGCGACCCCTCGGCCAGCGGTGTGCCCTGGGTGCTGGTGGGAGTGAACGTCGCCGGATCGTTGGTTCTGGCCGGCGTTGTGGCCCGCTACCGCTCCCTGGGCGAGAAGGGACCGGTGTTGTTGGACGGCCTGGGGGCAGGGGTCTGCGGAGGACTGACCACGTTCTCGGGGGTGGCTGTGGTGCTGGCCACCCAGTTGCGCGCCGGTCGTGCGGGCCTGGCCGCGGTGACCGCGTCCCTGATGGTGGGCCTCACCGTGGCCGCAGCCGTGGCGGCACGCCTGGTGGCGACGGCCCACGCCGCCGAGGCGGTTCCCGGCGGGCCACGATGAACACCGCCGCCCTGACCGCAGCGGGATTCGTAGCCGCTGCCGGGCTCGGCGCAGTGGTGAGGGTGGCGGTGAGCGGCCGGGTGAACCGGGTGGACGGCCTGCCGCTCGGGACCATGGCCGTCAATGTCGCCGGCGCCCTGGCCCTGGGCCTGCTGGCCGGCTCGTCCTCGCCCGTGATGACCATCGTGGGGACCGGCGGGCTCGGGGCCCTGACCACGTGGTCGGCCTTCGCAGTGGAGACAGACGTACTGGCCCGGCGATCGCCGGTGCTGGCCACCGGGTACGTGACCCTCACCCTGGTCGCCGGGGTCGCCGCCGCCTACCTGGGCCTCGTGCTGGCCGGCTGACCAGCTCTACTGGTCGTGCCGGTCGAACCGGCCGACCGACCGGCAGGGAGGCCCGCGACCGGGCATCGGCGGATCAGACCAGCCGGAGCATCGACCAGGACACCAGCACGACCAACATGCCCAGCCCGGCACCGGTGGCGAACACCAGCGCGCGCCGAGCGTGCCCGGCGCCCGGCCACGCACGCTCTGGACCTGGTGAGCCACCTGGCGTGCGGCCAGAGCCGCGGTGGCGTGGATCGACCCGATGACGAGCAGCGACCAGTCGGCGAACAGCCACAACGGGTCCTGCCAGCGTTGCTGGAGCCAGCCGGTGTCCAGGTCGGGATGCACCAGGACGGTGGCGGCGTGAACACCCAGGAGGGGGACGAGCAGGATCCCGGTCACCGCAGCCAGGGCACCAGGCCCCGACCGCCGAAGGTCAGGGGATTCCGGGGGCGGGGACTGCCCAGCGAACGCCTCACCGTTGCCCGGCTCGAGGATCGTGGTCACAGCAGGATCCCTTCCAGCCAGGGCCTCAGCAGGATGACCCAGCCGGGCAGCACGACAGCCCACCATCCGGCACGAACCGTGGCGCGCGCCGGGAGACCCGCCATCCGTTCGGACCCGGGCGCCAGGAACTGGCCTACGACCTGCCGCGCCCCGTCGAGTGCGTGATAGGCGGCTGCGGACAGGACCCCCGCCAGGGCCAGGCGGCCGGCCGTGCTGCCGGCCCAGGTGGCCGTCCGGTCGAAGGCGGCAGGACCGGACTCCAGGAAGGCCAGGCGAAGCATCCACATCACCAGGTACAGGGCCAGGACCCCTGCGGCCGCGGAGGACAGGCGGCGGCGGTTCACGGGACGATGATGCGCTCCAGACCTCGCAGGTACGGGCGCAGGAGCTTGGGAACGGCCACCGACCCGTCGGGCTGGCGGTGGGTCTCGACCAACCCGGCCCACACCCGGGGCACGGCCAGGGCCGATCCGTTGAGGGTGTGGACCACCTCGGTGGACTTGGAGCCCTCGGCAGGCGGTAGCGGATGTTGGCCCGCCGTGCCTGGTAGTCGCCGAACCAGGACACCGAGGAAACCTCCAGCCACTGGTCGACTCCGGGGGCGTACACCTCGATGTCGAAGGTGCGGGACGCCGAGTTGCCCAGGTCGCCGGCGCACAGATCCAGGACCCGGTAGGTCAGGCCCAGTTCTGCCACCAGACCTTCGGCCCGGGCCAGCAGTTCGTGCGTGCACCTGCTCGGCCTGCTCGGCCGTGGCGTAGGCCAGGATCTCGACCTTGTCGAACTCGTGGACCCGCAGCAGGCCCCGCGTGTCCCGTCCCGCCGAACCCGCCTCGCGCCGGAAGCAGGACGTGTGGGCCATGAATCGGGCGGGGAGGTCGGCCCCGGCCAGGATCTCGTCACGGGCCGAGTGAGGTGAGCGGCACCTCGGCGGTGGGGATCGCCCAGAGGTCGTCCCGCTCCAGGTGGTAGGCGTCGTCCACGAACTTGGGGAGGTGCCCGGTGCTGACCATCGTGTCGGTCGACACGAGCGTGGGAGGGCGGATCTCCTCGAAGAGGTCCGAGTTGCGGTCGAGCGCGCACTGCACCAGGGCCCGCACCAGCGCCGCGCCCGCTCCCCGGTACATGACGAACATCGATCCCGAGAGCTTCACGGCCCGTCTCCACGTCGAGGATCCCCAGCTCTGAACCGATGTCCCAGTGCGCCACCCGCTGGTGCTCGGCGAAGGTGTCGGGCTCCGGCCCGGCGGTGCGCACCACGACGTTGTCGGCCGGTCCACCACCGTCAGGACACTCGGTTGCGGGCAGGTTCGGCACGACGAGCAGGATCGCCCGCAGGCGCTCGGCCACCTCGGTGGCCTGCTCCCGCAGGTCTCGCTCGTCCTCGCCCAGGGCGCGGGCCCGGGCCTGGTGGTCGGCGGCCTCGTCACCCCGGCCTTCGCGGTGCAACCGTCCCACCTCCTGGGACAGGGCCTTCACCTCGTGGCGCACCTCGTCGGCCCTGGCCGACAGCACCCGGTGCTTTTCGTCGAGCACCCGGGCTTCCTCGAGCGGAGCGAGGTCGATGCCCCGACGGGCCAGGGCCGCGCCGAGCTCGTCGGGATGGGTGCGCAGCATGCGAACGTCGAGCACGCCGGGACGCTACCCGACCCCCACCCCGGCCGGCAGAACCGATTGCACCTGGAGGAATTGGGACCCGCCCGGGGGCCTCGGTACCGTCGGGCCGTGGCGCCCGCAGTCGTGGTGGACGAGCTCACCATCCGCTACGGCGAACGTGTGGCGGTCGACGCCGTCAGCTTCGAGGCGTCGTCAGGGTCGGTGGTGGCTCTGTTGGGTCCCAACGGGGCGGGCAAGACCTCCACCATCGAGACCCTCGAAGGGTACCGGCGCCCCAGCCACGGCCGCGTGGCGGTCCTGGGCCGTGACCCGGCCGGACAGCCCCGTGACCTGGTCGCCCGCATGGGGGTGATGCTCCAGGAGGGCGGCGTGGGCCCCGCAATGCGACCCCGCGAGGTCCTGGGACTGCACGCCGCCTACCACCGGGACCCCGAGGACCCCGACGAGCTGATCGACCGACTCGGGCTGCGCGCCGTGGACCGCACCCCGTGGCGCCACCTCTCGGGCGGCGAACGCCAGCGACTGTCCCTGGGGCTGGCGTTGGTGGGCCGGCCCGAGGTGGCGTTCCTCGACGAGCCCACCGCCGGGGTGGACGTGCAGGGCCGCCAGGTGATCCGTGAGGTGCTGGGCGAGCTGCGCGACCGGGGGGTCTGCGTGGTGCTGGCCACCCACGAGCTGGACGAGGCCGAACGGGTGGCGGACCGGGCCGTGGTGATCGACGGGGGCCGGCTCGTGGCCGATGCCACCGTGGCCGGGCTCACCGAGGGCTCCGGGAACCTGCGTTTCGGCGCGGAGCAGGGCCTGGACACCAGAGCGATCGCCGCCGTGCTCGGCTGGGCCGTAACGGAGGAGGCGCCGGGCCGCTACCGGGTCGCCGGGCCGGGCGACACCGAGGTCGTGGCCCGGCTCACGGGATGGTTGGCCGACCAAGGGGTGCGCCTGGGTGACCTGCGCACCGGGCGCAGCCTCGAAGACGCCTTCGTGGAGCTCACGACCGAGCAGCGCCAGCCGTGAGGCCCTACCTCGCCCAGGCCGCCATGGAGCTGCGAATGGCCGCCCGCCAGGCCGAGCAGTTGCTGGTCAGCCTGGGGATCCCGCTCCTGTTGCTGGGGTTCTTCACCGCCGTCGACGTCCTTCCCAGCGGAAACCAGGAACCCGTTGACTTCCTCACCCCGGGCATCCTGGCCCTGGCAGTCATGGGCAACGCCATGGTGTCCCTCGGGATCGGTGCCGGCTTCGAACGCAGCTACGGAGTGCTGAAGCGCCTGGCGGTGACCCCGCTCGGTCGTGGGCGCCTGGTGGCGGCCAAGGTCACGCTCGTGGTGGTGACCGCGGCGATCCAGGCCCTGCTGGTCGGGGTGGTGGCCCTGGGACTGGGTTGGGACCCGGCGGGCGGGGTGGCGGGGGGCGCTGCGGGCGCGGCGGCGGTGCTGGCCGGAGCCGCCGCCTTCGCCGGGATCGGCCTGACCCTGGCCGGCCGGCTCTCGGGTCTGGTCAACCTGGCGGTGACCAACGCCGCCTACCTGGTCCTGTTGCTCTGCGGTGACATGGTGTTCCCCCTCGACGAACTACCGGCCCCGCTGGAGGCCGTGGCCCGGCTCACGCCCGCGGCCGCACTGGCCGACGTGCTGCGCGACGGCTTCGCGGGTGTCCCGCTCTCGGGTGCCTCGCTCCTGGTGCTCACAGTCTGGGCGCTGGCCGCCCCGGTGGCCGCGGCGACGACTTTCCGGTGGGAGCCGTGAGCGGCCGGGGTCCCGAGGTGCTGCGCCTGCTGGCACGGGGCTTCACGCGGCGCTGCCCGCTGTGCGGTCAGGGCCACCTGTTCCGGCGGTGGTTCACCATGGCCGACCGCTGCCCCCGCTGCGGGCTGCCCTTCGACCGGGAGCCGGGTTGGGTGCTGGGAGCCATGACGATCAACACGGCGTGGACCTTCGCGGCGATGCTGGTCACGATGGTGGTCGGCTTCGTCGCCACCGCACCCGACATCGACGGAGCAGCGGTGGCGATGGCGGCCGGTGGTGTGGCCGTGGCCACGCCGGTGCTCGGCTACCCGTTCTCCAAGACGGTCTGGATCGCCATCGACTTGACCCTGGTACCGGCCCGAGCCGGCGAACTCCGGGCGGAGTACCACCCGTCCCCAGGTCAGGACGAGGCGACCAGATCCGTATAGGCGGTCGTGACCGGGGGCCGGTCGGTGTCGTCACGCGACGCCCACCGGAAGAAGATCACCGTGATGATGCCCCACAGGTAGAACCCTCCGGCCAGCTTCATGATCAGCCCGGCGGCCTGCTGGTCGGTCACCGGGCCGATCCCCGACAGCTCGGCCGTCTTGGCGTAGGAGTCATAGACCACGCCTTCGGCCAGGATCAGCCACGCCGAAGGCACGGTGGGCAGGATCGACACGACGAACAGGTAGCCCATCTGGCCCGGCAGCGACATGCGCTTCTCGGGAAGCGGCCCGCACACCGGGAACCAGAGGGCCAGGGCGGTGAGCACGAAAGCCAGGTGGGCCAGGTAGTGCAGGGCTCCCACCTCGATGGTGGTGTTCACGAAGCTCGGCCAGTGGCTGACCAGAGCCAGCGCATTGAAGAGGACCAGGGCCACGATCGGGCGGGTCACCCACCGCACGGCCCGGGCCCCGTGGCCGTCGCCCCCGAGCAGCAGACGGCCCAGCCACTCGGGCATGGCGATCAGGAACAGCGGGGCCAGCACCAGGGTGAACAGCATGTGCTGCACCATGTGCACGAGGTAGAGCTGCTCTTCGGCCACGTCGTGCATGGGCCAGTCCGAGGCCAACCAGAGCACCGCCACCCCGGCCACGAAGGCTGCCCGCTGGCGCCCCGTCACCACGGGTTCTCCCGCGGGCACCACCTTGGGGCCCACCACCCGGGCCGCCACCACTCCGAGCACCACCACCGAGGCCACGACGAACCAGACCTCGGGGTGGGGCTGCCACCGCCACGGATCGACCTCGGCCAGCGGGCCGACGGGAACGATCACTGCCTTCAGCTGAAGAAGCCGGAGGCCGCCAGGGCGGCCATGTACACGGCCACGGCCAGGGCCAGCCCGAAGTAGAAGACCACGGTCAACAGCTTGCGGTCGCTGCGCAGGTGCATGAAGAACCAGGTCACCACGAAGAACTTGGCGGCCATCATGGCCAGGAGCGACGGGGTTGCCAGATCACCCCAGGTGTCGTCGTGGGTGTAGGTGGTCACCTCGGCGGCGGTGATGAGACCCAGGATCAGGGCCACCAGCCAGTACCGGCGCTCTCGGGGCCAGATCTGGCTGAACTCCTGGGGTGCGGGCTCACCGGTGGTCGGGCTCTCGGTGTCGGTTGCGGTGGCCATGGCGATGCCTCGGTGACTGGTAGCTGGTGGCTGTGCTGGTTCAGGGGATCAGGTATACGACGGCGAAGATCACGATCCAGACGATGTCCACGAAGTGCCAGTAGAGGCCGATCACCTCGATCGTCTCGGCGTGGCGGGGATCTGCCAGGTGGCCCCGGACAGAGAGCACGAACAGCGTGACCAGCATCACGATGCCGGCGCTGACGTGGATGCCATGGAAGCCGGTGAGGGTGAAGAAGGCCGATGAGGCCACGCTGGTGGTGAACCCCATGCCCTCGCGGTAGAAGGCGGTGAACTCGTAGATCTGACCCCCGATGAACACCGAGCCCAGCAGGGCGGTGGTCATCAGCCACACCCTGGTGCCACGGTGGTCGCCCCGGCCGATGGCCGACACGGCCAGCACCATGGTCAGCGAGCTCATCAAAAGGATGAACGAGCTGACCGAGGTGAAGGGGATGTCGAAGACGTCCTGGGGGCCAGGCGGGTTGGAGACGTTGGTCTTGTAGAGAAGGTAGGTGGAGATCAGGGCGCCGAAGAGCAGGCAGTCCGAACCCAGGAACACCCACATGGCCAGCTTGGTGTTCGAGATGCCCGTGGACGTGGGATGGGTGGCGTGCCCGCCACCGTCATGAGCCGTGCCCTCGTGGGCCGGCGGCACGGTCAGGGTGGTGTCAGCCAACGGGGACCACCTCCTCGTCGCGCGACGGGGTCTCGGTGCCGGAGGTCCGGGCCTCCAGAGCCGGCGCGGCACCGTGCGCGTTGCCGTCACCGTCACTGTCACCGCCCGGTTCGGGACCGTGGCCGTGGCCGTGACCTGCGTTCGGGTCGTCGGAAGGCTCGAAGGCCCAGCCGTAAATGGCCGCCACGACCACGAGGGCCCCGATCACCATCAGGAAGATGTTGGTGTAGATGAGGCCGTAGCCCAGCACGGGGAACCCGACGGCCAGCACCACCGGCCAGTACGAGGGCGACGGCAGGTGCACGCCGACGGAGTCGCCGGGCTGGACGACGTCGGCGGTTTCGGCGATTCGGACCAGCCCGTGGGCTCCGTCGTCGCCGTACTTGCGGTGCCAGAAGTCGTCGAGTTGGGTGACAGTGGGGACAGGATCGAAGTTGTACTCGGGCGGGGGCGACGAGATCATCCACTCCAGGCTGCGGCTGTCCCAGGGATCGGGACCCGCCGCGGGGATACGCCCCCTGCGGAAGCCACGGGCCGACAACACGATGTTCACGAGCATGCCGAGGGTGGCGAGCCCCAGGATCAAGGCCCCGATGGACACGACCAGGTTCCACTCGTCGAAACCGATGTCGGGGTCATAGGTGTAGTAGCGGCGACTCATGCCCTGCAGGCCGAGCACGTGCATTGGCCCGAACGTGAGGTTGAAGCCCACCAGCATCACCCAGAACTGGATCTTGCCCCGGGTCTCGTTCAAGCGGTAGCCGAACACCTTGGGCCACCAGAAGTAGAGCCCCGCGAACAGCCCGAACACGCCACCACCGAAGATCACGTAATGGAAGTGGGCCACGATGTAGTAGGTGTCGGTCTGCTGGGTGTCGGCGGGGGCCACGGCGTGGGTCACCCCCGACAGGCCGCCGATGACGAACATGGCCACCGTCCCAACGGCGAACAGCATCGGCGTGTCGAACTTGAGCTTGCCGCCCACCATCGTCCCAACCCAGTTGAAGACCTTGATGCCGGTGGGAACGGCGATGAACATCGTGGCCACCGAGAAGGCAGCCACCGAAAGGGGACCCGATGCCCGAGGCGAACATGTGGTGGGCCCATACTCCGAAGCCCATGAAGCCGATGGCCGCTCCGGCGAAGACGATGAACTTGTAGCCGAAGATGGGCCGGCGGCTGAACACCGGGATGATCTCGGAGATGATGCCGAAGGCGGGCAGGATGATGATGTAGACCTCGGGATGGCCGAAGATCCAGAAGAGGTGCTGCCACAGCAGCGGGTCGGCCCCTTCGTTCACGTTGAAGAAGTTGGCACCGGCCAGACGGTCGAGGCCGAGCAGCACCAGGGCCACCGTGATCACCGGCAGGGCGAACACGAGCAGCACCTGGACGACCAGGCTCATCCACGTGAAGACCGGCATGCGCATCATCGTCATTCCCGGAGCCCGCATGTTGAGGATGGTGACGGTGAGGTTGATGGCGCTCAGGAGCGAGGCGGTACCGGCGATCAGCAGGCCGACGGCGAAGAAGTCGACGCCGTGGGTGGGTGAGAAGGCCACGCCACTGTTGGGGGCGTAGCAGAACCAACCGCAGTCGGGCCCGCCGCCCATGATCCACGACGAGTTGATGAAGACGCCCGCGGTCAGGAACACCCAGAAGCTGAGGGCGTTGAGCCGGGGGAAGGCGACGTCACGGGCCCCGATCTGGAGGGGCACCAGGTAGTTGGCGAAGGCGGCGGCCATCGGCATGATGAACAGGAACACCATGGTGATGGCGTGCATGGTGAACATCTGGTTGTAGAGGTCCGCGGAGAGGATGCTGCCCTCTGGGGTGGCCAACTGCCAGCGGATGAGCAGCGCCTCGGTGCCACCCACGAACAGGAAGAACAGGGCCACGGCCCCGTACATGATCCCGATCTTCTTGTGGTCGACGGTGGTGACCCAGCTGCGCCACCCACCGGCGGTGGTGGGACGCTCGAACACCCCGAGTGGGGGCTGGCTGTTGTCGGGGCGGGTCGCCTCACCCGAGGGCAGGGCGAGGGGGCGTTCCTCAGTGATGGCCATGGAGAGGGCTCCCGAGGGCGGTGCGAGGGGCGGTGCGGTGCGAGGGTGCGGTCATTTGAGAGTGGACAGGTAGGCGACGAGGTCGTCGATCTGCTCTTCGGTCAGGTTCAGGTTGGGCATGCCCCGGCCCACCAGCCCGGGGTCGTCCGCGTTGGGGTTCTCCACGGTGGCGTCGGGAGCCATCGGCTTGACCGACTGGGGGTTGCGCAACCACGCCTCGAGGTTGGCCCGGTCCAACTCGAGGCCCTCCTTGGTGACGTAGCCGTCGACGGGAGTGCGGGCATCGAGTGTGTCCTCGACGCCGACGTAGGTGGCGAGCACCGCTCCGGCGAAGTGGTCGCGGGTCATGAAGTGGGTGAGGTCTGGGGCGGCACCCGACACCTGGGCGGCCAGACCGCCCTCGGGACCACCCACGCCGTCGATGGTGTGACAGGAGGTGCACTGGGACAAGAAGAGCTCCTGGCCGGCTTCCCACGATGCGAAGTCGTCGGCGGTGTCGAACTCGCCGCTCTGGGCTGGTCGGCGGGCGCGAGCTGGTTGGCCTCCCATGCGTCGTAGTCGTCGGCGGCGAGGGCGATGATGTACATCTGCATGCGGGCATGTGAGAGCCCGCAGAACTCGGTGCACTGGCCCCGGTAGCGGCCCGGTTCGTCGGCTTCGAGCTTCCAGGAGGTGGCTGTAGCCCGGCACCGCGTCGCGTCTTGCCGTTGAGGGTGGGGATCCAGAACGAGTGGATGACGTCGTTGGACGTGACGCGGAGCTCGACGTTGGCGCCCGCCGGGATCACCAACTCGTTGGCCGTGGTGATGTCGCCGTCGCCCACCGAAGGTGCCGTCGTCGTCGTTGTCGTACTTGTACTGCCACCACCACTGCTGACCCTCGACCGCGATCACTAACTCGGTGTCCTCGAAGTCGTTCAATTCGAAGATGAGGTCGACGCTGAGCACCGCCAGGACGGCCAGGATGGCGGCCGGCGTGGCTGTCCACAGGATCTCGAGGCGGGTGTTGCCGTGGCCCTGGTCGGGGAAGTCGGTGTCGCGCTCCCACTCGTCGGCCGGTGTCTTGCGCCACAGCGACAGGACCAGGATCCCGCCGAGTACGCCCACGAAGACCACCCCGGCTATGGCGAACACCACCAGGGAGAGGTCGAGGATCGACTGGGCGTTGGGGCCCTCGGCACGGAACGTGTTGAGGGGCGCGTCCGTCGATCCACCAGCCGGTGCCGACGATCCAAAGACACAGGCCGAACCCGGCTGCCACCCACAAGAGCACAGCCGCGGTGGACAGCATCCCCGCCCCCGCCTCGCGGCTCGGGTTCGCACCCTGCGGTGCGGTGTGGTGCTGGTCGGTGTGGTGCTGTGCGGTGCGGTTCTGGTTGGTGCGGTGCTTCGTGGTTCGGTGCGGTGCCATCTCGCTGCGGTGCTCGGGGTGCTTCTCGGTGCGGTGACTCGGGTGAGCCGGGGTGAGACTAGGCCATGGCGAACGCTGGCGGGCGGGTTCGGTGCTCAGGGCGCCTGGAGATCGGTGCCCACCAACGCTCCTTCCTCGCTGTGGCCGTTGTCGGAATGCTCGAACTCGCGCTCGCCCGATGCGGCGGAGACGAGCCCCGAACCGATCACCACCAGGGCGCCCACCACCGCGATCACGGCGATGACGTCCTTGCCGATCCGGGGGATGTAGGCGAAGGCGACACCCGCCGCGAAGAACACCGCGGCCATCACTCCGGCCGCTGCCACCGCCTGGGTGTCGGACACGCTGAGCAGAACACGGGAGACCGAGATGGCCATGGCGCCGGCCAGGACCAGGGCCACCGCCGGCACCTCGATACCGAAGGCGATTCGCTCACGGGCGGATTCGTTCACCCGGTCGTCGCCGGTGGAGCGCTCGGCCCAGGTCCGGATGGTCCACATGAGAACGCAGACGCCCAGCAGGAGCAGGCCGGCCACGAAGGTGGCGGGATTGAGCACCAGGCCGGTGGCGGTCACAGCCAGGGCCACGACCGACAGGGCGGGCCAGTAGCTGGGCACGGCCGGCGGGTTGACCGGGGGAGGAACCTCGGTCCGGGCGGCTTCGGCCACCGAGGTGGGGTCGGCGTCGCGGAAGGCGGTGAGGAAGCCCGCCAGGAACAGGGCGGCACCGGCCAGACCGACGAACACGGCGAACACGGCGTGGTCACCCACCCCGCCCTTCCACCCCAGGGTCAGGGGGCCGAGGAAGCTGTCCATCAGGCCCTGGCTGCCGTTGCAGCGAACCGGCGGGTAGACCCAACCGCGAAGCTCGGGCTCGCAGGTCTGGAGACCACCGATGAGCGCCGCGGTCAGGCCCGCCGCCGCTACGGCGGTGAACAGACGGAACCCGGTGGTGAAAGCTCGGCTCTTGGGGATGTCACGCAGGCGGTTGTTCATGGGGTCACTTCGTGATGTAGACGGCGATCCAGATGACGGCGTAGACGGCGACCGTCACGTACCAGAAGACGGTCGCTCCGGTGAGGGCGTCGTGCTGGTGCGGGCCGTACTGGCCACCGAGGGTGCGGAAGCTGACCACCAACAGGTAGGTGAATGCGGCGGCCAGCAGTGCCAGGAACGAGCCGCTGATGGTGTAGATGAGAACCGCGGGGACGCTCTCGGCCACCACGAGGGCCATCTGCTGGTAGAGCCAGTACTGCGAGTTCACCACCGCTGCACCCAACAGGGCCGTGAGCCCGAGGGCGACGTAGGCATTGACCCGGTCGTTGCGGGCCACGGCGTAGAGGGCCCACTGCATCGGCACGCAGGACAGGGCCAGGGTCACCATCATCATGTTGGGCGGCGAGAGCGGGATCGTGATGTCCTCGAGCCACACCTCTCCGGCGGCCAGGGCCCCGGCTCGCAGGGCCAGGTAGGTGCCGATCAGCCCGGCGAAGTACATGGCCACCGCCGCCGACGCCAGCAAGGTGCCCACGGTGGCAACCCGGGGCCGTTCGACGGCGCGCGGCGGCGCCTCGTGCAGGGCGTCCATCAGCTCTCATCTCCCGGGTCGGGGCGCAGGTCCAGCAGGGGAGTGGGTGAGGTGACCAGGGCCACCTCGTCGAAGTTGGCGGGCGCAGGCGGCGAGGCGGTGGCCCATTCCAGGGTGAAGCCGTCCCAGGGGTCGTCAGGGACATCGTCGCCGCTGCCCGCCGCGGCCTTGAGCCCTCCCAGGCCGAGCACGAGACCGGCGGCTGCCAGCGCGGCGTACCCGCCGGCCGCGATCAGGTTCGCCATCTCAGAGGAGTTCTTGCCTGTGGGCACCTCGAGCGATCCGTCGAAGGCCCCGTCGGCACCGTGGGATGCCACCAGGACGATGTCGCGCTGGCCCCATCCACCGGCCACGAGCTGACCCACGCCCAGGGTGATCACGCCGGCCAGGCCGAGTGCGGCCACCACCAGACCCAGTCCTGCAGGCAGTGAGCGGCCCCACACCTTGGTTGACCAGTACTGGAGGCCCGCCAGCGCGGCCACTGCCGCGGCGCCCAACGCCAGGCCCGCCACTCCGGCCGAGTACTGGGTCTGATGAAGATCGAACGGCTCGAGGATCCCCACTGCGGCGGCTCCTGCTGCCGCCAGCATCAGCACCGCAGCCACCAGGGCCCCCAGCAGGGGGCCGTTGAGGCGGCGGGCCTTCCCCTGGACCATGGTGAGACCCCATCCCCCCACCAGGCCCAGGATGGGCAGCGGCAAGAGGACAAGGGTTGCGATCAGCCACCACGAGTCGTAGATCGCCCATTCGCCGGCGACCACGGGCAGGGTGGAGGTCTCTGCGGTCAAGGTCCGGTAGGAGCCCACCGTGTAGGCCCCGAACCCGAGGATCCCCACCGCCGCCACCAGTGCCATCGCCGTCTTGTGGTGGCGCATGCGTGCACCGGCCATGACCGGGATGATCTCCCCGGCGATGCCCAGGGCGGGTACGGCCCAGAGGAACACCTGGGGGGCACGCAGGCTCCAGTGCACCCAGGGGTAGATGTCGTAGTTGCCGCCGATCCCCAGCCGGCCGTAGCGGTGGTCGACGTAGGCCAGGGCCAAGGACGCCAGGAGCACGGGCAGGCTGAGCAGCCACAGAGAGCCGGCCACCACCATCGACCACGAGAAGATGGGAACCCGATCGAGATCCATCCCAGGCGAGCGCAGGGTGATCACCGTGGTCACCACGCACAGGGCGCCCAGCAGCAGGGCCACGGCCAGGATGGCGAAGGCCAGCAGCCACAGGTCGACGGCTTCGGGGTCGCCGCCACCGGGCCCACCGTTGATGGCGTAGCTGGCCACGAAGAGCCCGCCGCCCACCAGGTAGCCCCACCAGGAGGCGGCCGCGGCGCGGGGGAAGGCGATCGAACGGGAACCCACCTGCAGCGGTACCACCACGATGGCCAGGCCCAGCAGCAGGGGAAGAACGGCGAGGTAGACGAGCCCCTGACCACCCAGGGTGAGCGCCTGGAAGTAGTTGCGGGCGTCGAAGATCTCGTAGCCCGAGAGGTCGCCGCTCTCCGCGCTCAAGGCGCCGGCCAGACCCAGCGCCACCACCAGGTAGGCGAGGGCCGTGGCGATGTAGAGGCGGCCGATCTTCTTGTGGTCGCCGGTTCCCAGATAGGCGGCCAGTCCGGCCGGTTCGGGAGTGGGTGGGGGCACCAGTTGGGCCTCGGGGGCCAACTCTGCCCTGGTTTCTGTGAGAGTCATGGGCTCCGCGGTCTCCTGGGGCCGGGATGGCACTCGGGGTGCCTCACAGCACGGATCAGGGAGTACGTGAAGGATTTCGCAAGCGGACGTTAGCCTCCTCGACCCACAGGACAGGAAATCTGGTGGGCGAGCGGGGAGCGCCGAGCCCGGCGGACCCCCACAGCGATGGGCGCGATCGTCTGTGGCCCGCCTAGCCTGCGCTCATGCTCGCCAGCGCTCCCGCGTCCCTCGGGCCGCGCCTCGCAGGCTTCGTGGCGCTCACCAAACCCCGGATCATCGAGCTGCTCCTGGTGACCACGGTTCCCACGATGGTCCTGGCCCGGGAGGGCTGGCCCGAGGTGGGGCTGATGGCTGCGACGGTGGTGGGGGGCACGCTCTCGGCGGGGGGCGCCAACGCCATCAACATGTACGTGGACCGCGACATCGACGCCGTGATGCGCCGAACCCAGGGACGGCCCCTGGTCACCGGAGTCGTGCAACCAGCCGAAGCCCTGGCCTTCGCGGTGGCCCTGGAGGCCGTGGCCTTCGTCTGGTTGTGGCAGCTCGTGAACCTGCTGAGCGCTTCCCTGGCACTGGGCGCCTGCCTCTTCTACGTGTTCGTCTACACGCTGTGGCTCAAGCGCACCTCGTCCCAGAACATCGTGATCGGCGGGGCGGCAGGAGCAGCCCCGGTGCTCATCGGCTGGGCCGCGGTGACCGGCGAGCTGGACTGGGCTGCCTGGACGCTCTTCGCCGTGGTGTTCTTCTGGACCCCACCCCACTTCTGGGCTCTGGCCATCAAGTATCGCGACGACTACGCGGCCGCCGAGGTACCGATGCTCCCCTCGGTGGCGACCCTGGCCAAGACCGCAGATCGGATCCTGGCCTACACGCTGGTGGTGTGGGCCCTGAGCCTGGCATTGGCCCCGGTGGCAGACCTGGGCGCCCTCTACCTGGTTGCCGCCACGACGCTGGGAGCGGTGTTCGCGGTGCTGGCCTGGCAGGTGCGGCGCCAGCCCGGCCCCGGCCCGGCGATGCGGCTCTTCGGGTGGTCGATCACGTACCTGGTACTGCTCTTCGGTGCCGTGGCCGCCGACGTGCTGGTGTGATGACCGCCCCGATGACCGCACCCGCGGAGGTGCAACGACCCACCGGTGACACCGACCTGGATGCCGACGTCCCCTGGGTCGCGATCGTCTGGAACGATCCGATCAACCTGATGAGCTACGTCACGTTCGTCTTCCAGAAGCTGTTCGGCTACAGCCACGACAAGGCCACCAAGCTGATGCTCGACGTGCACCTCAAAGGAAGAGCGGTGGTGTCCTCGGGTACCCGCGAGAAGTGCGAGCTGGATGTGTTCCGCCTCCACGAGCACGGCCTGTGGGCCACGATGGAGCAGGACCGGTGAGTCCCCTCAGCGACGAGCTCGACGACGACGACTGGCCCCCCGAATACCGCCGCATCGCGGAGAGCATGCGGGCGGGGACACCTCGCTGGTTCCTGCCGGTGGCCGGACGGTACGAGGTGGCGCTCCCCGAGGGCCTGCGCCGTCTGGTCGGTCGCCTGGTGGCGGACCTGCGCGACCTCGTCCTCACCGGTGAGGGGGGTCTGCAACGCCTCTATCCCACCGCCTACCCCGACGACCCCGACCGCAACGAGGAGTTCAGCGCACTCGCCCACGACCAGTTGCTGATGGCACGCCTGGAGGGCTACGACACGGTGGAGCGCACCCTTGAGGCCGCGGAGATGTCGGGGGACGAGCTGGATTCCTGGATGCGGGCGGTCAACGAGGCTCGCCTGGTGCTCGGCACCCGCCTCGACGTGATCGAGGACGACCCCCGCGACCGCGACCCCGAGCATCCCCAGGCCGACCTGATGCACGTGTACCACCTGCTGGGCGCAATCGTGGGCGACCTGGTCGACGCCCGCCACGCTTCGCTGCCCCCGTCCTGACCGGGCCGCGAGCCCGCGGGCACGCGAACCAGCGATTCGGTGATTCGGCGATTCGGCGATTCGGCGGGGAGAGCCGTCTCAACCGGCGGCCAGCAGGGCGCCCGGAGCCACCCCGAAGGGCCAGCCGGGCAGGAAGCCGCCGGGGCCGGGTGTGCCGCCGAAGGTGTAGGTGTCGGCCCGGCGCTCACCGGTGACCGTGTCCGCCCACAGGGCCAGGACCTCACCCTGGGTGTCGGGGTTGTCGCCGAAGCCCACGAAGGCCCCCCGTTCACCGACCAGGACCACGATGGCCGAGTCGTCGACGGTCGAGCCGCCTCCCCACAGCCAGGCGCATCCCTCACCCTCTCGCCCGTCGAGCAGCGTCCATCACCTCGGGTCCGCACACGTGACCGGCGTCGAGTGCGTTGACCAGATCTGCCAGCACGGACTGGCCGTTGCTCTCCTGGCGCTCCCAGCGGGCCGCCAGCGACGAGGCGTCGTCCAGGTCGGCCAGGCCCGTGTCGCCCAGGTAGGGACCCCGGGGTGCCAACAGGTCGGAGATGGCGGCGAAGTCACAGCTGGTGGCCGCCTCGAGCAGTGCAGCACGGGTGGCGGCCACCACCTCGGGGAGGCCTTCGGGTGCCGGTCCGGGCTCGAGACCCTGGGACGAGCAGTCACCTTCGAAGGGAGGGGGCCCTCCTGGAACCCGGCGGGGCAGGCACGACTTGACCGCGTCCTCCCCGAGCTGGGCCCGGCGGTCGTCGCCGAGCCCCGCCAGGGCCTCGTCGAGGGCCACCGCCCGCTGCACGCTCTCGGCCAGGCACCAGCGCTCGCGTTCTTTCAGATCGTCGACTGCCCACCAGCCCCTCTGGTCTTCCATCACGTCGGCCACCGCACCCAACCGGGCGATGGGCCCGCCCACGATGTCGCTCGGGGTGCGGACGAAAGCCATGTCGGCGCCCACACCTGGGTCGCAGACGGTCACGGTCAGGATGGCCTCGTCACCCACTTCCACGGAGGCACCGTGGGGAACGGCGGTCGCCCACTGACGCACCCCCCGCACCAGCTGGGCCGCCTCGACCGCGCCCGAGGGCACCAACTCGTAGTTGGCGCAGTTGCGTCCGCCCTGCTCGTAGAGCACGTAGCGGTCGCTGCCGATGGCGTCCGCCGCCCTGAGGGCCTCTGCGGGATCGATGCGGGTGGCCAGCGTCACGTACCACAGCCACGCACCCAGGGACCCACCGTCGTAGGCGACGGCGTCGGGGGGATAGTCGGGATAGTCGGCGTCGGGGGCGTCCTCGGCCCAGGGCTCCTGGCCGTGCAGGAACAGCTGGGACACCCGAAGCAGCTGGGCGGGACGGTCGGGCGGGTAGCGCAGCAGCAGGTCCACCGCCGCGCTGGAATCCAAAGCACGGACCAGGCGGGTGACCTCCCGACCGCCCTCGTAGACCACGGTGTCCTCGATGCCGAGCACACCGATCAGCCCGGCCTCGGCGCCCTGGCTGCGGATGCCCGCGATGGTGTCCTCGTACTGCTGGCTCTCCTCGGGAGGAAGGGAGGCCACGTAGGCCCGCTCGATGCGGCGGGCGTCGCCTTCCACCATCATGCGCTGCATGGTGAGCTCTTCCTGGCTCCACACGGGGCGGGAGAGGTCGGCGTACTGGTCCTGGAGGGCGTGGGTCAGCTCGTGGACCAGCACGGCACGCTGGAAGGGTGACTTGCCGGCCTCGCCACCGACGTCGTCGCGGACCCGGATGACATCGGTGACGGGGTCGTAGTAGCCGAGCAGGCCCAGCTCGGTTCCCTGGCGCATCTGACCCAGGACATCAGGAGCGCCCTGGAGGATGCCCAGGCCCCGGTACTGGGCCAGCAACTGGTCGATGTAGGCGGACAGGAACGGATCGTCGGGGATGGCGAACTCCTCCATGAGCTGGTCGGGACCGATGAGCTCGACGGTCACGGGTTCCTTGAAGCGAAGGTCGCGCTCCTCCTCGACGTAGGCGGCCAGGTCGGCCACCAGGGGGTCCCACTCGTCGGCGTCGACTTCGGGGGGGTCGGCGGGCAGGTCGTCGGGGGGAGCGGGAGGGACCTCGAAGGGGATCGAAGGGGGCGGGCCGACCTGGACGTCGTCGACCGGGCTGTCCACCTCGGCCCGGGGCTCGTCGGAGTCCTGGGATCCCAGGACCAGGACGGCCACGACGAGGATGAGGAGAGCCCCGCCGGCAACTGCGGCCAAGACCCGCGGGGGGATGCGGTCCGAGGAGACGACCTCTGGCGTGGACGAACTCGTGCCGGTGGACGACAACCGCCCGCTGGACGAGAACTCCCCCAGGGCAGGGCGGGTGGTTGGGCGGGTGGTTGCCGCAGGGTCGACGTCGTCCACTCCGGGGATCGGGGGCAGGCTGGGATCCCAGCCTGCATCTGGAGGGGGCCCACCCCGGGACCCCGGAGCGGCGGAGGCATCGGTAGGGGACACCCCCGACCATGCCGATCCCGGAACCGCCAGTCGGGGAGTGGTTCCCGAACCGGCAGGCGGCAGTCCCATCGGGCCGCCTGCTGGCGGTTCCATCGGGCCCGTGGGTGGTCCCGCAGACGAGGCCGTATCCCTCGAGGCTTCGGTTCCCGGGGGTCGGGGATCTGAGGCCGGTTCAGGCGTCGGGGGGCTCTGCGAGGGGGCGTGACGGGACAGCGGGACCACGCCAGAGGGCATGACTTCGGGGGCACGCAGCCGGGTACGGCACTGGGGGCATGCCCGCTCGCCCATCGCCACCCAGGCCCGACATGAACTGCACCAGCGTCCCAGGCTGGGTCCCCCGTCCACCATGACAGCGAACCTTAGGCGACAGCATGAACGGGCTGCGGTCGGCTCCAGGCCCTCGGCTAGGTTGACCGGGTCGGCACGCAGAGGTGCCGGCACCGGCCCCCATCGTCCAGCGGCCTAGGACGCCGCCCTTTCAAGGCGGTAACACGGGTTCGAATCCCGTTGGGGGTACCAAACCGTCATCGTCGCCCTCGCCCCCGGTAGACCAGAGACTCGACCACGTAGAGCCCGATGTCCTTGCCCCTGCTGCACGTAATCACCGTCCACTACAGACACCCTGACTGGATCCCCACTCAGGCCGGGTACATGGACCGGTTCCTTCCATCTCACCGGCGAAGCTATGCCTCGCTGGAAGGAATACCGGACTACTACTCCGAGTGGTTCGACGCCGTCGGGGCTCCCGTAGGAACTCATGCTGACAAGCTCGACGAGCTCGGTACCGCCGCCCTGGAGAACGCCGACAGCAGCGACTGGCTCCTCTTCATCGATGGCGACGCATTCCCCATAAGCCCTCTGGACCCTTCTTCAATGAAGGACCCAAACCTCATCACGGCGGTCTGCCGGGCTGAGAACCTTGACGATCCACAACCACACCCGTGCTACTGCCTCATCTCTGCACAAACGTGGGATCGGATCGGGGGTACCTGGCAGGCAGGGTTCACATGGACCAACTCGCTCGGGGACGAAGTAACCGATGTCGGCGCCGAGCTGCTCCGACTTGTCCAAACACATCCTCAAGTCGAGTGGCAGCAGCTACTTCGAACGAACACGCTCGACTTCCACCCGCTGTTCTATGCAATATATGGTCACCATGTCTACCATCATGGCGCGGGCTTTCGTACTCCCACCGCCAGAGTGGCCAAGCTCTCACAAGGAGCGTCCTTGTGGTCTTCACGGCTCCCCGGTTGGATGTCATCCGAGCAGGTAGCCAGGTACGAGAATACCAAGAGAAGACGCTTGGCCATGAGGATCCGAGGACTGGGGACCGCCCCATACTCCGCGAGCGAGGCACTGGTGGACGCCATTCACCCCCACCCCAGCTTCGTCGTCAAGGAGCATGAGACTGAGAGATCCAAGGTGTTGCGCAACTGGATCCTCAGAGAAGCCCAGTTCGCGTCCATCCTGGATGAGAGGGTCGACCCACGCCCTGCCCCAGTTCGATCTCGTTCACCGGGATGTCAGGTGAACCAAGTCGCAGTTGGCCCCGACTACCGACGCGCACTGTCTGTGACGCACCACGTCCGCCAGACGAAGCGGTATCTGGAGATCGGAGTTGCGAACGGTAGATCCCTCCGACTTGCCCCCCCGACGACTCAATGTGTAGGCGTCGACCCTGCTCCCAAGATCAATGGACATCCACCAGAGAACCGCCAGGTGGTCGAAGCAACCAGTGATGCGTTCTTCGAGACCTATCATTCTGGTGGCACCGCGCGGGAACCGTTCGACCTGATCTTCATTGACGGACTGCACACGGCAGAGCAAGCGCTGAAGGACTTCCTCAATGCTGAGGCAGCCGCAGCAAGCAACGCCGTGGTGCTGATTCACGACACCGTTCCGCCCGACGAGTACTCTGCTCTCCCGCAGAGAATGACTCGCACATGGACTGGGGACGTCTGGAAGGTGATACCTACCCTTCGCCACTTCCTACCAGATCTTCGCATCGCCACTTTCGGCTTCGCTCCGTCTGGTCTGACTGCCGTGGTAGGTCTCTGCCCCACAAGAGAAGTCCAACCCGCACTGCTGGAGGAGATGGGGGAGTACATGGAGGGTCTCGTGTGCCGTCGCACCCGAGACCTCGCGGTTCAACTCAAGTTGGTGCCCGGGTCACTGGAACTCCTGAGCGGCTTCGTCTCCCCGGAATACCGGCGTCGACCTGTTGATGTCCGCTCCGCCATCTCCGAGGTCGCGTTGCTTTGGGTACGCCGGCTACTGGACAGGCGACAGGCGACAGGCGGAGGGTTTCGCGTCGATCTGAGCTGAACCAGATCAGTCGGCCGGAACACCGCTGATTGCAGAAACGATCGCGTCCCGTACCTCCCCGTCGCGGCCGTCCACCCGGTTGGAGAGCACCACGACCACCAGGTCCAGGGTGGGACACACCACGATGTGCTGGCCGTTGAGGCCACCCGCGGCGAACCCTGACTCGCAGCCGTCGTAGGTCCACCAGTGAGCGCCGTAGCCCTCTGTGCCGGCGGGCGGTGGGGTGGGGGTGCGCGCGTAGTCGACCCACCCCTCAGGCAACAGCCGGACGCCGTCCCAGACACCGCCACGCAGGTACAGCAGGCCGAAGCGGGCGAAGTCACGGGCAGTGAGGTCGAACACCGAGCCGCCGATGAGCTGGCCGGCACCGTCCCATCCCAGGTTGGTGTCGGCCAGGTCGATGCCCAGGGGGGTGAGCAGTTCGTCGTCGATGAAAGCCTCGTAGGCGTCTCCGGTACCGACGACCCGGCCGATGACGCCGGCCACGATGTTGGAGGTGCCGGTGCTGTAGCGCACCCGGCTGTCGGGTGGCACCTCCAGGGGCTTGCCGGCGGCGTAGTGGGCCATGTCGCCCTTGCCGACCCCACCCAGCATGGCGACGGTGTCGGAGCCGGGGACGTAGTAGTCCTCCAGCCAGACCAGGCCCGAGGCCATACGCAACAAGACGTCGGTGGTGATGGCGTGGCGAGGATCGTCAGGGCCCTCCCACTCGGGAACGGGCGCGGGCTCGTATATGTCGAGGCGGCCGTCGCGAACCAGGATCCCCACCAGGGCCTGGGTGAAGCTCTTGGCCATCGACCAGGAGCGGTGAACGGTGGTGGCGTCACCGAAGCCGGGCCGGTACTGCTCGACCACGATCCGCCCTCCCTGGACCACAACCACCGCATCGGTGGCCTGCAGGTCGCTGGGGGAGTACTCGCCGAAGGCCCTGTCCAAGATGGCCTCGACAGCGGCAGGGTCGACCTCGGGAGGGAGGGGACCTTCGGGCCAGGTGTCGGTGGGCCAGGGCACGTCGGCGGGCTGGCCTGGGTAGGCGATGGGCACCACACCCCCGGGCGGGGTGAAGGTGCCCGCGTCCGTGGTGGAGGGTCCGCCTGAGGCGACCGTCGTGTTGCCGGTGCTGTCGGTGCTGTCGGTGCTGTCGGTGCTGTCGGTGCTGTCGGTGCTGTCGGTGCTGTCGGTGTCGTTGGCGGCTGTCGCCGTCGTAGCCGACTCCGGCCGGGAGGTGGCGCCGGGCGGGTCGTCGTCGTCGCCACCGCAACCTGCGGCCAGGACCAGGCCGACCGCGAGCAGACAGCCCTGAGCCCAACGACGTCGCCGTGAAGGCTGTTCCATGGGCCTCCCTTCGCCTCCGGCCCCGTGGCCGGCCCCCGCGGACCGCCTCGGTGGCTGGCGCGCCGCAACCTCACCCTAGGCGGCGAGAAGGAGCCGGATCCCTCGAATTGGTCTTCGGGGAGGTCTGTCGTTCGTGGGAACAGCAAACCTCCCCGAAAACCGCACCGACCCGGTGTCTGGACCGACGCGAGGGCCTGTTGGCGCAGCCATGGTCACGAACCCTTTGGCGAGGGAGTAGGGACAGGGCTACGGTGTCCCGGTTCGGGAGACCGCATGGTCACCGGAGCAATGGTCCCGTGGTGCAGTTTGGAGTGCACGCTGGCCTGTCAAGCCAGAGGTCGCGGGTTCAAATCCCGTCGGGACCGCGGAACTCCCCCACAAGCGGGAGGCCCACCCCTCCGGGGGACAGGGTCGGGTAGCTCAGTTGGCAGAGCGTCCGCCTGAAAAGCGGAAGGTCACCGGATCGACGCCGGTCCCGACCACCAGGAGAACCAGCAGGTCAGGCCGGGTTTCAGGTCTGACCTGCGGTCGTTTTCGGGAGCCGGATCCGGGCGCCGTGCAACAACCGTGCAACATCGGAATCGGATGTGCGCCTCGCGGGAGCTACGGAACCATCACCGGCGCTGGCGACTCCGCTCGCCCACCCGGTGGCTCGGACGATGGCGGAGGCAGGGCATCGAGTCGACGGCGCTCGCGGCGCTCCCACAGAGGCCAGAGCGCCACGATCCCGGGGACCAGCACGACGACGTAGAGCCCTACCGATATCGCCGACACCTCCCACGGTTCGAGCCCCCACACGAGTCCGAACCCGGTGTACTCAGCGCGGGCGGAGACGAAGAACGCGGCCGCAAGCGACACCCCAATGCTGGCGACCATCGGCCACGCCGGCCGCTGACCCGGCTCGTCCCTCGTCTGCCGGGCCCACACCAACAATGCGCCGAGCCAGAGGACAACGGCGACCACCAACGGGAGGGCGAGTCTCAGAAACCGGGCGGGGTCTGGCATCAAGTCGATCTCGAGCGTGCTCGCCCAGGCATGGCGCTGACCGACGACCTCGCACGACTCGTCGACCTCGCGCAGCGCAACGAATGGCGACTCGTCGCCGTCGGCGATCCCGCCCAGCTACCGGCCATCGGCCGCGGCGGCGCCTTCGCCCACTGGTGCCAGACCGTTCCCCACATCGAGCTCGAGACACCGCGGCGCTTCCAGCACGGGTGGGAGGCCGAGGCCAGCTTGCTCCTGCGGGCCGGTGACCCGAGAGCCGCTAAGCGCTACGCCGAGCACAACCGCCTCCGCACCGTCCACCCGGCGATGCTCCCCCTCGACGTCGCCCGCGCCCATCAGCGGCACGTGGCGGCAGGACGCTCGGTCGCCATCACCACGAACACCGCCGAGACCGCCCGCGCCATCAACCTCGCCATCCAACGCGCCCGACCCGGCGAGATCGGCGCGCCGCTGGCCGACGGCACCACCGCGCAGGTCGGCGACCAGATCGCCACCCGGCGCAACGACCCGAGCCTGCGAACCGACCGGGACGACAAGATCCGCAACCGCCACACGTGGACCGTCACCGCCATCGACGAGGACGGGTCGCTCACCGTCAGCCACCCCGAGCGAGGCGAGGTGGTACTGCCCGCTCGCTACGACGCTCTCGACTCCGCGGAGGGCACGGTGCGATCACTGACGAGCCAGGGGATCCAGGCGCTCCGCGACGGTCTGCAGATCGAAGAGCCAGCCAAGGACAGGAGGTGACGTCATGATCGACGTCGACCAGCTTCTGGAGACTGCGGTGGGTGAAATTGCCCCCGTCGATGTCGCCGAGGTGCGACGGCGAGTGGATCGCCGTCGCCGGCGACGTCGCACGGCGTGGGCCGGTGCGGCTTCGGCTGCTGTCGTCGTGGCCGTGGCGGGTGGCCTCGCGCTCAGCGGTTCCAAGCCCGATCAGCTGACGACGGCCGGTCCGGACACGAACATCCGCTTCGCCCCCGCCGAGCGAGCCCTCGATGGATGTTCCCGACGGGTGGGTGACCGTCACCTTCGACGCGCTTCATCAAGGCGGGGAGGCTGTCGGGCCCGTGACACTGTGGGTGTGGGTCGAGCCTCCGCCCGACCCCGCCCTCGGCCCCTACATCGAGCCACGATGGGAGGCCCTCTACCAGAACATCGAACTGGGACCGACCGGGGATGCGATCGAGGTCGGATCCGACCTCCACACGACGAAGCTCACCGCAGCCTTCCCCCCGGAGGCGGCGCAGCTGATTACGTCCTTCGACGACGACCCAACATGGCTTGCCGTCACCCTGCAGCCGGATGGACAGCCTGTCGCGTGCAGCAACGACCCCGAACACCCACCTTGTCCGCACTACCCGACGTTCACCCCGCCCGACTACGTAGCCGATCACGAGTGATCGGCCATTGGTGGACACGGCAGCGAAGTTCCTGTCAGATCACCGACGAGGTGCTGGGTCGGCTCGAGGCCGCCGTCGGCCCGCCGGTCGAGAATCCGTATCATCGGAGAGGCCGCTCCGGCCGATGAGGTGATCGAGATGGTGACGATCGACATCCCCGCAGACCTCAACGATGAGGACGAGACCGGCTACGTCTGGACCTTTCTCGACGAGGCTCCGACCCCTGAGCTGGTGACCCCGGGAGCCATCGTGACGACGGGCGACGAGGACGAGCCGGCCATCGCGGAGGTCGTCGACCTGGTCGTGAAGCGCGCCGGCACCGTGGTCCACCTTCGGATCTTGCCCGGCACGATCGAGGACTACGCGGCCATGGTTACTCGGACCGTCGAGGCGTGATGCCTGCCTGGGAGCTCGATGCCGAACTCACCGAACGAGTCCATCGAGCGCGAGAAGGGGCCTGCGAGCGTGGCGAACTGCTCACCGGTCCGTCCGGGATTCCAACGCCGCCCCTCTCCGAGCGAGCCCGGCAGGCCATCGCCGAGTGGGTAAAGAGCGGCGACTACGACCGAATCGTCGCCGAGATCACGGCCAACGATCCCGACATCGCGACGCAGCGATAGCGCGCACCACCGCCGACCGTCAGCAGCAACGAATCGAGGATCACGCCTGTCCTCATGAGGCGCGTTCACCGAGTCGACGGATGCGCTCTGGGAGATCTGGCATCGGACGGAACACGAACTTCTTCCCAACGCGAGTCTTCGGAAAACAGCCCCAGGCTCTCAAGACCCAAGAGGTCGGAGCGCGCCGACTCATAGGTCACTCGGTGTCGGCGGGCCTGCGCGGCGATGGTGAACGGCTCACTAGGGTCCCGCATCGCGTCCTGCACCACGACGAGCTGCCGATGGTTCAAGTGGGGTGAGCCGTGGAGCATTCCCTCGATCTCTCTCATCTCCGCGACCTTTCGAGCGAGGTAGTCGTGCAGGCTCACGATGGCTCGTTCGATGACCTGGAGCTGGTAGACGACGAAGTAGGTGATGTCGTTGTCGTCGGTCTCGGCGTGCAGGTAGGACTTCGCGTACTTGGCTGGTGCTTTGCGCAGGATGCTCGACACCGAGAGGTACTGCGCGAGCCAGTACCCATCGTGGAGCATCGCCCAGTAGAAGAGGGCCCGCGCTGTTCGGCCGTTGCCATCGACGAACGGGTGGTCGTAGGCCAGCCAGAAGTGCACGATGATTGCGCGCACGACCGGGTGGATGAACCCATCGGTCGCCTCCCCATTGGCGAACCGACAGAGCGCGGCCAGCCTCGACGACAGCTCGCTCGCCGGCGGTGGGGCGTGGAGCAGGGTGCCGTCATGCCAGTACACCCCGATCCGCTCGTCAGACGGGGTCTGGAGACGACCCGCGTCCGCCGGATCGTCGAGCGTGTCTTCGGTGACGATGCGATGGAGGTCGAGGATCTCCCCCGCGGTGAGGTCTTGGTCGGCGAGCTCCTGCGCGAACACCATCGCCTGGTAGTTGTTCACGATCATCTGCTCGCTTCGATCGCGAGGTCGACGCCCCGTCGCCAGAAGCTCCTTGGCGACTTGGCGCGTGGTGCTCGCACCCTCCAGCTGGCTGGAGGTGATCGCTTCCTCGACGAGCGAGCTGACGAGGTACCGGTCGCTCGATCGGAGGTTCGTCACCAAGTCCTGCGCCAGGATCTGACCGCTCGCCTGCTGGTCGATGCGGTGGACCATCTCCTGGATCTGGTCGATGTTGCAGAAGCGGAAGGGACGTCCGTCCGTCGAAGTCAGGGGAAGATCCCGCGAAATCGATCGACGGGCCATGGACGTCGCGAGCCACCACTCGCGGAGGCTCAACCCGTCAGGTGGGGTCCGGTTCCGCATCTCGTCCCAGTGCAGGTATCGCCCCTTGGGATCGACGGGCGTCGCCAACGACACGAGGTCGACGAAGCGGGTGGGCTCGTCGACCGTCGACATGAGGTCGGTGAACTCGGGTGGGCGCTGTGGCAGCTTCACGCCAACTCCCAACTTTCTACCAGTTGCTCCTGAACTGGTAGTTGTAGCAGATCCGGGACCGGTAACTCCTAATCTGGCGGAAACTGGTAGCAAGTTGGTATTTCAGCGTTGTAATTCGCGTGTACCCCGGGGAGGTGACCATGGCGCCTCATCCTGCCCTGACTCCCGAGTCGCGAGCGTCGGAGGGGGATCGGACTCAACTCAGCGGTACGGCACGCCCGCGGTGACGTCCGCTGCGGTCACCTCGGCACCCGCCGCCAGCCGCTCCTCCCGACGCTGCTCGTACGCGAGCACTTCGGCCTGAGCGAGGTGACCCGACGAATCGACGGGCCCGAGCAGGTTCCGGTCGACGAGCTGCTGAGCGAAAGCCACCGACACGCCGAGGAGGTCGGCCGCTTCGGCGAGCGTCAGCGTGTCCGGGGTCGAGTCCATTGCCATCTCGTCAACGGTACGACGGACAGAGCGAAGTCCACGGGCGCGTTGCGATCGGAGCACCGACCGGTGACAGCGGTAGTCGACGTCAATGGTCGTCGGTCGGGACCGGCGTGCAACTTACGTGCAACAAGGGACGGACTTCTGCGGTCCATCACGGTCACCACCGGTCGACCGAAACCGGCGCTGAGCAGCGACTACGCGAATCGGCCCAGGTCAGCGAATCGCGTGACTCGATCTGAAAAGCGGAAGGTCACCGGATCGACGCCGGTCCCGACCACCAGAAGAACCAGCAGGTCAGACCGGGTTTCAGGTCTGACCTGCTTCACGCGAACTCCCAACTTTCTACCAGTTGCTCCCGGATTGGTAGTTGCAGCAGATCCGGGACCGGCTAACTCCTAATCCGGTGGGAACTGGTAGCAAGTTGGTATTTCAGCGCTGCGGCCATCAGCGAGGCCGAGCTCGACTTGAGCGTTTCGTCCCTCGTGTGCGTTTCTCTTGTGTGGACCATCCTCCGGGCGAGACCATCGAGGGGTTCTGCCGCCGCATCTCGCCCCGGCTGATCGGCAGCCTGATACTCCAGTTCGACGACCGGCTGGTGGCCGAAGACCTGGCCCAAGAGGCCCTCGCCCGAACCTGGGAGCGCTGGTCCGAGGTGTCGGCCATGGCCAGCCCCGAGGCGTGGACCTACCGCGTTGCATTCAACCTCGCCGCATCAACGCGCAGGCGACGACGAGCGGAGCGGCGAGCCTATGAGCGCAATGAGCGTCCCTCGCCGCCGGCGCCGGATCTGACCACTGAGCGTCTCGCGTTGCGGAGCGCGCTCGAAGCCCTGCCTCCCCGTCAACGGGCCGCCGTGGTGCTCCGCCACTACGCCGGGTTCTCGATTCGGGACTCAGCAGCCGCTCTGGGCTGCGCGGAAGGCACGGTGCGATCACTGGCGAGCCAGGGGATCCACGCCCTCCGCGAGGGCCTCGAGTTCACACAGCAAGCCAAGGACAGGAGGTGACGTCATGATCGACGTCGACCAGCTTCTTGAGAACGCGGTGGGCGAGCCTGCCCCCGTCGATGTCGCCGAGGTCCGACAGCGAGTTGATCGGCGCCGCAGGCGACGTCGCACGGTGTGGGCTGGCGCGGCTGCAGCTGTGGTGGCCACAGCGTCGCTCGGCCTAACCATCGTTGACTCCGAGCCCGATCAGCTCACGACGGCGGTTCCGGATTCGACGCACACTTCGACCCCGCCGAGTGAGCCCCTGATGACCGTCCCCGACGGGTGGGTGACCGTCACTCTCGATGCACTTCATCAAGGCGAAGAGGTCGTCGAGCCCGTGACGTTGTGGGTGTGGTGGCCTCTGCCCGACGCTGCCCTGGGCCCCTACATCGAGCCGCGGTGGGAGGCCCTCTACCAGGATGTCGCGATCGAGCCCGGGGAGGGTTCAACCGAGGTGGACCCTGATCTGTACACGACCCAGCTCACGTTCGTCGTCCCGCCTGAGGCGGCGAAGCTGATCGCCACCAGCGGGCGGGACAGCGTCTGGCATGCCGTCACCCCTCAACCCGAAGGCCCGCTACGACCGTGCGGGACGGACTTCGATCCCTGCCCCCACTACCCGAGGTTCACCCCGCCCGACCACCTCGCTGATCGCGAGTGAAACCCGGCGCCGTCCGCCGAGGACGCATCCCCCAAGGCCCTCTCGAACCGTCCCGGGACCCCGAACCGATGACCAGGGGTCGGGGAACCAACGAGCACCCCACGACGTCCAAGGCCCCATGCCAGCCCACCCCGCCCTATCCCGCCGCCAGTTCACCACCCTGGGCCTGACCGGCGCGCTGCTCGTGCTCGCGTCCTGCGGGTCCGAACAGGACAGCCGCACCGCGTCGCCGTCCAGCACGGCGGGAGCGCCCAGCACCGGCCCCGCGGGTCTCGACCAGGTGGCCGCCGACGTGGCCCGCATGTCCGCCGATCCGGCCCTGGCGGCAGCCGTCGTCTCCGCTGCCAACCGCTTCGCCACCGACCTCTACCCCCTGGCCACCGAAGACTTCGACAACCTGGCCTTCTCCCCGCTGTCGATCGCCATCGCCCTGGTGATGACCAGCGAGGGTGCCCGAGGCACCTCACGGGAACAGATCGACGCCGTCTTCCACCTGACCGACATCGAGGACCCCCACGGTGGCTGGAACGCCGTGGACCAGGCCCTCGAGTCCCGTGCCGGCACGGTCACCCGTGACGACGAGTCCACCGACGAGTTGATCCTCACGATCGTCAACCGCCTGTGGGCCCAGAACGACTTCCCGATCGAGGAGGAGTTCCTGGCCGTCCTGGCCGCAAGCTACGGGGCAGGCGTCAACCTGGTCGACTTCGTGGACGACCCGGAAGCCGCCCGGATCAAGATCAACGATTGGGTCGCCGAGCAGACCAACGACCGCATTCCCGAGCTCATCCCTCCCAGGATCATCGACGAGTTAACCCGCCTGGTGCTCACCAACGCCGTGTACTTCAAGGCACCATGGGCCAGCCCGTTCGACGAGGAGGCCACCCGGGACGGCGACTTCACGCTCCTGGACGGCTCGGTCGTCGAGGTCCCGATGATGACGACGCAAGGATCGTTCGCCACCCAGGAGGAGGAAGGGTGGCAGGCCGTCGAACTGGCCTACGGGGGCGAAGAACTGGAGATGCTGATCGTGGCGCCCGACAACGGCCGCTTCGCCGAGATCGAGGCGCTGCTGTCCGCTGGGCTCCTGGACGGCATCGCGCCCGGCTCACCACGCAGTCCTCAGACGCTCACGATGCCTTCCTTCGAGATCCGCACACCCCTACCCCTGAACGAAGCCCTCGCCGCTCTGGGCATGCCCGATCCCTTTGACTCGGTCGCGGACTTCACCGGTATCAACGCCGCGGCAGGGAAGTCGCTCTACATCCAAGCGGTGGTCCACGAGGCCTTCGTGGCCGTCGACGAGACCGGCACCGAAGCCGCCGCCGCCACCGCCGTGGTGATAGGCGTGGAGAGCGCCGTCGATTCGCCGCCACCGATCGTCATCGACCGGCCGTTCCTGTGGGCCATCCGCGACGTCCCCACCGGAGCGATCCTGTTCCTCGGCCGGGTCCTCGACCCCTCGATCCCCGCCTGACCATCCGGGCTCGGTCCCCGCCCGCCCGCAGGCCGGTCCCCGACGGTGGCCCTCCTCGGGCCCCTAGGGTGGGCCCATGCAGCACCGATTCCTCGGACGTTCGGCGGCTCAAGGTCTCCGAGATCGCCTACGGCAACTGGATCACCCACGGCAGCCAGGTGGACGACGACACGGCAATCGCCTGTGTGCACGCGGCTCTCGACCTGGGCATCACCACCTTCGACACCGCCGACGTCTACGCCGGCACCCGGGCCGAGGAGGTGCTGGGCCGCGCGCTCGAAGGTCGAGCGTCGCGAGGGCCTGGAGATCTGCCACCAAGGTGTACTGGCCCACGGGTCCCGGCCGCGAACGACCGGGGCCTGTCGCGCAAGCACATCATGGAGTCGATCGACGGGTCGCTGCGCCGGCTCGACACCGACCACGTCGACCTCTACCAGGCGCACCGCTACGACCACCAGACCCCTCTCGAGGAGACGATGACGGCCTTCGCCGACGTCGTCCGCCAGGGCAAGGTCGGCTACATCGGGGTCAGCGAGTGGACCGCCGATCAGATCCGGGCCGCGCACGCCCTGGCCGCGGACCTGCGCATCCCCCTCGTGTCCAGCCAACCCCAGTACTCGATGCTGTGGCGGGTCATCGAGGCCGAGGTGATGCCCACCTGCGAGGAGCTGGGACTCTCCCAGATCGTGTGGTCCCCGATCGCCCAGGGTGTGCTGACCGGCAAGTACCTCCCCGGCCAACCCCTCCCCGATCACTCCCGGGCCACCGACGAGGCCGGCGGGGGTGCAGGCTTCGTGCGGCGGTGGCTGACCGACGACACCCTCACCCGGGTCCAGTTGCTCGCACCCATCGCCGCCGAGGTGGGCCTCACCATGGCCCAGCTGGCCGTGGCCTGGGTGCTCCAACACCCCAACGTCGCCTCGGCCATCGTGGGCGCGTCACGGCCCGAGCAACTGACCGAGAACGTGGCGGCCTCCGGGGTAACCCTCGATGCCGAGGTGCTGGCCCGCATCGACGAGGCCGTCAGCCCCGTGGTGACCGACGACCCGGGCCACACCGCCAAGGCCAGTCCCCCCCAACGGCCCTGACGGCCCGCGCCCGGTCGGCACCGACATACCCTCCCACGGACCCGACCGGCCGATCGGGTGTCAGCCTGCGAAGGCCGGTGAGACCGGGACGGGGACCGCCGGCCGGCTGGCCTGTTGTCCCGAAGCAGCCGACGTCGGGGTGAGATCGGTCGGAGTCTGCGTGGTCGTCGCAGGCGCCGTGGTCGACGTCGGTGGAGACACCGTCGGTGGAGGCGCTGTGGAGGTCGACCCGGTGGAGGTGGGTGTCGCCACCGGGTCATCGGACCGGCACGGGGGTTGAGGGACGGGTGGCAGTGGCTCCAGCGGCGGAGGTGGCACCTCGGGAGCGGGGATGACCAGGGCGACCACGAACAGCGCGAAGGTGATCTTGGGCTGATCCCCTTCGCACCAGTCGACCTGTGTCCCCCGGCTGCGGTTGTTCACGTACGCCGTGCCTTCCTGGGCGGGAATCCAGCGGTAGGGGTGGGCCACACCGGCGATGTCGGCATCGTTGCCCACGACCACGGTCCCCACCACCGGGCGGTTCAGGTGCTCTGACCGCACCTTGGTGCCCACCAGCACCGCGAGGGAGTCGGGCCCGGTGGTGGTGGCCAGGAAGGTGTTGCCCTGCACCGTCGTGTGGTCGTCCTCGACACGGACCCCGTAGACCACGTCCTCGAAGCGATTGGCAACCACCACGTTGTCGTCGGCCTGGTCCTCGTGGTAGCGGCGGAACGGGCCTTCGCCGTAGGCAGGGTCGGAGCACTCCATGAAGCGCTGGTTCTGAGCCATACGTGAACCGACCCATACTCCGTGCTGCTCACCTCGGATGACGTTGGCTTCGATGCGGTTGTCGTCAGAACCCTGGTACCGGGGCCACCACCGGTCGGGCCGGGAGTGCACGAACTCACCGCAGTTCTTGTAGAGGAAGACCCCTCCGGCGGTGTTGAACTCGATGACGTTGCCGTGAACGTGGTTGCCGGCCGAACCGTCGATGGAGATTCCCTCCCGGCCGGTGCCCCACCACCACACCGGTGTACCGCCGAAGTCCATGATCTGACCGCCGGGGCCGTTCTCGCGGTGACCATTGCGGTGGACGTGGGCCCCGGTGATCTCGTTGTTCCGGCTGTCGCCGTCCAGGTAGATGCCGCTGCTGCCGGCCCGGGTCACGTCGACGTCACGGATGTGCACGTCGCTGACGAAGCCGTCCACGAAGATCCCCACCCCGGTGCTGTCGTGTACCGCAAGGTTCTGGATCGTGATGCGCTCGGTGGTGTGGTCGTAGCCATCGGAGGGAGTGAGAGAACGGAACCCGTCACGGGTCACCCGGACTCCGTTGAGGAACCCGGCCACCTCGCAGTTGCGAACCGTCACGTCCCGCAGGGTGACCGTGGCCGGCGTGGCGATCAGGATTCCCCACCTACCCCGACCGATACCTTCCAGCCGGGCCCCGCGGCAGTCCAGGGTCACCCCCGAGGCGACCACGTCGAAGCCCTTCCAGTCGCAAGCCGGATCGAGGTGGGTGTCGACGCTGATCGTGTGCCGGGCACTTGCCGCCGAGCAATCCAGCGCCACCGAGCCGGGGGCCGGCGATCCCACGAGCCCACCGGTGGGCAACGCACCATCACCTACGGGCAGGGGTGCCCGGCTCCCGCCGTCGGCCAGGGCCGCTCTACTCGTGTTGCCCAGCTCGACGGTTGCCGCCACGGCCTCGCGTGGCCCTGCTGCGGGCAGGACACCACTCCAGGCCAGGCCGGCGACAACGAACGCCAAGGCCACCAAGGGGGCCATCAGGTTCCGGTGAACCCGGCCCAACCACTCGGTGACCGGCTCGCCCCGTACCTCCACGTCAAGAGGAGCGAGGCGGTGAAGGACCCCCTCCCCCCCTCCACGGGACGGGACACCCACCAGGTCGAGGGGATCCAAACCCACCCTCTCCAAGGGCATCCCCGTGGGCTCGAGTGGCCACCACGGCGGCAGGTCAGCGTCGTCGGACCCCTGCAAAGGCGTAGCGGTCTGGGCCATGAGCGGTGCCAGCACCTGGTCCCGGGTCCTGCCTCGCCAGGCCAGGAGCAACCAGGGGTCGTCGTCGAGGCGGTCGGCGAACAGGTAGAGGACCGCCGCGATGTGCTTGCAGGGGTTGGCGCCATCGGGGCACGAGCAGGATGCGGCTAGGTCGGACCACCGTGCGGGGAAGAGCTGTACTCCCGCCGTGTCGAAGGCATCCTCCAGCTCGGGGGGGACCGTGCCGGCCAGCAGTCGGGCCGCGAAGCCCACCCTCGATCCCAGCACCTCGTCCACCCGCTGCCACTGCGATTCGCTGGCCCGGCCGGCTTCCACGGTGACCAGGTAAGGGGTGACGCGCGATCCCTGCACCTGGGCCAGGAGCTGGCCGGCCCGAACGTCGAGGGAGAGCACCTGGCCGCTGCGGGCATAGCGGCGGCCCCGTTGCATGCGGGCACCCAGGCCATAGGACTCGAGGACCCCGACGAAACGCTGGGACCACCAGTGCTCACCCAGCGGGCCCCGAGCCCGGGAGGGGGTCAGACCCCCTTCGGCAGGGAGGGGACGCGACTCGGGAAAGCGTTCCCAGGACCGTTCCCACCCCCGGGAGCCCATCAGTCCTGCACCTCGACGTCGTCACCGAGGGCCACCATCTGGCGGAGGGCCTCGGTGGACAGCTCGGTCAACCACTCCTCACCGGCGGTCACCACCGATTCGGCGAGGGCCCTCTTCGAGGCGATGAGTTCGTCGATGCGCTCCTCCAGCGTGCCCCGGGTGACGAGCTTGTGGACCATCACGTTGCGCTGCTGACCGATGCGGTAGGCGCGGTCTGTCGCCTGGTCTTCCACGGCGGGATTCCACCATCGGTCGAGGTGGATGACATGGGAGGCCGCCGTCAGGTTCAGACCGGTCCCACCCGCTTTGAGGGACACCACCAGCACCGGGGCGCCGTCCTCGGACTGGAATCGGGCGACCATCCCATCCCGCCGACGGCGGGTCACCGACCCGTGCAACCAGGCCACCTCGACTCCGAAGCGCCCGGCCAGGTACGGCACGAGCCGATCGCCCCAGGCCTTGTACTGGGTGAAGCACAGCGCCCGGTCCCCCACGGCCAGCAACTCCTCGAGGATCTCCTCCACCCGGGTCAGCTTGCCGGAACGCCCTGCCAACCCCGAACCGTCACCCAACAGGTGGGCAGGGTGGTTGCACACCTGCTTGAGCTTGGTCAGACCGGCCAGCACCGCCCCCCGCCGGTCGATGCCCTCGGTGCCTTCGGCGGCGGCCAGGAGGTCGTCAACCACCGCCTGGTAGAGGGTGAGCTGCTCGCGGGTCAGCGCGCAGCGGTCGGTCGTCTCGACCTTGTCGGGTAGATCGGCGATGATCGAACGGTCGGACTTGACGCGACGCAACAGGAACGGGCCCACCGCCCGGCGCAGCGCGGTGGTGGCTTCGGGGTCGCCGTCCACCTCGATGGGCGTCACGAACCGATCCCGGAAGGCTCGGGCCGATCCCAACAGCCCCGGGTTGAGGGCCTGCATGATGGACCACAGCTCGGTGAGCCGGTTCTCCACCGGTGTACCGGTGAGGGCCACCCGGCGGTCGGCGCCCAGCCGGTGCACCGCCCGGGCCTGCTTGGTGACAGGGTTCTTGATCTGCTGGGCCTCGTCGAGCACCAGGCGGGCCCACCGCACCGCCGACAGCTCCTCGATATCGCGGGCGACCAGGGAATAGGTGGTCACCACCACGTCGTGGGCACCGGCGCGCCGCGCGAACGACTCGTCGTGGTCGCCCCCGAAGCGGCCGGTGCCGTGGTGGGCCAGCACCGACAGGCTGGGAGCGAAGCGGGCCAGCTCACGCTGCCAGTTGCCCAGCACCGACACCGGGCAGATCACCAGCGTGGGTCCCCCCGCCTGGTCGGCCAGGATGGCCGCTATGACCTGGGCGGTCTTGCCCAGACCCATGTCGTCGGCCAGGCAGGCCCCCAGGCCCAGGCGCCCGAGGAACGTCAACCATCCCACCCCCCGCTCCTGGTAGGGCCGCAAGTTCCCGTCGAAGCCAGCCGGGGTGGGGACCGGGGCGACGGTGGCCCCCAGCGCGTCGTCGAGAAGGCGACCCAGCCACCCGCTGGCCACCACATCGACGGGAGCAGGATCTCGCCCCGCGGCGAGTGAGCCCGACTCCCGCGAGGCCCAGCGCAGCCCGCAACAGGTCACGCGCCGGAGCCTGGTCTCGCGTGCCCGCACGCGCCAGCAGGGCCGCCAGATCCTCCCCGCTGACCTCCACCCACCGACCCCGGAAGCGGACCAGGGTGCGCTTGGCCTCCGCCGCTCGGGCCAGACGCTGGAGCTCGCGGCGGGTGAGGCGCTCGCCTTCCAGGGCGGCCTCCCAGGAGAAGTCGACCAGGCTGTCGAGACCGAACCCGGCCGGTGGACCCGACGAACCTCCCCGGGTCTTGGCTCGGGCCCGCAGGCCGATCCGGGGGCGGCGCACCCACCACGAGGGGAGCAGCAGCCCGATGCCGGCGTCGGCCAGCCCGGCCGCCCGGTCCTGGACCAGGGTCAGGACGACGCCGGCATCGACCTCGGAGCCCACCGGCTCGGCCTCCTCCAGCAGGGGCTCCAGTTCGGGGGCGATCCGGGCCAGGTGGGCCAGGCCGGCCAGTACGTCCTCCAGGGCGCCGGCCGGCAGGGCCGAGCGGCCGGCCCAGACGTCGGCTACGGAGACGACCAGGCTCGGCTCGTCGCGGTCCTGGGCCAACAACTCCACCGTCCAGTCACCCTCGGTGGGCAACCCCGGGGCCATGTCCGGGCCTTCGTCCAGGTCAAGCATCGGTTCTCGGACCCGCAGGCACAGCCGGGTGCGGCCCCCCGTGGGACGCCCGCTGCGCACCCAGGCCACGAGGGTGGCCTCCAGCGCCCGGAGGCGATCAGGGTCCAGCGACGGTGACAGACAGGGGTCCGTGGCCACCAGGGAGCGCACCCAGGCATCGGGGACAGTCCGACGGCCCGGCCGGGGTGGAGCCAGGTCACCCACGTGGGGCGCCAGGCGGGCCCGGACCTCGCGATCGACCAGTTCGGCCAGCTGGGAAGCCAGCGCCGCGTGGGACTCAGCCGTGTCGTCGTCGAGGAGTGCCCGCAGCACCGGCCGGTCACCGGCTGCGAGCAGGGGCCACCACCAGGACCGGGCCCTGCCCTCGGCATCTACCGTCAGGCCGGGCACGACCTGGGCATCGTCCACGAACCCGGTCGCCAGGGAAGCCAGGATGGCGGCTCGGTCGGCTTCGGCCAGGTCGGCGGTCGCTGCAACCGGTGCGACTCCTGCCTCGGTCATCGATACTCAGTCAGAACGCGTCGAAGTCGAGGAACTCGAAGGTATCGAAGAGGAAACGGTGTTGGGGCAACACCTCAGGGTCGGCGGTGAGCATCACGAGGTTGAGTGGGGACGGCAGGTGCCGTTGGCTGAGACGGATGCCGGATACCGGAACATGCACGTTGATCCCCGCGTACAGCGCTAGGGGGACACGGTGATGCCGGCAGGCCGCCGCTATGTGCGCCTGGGGGCTGATGGGACCGGTCAGGTCACCTCGGAGAAGGAACTTGCACATGACCGCCAGGCGAACACCCCGGAACGTCGTCGTGGTCGACACCGACAAGAGCTCCTCGCATGCGTGAACCGCGTAGCGGGCGCCAGGGACCGCCAGGCGCCAGCGGAGTACATCGGGAGACCACCGGTGGGTGAACTCACGAGCGGGGTAGCGGTCCACGCGGCCCGCGAGCTCGATGAATGCCTCGCTGTGGAGCCAGGCGGCATCGACTTCCCGTGACGCGACCGAAGGTGAGAAGCGCCAGGGGATGCACAGGCGCACCGGCAACGAGCACTGCCAAGAGGCGCCGGCGCCTCGCAGCACCGGGCCGGTGGAGCGGGCGTTGGTGACGCCATAGAGGCCCAGGTGGCCGTGCTCGCGCGCAGCCTCGTTGAGCGCCAGGATCGCCGAGGCGTACGTGCCCCGCTGCTGCTCGTCGGGCGCGGTGGAGGAGTTCAACAACAAGAGGGCGGTACCCCGGCGCTCGCCGCTGCGCAGGGGCATGGGAACTCCGCCGATGTGACAGACGCGGACCTCGTCCCGATCGACGTTGGAGGGCAACAGGGGGCCGGTGGGGTTGTGGTCGTACACCCAATCCAGGAACTCCGTACCTTGCCAGCGCGGGTTGGGAAGCACTTGACGCAGCAACTGCAGCGTCAGTTCGTTCTCCGCCCTCACGGGTCCTCAAAACGCATCGAACTCGAGGAACTCGAACGTGTCGAACACGCACCGGTGCAGGGGCATGATGTCGGGGGTGGTCAATGTAACCAGGTTGAGGGGGGAGGGGAGGCGGTCCTGGGACAGGCGGATGCCTGACACGGGAACGTGGATGTTGATGCCCGCGTAGAGCGCCAGCGGCGTGCGGTGATGCCGGCAAGCCGCGGCGATGTGAGCCTGGGGGGAGATGGGACCGGTCTGGCCGTCACGGGGCAGGAACTTGCACAGCACGGTGATCCGCACACCTCGGAAGACCGTTGTGGTTGTCACCGAGACGAGTGTCCGGCTGATGTGAACCGAGTACCTGTGACCGGGTACCGACAGGCGCCAGCGCAGTAGCTCGGGAGTCCACTGGTAGGTGAAGTCGCGGGCGGGATGGCGGTCCAGTTGCTGGGCGACGGCGTCGAACTCGTCACTGGCCAGCCAGTCGGCGTCTGCCACGTGGGAGCTGACCGACCGGTTGAAGCGCCATGGGATGCACAGGCTGACCGGTAGCGAGCACTGCCAGGCGGCTCCCACCGCCCGCAGGATCGGCCCACTGGACCGGGCGTTGGTGATCCCGAAACCACACAGGAACCCGCCTTTGTGGCCCATGTCGGTCATGTTCAGGATGGCGGTGGCATAGGTGCCGCGCTGCTGATCCTCTTCGGCCACCGAGGAGTTGAGCAGCAGAAGGCCGTTGCCGTCACGCTCGGAGCTGCGCAGCGGGATGGGTACACCGCCGATGTGGCAGACCCGCACACCGTCCCGATCGACGTTGGAGGGCAGGAGGGGACCGGTGGGGTTGTGGTCGTACACCCAGTCCAGGAATGCGGTGTCGTCCCACCGGGGGCTGGGCAACACCTGGCGCAGCAGTTGGGCCGTGAGCTCGTTCTCGGTGCTCACCGGCACCAGCCCTCGCGCCGGTTGTCGGTCACCGGGTTCGTCCCCCACACGGGCCACCCTAACCGACCCTGGGTGGGGCCTGGCACGGGGGAAGGCCGGGGGCCTGGCCCTCAACCCAGGCCCAGCAGTCCGATCAGCTCGTCGTGGTCGTCGATGACGTGGTGGGCCTCCACCAGCACGTCTGCGTCGCCGACGCCGCCGGCGTCATCGTGGCAACCCCGGTAGCGGATCGAGGTCATACCCACCTCCAGGGCACCGGCCACGTCGGTGCGCAGCAGGTCACCGACGTGGGCAGCCTGGCCGGGGGGCACTCCACCCAGGCCCTCGAGGGCGTGCCGGAAGATCTGCGGATCCGGCTTGTACACACCAACTTCGTCGCTGAAGCTCCAGTGGTCGAAGGCGCCCAGCACGCCGTGGTGGTCGAGGAATCCCCGCAGCACCGGTGACGGTGACATCCCCACGTCGCAGATGATCCCCAACCGGATCGAGGCGTCGGCCAGGTCTCGCAGCACCCGGGCCGCGTTCGGAGTCAGGTCCGGCACGGCACCGCGTCCTGCGCCGCCGCACACCTCGGCCAGGACGGCCTGCTCGGCACTGGAGAGGCCGGGGGCGAAGCGGTCCACGAGGAGGGCCGCAGCCTCGACGTGGGTGAACTGGGCGTTGGCCGCCCACCGCTGGTTGAACCGCTCGAACACCGACACGAAGGCCGCCGTTAGCTCGTCGTCGACAACAGGCACACCGAAGGTGGCGAAGGTCTCTCGCACCGCCTCCAGGCGGGCCGACCGGTACGTGTCGTGGTCGGGCTTGCAGAGCGTGTTCCAGAAGTCGAACGTGACGGCTCGTACCGGCATGACTCCCACCACCTCTTGGCGTCAGGGGCGGCAGACGCCGTCGGCCCGAGCGGCAGCCGCCACCGACGCTCCCACCCGCTCGGCGACGCGCTTGTCGAACACCGAGGGGATGATGAAGTCCGGGGCCAACTCGTCCTCGTCCACCACCGAGGCGATGGCATCCGCGGCCGCCAGCTTCATGCTCTCGGTGATGGTCGTCGCTCCGGCGTCGAGCGCTCCCCGGAACATCCCCGGGAAGCAGAGGACGTTGTTGATCTGGTTGGGGAAGTCACTTCGACCCGTGGCGATCACCGCAGCCACCCCCTCGGCCTCCTCGGGGCGGATCTCGGGATCGGGGTTGGCCATGGCGAACACGATGGGCGAGGTCCCCATGGTCTTGAGGTCCTCACGGGTGAGGAGGCGGGGACCGGAGACCCCGACGAACACGTCGGCACCGGGCAACACCTGGGCCAGGGTGCCCTGGCGACGCTCGGCGTTGGTGTTCTCCGCGAACCACTGCTTGGCCGGGTTGAGGTCGTCGCGGCCCTCCCAGATGGCGCCCTTGCGGTCGACTCCCACGACCTCGGGCACCCCCGCCCCGAGCATCATCTTGGAAATGGCCACGCCGGCGGCCCCGACCCCGGCGATGACGACGCTGAGCTCGGACATCTTCTTGTCAACCAGCTTCGACCGCGTTCTCCAGGGCGGCCATCACCACCACCGCGGTGCCGTGCTGATCGTCGTGGAACACGGGGATGTCCAGGGTCTCCTGGAGGATCGATTCGATCTCGAAGCACTGGGGGGCGGCGATGTCCTCCAGGTTGATGCCGCCGAAGGTGGGGGCCAGACGCTGAACGGTCTCGATGGTCTCCTCGGCCGACTTCGTCTCCAGGCAGACCGGGAAGGCATCGACCCCCGCGAACTCCTTGAACAGCAGGGCCTTGCCCTCCATGACGGGCAGCGCGCCCAGCGGGCCGATGTCGCCAAGGCCCAGCACCGCGGTGCCATCGGTGACGATGGCGACTGTGTTGCGCTTGATCGTATAGGTGTGGGCCAGGCGGGGATCTGCCTCTATGGCCTTGCACACCCGGGCCACCCCGGGCGTGTAGGCCATCGACAGCTCGTGTCGGTCACCCACCGCGCACAGGGGGAGCACCTCGACCTTGCCGCCCTCGTGGAGGGTGAAGGTGCGATCCGACCAACCGAGGAGCTCGACGCCTTCGACTGCCTCAACCGCCCGCAGGACCTCCTGCTGATGGGCTTCGCTGCTGCAGTTGACGACGATGTCCTCGTCGAGGTGGCGCTGCTTGGCCTCGAAGCCCTCCAGTGCGCTGATGTTGCCGCCCGCGTCCCCGATGGCCACCGCCAGGTGCCCCAGGGTGCCCGGGACGTTCAGCAGCCGGGCACTGATGCGGATCGAGAAGGCTGCGGTGGGGGTTTCGGCCATGGGGCGGCAGGGTAGCGGAGCCACCGTGGACCACCCCAGCGCATCCCGGACCGGCCCGTGCAGATCCTGGCCTCCCGATTGTGTTAACGCTGTGTGTCCTTGCGCCGTACAGCGCCGTGTGGGCTCGCGTCCAGGCAGACGCGCTACCTACACTCGCCACCATGACCGCCCTCGTGCTGGCCGTCGCGAACCAGAAGGGCGGCGTCGCCAAGACCACCACCGTCCTGACGCTGGGAGCGGCCCTCGTCGAACACGGTCAGCGGGTGTTGGCAATCGACCTCGACCCCCAGGCGTGCCTGTCCTACTCGGCGGGCCTCGACCCCGACGCCCTGGGTGCCTCGGTCCACGACGTGCTCCTCGGGCGCACCGAGGCCGCATCGGTGCTGCACAAGGCAGGAGACCTCCACCTGCTGCCGGCCACCATCGACCTCGCCGGCGCCGAGGTGGTGCTCTTGTCCCGCACCGGGCGAGAGTACGTGCTCAAACGTGCCCTGCAACCCCTGCTGGGTGACTATGACATCGTCCTCGTCGACTGCCCTCCCTCGCTGGGAATCCTGACGATCAACGGGCTCACCGCGGCCTCCGAGGTCCTAATCCCCCTCCAGTGCGAGACTCTCAGCCACCGCGGGGTGGGGCAGTTGCTCGAGACGATCGACGACGTGCGCGCCTTCACGAACCCTGGCCTGCAGGTCCGCGGCGTGATCGCCACCCTGTATGACCCCCGAACCAACCTGACCCGCCAGATCGTCGAAGACGTGCCCACCCGGTGGGGGATCCCGGTGCTCGAACCCCCGATCCCGAAGTCGGTGAAGGTGGCCGAGGCGCCCCGCACCGGCCGCACCGTTCTCGATCACGCACCCAACTCGAAGCCCGCCCAGGCCTACCGGCGGCTGGCATCCCACCTGATCGGTGGTCCCGAGTGAGCAGCCGCAGGCTCGACCCTCAGGGCAAACAGGCGCTCTTCGACGCGCCGGTGCAGGCGCCCCCCGACCACCTCGGTTCCGGTCGCTCGCCTCGGGGCCGCCACGCCCTCTACTCGTCGGGACCGCGTGCGGCAGGAACCGTGGTGGTCGAGTGCTCGGCGTGCGGCGCCCGGAGCCGCACCAGCCTGGTCGAGCTGGGCCTGCGCTGCCTGCCCTTCACCCTGTGGCTCCCCACCCGGCGCCACCCCCACCTGCTGCGCTGCCCGTCCTGCGCGCAGCAATGCTGGTGCCGGATCGGTTGGACGGATTGACCGGGATCTAGCGCAGCAGCCGAACCTGGCCGCCGCCGCGGGTGATCCGTCCGATCTCGGTGGCGGCATGTCCCTGGCTGCGTAACACGTCGAGGGTCTTGTATGTGTCCCCGGGCGAGACCGCCACGACCATCCCGATGCCCAGGTTGAAGACCTTGGCCATCTCGTCGGCCTCGATCCCACCGAGACGCTGGAGCTCGGCGAAGATCCGGGGCGGTTCCCAGGCGCTGGTGTCCACCTCGGCATCCAGGGAGCGCGGCAGCACCCGGGCCAGGTTCCCGGGCAGCCCCCCGCCCGTTATGTGGGCCGCGGCCCGGACGTCCACGGCACGGCCGAGGGCACCCACGGCCGGGGCATAGATGACCGAGGGCGCCAGCAGCTCGTCGGCCACGGAGGTGTCAGCCCCCTCCCAGGCCGGATCGTCGAGTGACCGTCCGGCCACCTCGAAGAAGACCCGGCGGGCCAGCGAGTAGCCGTTGGAACGCAACCCCGGAGAGGGCAGGCCCACCAGGACGTCGCCGTCGGCCACCCGGTGGCCGTTGACCATCCGGTCGCGCTCCACCACCCCGACCGCGAAACCGACCAGGTCGAACTCTCCGGGCTCCATGGCTCCGGGATGCTCGGCCATCTCACCACCGATCAGGGCGCACCCCGCCTGCCGGCAACCCTCGGCCACACCCTCGACGAGTTGCTCGATGTGATCGGGGTCCAGCTTTCCCACCGCGATGTAGTCGAGGAAGAACAGGGGTTCGGCGCCCTGGCAGACGATGTCGTCGACGCACATGGCCACCAGGTCCACGCCGATGGTGGTGAACCGGCCCGTGGCCTGGGCCACCAGGGCCTTGGTGCCCACACCGTCGGTGGCCGAGACCAGCACGGGGTGCCGGTAGCGGCGGGTGTCGAAGGCGAACAGCCCACCGAAACCGCCGATGTCGCCGATCACCTCCGGCCGGAACGTCGAGCGCACCTTGTCCTTGATGCGCTCGACCGCAGCTTCCCCCGCGGCGATGTCGACGCCGGCGTCCTGGTAGGTCTCCCCCATGCGGTGCTACTCCCCCCGGGGATTCGCCGCCAGGTTGCCCTTCGGCGCAGCGTGGGCGTCGAACAATCTCGCCGCCTCCTCGATGACGGGCACCGGGGGCGTTGGTGGCTCCTCCAGGAGGTGCTTGTCATAGCCCTCGCCCACCTCGGTGGGATAGCGGCCCGAGAAGCAGGCATCGCAGAACCCGGCCCCGACCGCACCGGTGGCCACCACGAGGCGGTCCAGGGCCAGGTAGGTGAGCGTGTCGACGTTGAGGTACTGGCGGATCTCTTCCACGGTCAGCTGGGCGGCGAGCAGCTCACCTCGCTGGCCGGTGTCGATCCCGTAGAAGCACGGCCAACGCACGGGTGGAGACGTGATTCGCAGATGCACTTCCACCGCGCCCGCCTCACGCAGCATCTTGACGAGCTGCTTCTGGGTGGTGCCCCTGACGATCGAGTCGTCCACCACGACCAGGCGGCGCCCTTCGATGTTCTCCCGCAGCGGGTTCAGCTTCATGCGCACGGCCTGGGCCCGCTGCTCCTGGCTGGGAGCGATGAACGAACGGCCGATGTAGCGGTTCTTGACCAGACCCGTGCCGTAGGGGATGCCGCTGCGACGGGCGTAGCCCTCTGCGGCGGGCAGGCCGCTCTCGGGGACGCCCATCACCAGGTCGGCCTCGACCGGTGACTGATCGGCGAGCTGCTCGCCCATGCGAACCCGGGCCTGGTGCACGTTCTGTCCGTAGAGGCGGCTGTCGGGGCGGGCGAAGTAGACGAACTCGAACAGGCACAGGGCCGGGTCGACGCGCTCGGGGCCGAAGGGCCGGACCGAGCGGTAGCCGGTGGCGTCGATGACGATCATCTCGCCCGGATCGACCTCGCGCACGATGTGGGCGCCCACCAGGTCGAGCGCCGGCGTCTCGCTGGCCAGCACCCAGCCCTGTTCGAGCCGGCCCAGGCACAGGGGCCTCAGCCCGTTGGGATCACGGGCTCCGACCAGGTGGCCCTCGTCCATCGCCACGAACGAGAAAGCGCCTTCCAGGCGGGGCAGCAGGCGCAGCAACGAGCGCTCCAGGGCACGGCCGTCGCTGCGGGCGTCGGCGTCGGCCAACAGCTCGGCGGCCAGCAGCTCGGCCACCAGGTCGCTGTCGCTGCTCACAGTTCCGGGCAGCATGCCTGCATCGTGGGCGAGGCCGGCGGTGTTGGTGAGGTTGCCGTTGTGACCCAGGGCGAACTCGTGCTCGCCGACGCTGCGGTAGGCGGGCTGGGCGTTGCGCCAGGTGGAAGAGCCCGTGGTGGAGTAGCGCGTGTGCCCGATGGCCAGATGGCCTGTCAGGGCGGCCAGGGTCCGCTCGTCGAAGGCGTTGGCCACCAGGCCCATCTCCTTGACGACGGTGATGGTCTCGCCGTCGCTGACCGCCATGCCCGCCGCTTCCTGGCCGCGGTGCTGGAGGGCGTACAGGCCGAGGTAGGTCAGATTGGCAACCGGCTGGCCGGGGGCGTAGACCCCGAAGACCCCGCAGGCCTCCTTGGGGGAGTCGTCACCGGGGTCGGCGGTCTGCGGGGATTCGTCGCCGGTCCGGGGGCTCAGGCCCCCCGCAGGGGTCACCCGGCCACTGTACCGCCGGCGCCGCGACGCACCGTACCGCCGGCGCCGCTACGCACCGTACCGCCGGCGCCGCGACGCACCGTACCGCCGGCGCCGCGACGCACCGTACCGCCGGCGCCGTGGCGTACCGCCGGCACAGCTGCTGGCCTGCTCGATGCTCAGCCCGGGGAGGGCCACCAGTCGGCGGCCCGCACCTCGAACTCGTCCACCACGACCTGCTCCCCACCGGGGGTGTCGACCACCAGCCTGTAGCCCGGGTCATCGCAGATGATGCCCTCGCAGGTGTTGGTCACCATCCGCAGGGCCAGCTGGGGCCCCCACAGGGCGATGGTGATCGTCTCGGTGGGTACCAGGGACCCAGGGGCCGGCGCCTCCTCCCAGCCTTCACCGTCGGGCGCCAGGGCGGTCAGCCAGTAGCCGGCGTCGCAGGCCGGACTTCCGTAGCAGGCGGTACGGGCCACGAGCACCTCACCGTCGCCGGTGTCGGTCCACCCCACCAGCTCCCAGTACTCGTCGGGGCCGGGGGTCGGGAACGGGAGTCGCTCGGTAGGGAGGGCGCCACCCCCGGGCGACAGGTCGACGACGTGCTGGGTGCTGCCCTCATAGGACCGCTGGAAGGCCAGGCGTTCACCGTCGGGTGACCAGATCAGCGTGTTGACCGTGGCCAGCTCGGTCCATTCCTCGGCGGCACCGGCGCTCACCGGGTCCGTGAAGCGCACCTCCTCGCCCGTGGCGGTGTCGGCCACAACCAGCTCGGAAGTGCATGCTCCACTGGGTCGTGGGGGCCCGGGTTCGACGAAGGCCAGTCTGCCGTCGGGGCCGAACGACGGGGAGTGCCCGACGCCGTACTCCTGGACTGTCCCGTCCAGGAGGGAAACGGCCACCATCCGGCCCGAGCACAGCGAACCGTCGGTGCTGTCGGTGAACACCAGGGTGGATCCGTCGGGTGACATGCTGGCCTGGGTGCCGAAGCGGGGAATGAGCCCGGCACCGGTCGCCGCCAGCTCCTCGACCGAGCCATCACCACCGGGCCGGATGCCCAACACCTTCCCCTCCCATGTGATCCACACGGCTCCGGGGCCGGCGGGGTCCAGCACGAAAGCTTCCGGCACCGTCCCCGTCCCTGAGGGTCCATCGGGCACGGATGGCGACCACGTCGTTGACGGACCGTCGGGCACGCTCACCGGGGTTGTGGTCGGTGCGGTGTCATCAGTCGGCTCCGGGGCATCGGTCGGGGCGGAGCCCGGGCGGGCCACTACCACCAGCACCCCGGTACGCAGCTCGACAGGACCGCGACCCTCGATGCGCACGAGGCGGGCGGCGGAGGGATCGGTCACAGCGAACCCCGCGGTTCCCGCCACCACCACCTCCTCGGGAGCGAGGGTGACGAAGGCCTGCTCACCCAACCCGACGAGGGAGAGCAGCGTGGCGTCCTGGGAGTCCAGGATCTCGTCACGACTGACGACCCTGCCGGTGGCCACATCGACGCGTGTCACCGCGATGCGCGCCGACGAGCGCGACGTCGTCGAAGCTGCCGTCCAGGGGGCGGGCATCCAGGTGGCCGGCCAACCAGACCTGGCCGCCGGGGGCGGCCGCCACCCGCGTTCCGAAGGGCACGGGAACCGGCAGCACCCCCGCCAGCCGGTTGTCCCGAGTCGGATCGTTCACCACGATGGGGGTCAGGAAGCCCACCTCGGGGTCCATCTGCACCAGCACGAACAGGCGACCGTCGGAGAGCCAGGTCATCTGGCGCACCGTCATGAGAGGTTCCACGGGGATCGTGTTGAGCACCTCGCCGTCGGCCGCACCGAGGATCTCGATGACAGGCTGGCCCGGGGCACAGGGTTCGCCGGGATGGCGGGTCACGGCCAGCAGATCCCCTGTCGGGGAGGCTGCCACCGCCGAGACCTGGGAGAGCCCATCACTCTCGCCGGCCCCGGCCCCACCACCGGAAACATCCGGATCGACCAGTGGTAGGCGCACGAGATCAGTGAGGACCTGGTCGGAGGCGGGACACCCGGCGTCGGGATCGTCACCGACCAGGGCGACCAGCTCGTCGCCTGTGGGCGTGGCCACCACGGCCGCTCCTCCGTCGAGGGCTCCTCTCTGGCCTTGCTCTCCGCCGCCGGGCAGGTCGCCATGGTCGACCAGCTCGGTTCCGGCAGGGTCAAGGGTCACCACCCGGGCGTCTGCGGTGATGCCCACCAGACGGGCACCCGCAGGAGGGTCGGTGACCACAGGTGCCAGGTCCAGGTCCTGGTCAGGGTCGGCTGTGAGGGTGGCGATGCCCAGCGCCACGATCAACACCACAGCCGCGGCCACCGCGCCCAGGGCCATGGGGTGGCGCCTCACCCAGCCCAGCGGGGCGGACCGGCGGCCCAAACGCTCGGTGATGGCGGGCCAGGCATCGGCGGGATCAACCGTGTCGGCGTAGGCCCCAAGGGCGTCGCGCAGGCGGGCCTCGGTGCCCTCGGGGGCGGGTGGGGAGGTGGGGGACCGGCCGTTCATGCCAGGGCCTCCAATCGGTTGGTCAGGGCCTTCATCGCCCTGTGCATGTGGGTCTTGACTGATCCGGGGGTGATCCCCAGGGCCTGGGCGATCTGGGCCTCGCTCATGTCTTCGTAGAAGCGCAGCACGACGCACTCGCGCTGGCGGCCCGGCAGGGCGCGGCACTGCGTCCAGCACCTCGGCCTGGTCCTCTCTCAGGACGGCGTGGTCTTCGGCTGGGGCCGCGTCGGGGGCCGGAGCCGGCCGGTGGCGGCGGGCCACGAGGCGGCGGCGCAGGCTGGAGCGGGCCAGGTTCATGACGATCGAGCGCAGGTAGGCGGGCCTAGCCGCCGGATCCTGGACCCGGTCCCACGAGCGGTCGAGGCGGACGAAAGCCTCCTGCACCAGCTCCTCGGCCACCTCCCGCTGGTCGACCAGCAGGCAAGCCAGCCGGACCAACCCGGCGTACTCGGACCGGTACAGGTCGGACAGCGCGACCCGCCGGTCGGTGGCGTAGGCGGTGGTGGGGGCTTCGTCCGGGTGGACGGACATCCCGATGATCATGCCCTCACAGACGCACCTGGGCAGCCGATGGTTGACACGAGGAGGTCCGATGCACCCGAGGCGCAGGCAGTCGAACCCATCTCTGATGACCGCAGCGCTGGTGGCCACCGCCGTCCTGGCGGCGGCTGCCTGTGGGGGCGACGAGGGGAGCGAGGGGAGCGAGGGGCCGGGAGGCACCACCTCCACCACCGCGGCCGGCCAGGAGACCGGGTCCGAGCTGGGCACCACGTCCGGGCCGCCCGACGGCACCGATCCCCAGCCAGGAGGCAGCCTGGTGTTCGCCGTCGAAGCCGAGCCCGAAGGGCTCGATCCCACCCGGTATGCGTTCTCCTCCTCAGGCCACTTCGTGGCCAGTGCCGTCATCGAGACCCTGGCCACCCTCGACGCCGAGGGCCGCGCCGTGCCCTACCTGGCCGATTCGATCGACCACGACGACGCCTTCACCACCTGGACCATCACCGTGCCGTCAGGGGTCACCTTCCACGACGGCACAGACCTGACCGCCCAGGTCGTGGCCCAGAACCTGGAGGCCCACCGCAACTCCTACATCACCAAGGCAGGCCTCGTGAGCGTCGAGAGCATCGAGGCCACAAGCGACACCGAGGTGGTCGTCAGACTCGCCAAGCCCTTCGCCGCCTTCGACGCAGCCCTGGCCAGCCAGTTCGGCTACGTGGTGGCCCCCGCCATGCTGGAGGACCCCGCCCGGTCACTGGCTCCGATCGGCACGGGGCCCTTCGTGTTCGACGACCACGTGGCCAACGAGTCCTGGACCTTCACCCGCAACCCCGACTATCGCCGAGGGGATCGCCCTTACCTGGAGCGCATCGAGTTCCGGCCCATCGTGGACAACACGGCACGACAGACCGAACTGGAGCGCGGCAACGTCGACGTGATGATCACCCGCGTCCCAGAGGTGATCACCGCCCTGCGGGAGTCGGAGTTCAAGCAGGTGGAGAACCTCTCGGGCGAAGAGGACTTCCTCGTTCTCAACACCCAGGCCCCACCCTTCGACGACCTGCTCGCCCGCCAGGCCATCGTCACCGGCACCGACAGCGGTGCCTGGCTCGACGAGGTGGGCGGCGGGATCGTGCAACCCGCCAACAGCCTCTTCGCACCGGGCCAGCCGGGCTACCTGGCCGACAACGGCTACCCGGCCTACGACCTCGACAGGGCTCGGGAACTGGTCGAACAGTACGAGGCCGAGACCGGGGAGCCATTGGCGTTCACTCTCAAGACCCAGGCCGACACAGAGATCCTCGTCGAGTCCCAGCTCTTCGAGAGGCTCTGGGAGGAAGCCGGCATGGAGGTGACGGTCGAGGCCATACCTCAGATCAACCTGATCGCTCAGATAGCCACGGCCAGCTTCGAGGTGGGTCGCTTCCGGCTGTTCGGCCAGCCCAACGTGGACGTGGACGCCAACACCTTCCTGCGTTCCACCTCGGTGCTCCCTCCACCCGACATCTCGTTGAACTTCCCCCGCTTCCAGAGCGAAGTGGTGGACGAAGCCATCGACGCCGCCGTGGCGAGCACCGACCAGACGATTCGCGACCAGCAGTACCAGCAGGTGAACCGCGAGCTGGCCAGCCAGCTGCCCTACGTGTGGCTGGGGCGCCCCGTGTGGATGCTGGCCGCCGATCCCCGGGTGAACGGCGTGTACGCGGGCGCCAACGGAACCGTCCAGACGATCGGCTCCAAGACCTGGCTGGCCGACCTCTGGCTGTCGTCGTGAGCTCCGCAGGATCCACCCGACACCAACCGGGGCCAACCGGGTCGACCGGGTCGTGCGGGCCGGCCCCTCGCCGGGCTCACCCCCCCTGGACGGTGCCCGACCCGAGCGCTCGGGGGAGACGGTCCCGCCATCTTGCGGTCAGCTCGGGCAGCGACAGGTCGTAGAGGTCCTTGACGGTGCAGCGGTCGCCACCGGCCTCACCGATGCGAGCCGTCAGCACCCCCGCCGCCTCGGCCACCCGAAGCACGGTCGAGACCCGGTCGGGATCGACGCAAACCACCGCCCGCGACGGCGACTCGCTGAACAGCGACGCGTGGTCGGGGATGCGGGCCACCTGGTAGCCCACCCCCGAGGCGGCGGCCATCTCCGACAGGGCCACACCGAGGCCACCGGTGGACACGTCGTGCACCCCGGACACCACTCCACCAGTCACCAGGTCGCACACCACCTGGACGACCCGGGAATGGAGCACGGTGTCCAGCACCGGCAGGCGTCCCGTGCGGTGCCCCTGGCGCCAGGCCCACGCCGAACCGGACAGCTCGGGGTCGGTCGCCCCCAGCAGAACCAGGTGGCCGCCGTTCACCAGCGTGGGGCCGGGAGGGCGACGGTCGAGGCGGTCGATCACCCCCAACACGCCCACCACCGGGGTGGGATCGATGTCGACCCCACCCGACTCGTTGTAGAAGCTCACGTTGCCCCCCACGACGGGGACCCCGAACGCCCGGCAGCACTCGGTCATGCCGTCCACCGCTTCGGAGAACTGCCACATCACCTCGGGGTGCTCGGGGTTGCCGAAGTTGAGGCAGTTGACGAGAGCCACGGGGCGCGCGCCGACGCAGGCCAGGTTGAGGATCGCCTCGGCCACGGTCTGCGCTGTGCCCTGACGGGGGTCGACCGCACACCAGCGGTGGTTGCCGTCGGTGGTCAGCGCCAGGCCTCTTCCCGTGTCGGCACCGGTGCCGGGGTGCTTGAGGCGCAGCACGGTGGCGTCACCTCCCGGGCCCACCACGGTGTTCAAGAAGAGCTGGTGGTCGTACTGGCGCCACACCCAGGACGTGTCCATGAGCAGGTCGCACAGGTCGGCCCCCGCGTCGGCGGGAGGGTCCAGGCTCGCAGCGCCGGCGGCCAGGCGTTCGGCCCAGTCGTCGGGGGGAGCCAGCGGTCGCTGGTAAAGGGGGGCGTCCTCATGCAGGGATGCCGCGGGTACGTCCGCCAGGATCTCACCCTCGAAGCCGTCCCGGATGCGGAGACGTCCCCGTCTTGTGTCGGTTCCTGTGTCCTGGTCGGGCCCTGTGCCCTGGTCCGGCCCTGTGCCCTGGTCCGGACCTTCGGTGACCCGGCCGATCACACTGGCCCGCACCTCCCAGCGCTCACAGATCTCGAGCACCTCGTCGAGGTCTTCGGGAGCCACGATGGCCAGCATCCGCTCCTGGCTCTCGCTGGTCATGACCTCGAAGGCGGCCATGTGGGGCTCGCGGCAGGGGACGGCGGTGACGTCCACGTCCATGCCCACCCCTCCCCGGGAGGCGGTCTCGGAGGTGGCGCACGACAGGCCCGCGCCACCCAGGTCCTGGATGCCGACAACCAGGCCGGCATCGAGCAGCGCCAGGCAGGCCTCGATGAGACGCTTCTCCTCGAAGGGATCGCCGACCTGCACGCTGGGGCGCTTGGCGGCGTCGTCGTCGTCGTCGCTGAAGCCCGCCGAAGCCAGCACCGACACACCTCCGATCCCGTCGCGCCCGGTGGTCGATCCCAGGAGCACAGCCAGGTTCCCCACTCCCGAGGCGCGTCCCAGCACCAGACGCTCGACGGGGAGGATGCCCAGGCACAGCACGTTCACCAGGGGGTTGTCCCGGTAGGTCTCGTCGAAGACCACCTCGCCCCCCACAGTGGGAACACCCACCGAGTTCCCGTAGCCCGAGATCCCCGAGACGACGCCCTCGGCCACCCATCGGCTACGGGCGTCGTCGAGGGGACCGAAGCGCAGCGGGTCCATGACGGCCACGGGTCGTGCGCCCATGGTGAAGATGTCCCGCAGGATGCCACCCACCCCTGTGGCCGCCCCCTGGTAGGGCTCGATGGCCGAGGGGTGGTTGTGGCTCTCGATGCGGATGGCCGCGGCGATTCCGTCGCCCACGTCGACGACCCCGGCGTTCTCGCCCGGGCCGACCAGCACGCCCTCTCCTTCCGTGGGTAGCCGCTTGAGGTGGATTCGTGAGGACTTGTACGAGCAGTGCTCGGACCACATGACCGAGTACATCGCCAACTCGAGGTGGTTGGGCTCTCGCCCCAGGATCCGTCGGATGTCGTCGAGCTCGCTGTCGGTGAGTCCCAGCGAGCGGTGCAGTGCGTCGTCCTCGGGCGCGGGTTGAGCCATTGGCGTGACGCTAGTTCGTGCCCCGACCGGCCTCGTGCGACGCGCACCCTGCCCCCCCGACGACCTCACCCGGCCGTAGCATCGGGTCGGTGAGCGACCCCGACGATCCCGCCGGCACGACACCCGATCCTCCCGACGGCGATCCCGACGCCACGATGGCCGGCGTCCCACCGGTCCCCCTGGACACACCCCCCGAGAGCCCTTCCCCAGGTGACGACGCCACCGCCGCCGTAGAACTCGAGGACCTGTGGGATGCCTCTCCTCCGCAGGCACCCCAGCCGCCCCAGCCACCTCCGCCGCCTCCGGATTCGGCACCACCGACGATGGTGATCCCCCCCGTGGAGCCTTCCTGGCCGGCGGCGCCGGGTGAGCCCGTCGATCCCTTCGACCAGGCAGAGGAGGTCGAGGTAGGCCGAGGTCGGGCAGCAGCCATCGCAGGCGTGATCTCTGTCCTGGTGGTGGTGCTCGCCGGCCTGGCGTGGCTGCTCCTGGCCGGTGGAGACGACGATGACGAGCCCGTAGGTACCGTCGATCTGCTGGGTGTCGACGAGCCGGGAACGCAAACCTTCACTCCCAGCGTGGCCCATTCACCCAACTCGACCAGCGAGCCGTTGGGACCCGAGGACCCCGCCCGGACGGGCTCGGACGACCCCCGAGCCGAGACCGGGACAGCTCCAGGGCTCTACCGGGGGACACCGGGTTCGGCGGGATGTGACGCCGAGGCGCTCATCAGCCACCTGGAGGACTCGCCCGCAACCCGTTCGGCCTGGGCGTCGGTGCAGAGCGTCCCCGCCGGTGAGGTGGCCGCGTTCGTCCGCTCCCTGACACCCGTTCTGTTGGGATCGGATCTTCGGGTGAGCGACCACACCTTCGCCGAGGGGCGGGTAGACGAACGCCAGGCAGTACTGCAACGCAGGACGCCGGTGCTGGTGGACGAGCGTGGCCTCCCCCGGGTGCGGTGCACCTCTGGGAGCCCCCTGTTGGCGCCCGTTCCCGTCGACGGCACGGTCCGCTTCGCCGGAACCGGCTGGGACGAGTTCGAGCCTGACACCACCGTGACCATCGGCACCGGGGACCCCGTCGACGTCTTCGTCCTGGTGGCCGAAGAGGACGGCAGGCTGTTCAGCCGGCCGGCAGGCTCCAGCGGCGACCGCGACCAGACCATCAGTGGCACGACCACGACCACCTCCACGACCACCAGCACCACGACGACCACCAGCACCACGACGACCACCAGCACCACGACCACCAGCACCACAACGACCACCGCCGCTCCGCCGTCACCCACCGACGTCACCGCGGAAGGAGCGGTCACCGCCAGCTCGACCTTCGACGACCAGTCCGACGCCTCCCTGTCCATCGACGGGAACCCGGCCACTTCGTGGTTCTCCTCGGGTGAGACCGATCCCGACCCGGTTCTCACCTGGACCCTGGACGACCCGGCTCTCATCCGGGAAGTCACCGTCACCGGCAACGGAGCCCACGCCGATCCCGCTCTGCGCACGGGAGTGGGCTTCGACTCGGTCACCGTCGAGGTGCTCGCCGACGGAACTCTCGCCTATTCGGAGACCTTCGGGCTGCCCGGGTCTCCCGACCCCAAGATCATCGCCCGACCGGGCGACGTCGGTGACACGGTACGGCTCACGTTCCGGGATGCCGAGAGCGTCGAGCGCGCCGGCTTTGCCGAGCTACGGGTGGTGGCGCTGCGCTGAAGCACAGCGGGATGGACCGGCCGGTTCAACCGGTCGGCACAGGGCTCCGAAGGCGTGCTCCAACATCAACCGACGTGGAGCAAGGAGAACGCCGGGCAATTGGCCCATATGGATACCCCCGGTCGACCGGGATCCCTGCGGTTTGCAGTCGTCCCCGACATGTGCTGAATTGCGAGGCATGAGCCCAGCACAAAAGAAGAAACGAACCATGTCCCCCGAGCACAAGGCCGCCCTGGCGGAGGGGCGCGCCCAAGGCCGAGCGGTGCGCCGGTATCTCGACGCACTCGAGGCCCACAAGCCGAAACGAGGCCGCAAGCGCACCCCCGAATCGATCAGCAAGCGCGTCGCGCGGATCGACGCCGATATGGAGACAGTCGACAGTCTGAAGAAGGTCGAACTCATCCAGGAGAAGATGAACCTCGAGGCGGCGCTGGCCAGCCTCGGGGCGAAGGCCGACCTGAGCGACCTCGAAGCGGCGTTCGTCGAGGCCGCCGCGGGCTACTCCGAGCGCAAGAGCATCTCATACGCAGCCTGGAGGGCCGGCGGCGTGCCGGCCAACGTCCTTCGCGACGCCGGTATCCCCCGCTCGCGCTGACAGGCGCGCAAGCCCTGAGACCAGGCCTGCTGGGGGCCTGGTCGGCAGGGGTCGGCAAGTTCATGCCACCGTTGCGGCTCCGGCGGTGGCAAGAAGCGAGCGCAAGAGGATAAGCCCGTCGTCGCTTCCCAAGAGCGTGTTGCTGGCCCGTTCCGGGTGGGGCATGAGCCCGACGACATTGCGGGTCTGCGAACAGATCCCCGCGATCGCATCCACGCTGCCGTTGGGGTTGTCCACGTAGCGGAAGACGACCCGCTCGTCGGCGTGCAATTCGTCCAGAGTGGCCCGATCACAGGTGTAGTTGCCCTCGAAGTGGTTGATGGGGAGCTGCAGCACATCTCCTGCCGCAGCGCTCGTGGTGAGCACGGAGTTGGCCGTCTCCACGCGAACCGCGACGGTCGTGCAGAGGAACTTCAGACCGGCGTTCTTCTGGAGTGCTCCGGGCAGCAGGCCGGCTTCGGTGAGGATCTGGAAGCCGTTGCAGATGCCCACCACGGGCCCACCACAACGGGCGAAGTCGGCCAACGCTGGCATCACCGCCGAGAAGCGGGCGATGGCTCCCGGCCTCAGGTAGTCGCCGTGGGCAAAGCCACCGGGAACGACCACCGCGTCCGCTGCGCCCAGTGAGCGGTCCTGGTGCCAGATCAGATCAGCCTCGGCGCCCAGCGCACACACCGCTTCTGCGACGTCGTGCTCGCAGTTCGAACCGGGGAACACGACCACGGCCACACGGACACTCATGCCGGCTGCCCGGCTGTGATCGCGGTGAGCGTCACGGAGCTGTCCTCGATCACCGGATTGGTCAGGAACCGGCGGCACATGTCGTCCACCTCCGAGCGCGCGTCCTCCTCGGAGTCGGCGTCGAGGTCGAAGCGGATGCACTTGCCGACCCGGACCCCCTCGACGCCGTCGAAGCCGAGCTGGGGAAGCGCCCGCTCGATCGTGGCACCCTGGGGGTCGGCCACTCCGTCGCGCAGGTGGACGATCACGTTGACCTCGAAGCGCATGGTCCGAGTTTCGCACACGCGAAGGAGGCCGCCGTGCCGCTCGTGCGGCCGCTCAGGGTGAGTTGTCACCACCCGGCCAGTCGGCCAGCGAACGGCCCGTGATCCGCTCGTAGGCCTCTCGATAGCGGTCGGAGGTGGCTGCGACCACATTGTCGGGCAGGCGTGGAGGTGGGGGCACCTTGTCCCAGTCGAGGCCGTCGAGGTAGTCACGGACCGGCTGCTTGTCGAACGAAGGCGGGGTCCGGCCCGGCTCCCAGTCTTCCGCGGGCCAGAACCGGGAGGAGTCGGGCGTGAGCACCTCGTCGGCCAGCACCAACTCGCCGTCCACCAGCCCGAGCTCGAACTTGGTGTCGGCGATGATGATGCCCCGATCCCGAGCCCAGGCCGCGCCGGCGCGGTACAGATCGACCGACAGATCCCGGGCACACGCCGCCAGGTCGGCCCCGACCACCGCCTCGGCCTCTTCGAAGGAGATGTTGACGTCGTGGTCCCCGTCTGCGGCCTTCGTGGAGGGTGTGAACACCGGTTCGGGCAGGGGCGACGACTCGAGCAGCCCCTCCGGGAGCGGGGTGCCGTGCATGGTTCCCTCGCGCTGGTACTCCTTCCAGGCCGACCCTGTCAGGTAGCCCCGCACTATGCACTCGATCGCGAGCATCTCAGCCCTGCGGACCAGCATGACCCGCCCTGCCAGGTGAGGATGACGGGCCCCCTCGGGGAGGTCTGCGAGCTCGGTGGACACGAGGTGGCTGGCGCACCGGTCGGCGAGGTGTTCGAGCCAGAAGGCCGTCATGGCGGTGAGAACCCTGCCCTTGCCGGGGATGGGCTCGGCCATGACCACGTCGAAGGCCGATATCCGGTCGGAGGTCACCAGCAGGAGATGGCCCTGACCGGCGTCGTAGATGTCACGGACCTTGCCCGTGTAGACGTGGGGCAGGTCGACAAGAGGGGGCTCTGCGGGGGACACGGCACCTCCAGGTGAGCGATCAGACCGGCATCGGTGGCCGGTCACAGCATCGGTTCGGGATCGTAGGCAGCAGCTTCGGGGAAGCGACGCACCACTTCTTCGACGTGGGCCACGATCCGCTCCACCTGACCGAGTGCGGTGCCCACGAAGGTCAGCGGGTCGGCCAGGGCGGCTTCGAGCTGAGGTTCGTCGAGAGGAAGCCTCGGGTCGGCGGCCAGGCGAGCAACCAGGTCGTTGTCGGCCCGGCCCTGCTGGCGCATGGCAAGGGCCACTGCAACCGCGTGCTCCTTGATCACCTCGTGGGCCTGCTCGCGTCCCATGCCGGCCTGGACGGCGCGGACCAGGAATCTCGTGGTGGCCAGGAACGGGAGGTACCGGCTCAGTTCAGAGTCGACCACCGCCGGGTACGCGCCCATCTCGTCGAGGACGTGCAGGAAGGTCTGGTAGGCGCCGTCGGTGGCGAAGAAGGCCCCGGGAAGGGCCACGCGCCGCACCACCGAGCAGCTCACGTCACCTTCGTTCCATTGCGATCCGGACAGGTGGGCGAGCATGGCCAGGTGCCCGGCCACCACCGCCTGCAGCCCGCATATCCGCTCGCAGGAGCGGGTGTTCATCTTGTGGGGCATGGCCGATGAACCCACCTGGCCCTGGCGGAAGCCTTCGGTCACCAGCTCGTGACCCGCCATGAGCCGGATGGTGGTGGCCAGGCTGGCCGGAGCGGCCAGGGCTTGCAGGAGAGTGGCCACCACTTGGAGATCGAGCGAGCGTGGGTAGACCTGGCCCACGCTGGTCAGCACCCGTTCGAAGCCGAGGTGCCGAGCCACCGCGGCCTCGAGCACCTCGACGGCCGAAGCGTCCCCCAGTAGGTCGAGCTGGTCCTGCTGGGTACCCACCGGCCCCTTCACCCCCCTCAGCGGGTAGCTGTCCAGCACTGCTTCGAGGTGCTCGAAGGCCACCAGCAACTCCTCGGCGGCCGACGCGAAGCGCTTCCCCAGCGTCGTGGCCTGGGCAGCCACGTTGTGGCTACGACCCACCATCACCACACCGGCGTACTCCGCCGCCCGCTCGGCCAGCCGGCGCAACGCCGCCACCATGCGGTCGCGGACCAGTTCGGTGGACGCCCTCACCTGGAGCTGCTCCACGTTCTCGGTCAGGTCCCGGGATGTGAGGCCCTTGTGGATGTGCTCGTAGCCGGCCAGGTGGCAGAACTCGTCGATGCGGGCCTTCACGTCATGGCGGGTGAGCTTCTCGCGCTCGCGGATGGAGACCAGATCCACCTGGTCGATGACGGCCTCGTAGGCCTCGATGGCACCATCGGGGACGTCTGTCCCCAGCTCTGCCTGGGCCCGCAGGACCGCCACCCAGTACCGGCGTTCGAGGGCGATCTTGGCCCGGGGTGACCAGAGAGCCACGAGGGGAGCGCTGGCGTAGCGGTGGGCGAGAACGTCAGGCACGCCGTCGGGCGCCCCCGGACCTCCACTTGCGTCCGGGTTCATGTCGGTCCTCCCATAGCTCCGGGCGCTGAGCCGATTTCTGAAGAAATCGGGTGAGATATCAAATATTCGTCAAGGTTCCGTCTCGGCCTTCCGATAGCCAAAGGGAGCCGGGTCTCCGCGGGGGTGGGGCCGGGGCCACCAGCGAGAACCGACGAGACAACAGGGGTGCCGACGTGGGCAGCGCTTTCTGCGAGAACCACAACTTCGAGATGGCCGACGACGTCTGCGGCCAGTGCGGGCGGGACTACTGCGCCGAGTGCTTGGTGTACCCCTACGGTCCCAAGAAGGCCCCGCTGTGCAAGAGCTGTGCCATCGCCCGAGCCGGGATCCGCAAGCACGCAGCCGCCCCACCCGCCCTCTCCAAGCGTGAGCTGCGGCGTCGCCGGCGCGACCGCAAGCGCCACGCCAACGACGAACCACCCGCTGTCGTGGACCAGCACGGCCGCCCCAGCCCCGAAGCGCTGGTGCCGCGAAACGAGGCGCCGGCCCCTGCGGAGACCGTGGCGAGGTCGTCGGAGCCGGCGATGGCAGACGATGCCAGCCTGACGGACTGGCAGCCGTCCTTCGACAGGGGAATGGCCCGGCTGCGCTGAAGCCGGCCCGGCCACTGACCCGGCCACCGTCTCCGAAAAGGTCCCAGGCGCCGCCCCGGCCGCCATCTCAGCCACCGGCGATCTCCCGGCGGAAGCCGTCCAGCGCCTCGGCCATTGAGGTGTCGTTGACAGCCAGCATCGCCACCACCACCAGCGCGGCGTTCATGGCGCCGTCGACGGCCACAGTGGCCACCGGGATGCCCTTGGGCATCTGGACCGTCGAGTAGAGAGCGTCCACCCCGTTGAGGGCACCGCCCGACAACGGGACGCCCACGACCGGCAGAGTGGTGTGGGCGGCCACGACACCAGCCAGGTGCGCAGCCATCCCCGCCCCGCAGATGAAGGCCACGTATCCCTGGGCCCGGGCCCCCGAAGCCAGGGCGGTCACCTCGGAGGGGTTGCGATGGGCCGAGAGGACCCGCACGTCGGCTTCTATCCCGAATCGGGCCAGCGTGTCGGCCGCCGGGCGCATCTTGTCCTGGTCGTTGGGTGATCCCATGAGCACCGCCACCTTCACGGCGCACCTCCTTGCGGTTCGTCGGACTCAGCTCTTCCCAGGTCCGCGATGTCACGCCGGTACTGCATCCCTGGCCAGCTGATCCCTTCCAGGGCGGTGTAGGCGCATCGGCGGGCCTCTTCGACGGTGGGTCCCAGTGCGGTGAGAGCCAGCACCCGGCCACCGGCGGTCACCAGACGACCGTCACCGGAGTCCCCGACCCCGGCGAAGTAGGGAGTGACCCCATCGGGGAGCGAGTCGAGGCCTTCGATCGGGTCGCCGGTCCGGGGCGACCCCGGGTAGCCCGAAGCGGCGGCCACCACCGTCACCGCCGCGTCGGGCACGAAACGGGGTTCGTCCCCGAGCGCGCCGGTGGCCGCCCGGTGGAGGAGGTCGGCCAGGTCGCTGGCCAGCCGGGGCAGCACCACCTGGGCCTCGGGATCACCGAAGCGCACGTTGTACTCGAGCACCTTTGGTCCCTCAGGGGTGAGCATCAGCCCTGCGTACAGCACCCCGCGGTAGTCGATCCCCTGTGAGCGCAGGGCCGCCAAGGTGGGCTCCACGGCGGTGTCCATGACCCCGTCGACCACGTCGGGGCCCGCTGCCGGCACCGGCGAGTAGGCCCCCATCCCACCGGTGTTGGGCCCGGTGTCGCCGTCACCGATCCGCTTGAAGTCCTGTGCTGGAGCCAGGGGGACGGCCCGTTGGCCGTCGCAGACGGCCAACACCGACAGCTCGGGTCCGCTGAGACCCTCCTCGATGACCACCGTGCGCCCGGCGTCACCGAAGGCCTGCCCCGACAGGTAGGCGTCGACCGCGTCGGCGGCCTCCTGGCGGGAGGTGGCCACCACCACACCCTTGCCCGCGGCCAGCCCGTCGGTCTTCACGACCCAGATCCCATCGAGGGTGTCGAGGAAGGCGTGGGCCGCGGCGCGATCGCTGAAGGCCCCGTAGCGCGCGGTGGGTACACCCGCTCCTGCCAGAACCGCTTTCATCCAGGCCTTGGATCCCTCCAGGCGGGCCCCGTCGGCACCGGGACCGAAGGTGGGGATCCCCCGCGCCCGCAGACGATCGGCCAGGCCTTCCACCAGCGGCGCCTCAGGTCCGATCACGGCCAGGTCGGCGTCGATGGCCTCAGGAGGCCCGGCCTCGACGGTGATGCCGGCGCGGGCCATCCCGGCGTTTCCGGGGGTGACTACCACCTGGGCACTGCGGCCCAGGACGTGGGCGAGCACGTGCTCGCGCCCCCCGAGCCCACCACGAGGACCCGCATCAGTGCTCTCCTTCCCTCAGGTGGTGACCGGTCATGCCGCGAAGTGCAGGAACTGGTCACGCCCGGGACCGACGCCGACCAGGGTGACGGGCACGCCCACCTGCTCCTCCAGCAACTCGATGTAGTCGGCGGGCGGCTACGGGGAGTTGACGCAGGCCGGGTCATCTCGCTCAGGTCAGCTCCCCACCCGGGCACCTCCTCGTACACGGGGCGGACCTTGTGCAGGTCGGACTGGTGGTAGGGCAGGTGTGGTGAACCGCTGGCCGTCGAGGTCGTAGGCCACGCAGACCTTGAGGGTCTCGAGGGTGTCGAGTACGTCGAGCTTGGTCAGCGCGAGCTCGCTCAGAGAGTTGAGCCGCACGGCCTGGCGCAACATGACGGCGTCGAACCAGCCGGGCCGGCGCCTTCGGCCGGTGTTGGTCCCGTACTCGCCGCCCCGCTCGACCAGGAGGTCGCCGACGTCGTCGGTGAGCTCGGTCGGGAAGGGGCCGGCCCCCACCCGGGTGACGTAGGCCTTGGCGATGCCGATCACCCGGTCGATGTGGCGGGGGCCTATTCCTGCCCCCACGCAGGCCCCGCCGGCCACCGGGTTGGATGAGGTGACGTAGGGGTAGGTGCCGTGGTCGAGGTCGAGGAAGGTGGCCTGGGCTCCTTCGAGCAGGACGTGCCGGCCGGCGTCGAGAGCCTCGTGCACGAGGTCGACGGTGTCGGCGATCATGGGCCTGATGCGGGGCAGGAAGTCGTCGAGGTAGCGGTCGGCGATCTCGGTCTCGTCGAGGGGAAGCCGGTTGTAGACCTTGGCCAGGGTGGCGTTCTTCTCCTTCATCACCAGGTGCAGCTTCTCGACGGAAGATCTTCGCGTCGAGCAGGTCCTGGACCCGCAGACCGACCCGGGCGGCCTTGTCGGAGTAGGTCGGACCGATGCCCCGCTTGGTGGTCCCCAGCTTGTTGCGTCCCCAGGCGCCGCTCTGTCACCACGTCGAGCTCCTGGTGGTAGGGGAAGATCAGGTGGGCGTTGCCGGAGACCCGCAGGCGCGAGCAGTCCACGCCCTTGGCCTCGAGCGTGTCGATCTCCGCGATGCAGCACGGCCGGGTCGACCACCACCCCGTTGGCGATCACGGGGGTGATGTGGTCGTAGAGGATCCCGCTGGGTACGAGCTGGAGGGCGAAGGTCTCGCCGTCGACCACGAGGGTGTGCCCCGCGTTGTGGCCGCCCTGGTACCGGACGACCATCGACATCTCCTTGGCGACGAGGTCGGTGAACTTCCCCTTGCCTTCGTCACCCCATTGCGTACCGACGACTACGGTCGCAGGCACCGGGTCTCCCCTCTGGTGGGCGGCCTTACCCGCCCACTGTAGAGGACGCCGAGGCCCCGCCCGCCAAAGCCGGCCGGTTCAGCGGATCGTCACCGTGTCCCCGTCGGCGTCGACGTGCACGGTGTCGCCCTCGCCGAAACGGCCCTCCAGCAGGGCCAGGGCCAGGCGGTCGCCCACCTCGGTCTGGATGACCCGCTTGAGGGGTCGGGCCCCGAAGGCGGGGTCGTAGCCCAGGCGGGCCAGAAGGCCCTCGGCAGCGGGGGAGAAGTCGAGGGTGATGCGGCGGTCGGCCAGTCGGCGGGACAGGACACCCAGCTGGATCTCCACGATGCGTCCCAGGTCGGATTCGTCCAGGGCCCGGAAGCGCACGATGTCGTCGATGCGGTTGATGAACTCGGGCTTGAAGAAGTCCCTGGGCTCGCCTGGGAGGTTCGAGGTCATGATGAGCACCACGTTGGTGAAGTCCACGGTGCGACCCTGGCCGTCGGTCAGACGACCGTCGTCGAGGAGCTGCAGCAAGACGTTGAACACCTCTGGAGCGGCCTTCTCGACCTCGTCCAGCAGCACGACCGCGTAGGGGCGACGGCGTACCGCTTCGGTGAGCTGGCCTCCCTCGTCGTAGCCCACATAGCCGGGCGGGGCGCCGATCAGGCGGGCCACCGAGTGCTTCTCCATGTACTCGCTCATGTCGATGCGCACCATGGCCCGCTCGTCGTCGAAGAGGTAGTCGGCCAGCGACCGGGCCAACTCGGTCTTTCCCACACCGGTCGGGCCCAGGAACAGGAAGCTGCCGATGGGTCGGTTGGGGTCGGACAGCCCAGCCCGGCTGCGCCTGATGGCGTTGGCCACGGCGGCCACCGCGTTCTCCTGGCCGACGACCCGTTCGTGGAGCACCTCTTCGAGGCGGACCAGCTTGTCCATCTCGCCTTCCATGAGCCGGGACACCGGCACCCCGGTCCACTTGCTCACCACCTCGGCGATGTCCTCCTCGTCGACCTCCTCCTTCAGCATGGCCCGGTCGGCCTGGAGCTCGGCGAGCTGCTTGGAGGCCTCGTCGACCTCCTGTTCGAGCTGGGGGATCTGGCCGTAGCGGATCTCGGAGGCCTTCTCCAGGTCGGCCTCCCGGTCGAGCTCGATGCGCTTGTTCTCGAGACGCTCCTTGCGCTCTCGGATGCGGTCGATGGCCTCCTTCTCGGCGGCCCAGTGCGCCTTCATCCCCGCCGAGGATTCGACCAGGTTGGCCAGCTCCTCTTCCAGTGCGGCCAGCCGCTCCGCCGACGCGGGGTCGGTCTCCTTGGCCAGGGCCAACTTCTCGATCTCCAGCTGTCGGATGCGACGCTCGACCGAGTCGATCTCCTCGGGCATGGAGTCGATCTCGATGCGCAGCTTGGACGCGGACTCGTCGACCAGGTCGATGGCCTTGTCGGGCAGGAACCGGCCCGTGAGGTAACGGTCCGATAGCACGGCGGCGGCCACCAGGGCGGTGTCCTGGATCCTGACGCCGTGATGCACCTCGTAGCGCTCCTTGAGGCCGCGGAGTATGGCGATCGTGTCCTCGACGGACGGCTGGTCGACGTAGACCTGCTGGAAGCGGCGTTCGAGCGCGGCGTCCTTCTCGACGTACTTGCGGAACTCGTCGAGGGTGGTGGCGCCGATCATGCGCAGCTCACCTCGGGCCAGCATGGGCTTGATCATGTTGCCGGCGTCCATGCCTGACTCGCCGGTGGCTCCGGCTCCCACGATCGTGTGCATCTCGTCCACGAAGGTGATCACCTCGCCCTGGCTGTCGGTGATCTCCTTGAGCACGGCCTTGAGCCGCTCCTCGAACTCACCCCGGTACTTGGCGCCGGCCACCATCGAAGCGATGTCGAGGGCGACGAGGCGCTTGTGCTTCAGACCCTTCGGGGACGTCGCCCTCGACGATCCGGTTGGCCAGGCCCTCCACGATGGCGGTCTTGCCGACCCCGGGCTCGCCGATCAGCACCGGGTTGTTCTTGGTGCGTCGGGACAGCACCTGGATGACGCGGCGGATCTCGTCGTCGCGGCCGATCACGGGGTCGATACGCCCCTGGCGGGCCGCTTCGGTCAGGTCTCGGCCGTAGCGCTCCAGAGCCTGGTACTGATCCTCGGGGCTCTGGGAGGTGACCCGGTGGCTACCGCGGACCTGGCGGAGCGCTTCCAGGAGCTGGTCGCGGCCGGCACCGATGCGGTCGGCCAGGGCCAACAGGAGGTGCTCGGTGGAAAGGTACTCGTCGCCCAGGTCGGTGCGGGCCTGGTCGGCGGCGTCGAGCAGATCGGTGAGGTCGCGCCCCATGCGAACCTCGCCTCCATAGGCCTGTGGGAGGCGGGCCACCGCTTCGTCGGCCCGGTTGCGTACCGCCATGGGTGCCAGGTCGAGCTGCTGGAGTATGGGGAGCACCACGCCCTCCTCCTGGCGGACGAGGGACGCCAGGAGGTGGTCGGGGGTGACCTCGGGGTTGTCTGCGGCTCCGAGCCAGTTCGATGGCGGTGTTGACCGCTTCCTGGGTCTTGAGCGTCCACCGGTTGGGATCGAGGGTCATGTGGTGGTCCTCTCTGGCCGTGGCCGGCAGCCGGGCGGTCAGCCAGACGGCGAGCCCTTCACCGAACTTGAGTGCGAGCGTATCAACTTTGGCGGGGACGGGACTATTCCCTGGTAGTGATGGGTTCCGGTAATCGACGCCCGGGAACCAGTACCGGTCCTGGGGTGGAACATCGACATGCCCGCTCCCCGCCGCTCTCTCGCTTCCACCGCCGTGGAAGACCTCGTGACCGCGGAGATCTTCGCCCCGACCGACGACCGCCTTACGGGCCTCGAACTGGAGTGGCTGACCTTCGGGCCCGGCATGGCCCGGCCCGAACTGGGAGATCTCACTGACCTGTGCGCACAGGTGGCGCCCCGACTCCCCTGCGGTGGCGGGCTCAGCATCGAACCGGGTGGCCAACTCGAGCTGAGCACCCTCCCCCACCCCAGCGCCGGGCGGGCTTGCGAGGCCGCCGCCACCGACCTGTTGGTTCTCGACCGGGCCTGCGGGGACCGCTCGATCACCCTCGTCGCCCTGGGTGCCGACCCGGTCCGCCACCCCGTGAACCTGCAGGGCGAGGTGCCCCGCTACTCGGCCATGGAGCGGTACTTCGACGCCCTGGGCCCCAGCGGAGTCCACATGATGACCAACTCGGCGTCGATCCAGGTCAACGTGGCCAACGGTCGCGACGACGCGGACGTCGCCCGCCGCTGGAGGTTGTGCCACCGGGTCGGCCCCACCCTGGTGGCCGCCTTCGCCAACGCCGCCATCAGCGGGGGGAGCCCGTCGGGATCACAATCGGTGAGGGCCCTGTGGTGGGAGCACCTGGACCCGGGCCGGACCCGGCCGGTGCCCGTCGACGAGCATCCGGTGACCGCCTGGACGCGCTATGCCACCGAGGCACCGGTCATGGTGCTGCCTGCCCCCGACGGCTGCTGGCATCCCGGGACTCCCGGCTTCAGCTTCGGCCGGTGGATGGCCGAGGGCCACCCTTTCGGCTGGCCCACCCTGGACGACCTCCGCTACCACCTGGGCACGCTGTTCCCGCCGGTACGGCCGCGGGGCTGGCTGGAGGTCCGCTACCTGGACGCCCTGCCCACCCCGTTCTGGCATGTCGCCGTGACCGTGCTGGCCACCCTGCTCGACGACGACGCTCTCGGGGCCGCCGCAGCTCGGGCGGTCACGGGCACCGAGCACCTCTGGTCAGACGCCGCCCGCTCCGGTCTGGCCCTCCCCGCCCTGGGCGACGCAGCCGAGGCGGTCTTCTCCCTGGTGCTCGACGCTCTCTCGACCCGGCCCCAGGACGCCGCCGCCGCCGCAGTGGTGGACACGTACCGGGAGATCTGGGTGGCCCGCCGGCGGACACCCGCCGACGACCGACTCGACCGATGGCACCAGAGCGGTGAGCTCGTCCCGCCACCCGCCTCGCCGATCCCCTACGCCGACTTCGAGGCGGTGCGACCGTGAGCCGGCAGGGTGCGCCTGAGATCGGCGCCGCGCTCTCCGAGGTCCGGCAACGGACCCTGGCCCTGCTGGATGTCCCCGAGGCGACCCAGCGGGCCCAGGTCTCGCCACTCATGTCTCCGATGATGTGGGACCTGGCCCACGTCGGCAACTACGAGGAGTTGTGGCTGCTGCGGGCGCTCGACGGTCGACGCGCCCATCGACGCCGGTTCTCGACGACCTGTACGACGCCTTCGAGCACCCTCGTTGGCAGCGGCCTTCGCTACCGATCCTGGGCACCTCCGAGGCCCGCGCCTACCTGGCCCGTGTGCGCCAGGAAGTCCTCGACCTGGCCGAACGTCTCCACGAGGGCGGCGAGGCCACGCCGGAGTCCGCTGCGCTGCTCGACGGAGACTTCGTCTACGGGATGGTGATCCAGCACGAGCACCAGCACGACGAGACCCTGCTGGCCACCCGCCAACTGCTGGGCGAGCAGGCACTCCCTGTCCCGGGGCGGCCCCCGCACCCCCACCGCTCAGCCCGGCGACGGGGCACCCGAGCGAGCGCGACGATGGTCGTGCTCGCAGGGCGGCCGCTCCACGATCGGCACCGACGCAGGATCCCTGGGCCTACGACAACGAGCGACCTGCCCACGTCGTCGAGGTGGCGCCCTTCTGCCTCGACCGCCACCCGGTCACCAATCGGCGACTACCGGGAGTTCGTCGTCGCCGGCGGCTACCAGGATCCCGCCTGCTGGACCCCGGCGGGGTGGGCCTGGCGGGTCGAGGCAGGCCTGGAACGTCCTGAGTTCTGGTCGGCCGACCTCGACGAGGTACTGCGCTTCGGTGCTTGGCGGACCCCGGTGGACGCCGACGAGCCGGTGCAGCACGTCTGCTGGTACGAGGCCGACGCCTACGCCCGCTGGGCCGGCAAACGCCTGCCCACCGAAGCCGAGTGGGAGCACGCCGCCACGGCACGGCCCGGCGGCGGGCGGGCGGCGGTTCCCCTGGGGTGACGACGACCCGGCGACGCACCACGCCAACCTCGGCCAACGCCACGACGGACCGCGCCCGGTCGGGTACCTACCCCGAGGGAGCCAGTCCGTGCGGGCGTGCACGAGTCTGATCGGTGACGTGTGGGAGTGGACCGTCGTCGGTCGTTCTCGCCCTATCCCGGCTTCGGGGCCTTCCCCTACCGCGAGTACTCCGAGGTCTTCTTCGGGACCCGGGCCGCGCCCGACGACCCCGAGGCCGACCGGCAGGCGTGGCGAGTTCTGCGGGGTGGTTCGTGGGCCACCCACCCGCTCGCCGTCCGAGGCACGTTCCGGAACTGGGACTACCCCATCCGCCGGCAGATCTTCGCCGGGTTCCGATGCGCCTCTGACTCCTCCCGGGAAGGGACGACCTGAGATGTGCCGCCTCCTGGCCTGGTTCGGCGAGCCCGTGTCGCTGGAGTGGCTCCTTTGGGACCAACCCCACTCCCTCGAGCACCAGTCCTGGCAGCCCCGTGAGCAGCACCACGGCACGATCAACGCCGACGGGTGGGGTGTCGGTTGGTACGACCCGGACCGGCGCCCCGAGCCCGCCCGGTACCGCACGGCCCGGCCCATGTGGACCGACGGCACCTTCCGCTCCGTGGCGGGAGCTGGTCCACAGCGGTCGGGTCCTGGCGGCAGTGCGTTCGGCGACACCGCCATCGATCACCGACGAGTGCAACAGCCCGCCCTTCACCACGGACCGCTGGCTCTTCGCCCACAACGGTGCCGTCCCGGACTGGCTCGGGTGCGACCGGAGGGCGGCTGCGCAGGCAGGTGAGCGAAGAGCGGTCCGCCAGCGATCGCGGGGAGCACCGACAGTGAGGTGCTGTTCGCTCTGGTACTGGATCGCCTGGATCGGGGCCTGGACCCGGCGGCCGCCCTGGCCGAGGTGATCACAGCTGTGACCACGACGGCTGCCACGACGGCTGCCACGACACGGAGCGGGCAGGGACAGCAGTCCCGCCTGAACCTCATGCTCACCGACGGAGCCAGCCTGGTCGCCGCCACCTGGGGCGACACCCTGGGATGGGCCGAGTTCGACGGGCCCGCAGGTGCGCTGGTCGCCTCCGAACCCCCTGACGAACGGGAGCGGCTGGGTGGGTCCTGGCACGACGTCCCCGACCGTCACCTACTGATCGTCGACGCCGACCGCTCCGACCACCAACCTCGCCTCGATCCCCTCGACTGCATCGGAGGACGACCATGACCCGATCCGCCAGCCCCACCGTGACACTCGACGTGCACTTGGCACCCGACGACCTGGATCGGGCGCTGCGGGCCGACGTGCGCCGCGGGCTCACCGCCGACCCCAAGGAGCTGCCCCCCAAGTGGTTCTACGACGACGTGGGTTGCGAGCTGTTCGACCAGATCACCCGGCTGCCCGAGTACTACCCGACCGAACGCGAGCGCGAGATCCTCGAACGCGAGGCCCGGCCATCGCTGCCGCCACGGGCGCCGACACGATCGTCGAGCTCGGGTCGGGAACCTCGGACAAGACCCGCACCCTGCTGGACGCCTTCGAGGAGGCCGGGCTGCTGGAGTGCTTCGTGCCCTTCGAGGTCAACGAGGCCACCCTCCGGGCGGCATGCGACGCCCTGGCCGAGGAGCACCCCGGCGTCGGGATCCACGGCGTGGTGGGCGACTTCGAGCATCACCTGCACACCATCCCCGGCCGGCGGCCACCGGCTGGTGGTCTTCCTGGGCGGCACCATCGGCAACTTCGCTCCCGCCGAGCGCGGCCCGCTTCCTGGCCGACCTGGCCGGCACTCTCGACGCCGGCGAGCACCTGCTGCTCGGCACCGACCTGGTGAAGGACACCGGCTCGCCTGGAGGCCGCCTACGACGACGCCGCCGGGGTGACCGCCGCGTTCAACCGCAACGTGCTGGCCGTGGTCAACCGCGAGCTGCGACGCCGACTTCGCCCTGGACCGCTTCGAGCACGTGGCCTTCTTCGATCGGGACGAACGAGTGGATCGAGATGCGGCTGCGGTCCCTCGAGGCCCAAATGGTCCGCGATCGCCGATCTCGACCTCGACGTCGACTTCGCCGCCGGCGAGGAGATGCGCACCGAGATCAGCGCCAAGTTCCGCCGGGAGGGAATCGAGGCCGAGCTGGCCGCCGCCGGCTTCGAGGCCGTCCGCTGGATGACCGACGGCGCCGGCGACTTCGCGCTGTCCTTGAGCGTGCGCCGCTCCGGGTTCCCACCCCATGCACCCCTGGCCACGCCGGCTGCAGCGGGTGAGTGGATCGGTGGCCGGCACCGCCCTCAGCGGTCGCGGTAGAGCACGACGGACTGACGCAGGGGAACCAGGTCACGCCGGTAGCTGCGATGCGCCTGGTCCACCGCCGAGCGAGCCGCCTCGCGGGTGCGGGCCAGCTCGTCGCGGGCCGCGTTCAGTTCGGCCTCGAGCTCCAGGATGCGGCGAACCCCCTCCAGGTTCACGCCGTCGTTGGTCAGGTCCTGGATTCGCTGTAGCAGCTCCAGATCCTCGTCGCTGTAGCGTCGGCTCCCGCCCACGGTTCGGGCCGGGTCGACCAGGCCCTTGCGTTCATAGATCCGAAGCGTCTGGGGGTGCAGGCCCACCAGCTCGGCGGCCACCGAGATCACGTACACGGCCTTTGGACGCTCGCGGGCCATGGGTCACACCCCCAAGTGGGCTCGGGGCGTCTCGGACGCCAGCTCGGCCAGGGTCTCCACCGCCTTGCGTTCCTCGTCGGTGAGCCGGGTGGGCACCGCCACCTCGACAGTCACCAACAGATTGCCACGGCTGCGGCCGTCGTCCACGCCTCTTCCCTTCACCCGGAAGGTCTTTCCGGTTTGTGTGCCGGGGGGGATCCGCACCGTCACGGGTTCGCCATCCAGGGTGGGCACGCGCAGATCGGTGCCCAGAGCGGCTTCGGGGAAGGTGACCGGAACCGTGATCTTGAGGTCGTGACCGGAGCGCCCGAAGAGTTTGTCGGGGGCGACGTTGACGACCACGTACAGGTCGCCGGAGGGCCCGTTGTTGCGGCCCGGCTTTCCCCGGCCCTTGATCCGGATGCGCTGGCCGTCGGACACGCCGGCTGGGATCCGCACCTTCACCTCGCGCGGCCGGACCTCTGTGCCCCGACCCGAGCACGAGGAGCAGGGATCGCTGATGCGTTGGCCCCGGCCCGCGCAGGCCGGGCAGGGCTGGCTGAAGGAGAAGTAGCCCTGGTTGTCGTCCACCACGCCCCGGCCACCGCAGGTGGTGCACACCTCGGGTGCCGTGCCGGGCCGGGCCCCCGAACCGTGGCAGGTCGAGCAGGTGGCCTCACCGTGGAGGTGCACGGTTGTGGTCACCCCGTGCACGGAGTCGCGGAAGGAGAGGTGGAGCCCGGCCTCGACGTCGGCCCCCCGCTGGGGGCCTGGTCCCCGGCTGGCCTGGCCGGGCCCCCGGCCACGACCGAACAGGTTCCCGAACAGGCCTCCCAGGTCACCGACGTCATCCGCGGTGAAGGTGAAGCTCTGCCCCCCGGGCCACCCGGTCCGCCGGGGCCGCCGGGGCCGCCGGGGCCGAACCCGCCGAAGCCGGCACCCAGGCGGCGGGCTTCGTCGTACTCCTCGCGCTTGGTTTCGTCGCCGAGAACGTCATAGGCCGCCGAGACCTCTTTGAAGCGCTCTTCGGCTGCGGCGTCGTCGGGGTTGGCGTCGGGGTGGAGCTCGCGGGCGAGTTGGCGGTAGCGCTTGGTGATCTCGCGTGCCGTGGCTGTCGAGGAGACGCCGAGGACCTTGTAGTAGTCCTTCTCGAACCACTCTCGCTGCGCGGTCACCGCAGGGCTCCCACGCTCAGGACCTGACCTTGACCATGGCGGGACGCAGTACACGGCCGCGCCAGGTGTAGCCGGCCCGCATCACCTGGACGACGGTCTCCTCACTGCCGTCACCCTCCTCGCGTAGCACCGCTTCGTGCTGGTTGGGGTCGAAGGGTTTGCCCTCGGGTTCGAGCACCTCGAGACCACCCTTGGCCAGGGTCTCCATCAACAGGTTGCCGATGGTGGCCACTCCCTCGTCGCCCTGGCCGGCGGCAGCCTGGCAGGCGTCGAGAACGGGAAGGAGGTCTGCGATGGCCGCGCCCACGCGCTTGTCGACCGCGGCGGAGTGCTCCTTCTCGGTGCGCTTCTTGTAGTTGTCGAACTCGGCCTTGACCCGGCGGAGGGCTTCGAGATACTCGTCACGCTCGGCGGCGACATCGGAGTGGCCCGTGGATCCGTCGACGAGTTGCTCCTCCTCTTCGCTCAGCCCGTCGTGGGCCAGGTGACCCGGCTCCTCTTCGAGATCAGCGGCGTCCGCGGCGGCCGGGTCCAGGTCGGCCACTTCGGCCGGAACGCCCTCTGGTTCGCCGGGTTGCTCGTCGGGTGCGAGCACTCCGGAGGTGTCGGCTTCAGGGCTGATGTTGTCGTTCTCGTCGTCAGGCCCGGGCATCTCAGCGGTCCTCGTCGTCGACGATCTCGGCGTCGACCACGTCGTCCTCGGAAGGTCCCGACGACCCCTCCGCACCCGACATGTAGTCGCTCTCCTGCTGTGCGGCGGCCTGGTAGAGCTTCTGGGTGAAGTCCTGGCTGGCCATCATCAACATGTCGGTGGCGGTGCTGATGCGGTCCATGTCGTTGGCAGCCAACGCGTCTTTGAGCTCGCTCAGCCGCTCGTCGACAGTCGAGCGCTCCTCGGCGCTGAGCTTCTCGCCCTGCTCGCGGAGCAGCTTGTCGGTCTGGTACACGAGGGTGTCGGCACGGTTGCGGGTCTCGGCCTCCTCGCGACGGCGTTGGTCTTCCTCGGCGTGGGATTCGGCGTCCCGGACCATGCGTTCGATGTCGTCCTTGGCCAGCGACGACTGGCCGGTGATGGTCATCGACTGCTCCTTGCTCGTCGCCCGGTCCTTGGCGGACACATGCACGATGCCGTTGGCGTCGATGTCGAAGGTGACCTCGATCTGGGGAACGCCGCGCGGGGCCGGGGGCAGTTCCACCAGCTGGAACTTGCCGAGGGTCTTGTTGTAGCTGGCCATCTCGCGCTCGCCCTGGAGGACGTGGATCTCCACCGAGGGCTGCATGTCCTCCGCGGTGGTGAACACCTCGGTGCGGCGGGTGGGGATGGTGGTGTTGCGCTCGATGAGCGGGGTCATCACGCCGCCCTTGGTCTCGATGCCGAGAGTCAACGGCGTCACGTCGAGGAGCAGGACGTCCTTGACCTCACCCTTGAGCACTCCGGCCTGGACGGCTGCGCCGACCGCCACGACCTCGTCGGGGTTCACCCCCTTGTGGGGCTCGTTGCCGGTGAGGTGTTCGACGAGGTCGAGGATGGCGGGCATGCGGGTGGATCCACCCACGAGCACCACGTGGTCGACGTCTCCCTGGGACAGCCCGGCGTCCTTGATGGCCTGCTCGAAGGGCTCGCGGCAGCGCTGCACGAGGTCTTCGGTCAGCTCCTGGAAGCGGGCCCGGGTGAGCTGCTCGTCGAGGTGGAGGGGCCCGGCGTCGGTGGCGGTGATGAACGGCAGGTTGATCTGGGTCTGCTGCACCTGGGAGAGCTCGATCTTGGCCTTCTCGGCGGCCTCCTTGAGCCGCTGGAGAGCCATGTTGTCCTTGCCCAGGTCGACACCGTGCTGGCCCTTGAAGGAATCGACCAGCCAGTCGATGACCCGCTGGTCCCAGTCGTCACCACCGAGCTTGGTGTCGCCGTGGGTGCTCTTGACCTCGAACACGCCGTCGCCGATCTCGAGCACCGACACGTCGAAGGTTCCCCCACCCAGGTCGAAGACCAGGATGGTGTGGTCGGTGTCCTCCTTCTCGAGGCCGTAGGCGAGGGCCGCCGCGGTGGGCTCGTTGATGATGCGCAGTACCTCGAGGCCCGCGATCTGGCCGGCCTCCTTGGTGGCGGTGCGCTGGGCATCGTCGAAGTAGGCGGGCACGGTGATCACCGCCTGGGTGACGGTGTCACCCAGGTAGGCCTCGGCGTCGCGCTTGAGCTTCATGAGCGTGCGGGCCGAGATCTCCTGGGAGGTGTACTTCTTGCCGTCGACATCGACGGACCAGTTGGTGCCCACGTGGCGCTTGACCGAACGGATGGTGCGGTCGGGATTGGTGATGGCCTGGCGCTTGGCCACCTCACCGACGAGGACCTCACCGTCCTTGGCGAAGGCCACGACCGAGGGGGTGGTGCGCGAGCCTTCGGCGTTGGGGATCACCACAGGGTCGCCGGCCTCGAGCACGGCGACGACGGAGTTGGTGGTCCCCAGATCGATTCCTACGGCCTTGGGCATGGTTGGATTCTCCTGTCTGCGACGGCCGGGGGGCCGGCGTTGTGTGGCCGGGTCCGGCGCTGACCTGCCGGGACCCTAGTTGCTCGGGTGGCGCCACTCCCAGGGGTGACGCATCATCGGTTGAGAAAACCTGAGTCTGACATTATCAAGTTCTGCTCGCGAAGCAACCCCATGGTTCGGCCGGGCTCGAATTGCAGGAGAGGGAGCAGAGCCCTCGCTAACCTCGCCACCCATGACGAGCACTCTGGTCCTGTTGCGCCACGGCCAGTCCACCTGGAACGAGCAGAACCTCTTCACCGGCTGGGTCGATGCCGACCTCACCGAGAAGGGCACGGCCGAGGCAGCCGCGGCAGGCCCGGCCATGGCCGATGCCGGGGTGTGGCCCGACGGTGGTGCACACCTCGGTGCAGACCCGGGCCATCCGCACCGCCAACCTGGCCCTGGAAGCCATGGACCGATTGTGGATCCCGGTGCGCCGCTCGTGGCGTCTCAACGAGCGCCACTACGGCGAGCTCACCGGGAAGGACAAGAAGGAGACGGCCGAACGCTTCGGCGCGGACCAGGTCAAGGTCTGGCGCCGCAGCTATGACGTTCCGCCTCCGCCCATCGCCGACGACAACCCTCACGACCCGGCCGGAGATCCCCGCTACGCGGACCTTCCGCCAGAGCTCATCCCGGGTCCGAATGCCTCGCGGACGTAGTCGAGCGGATGCTGCCCTACTGGTTCGATTCCGTCGTGCCCGACCTGAGAGCCGGTCACACCGTCCTGGTGGCGGCCCACGGCAACAGCCTCCGGGCCCTGGTCAAGCACCTCGACGACATCTCCGACACCGACATCACCGAGCTGAACCTGCCCACGGGGGTGCCGATCCGCTACGACCTCGACGACCGGATGCACCCCGTCGACACCCGAGCGGTGACAGAGCGGTTCCTGGGGGACGCCGAAGCAGCCCGCGCCGCCGCCGAAGCGGTGGCGACCCAGGCCGGCTGACCTGCGGGCCGACCCCCGAGGCCACGCCACAGCCCACCGCCACAGCCCACCGCCAAAGGCCAGGCCACGGGCCACCGACACAGGCGCCGTGGGCCGTGATGGGTCAGCCGGACACGGCCTCGACGAGGTCGGCGAAGGCGAGCTGCGCATCGTCGGCGGCCTGGCGGCCCCGAGCCCAGCCGGCGGCGTCGTAGCCGGCCCGCACGCGGCCACTCGACAGCTCTCCGAAGTGGGCGTCCAGATAATCGTCCACGGCGTCGGCCCGGGACGCCAACACCGGCAGGAACGCTCCCCCTCGCTCGGCCTCGACCTCGGCAAAGACCTGGTCGTTGACCTGGTTGAGCCGCTCGCCGATGCGGCTCGCGAAAGACACGAAGAAGGCGGACCGGAACGACGCCCGCCGGGTACGCGCGCCCGGCGCGGCCGCCTCGCCCGCGGCAGCCAGCGCCGTCTGGGCCTGGACCAGCAACGAGGTGAACAACAGCTCGACGCCGGCAAGGTCTCCCGCGAAGCCGGCGACCGTGGACATCGACAGGCCGTTGTGGAACACAGCCCGGCATCGCCCGGCCTCGGCCACAACCTGGAGGAGAAGCGACTTGGCGTCGGCGTAGGGAGCGTCGATCGGCACCCGGACGGCCACCGGCGCATCGCCCTCGCCACGGCCCTGCCCGCGGGTGCCCTCCGCCACCATGGCCGCGTCGACTGCGTGCCGGGTCATCAGCTCTTGGGCCTTGGCCGTGAAGGCCAGGGCCTCGGCTTCGAAGCCGGTCGACTCGGCCTTGGCCAACAGCCCCCGGATGCGCTCGAGGATCGGGTCGGATGTGGTACCTGCGGGCCGAGTGCGCTCTTGGGTCGCGGAGTGGGTTCGGCAACCACCCGGTGGGGGGATGAGCTGATCGAGCACGGGTACCCATGTGCTGGCCACCGCGTCGACCATGGCTCGGATCGCACGCTGGTTGTCGAGGTCGACATCGCGCAACCACCGGGCCACCCAACCGTGGCGACGTGCGACGACCGGCAGGTCGAGCTGGTCGAGCTGGTCACGCCAGCGGGGATCGAGGGATTCGGGATCGCGGCTGAGGTGATCGGCGGCGGTGGCTGCGGCCACCAGCCGGGCGGCGGGGGCCGTGGCGCAGGCCAGGCGGGCCTGGCGGTGCAGTTCGGCGGGCTGCCAGCCGTTGTCCCACACGCCCGCCACCTGGGTCAGGAGGACCTCTTCGACGGCTCGGTGCAGGTTGGCCTCGGGTAATGAGGCCAACCTGCGCAAGCCCTCTGGTGGCGGTTCGCCGTGGCGCGCCTGGTGCTGGGCGGTGAACACGACGGCGCCGAAGGCAGCCTGGGCTGGGCTGTACAGCGGTTCGCCGTGAGGCGATGACCAGTTCGGATCTGCCGCCCCGGACCCCGGAGGGGCAGATCCGCGTCCCCTCGAACCCGGCCCCCGGTGGCGGGAGGTGGCCTGGGCCCTGGCCTTTGCTCTCGTCTTCGCTTTGGCGGCGCGGCGTTCGCGGTTCTTCTTTCCCATGACCCGGAACCTACCCGGACCCTGTGACACCTATGGGTGATTGCCTGGACTCACTCAGCACCGCTCCACCGCTCAGATGGCGTCGTTGCCCATCTCTCCGGTACGGATGCGCACCAGGCCCGAGACGGGGACCGACCAGATCTTGCCGTCGCCGATGCGCCCGCTGGCCGCAGCCCCGCGGATGGTGTCGATGACCTTGTCGACGTCCTCCGCGGCCACGACGACCTCGATCTTGACCTTGGGCACGAAGTCCACCTGGTACTCGGCGCCCCGGTAGGTCTCGGTGTGGCCGCCCTGGCGGCCGAAGCCCTTCACCTCCGACAAGGTGAGACCGGCGACGCCGATTCCGGCCAGGGCCTCCTTGACCCCTTCGAGGGCGTGGGGCTTGATCACGGCTGTGACGAGTTGGACCATGTCAGCTTCCTCTCTGCGTTCTGTGCGTTCTGTGCGTTCTGTGCGTTCTGTGCGTTCTGTGCGTTCGAAGATCGGTCTCTGGTGATCGCCCTCAGGCCCGGACCGACACGGGCTCGGAACCGGCTCCGGCTCCGACTCCGGTGAGGGTCCGGGCCGGAGCGGTGCCGACGAGGCCGGCCCCGCCACCGCCGGTCACGTCGGTGGCGTAGCCGGGAGCGCCGTGCTCGTGGACGTCGAGTCCCTCGAGCTCTTCCTGCTCGCTGACCCGGAGGCCCACGGTGGACTTGATGGCCAGGAACAGCGCGCCGGCCGCGACCGCCGTGTAGGCCGCGATCGCCAGCACGCCCAGGATCTGGGTCACCAGCTGGTCGGTGCCGCCCCCGTAGAGCAGACCCTGGGACCAGAAGTCGGTGTCCTCGGTTGCGAAGAGACCGACGGCGACGGTGCCGAAGGCTCCGCAGACGCCGTGCACCGAAACCGCTCCGACGGGGTCGTCGATGCGGACCCGGTCGAAGAAGAACACGGCGTAGACCACGATCACCCCGGCGACGCCACCGATGACCACCGCCCCCCAGTTGGACACCGCAGCGGTGCCGGCGGTGATGGCCACCAGTCCGGCAAGGACACCGTTGCCGGCCATGGCCACGTCGGGCTTGCCGGTCTTGACCCAGATGACGGCGATGGAGGTGATGCCCCCGACACAACCCGCCAGGAGCGTGGTCAGCGCGATCGCCGGGACGGCCGAATCCGCCGCCAGCTCAGACCCGGGGTTGAACCCGAACCAGCCGATGAAGAGGATGAACACGCCCAGGATGGCGAAGGGGATGCTGTGGCCCGGGATCGCCCGGGGCTTGCCGTCGGGCCCGTACTTGCCGATGCGGGGTCCGAGGACGGCCGCCCCCACGAGGGCGGCCACACCACCGACCATGTGCACCACCGAGGAGCCGGCGAAGTCGTGGTAGGGCGTGCCCAGCTGTCGACAGCCAACCGCCGCCCCACACCCAGTGCACGACGATGGGATAGATCGAGCCCTGAGATCACGAAGCTGTAGATGAAGTAGCTCTTGAACTTCGTCCGCTCGGCCATGGCCCCCGAGACGATCGTGGCCGCTGTGGCGGCGAAGGCTGCCTGGAAGACGAAGAAGGTCGGCAGGGTCAGGTTGCCCCAGCCTTCGGCGAAGGTGCCGGGGTCGAGGAACCAGCCTTCGGTGCCGAACCAGTCGTTGCCGGGCCCGAAGGCCAGAGCGAACCCGATCGCAGCGAAGGCCGAGACACCCACCAGGAAGTCGACGAGGTTCTTCATGAAGATGTTGGCCACGTTCTTGGCCCGGGTGAGCCCCGCCTCGACCAGCGCGAAGCCGGCCTGCATGAAGATGACCAGCACCGCGGCCACCAGCACCCAGATGTTGTCGAGCGTGGCCTGCACCGCTTCGGCGGTTACCTCGTCCTGGGCGAACGCGGGTGTGGACATCGCGAGGGCAAGCCCGCCCAGCGCTCCTCCCGTCATGGCTTTGCGAAACATGAACAGGCTCCTCCTGTGATCGGGTCCCCCCCGGTGGTGGCCATGACGCCGGGCCTGACCGATGAGGGGTGGGTGACATTCGGGGTCGTCGGTGACCCTAGGAAGGCGGCTTTTCTGCTCGGTGTGCGCCGCGTTACACGTTCAGCACGCGTTGCTGACGCCAACCTGACGGCACCCGCCGCGGTCCACCTCCAGCAGGTAGCCACGGGAACGCACGGTGCGCACCGCCACTCCCAGAGGTTCGAGGCGGCGGCGAAGGCGCAGGATGTGGACGTCGAGGGCGTTGCGGTTCGGGGCGCGGTCCCCCCAGCCGGCGCGCACCAACACCTCGCGCCCAACGACGCTCCCGCCGCGATCGAGCAGTCGCGCGCACCAGCCGTGCCTCCACCGGGGGGATGGCCACCCAGTCCCGGCCGAGGCGCAGCACTCCGTCGGCGTCGATGGTGGGGGTGAGGGGCCAGATGGCCGCCACCCGGGCCTGGAGGCCACGCACCCGGGCGCGGACGTCGGCCTCGGCCACCGGCAGGCGGGCCCAGTCCTCGAGAGGGTCCTCGCTCACCGGGGGCTCCGCGTCGGTATCCACCAGCAGCACCCGCAGTCGGCCCGCGTCCCGCAGCAGCTCTCGCCGCTCGGCTTCGGTGGGCCATCGCACCAGGACGACCTCGGCTGCGGGATCCATGGTGGCCGGCAGGGTACGGGGGCGGGATTTCGCGCCTGTTTCACCCGTGTGAACCCTCCCACGCACACGCCCGGACCGGGGTCGGACGAAGCCGGGTGCGCCGGCGGGGACTGCACTAGCCTGCGCGTCCATGGGCCGCGATGCGTACCTCGACCACCTGGCCACAGTGCCGCTGTTCGCTGCCTGTTCCCGCAAGGACCTCCAGACCATCGCCCGGGCCTCCGACGAGGTGCGGGTCGAGCAGGGCCGGATGCTGGTCGAAGAGGGGCAACCCGGCCACGAGGCCTTCGTGATAATGGAAGGCACCGCACGCGTGGAGCGGAGCGGAACGACCGTCGTCGAGCTGGGCCCTGGTGACTACTTCGGCGAGCTGGCCCTGCTCGACGGGGGACCGCGCACCGCCAGCGTGGTGGCGGCCACGCCCATGACGCTGCTGGTCCTGGGCCAGCGTGAGTTCTCCGGGGCCATCGACGCCGTACCGGGTCTGGCCCACAAGCTGCTGGCCGCCCTGGCCGCACGGGTACGCGAACTGGACGAGCGCGTCCAGCCCTGACCCGGCCCCAGGGGAGGCAAGATTCCGTCGACCCTCTGCTCGGAGACTAGTTTCGGCCCTGCTATGAGCGATTCGGACACCTCCCAGACCGGCCCTCGCCGCACCAGTCGGGCCGTCTATGTCGTAATCGGTATCGGTGTGGCCTTCGCCGCCATCACGGTCGGGTCGGGTCTGGCCGGTTCCCACATCGGCTGGCACGACGACTCCGAGATCACCCGTGAGGTGTTCATCAACATCCCGACCGCCTTGAAGGTGGCCTTCTACGTGCTCATCCCCGTGATGCTCGTCGGAGGCGCGGTGTTGTTCTCCCAGCGGGTCAAGAACTGGGGAAGGGGCCAGCCCGACAACCGGGCGACCACCGCCCAGAACCTGAAGCGCCGTATGGAGGACATGCGGGCGGGGCTGTACATGCAGACCCTCTTCCGGGACCCGGTCGAGGGTGCCATGCACTCGTTCATCTACTTCTCCTTCCTGGTGCTGCTGGGCGTCACCACGGTGCTCGAGGTGAACCACCAGCTACCCGAGAACGCCAAGTTCCTCCACGGCGGCGTCTACCAGGGCTACTCGTTCATCGGAGACCTGGCCGGGGTGACCTTCCTGATCGGTGTGAAGTGGGCCATCCTCCGCCGCTACGTGGCTCGGCCCGTACCGGATCCGCCTCAAGACCCGGCCCGAGCACGCTCTCATCCTGGGTACGTTCGCTCGGTCTCGGGGTGCACTGGGTTCCTGGCCGAGGGGTTCCGCATCGCGGTCTGACCCCAGGACGGCTCGGGCAGCGGCCCACCTTCGAGCAATGGTCGTTCATCGGGTACCCGCTGTCGCAGTCTTCAACGGAACTGGACGGCTGGCGGGCTGGCACCAGGCGATGTGGGTCGCCCACGTGCTCAGCTTCCTCGTGTTCCTCGCCATCCTCCCCGTGACGATGCTGCGTCACGTCTTCACGTCGCCGCTCAACATGTACCTGCGGATCGTGAGCGTCCCAAGGGCGCCATGAAGGCCATGCCGAACCTGATGGAGACCGAGTTCGAGACCTTCGGGGCCTCCACGATCGACGACTTCACCTGGAAGCAGTTGCTCGACACCGACGCCTGCACCATGTGCGGGCGCTGCACCGCGGTCCTGCCCAGCCCACGCCACCGGCAAGCCGCTCGATCCCCGTGAGATCGTGCTCAAGGTCGGCGAGGTGATGGCCCGCACCGGCGACCCCAAGGTGAGCCCGCCGATCGGTGTCGACGCGGAGATCACGGTCGAGGCCGACTCGGTGTTCGAACGGATCACCGCCGACGAGGTGTGGGCCTGCACCACCTGCAAGGCGTGCGACGAGAACTGCCCGGTCAACATCGAGATCCTCGACAAGATCCTCGACATGCGCCGCTACCTGGCGCTCATGGAGTCCGACTTCCCCACCGAGCTGGGCAACGCCTACCGGTCCATGGAGAACTCGGGCAACCCGTGGGGCCTCAGCCAGAGCGAGCGCGCCGACTGGGCCAAGGACCTCGACGTGGACATCGTCGAGCCCGGCGATCCCTTCGACCACGAGTACCTCTACTGGGTCGGGTGCGCGGGTTCCTTCGACGACAAGAACAAGAAGGTCACCCAGGCGATGGTGAAGCTGCTGCACCGGGCCGGGCATCGACTTCGCCATCCTCGGCCCGTCCGAGATGTGCACCGGCGACCCGGCCCGTCGCTCGGGCAACGAGTACATCTTCCAGATGCTGGCCATGCAGAACATCGAGACGCTCGACGGCATGGGCGTGAACAAGATCATCACGCAGTGCCCGCACTGCTTCAACACCCTGGGCAACGAGTACCCACAGCTCGAGGGCCACTACCAGGTGGTGCACCACAGCCAGCTCCTCGAGTGGCTGATCGACTCAGGGCAAGCTCGACCTCAGCGACGCCGCGCCTCGAAGAGCGTACTCGTCTACCACGACAGCTGCTACCTGGGTCGCCACAACGACGTCTACCTGGCGCCCCGCAACGTCGTCGCCTCGATCGGGGGCATCGAGGTCGTCGAGACCGCACGCAACGGCACCAAGGGCATGTGCTGCGGAGCCGGTGGGGCGCGGATGTGGATGGAGGAGCACACCGGCAAGCAGGTGAACGTCGAGCGCTCGCAGGAGCTGCTGGCCACCGGCGCCAGCCGCATCGCCACCGCCTGTCCGTTCTGCTACATCATGATCGACGACGGCGTGAAAGGCGAGGGCGTCGACGAAGACCGGGTTAGGGTGGGCGACATCGCCATGCACCTACTCGAGGCGATCGAGGCCGGGCGAATCACAGGGGCAGCAGATCGTTGCTGAGACGGTCAAGGACTGACGACGAAGGATCCGGCGCCAGCCGAGTGCTCGTGGTCGACGATGATCCTGACGCGGCCGAGACCATACGACGGCTGCTTGAGATGCGCGGCTTCGACGTCGAGGTCCTCGAAGGAGCCGCGAGGCTGCTCGCCCACGTGGGGACCAACTCCGTCGACCTGGTCGCTGATCGACTTCCACCAGGCGGGGCAACTCACACGGCCCTCACCCTTCTCGACCGGATGCGCATGTCCACCGACCCCGCCATAGCCCATGTGAGGGTGATTATCGCCACCGACCTGGACGAGAACCGGGTGTTCTCGTGGCAGTCGGGGGTCGACGGATTCCTGATCCGCCCCTATCACGCCGACCACCTCGTCGACGAGCTGAAAGCGGTGATCGAGCGCTCAGACGACGAGAGGCTCGAACACCGCCAGGAGCAGATCCGGGCCAGCGCCGACGACCATGGCCAGCGCATGGCCGGTGGCGCCATCTGATCCCCTCTGCCGCCCGGTCCCCTCTGCCGCCCGGTCCCCTCTGCCGCCCGGTCCCCTCTGCCGCCCGGTCCCCTCTGCCGCCCGGTCCCCTCTGCCGCACACAGCTGCCGGGAGGTCGGGCCGGCTGGATTCTCAGAACTGGAAGTAGACGAAGGGCACCGGTTCGCCTCCCCCGAAGACCAGCAGGAGTGCCACGGTGGCACCCAGGGTCACCCCTGCCCACACCGGTGAACGCTCTGGTCGCCAGTTCCGGCGAGCGCGCCTGCGTTCAGCCAGGTCGAGGGCCAAGAGGGCCAGACCGAAGAGAGGGACGAGGGCCAAGCCGTCGAGCCGGGCGCTCGCACCCGCACCCAGCAGGGCTGCGTAGACGTCGCCGGCCGCTGTCAGGGAGGGGGCCCTGAACAGCACCCAGGCCAGGCACACCATTGCGAAGGTGGCCGTGACCGCGGCCAGCCGCCCCATGGCGACTACGAGTTCGTCACCGACGGTTGGAGTGCCGGCGGTCTCGGGCGGATCGAACGCCGGGACGTGACCCTTCCGGAGGCGGTGGCGGTGGCGGTGGTCGTGGCGGTGGCGGTGGCGTTCGGCCACCAGGAGCGTGCCGTGCAGACCACCCCAGGCGACGAAGTGCCAGGAGGCGCCGTGCCAGAGACCACCCAGGAGCATGGTCGCCATGAGGTTCGCGCTGGTGCGGCCTTCGCCCCGGCGATTGCCGCCGAGGGGGATGTAGAGGTAGTCCCGCAGCCAGCGGGACAGGGAGATGTGCCAGCAACGCCAGAACTCGGTGATCGAGCCGGAGAAGTAGGGCTGCGCGAAGTTGTGGGTGAGCTCAACACCCAGGAGGCGTGCGGATCCCCGCGCCACGTCGGTGTATCCGCTGAAGTCGGCGTAGATCTGGAGGGCGAAGGCCACCACGCCGGCAGCCGTTCCAAGAGCGCCGACGGCCGTGGGGTCCGAGAAGGCCTGGTCGACCACCGGAGCCAGGCTGTCACCCACGACGACCTTCTTGGCCAGGCCCAGGGCGATGAGCTGGAGTCCGGTGAGGATCTGGGTGTCATCTGGACGGGGGCGGTCCGCCGCGAGCTGGGGAGCAGGTGGTCGGCCCGTTCGATCGGTCCCGCCACGAGCTGGGGGAAGAAGGCCACGAAGGTGGCGAACAGGATCGGGTCGCGGCAGGCGGAGATGCGACCGCGGTAGACGTCGATGGTGTAGGCGAGGGACTGGAAGGTGTAGAAAGAGATGCCCACGGGCAGCACAAGGCGCAGGGCCGGGTCGCTGCCGTCGAGGCCGACGGATCCTAGAAGGTCGGCGGCGGATCCGACGAAGAAGTCGAAGTACTTGAAGGTGGCCAGCAGGCCGAGGTTGACCACGACGCTCACCCCGAGCAGCCGGCGACGGTGCGATGGGTCCTGGTGGTGGCCAGGGTCGCCGGGAGCGTTGGGTTGGGGCCGGTCCAGCATGCGGCCGATCGTGTAGTCGGCGATGGTGGAAAGCCACAGCAGGGCCAGGAAGCGCCAGTCCCAGGCTCCGTAGAAGACGTAGGAGGCCAGGAGGAGCCACGCCAGTCGGACCCGGCGGGCCCGGCGGGGGAGCAGCCAGTGGCCCGCCAACACCACCGGCAGGAACAGCGCGTAGACGACCGAGTTGAAGGTCATGGGGACCCGGGCTGTCTCACGGGCCCGGAGACTACCGCCGAAGGATCACCGCCTTTGCGGGCCCCTACGTGGTGGTCGGGCAAGGACGTGTCTCGCTTCGCGCCGCGGTGGAACGTTGGCTAGGTTGATGGTGTCTGCGGGTGTAGTTCAGAGGCAGAACATCAGCTTCCCAAGCTGAGAACGCGGGTTCGATTCCCGTCACCCGCTCCACCATGAAGCCGCTGATCAGCGGCAAGATCGACACCGAGCTGGCGGCTCCAGAGCGGGTGCGATTCGGTGCGAATGGCACATCCATGGCACATCGGCCGTACAGCAGGGCTTCCGGCCGGCGCAGCCGCCCCAGTCGGGACACCGTCATCCGGTCCGATCAACCGAGGTGGCTGCTATGTCAGACCCGGGACTTGATCGGGGTCCTGGCGGGTTTCCTGGCGGGTTTCCTGGCGGCCAGGCCTACCACTCTTTGGTCCGCCGTCGAAGCCGTCACCGTCACGGGCGCATGAGCAGGATCTGCTCTTCGAGCATGGTCAGATTGGAAAACCGCTCACGCAGGTGCCCGGGCCGCCGAGCCGGGTGCGCCTCGATGGCCTCGCCCACCAGCTTCAGCTCCTCTGCCACGAGATCCAAGGGATCGAGGAGGTCAAGTCGATGGTCCTCGCGAAGCATGAGTTCGACGTGAAGAGCTCCGACCAGCGTGTGATTCAGGGGGTTGTGCTCGAGGTTCGCCAAGACGCCACCATGAGCGTAAGGGTCGTTCTTGGGCGTGGCTGCGATCGAAGGCATCAGGTCTTCAGCGCGGTCACGTTGGCGCAACAGACTCGCGTATCGCAGCATCGACACAGTGCCGACGATCGCGGCGACACCGACGAACGTGATCGCCACGATCTCACCAGCAGGGGATGGCGCCTCGAACAAACTCAGGAGATAGGTGGCGAGGATTCCAACCATCGCAGCCACCGAAGCGACCTTCCCGGTCAGATTCGGACTCGGCAGCGGGGCCCGCTCAAGCAGAAGGACTAGACCCACCAACAACACCACTCCATCGCGCACGACGAGCGCCAATAGGCCGATGCTGAGGAGCCCAGGGAGTGCGTCTTCGAGGTTGACGAGTGCCGCCCCAGCCGCAAGGAGGACAGTGACTCGGTCAGCGATGGGGTCTAGCAGATCGCCCAAGCGCGTCTGCTGGTTGAACCATCTGGCAATCAGCCCATCGACCATGTCGGTCACGATCAACGCGAACAGCAGGGCCGTCGCAGCGCCGGTCGCGCCCCGGCTGGCCAGCACGAGGACCGCGATGGCGCCCGGAAAGCGCAGCGACGTGATCACGTTCGCTGTCGTGAGCCAGCGCGACGATGGCTGCACCATCAGGTTCCTGTATAGCTCGTCCGACTCGTACCGGGCAGATCGTCGGATCCGACGGATCGCTCGAGCGGTGAGAGCAGCGAAGCCGCCCAGGACGCCGGCCGCCGTGCCGACGACGAGGGATCGGGTGATGAGCGCGGCCACCACCCCGGCACCCACAGTGATCGGCAACGCCGTCATGGCCGCCTTGACCGGCACGTCCACCAGTCGGTGTAGGAACCGGCGCCAGTCCCAGCGTCTCTCGTTGCGAACGGGTCCCTTCAGCTCGTCCCAGACGATGGAGGCGAGTGACCGAAGGGACTTCTCACCCGCTGTCACATGACTGGCGGATCGCTGCAACTACAGAGGTGTGGAGACGGACGGCGTCGTCGTACTCCAAGCCGAGGCAGAGCACCCAGCAGAGCCCGCGTGCGAACAACTCGCCGAGGCCATAACCAAGGAGTTGCAGGTGGGCTTCCGCTTCGTTCTCCCTCATCGCCGCACCTGTCACCACTCGGTGACGAGTCCTCCGTCTACTTCTGGCCCGTTCGGGTCGGGCCTTGCCGATCTTCTCGTACTCCACGCGTGCTACGTCTGTGCTCCGCCATTCTTCTTCATGGCTTGGTAAGAGTTCACAAGCGCATCGAAGGTCTGCTCGGACTTGGCGAAGATGTACGGCAGGATCACCGTGTCCTTCGCCAGTCGAACCCGCAAGAACATCTCCTGCAGCTGGTGACCGGTGAGGCGGCGTCCGTCGAGTAGCCCTACGACGGCGTCCGTGTTCGCAGCCAGCATGAGGTGGGCTGAGTCGAAGACGGTGGTCGCCTTGCACTCAACAAGGGCCATCAGCTCGCGATCCCAGGACTCCTGACATAGCGGTGTGAGGGTGTGTTGTGAGCTGGGGGTATCCACCGCTTGCGCTTCCAGTACGTACATAATTTACGAAACGTTCTGAGGGGGTCGGTTATGGGTGTGTTGGGTGTGGTTGTCGGCAAGGGTTGCCCTATGCCTGTGCCGGTTGCTCCGCCCGACTCGCGCCCGGTGGCGCCGGGTGTGGATGTCCGGGAGGGTGCCGATGGTGGGGTGGTGTTCTTGTGGGGGATGGCGTGTTGGTGCTGGCAGCCCGACGATGTGGCGGCGCGTCGACTGGCTGCTGTGCAGTTGGTCGGCACCGGCGCGGCGAAGCCGGGGGTGGTTGCTGGCGCTTTCGGGACTGACGAGGTGACGTTGTGGCGGTGGCGGCGCGACTACGACGCGGGCGGGGTCGGGGCGTTGACGCCGAAGCGGCGGGGCCCGAAAGGTCCATCCAAGATCGATCAGGCCAAGATCGACGAGATCCGCCGCTGGCGCGGCGAGGGGTTGTCGCGTGACGCGGTCGCTGAGCGGGTGGGGGTGTCGGGGGCGTCGGTGTCGCGGGTGCTGGCCGGCGTAGCGGTCTCGTCTGCGCCCGAACCTGGCCCGGTCGGGGGGTTGGAGCCGTTGGCCAAGCCCGTGGCCCGCGACGAGGATCGCCAGGCGGCACCGGCGCGGTGAGCTGGTTGAGGCCGAACCGCGGATCTGTGAGGGTTCGTCGTTGCCGTTGGCGGGGGCGTTGGTGATCCTGCCGGCGTTGGCGGTGACCGGCGTGCTCGACGCCTTCGACCAGACCTACGCGAGGGCGCGTGCAGCGTTCTATGGGCTGCGGTCGCTGGTGTTGTGTGTGGTGTTCGCCGCGCTCGGTGCGCGAGCCACGCGTCGAAGGCCTCACCCGATTGAACCCTGTCGATGTCGGACGCCTGTTGGGTCTGGACCGCGCACCGGAGGTCAAGACGCTGCGGCGCCGCATGGCCGGTCTCGCCGAACAAGGACACGCCGACGAGCTGTTGGGGGTCATGGCCCGTCACCACGCCGCCGCCCACAACGACGCGCTCGGCGTGTTGTACGTCGACGGTCACGTGCGCGCCTACCACGGCGGGGCGCGGGTCCCCAAGGCGCATGTCGCCCGGATGCGCTTGTCGATGCCCGCCGAGGTCGACACCTGGGTCGCGGACGCCAACGGCGACGGGCTCTTGGTGTGGCAAGCATCGCCGGGCGCGTCGCTGGTCGGCGAGCTGCGCCAGGTCGCGGCCTGGGCTCGCGAGCTGGTCGGCCCTGACCGGCGCCCGACGATCGCGTTCGACCGGGGCGGCTGGTCCCCGCTGTTGTTCGCCGAGCTCGACACCGGCGGGTTCGACATCTTGACCTACCGCAAAGGCGACAAACCCCTCGAACCCCGCACCGCGTTCGCCGCCCACACCTACATCGACGACACCGGACGCCGCCACGACTACCTGCTCGCGGATCGCCGCGTACGCATCGCCTACAAGCACAACCGTCGCAACCGACGCTTCGCGTGCCGTCAGATCACCCGACTCGATCCCGACACCGGCCACCAAACCCAGATCCTCACCACCCGCACCGACCCCGACCCCGCCCCCCTCGCTCACGCCATGTTCTCCCGGTGGCGCCAAGAGAACTTCTTCCGCTACATGCGCGCCCACTACGCCCTCGACGGCCTCGACGCCTACGAGACCACCCCCGACGACCCCGACCGGCTCGTGCCCAACCCCGCCCGCCGCGCCGCCGACCACAACGTCCGCGACGCCCGCGCCACCCTCAACGCCGCCGAAGCCACCGAAGGCCGAGCCGCCCTCGCCGGTGGCCGAACCCGCGCTGAGGCCGCCGAGCTCGACGCCGCGTTCGCCGCCGCCCGCGCCCAAGTCGCTGACCTCCATGCCGACGCCCGCGCTATCCCCGCCAAGGTGCCCATCGGCGACCTACACCCCGACGCCGCGCGCCTGGACCCCGAACGCAAACGCATCCACGACGCCATCCGCCTCGCCACCTACAACGCCGAGTCCGCCCTCGCCCGACTCCTCGCCCCCCACTACGCACGCGCCGAGGACGAAGCCCGCAGCCTGCTGCCGCGAGGTCTTCGCCACACCCGCCGACCTCCAAGTCGTCGACGACCAACTCCACGTCCGCATCAACCAGCTGTCCGCGCCCCGCCGCACCCGAGCCATCGCCGGCCTCTGCGAAGACCTCACCGCCACCCAGACCACCTACCCCGGCACCAACCTCACCATCGTCTACACCGTCAAACAACCATGAACCCCTGCATCAATTCCACGCCCATGTCAGGAGCCCTGGAATCGCGTTGCCGTGAAGGTTGTCGAGGAGGCGGGGCATCGCCGCTAGGGCCATCTGGGGGTAGTGGGACACCGACGTCCTGCGTAATATCAGCGTATGACGACTGCTCGCCTGGCCATCTCCGTCGATGCCGACCTCGCCGACCAGATCCGCGATGCCGCTGGCGGTGGAACCGTCTCGGGCTGGCTCGCCGACGCGGCGGAACGCAAGCTCCGAGCGCAGGGCCTCAAAGACGTCGTGGCCGACTGGGAGGCCGAACACGGAGCCATCACCGCGGCCGAGCGTCGCCGCGCTCGCCGCGAACTGGGCCTCGCCGACCCATCGTGACCGACCGCCTGGTACTCGACGCCGGTGCGCTCATCGCACTCGAACGAAAGGGACTGCCGCGCGCTGAGGGGACACGGGTTGGTCAGGCAGCGGTTGCTGTCTGAGGGGTCATGATCATCTCGTATTCGATCGGGGTCAACCGGCCGAGGCGGGCTTGCCGGCGGCGGTGGTGGTAGGTGCGTTCGATCCAGGTGACGATCGCTATGCGAAGTTCGTCGCGGGTGGTCCAGGAGCGCCGGTCGAGGACGTTGTTTTGGAGTAGGGCGAAGAACGATTCCATAGCGGCGTTGTCGCCGGCTGAGCCGACCTGGCCCATGGAGCCGACCATGCCGTGGCGGGCCAGGGCCCGGTGGACCTTCCGAGCGCGAAATTGGCTGCCCCTGTCCGAATGAAACACGCAGCCGGCCACGTCGCCGTCGCGGCGGGCGACGGCCATCTCGATCGCGGCGACCACGAGCCGGGCCTTCATCCGTTCGTCGATGGCCCAGCCGATGATCCGGTTCGAGAACACGTCCTTGATCGCCGCCACGTAGAGCTTGCCTTCCCTGGTTCGATGTTCGGTCAGGTCGCACAACCACAGCTCGTTCGGAGCCGACGCGGTGAAGTCGCGGCGCACCAGGTCGTCATGGGACGGCGTCCCCGGCGTGGACCCCTTGGCTCTCTTGGGCTTGCCGAACACCGACCACCAGGCGTTGTCCCGACAGATGCGCCACACGACCCGGTCCGACACGTCGGGATGATCCCCGAGACGGACCTCATCGGCGAGGAACCGGTACCCGAACTCGGGGTCGTCCACGTGAGCGTCGTGGATGGAGTTGGCCAGGTGTGCTTCGTCGAGTTGGCCGTCGGTGAAGGGCTCGTCGAGCCATCGGTAGTAGGCGGAGCGTCCAAGATCGAGTACCCGACACGACACCACGACGGGGATCCCGTCGACGGCGAGCTCACGCACGAGCGGGTACATCAGCCTTTTGGGAGCGTCGCCTGACCGAGATACGCAGCTGCTCGACGGAGCACCTCGTTCTCCTGCTCGAGCAACCGGACCCGACGCTTCAACGTCTGGTTCTCAGCCGACTCCGTCGTGGTGACGCCGGGCTTGTCACCGGCATCGATCGCCGCTGACGCGGAGCCACTTCGACAACGTCATCGGATGGATCCCGAAATCAGCAGCGACCTGTTCGAGCGTCGTTCCGTCCGGCCGGTTCTTGGCGACCCTCACGACATCGTCGCGGAACTCCTGGGGGTAGGGCTTGGGCATATCGACATCCTTCCAGGCCCGCCGAAGCAAGCCATCTCAGATGTCCCTTCCCCGCGCGGCAGTCCCAAATGACCGCCGCATGTGGGCCCGACTCGACGCGGCCGCCGACGCGAGCCTCGAGGTCGTCGTTCCATCGGGTGCCCTCGCCCAGGTCTGGCGGGGCACACCGAACCAGGCGCGGCTGAGCCAGGCACTCAAGAAGACCCGACGCGGCGCGTTCGACAACATCGCCCGTGCCAGCGGCGAGCTGTGCCAGGCCACGCGCACCTCCGACCCCATCGACGCGGCCGTCGTCCTCAACGCCTCAGGAACGACCTCGGTGATCATCACCAGCGACCCGAAAGACATGCGCCGACTCGTCCGGGCGCTCCCCACCGACATCGGCTCGAACATCACCATCCTCCCGTCCTGACCCGCATCGAACGAGCCGTCGGCAATCGCCACGCGAGGCGGGCCGCTTCGAAGCTGACGACGACCAAGCACGCCAACTCGAAGGAGCCCTCGCTTCATGCTCACACAGGGAAACGACGTGGAAGGTGACGCTTTGAAGAAAAGGGGCTGGTCGAGACACCGGTCGGCTTCATCCGGCACGGAGTCCTCATCCGAGCCGTCGAACTCGAGCGGGTGTGACCAGCGATCCGCTGCTGAGCTGCATCCGGGTCATCGCGCCGGCGCTTCGTGCCGAGCGGCGCCCGATGTTCTGGGCGACGACTTGTTCGGGAACGACTCCCCCGTCACACGCCGCGTAGGAGTTGCAGGCCGTCGTATTCCTCGAAGTCCTCGAAGTCTCCGAGGTTGAGCGTCAGCAGCGGGAGACCCTTTGCGATGCAGCACGCGGCGATCCACGAGTCGTTCGCGGGACGAGGTCGCCCCCGCTCGTCGGCGCGTGCGGCGATGACTCCCCAGCTTCGGGTGACATCACGATCAGCCGGGATGATCACGACCGTGTGCAGCCATGCTTCGAGCTTGTCCCGGGTGCGGACGCCCCAGGAGCGGCGTTCGGCCCACTTGTAGAGCTCGCCAACGGTCACGAACGACACCGCCAGTGTGACTCCGCTCACATGCGTGGTGAGATCGGCCGGCAGTCGGCCCTTCTGGAGCAGGGACGCGGCGTCGGTATCGAGAACGATCTGCGCCATCAGGCGACGTTGGCCCGCCGAGCCCGGCGCACGTCTTCGAGAAACGCGTCAACCTCGGCGTCGTCCTTCCAGAGGTCGGCCCGTACGTCGTCGACCGAACGCACTGCACCCACACCTTGGAGCGCGGCGAGCTCCTCTGCGGTGAGCGGCGCGTCCGCGTCTGGGACACGAGGAAGGGGATTCGGCACGGCCACAGTGTGCCATCGACAACCCGCTGAAGGCGACCGTAGGTCGGGACGCAGCAGGGGCTGGCAGACGGACTCGTCACCGCGGTGGGCGCCGTTTTTTGTGTCCTCCTGGTGTCCTGGCGTGTCCTGGCCCGTCATCAGCAACGCTCTGACCAGCACTTTTACACCGATTCCGCGTCAACACGGGAGGGTTCGATTCCCTCCAGCTCCACCGTTTGGACTTGCTGCTGGCCTGGGTGAACGCCCAGGCCAGTCGGCGTTTTCGGAGACGGGCCTCAGATCGTGGATTCGGCTGAGGACACGCGCGCGACACGCGATTTCGAGCGCGTTGCGCCGTCACGCCACCACGGCTGGCCGCGAATCGAGCCGCCCGACTCGCCTCCGGCGTCGCTACTCGGCTTCGGACGCATCCGGAGCCGGCAAGCGGCCGACGATCCTGAGGAGCAGATCGGCGAGCAGCACCACCTCGGCAGCTTCGACGGGGTCGTCGTAGTCGACCTCACGATGCGCCGGCGGATTGCGAAGGAGCGCCAGCGCTCCGATGAACAGATGCATGACGCCCTGCTGCTCGGCCGCCGGCATCGCTGGATCGACCAGAAGGCCGCCTTGGGGCTTGAACGCCTGGCTCATGAGCTTCTCCCCGACCGCGTCGGCAGACAGTCCCGCCCGCTCCCGAACAGCGATCTCGACCTCTCGCATGGCCTTCATGGCCGCGTCGCCGTACCTGCCTGCGAGGAACTCGCTCCACCGCGAGCTGCAGGCGCCCGTCGATCTCGATGACCTCGACCAGGTCACCGGCACGGACCGGGCCGAGACCCTCGGCGAGGACACGCTTCCCGAGCCGAGTGACGAACTGGCCACCGGAGCCCACCTGGCTTGCCGCGGTCAGCAAGGAGACCGCGGCTATTGAGCCACCCAACCGCCTCGGCCAACGGATCGAGGCCGTCCTGGCCGAGCGACTGGAGGCGGTTCATCCAGTTGCCCATCGACCAGTGGTTGTCCTCGTCGAAAGCCCGGAGAACCGCCAGGCCCAACTCGTCCAGAGGCATCGAGCGGATCTCAGGCACGGTGAAGTCGAATGGCACGAAGCGACGCTACCGCTGTGGGGTCGAGAGCCGCCGGAGGACCCCGCGTGCTGTCAGGGTCCTATCGAGCGGCCTGTGGTCAGCCACACAGTCCGGACTGATTTGGCACCTCGACTCCAACGACGACCTCTCCGGGGGATTCCTCCCGGGCAGATACCCACATGCTCCACCCGGCGCCCTCGTTGGACCCAGCGAAGAGGCCAGCCCCCGACCCGGTGGGGTTCCCGCTGCGGCGGGTGATGTGAGGTTCGTTCCAGACCCGCCAGCCGAGGGACTCGTAGTGAGCGACGACGTCCTCGACAACCGCCAGGCTCGAGGATGCATCGACCTGGAGCACGAATCCCTGGCACGTGTAGCCACCGTGCGTCTCCCCCACCACCGCCGCTCCATCGGGGAGCGGTTCGATCAGGCCGACGGGGAACTCATGGTTGGGGCAGAACTCCGCCCAGAACATCGCCGTGCACCCAACAGGAAGAAGCGCCACCGCGGCCAGCGGGATCAAGAGCTTCCCGCCCCATGGCCTCGTACCGATGATGCCGGCCACCAGCGCGACCGCCACCACCAGGAACTGGGCGGCAACGACGTACTCCACGTAGTGCGAGGTACACGTCACGGCCGAGCGCCCGCCGACCGAAAGGAACTCTGGTGGTTCGTAGGGGGCCGACGGCACGGTACGCGACGGTCCAGAGGGCGACGAGAGGCTGACACGCGAGGGCGACGATCCCAGCCCGACCCCAGCGAAATCGAGGACCGGATGGGGCCTCCCACTCGACCGAGTGATCGACCTCCTCGCCGCAGTGGTAGCACCAGGTTCGGCTGACCTCGATCCTCCGCCCGCAGTTGGGGCATGGTGCTCGGGATTCGCGGGACATGACGTGAGTGGTGACCTCTCCAATGCCGAAGCTACCGGTACTGACGACGCCGCCTCGGGCGCTGGTTCCTCAGCTCGTTGTGGGCGGTGGGCGTCAGACCTGCGCTGCTGCCGTCATTCACCTGGCCCGGACCAGCGCCGGAGCACCCGGTCGAAGGATCGGAGGACGGTCGCTCCACCCGCACCAAGCAGACCTACCACCGCAGCTGCACCCCACCCGAAGCCGTGGCTTCCGGACATCGCCAGTAGGATCGCTACCCCGGTGAGGAGCGTCCAGACACCCGTCCACAGGGCTCTGACGAAGATCAGGCCCGGCCGCTCGAGTCCGGCGGCCATCTGATCCTGGCGGCGCAGCCGTTGGCCGAGTTCCAGTCGCTCCGAGAAGGAGAGCGGGCGATCTGTGTCAGCCATCACGCTCCCTCACTCGACGACGACCCCGACGGTACAGGGCATGTCGACGCCGTGGACAGGACCCATCTACAGAGCAATCGGCCATCCGAAGTTCCCCAGCGAGACCAGTGCCTGGCGAGGTTTGAACGTCCAGAAGAGCACGCCGTCGTACCGGCCGTCGGCCGACTCGAAGCGGATTGCGCCGCCTCCGAGTGTGTGCACGCGGCGAACTGCGGCGACGAACTGTCGATCTATCCAGACCTCGGGCACCATCCACACCCTGGCGAGGTGGACCCACTCGCGATCGGCCCTCAGCCGAACCAGCGGGACGCTGGCGTTCATGTTCCGGATCCTGGAACCGCCGATGATCGAGAGCGAGTTCCCCTCGTCGAAGGTGTGTCCGATCGCGTCCGAGGGTGGGCGGCGCTTCCGGTCGAACCCGGCCCGCCGCAGCTGGATCTGCGGAACGATCGCGAAGGCCGCGAACACCACGAGCATCGCCAGAGCGATGAGCACCGGGAACACGGTCCAACCCTTCCACACCCCTCCTCGACCCGTCTCGTCATACGAGGAGATTTCCGCGACATCAACAGATCCGAGAAGCACACGTTTGCAGGTTCCCCTACGGGAACCTGCTCTCGGCCGATGGGCTCAGGTGACCGCTTCCGATCGCCGCTACGCGCAGCCTGAGGTTCATCCCGCCGAGTACCGGCTCGTGCTGACACATTCACGCGGTCGACCGCCTCCGACGGCGGGTCGAGTTCGCGGAGCAGTTCCCGGATGAGATCCCGGATGAGATCCCGGATGAGATCCCGGATGATGGATAGGCGAGACTCGTGCGGTGGGGACGAAATCGGTTTCGCCGTACGTCGACCGGGTCAACGAATGGCTCGGGAACGATCCTGTCCGGGCGGATCCGGTGATGGCGGCGACCTCGATCAGCGTCGGGGCGTACATCCTCGGCTTCCTCGGCGGTGTCGTCCTACTCGGAGTGCTCGCCGCGGCCACCAGCGCCACTGGCTGGCTCGAAGGGAACGCCGCGGGGCCGTGGATCTTCGTGGCTGGGCTCCCGGTGGCAGGCTGGCTTGGTGCCGCCGCGGCCACCGCCGGGACCGCCAAACGCTGGCATCGCGTGCTGGGAGTCCGCCCCGCGACCTCGATGGTCCTCGGCCTCACCGCGGACCGGATGCTCGTGTGGCGGTATCGCACGTTCCGACCACCGAAGCTCGAGCTTCTGATTGACATCCCTCGAGAGGGGATCTCGGCAACCAAGCCGCAAGTAGGCAGCTCGGGGGCTGAGGGATTCGCCACCACCTTGGAGGGGATGGCAGGGCTGACCCTGCACTTCGCCGACGGGAGGCGGCTGACCGTCAGTTCGTCTCGCGGGTTCACCTTCGAGACCCGACGGGTCATCGAGGAGTTGAACGATCCGGGAAGTACCCACGGCGTCGACCCCACGGATCTGCCTCGTTCTCACACCCCGGCGGAACCAGTCAACTGGCGACGCATCGGCCTCCTGGCTGCTGCGATCGTCCTCCTCGCAGCGCTCGCACTCGCAATGGGCGCGTGGGACCAAGACGACACGCCAGAGCCACCAGATCTCTCGCAGTGCGCCTTGGCCCCTCCGTGGCTCGTGGAAGCTCTCGAGGAGGGGACTCCTCCTCTGGATGGGGTCTGGATCGAGCCCGTCGACGAAGAGACCGAGGCCGCATCCGACGCCGGGGGCGACCTCTGGGTCGCGGGGACATCACTGACCGACGACGGCGTCATCTCGCTCGCGACCTGGGCCCTGTGGGTCGATCACTCGACGAGGTCGGTCAACGAGATCCAGTCGCTCGGCCCGATGACCACGGCGAGGTCGAGCTGGCCGCCGGCCCCAGATGAGCTCGCCGAGTCACTCGGAGGCTCGCAGCAGTTGGGGGTCGTCTCGATGTGCGCAGGTGCATCACTGATCGGGGACGAGTAACACGACTCGGGCTCGGCCCCACGCTCCGTGATCGACGGACGCGCCGCAGGTTCCCCCGAGGGGGGAACCTGCAAGGGTGTGCTTTGTGGATCTGCCGTTCTGGAAATCGGTCGACGTGACGCTGGGTGGTCGGCGGCGAGGGGGTCGGGGCTGGGACGACAGGACGGTCGGCCGGACCGGATCGCGATTCGGTCGCGAGATCCTCGGGTCCTGAGCGGCCTTGTCCGGTATGGAGATCATCGAAGACCGCGAGCCATTGCTGACGCCCATCGACGTGGCCGAGCAGCTCGGCGTGCCCGTCTCGACGCTGGCCAACTGGCGGTACCAGGGACTCGGCCCGCGCGTACCTGCGCATCGGGCGCCACGTCCGCTACCGGGCCGCCGACGTCGACGAATGGCTCGACGCACAACGAGTCCGTCACACCCGACCGGTACCCTGGCCACACGCGCTCGGCGACCCGCCGCTGAAGGGTCACCCTCCCCGTCCGTCCGACCCTGCGTCGGGCATCTCACCTCGAGGACGACCGTGGGTTCGATCGAGCGCACTCCCAACAAGCGATGGCGGGCCCGCTACCGCGACCTGTCGGGCCGGTCCCGGAGCCAGACCTTCGACCGCAAGCTCGACGCCGCCAAGTTCCTCGAACGCGTCGGCGCCGATCTCCAGCGCGGCGAGTGGACCGACCCGGCCCTGCGTCGCTCGACACTCGGCTCGTGGGCCGAGGCCTGGTATCAGACACACCGCGCCGCTGAAGCCGACGACCCGGGTCAGCTATCGCAAGATCCTGAACCGTCGGGTGCTCCCCCGCTGGGGTGAGCGGCCGCTCGGGTCGATCGACCGGGCCGAGGTCCGCCAGTGGGTCGCCGAGATGACCGACGAGGGCCTCAGCCCGAAGTGGATCCGCAACGTGGTGTCGGTCTTCGCCCTGGTGCTTGAGCTCGCCCGAGACGCCGGCGCCATCCGCGACAATCCGGCCCGACGGATCCGCCTCCCCCGCCCCGCCAAGTCCGAAGCCCACTTCCTCACCGCCGAGGAGGTTGCCCGCCTGGCCGAGGCCATGCGAGACGAGTACCGGTTCTTCGTCGTCCTCGCCGCCTACGCCGGCATGCGACCCGGCGAGCTCTGCGGCCTGCGGGTGAAGCGCCTTGACCTGCTGCGCCGTCGTGTGAGCGTGGCCGAGACGCTCCAGCCGGTGAACCGCGTCCTCGTCTCCGGGCCACCGAAGTCCTACGAGGTTCGCTCGGTGCCCCTCCCCCGGATGGTCGCCGCCGCCGGCGAGGCGCACCTGGCGGCCCGGGCCGGGCAGCTGGAGCGACCGCTCGGTCCCGACGACTGGGTGTTCGGTGGTCAGAAGGATCCGGCCGACGGCCTCAACCGCGACAGCTTCCGCAAGTGGGCCATGGTCCCGGCCCTGCACGCGACGCCGGGCTGCCCGAAGCCGTCCGCACCCACGATTATGCCGACATCCGCGTTATGCCGACACGAGCGCGTGTCCGCTGGTCAGCGGGGGTGGCGCGGCATCTTGTGTCGGCATAATCAGAGGGCCTCGAGGAACGCGAGGAGCGCGTCGGGGGGCCGATAGCGGCCGGGCTTTGCGTCCAGCGGCTTGGTCCTGTCGATGGCTCGTTGTTTGTGGCTCATGTCGGCGTGGAGGTAGATGTTCGTTGTCGCGATCTGCTCGTGTCCGAGCCATAGCGCGATGACGGTGATGTCGTTGCCGGCGAGCAGGAGCCGCATGGCGGCGGTGTGACGCAGCGTGTGCATGGTCACGTGCTTGTCGGCGATCGACGGGCAGCTCGCGGACGAAAGGGCCAGATGGTGGGTGAGGCGTCGCTCGATGGCGTCGCGGCTCATGCGTTTGCCGGTCGTGGTCGGGAACAGCGGGTCGGTTGGTGTGCCGCCGCGTTCGGCCTGCCAGGCCTTGAGGACGGCCCGGGTCGGGTGGATGAGTGGTGTGCGTCGTTCCTTGCGGCCCTTGCCGATGGTGTGCACGTGGGCGCCGGTGCCCAGGGTGATGTCACCGCAGTCGAGGCCGGCGAGCTCGGAGATGCGCAGCCCGGTCTGGATCGTGAGGGCGAACATGGTGTGGTCGCGTCGTCCGGTCCAGCGACCCAGATCGCAGGAGCCGAGCAGGGCGTCGATCTCGTTCTCGGCGAGGTAGGTGACGAGGTTGCGTTGGGCGCGCTTGGTGGGGATGGCCAGCACCCGTTGGATGGATGCCGCGTGCTCGGGGTGGTGTAGCGCCAGGTAGCCGAACAGGGAGTGGATGGCTGCGAGACGGCTGTTGCGGGTGGTCACGCTGTTGTGGCGGTCGCGCTCGAGATGGTCGAGGAACGCGGCGACGAGCGGCGCGTCCATCTCGGCGATGTCGAGCGCGCTGGGGCTTGTGCCGGTGCGTTCGGCGGCGAAGGCCACCAGGAGACGGAGGCCGGTCTTGTAGGCGGCGACGGTGTTGGGGCTGGCGTCGCGTTGGCTGATGAGGCGGTCGGTGAAGAAGGCCTGGAGTCCGGGGGCGAGCGCGCTCATCGTCGGCCTCCGATGTGGGTGTCGAGCCGTTCGGCGGCGAGTGCCATCAGCTCCGGCGAGGCTGACAGATACCAGTAGGTGTCGGCCGGGCTGACGTGTCCCAGGTAGGTCGACAGGACGGCGATGTGGTCTTGGACGCGGACGCCGTTGCGGTGCCAGTCGACGAGGGTGCGGACAGCGAAGCTGTGCCGCAACTGGTGCGGGGTGGGACGGACCGTTTCGCTGCGGAGACCCATGGCGGTCGTGATCTGTCTGAGCACCATGGCCACCGCGCTGCGGTTGAGCCTGGTGCCGGCACCTGAGACGAAGAACGCTGTCGAGCGGGCCGGGCTGAGACGGTCGCGTTCGGTGGCGTAGGCGCGCAGCGCCGCGGTGGTTGTGTCATGGAGGGGCACCAGGCGTGGCCGATCGAACTTGGCGTGGCGGATGGTGATGACGCCGGTGCCGAAGTCGACGTCGGCCCCGTCGAGGCCGCATGCCTCACCAACGCGCATGCCCGACACCGCGAGGAGCCCGAACAGCGCCTCGTAGGTGGCGGCCCGCAACGGTGGGTGCAGCACCCGGGCGGCCTCGAGGAGCCTGCCGATCTCCTCCTGGGACCACAGGTAGGGGACCCGACGATGGCGCCGGGCAGGGAACACCGCTGGGGGCGGGACTTCGGTCGCTGGTTCGATGGTCCGGAGATAGCGGGCGAAGCCGCGCACAACGCTCAGGCGAGCCGCCCAGTGCGCGGGACGGGCGTTCTCGGGAAGGCGTGCGAACGAGATCGCCAGTTCGGCGGTAAGCGTCGCAGAGCCGGCGGCTTCCAGGTATGTGACCAGCTGCGGCAAGAGATGACCGGCCCGCTCCAGCTTGTAGCCCAGGGAGCGGCGCAACCGGAGGTAGTCCTCGACGTGATCGCACAGCGCGCTCATCGCGAACCCTCCCCAGGCCAGGGCAGGGCCAGCTCTCGGAGCCGGTCGAGATCGACCCGGGCGTAAATGGCGGTGGACTGCAAGCTCCGGTGGCGTAGCACCTGAGCGATCTCGGGCAGCGGGACCTGCGCTGCGGCCATCTCACAGGCCGCGGTGTGGCGCAAGCGGTGCGCGCCGACTTCGGGCACACCCGCCCGTCGACACACGCGCCGCACCGTCGATGCGACGGTCCCCGCCGCCATCGGGCCGAACGGTGCTCTGGCCCGCAGGAACACCTCGCGACGGTCGCTGGCCGGGCGGCCGCGCCGCAGGTAAGAGGCAATGGCAGCGCCGACGTCGGTGGGTAGCGGCAGCCGGTCCCTCCGGCCGCCTTTGCCCACCACCACCAGCTCGCCGGCCCGCCAGTCGATGTCGTCGATCCGCAGGCCGGCGGCCTCACCCCTGCGCAGACCCAGACGCAGCAGCGTGATGATCACCGCGTAATCGCGCCGACCGATCGCGGTGCGTCGGTCGCAGGACGCGAGCAGCGCCTCGGCCTCGTGCTTGGCGATTCCCCTGGGAAGCGGCGAACGCCTCCGACCAGTGATCGACAGTGCCGCCTCCGACAGGTCCGCCTCGACGAGACCCTCGACGAAGCGAAAGCGCAGGAACGCCCGCAGACCGGCGACGTAGTTCTGCGCAGCGCTCACCGACACCGACGCCGACTCCCCGAGCACCGCGTCCGTGACCTGCGCCGCCGTCACCGCTGCGAGCCCGCCGGGACCGAGCCCAGCCACGAACCGGCGCGCCCGGTCCACATATCCGCGAACGGTGCCCGGCACCAGACCACGCTCGGTCAGCAGGAAACGACCGAAGGACTCCATCAGCTCCTCCGTCGGCGACAGCTCGAATGGCACCGCCACGCTCACGGCGCCCAGGTCACGCAACAGCTTCAGGAGGCACGACAGACCGGGCCGCGACACCCCGGCCACACGACCCCTCTCCCGCTGCTCCGCAACGAACGCCTCGATGCACGCCTCGTCCAACTGCTCCACACCCAGGCCCCGCGCGTCGAGCCAACGGCTCACACAGGCCACCTGCCGCTGGAGGTAGACCACCGACAAACGCGTGTACCCCACGCCCTCCAACTCTTCGCGGTATGCGTCGGCGAACGGGGCCAGCGGCCCCGCGACCAACACCCTGCTCACCCTGCTCTGCCCTGCCATGTTCGTCTCCTTCTCCTCGATGATGAAGAAGACGATCGCGGCAGCCGCTCGCGTTATGCCGACCTGAACACTCGGCTCACCTCACGCAGCCAGGACTCCGACGAGAAGGGTCGGCATAACGCGGATGTCGGCATAATCGTGCTTATGCCGACGTCGGCATAACCACGACCTGCGCCACACGTGCGCGTCGCTGCTCATCCAACTCGGCGCCCACCCCAAGGCCATCCAAGAGCGGCTGGGCCACAGCGACATCGGGGTGACCCTCAACCTCTACGGCCACCTGTTTCCGTCCCTCGAAGAGCACCTCACCGACGCCCTCGACGAGCTCTGGAGGCAAGCCGCAACGTGACGACCTCGCTCCTCGCCCTCATCGACGAGTCGAACCCGGCCCGACCGGGCGGACAACTGCTCGTCGTCAGCTCGGTGATCGTCCTGACCGAGGACCGCCACGAGATCCGTGAGCGAGCGCTCGACGTGGTGGCGCGCAGGAAGCGGGTGTTCCGTTGGCGTCAGGACGGCCGGACCGTCAAGGGTCGAATGGTCGCACTCCTCAACGAGCACGCCGTGGCCGGGATCAGCAGGGTCGCCTACCCCGTCGCCCCCAAGCAGCTCGAGGCCAGCCGCAGTCGCGTTCTGGGCTCACTCCTCGTCGATCTGGTCGAAGAAGGCGTCGACGAAGTCGTGATCGAGTCGAGGTCGGAGGCCGACCATTTCGACCGGGCGACCCTCGCCAATCTGGCGGCGAACAGGAGTGTGCCCGACGATCTCGACGTCAGCTGGGTCGGGAAGCTCGAACCACTGCTCTGGCTCGCCGACGCCGCCGCTGGGATCGTGGCCGAGCACGTCGCGGGCACGACGACCGAAGCGGCACAAGGTGTGGATCCCCGGCTCCTCGACATCCGCTGGGCCTGAGCGCAGCGGAACCCCGGCTCCTGTCCTAGTCGGCCCTTTCGGGCCCTCGGACCAGCCTACCGGGGTTCCGCGAACCCAGTATGAAGGGGGACCGACGCCGATCGCAACCGGTTTCAGTACCACGTCGGGCATTGACTTTGCGTGCGAGATGACCGACGGTTGAACGCCCCAGCATCAGCGAGATGGTCTGCGCCCGCCAAGAAGCGGCGCATCGCATGACACACCCGGAGGTCACCTCCCCCGCCCGATCGAGCGCCTGGCAGGGCGCCCGCCGCAAGTCACCCCAGGAGCTGCGGCGAGAACGCCGGCCTCGCCGACACCAGTGCTGGGACCACCTCATCGTCGCCCCGCTGTGGGTCGCCTACGGCGAGAACCTCGGCACCCTCCTGCGCACCTGCGATGCCGTCGGCTCATGCATAGCGGTCCGGAAGGGCAAGTCGTCGAGGGCCGCTCTCGAGCGTGGCAACACACTTCGGGTCCAACCGTGCATCCACGAACCGACCGATCCCGAGGAGTGGCTTCGCCGCGAACGCGAGCGGGGCTCGTGGATCGTCGGCGTGGAGCTGGCCGACGACGCCGTTCGCCTGGCCGACGTGGAGCAGGCTCAAGCGCCGCACGGTCGTCGTCCTCGGCCATGAGCGGTTCGGGCTCCCCGACCAGGCGTGGGACCACCTCGACGAGGTCATCGAGATCCCCATGATCGGCACCGGCTCCAGCCTCAACCTCGCGGTGGCCGGCTCGCTCGTGCTCTACAAGCTGGCCGGCCTGTCGTGAACCCCTGCGCCTCGGCACTCGCGTCGGACGGTCTGCGATGGCCCAGCGGCCTAGCTCCACTCTCAGTCCGGACCGCGCCGATACAGATCCCGTGCAGCAATCCGGAACAGCTCGACGCGCACCTCGGGTGGCACCAGGAGCGGCGATCCTGATCGCTGCTGCCATCGGGTGGGCCGGCATTGTGCTCTGCATGGCCTTGGCCCTCGCCCTCAGGCCGCTCGACACCGCAGGGGCCGTCCTCGGAATCAGCGGAGTGTGCCTGTTCACCATCGTGGCGCTCGTGTCCCTCGGTGCCTGGTTGGGCCGAATCGTGAACACCGGCCCGCTTCCCAGAGGGTTGCCGGGCACCTACGTCCTGCGTAATATCGGCGTATGACGACTGCTCGCCTTGCCATCTCTCTCGATGCCGACCTCGCTGACCAGATCCGCGATGCCGCTGAGGGTGGAACCGTCTCCGGCTGGCTCGCCGACGCGGCGGAACGCAAGCTACGAGCGCAGGGCCTCAAAGACGTCATAGCGGCCTGGGAGACCGAGCACGGCGCCCTCACCGCAGCCGAGCGTCGCCGCGCTCGTTGCGCGAACTCGGCCTCGCCGGCCCGTCGTGACCGATCGCCTGGTACTCGACGCCGGTGCGCTCATCGCACTCGAACGTAATGACCGCCGCATGTGGGCCCGACTCGACGCGGCCACCGACGCAGACCTCGAGGTCGTCGTTCCAGCAGGGGCCCTCGCCCAGGTCTGGCGAGGTACACCGAACCAGGCTGGCCTGGACGAGGCGCTCAAGAGGACCCGACGGGGCGGGTTCGACAACATCGCCCGTGCCAGCGGCGAGCTGTGCCAGGCTCCGCGCGCCTCCGACCCCATCGACGCGGCCGTCGTCCTCAACGCGACAGGAACGACCTCGGTGATCATCACCAGCGACCCCAAGGACATCCGCCGACTCGTCCGGGCACTCCCCCCCGAGATCGGCTCGAACATCGCCATCCTCCGTCCTGACCGAGGCTGAGCGCAAAGAGCCTGGCCCACCTGCGGTCCTCATCCTTCAGACGAGAGCAACGGGGGGCGGGTCCGGGTGCTGACGCGCCCCAGGGCGATGGCAGCGCCCGGGGAAGCTAGCGTTTCCTGCGGTGCAGGATCCCATGGAGATGGCCCAGGCCATGCAGGACCTGATGGCCCAGGCGGCAGCCTGGATGGCCTCGTACCGGCACTGGCTCGGGGAACAAGGTCTCGGCTTCTCCGGCGACGACCTGGTGGCGATCCAACAGGCTGCGACCACCACCCCGACTCCGCCGGGAACAGAACCAACGCGCCACTTCCTGCTTCCACTCTGGCCGATGCAGCACGTCCACGAGCAGGCCATGAGCACCGTCTATCCCCTGGGTGGCATCCCGCCCGAGGATCCTCGGCTGGCGCCGGTCGAAGGTATCCCGCTGGTGGCGGTGGCGATCGGAGCCAGCGCCATCGGATTCGCCACCGATCCCACCCTCGTCGCTCGTGCGGCCGGTGCCCCTCGGCTACCCCGTCGACCTCTGGCAGGACGCGCCGCCTCGACGTGGGGCACCCGCGTCGCTGGCGACATGGTCCTCGGCGTTCTCTACGGCCAGCTCATCGTCCAGGCCACTCCCCTCCCCGAGCGGCCCGCCGGGCGACCCGGTGCTGGCAATCTGATGGCATGAAGCACCGGACCGAGCGCACCTTCGCCGCCCCCATCGACGCCGTTTCGGCGATGCTCACCGACCCCGACGCCCAGCTCGCCATGTTCGAGCGAATGGGCTACCGGGACATTGAGCTGGTCGAGCACCGCCACGACGGAGACCACTTCCGCATCGTCACCCGCAGGGTGATCACCCTCGAGCTCCAGGCTTCGCCCGACGTGTCCTGAGCCCGACCAACACCATGCACTCGGTCGACGAATGGACCCAGGACACAGACGGCCGGGCCACAGGCACCATGTCGATGGAGATCGAAGGCGCCCCGGTGTCCATCGATGGAACCGTGACGCTGACCCCCGATGGCGACACGACCGCCTACGCCGTGACCATCGATGTCGATGTGCGTGTCCCTCTGGTGGGCAGGAAGATCGCCGAGTGGGCGATGCGTGACGTCGACCGCCAGTTCGGCCTCCAGTTCGAGGCAGCCGACGAGTGGCTGGCCTCACACCGGCCCTGACCACGTTCTTGTCCTCGGCAACCAGGTTGATGATCGCCTGCATGAGAGGCACCGCCGCGCCGATAACCCGGCCACCGAGCGGATCTGCCATCAAGGCGCCAGCCGGTCCATGCCCGACGTGTATCCCTCCGTAGGTCAGCAACAGGACACGCCACACCGTCGGCGGCGGGTCGGGAAGGGAGCCCTGCATCGGACCGGTGGCGTCCGCCACTGCCTGCCCGGCGGCGAGGTAGTCGTCGATCAGCGAGTCCAGCGCGTCGGTG